>NZ_CP150301.1:0-1200000 GCF_045040795.1 Oceanobacillus sp. FSL H7-0719 | reverse complement strand
CGTAATCGTAACCGATAATTAAATAATATAAAGAAAAAAACAGAATGGGATTCCCATTCTGTTTTTTTGTGTTCCCAGACTAATTAAAAATTACCTTCATCTTACCCCAGATAAAACAATACATTCCAAACTATTTTATCCAAGGTTACACTGCTGAATACTTTCATTCGGACTATATATTGTTTAGCTACTCGTTTAGAAATCCACAATCATAATTTTATAAGGATTTCTCGATATCCAAGTTTATACAGCTCTTCTCTTTATTTTTAACAGGATCAGAACGTGTATTCTAAATTAAAGTAATGGGTATTTTACTTTCGTACTAAACCTGTTTGTATTATGCTTTCCGATGCAGGGTATTTCTGCTCCGACAAAGGGTCTGATTATTAGTGAAAACAAGTCGTTTATTGCATACAAGAATTGACAGACTTTGCCCGGAGACTAAGTTATACTTCATGCTAATCCATTAAATAATTCCATAGCATACTTGAAGAGGGGGAGAGATTTGTCAATCTATCTAGATGCAGTTTTACTCTTGAACATACTATTTGATTTTATGCTGCTCTTACTAACAAATAAATTAGCAAAGCTGCAAACTAAAAAAATAAGATTGTTTATTGGTGCTATACTTGCTTCGCTTGTCGTACCACTTTCGATTTTTAACCCGGAAAGTTTTTTAGCGAGCCCGCCAGGAAAAATCATTTTTTCAATCTTAATTATTTTAACTGCATTTGGTTTTAAGAATATCTATCGCATGTTCAAGCTTTTATTCTTATTTTATTTTGTGAGTTTCACTATTGGCGGGGGATTAGTAGCATTACATTTCTTTCTGCAAAATCCTGTTACCTTATCTAATACAGGTTTTTTAACATATAATACCGGGTTTGGTGATCCAATTAGCTGGTTATTTATCGCTGTTTGTTTTCCCATCGTCTGGATTTTCACGAAACAGAGAATGGACAAGCATGTTCAAGAAAAAGTTCGCTATGACGCTATTTATCCAGTTACCATTCAAATTAATAAGAAAAGTTATGCTACGAATGGCTACATTGATAGCGGCAATCAGCTGGTCGAGCCATTTACTAAAAAACCTGTCATTATTTGTGATGAATTATTTTTAGAACAATGGTTTCAAAAGGAAGAATGGGAACAGTTAAGAACTGCCTATCAAAATTGGGATATGGACAGTATTCCAAAACAATGGATTGATTATATTCATGTCATTCCATTTCAAGGGGTAGAAGGGGGGAATGGATTTATATTTGCTATAAAACCAGATTCATTATTGATTCATTATGAAATGAATCAAATACAAACAAGTCACTTTTTAGTTGGCATTCAATTTGGTCAATTAACAAAAGATGCAAGTTATCATTGCTTACTGCAACCAGAACTGATTCAATCTGCAGTTGGCTACACAGCTTAATGGAAGGGAAAGGATTGTTATGTGGAAACTTCGACTAAGGATTTATTGGTATCGGCTGCTTTTTAAATTAAAATTAAAATCATCAGAAATATATTATATTGGTGGAAAAGAGGCATTACCGCCACCACTTTCGAAACAAGAAGAACAGAAATTATTAGCGTTATTACCCTCAGGTGATAAGTCAGCCCGTGCAGTATTAATTGAGAGGAATTTGCGGCTGGTGGTGTATATTTCCAGGAAGTTTGAGAACACAGGCATTAATATTGAGGACTTAATAAGTATCGGAACAATCGGATTAATTAAAGCTGTAAATACGTTTAAACCTGAAAAGAAAATTAAACTTGCTACCTATGCTTCTCGTTGTATTGAAAACGAGATTCTTATGTATCTAAGAAGAACAAATAAGTTAAAATCTGAAATCTCATTTGATGAACCGTTAAATATTGATTGGGATGGGAATGAATTATTATTATCTGATGTATTAGGAACAGATGAGGATGTAATTACAAAAAACCTTGAATCTACAGTCGATAAAAACTTATTAAAATCAGCATTATCACAGTTAAACAAACGCGAACAACAGATTATGTCCTTACGTTTTGGTTTATATGGCCAAGAAGAAAAAACACAGAAGGATGTAGCAGATATGCTGGGTATTTCACAATCATATATTAGCCGATTGGAGAAAAAAATAATTCGCCGTCTCCAAAAAGAATTTAATAAAATGATGTAACCCAGTCTAGCTCTTGCTTTTGTCGTTTTACCAAAATCTGCATTTTAAGTCACTGCATAAAAACCCTTTTGGAAGGAGATACTGTCCTTGAACAGCATCATCGACTGGGAGGGTTGAAGAAAGTGGCTAGACATAAAGTGGAAATTTGCGGAATAGATACATCAAAGCTACCAGTTTTAAAGAATGAAGAAATGAAAAAACTATTCATTCGTCTTCAGCAAAATGATGATATATCAGCGAGAGAGGAGCTTGTAAATGGTAATTTACGACTTGTACTTAGTGTAATTCATCGTTTTAATAATCGAGGCGAATTTGTTGATGATTTGTTTCAAGTTGGCTGTATTGGTTTAATGAAGTCGATCGATAATTTCGATTTAGGGCATAATGTACGTTTTTCAACTTATGCGGTACCTATGATTATTGGAGAAATCAGGCGTTATTTACGTGATAATAACCCAATCAGAGTATCCCGTTCACTTAGAGATATTGCTTATAAATCATTACAAGCAAGGGAGCAGCTGATGAATAAAACATCAAGAGAGCCTACACATAAAGAAATTGCTGAGGAAATTGGCGTTCCAGAGGAAGATATTGTTTTTGCACTAGATGCCATACAGGATCCGGTTTCATTATTTGAACCGATTTATAATGATGGCGGTGACCCAATCTATGTACTTGATCAAATTAGTGATGAAAAAGATAAAGCAACTGCTTGGGATGATAAACTTTCTTTAAAAGAGGGCATGATTCAATTAAATGAAAGAGAAAAATTAATCCTAAATAAGCGTTTCTTCCAAGGTAAAACACAAATGGAGGTAGCTGAAGAAATCGGAATATCACAAGCCCAAGTGTCAAGGTTAGAAAAAGCTGCAATTAAACAGATGAATAAACGAATGTTTGAGTAACACACATAAATAAAAGCAGCCTGAATACAAGAAGAGACTTAATAGGGGGTCAGCAATTTCTTCCTCCTAAGGTCTACGTGTATTCAGGCTGCTGTGCTATTTACAGTTTGCTTGCTTATTTGGGCTGATAGATGAAGTAATCGAAATCAGCTGGTTTTGCTTCTCCTGATGTGTCCTGGCATTGCATACCAACAAATGCGCCTGTAAAGAATCCTCCGCCACGTATGTAATCATCAGATAACTTATAAGAATAAAAGGATAGAGGAATCTTTTCCCAATTTACTCCGTCAAATGAATAGGAATAATGATACAGATTCGTTTCTACATCTACGCGTAAATAAATATATTCTATATTGTCAGGGATTGGAATTTGCTCATTCTTTAAAGGATTATCAAAGATGAAGTTATCACAAGTTGTTATATCAAGTACCCTGCCTTTTATTTCATCCCAGGTAATTTGTAATGCTGTCCAGTTTTCCGTATTATAATAGTTAACTATCCCTGCAGCTTGCAAAAAGGAATCTGGGTTAAAAGAAACTTTTGTTTCTGCAGTAAAGTTAAAATGCTGCCAGCGTCGAGCTACGAAGCCTTGTGTGAATTTTGATGATAGAGATTCTTTTCCATAAATTCGTAAATGACCTGGATTGTCCTTTAATGATACAATTTCATCTCCTAAAGGCACACGCAATGTTTGAAAGGCCAAGTTCAATGCCAGGGAATCAAAATCATCTTTTTCATCTTCTTTTTCCCATATAACTTCTTCAATTGCTGGTCCTTCTATTTCCAGAGAAGGTGTATTTCCACCAACGATATAAGGCCATTCATTTTTCCATTCCAGGCGTTGAATTGCAGTTTCGCGGCCGAGTGGACAAAAACCGCGCGGATCTAATAAAGGCTGTCCATCTTTAGGTAATGGACGTCCAGTCAAATGAACAAAATACCATTCATCAGTATGGGTTTGGATAATTGATCCATGTCCGGCTTTTTGCAACGGATTCTTTGGATTTGGCATTGATGTAATCAATGGATTTTCAGGATGAACTTCATAAGGTCCCCAAAGGTTTTTAGAACGTGCAATTGTTGCCTGGTGGTCGTATCTCGTACCGCCCTCAGCAGTTAATAAGTAGTAGTAGTCTTTTATTTTATACACATGTGGTGCCTCAGTTAGCATTACATCAGTACCTTTAAAGATGACTTCTTTCCTTCCTGTTAATCTATTTGTTTCTGGATTAAACTCCTGCATCACGATACCGTAAAAGTTATGGTGCCCGACCCGATGATCCCAGTGCATATTCAATAAGTACTTTTTACCATCGTCATCATGAAATAGGGAAGGGTCAAATCCTGAGCTGTTCAAGTAGGTGGGTTCAGACCACTCTCCATCAATCGTATCACAGGTAACAAGATAGTTATGGCTATCCTTCCATTGTCCTTCTGTTACTTTAACATCAGTATAAATAAGCCAGAACTTACCATCACTATAAGAAAGAGCTGGAGCCCAAACTCCGCCAGAGTCAGGGTTTCCATGCATATTTAATTGGCTGATACGATTAAGGGGTCGTGAAACTAAGCGCCAGTTTTTCAAATCTTTAGAGTGATAAATACCTACACCTGGGAACCACTCAAACGTTGATACAGCGATGTAGTAATCTTCGCCATTTCTGCAAATACTAGGATCAGGATTAAAACCGGTTAAAATTGGATTTTGTATGATTGTCATCTTTTAATTCCCCCATAAATTTATTTGAATGCATGACTGATAAGATTGCGCTTACATTATTATTGGCGGGGTATAAAATCAGTATATTTTTTATTTTATACCCAAAAGTTATCTCTGGAATGCTATAATGCTGAAGAAACTTTATTTTGAAAGATTGTATAATATAAAAATTCCTCAGCAGAAAATGCAGCAACCCCAAGAGCTGTAGCGTGTGTGCGTAAATTAGAAAAATTGATATTTAAATCTTTTTGACTAAACCACAGTGACTGATCGTGAATCCAATTTGTTATTGGTTCTTCGAGAAACTTCTTTGCTTCAGCCATTCTATTCCCAATAATTACTTGTTCCGGATTAAATGTGTTTATAATGTTATTTAAACCTACTGCTAAATACTTCCCAATATTTTCAAATAGTTGGATTGCTTCTGATTCACCATTGTTACAGGCATCAATGATGCTTTCCAAAGTAATCTCTGACTGCTTATTACGTTTTAAACCAATCCTCTCAGCATTTAGCAGTAATGCTCTTTCTGAAGCATATAATTCCCAACATCCCTCATTGCCGCAACTGCATTTAGAGCCATTTACTTCAATCGTCATATGGCCTAATTCTCCCGAAAATCCATTATTACCTCTGTAGAGCTGCCCGTTTAAAATAAGTCCAACTCCTATCCCAATCCCTACACTTACGTAAATAATATTATTAAAGCTTTTACCGATACCAAAGTTTTTTTCACCGTAGGCACCAGCGTTTGCCTCATTTTCAATTGTTACAGGTACACTGTATCTTTGTTCAAATGTTGATTTAAGATCAACATTTCTCCAATTTAAATTTGGAGCCAGCATTATTTTCTTGTCTTTATTGACTACTCCGGGTACAGCTATTCCTATTCCTACAATGCCATACGGACTCTCAGGTGCTGCAGCGATTAGAGAATCAGTTATTTTATACATTTCTTCTAGTATTTCTTCGTATGTTAAGTTGGAAAAATTGGTTTGCTGCTCAGCGCAGATCTTTCCTTTTAAATCTGTTAACACCCCCAAAATATAATTAACTCCCAAATCAATGCCAATTGAATAACCAGCCAGCTGATTAAATAACAGCATGACAGGTCTTCTGCCGCCGCTGGATTTGCCAGGTCCAGATTCACTAATAATATCCTCTTTTAGTAGTTCATTAACAAGTGAAGAAACAGTTCCTTTGTTTAATCCTGTAGAGGATGCAATATCAGCTCTTGAAATAGGGAAGTTGTGTAAAATTTTCTCTAAAACTATAAATTTATTTTCTTTTTTTACTACGTGCTGATTCCATGTTTTCTTCGTATTCATCTGTTTTCAGCTCTTTCTGACATATTTACAATAGTATAGCATAAATTAATTCTACCACAAACTTTGTTTATTCACTAGACGAACGATGTTCTTTTTGATAATATAAAATTAGCTTATGCAGTCCAAGCTAAAATTTTAAAGGGGGTATTTACAAAATGAAGAAAGCGTTTACAATGGTGACCATGCTTTTCCTGTCAGTTTTACTGCTTGCCGCTTGCGGTGATGACGATACAGGTGAAAGTAATTCAAGTTCAGGAGATGGAAAGTCAGTAAAGTTTATGCATTTATGGCCAGAAGGCAGTTCTGCACAGCATCACAAAGTAGTGAACGAAATTATTGAAACCTTTGAAGAAGAAAATGAGGGAATTAGTATTGATTTGGAAGTTTTGAGTAATGAACAATATAAAGATAAAATCAAAGTGCTGTCTACGTCTAATGAACTTCCTGATGTAGGGATGACTTGGGCGGCGGGATACATGGAACCGTATGTAAATGGAAATATGTTTGCATCTGTTGATGACATAATTGAAAGCGGTTTATCGGATGGTTTTGTGTCTGGAACGGTTGAAGCCTTTTCAATGGAAGATACGGCATATGGATTACCATTGGAGCTGAATATTTCAACAATTTTCTACAACAAGACAATCTTTGATGAATATGGATTAGAAGAGCCAAAAACAATTGAAGAACTTTATCAAATTATTGATACGTTGAACGAAAATGGAGTTAATCCAATTGCGCTCGGTAATAGAGATGCTTGGACAGGTTCGATGTGGTATATGTATTTAGCAGATCGTTTTGCTGGTAATGAAGACATTTTAACTAAAGCAATCAATCGTGAAACTACATTTGAGGAACCGGCTTTAGTCCAAGCAGCAGAAGAACTGCAGAGCCTTGTGGATGCTGGGGCATTTGTTCAAGGTTTTAATGGACTTGCAGATGAAGAGGCGAAAAGTATGTTTATGGGTGAGCAAGCTGCAATGTATTTAATTGCAACATGGGATTTGCCAAACTTTACAACAAATGAAGATGTGCCTCAGGAATTTAGAGATTCTGTTGGGTACTTTAAATTTCCGACAATTGATGGAACAGGTGATACTGATAGTTATGTAGGCGGACCAGGTGTCGGCTTATTTGTCGCAGAGAATTCAGATGTAAAAGATGAGGCAAAAGCATTTGCGTCCTATTTTGTTGAGCAATGGGGAGAAAGAGCTGTAACAGATGTGGGCATCATTCCTGCAACAAAGGTTGATGCAGATGGATTGGATTTACCGCAAATGTATGTTGATGTCTTAAATGATTTGAGTGAAGCGAGCAATATAACGTTATATGCTGATGTACAAATGAGCGCAAGTGCTGCTCAAATGCATCTAGATAATATTCAGGCCTTGTTTGGCGGCGATATTACACCAGAAGCCTTCACGAAAACACATGAAGAAACACTATCAACTGAAGAGTAGGATACAGGGTTAACTAAATAGAAAAGGACAAGTCCTCAAATAGGCTAGTCCTTTTCTACTCTTAAAAAGAGGATGGGGTTGAATGGTATGAATAAAGTTATGTCCAATAAATGGATTATCTTTTTATATACGCTTCCTGCACTCCTGTTAATTACAGTCCTTATCGTTATACCGCTGATTCTTTCTGGTTATTTCGGGTTAATGGATTGGGATGGAATAGGAGCAATGGAGTTCATTGGTTTGGATAATTATATAGCAGCTTTACAGGATGCAAAATTTTGGAATAGCACATTACATTCTTTTCTGTTAGCAATTTTTTCGGCTTTCAGTCTTATAGGTTATTTAGTTGTAGCTTTGATTCTGGCTTCTAAAATTAAAGGTGCAAACTTGTTAAGGAAGATTTACTTGATTCCGATGCTGCTGTCATCAGTGGCAATCGCACAACTATGGATTAAGGTTTATAACCCGTCAAATGGAATGTTAAATAGCATTTTAATGGCATTAGGCGTTGATAATCCACCAGCATGGTTAGCAGATCCAACAATTGTGCTGTACGCAATCTTTATACCAATTATTTGGCAATATGCTGGATTTTATATTTTAATTTACTATGCAGCATTAAAAAATATTCCAGAATCGTTAATTGAAGCAGCAAAAATTGATGGTGCAACACCATTGCAAATTGCTTTAAAAATTAAAGTTCCGTTAATTATGAATGTATTCAAGGTGACGATTGTATTATCAATCGTTGGGTCCCTAAAATACTTTGATCTGATTTATGTTATGACCGGTGGCGGACCAAATGGAGCAAGTGAAGTTATGGCATCTTATATGTATAAGTTAGCATTCTCGAGCTATAACTTTGGCTATGGAAGTGCGATTGGTTTCTTATTATTAATCATAACTTTAATTGTGACATTTATGATTCAAAAATTAACTGCTTCGAAGGATAACATTCAATATTAAAGGGGGTATCGCTAATGCGTCGAATAGGGTACATATTACTATACGTCTGCTTAGGTGCTGTAGCTGTATTTCAGATTTTCCCGATTATCTGGCTGTTTATGTTTTCATTAAAATCAAACCAGGAAATCTTTGCTGGTAATCCATTTGCTTTACCATTAGATCCAAAATGGGAAAATTATTTAAAAGTTTTTGATGGTGGAATTGGCACTTACTTTTGGAATAGTATCTGGATTACTGCTGCAGCTACAATTCTTACCATATTAATTGCGAGTATGGCGGTGTTTGCTATAACGAGAATGAAGTGGAAATTTAGTGGCCTTGTCCTGGGTCTAATTATGATTGGTTTAATGATTCCAATCCACTCGGCATTAATTCCGCTGTACAATATGTTCTTAAATGTTAACTTAATTGATAATCCGTTATCTATTGTAATTACTTATGTAACCTATAACTTGCCCATTACTGTCATGATATTACTTGGATTCTATACAACGATACCTCGAGAAATCGAGGAAGCTGCAATCATTGACGGCAGTTCAGTGCACCGGTTATTTTTTCGGATTATCCTGCCGCTATCCGCACCAATTATGTCTACTACAGTAATTATTAACATGATTTATAATTGGAACGAGTTCGTATTTGTTAATACATTTATCAGCTCTGAAAAGTATAAAACGCTTACGGTAGGGATACAAAACTTTATCGGACAATACATGACGGATTGGGGAGCGATTGGGGCTACACTGGTTATTAGTGTTCTTCCTATTATTATTGCTTTTCTCTTTTTCAGCAATAAAATTATGGAAGGAATTACAGCGAGTGCTGTGAAGGGTTAGTTTGCTTGAGTTATTGTACATCTTCCACTCACTATATTCATAAATAGTGAGTGGGAAGCAGCATTATTTATTTAATATTTTTTGGTTTTGAATACGGTTAAATGCATGTAAGCTGATCCAAACAGTGATAAAAGCATACGTTACTCCACCAAATATAAAGAATAGGGCTGGAATTGCCCGCATAATGAAAAATACAGAGACAATAGATACGATGATCAAAAAGCTATGAATCGGGCTGATCAACATAATGAATAAAGCATTCTTCATTAGAGATATTATGTTTAAATCGTAGTGAGCAAAACAAGGAAAAATATAAAACAAGTACAAAATAATTAATAACATAAACGCAAATAGTGGAATATACGTCCAAGTCAATGCTGCAACCATGTTAACCTGTATGTAATAAATATCTAGTATAACCAGGCCTAAAAGGACGTTTAGAAATAATCCTAATAGATTACTTTTAAGAAAGTTGCTTTTATAGTGCAGCCAAAAATATTTTAATACCGGCTCGTCCGTTTTGCCTCTCAGCCAACTGCGAACTATTGTAAACATGGCGATTGTGGCTGGATAAAAGCCCAGGATTATTCCTCCAGCTAGAGTGAATATATTCCACAACAGGTTGACAAAAGCGAATTTCATAATCCAATCTAAAATATGATAAATCGTACTCATTGCGTTGTTCAAATAAATAACCTCCTTGTGAATTCTAAAATAAAAACAAAAGTACAGAGAATAAACGGTCTACTTTGTTCATCCGATAAACTAATGAGATTGCTAATGTTATTATAGCATGAAAGCACTTTCAGTTATATAAATAAAAATCTTAATTAAAATCAGGAGGCTACAATAATGACTTATTTTAAAAATGTAAATGATATTCAATTTGAAGGCTTAAATTCTAGTAACCCATTATCTTTTAAAATCTATAACCCAGAAGAAAAAATTGGTGAAAAAACAATGGAAGAAATTTTACGATTTGGTGTAGCTTATTGGCATACATTTACAGAAGATTTGTCTGATCCATTTGGTACTGGGACGGCGATTCGTCCGTGGGATAAATACCAAGGGATGGATTTGGCAAAAGCGCGTGTGGAAGCAGCCTTTGAATTCTTTGAAAAACTGAATGTTCCTTATTTCTGTTTTCATGATGTGGATATTGCACCAGAAGGAGAAACTTTGCGGGAATCGAATGCAAATCTGGACACAATTGTAGCGTTGATTAAAGAGTATATGAAGGACAGCAAGACCAAATTGCTGTGGAATACAGTGAATAACTTCAGTCACCCGCGTTTTGTTCATGGTGCAGGGTCTTCGAGCAGTGCGGATGTTTTTGCATATGCCGCTGCTAAAGTGAAAAAAGGACTGGAAATAGGGAAGGAGCTCGGAGCTGAGAACTATGTGTTTTGGGGCGGTCGTGAAGGCTATGAGACACTTTTAAACACAGATATGAAATTGGAAATGGATAACATAGGACGGCTGTTTCATATGGCAAACGATTATGCAAAAGAGATTGGTTTTGATGCACAGTTTCTAATTGAACCAAAACCAAAAGAGCCGACTACGCACCAATATGATTTCGATGTAGCGAGTGGCTATGCCTTTTTACAGCATTATGGATTAGAAGATATTTTTAAATTTAATATTGAAGCAAACCATGCAACATTAGCTGGGCATACGTTTGAACATGAATTACATTATGCGCGCATTCATAATATGCTCGGTTCAGTGGATGCGAATCAAGGTCACCCATTACTTGGCTGGGACACAGATGAGTTTCCAACAGATCTGTATACTACAGTTTTAGCTATGTATGAAATTCTAAAGAATGGCGGATTAGGTCGTGGTGGATTGAATTTCGACGCAAAAGTGCGCCGAGGTTCATTTGCACCAGAAGATCTGTTTCATGCACATATTGCTGGAATGGACAGCTATGCTGCAGGCCTAAAGATAGCTCACCGGTTGATTGAAGATAATGTTTTGGAAAATATTATTGCGGAAAGATATCAAACCTATAGTGAAGGAGTCGGGAAAGAGATTGTGGAGGGGAACACAGACCTCCATAAATTAGAAGCATATGCGCTAGGTTTAACAAAATTCAATAATCATTCTGGGAAATTAGAAAGAATCAAAGCTACAATTAATCAATACATTTTAACAACGTTTTCTGGACAATAGAAGAGATAGTTTCGTTAGTTATTCAATGCTGCGGGCGAAGACAATTCCAACTATGTCTTCGTCTAGCTGATGTTGGGGGGATATGAAATGAAGTATGTAATAGGTATTGATTTAGGAACCAGCGCAGTAAAAATAATGTTAGTCAATCAACTTGGAGAAGTGATAGAGGAAGTTTCGAAGCCTTACCCTTTGATTCAAGAAAAAGCAGGATATAGTGAACAGAATCCAGATGATTGGGTAGAACAAACAATAGAAGGTTTATCTGAGTTAATAAAAAAATTTAAAGGAAACCCAGAAGCGATAGAAGGACTAAGTTTTTCTGGCCAAATGCACGGGTTAATATTAATGGATGAAAATAATAACGTCTTGAGAAATGCAATTCTTTGGAATGATACAAGAACAAGTGAAGAATGTGCTGAAATTCATGAAAAGGTAGGTAAAGAGCGGCTTGTAGAAATAACTAAAAATCTGGCATTAGAAGGCTTTACATTGCCGAAGCTGCTTTGGGTGAAAAACCACGAACAAAATGTTATTGAAAAAGCAAAAGTATTTTTACTGCCAAAAGATTATGTTCGCTATAGACTAACCGGACAATTGCATATGGAATATTCAGATGCAGCTGGAACACTGCTTTTGAATGTTTCAGAAAAAGCATGGAGCATAGAAATTTGTGACAAATTAGGGATAAACCCGACTATTTGTCCACCACTCGTTGAGTCCCATGAATATGTAGGTAATATTACAGAAGAAGTTGCAAATGCAACAGGATTAAGTACCACGGTAAAAGTTTTTGCTGGTGGAGCTGATAATGCATGTGGTGCGATAGGCGCTGGGATTTTAGAAGATGGCAAAACCTTAGCAAGTATAGGTACTTCTGGTGTTGTTCTATCATATGAAACAACTGACAGTAAAGAATTCGGCGGGAAAGTTCATTATTTTAATCATGCAGCAAAAGATGTTTTTTATACGATGGGGGTGACGCTTGCAGCCGGTTATAGTTTGTCTTGGTTTAAAGATACCTTTGCGAAAGACATTAGTTTTGAGGGATTATTAGCAGATATAGATACAGTTCCGATTGGTTCCGAGGGATTAATCTTTACACCTTATATTGTCGGCGAAAGAACACCACATGTTGATGCTGCTATCCGGGGCAGTTTTATAGGAATGGACGCCTCTCATGAAAGAAAACATTTTACTCGTGCCGTGTTGGAAGGTATCACGCTTTCATTAAATGAATCGGTTGAAATTTTTCGCCAAAATGGTAAAAAGATTGATACTGTCATTTCTATTGGTGGAGGGGCGAAAAACGAATCCTGGCTCCAGATGCAAGCAGATATATTTAATGCAAATATAGTGAAACTGCGGAGTGAACAAGGACCAGGGATGGGAGCTGCAATGCTTGCGGCATATGGCTGCAGCTGGTTTCAATCTTTGAGTGAATGTGCGGACGAATTCTTAATAACAGAGAAAACCTATAAACCAATTCCCAAACATGTTCAAAGGTATAAAGAATTGTTTAAAATATATAAAGAAGTATATATGCAAACCAATGGATTAAATGCAGAACTTATGCAGTTTCGGAGTTAGATCCCTTTTGAATATAAATTGATAATTGATTTTCGAGCTTTCTGTGGATGTCTGGTAAGTCGGTGACGCACAAGTATATTGGTTAGAAGGTTAAGTATATTACAGCGGGCAGGTTGCCTGCTTTTTTTCATTTAAATAGAAAGCAGTTTTCTAACATTCAATGAAAGTCTCTGGGAATTGTACATATAGTTAATAAGAGGGGTGGGGATAAAAATGATTCGGTTATCCGAACTGCAAGTGAAGGAAGTAATTTCCATTGTGGATGGTCGCCGTCTGGGATTTATCATCGATTTGGATATTGATGTGAAAACAGGTAAGATTATCGCCTTAATATTAGCTGATCAAGAAAATAAGAGTCATATGTTTGGAAAAACAGAAGAAATTCGTGTGCTTTGGCAGCAAATTTTGCGGATTGGATCAGACGTTATCCTGGTAAAGGAGGCGTATGATCAGCGTACATTGATGCTTCCATAGACGGATTCATCATAATAGGTTAAATTGAAGACAAAATATGATAAAATAAAACAAATACAAAGGAGGTAGACTTAACGATGGAAGCCTTTCTAAAAAATAATGAATCATTTCTTGAATTGTCAAAATGGCAACAGCGATCATCAGAACTAATCGTTGGGTTTACTACAAGAAATGGTGGAGTAAGCAAGAATGTGTTTTCTAGTTTTAATTGCGGACTTCATGTATATGATGAAGAGACAGATGTTTTAAATAATAGAAATAAACTCGCGGGTCTGGTTGATATGCCACTATCTAACTGGATAGCAGGAGAGCAAGTTCATGATACACAGGTAATGCTTGTCAATCGGAAAGATTCTGGAAGCGGGTCCGCTTCAATGGAGACCGCTCTAAAGGGAATTGACGGAATTTTAACGAAAGAAACAGGGGTCTTGCTTACAGCATTTTTTGCTGACTGTATCCCGCTATATTTCTTTGATCCTGTAGACAAAATCATTGGAATTGCCCATGCCGGCTGGAAGGGAACAGTTGGTGGCATTGCAAACGAAATGGTTCTGGCCTTTAAGAAACAAGGCTCTAAATTAGAGAACATCCTAGTTGCAATTGGTCCGGGTATCTCTCAAAAACATTATGAAGTTGATATGCGTGTTTATAATGCAATTGACGGAAGATATCGCGAAAAAGTATTGGTTCCTATCGAAAAGAATCGTTTTTTATTAGATTTAAAGAAACTAAATAATGAAATGCTTTTACAATCCGGGATATTACGGCATAATATAGATGTTACAAATTTTTGTACTTATGAGGATGAAGCACTCTTTTATTCTTATCGGCGTGACCAAGGGAAAACTGGAAGGATGCTTGGTTTCATAGGTTTTCGGGAATAATAATCTGAAGGAGCATGAAATTTAAAATGGCTGTCGCAACAAATTTAGCAGAGATTAATAAGCAAATAGAAACATCATGTGAAAAAAGTAATCGAAATTCTGATGAAATAACATTAATTGCTGTAACGAAATATGTTACAATTGAACGAAATCAGGAAATTCTTGATGCTGGAATTAAACATTTTGGTGAAAATCGCAATGAAGGTTTTTTGGAAAAATACAAGCATTTTGGTGATCAGGCGAAATGGCATTTTATTGGCACCTTACAAACTAGAAAAGTAAAAGATATTATTGATAAAGTAGATATGATTCATTCTTTGGATCGATTGTCTCTGGCGAAAGAAATAAATAAACGTGCAGATTCACCAGTAGATTGCTTTTTGCAGGTAAACGTGAGCGGAGAAGAAACAAAACACGGCCTGAATATAGAGGAAGTGCCTGCTTTTATTGAACAAATAAAGCAATATGACAAGGTAAGAGTTGTTGGCTTGATGACAATGGCACCGCATGTCGAAGATCAGACATTAATACGGAATGTGTTTAGAAAGCTTGCAGAGCTGCGCGATGAAATGAAAGCGAGAAAATTAGATTACGCTCCATGTGAGTTTCTTTCGATGGGGATGAGCAATGATTTCGAAATTGCAATTGAAGAAGGTGCCACACATATTCGAGTTGGCTCAAAATTAGTAAAATCATAAACCTACCCATGAATAGAAGAGGTGAAGAGAATGAGTTTCAAAAATAAAATTAAAAACTACTTTACAATGGACGATGAGTATGAATATGAGTATATTGAAGAAGAAAGTTTACCTGAAAAAGTAAAACCAAAACAAAAAAATACACAAAACGTCGTTAATCTCCAAGGAGTACCGCAACCTATGCAAAAAGTGGTACTATGCGAACCGAGATCATATGGTGAGGCGCAGGAAATAGCGGATAATATTGTTAATAAGCGTGCTGTAGTAATTAATCTGCAAAGAATTGACAACCATCAGGCAAAACGGATTGTAGATTTCTTAAGCGGAACAGTTTATGCTGTTAATGGCGATATTCAAAAGCTTGGTGCTGAAACGTTTCTCTGTACACCAGATAATGTCGATGTTACTGGTTCTATTTCAGAGACGTACCATGGAGAAGATGAATTTTAAAAAGGAAGGTAATAATGGATGTTGCAACTTTTGAATATTTTACTTTTTGCATTTCAGATTTATAGTTTCGGATTAATCATTTATATATTCATGTCCTGGTTCCCGGGAGCGCGTGAATCTTCATTTGGAATGCTGCTCACAAAAATTTGTGAGCCATACTTGGAAATCTTTAGAAGGTTTATTCCGCCATTAGGAATGATAGACCTTTCGCCAATTGTAGCTATTTTTGTCCTTCAGTTAGCTCGTACAGGCTTAATAACGTTTTTCCGAATGTTTTTATTATAAACCTTTCTACATTGTAATATTGAGTAAAAAAGGAAGAGTAAAATGGAAATATATCAGCATTTTCGCAAGGAAGAGCAGCCTTTTATCGATCAGGTGCTTTCTTGGAAAGAACAGGTGGAAGGTTCGTATATTGCTCGCTTGACAGACTTTCTGGACCCACGTGAACAGCAGATTGTGGCAATGATTATTGGTGAAAACAACGCAGATTTGAAGTTGTACGCTTCAGGTGCATCAGAATTTGCAGAGAGAAAAAGAATGCTTATTGCCCCTTATTATGAAGAAATCACAGAAGAAAGCTATCAAATTACTCTTTTGGAAGCAGCTTATCATGAAAAATTTATCACTCTCGAGCATCGCGATGTTATGGGAGCATTTCTTTCGCAAGGAATAAAACGTGATAAGCTTGGAGATATCATTGTTGGAAATGGACGATTGCAAATTATTTTAGCGGATGAGATTTCTCAATATGTAATAATGAATCTTACATCAGTAAAACATGCGAAGATTAAGCTGCAAGAGATACCATTATCCAATTTAGTAATACAGAGGCCTAATTGGGTGGAATCGACAAAAACAGTTTCTTCCATGCGTCTGGATGCATTATTAAAGGAAATTTATCATATTTCCCGAAAAGATGCACAGGTTGCTATTGAAAAATTGCAAGTAAAAGTAAATCACAAAGTAGTCCAAGACAATAAATTTCAATTGCAGGAAGGTGATCTGCTTTCCTTAAGAGGAAAAGGAAGAAGTAAACTACTGCATATTGATGGTCAAACCCGTAAAGAAAAATGGCGGGTTACAACTGCGATTTTACAATAATCTTCTTTTTTAAAGGGTTTTTACATTTATTGTCGAATAAATTAGAGTATAGATAATAATCGATTTTGAATTTTACTATTCATTGAGGAGGTGGCCAGTGTGCCATTAACACCATTAGATATTCATAATAAAGAGTTCTCGAATAAATTTCGTGGATACGACGAGGATGAGGTAAACGAATTCCTTGATCAGGTTGTTAAAGATTATGAGATTGTCATTCGGGACAAGAAAAGCCTGGAAGAGAAGGTAGAACAGCTTGAAGAAAAACTTGGGCATTTTACTAATATTGAAGAAACATTAAACAAATCGATTTTAGTTGCTCAAGAAACTGCAGAAGAAGTGAGAGGCAATGCAACAAAGGAATCGAAATTAATTATTAAAGAGGCAGAGAAAAACGCCGACCGTATTATTAATGAGGCATTAAGTAAATCTCGTCGGATTTCGATGGATGTTGAGGAATTAAAGAAACAAGCAAAAGTATTCCGTACACGTTTGAAAATGCTCGTTGAAGCTCAGCTTGAAATGGTTGAAACAGAAGATTGGGAAGAACTGTTTAACACTGAAATTGGCGATGAGGAAGAATTATTGAAAAATAACGCGTAGACCTTGACGCCGATTGAAATTTTACATATAATTCATACATGCAAAGCTTAAAACTGTAAATACATTGACGGAGACAGTATAAAAGCATTATTTCTAAATAGCGAATCAGGGAATGGTGGAAGCCTGGTAGAGTAAACTTTTAGAATATCACTCCTGACGTATCCATTACGAAGTAAAAGTAATAATGGACGGTTCGTCACCGTTACCTGACTTTGAGTGAATTTAAGTATTTTTTAAATTTATAAGGGTGGTACCGCGAGTCTTCTCGTCCCTTTCCAGGGATGGAGAGGGCTTTTTTTATACTTTAATGTACTAAAAGAAGCTTTTTATCAGTAATAAAATTGATTATAGAAGGAGGAAGCGCAAATGGATTATAAAGATACTTTGCTAATGCCAAAAACAGATTTTCCAATGCGTGGAAATTTACCAAATAAAGAACCAAAAAGACAAGAACAATGGGAAGAAGAAAATATTTATGAAAAAGTATTAGATCGTACAAAAGGACGCCCATTATTTATCTTGCATGATGGACCGCCATATGCAAATGGTGACCTTCATATTGGTCATGCTTTAAACAAAATTTTGAAGGACTTCATTGTTCGTTATAAATCAATGACTGGTTATCATGCACCATATATACCTGGCTGGGATACGCATGGTTTACCGATTGAAACGGCATTAACTAAGAAAAAGAAAATTAAGCGAAAAGAAATGCCAATCGCAGAATTTAGAAAGCTTTGTGCGGAATATGCACTGCAGCAAGTAAATAATCAGCGTGAACAATTTAAAGCATTAGGTGTCCGGGCTGATTGGGACAACCCATATATCACACTTACAAAGGATTATGAAGCTGCACAAATTAAAGTATTTGGTGAAATGGCGAAGAAAGGCTATATCTATAAAGGATTAAAACCAGTATATTGGTCACCTTCTTCAGAGTCGGCATTAGCTGAAGCTGAAATTGAATATTATGATAAACGCTCTCCATCGATTTATGTTGCTTTTGAAGTAACAGATGGAAAGGATATTCTTGAAGGTGGAGAAAAAATCGTTATCTGGACAACAACACCTTGGACAATTCCAGCGAATCTTGGAATCAGCCTACATCCAGATTTAGAGTATATTGTAGTTAAGGTTAATGACGAAAAGTTTGTTCTGGCAAAAGCATTGCTTGAAGCTGTTTCTGAAGAGTTAGGATGGGAAAATCCGGAGGTTGTCAAGCAATTTAAAGGGCAGCAAGCTGACCGTGTGATTGCAAAACATCCATTCTATGACAGAGATTCCATTGTAATGCTGGGGGAACATGTTACAACTGATGCAGGTACTGGCTGTGTTCATACTGCGCCTGGACATGGGGAAGATGACTTCTTTGTTTCTCAAAAGTATGGATTAGAAGCATTATCTCCTGTTGATGATAAAGGAGTGTTTACAGATGAAGCTCCTGGCTTTGAAGGGATTTTCTATGATACTGCAAATAAAACAGTTACGGAAAAACTTGAAGAAACTGGCGCATTATTAAAGCTCGATTTCATTACACACTCTTACCCACATGATTGGCGTACAAAGAAACCGACAATTTTCCGTGCAACTCCGCAATGGTTTGCATCAATTAAAGATTTCCGCAGTGAGATTCTTGATGAAATCAAAGAGGTACATTGGTACCCTAATTGGGGAGAGACTAGATTATATAACATGGTGCGTGACCGTGAAGACTGGGTAATCTCAAGACAGCGTACATGGGGTGTGCCAATTCCAGTATTCTATGGTGAAGATGGCGAACCAATTATTACAGAAGAAACAGTTAATCATGTTTCTGACTTATTCAGAGAGCATGGCTCAAACATCTGGTTTGAAAGAGAAGCAAAAGATTTACTTCCTAAAGGCTTTACTTCAGAACATAGTCCAAATGGCATGTTTACGAAAGAAACAGATATTATGGACGTATGGTTCGATTCTGGTTCTTCTCATGAGGCTGTATTGATGAATCGTGAAGATCATGTCCGTCCCGCCGATATTTATTTAGAGGGAAGTGACCAGTATCGTGGCTGGTTTAACTCATCATTATCAACAGCAGTTGCTGTGACAGGGAAAGCACCATATAAATCCGTAATCAGTCATGGTTTCGTGTTGGATGGGAATGGTCGCAAGATGAGTAAATCTCTGGGAAATGTTATTGTACCAAGCAAGGTGCAAAAACAGCTCGGTTCAGATATTTTGCGTTTATGGGTAGCTTCTGTTGATTATCAAGCAGACGTGAGAATTTCGGACGATATTTTAAAACAAACATCTGAAGCATATCGTAAAATCAGGAACACATTCCGCTTTATGCTTGCGAACCTTGCCGATTTTGATCCTGTCAAACATCGTGTACCAGAAGAAGAAATGGAAGAAGTCGATCTATACATGCTTCATCGTCTGCAAGAGGTGTTGGCAGCTTCCCGTGAAGATTATGAAGGATATGAGTTTTCACCAATTTTCCATCAGATTCATAATTTCTGTTCTGTAGATTTGAGCTCATTCTATTTAGACTTCGGAAAAGATGTTCTCTATATTGAAAGTCCAGATAACAAGCGCCGTCGCAGCATTCAGACTGCTTATTATGAAATTCTTGTTACATTGGTTAAATTGCTTACACCGATTATCCCGCATACAACTGAAGAAGTGTGGGAGTATATTCCTGGTGTGAAGGAAGACAGTGTACAGTTAACCGACATCCCAGAACCAAGAAAAATTACTGGTTTAGATTTGGAAAAATGGAATCACTTTATGAAAGTTCGTGATGATGTTCTTAAAGCACTTGAAGAAGCAAGAAACGAAAAGTTAATTGGAAAACCATTAGAGGCAAAAGTAACCTTAGTGCCTCATGAAGAGGAAACAAGAGAAGTTCTTCAATCAATCGCACATTTACATCAATTCCTGATTGTTTCTGGAGCAGACGTGGTAGATGCAAATCCAGATGCTAAGGAATATAAATATGTAGATGTACTTGTTGAAAAACATTCAGGCGAAAAATGTGAACGCTGCTGGGTCTCATCCGACACTGTTGGTCAAGATGCCGAGCATCCAACATTATGCACACGCTGTGCTGATGTCGTAAAAGAACATTATCAAGCATAAAAAAAAGCTGCTCCCACTCTAAATAAGGAGCAGCTTTTCTTTTGCAAAACACCTTTACACTTTCACAAGCACGAAATCTTCGTTAAAACCGAAAAATACAGAGCCATACTTCCAGCTTCCTTCTTTTAATGGCTGACATCGATACGTACAATGAGAAGAAGGTGATAATTTATATAGTGCTTCTTCTTGTAATTCAATACTTGAAAGTATAAGATAAATAAAGATTATATATTTGATATGAAGCAGGTTAATCGGAGGAGCATAAATGTTAAGATATTATCTTGTCGCACTTATCGTCATTCTAATCGATCAATTTACAAAATGGCTTGTCGTTGCCAATATGGAAATTGGTCAAAGAATACCAATAATTGAAGACTTTTTCTATCTCACCTCACACCGGAACAGTGGTGCAGCGTGGGGAATATTACAAGGTCAGATGTTTTTCTTCTATATCATAACGATGATTGTAATTGTTGTTATCGTTTATTACATGCAGAGATACGCTAAGAACAATACACTTCTAGCAATTTCACTAAGCCTGCTCTTGGGTGGAGCTATTGGAAACTTTATTGACCGCCTCTTCAGGCAGGAAGTAGTTGATTTTGCCAGCTTTATATTTGGAAATTATCATTTTCCAATTTTTAATGTTGCTGATTCTGCATTAACCATCGGTGTTATTCTTGTTATTATCGCAACTATTTTGGAAGAAAGAAATGAAAAAAGGAAGGAAAGAGCAAAGAAATGAGTTCTTTTTATCAGAAAGTAACTGAAGAACAAAATAAACAAAGAATTGATAAGCTGCTTGCAGAAATCAATCCGGACATTTCCAGATCACAAATCCAAACATGGATAGAAGATGGTTATGTTCAAGTGAATAAAGCAAAAGTTAAAGCAAATTACAAGTGTCAGACAGGTGATGAAATTGAGTGGCAGATTCCCGAAGTAAAGCCATTGGAAATCGAAGCTGAAAACATCCCGCTTGATATTATTTATGAGGATAGTGATTTGCTTGTAATTAACAAGCCGCGGGGGATGGTAGTCCATCCATCAGCAGGACATGGCTCAGGCACATTGGTGAATGCATTATTATACCATTGCAATGATTTATCGGGCATACATGGTGTAGAGCGGCCTGGCATTGTTCACCGTATTGATAAGGATACGAGTGGCCTTTTAATCGTAGCCAAAAATGATCAGGCGCATATTGGATTATCTGAGCAGCTTGCGAAAAGAGAAGTAGAGCGTAAATACATTGCGCTCGTACATGGAGAAATTCCGCATGAATCTGGAATGGTGGATGCTCCGATTGGAAGAGATCCGAAAAATAGACAGCGGATGGCTGTTGTAGATAATGGTAAATCGGCAATCACTCATTTTCGAGTCTTGAATCGATTTCCTGATTATACCTATATTGAATGTAAGCTGGAAACAGGCCGTACACATCAAATACGTGTACACATGCGGTATATTGATTTTCCATTAGTTGGTGATCCGCTTTATGGACCAAGAAAAACGATGGAGCTTGGTGGACAAGCACTGCATGCGAAGTCAGTAGGATTTATGCATCCGATTAAAAATGAATGGATGCATTTTGAATCAGAGATACCAGCATATTTTGCTGAAGCACTAAAAACAATTGAAAAAATGTATTGACACAGAAGATATATTTTGAAATAATGAATAACAATATCATACCTTTAATTATAGTCCTGTGAGACTGCAAAGGGAGAATACTGAAATTAAACACTGTTCGTATGTTCAAATCCCTTTTCTCACAATAAGAAGAGGGATTTTTATTATGGCTGTTCATAGTAGGATGTCACAATATTGGAGGAAGCAGAATATGAAAAAAAAAGCAGTAGTACTTGATCATTCGGCTATGAACCGGGCATTGACCCGCATGGCACATGAAATATTAGAGAAGAATAAAGGTGCAGAAGATCTTGTTCTTGTGGGAATTAAAACACGCGGTGTACCATTAGCGAACAGACTTCAGGAAAAGATTAGACAGATTGAAAATACCACAGTCCCAATAGGTGAACTGGATATTACTTTATACCGTGATGATTTGGAAAAAGCTACAGAAAATGATGAACCAGAATTGAAAGCAACAAGTATTAATATTGAAATTACAGGGAAACTTGTTGTTTTAGTTGATGATGTTTTATTCACTGGAAGAACAGTTAGAGCAGCGATGGATGCCGTAATTGACATTGGCAGACCTTCCCAAATTCAGCTTGGTGTTCTGATAGATCGCGGTCACCGTGAGCTGCCGATTCGTGCAGACTATGTTGGAAAGAATATTCCAACCTCTGATAAAGAAATTATTGTTGTAGCTTTAGATGAAATTGATGAAGATGATCAAGTTTCGATTTATGAAAAATAAACAGATAAACTTTTAATTAAATCCAGAGAGATTTAAAAGGTTGTAATCCACATGTGCTTAAGCAATTATATGCTTAAGCTGCATGGCTATCTTCTTACATCCTTTTGTAAGAAGATTTTTTTATGCAGAATAATTACAGCCGTTTCATGGAACAACCACCAAAATATTAAACCTATTAAGGAAAGTGGAGGTAGAATGATGAAACATTTTATATCTGTAGACCAATTATCCAATGAACAGATCTTATCACTATTGAAAACAGCTGAGGATTACAGGAATAGCAATTTCGAAATGAAGGTACCGGTTTTTGCAGCTAATTTATTCTTTGAACCAAGCACTAGAACGAAAATGAGCTTTGTTGTAGCAGAGCGGAGACTGGGATTAGATAATCTTGATTTTCACGCAGGGAATTCAAGTGTGTTGAAAGGAGAATCTTTATATGATACTGCAAAAACCTTCGAAGCTATCGGAGCAAACTTGCTAGTCATTCGTCATGAATCAGATACCTGGTATGAAGATCTCGAAGGCAAGCTATCTATTCCGGTTATTAATGCAGGAGCTGGCGCCGCGGAGCATCCAACACAAACAATGCTTGATTTACTGACAATCTATCAAGAATTTGGAAGAATTAAAGATTTAAAGATTGTAATTGCTGGAGATATTAAGCATAGTCGTGTAGCCCGTTCCAATGCAATCGCTTTACAAAAATTAGGAGCAAAGGTCTATCTGAGTGCAGTACCAGGATTTGAAAGAGAAACACTGGATTTTCCTTATCTGCCTATGGATGAAGCTGTGGAAGTATGTGATGTTGTTATGCTGCTCCGTGTGCAGCATGAAAGACACGATTATTCCGTAGGCATGCAGGATTACTTGCCAGCTTATGGATTATCGAAAGAGCGAGAGAAAAGATTGAAGAAGCATGCAATTATTATGCATCCTGCGCCAATAAATCGCGGGATAGAAATAGATACAAATCTTGTTGAGTGCAAGAAGTCACGTATTTTTAAGCAAATGGAAAATGGGGTATACGTGCGTATGGCAATTATTACAGAGTTATTAAAAAACTGGGGGATTATTAATGAAAACACGATTAATAAATGTCAAACGATTATCAGCAACTGATGAATTGATAGATTGTGAAATTTTAATTGAAGGACAAAAGATTACTGAAATAGCGGAAAAAGTCAATCAAGCTGCAGATGATGTGATTGACTGTAAAGGAAACTTGGTGCTGCCAGGATTTATCGATGTTCATATCCATTTGCGGGAGCCAGGTGGAGAACAGAAAGAAACGATAAAAACAGGAACATTAGCGGCGGCACGTGGCGGCTTTACAACAGTTTGTGCAATGCCAAACACGAACCCTGTTCCTGACACGGCAGATACACTTTCAAATTTACTAGAAAAGATCAGAGAAGACGCAGTAGTAAGGGTGCTTCCATATGCTTCAATTACCAAAGGCTTGTCTGGAGCTGAACGCACAGATATTAACAGTTTAACAGAAGCTGGAGCCTTTGCCTTTACAGATGATGGTGTTGGTATACAAACAGCAGATTCTATGCTAAAGGCTATGCAGGACGCTGCAGCAGCTGGAAAATCAATTGTTGCGCATTGTGAGGACAATACAATTATCTATGGTGGTGTTGTCCATGATGGTGAAATCAGTCAACGGCTAGATTTACCAGGTCTGCCATCAATCAGTGAATCCGTGCAAATAGCTAGAGATGTTCTATTAGCCGAGAAAGCAGGCTGTCACTATCATGTATGTCATGTGAGTACAAAGGAGTCTGTACGGGTTATCCGTGATGCTAAGCGAGCAGGCATTCATGTAACTGCTGAAGTAACTCCGCATCATTTATTGCTGAATGAAGCAGATATTAAAGATGCCGATGCTGATTTTAAAATGAATCCTCCTCTAAGAACAAAGGAAGACCAGACAGCATTATTTGAAGGACTTCTAGATGGAACAATTGATTTTATTGCAACTGACCATGCACCGCATACTGCAGAGGAAAAAGCAAAAGGCTTCTTACACGCACCCTTTGGAATTACCGGCTTAGAAACGGCATTCTCCCTGCTTTATACACATTTAGTGAAAGAGGGAAAAATGAGTTTGTCACAGCTGATTGATTACCTTGCCGTTAAACCAGCAGAAGTGTTTGACCTGCCATACGGTCATCTAACAAATAATAGAATCGCGGATCTTGTACTGGTTGATTTGGCAAAAGAAATAACCATCGACCGCAATCAATTTTACTCGAAAGGCAAAAATACACCATTCGATGGCTGGAAGGTTTATGGTGACCCAGTGCTGACAATGGTGGCTGGGAAAGTTGTTTATCGTAATCTTGCATAGTTTTTATTTAGCTTGTCAGATCTTCCATATTATTTAAAAAAGAGGTCGAAGTGATGATTCGAAAAGTAGAAATGGAAATTATTAATATGAAACAAATTGCGCTTGATACGTTTGAAATGGAGCTGCGGGAAGAATATATAACAAAGCATGCTTCTCCAGGCCAATTTATTTATATATCATTGCCTGGCTATACCTTAAGAAGACCAATATCGATTGCAGATATAAATAAAGAAAAAAGTGTATTAACTGTCTTGTTTAAAGTCTTAGGAAAAGGAACGGAAAAGCTCTCAGAATTTAAAAAGGGAATGACGCTGGACGTGATTGGGCCAAATGGGAATGGCTTTCCAGTTGAAGAGATGCGAGGTGAAACAGTTGTTCTCATTGGAGGTGGGATTGGCGTACCACCACTCTATTATCTTGGAAAGCAATTAAAGCATTTCGGCGCAACAGTTATTTCCGTATTGGGCTTTCAATCTAAGGAGCATGTTTTCTATGAAGATGCCTTTAGTCAAATAGGAGAAACAATTATCGTTACTGATGACGGTTCATATGGTAAGAAGGGGTTTGTAACAGATATACTTCCCGATCTTCCAGCTTTTGAAAGGTTTTATTCCTGTGGCCCGAAAGGCATGCTAAAGGCAGTAACAGAAAAGCTAGTAACCCATAACGGGTATATATCATTAGAGGAAAGAATGGGTTGCGGTATCGGTGCTTGTTCTGCTTGCATTATTCCGGCAAAAACAGAACAGGGTTATAAAAAGATTTGCCAGAGTGGTCCCGTATTTAAGGCAGAGGAGGTAATTTTATGATTGATCTAACCGTTCAATTACCAGGTCTCAATCTAAAAAATCCAGTCATGCCGGCCTCCGGCTGTTTTGGATTTGGCAGAGAATACAGCGAATTCTATGATTTAAGCAAGCTTGGTGCGGTTATGATGAAGGCAGCTACTGGGGAAAAGCGTTTAGGAAATCCAACTCCACGCGTTGCAGAAACTTCCAGTGGCATGCTTAATGCTATTGGACTGCAAAATCCTGGTGTGGATAAAATCATTGCGGAAGAAGTCCCATTTCTCGCAAAATATAATACTTCTATTATCGCCAATATTGCTGGCAGTACGATTGAGGAATATGAAACAGTTGCTGCCAAATTTAATCATCAGCCAAATGTTCATGCTTTGGAGCTTAATATATCCTGTCCTAATGTAAAAGAAGGCGGCATTCAATTTGGCACAGATCCATGTATGGCCAAGGAAGTGACTGCAAGAGTTGTTGCGGCGAGTGTAAAGCCTGTATATGTTAAACTGTCACCGAATGTGTCCGATATCACAGCAATGGCGAAAGCTGTTGAGGCGGCAGGTGCTGCTGGTTTGTCAATGATTAACACATTAACGGGCATGCGAATGGACTTAAAGGCACGCCGTCCCCTAATTGCAAATAAAACTGGAGGATTATCTGGTCCTGCAATTAAACCGGTTGCGATTCGAATGATTTATGAAGTGAGCCAGCAAGTTTCATTGCCGATTATAGGAATGGGTGGCATTGCCAATGCTGAGGATGTATTAGAATTTTTACTTGCTGGGGCAAATGCAGTGGCAATTGGTACAGAAAATTTCCGTAATCCATTTATTTTATCAGAAATTATCGATGAATTACCTGTTGTCTTAGAAAAATACGGTTTTCAATCTGTTGAAGAAGCAGTTGGAAAGGCGGTATTCATATGAAGAATCCAATTTATTTAGCGCTTGATTTTCCAGATGGACAGCAAGTGGAACAATTTCTTATTAGGAATGAACTTAGCGGTATTCCCGTGAAAGTAGGCATGGAATTATTTTATAGGGAAGGTCATCAGATTATCGAAAAGCTGAAGAAAAACAATCATCCAATCTTTCTCGATTTAAAACTCCATGATATTCCAACAACTGTGGAACGAGCGATGGAAAATCTAGCATCATTGGGAGTAGATATTGTTAATGTTCATGCACTTGGCGGCAGTGAAATGATAAAACGTGCAAAAGAGGGGTTGCTTCGGGGCGGAGCGTCAAATACGAAGCTGATCGCAGTAACGATTCTTACATCAATGAACGAAATAAGTATGAACGATGAATTACATATTCAAGGCAAGTTAAATGAACAAGTAACACATTTGGCTGCAATGTCCAAGAATAGTGGGGCTGATGGAGTCGTTTGTTCTGTGCATGAAGCAGGCCAAATAAAACAAGTTTGTGGAAAAGAATTTCTCACAGTAACTCCGGGAATTCGCCTAAAAGACTCAAGTGCAGATGATCAGCAGCGTATCGCTACACCAGAATTTGCAAAAGAAGCTGGTGCAGATAGGTTAGTTATCGGGAGAAGCATCACAAGAGCAAAAAAACCAAAGAAAGCTTATAAAACTGCATTAAGGGGGATGTTGGAAAATGGCTATTGAGCAGGAGATTATCCGTGATTTATTAAAAATTGAAGCTGTCCAGTTAAATCCAGAGAATTACTTTATATGGACCTCAGGGATAAAATCGCCAATATATTGCGACAATCGTTTAATTATGTCTTTTCCTGAACTGCGCAAGAAAATTATTAAAGGTTTTATCTCAATGATTAAAGAAAAAAATCTAATGCCTGATGTAATCGCTGGCTGTGCGACAGCAGGCATTCCACATGCTGCATGGTTGAGTGCAGAGCTGGATTTGCCAATGGTTTATGTGCGTTCCAAGCCCAAAGCCCATGGTAAGGGCAATCAGGTTGAAGGACAGTTGCAGCAAGGACAGCGTGTTTTAGTAATTGAGGATCTTATCTCAACTGGTGGTTCTTCGATTGATGCAGCACAGGCGCTTCAAGAGGCAGGGGCGAATGTAGTCGGCGTCTTAGCAATATTTTCTTATGGTCTTAAACAAGCAGAGGATAATTTTAACAATGCAGGTCATAGATTTGCAACAATTACTGATTTTGATAATCTATTAAATGAACTCGAAATTAAGAATGAAATCACTGCAAATGAAAAATATGAAATGCTTGCATGGAGAGAAGAGCTCGTTCAATCAATCAAGTAGAACCGGATTGCTGATATCAGCTTAAAATTCGTATATAATGAATATAACAGCTAGCAGCAAGGATGGATATTGATGAAGATAGATGATTATGAGCTTCTTTTAAAATTGAATGAAGTCGGGACGATAAGGGGAACAGCAAAAGTGGTGCTTATTTCTCAGCCCGCAGTAACACAGCGTTTAAGATATATTGAAAATTATTTTGGTGAACAAATATTTATTAGAACATCAAAACGTTTAAAACTGACCCCAATTGGCGAGCTTATTTTAAAGCATGCCAAAGAGGTTGTCGAAAAGGAACAAGCGATTATGAACGAACTTGCCCAATCCAGTGAAGAAGTGCAGGGAACTTTGTCGATTGCTTGTTCATCACTTATCAGCCAGCGTTTTCTTCCTGCAATCCTTGGAGAATATACGAGTAAATTTCCGAAAGTTGCAATTGACCTTGTAACAGGGATTAGTGAAGATATTCGCAGGGACCATAAAAAATATGATGTTTGCATCATTCGTGGAGAGAAATTAAAGGAAAGCACGAATGAGCGGTTATTTGCCGACCCGCTTTATATTTTCGACACGGAGCCATTCCCAAAAGATGAGCTAAAAGAAAGGCCATTAATTTCGTTTAAAAGTGATGATAGCATGCATGAGCTTGTTGATCATTGGCTTTACTATCATCAGCATTTAATAAAACCATTGAAGACGATGACAGTGGATCAAATAGAAACATGCAAGCAATTTATGAAACAAGGGATTGGAATGGCGGTTCTTCCAGAAAGTGTTTCAGATAAAATGATGGAAGAATACCCGCATATTGCTTTAACATTAGATGGAGAACCGGTCACACGTGATACATGGGTCTGCTACCAAGAAGGAGCAAAACAGCTTCCGCAGGTAGAACACTTTATTCAAGCCCTAAATACAACGAAATTTTTATAGACAAAAATACATTTCACTTTTGGAAATGAAACATCAATATTTACTGCAGGCAGCCGCGAGCCAACCATATTGCGTTTGCCGCCGCGGCTGGCGAGGGGGATATGGACCGCAGAATTCCAGTCGAATAGGCGGACAGGAAAAGCATTTGCTCTGAGTTAAGATGATCAGCAGTTTAAATAATATATTGATTTGTAAATTTCGTGAACTAAAGGTTTGTTAGAGCTTTGCAGTAAAATGTTTAACCCTTCAGTAAAAGTGGAAAACAATTACCAGCTTTAAAAGGAGGGGTTTGGATGAGTGATATATTATTTACGTCAAGTGCAACAGCAAAGAATGGACGAGACGGTCATGTAAAGTCGTCAGATGGAATGATTGACTTAGATCTAGTAAACCCAGCAGAAAATAAAGAAGGAAAAGGATCGAATCCCGAACAGTTATTTGCTGCGGGCTATGCAGCCTGCTTTGATGGAGCGCTAAATTTAGTAGCATCAAAAAAAGATAAACAAATTGATTCTACAACAACTGCTGAAGTCAGCTTTATGAAGGATAAAGAAGATGGCGGATTTAAAATCGGTGTAACCATGAATGTCGAAGTTCAAGGGGTAAGCCCTGAAGATGCAGAAGAATTGGTTGAAGCAGCACACCAATTTTGTCCGTATTCTAAAGCGACAAGAGGGAATATAGATGTTAAATTAGTTCCTCAAGCGATTGAATAAAAAATGTACAGCTTGGAATTGCGAAAATGATATCTGCTGCGGCATTAGTGCAGAGTGGGTGTCATTATTCTAAAAATAATCTTATTCCACTTTATCCAGATTTAATAATTAACTGAGTAAAAGAAGGACTATTCCCAAGTAAGGGAATAATCCTTCTTATTTTTTTCTTCTTTCTGCAACAAAGTCTACAGAAGGGGTTACATAAATTGTTTTTTGGTTGTCATAAGTAACATAACCAGGTTTTGCACCATTTGGTTTCTTTACATGACGAATCTTCGTATAGTCTACAGGTACAGCAGATGAATTTTGTGATTTACTAAAATATGCTGCAAGCTGTGCTGCCTCAAGCAGTGTTTCTTCATCAGGATCTTGCGAACGAATAACAACGTGCGAACCAGGTATATCTTTCGTGTGCAGCCAAATTTCATCACGGTGTGCAAGCTTTGTTGTCAAATATTCATTTTGTTTATTATTTTTTCCAACTAGAATTACTGTACCGTCCGAAGCGGAAAATTCCTCTGGTGCTGGGTTTTTAGATTTATTTTTATGCTTCTTGGTTCGTTGCTTTTTCAAATAGCCTTCTTCCCGTAATTCTTCTCGTATTTCCTCGATATCCTCAACACTTGCAACCTCGATTTGCTGGTGAAGCTGTTCGAAATAATTTATTTCTTCTTGTGTTTTATCGATTTCTTTTTCAACCATTACTTTTGAATTTTTAAGCTTTTGATAGGTTTTAAAGAAACGCTGTGCATTTTCACTTGGTGTTCTGTTTGGATTTAATTCAATTTCAATTTCTTTTTGATCTGGATCATAATAATCAATGACCTTAACTTTTGAATCACCTTGTTTTACAAGATGCAGATGAGCGGTTAGCAGTTCTCCGTATTTTTGATAATGACTTGCATTAGCAGCTTTTTGCAAAGTCTGCTGATGCTTTTTTAATTTCCGCTCATTTTTACTTACTTCCGTTTTTATAAAGCGTGAGAGATCCTTTGCTTGCTGTTTTACACGGTCTCTTTCAGCTTTACCCGAATAAAATGCATCCAGCATGTCATTTACAGAATCAAACGGGATTTGCATTCCATCAATGGAAGAGATATTGAGTACATGGAAGTCCTCTCTCCCGTTACGATAAATTGCAGGTTCAAATTCATTCAACTTAATGGAGTTATTTAACTCCTCGAATTTCTCCTGATAAACCTTAGTTGAGCCGAGATTAGCACGGTGAACGATTTCCTTAGCGATAAAAGGAGAGAAACCAGTTAAATTATGAACGATTTGCTGATCAATCTTCCCGGCATTGAAATCAAGTCTTCTTAGTAAATCCTCACCAGTGATATCAAGGGGATTTAACTTATCCTGTTCAGGCGGCCTTATATATTCTGAACCAGGAAGAACTGTTCGATAGCGATTTTGGGATAATGAAATATGTTTCATCCTATCAATGATTTTTTCATTGTCTTTATTAATAAGAATAATATTACTATGTTTACCCATCAGTTCAATAATGAGTTGTTTTTCACTCTCATCGCCAATTTCATTTCGTGTTTGGAAGGTGATGATAATAATCCTTTCCATTCCATCCTGTTCAATGGATTGAACAGCTGCTCCACCCAGATGCTTACGAAGTACCATACAGAACATTGGTGGTTCCTTAGGATTTATAAAGCTGTCATGTGTTAAATGCATTCGTGCATATGTTGGGTGAATTGATAATAACAATGCATGATTTTTACCGTGGCTGCGTATAGTCATAACTAACTCAGATGCAGTCGGCTGATAAATTTTAGAAACTCTTCCAGGTATAATGTTTTCACTTAGCTCATGTGTTACCGCTTTGGTAACAATTCCATCGAATGGCATGTAATCACCTCTTCGGCAATTATAGCATTATTTATCCTCATGATACATACATATGAAAGTAATGGTGGAATCTTTGGATTTGGAGGAATGGAGATGAATTGGTATCAATTAGATGTAGAACAAGTAGAAGAAAAACTACATGTAACCGCTGATAATGGATTATCGGAAAAACAGGTACAAGCTGCAAGAAAAAAATTCGGAGAAAATGAATTAACGGGGCAAAAACAGATGCCGCGCTGGCTAATTTTTCTTAAACAATTTCAGGATTTCATGGTAATTGTTCTCTTGGGTGCCACTTTGATTGCCGGTCTTTTAGGTGAATTCATTGATGCGATAGCAATTTTGATAATCGTATTGGTTAATGGGTGTATTGGCTATTTTCAAGAGCAGAAAGCAGAGAATTCACTGGAAAAGATAAAACAATTATCTGCCCCGCTTGCTCATGTAAAAAGAGAGGGCGGCTGGAAAAGGATTCCTGCCCGTGAACTTGTAGTTGGAGATATTATTAAAGTTAACAGTGGGGACAGGGTGCCAGCTGATATACGCATCGCACAGGCGAACAGTCTTGAAATGGAGGAATCCGCACTAACTGGTGAATCTCTGCCTGTGGCAAAAAGTGGACAAGCGATGAAAAAAGCGAACCTTGATGCCCAAGATCAACTGAATATTGGTTTCATGGGGACGCTTGTTACAAAAGGGAATGGTACTGGCATTGTTGTGAAAACAGGAATGGACACTGAAATGGGGAAGATTGCGTCACTTATGCTGACGACGAAAAAGATTGTTACACCATTGGAAAGAAGACTAGCTGAACTTGGTAAAATCCTGATTATCGTTGCTTTTATTATGACTGCACTTGTAGTAATTCTTGGCGTGATGCAAGGAAGACCAATGTATCATATGTTCTTGGCAGGAGTATCTCTCGCGGTTGCTGCGATTCCTGAAGGCCTCCCGGCTATTGTAACTGTGGCATTGTCACTTGGAGTGCAGCGGATGATTAAGCGTAAAGCAATTGTCAGAAAATTATCTTCAGTCGAAACACTAGGTTCTGCTTCTGTTATTTGTTCCGATAAGACAGGTACAATGACAGAAAATCAAATGACGGTTAAAAACATTTATCTTAATGATGATTTATTACATCTTACGGGAGAGGGCTACCATACTGATGGTGAGATTTTACTGAGCGGAAGAGAAGTGGACAGGTCTTATCCGAACATTGAATCCATGCTGCTCTATGGTGTTCTATGTAATCATGCAACATTAAATATAAAAAAAGGGAAATATTATATTGATGGGGACCCAGTAGATGGAGCACTAGTTGTTGCTGCCAGAAAACTTGGGATTGATGACAGGGCAAAAACAGACTATCGAGTAATAAAAGAATTTCCTTTTGATTCTGATCGAAAAAGAATGAGTGTTATCGTTGAGGATGATAACGGAATGCAGTTTTTAATTGTGAAAGGTGCACCAGAGGTTTTATTGCCTCGCTCAAGCTTTATTATGACAAAAGATGGAAGAAAACAGCTTGATTCGGCTCGAAGCAGGAAGCTGAATGGTGTTGTTGAAAAAATGGCAGATGAAGCTTTGCGGATTATTGGGATTGGTATCAAGCCGATTGTTAAGGGCGATTCAATCCAACCTTCCCAATTGGAAAAAGATATTACATTCATCGGTTTATACGGTATGATGGACCCGCCGCGAAAAGAAGTAAAAACAGCAATTGCAGCCTGTAAACAAGCAGGAATAAAAACGGTTATGATTACAGGGGATCATTTAAATACCGCTACCGCAATTGCGAAAAAACTAGATCTTTTGCCTGAAGCTGGAAGAGTTGTTCCGGGGAGTGAATTGAACACGATGTCCCAGTATGACCTTGAAAAACAAATTGAAGATATATACGTATTTGCCAGAGTAACTCCTGAACATAAGCTGCGAATTGTTAAAGCATTTCAAAGTCGAGGGCATGTTGTAGCTATGACGGGAGATGGTGTAAATGACTCACCATCGATTAAAGCAGCTGACATCGGAATAAGTATGGGGCTAAGTGGAACGGATGTTACGAAAGAAGCTTCCTCGCTGGTATTGATGGATGACAACTTTGCGACAATCAAAGCTGCAATTGACGAAGGCCGAAATATTTATGAAAATATCAGGAAATTTATCCGCTATTTGTTAGCATCAAATGTGGGAGAAATACTTGTTATGCTTTTTGCAGTTTTGCTCGCCCTGCCGCTGCCGCTTGTACCTGTACAAATACTTTGGGTGAATCTTGTTACAGACGGACTCCCGGCAATGGCATTAGGTATGGATACATCAGAAGGAGATGTAATGAAAAGGGGACCAAGAAATCCAAGAGAGGGTATTTTTGCCAGAGGACTGGGATACAAAATTATCAGCCGTGGAATCATGATTGGACTCGTTTCACTACTGGCATTTATGATTACCTTTCAGAACAATTCTGAAAACCTTGTATATGCACAAACGGTTACTTTTTCAACACTTGTAATGGCACAATTAATTCATGTATTTGATTGTCGCAGCGAAAAATCAATTTTTGCCAGAAATCCTTTTGAAAATAAGTATTTAAACTTTGCTGTAATATCCTCTGTTCTGTTGCTATTAGTTGTTGTTTACTGGTCGCCGTTACAGCCGATATTCCATACAACCGCATTAGATCTCATGGATTGGCTGCTTATCCTTATTTTAAGTATTATCCCAACAATATTATTTGCTGTCACAAAAAAATAGCGTAATTTAGAGGGACTTATTACAAAAAATGTGATAAGTTCCTTCTCTATTTACTTAACTTCCATAAAATAGGATTCGAAAAAAGACTATTCCAATATTTTCTATTTGCTGTATGCTTGGTATACTGGTAACAGCAAAGGATGTGATTAACTTGGTTAAAAGCATGACAGGTTATGGAAAAGAAACTGTTCAAATAAAAGAACATATGCTAACTATTGAAATGCGTTCTATCAATCACCGTTTTTTAGATATTACAATGAAAATGCCAAGGAACTTGTTATTTTTAGAGGAAACTTTTAAAAAAACGATCAAACAATTTTTCAGCCGTGGCAAAATAGAAGTGTATATTACAATAAGCGGTCAAGGAAGTATTCACAGGGATCTTCAAGTGGACTGGGAATTGCTTGATCAATATATGAATCATATCAAACAAATTAAAAAACGTCACCAGCTTGAGGGAGATATACCAGCTTCCATCCTTGTATCCTTGCCAGATATTTTTGAGGTATACGAAGAGGAAGAGATGGATGACGAACTTAAGGATTCACTTCAGTATGTTTTAGAAAAAGCTTGCACAGAATTACTTGCTATGCGGGAAACTGAAGGAGATTTTCTTGAAAAGGATATTATACAGCGTCTTTATAAGATGAGAGAATTAACTGGTAAACTGCAGCTGATTCAAACAAAAGTGATCAAAGAATATCAGGATAGAATAATACAACGGATTAAAGAACACACTTCCAATATATCCCATTTGGATATGCCCAGATTGCACCAGGAAGTAGCAATTCTAGCTGAGAAAGGTGATATTACAGAAGAACTAATTCGCCTTGGGAGTCACATAGAACAAATGAAAAAAACACTATCAGAAGAAGGAAGCGTTGGGCGCAAGCTTGATTTCATTTGTCAGGAAATGCACCGTGAGGCAAACACAATTGGTTCTAAATCTATGGATGAAGAAATAAATCAACTAGACGTTTTATTAAAAAGCGAAATTGAGAAAATAAAGGAGCAAGTACAGAATATCGAGTGAAATAGGAAGGAATACTGGTTTTTCCTCTAGTTTTTTGTTAAATTAAAGTATAGTATATATATTAGATTTTTGCTGATAGAGGGGGAAAAAATTTGAATTTGGCATTAATAAATATCGGTTTCGGTAATGTTGTATCAGCAAATCGTATTATTTCCATTGTATCTCCAGAATCAGCACCAATCAAACGGGTTATTTCTGTTGCCCGTGATAACAACAAGCTGGTTGATGCTACTTACGGCAGGAGAACAAGAGCAGTGATTATTACAGATAGTGACCATGTTATTCTTTCTGCTGTTCAGCCTGAAACTGTAGGTCAAAGAGTAATTTCACATGAAGAAATGACAGAAGAATAACAGATAGTTTATTCATATAGATTCTCTATATAAGTGAGCTAGCAATTTAGGAGGAATTGTAATTGAAGGATGAGTCGGGTATTTTATTTATCCTTTCAGGTCCATCAGGAGTTGGAAAAGGAACAGTCCGCAAAAAGCTTTTTGAGGAAAAAACGGATTTGCAATACTCTATTTCGATGACAACTAGAGATATGCGACCAGGTGAAGCGGATGGCGTTGATTACTTTTACCGTTCAAAAGAGGACTTCGAACAAATGATTGAGAATGGTCAGCTTTTAGAATATGCAAAATATGTTAATAACTATTATGGCACGCCTCGAGCATATGTTGAAGAAACTTTAGCAAACGGGAAAGATGTATTTCTTGAAATAGAAGTACAAGGTGCTTTGCAAGTGAAAAAGAACTTTCCCCAAGGAGTATTCATTTTCTTATTCCCTCCTAGCCTTGATGAACTGAAAAATCGGATCGAGGGTCGCGGAACGGAATCACAGGAACTAGTTCTCAACCGATTAAAAGAGGCTCGGACAGAAATTGAAATGATGCATGCTTACGATTATGTTGTCGTCAATGATGATGTAAATCTGGCAGTAGATAGAGTCAAATCAATTATTCAAAGCGAGCATTTACGAAGAGAACGTGTTGAAAAACAATATAAAAAGATATTGGAGGCTGAATAATATGATGCTTGAACCGTCAATTGATCAGTTACAGGAAAAAATTAATTCAAAATATGTGCTTGTTACATTATCCTCAAGACGTGCACGACAATTAGCGGACGATGCGGATGCATTAGTAGAAAAACCAAAGTCTTACAAACCCGTTGGAGTCGCGCTAGAAGAAATTGCAGCGGAAAAGTTATACGTCGCTAAATAAAGCCATATAAAATACCCTCGCTAATCTATTAGAGCGAGGGTATTTTATTCCTTTAGAACGATATCGTCAGAGCGTATGGAGCTTATCGTACACTAAGTGAAAGTGTTAGTTGAATTATGATTCCATGCCGGCGGGGAAAGAACCGAAACAAGTAGCGGAAAAATGTAGATTCGATATAAATATGATAAACTTATAGCAACTAGGAAAGGGGTTCGAAACATGGTTAGAGGTAAAAATATTCTATTAGGCGTCTCTGGTGGAATTGCGGTTTATAAGGCTTGCGCGCTGGCAAGCAAACTAACGCAAAAAGGCGCAAATGTAAAAGTAATGATGACAGAAAATGCAACCAAATTCGTATCTGCATTAACCTTTCAAGCGTTATCAAGAAATCCTGTATACGTTGATACATTTGATGAAAAAGATCCTGAAAAAATTGCCCATATAGATATAGCAGACTGGGCTGATATAGCAATTATTGCACCTGCGACAGCTAATATCATAGGAAAACTGGCAAATGGCATTGCTGATGACATGCTTTCAACTGCATTATTAGCGACCCGCGCAGATAGTTATATAGCTCCTGCAATGAATGTACATATGTATGCACACCCTGCTGTAATTGAAAATATGAAGCAGCTGGAAGCATGGGGTTACCATTTTATAGAACCAGGTGCAGGGTATTTAGCATGTGGTTATGTTGGAAAAGGCAGATTGGAAGAGCCTGAGACAATTATTGAGGTAATTGAACAACACCAGCAAATTGGACAACCTTTACAAGGAAAGAAAGTACTCATTTCTGCAGGACCAACTAGGGAAATTATTGACCCTGTACGCTTCTTTTCTAATCGTTCATCAGGGAAGATGGGCTTTCGTTTAGCAGAAACAGCTGCAGAACTTGGAGCAGAAGTTACAGTTATTGCCGGTCCAACAGATGTTAAAGTAAATAATTCTAACGTTAATAGAATTGATGTCATTTCTGCTGAGGAAATGTATAAAGCGATGCATGAAGCTTTTCCGGCAGCAGATATTGTGATTAAAGCTGCTGCCGTGGCGGATTATCGCCCGAAACAAGTCCATAAAGGAAAAATGAAAAAACAAGCTGGTGACTTAACGCTTGAAATGGAGCGTACAAAGGATATTCTTCTGTCACTTGGTGAACAAAAGGAAAACCAGTTTCTTGTTGGGTTTGCTGCAGAAACAGATAATGTAATTGAATATGGCAGAAAGAAGCTGGAGAAGAAAAATCTTGATGCTATTGTAATTAATAATGTTGCAGCTGAAGGAGCGGGTTTTGCGGGTGATACGAACATTGTTACTTATTTAAACCGATCTGACCAATCAGAAGAAATTCCGCTTGCAACAAAAAATGAAATTGCTAAAAAACTTTGGCAATTCATTATAAGAGATATGAAGGATGAGAGAAATTGAAGATTGCAAAAGTGATCGTTGATGTTCCTGCAAGTGCAATCGACCAAACCTTTGACTATGAGATACCAGAACGCTATCGTCATGTATTAACACCTGGTATGCGAGTAATCGTCCCATTTGGGCCAAGGAAAATCATGGGGTTTGTGGTGAAGATTACAGCAGAGTCATCATTTAAGAAATTGAAGCCGATTTCCGAAGTACTTGACCTCGTGCCTGTACTGACAGAAGAACTATTGGATTTAGGTAAATGGCTTGCTCATCAGACCTTATCACTTTCGATTACTGCACTTCAGGTCATGCTGCCTCAGGTTTTAAAATCGAAATATAAAAAAGAAATTGTTCGTGCTGCGGATGGGGCATTAGCTCATGAATTAGAGGATTTATTTGCTGGCCGAGATGCCATTCCTTTTGAGTTGTTTGAAGAATCTACATTAAGTTATTACCAGCTGAAAAAAGCAGTTGAAGCTGGTGATCTGGCAATCGAGTATATTGTCGAATCAAAAATCACGAAAAAGTTTGAAACAATGATTAGACCAAAACAAGAAATTCATCTTTTGGAAGAAGCGATTGCAGAACTGCCAAAAACTGCAAAAAAACAGCATGCTATTTTAGACTATTTAATAGAAAATCCCGAAGAAATTTCACAAAAGGTATTATTAAGTAAATTTCAGACGAGTAATAATACAATAAAAACATTAGTTGAGAAAAATTTGCTGGAAACGTACCGCAAAGAAGTTTTCCGGAACCCTTATGATGATGATTCGATTATAAGAACAAAACCTCTCGAGCTGACAGAGGAACAGGAACAAGCAATTGAGCCGATTTTAAAAAGTATCGAGCAAGAAGAACATGAAGTTTTCCTTGTTCATGGGGTAACAGGAAGTGGTAAAACAGAAATTTATCTGCAGGCAATTCAAGAAGTCATTCACAAAGGGAAGGAAGCGATTGTGCTTGTTCCCGAGATATCGTTAACGCCGCAGATGGTGAATCGTTTTAAAGGTAGATTTGGTAAAAACGTTGCCGTGATGCACAGTGCCTTATCAGCTGGTGAGAAATTTGATGAGTGGCGGAAAATTCAGCGGAAAGAAGTGCAAGTTGTTGTTGGAGCAAGATCAGCTATTTTTTCTCCATTTGAAAATCTGGGAATTATCATTATTGATGAAGAACATGAGACAAGCTATAAACAGGAGGACCAACCGCGTTATCATGCTCGTGATGTTGCAATTGAACGAGGGAAAAACAATCATTTTCCTGTAGTCTTAGGAAGTGCAACACCAACATTAGAATCCTTTGCTCGAGCAGATAAAGGAGTATATAAGCTGGCAACACTTAACAAGAGAACAAACGATAAACCAATGCCAGAAGTTATTACTGTAGACATGCGCAATGAATTACACGCAGGGAATCGGACAATGTTTTCCCGTTTATTGATGGATAAGATTGCGGACTGTTTAGCTAAGGGTGAACAGATTGTATTGCTGTTAAATCGAAGGGGATATTCCACTTTTATTATGTGCCGTGATTGCGGGCATGTAAAAGAATGTCCACATTGTGATATTGCGTTGACATATCATAAAAATAATAATCGACTAAAATGCCATTACTGCTCATATGAAGAAGCTGTTCCGACAATATGTCCAGAATGTAACAGTGATTTAATTCGTTATTTCGGTACAGGTACACAGCGTGTCGAAGAGGCATTAACTCAGCTTATCCCCGAAGCTAGAGTGCTCCGTATGGATGTAGACACAACTAGAAGAAAAGGTGCCCATGAAAAGATTTTGAATCAATTTGCAGAGAAAAAGGCAGATATTTTACTTGGAACACAAATGATTGCTAAAGGGCTGGACTTTGAAAATGTCACCTTAGTTGGTGTACTTACTGCGGATTCTATGCTGCATCTTCCTGATTTCCGTTCCTCTGAAAAAACCTTTCAACTGCTCACGCAAGTAAGTGGCCGGGCGGGAAGGCATGATTTAAAAGGTGAGGTAATTGTGCAAACCTACACTCCTGAACATTATAGTATTCAGCTTGCGAGCCAATACAATTTTAGTGAATTTTATATGAAGGAAATGGCGATGCGCAGGGCCTTTAAATATCCGCCATATTTTTATTTGGCATTAATAACAATTACACATCAAAATCATGTAAAAGTTGTTCAGACGGCACAGCAAATTGTCCGCATGCTGCAGCAAAAGGTCCATCAGCCTACAGTGATTCTTGGGCCTACACCATCACCAATTCCGCGGATCAAAGATAGATATCGGTATCAATGCGTGATAAAATACAAGCACGAACCAGATTTAAGAAAATATATCCAGGAAATAAATAAACGTTTTGCAGAGGAAGTAAGAAAGAACGATTTACAAATTATTGTTGATATGCAGCCATATCATATGATGTAAGAGCCGCGCAGAAAGCTGCATGTATTAAAAGAAAGCAGGTTATAAAATGAAAAGAATTGTATTTATGGGAACACCAGATTTTTCAGTGCCGATTTTACATGCACTCGCTAAATCTGAATATGAAATTGTATTAGTTGTAACACAGCCTGACCGGCCAAAAGGGAGAAAACGAGTTATTACACCTTCGCCAATTAAAGAGGCAGCAATTGAACTTGGATTGCCAGTCTTTCAACCGGAAAAATTACGGCATAATTATGAGGAAATTCTGACGTACAATCCAGATTTAATCATTACTGCAGCTTATGGACAATTGCTTCCAAATGAGCTGTTAGAAGCACCGCCTTTTGGAGCAATCAATGTCCACGCTTCATTGCTTCCTGAACTGCGCGGGGGAGCACCAATTCATCATGCAATTATTCAAGGGAAAAAAGAGACCGGTGTAACCATTATGTATATGGTCGAAAAACTTGATGCAGGAGATATGTTAACACGTGTAATTGTGCCAATTGAAAGAGGGGATCATGTAGGAACAATGCATGATAAATTATCAAAAGCAGGTGCAGAGCTGTTAATGGATACATTGCCAGCTCTATTTCGAAATGACCTTTTAAAAGAAACACAAGACGAGTCGAAAGCAACCTTTGCGGCTAACGTTACCAGAGAAGATGAGTGGATTGATTGGCGAAAAAGCGATGTTGAAATTTTTAACCAAATTCGAGGATTACACCCTTGGCCTGTAGCCTATACTACATATGAAGGGGCAAATCTGAAAATTTGGTGGGGAGAACCTGACAACACGGATTATAGTGGCGACCCGGGAGAAATTGTAAAGAAAAACGATAATGAAGATTTTGTGGTTGTGTGCGGAAATCAGAAAGGAATCCGCATTACCGAAATTCAGCCCGCCGGCAAGAAGCGAATGTCTGTCCGAGATTACTTACAAGGCTCTGCAGAACGCATTAAAACGGGTATCCATTTAGGAGAGTAATATGAAATCATCTCAATTAAGAAGAAATATATTAGAAGTATTAATTCGTGTAGAAAAAGATAACGGATTTAGCCATTTACTGCTAAACCAAGAAATAAATGCGAAAAGACTTAATCAAAAAGACGAGGCACTTTTCACACAAATTGTTTATGGAACTTTGGAAAGAAAAATAACGCTTGATTATTATCTTAGTGAATTCGTTGACCCAAGAAAAAAAGTCGAAACCTGGGTGACGATTCTGCTTCGTATGTCTGTCTATCAGATGGTTTATTTAGATAAAGTCCCTGACCATGCAGTTATTCATGAAGCAGTTGAAATAGCAAAAGAAAAAGGACATAAGGGGATTCAAGGCTTTGTTAATGGTGTGCTTCGGAATATCCAGCGTAAAGGGGTGGCAGACTTTTCAAAAGTGAATGACCCTTTGGAAAGACTTTCTATTGAAACAAGCTATCCGATCTGGCTTGTAGAACACTGGGTTAAGCAATATGGCTTTGAAATTACAGAAGAAATTTGCCATGCAACCTTAATGAAAAAACCGATTGCTGTTCGGATTCAGCCACTGAAAGCTTCGAGAGATATAGTTATGCAGGAATTAGAGAAGGAAGGTTTTGAAGTTCAAGCTTCCGAGCTTTCCAAACAAGGAATTATTATTAGAAAAGGAAACATTTTAACTAGTGAGCTATTCAAAAAGGGAATGTTGACGATTCAGGATCAGAGCTCTATGTTAGTGGGGGAAATGATAAAGGCAGAACCTGGTATGACTGTATTAGATTCTTGCAGTGCACCGGGAGGAAAAGCAACACATATTGCTGAAAAAATGCAAAATACTGGAATAATTCATGCGCATGACATTCATAAGAAGAAAGCAAAGCTTATTTCTGAGAAAGCGGAGACACTGGGCTTAACAATTATCCATGCAGAGCAAGGTGATGCCCGAAAATTAAGGGAGAGATACGAAGATGCGAGTTTTGACCGCATTCTTGTAGATGCACCGTGCTCTGGTTTGGGAGTAGTCGGCAGTAAACCAGAAATTAAATACGAAAAGACTCAGGAAGATATCGATAGATTGCAAGTGATCCAACTGGATATTTTAAATCATGTAGCGGAATTATTAAAATCAGATGGATTAATGATATACAGCACCTGTACAATTGAGAAAGCAGAGAACGAGCAAGTAGTGGAGAAGTTTCTGAAATTGAATCCAAACTTTGAAATTGATGAGGAATTCTTTAAAGAACTCCCAGAAAGTCTGCAAATATCACTAGGAATAACTGGTTATGGGCTGCAGCTATTTCCACAAACACACCAAACGGATGGATTCTTTTTAACGCGATTAAAAAAAGTTAACTAAATTTATTCTTTTCTGCTCTTCATTATGTAATAATCAAGATAATTACTAATAAGCGGTAATGGTTAAAGGGGGGTCAATATGCAAGCTCATTTTCTAACAGATGTGGGTCAAGTCCGAAGCCATAACGAGGATTCAGGCGGTATATTTTATAATACTGCCGGACAAATGCTTGGCATTGTGGCAGATGGCATGGGCGGACACCAAGGTGGAGAAATTGCCAGTCAGCTGGCAACTGATTATATTAAAGAAAAATGGGAAGCTAGTGAAGTGTTTAAAAGTCCGAATCTATTGGAAAGCTGGTTAACGGAAACAGTTCTCGAAGCAAATAAGAAGGTTTATAAAGAATCGAAGGAAAAAGAAAATCTTGAAGGTATGGGTACTACAGTGGTCATCGCTGTTTGTACAGATGAATTTATTACAATTGCTCATATTGGAGATAGTCGCTGCTATATTTATAAAAATCAAGAATTTAAACAAATTACAGAAGATCACTCACTTGTAAATGAACTGCTTCGTTCAGGACAAATCTCTGTCAGTGATGCTGAGTTCCATCCCAGAAAAAATGTTTTAGTTCGTGCGTTAGGAACCGAAGAATCAGTAAATAGTGAAATTCATACTATGGAATGGGAGCATGAGAATAAACTGCTGCTGTGTTCTGATGGGTTATCAAACAAAGTTACTGATCAAGAACTGGCAGAATTTCTTGCAAGGCAAGAAGAGCTAGAAAAAACCGGACAGCAGCTTATTGACCTTGCGAATGAGCGTGGAGGAGAAGATAATATATCGTTAGCAATCATACATCATGATGCAACACCGAGAGCGGGTGAAGATGGATGAGAGAAGGTCAGCTTTTAAATGAGCGTTATAAAATCATCCGAAAAATTGGCAGTGGTGGAATGGCGGATGTATATCTTGCAAGAGATACGATTTTGGAACGGGATGTAGCTATAAAAGCATTGCGTTCAGAATATGTCAATGACACTGAATTTACAATGCGATTTGATAGAGAGGCACAGGCTGCCACGAGTCTAACACACCCGAATATTGTCAGTATTTATGATGTGGGGGAAGAAGAAGATATTCTCTACATGGTTATGGAGTATATTGATGGTCTGACATTAAAGGAATACATACAGCGTTATGGCCCAATTGAGGTTTCCGAGGCTGTGGATATTATGAATCAGATTGTCTCAGCTATCGCTCACGCGCATGACAATGATATTGTTCACCGGGATATTAAACCTCAAAATATATTAATTAATAGTTTTGGACAAGCAAAGGTTACTGATTTTGGGATTGCAATTGCATTAAGTGCAACCTCATTAACGCAAACCAACTCTATTCTCGGTTCTGTACATTATTTATCTCCAGAACAAGCAAGAGGTGGAATGGCAACTAAAAAATCAGACATTTATTCAATTGGAATTGTATTTTTTGAATTATTGACTGGAAGATTGCCATTTTCAGGTCAATCACCAATCTCTATTGCATTAAAACATTTGCAAAATGAAACACCTTCTGTCAGAAGATATAATCAGGATATTCCGCAAAGTGTGGAAAATGTTGTTTTAAAAGCAACTGCAAAGGATCCTTTCCATCGATATGATTCAATTTATGGTTTAGAAGATGCAATCGATCATGCTCTTGATCCAGACCGATTGAATGAAGAACCATACACACCACCTGTAGAGGTAGGTGAGGAAACCCGGGCAATACCGATTATTACTGATGATCAATTTGCAGGCGGAGAGAATGACGATACAATAATAAGCACGCCGGATGGCATCACGAAAAACTATCCGCCCGAAGAGCAAGCAAAGGAAAAAGGCAAGAAAAAGAAGAAATCTAAAAACAAACAGCCCAAAAAGACCAAAAAGAAAAAGTGGCTGATTATACTTATTATTCTTTTTCTCCTGATTGCAGGAAGTGTTGCTGCATTACTATTCATACCGGGATTCTTAAAGCCTAAGGATGTTGAATTAAAAGACTATGTCGGCTGGGAATTTGTTGAAGCGAAAGAGGATCTTGAAAACCTTAATTTGATTGTAGAGGAAGAGTCTGCCCCATCAGATGAAGTGGAAGAAGGGTTTGTCATTAAAATGAGTCCTTCTGCCGGCCGCACAGTAAAGGAAGAATCTACCGTTAAACTGACAGTCAGTGAAGGAAAAGAAAAAATTGTTATGGATGATTATGTCGGAGATGATATAAGTCAAGTCACACAGATACTTGAAGAAGAAGGCTTTGATCCGGATAATATTATTACAGTTGAAAAGCATTCTGATCGTCCATCTGGCGAAATACTAAATCAATTACAGCCCTCACCAGATGAGGAGGTAATACCTAGTGAGACGAGAGTCATCTTTGAGGTAAGTATCGGACCAGAGTTAATCAGCTTAAATAACTTAACGAACATGACAGAGGAACAGGTCAGAGAATATCTTGACAAAAATAATCTTAAAATGGTCGTGAATAAGGAACATTCAAATACAGTGGAGAAAGGCCGAGTGGTCCGTCAATCACCTGAAACAGGAACAGACCTGGAAGAAGGAGATACCGTGGAGGTATATATTTCGCTTGGGCCGGAAGAAATTCCACCGACATCACATACAATCACCTACACTGTTCCATATACAGGAGACCAAACCGAAGAAGATGAGGAAGCTTCTGAGGGTGAGGGAACCGAGCCTGCAGACCCAGTGGAGCAAGTTGTAAAAATTTACATTGGTGATGTGGATAACAATATTTCCGATGTATATGAAGAACGAACAATAACAGAAGATACTAAAGTGACTTTCACGCTTGTCATTGCACCAAACGCAGATGCTGAATACTTAATAACAAGAGATGACGAAATGGTAACGAGCGATGTTGTCTCGTATGAAGAGGGTGACTAAATGGCAGAAGGAAGAATTATTAAGGCATTAAGTGGTTTTTACTATGTACAAACAGAAGATCAACAGATCTATCAGTGCCGTGGCAGAGGAGTATTTCGTAATCAGAATATCACTCCTCTTGTTGGGGACTTTGTAAGTTTCGAATATGAAGATCCAAGTGAAGGATATATAATGGAAATTAAACCACGTTCAAGTGAATTAGTGCGTCCTCCGATTTCCAATATAACCCAGGCAATTATCGTTACTTCTGCAAAAGCGCCTGATTTTAATCAAACGCTGCTTGACCGATTTCTTGTGCTTATTGAATCAAAAGGAATTAAAGCAGTAATTTTTATAAGCAAATTAGATTTACTAACAGTGGATGGGAAGAAGAAAGTTAAAGAATATCAAGCCGTCTACAAGGAGATCGGCTATGAAACAGAACTGCTTTCAACAGAGGATGCAGATTCATTTCAAAAAGTCAGTCACTATATAAAGGATGAAGTTACTGTAATAGCTGGACAATCCGGTGTGGGCAAATCTTCCATTTTAAACATGCTGGATGGGACCCTAGGTTTAAAGACGGGTGAAATTTCCGAAAGTCTGGGAAGAGGAAAACATACTACAAGACATGTAGAGTTAATTGATATCCATGAAGGGCTTGTTGCAGATACTCCGGGCTTCAGCTCTCTGGATTTTAATGAGATAGAAGCAGAGGACCTGTCTGCATGTTTTCCGGAATTTCGTGCTAGAATGCAGGATTGCAAGTTTCGTGGTTGTCTACATGCGAAGGAGCCAAAATGTGCGATAAAGGCAGCTGTAGCAAACGGAGAAATTGCTTCTTTTCGCTATGATAATTATTTGAAGTTTCTAGAAGAAATAAAGATGAGAAAGCCGAGGTATTAAAATGGTTAAAATTGCACCTTCAATTCTTTCTGCTGATTTTGCTAAATTAGGAGAGGAAATTAAAGACGTAGAAGCTGGTGGGGCAGATTATATTCATGTAGATGTGATGGATGGACATTTTGTTCCCAATATTACCATTGGCCCTCTGATTGTTGAAGCAATTAGACCAGTGACCAACTTGCCGCTCGATGTACATTTAATGATAGAAAATCCAGATCAATATATTCCAGCTTTTGCAAAAGCTGGAGCCGATATTATTACAGTACACCAAGAAGCCTGCGTCCATCTAGATCGAACAATTCAGCTTATAAAAGAATCAGGAGCAAAGCCAGGAGTAGTGATTAATCCAGCGACACCTGCAGAGATGCTGCTTCCTGTGCTTGCGAATGTTGATCTTGTGCTGGTTATGTCTGTAAACCCAGGGTTTGGTGGACAAAGTTTTATCGAGGGCGTTATTCCCAAGATTAAGCAACTTGATAAATGGAGAAAAGAAATGAATCTTTCCTTTGAAATAGAGATGGATGGCGGAATTAATACTGCAACAGCAAAAAGATGTACAGATGCAGGAGCGGATGTTCTTGTTGCTGGCAGTGCAGTGTTTAATAAGAAAGATAGAAAACAGGCTATTAAAGATATAATTGAAGTAACGGAAGCGTAACATATGAAGTATACTACTATTGGAATTGTTGGAAATGGACCAGAGCATCTCATACCAGATTTATCCTTATATAAAGATAAGGTTGATTTCTGGATAGGTGCAGACCGCGGGGCGCTGTTATTAGTAAAGAATGAATTGCCTGTCCATGTAGCGATTGGTGATTTTGATTCCACAGACGCAGAGGAACTGGAAATGATAAAGAGTAATGCGTTTCATTTCGAACGTTTTCCTAAAGAAAAAGATGAAACAGATTTTGAACTGGCAATAAATAAGGCAATATCCTTAGGGACGGATGAGATTCTATTATTTGGAGCTACGGGTGCAAGAATTGATCATGAGCTAATTAACATCCAGCTGCTCCATACGATTGCGAACCAAGGAATTAAAGGAATTATTATTGATAGCTCTAATCATATTGAATGGACAGAACCTGGAGTGCATACGATAGAAAAAGACGCAGCATATCCAGTTGTTTCATTTATACCTTTTACTGAATATGTAAGCGGGATTACGCTAGAAGGCTTCTATTACCCTCTGAATAAGGCAAATATCAGGATGGGTTCTACAATAACAATTTCTAATAAACTTATTAAAGAAAGTGGTACTTTTTCGTACGAACGAGGCATATTATTAGTAATAAAGAGTCGAGATTAATTACTGATTCACAGCTTTGTTGTACGAAGGAGGGGGAACTTATTAAATTTTATACGATTAAACTCCCAAGATTTATAGGCGGATTTGTCAAGGTGGTTATGGGTGTTTTTAAAAAAGATAAATAAAAAATACAGCTTTTGTCCTTTAAGAGACAGAAGCTGTATTTTTTTGATTAAAAAAAGCACTAACCAGTGCTTTTCTTGTGGAGTATACTTGAAACCCCAGTATCTACGCTATTGATAATTAAACGCGCTCAACTTTTCCTGACTTTAATGCACGTGCAGATACATATACACGTTTAGGTTTTCCATCTACCATGATACGTACTTTTTGTACATTAGCTTTCCAATTACGTTTGTTGGAATTCATAGCGTGAGAACGTTGATTTCCACTGCGCGTTTTACGACCAGTTACAACACATTTTCTAGCCATGACAATCCCTCCTTACTATTACAGATATCGTTAATCATACTTTTATAATTTATCATAACTTAATAGAGAATGCAACGAATCTTTTTTATCTGCAAAGAAAAACTTCTTGACAGAAACATGAAAATCCGCCATTGTAATAAGAGAAAATGAATTAACTACCTTTTTTGATGAATATATCCGGGCGAATTACTGTACAATTAAATTCAAATAACTCTCTTCAATACCCTTTTTTCTGTCCACCTGCATAAATCTGCTTGCGAGTGGGCTGATTTATGGTGATGAAAACTAAATGGTGTATTTTGCTATCTTTCACAGCGATTTATAAATTTTAATATGTATTTCTGCGTACAAAACCTTAGACTGGAACGCCGAAACCCAAATATATCCAAATGAGTAAAATTTAAAAAGGCTGGTTAGTGAATTATGCTGTTAAGTAGTATCTGCTTTTAAAAAAAGGCGTGTTGTAGTAGAATATCTTTATGCTCTTATGTTATTATACCAATGCCTATACTTATTAAAATCATCCACTGTAGAAATTATATAGAAGAGTGTTTAAGGAGGATTATTATGTCCATTGAACTAAATACAAAAGACGGTCAAGTAACAATTACTAATGATGTAATAGCAACGATTGCTGGAGGTACAGCTGTTGAATGTTATGGGATTGTTGGTATGGCTTCAAAAAGTCAAATCCGTGACGGAATAGCTGAGATTCTTAAGAAAGAAAACTATTCCCGTGGAATTGTTGTTCGTCAGGAAGATGAAAAATTGCATATTGACTTATACATTATAGTCAGCTATGGAACAAAAATATCAGAAGTAGCAAATAATGTACAATCTCAAGTGAAGTATACATTACAGCAATCACTTGGGTTATCCATTGATTCAGTTAATATTTACATTCAAGGAGTACGTGTAGCAAACGATTAATCAATCATTTGCATCTTATACACTTATTAATGCGTGTTTACTGTTAGACTTTAAACGACAAGACTGTTTTTTTATGAGCTGCGAAGCGATCGAAACAGTCTTTGATACATATACGAAAATAGTAACGAAGCATTTTTATTAAGGAGGAAATATTGTGACATTACATAAGCTTAATGGGAATCATTTATCGAAAATGATTCTTTTGGGAGCGCATCATTTAACTAATAACGCTCAAAAAATTGATGCTTTAAACGTCTTTCCTGTGCCAGATGGCGATACAGGAACAAATATGAATTTATCAATGACTTCAGGTGTGAATGAAGTGAAGCAAACAAACTCGGAGAACATTTCTGAAGTAGCGGATGCACTGGCAAAAGGTTTGTTAATGGGGGCCAGAGGAAATTCAGGGGTTATTCTATCGCAAGTTTTTCGTGGGTTTGCCAAAGGAATGGACAAAAAGGAAGAGCTTGATGTTAAAGGATTCGCCAATGCTTTTGATGCGGGTGTAGCGACAGCTTATAAAGCGGTTATGAAACCTGTTGAGGGTACTATACTGACGGTTGCTAAGGATGCAGCTGCTAAAGCTGTTTCTGAAGCAGAGACAGAAACAGATATCATTGCGCTGATGGAAAAGGTTTTGACAGAGGCCAAAGCATCGCTTAAAAGAACCCCAGACTTATTGCCAGTATTAAAAGAAGTTGGTGTAGTTGATTCAGGTGGACAGGGACTTGTAACAATTTATGAAGGATTCCTGGCGTCTCTAAAAGGAGAAGCACTTCCCGAAGAAACAATTGTAGATATGGAAGATATGGTAAATGCTGAACATCATAAGATCACACAAGACTTTATGGATACATCAGAAATTTATTATGGTTATTGTACAGAATTTATGGTGAAGTTTGAAGAAGACAAGCTTGAGAAAAATCCATATGATGAAGATGCATTCCGTAATGAACTTAGTGAAATAGGGGATTCCCTTCTGGTGGTTTCAGATGATGAGATAGTGAAAGTGCATGTTCACTCAGAAACACCAGGTGATTGTTTATCGCTTGGTCAGCGGTTCGGCAGTTTGATTAATATGAAGATTGAAAATATGCGTGAACAGCATAGTGCAATCGTTGGTAAAAAAGAGAGCACAAAAGAATCTGCCGAAAAAGCAGAGTTTGGGATTGTTACTGTCGCTATGGGTAAAGGGCTGAAATCATTATTTGAAAGTCTTGGTGTATCTGTAGTTATTGAAGGTGGACAAACAATGAATCCGAGCACACAGGATATTGCGGATGCAATCAAAGCTGCTCATGCAAAAAATGTGCTTGTTCTGCCTAACAATAAAAACATTCAAATGGCAGCAGAGCAAGCAGCTGAAATTGCTGAGGAAAACGTTGCTGTTGTTCCAACAAGAACGATACCTCAAGGAATCAGTGCAATGCTCGTCTTTAATCCTGAAGCAGCACTTTCAGAGAATCAGGAAATTATGACTGCAGCGAGTAAAGAAGTGAAAACAGGACAAATTACGTATGCTGTTCGTGACACACAAATTGATGGCATTACGATTAAAAAAGATCATTTCATGGGAATAGAAGATGGGAAAATTGTTGTTTCACATGAAGACAAACAAGAATCCGTTAAATTGCTTTTAGAACAGTTAATCACAGAGGATGATGAGATTCTGACAATTCTGTATGGTGAAGATGTTTCTGAAGCAGAAGCGAATGAAATTGTAAGCTTTGTTGAAGAGAAACACGAGGATCTTGAGGTTGAGGTCCATAAAGGTGAACAGCCAATATATGCTTATATCTTCTCAGTCGAATAATTAAAGTATAACTAATTGATTTTGAACAGGAAACCAAAAATTAAATTTGGTTTCCTGTTTTTCTCGTTTAATGCTTAATCGCTAGTTTTTTGTTATACTTATGAAGGAATTTATAATTGTTTAAGGCGGTGGAACGAATGAAATTCAACTCTGTGTTCGATATTATAGGACCTGTCATGATTGGGCCCTCCAGTTCACATACTGCTGGTGCTGCACGAATTGGACTAGCTGCTCGTAATTTATTTGGGAAACAGCCCGCTTGGGCAAAGATTTATCTCTATGAATCTTTTGCAAAAACGTATAAAGGGCATGGGACTGATTTTGCGCTTGCTGGAGGGTTGCTCGGATTTGCAACAGACGATGAACGCATGAGCAAGGCATTAGAAATCGCTAAAGACAATGGATTAGATATAGAATTCATCGAGGACTCTTCTGCAGTAAGCCATCCAAATACTGCGAGATTAGTAATTGGTGATGAGAAGGATCAATTAGAGCTTGTTGGAATATCAATCGGTGGCGGAAAAGTTGAGATTACAGAGCTGAATGGCTTTGTTCTAAGACTGTCAGGGAATCATCCAGCAATTCTCATTATGCATAATGATAGATTTGGTGCGATTGCTTCTGTTACAAAGATATTGGCAAAGCATGAAATTAATATTGGACATATGGAAGTAAATAGAAAAGACGTCGGCAAGGAAGCGCTTATGGTAATTGAAGTGGATCAAAATGTAGATGAAGCTGTTTTATCAGAATTAGAAAAAGCAGATCACATTATTCAGATTGCCAAAATAAGCAGGTAGTAAACGAGAGGAGAATGACTATGTTTCGGACTGTTGCTGAACTTGTAGAAATAGCTGAAAAGCAAAATATACCTATTTCTGAAGTAATGATACTTCAAGAAATGGATGTCAAAGATAAAACACGCGAAGAAGTATATAAAGAAATGGAAAAAAATCTTCAGGTGATGGAGAATGCCATCGAAGAGTCGCTTAAAGGTGTACAGTCGGTTACAGGATTAACAGGGGGAGACGCGGTAAGAGTTCAAGAGTATATGAAAAATCATACACCACTTTCTGGACCAATCCTTCTTGATGCTGTTAGTAAAGCGATGGGCACGAATGAAGTAAATGCTGCTATGGGAACAATTTGTGCAACGCCGACAGCGGGGAGTGCCGGATGTGTACCAGGAACATTATTTGCAGTTAAAAATCAATTGAATCCAACCCGTGAACAGATGCTTCGTTATTTGTTCACTGCTGGGGCATTTGGGTTTGTTGTAGCAAATAACGCTTTTATATCTGGTGCCGCAGGTGGCTGCCAGGCTGAAGTAGGTTCTGCGGGTGCGATGGCTGCAGCTGCGATTGTGGAAATGGCTGGAGGCACCCCACAGCAATCATCTGAAGCATTCGCGATTACACTAAAGAATATGCTAGGTTTAGTATGTGATCCCGTAGCGGGGTTAGTTGAGGTTCCGTGCGTGAAACGTAATGCATTAGGTTCGTCTCAAGCAATTGTCTCAGCGGATCTTGCATTAGCTGGAGTGACGAGCAGAATTCCTTGTGATGAGGTTATAGGAGCTATGTACCGCATTGGCAGACAAATGCCTTCCAGCCTCCGTGAAACGGGTGAAGGCGGGCTTGCAGACACACCTACAGGCAGACTGTTGAAGGAAAAAATATTCGGATTATCGGTATAGAAGAAGATGTTCATAAATACGATTTCCAGAACATCTTAGTAGAAAGAGTGATTTTGGTGCTTAATGAATCTGTGGAAAAGATTAAAGGGGTAGGCAAAAAGTTGGCCGAAGAATTAGCGGTGGCCGGCATTTATACAATTGAAGATGTGCTTCTTTATTTACCGTATAAATACGATGTACTTGAAATCTTGCCGCTCGATGAACTCATTCATGAAGATAGAGTCACAATTGTGGGAAGGATTCTTTATGATCCTTCCCTTAGTTTTTATGGAAGAAAAAAGTCCAGACTCGTTTTAACAGTTGAAGTGGAAAATGTTGCAGTCAAGGCAGTAATGTTCAACCGTGCCTTCGCTAAAAAACAATTAAAACAAGGCGATATTGTTACACTGACAGGTAAATGGGATGCACATCGACTGCAAATTACGGTGAGCAACTATCGTAAAGGAGCTTTAGAAGAAACTGCTGAAATTCAGCCAATATACTCTCTAAAGGGAGATATAACCAATTTTAAATTAAAAAAAGTAATTACCCAGGCCTTGCAGGATTATGGAAAGGAAATTGAAGAAATTCTTCCAGTGCAATATCTTAAGGAGTATAAGCTGCCCAGTCGCAAAGATACGGTAAAAATGCTTCATTTTCCGAAAGGTCGTGAGCAGTTAAAACATTCTCGCAGAAGATTTATTTTTGAGGAGTTTTTACTTTTCCAATTGAAAATGCAGCTTTTAAGAAAGAAACATCGTGAAGCGACAGAGGGAAATGCCCAGGTTATTCATATGGAAAAGGTAGAACAGTTTATCGGTATGTTTCCTTTCAAGCTGACAAATGCACAAAAAACGTCATTGAAGGAAATATTAATTGATATGCAATCTCCTTTTCGGATGAATCGCTTGCTTCAAGGAGATGTTGGTTCAGGTAAAACAGCTGTGGCCGCTATTTGTTTATATGCAACATTGACTGCTGGAAAACAAGGAGCATTAATGGTGCCGACAGAAATACTTGCTGAGCAGCATTACCAATCATTATGTGAGTTATTTGGTGATTTTGCGAATATTAAACTTCTTACCGGTTCTGTGAAAATTCGAGACAGGCGAGAAATACTCGCAGGACTTGAAATGGGCGAGATTGATATTCTTATAGGTACACATGCATTGATCCAGGATGAAGTCATTTTTAATGATTTAGGCACTGTTATCGTCGATGAACAGCATCGCTTTGGTGTAGAACAAAGAAGAACGTTAAGAGATAAAGGTCTAAACCCTGATGTGTTATTTATGACGGCAACACCAATCCCTAGAACATTAGCAATTACAGCTTTTGGCGATATGGATGTTTCTATTATTGATGAAATGCCAGCTGGCAGAAAAGAAATAGAGACACTATGGGTAAAAGAAAATATGTTTGAAAGGATTTTAAACTTCATCGAAAAGCATGTGGCTATGGGGGAACAAGCCTATATTATCAGTCCGCTAATAGAGGAATCTGATAAATTAGACATTCAGAATGCTGTTGATCTGTATCATCAGCTTGCAGAATATTTTCCTGAAGAAATACAAGTCGGTTTAATGCATGGACGTTTGCCTGCGGAAGAAAAAGATCAAGTAATGAAAGAGTTTGCAGAAAATGAAATCCAGGTCCTGGTTTCTACGACAGTTGTAGAAGTTGGTGTGAATGTGCCGAATGCAACGATTATGGTTATTTATGATGCAGAGCGTTTTGGGTTATCTCAGCTTCACCAGCTGCGTGGAAGAGTTGGAAGAGGAGATAAGCAAAGCTACTGTATTTTAATTGCTGAACCGAAAAATGAAGTCGGTAAAGAAAGAATGAGCATCATGACAGAAACGAATAATGGCTTTGAACTGGCAGAAAGAGATTTACAGCTTCGTGGGCCAGGTGACTTTTTTGGCAAAAAGCAAAGCGGGATACCTGAATTCAAAGTTGCAGATATGGTACATGATTACCGGGCATTAGAAACAGCAAGAAAAGATGCGCAGGAAATCGTAGATAATAACCTGTTAACAACAGACGAACAATTTTTAAAGCTCTATGAGATGCTCGAAAACGACTCAGATTTAAATACAAAATTAGATTAATCCATTTTATCCATTCAGAAAAGCTCAGTATGAGAAGAGAACTTGCATACTTATTCCAGCTAATATATATTACTGTTTATGGAAGAGTCTCATTAGAAAAGTTTAGGTGATTCGGTTTTTCCTTCTAATAAGTGCTTCAATTGTGGAAAAAAACTGTGTATATAACAGATCGATAATAGACTTTACAGAGATTGCTCCATGCGCGTTTTGCGGCATCATGAATGCAATTAATTAACAAAAATTTTACGTATAAGCATCCTAATCGGGGTGCTTTTTCTTTTGGGGAAACACGAGAAAGTCCAACTCGAAATAGGGCAAGAAGATGAACTTAGATATTGGAGATGTAAAATTTCTTCACTTACTATTATTGATGGCATTGGGCATGAACATTAGAGATTTCAAATCTTGGAAAAACCAACATTTATATACTGGGAAGTCACTGTTTGGATATGCACGAAAGGTGGTTGTACTTGTAGTGATTATCTTGGCAAACATTGCAGATCAGATATTAGGTTTAAATGGGTGCTCACTTATGCGGAGATCCTATTTTATAATGCAAACGAGGTTTGTCTATTTTAGAAAATAAGGCCAGTTGGATGTATTGGTACCAATTAATCTAGCCGAAAAATTAAAGACAATTGACAATAGTTTCTAAACCTTGCCAGAGGAAATGAGAAAAGAATTTAGTACAAAGGAAAATGAGTAAGGAATTTTACAACAAAATTATTGATTAATCAGGTGGCTAGTCCAAACGGGCAAGCCACTTTTTAAATAAAAAATAGTAGGAGGAGATGTTTAATGAGTAAAATTTATTTAGACCCAGGACATGGTGGTACAGATCCAGGAACAACAGGAAATGGTCTGCAGGAGAAAAATGTTACTTTAACAATTGCTTTAAAAGTTCGTAGTATTTTAAATCGCGACTATGAAGGGCATTCTATCCGTATGAGCCGTACTACAGATAAAACAGTTTCATTAGCTGCACGTACCAATGAAGCTAACAGATGGGGAGCTAATCTTTTCGTATCTGTTCATATCAATGCAGGCGGCGGTGTTGGTTATGAGGACTTTATTTATAACGGCAGCGTATCTAATAATACAGCGGCTTATCGTGATAAAATCCATGAAGAAATTATTAAGCAAGTGGACTTTACTAATCGCGGTAAAAAACGCGCTAACTTCCATGTTTTACGTGAGTCAAGAATGCCAGCAGTATTAACTGAAAATGGCTTTATTGATAATGCTGGTGATGCAGCTAAGCTAAAATCAAATGCTTATTTGGACCGAATTGCACTTGGGCATGCAAATGGAATTGCTCAAGCCTTAGGATTGAAAAAGAAGTCCGGCAGTGGAGGAAATACGTATACAGTTAAGAAAGGCGACACACTTTGGAATATTGCCCAAGGACATAACATGACTGTGCAGCAACTCAAAGATTTAAATGGACTAACCAACGATACTATTTATCCTCGACAAGTTTTAAATATCAGTAAAAGAGGTGCTGTGTATCATACTGTAAAATCAGGTGAAACTCTTTGGGGAATTGCACAGCAGTATAACACTACTGTAAACGCTATTAAAAGCCTTAATAGCTTGACTGGCAATATTATTCAACCTGGTCAGAAACTAAGAGTAAAATAAATTTGAATTAAAATGAGCTTATTTTTATGGTTAAAGCCCTCGAACGCAGAACGGTTGAGGGCTTTTTTAATTCTATTATTTTTTGGAAGGGGCTTGCGCCTTCTTCGATGTCAGTTTCCAAAGATTTTTCTACGCATGGTGCAGAGAAACCTTTCCAAAAAGAAAGAAATTATCATTCGGACGTGTGTCTGCTTTTTCTGTTAAGCATATAAACCTCTCAATTTTATTCTATAATTATATTATCATCTAAAATATCAGGCTTATGTATCATGCTGTCCAGCTCAGTGATTTCCCGGATTACCTTACATGGGTTGCCAGCTGCAAAGCTATTGCTTGGAATGTCCTTTACAACTACACTTCCTGCCCCAATCACGCAATTATCCCCGATTGTTACTCCTGGACAAACAACGACATTTGCTCCGAACCAGCAATCATTGCCAATTTTAACAGGTTTGGCATAACACATGAGCTTAGGCACACCGTTTTTGTCCATAATTGCGCGGCGTTCATCTGGAAGCATTGGATGTACAGGTGTAACTATAGTCACATTTGGGCCGAAATTACAATGATCACCAATAACGACCCGTGCATCATCTTGAATGGTCAAATTAAAGTTTGCAAAGAAGTGATCGCCAATTTCTGTATGTTTTCCGTAGTGGATATAAATAGGGCCTTGTAGACGGCAATTACTTCCAATCTCATGGAAAATGTTTGAAATGATTGCTTTTCTTTTTTCAGTTTCATCTTCAAAAGTGCGGTTATATTCTGAACACAGGTTATGGGTTTTAAGCTTTATCTTTTTTAATTCCGACTTTCCAGGTGAAAAAAGTACTCCTTTAAATATCTTTTCTTCTTCTATCATTTTTCTCCTCCTAAGTGGATGTAGCGCGGGAGTGACAGGATTTTCCATTCGCTATTTCCTGCAGTTCATTGCAAAATATTAATCTATTAAATAGTTTAGCTGATGAAAAGGTTTCATTCAAGGAAGAATATAAAGAGGATTTGAAAAATAAAGGCTAATAATTATTGTTTTCTATTTTGATACCAACCCAATGTATTTTTGTATGAACGTTATACGAGTAAGTGTTCTAAAGTTCTGCTGATTTTAAAATTACTATTCACCGAATTTATTCTTGTCCACTATTATATCTTATTTACATTTGAACATATAACATTTTCCGAAAGTAGCTTCAACTTCTTTGAATTTCTTTTTACGATTTACCTTACGATATCCTTGTGTGAACAAAGTTTTGGCTCTGAGAACTTCAAAGGAGTAACCTCGACCAGTATGATTCATTGTCTTAATTAAGCGATTAAGGGACTCTGTATAAGCATTTGTGATAGGAAAAGTAAATAGTCGAATATCTCTTCTTCTCAGTTACTCATTGCTTTAATAAAACCTTTAAAGTAAGTTACTAACCCTTTAGGTAGACTTGCAAGCCAAGCCTGATAGAGTTAATAGGCTTCATCTGCCGATTTCGCTACATATATGTCAAAAGGTAAATCAAAGAATAACTGTTCTATCGCACCATGCTTGTAGAGGATAGGCACTGTGCCACATTTAGGACAATGCGAAGGAGATGGAGCTGTTGATACCACCCCAAAACGATAATCGTATTCAAATTCCTTCATGTTCTTTACTTTGAGATTAGGCAGGTTGAGCAGATCCATCTATACCATTTCCTTTCTTGTTTTAACGTCTCGGTGATTTTTGGTTTCTTAGTTTGTTTTACGTTTATTTACTATGTAACTTAACGTATTCACGATTTTGAATTGGCCACCAAATTAGATGGAATAGCATGTGGACAAATATAGCTGCTAATAATCCCCCTTGAATGAAAGCTATCCCAGCGAAAAAACCAACCCAAATGTTACCAATAATTGTATACATATACATAAGAGGTTTTGGTTGCGAGGAAACAAGTTTAATAGATGGTAAATGAACAACGGCAAACAAGACACTTGAAATGGAAATTGCAAACAATGTACCAACACGATCACCCATACTCATTAATTGAAATAACCAAATAAATAAGCTAAGCAGGCCCCATCGAAACATAACTTCTTCTACAACTCCGCCATAAAATACACGACTTAAAATACCTGTATTTACATAATGCGTTTCAATTTCCAGATAATCTGTTTTTGTCAATCTTGGCACTAAATAAATATAATAAAACAGCAAATGGCTAAGAGAACAGATAATACCTAGACCTAAACCATATAATAGAATCTGACTAATTTCTATTTGTTGAACGACATGAATCTTAGGAACAAAATAAGCACCCATCGCTGAAAATACAAGTGCTGTTAAGCAATGTGCAATTAATCGTTGCCCATCTGTCACATCATCCTCTTTTATATGTATTTTTTCCGACTGATACATAAAATAAATGCCTGGAATACAAATGGTAAACACAATAACTAAATAAATCCAATTCACTGGGGCTACTCTCCTTTTGCATTCATTTGTTCTTCCAAAATGACCTCATAGATTTTGTTCACTGCCTGTTCCAATTGACTAATTACTTCGTCATCTAGCTTAGCATAGTATGTTGATACAATTTGCTCATCTACCTTTGCATATGATTCATAAAGTTCCTTACCTTTCAAGCCAAGTGTTACGATGATTTCACGTCTTGAGTTAGGATTAATGGATCGCTCGATATAATGCTCTTTCTCTAATTTACTTAACAACTGGCTAATTGCACTTGCAGTCACATTCATCTTTTCAGCTAGTTCACTGACTGTTAATGTATTATGTTGCTGGACATGTTCGATAATTAAAGATTGCTTCGGTGTTAATTTATGTTCGAGCACTTCATCGTAGTGATGTAACAATGCGTAGTTTATCTGATCTAATGTTTGAAAAATCCCATTCATTCGCTTTTCTAGCATAAAACCCCTCACTCCATTTAGTTATATAAATAGTTTAGATGTCTAAAATGTTTTTTATGAGAATACTATAACTAAATATACATATTAATACAACCGCATAGAAGTAAAATTTATGCACTATCCTATTTGAACTCCATATAGAAATGCTGGTCTTACCATAAACTTTTGATACACAAAATAAGTGTCAGCATAATAAACATTACTGTACACTGAAACTAACAAGAGGGAGTAATCTTTCAATCTAACTTCCAAGCCTTTTTACCTAAAAATAGCTTTCAAATTTATTAATAAAAATTCAAACATTGGGATAAGCTGTCAAATAGTTAATCCGCAAAAAGCTTTTTTAAATGACAATCCTAGAAACTGAATATATAGTAGCTGCATTCATATGACGGAACATGATAAGTGTATATTAATGTATTCCACACTACTATCTGATTACCCTTAAAATATGTCCCTCCAAAGTACCCTCGAATGGTTAACCTTAAATACTTTGCTTTAATGCACACTATTTCTTAAAAAAATAGAATAAACATTGTTACCCTTGAGTTTTTGAAAATAAAATGGTACTCTTTACTAAGCATATGCCTTACTATTAGTACCAAGTCATAAATGTTAGATTAATAATGATGGACGGTGCATTATGAGGAAAACGAAAGTGGAGCGGCAGAAGCTCGTCAAAGAAAAAATTGAAGAAATGCCATTTATTACGGATGAACAGCTGGCAAATAAATTTGGAGTAAGTATCCAGACGATTCGCCTGGATCGCATGGAGCTTGGTATACCAGAAATGCGTGAAAGAATAAAATCAGTAGCTAGAGATCAATGGAATGAAACATTAAAAGCATTGCAAATTGATGAAGTTATTGGTGAAATTATTGACTTGGAGCTGGATAATCGAGCGATTTCTATTCTTGATATTACGAATGACCTTGTTTTCGCAAGAACGAAGATTGCAAGGGGGCATCATCTGTTTGCACAAGCCAATTCACTAGCTGTTGCAGTGATTAACGATGAACTTGCTTTAACAGCAAAGTCTGAGATTAAATTTACAAGACAGGTAAAGGAAGGCGAGCGAGTTATTGCGAAAGCGGTTGTAGAAGGAAAGAATGAAAAAGACCTGACAATTGTCAAAGTAAATAGCTTTGTTGACAATGAGATTGTATTTACTGGGGTTTTTCAGATGTTCCAATCCCATGAGGAAATAGGAGACAAAATAAATGAAAATAGTAATTGACGCAATGGGTGGTGACCACGCACCAAAGGAAATTGTTCTCGGGGCAGTGGAAGCTGTTTCCCAATTTGAAGATCTGTCCATCACCTTAGTTGGTGATGAGTCTAAAATAAAACCATATTTAACATCATCTAAAAATATATCGATTATACATACCGACGAAGTGATAACAGGTGATGACGAACCTGTTCGTGCAGTTCGCCGTAAAAAGAATGCTTCTCTTGTTTTAATGGCAAAAGAAGTGAAGGAGGGCAGAGCCGATGCTTGTATCTCTGCGGGGAATACAGGAGCTTTGATGAGTGCAGGTTTGTTTATTGTTGGACGTATTCCTGGCATCGCACGCCCGGCGCTAAGTCCTACATTGCCAACAATCGATGAAGATGGCTTTCTGTTTTTAGATGTTGGAGCAAATGTTGAGGCAAAACCAAGCCACCTTTTACAGTATGGAATGATGGGATCTGTTTATGCTGAAAAGGTTCGTGGCATTGACAATCCTACTGTTGGCTTGCTTAATGTTGGAACAGAAGACGGGAAGGGTAATGATATAACAAAGAAAGCATTCGAGCTTTTAGAGAAAGCGCCAATTAATTTTATTGGTAATGTAGAAGCAAGGGATTTATTTAATCATGTTGCAGATGTTGTTGTAACAGATGGTTTCAGTGGAAATGTGGCATTGAAAACAATTGAAGGTACGGCTCAGACAGTGTTTACATTATTAAAAGAAGCATTAACATCTTCATTAAAAACAAAGTTGGCTGCTGGCATGGTGAGAAATGATTTGAAATCATTGAAAAACCGCTTAGATTATTCAGAATACGGCGGTGCTGGTTTATTTGGACTTGCAGCACCTGTTATCAAGGCACACGGTTCATCGAAACAAAGAGCAATCGTGAGTGCAATCAAACAAGCTAAACATATGGTTGACAAGGATGTTACGGAAACAATACGAAAAACAGTAGAGACAATGAATATAGAGGAGTGATTCAATGAAACGTGTTGCGTTTATGTTTCCTGGCCAGGGGTCGCAAGCGGTCGGAATGGGAGAAGAATTTTATCAAACATACCCACAGGTCGAAACACTGTTTTCTCAAGCAAATGATCTGTTAAATAAAGACATAAAAAAAATTATGTTTGCTGGACCAGAAGAAACATTGACAGAAACAGAAAATGCACAGCCGGCATTATTGCTGACGAGCATTGCAATTCATCAGGTCCTTATTAATGAAGGAGTACAACCTCAAATGACTGTTGGGCACAGTCTAGGTGAATACAGTGCACTCGTAGCTGCTGGATCATTATCGATTGAAGATGCATTACCACTCGTAGCTGCTCGGGGACGCCTAATGGAACAGGCTTTCCCTAAGGGACAAGGAACAATGGCGGCCGTTCTGGGGCTTTCAGAAGCAGATATTAATGAAGTATTGGCAGGAATTACAGAAGAAGTTGTTGATATTGCTAACTTAAATTGTCCTGGTCAAGTAGTTATCTCTGGTTCAAAAGCAGGAATAGAGCTTGCAACAGAAAAACTGAAAGAGAAGGGTGCCAAACGGGTGCTTGGGTTGAATGTAAGCGGACCATTCCATTCACGTTTAATGCAAGCAGCGAATGAGGAATTTGCTAATTATCTAGAACAGGTGGAGATCAAAACAGCTTCTATTCCTGTTTATGCGAATGTATCCGCGGCTCCTGTTACGGAACAGGATAAAATTAAAGAACTTTTAATTAAGCAATTATATTCCCCAGTTCGCTTTGAAGAATCAATTCGTCATATCTTAGCTGAAAATGTTGATGCCTTTGTAGAGGTAGGCAATGGTAAAGTGCTCTCTGGACTATTGAGAAAGATTGATCGTTCAGCAAAAACTTTTGCCATACAGGATACAAAATCACTTCAAGATTTTCTTGCTTGGTATAAGGAGGAAATCTAAATGTTAAAGGGGAAAAATGCTTTAGTAACTGGTGCTTCACGAGGAATTGGACGGACAATCGCATTAGAACTAGCTAGACAAGGTGCGAACGTGGCAGTGAACTATGCTGGAAGTGAGGAAAAAGCTGAAGCTGTTGTCGAAGAACTAAAGAAATTTGGAGTAAAGGCATTTAAAATACAAGCTGATGTATCCAGGGAAACAAGTGTAAAAGCAATGGTAAAGGAAGTAATCAATCAACTGGGCAGCTTGGATATACTTGTAAATAATGCAGGTGTAACAAGAGACAATCTGTTAATGCGTATGAAGGAAGAAGAATTTGATGAAGTTATTCAGACAAATCTTAAAGGTGTGTTCCTTTGCACGAAGGCAGTAACAAGACAAATGATGAAGCAGCGTTTTGGCCGGATTGTCAATGTGGCGTCAATTGTAGGTGTGAGCGGTAATCCAGGTCAAGCTAACTATGTTGCTGCTAAAGCTGGCGTCATCGGACTTACAAAGACAGCTGCGAAGGAACTGGCATCAAGAAACATACTAGTAAATGCAGTTGCACCAGGCTTTATTTCTACAGACATGACAGATGTGCTTACGGAAGAACAGAAAGAAAAAATGCTTGCAATGATTCCGCTGGCTAAACTTGGATCACCTGAAGATGTTGCGAAGGTTGTTCGGTTTCTTGTATCAGATGATGCAAGCTATATGACTGGCCAGACGCTGCATGTTGATGGTGGAATGGTGATGTAAATTCCTGCTATGCTCTGAATAAAGCTGGAAGAAGAAGTGTAAATTATCTATACTTACTTTGAAGGGAGGTGAATGGAATATGGCAGATGTGTTTGATCGTGTAAAAGAAATCATTGTTGATCGTCTTGATGTTGAAGAAGATAAAGTAACTCTAGAGGCTTCGTTTAAAGATGACTTAGAGGCTGACTCACTTGACGTTGTTGAGCTTGTAATGGAGCTAGAGGATGAGTTTGACATGGAAATTGCTGATGAGGAAGCTGAAAATATTAATACAGTTGGTGATGCTGTTAACTACATAAACAGTGTTTCTCAATAATTAAATTGAAAGTCTCGCTAATGGCGGGACTTTCATATATTTTTCACACGAGAGGTGTACTGTATGGATGTAAGGAAACTAGAACAGCATTTAGATATTAAATTCAATCAACCTAATTTATTAAAACAGGCTTTTACCCATTCATCTTATGTGAATGAGCATAAAGGCAAGTCTTTTCATGATAATGAAAGACTTGAGTTTCTTGGTGATGCTGTCCTCGAATTAGCTGTTTCTGAGTATCTATTCAAGCAGAACGAAGAAATGCCAGAAGGAGAAATGACAAAATTGCGTGCTGCAATTGTTTGTGAACCGTCTTTAGTTGGCTTCGCAAAGGAACTTCAATTTGGTGATTATTTACTGCTTGGAAGAGGGGAAGAACAAACAGGCGGAAGAGAGCGTCCGGCTATACTTGCTGATTCATTTGAAGCGTTTTTAGGTGCATTATACCTCGATCAAGGCTATGAAAAGGCTAATAATTTTCTTGAGCAGCATATTTTTGAGAAAATAAACATTGGTGCTTTTTCGCATGCGATGGATTATAAAAGCCAGCTGCAAGAGTTTGTTCAGCAAGATAATAAACAAACGGTGGATTACCAAATTATCGAGGAAAGAGGACCTTCCCATGATAAAGAGTTTGTTGCTCAGGTTTTAATTAATGACCAGCCAACAGGCGAAGGTGCTGGAAGATCAAAAAAAGAAGCGGAACAAAGAGCAGCAAAAGCTTCTCTTGATCGATTGAAGGCTAATTAGAAATTCCTGATTAATCGATTATTGGATTATCTGCCTGATGTTGAAAAAATGAATAAGCAAACGGAACGAGCTATCATTAGCTTATTCCATTTGCTTACTTTTTCAATCATTCTGAATAAACGTTATTCATTCAGGTTTTTAGCCGATTGTTTTTATCCATTTATTTCTTGCGTATCATTGCCAGTTCATCAACAAATGCCTGTGTTTCTAAAGCGCTGAGTCTGCCCTTCTCCACAACGATTTGATGTAAAAAACGTAAATCGCTATATTTATTCAAGTCGTAGTCCTCCGGATCGAATAATCCGCGGTTAGCTACTTTAAGATGATCTGCGAGGTCATTAAGCAGTGTTGATAAGTTTTCTGCAGATGCTTGGTCTAATCCCATGAAATTCCTCCCCCAACATTCTTATACTATTAAACAATTCAATAATTGAATTATACGGATACTCTTTCATAAAGACAAGACGTTTTAACAATAACTTAGCTTCTTTTGCCAGCTGGATTGTGATAGAATAAATAAGTTGAAAACCCTATAGTAGGAAGCGATGTTTCTTATATAAATTTGCTTCTTCTATAAATAGGAGAATGAGTATGTATTTAAAAAAATTAGACAGCGTCGGCTTTAAGTCGTTTGCTGAACGAATAACAATTGAATTTGTTCCTGGAGTAACCGCAGTAGTCGGGCCCAATGGAAGTGGAAAAAGTAATATTACCGATGCGATACGCTGGGTGCTTGGTGAGCAATCAGCAAAATCCTTACGTGGTTCAAAAATGGAAGATATTATTTTCCAGGGAAGTGATACACGAAAAGCGTTAAACGTAGCAGAAGTTACTTTAGTTTTAGATAATCAAGATAAAGCAGTTTCTTTAGATTATGATGAAATCAGTGTAACGAGAAGAGTTTATCGCTCAGGCGAGAGTGAATTTTATATTAATAAGCAATCTAGTCGTTTAAAGGATATTATTGATTTGTTCATGGATTCTGGACTTGGCAGGGAAGCTTTTTCTATCATCAGTCAAGGTAAAGTTGAAGAAATTCTAAGCTCAAAAGCTGAAGAGCGCCGAACAATTTTTGAAGAAGCTGCTGGGGTTCTAAAATATAAACAGCGGAAGAAAAAGTCGGAATATAAGCTTGCCGAAACACAGGAAAACTTAAATCGTGTTGAGGATATTATCTATGAGATTGAATCACAGATTGAGCCATTGGAAAGACAAAGCAATACAGCAAAGCGCTACTTGGAATTAAAAGATACACTCAAGGAAAAGGAAATTTCTTTTCTTGTTGCAGAGATTGAAGAGCTACATAATAGATGGACAGCCTTACAGCAATCCATCAAAGAAGAAAAAGACAAAGAACTGGGACTTAAAACTGAAATCCATAAGAAGGAAATTTGGATTGAGGAACAGAAATACAGGAATCAAAAGTTAGATGAAGTGATTGAGAAATTGCAGGAGAGATTGTTGTACTCAACAGAACAACTGGAAAAACTAGAGGGGAAGAAACAACTCTTTTCAGAGCGATCCAAGCATTTCGATGAAAATAAGCAAATGCTGACTGAACAAAAGCAAGAAGCAGAATTAAAAATAAATACCCAGAAGAAGCAGCTGACTGAAGAAAAAGATAAGCTCAAGCAGCTTCAAGCAGAAAGAACAGCATCTAAAAATACAATTAAGCAATTAGAAGATAAGCTTGGAAGAAGCCGGGAAAAATTATTTGACCAAATTGAGGAACTTAAATCTGTATTTATTGAGTACCTGAATGAACAAGCAGCTGTTCGTAATGAAATGCAATCGATTGAAAGACAATTAAATCAAATCAATGGAAAAAACGAAACAAAAACTCAAAAGTTTCAGGGCACGCTTCAATTGAGGGAAGAATTATTGTCAGAAAAAGATGTTGCGGAAAAGAGTTTGACAGAACAACAAGATATTCATGCGAAAAAGGAACAGTTAATCAGACAGCTGAAAACTACCCTGGAAAGTGAAAGAAAACTTTTTCAAGAATTACAAACAAAGCTTTATCAAGGTTACCAATATATTGAAAAAATGAAATCAAAAAAAGAAATGCTGGAAGAAATGAAGGAAGATTTCCAAGGATTCTTTCATGGAGTAAAGGCAATTTTAAAGGCTAGAGAAGACAACAAGCTCGCACAAATTGAAGGCGCAGTTATTGAGTTAATTGATGTTCCTAAAGAATATATAACTGCAATTGAAACTGTACTGGGTGGGCAAGCACAGCATATTGTTGTGCAAAATGAAGCAGCTGCAAGAGCTGCGATTTCGTGGTTGAAAAAAACAAATAATGGAAGAGCAACCTTCCTGCCTTTAAATACAATCCAGGAAAGATTTGTTCCCGATAATATATTGCATAAGGCAGAATCCCATAGCGGATTTATCGGAGTTGCTGCGAAATTAGTCAAAACAGATGTGAGCTATCTTCGTGCAGTCAATCATTTAATGGGACATGTAATCATTGCTGAATCATTAAAGGACGCTACGGAGATTGCTGCGCTAACTGGCAGAAGATACCGGGTCGTTACTTTAGATGGAGATGTTGTAAATCCAGGAGGTGCAATGTCTGGCGGAGCAGCAAAGAAAACAAATCAATCCTTATTCACCCGTGAGAAGGATCTGGAAGAAATCAAGGAAAAATTAATAAATTACGAAGCGCGTACAACTGAATTTGCTGCAAAAGTAGAGCGGCAAAGAGAAAAGATGGAAACTACAGCTGCTTCACTTGAACAGGCAGAGAACACAATTAATGATGAGCAACGCAAACTTCAGGAATTGCAAACCGCTAATCATGAATTGGAAATGAAATTAAAATCGCTTAACGACAGTCTTTCCATATATGACCAAGAAGAAAAACAGTATAAAGAAGATACACAATACTTCAGTCAAAGAAAACTGGAGCTTAAAGAAGATTTAGAAGAACTTAAAATGAAGCTAGAAGAAACACAAGTGGAGATTGACAAACTAACACTGGAAGAATCCCGATTTAAAGAGAACCAGGAGCAATTACAAGAAAAGCTTCATGAAAACAAGCTTACACTTGCGAAACAGCAAGAGCGCTATCGAAATCAAGCAGATCAGGTAGATCGTCTGGAACAACAACTACAGACGGATTCTAAACTACTAAAAGAATATGCAACGAAATTGACTGATCTTGTGCAAATTGCTGCTGGTGATGAAACAGAAGAAGAGATAGACCAAGCGATTGAAGTGGAAAAAGTAAATAAAACAGACTTGACAAGCAATATACAGGAGAAACGTGCAGAACGTTCTGATAGAGCTGGAAAGATTGATGATGAAGAAAGGGAGTTAAGGGAAGAGAACAAGCGTTATCAAGTAATTCTCTCTTCCATTCAGCAAAAAGAGGTTCAAGTAAACCGCTTGGATGTTGATTTAGAAAATCGTTTAAGTCATCTTGAAACGGAGTATACAATCACTTTTGAAAAAGCAAAGCAAGTATATAAAAAAGCAGAAGATATGCAACGTGCTGAAAATGAAGTACAGGAATTGAAACAGCAAATCTCAAACCTAGGAACAGTTAACCTTGGTGCAATTGATGAATTTGAACGGATTTCTGAAAGGTATCAATTCTTGACAAAACAGCAAACAGATCTGATTACTGCAAAAGATACACTTTATAACGTGATTGCAGAACTTGATGAAGAGATGAAACAGCGTTTTGAACAGACATTTGACGCAATCAAAGGAGAATTTGCGGTTGTGTTTAAAGAGCTCTTTGGCGGCGGGAAAGCAGAACTGAAACTAACAGACCCGAACCATATTTTAGATACGGGCGTGGATATTATTGCACAGCCTCCAGGGAAAAAATTACAGCATCTTGGTCTTCTTTCAGGAGGAGAACGCGCACTTACAGCGATTGCACTATTATTTGCAATTTTACGCGTGCGTCCAGTTCCGTTCTGTATCCTGGACGAGGTGGAAGCCGCGCTGGATGAAGCGAATGTTTCCCGTTTTGCTAAATATGTAAAAATGTACAGTGAGAAAACACAATTCATTGTAATTACACATCGAAAAGGAACAATGGAAGAAGCGGATGTATTGTATGGAGTGACGATGCAGGAATCTGGTGTATCACGTTTAGTCTCTGTTAAATTAGAAGAAACGCGAGACCTCATTAAATCATAAGGAGGAATTGGATAGATGGGTTTTTTAGACAAATTTAAAAAACGCTTTAAGCAAGAGGAACAGGCAGAGGAAGTTACAGAGAAATACAAAGAAGGCATGAAGAAAACACGTGGAGTTTTTTCGGGGAAAATTAATGACTTACTTGCCAGATATCGTAAGGTAGATGAAGACTTTTTTGAAGAGCTGGAAGAAGTGTTGATATCTGCTGATGTTGGTGTCACTACGGTCATGGACTTGATTGATGAACTGGAAATGGAAGTAAAACGCCAAAACATTAAAGATACGAGTGAGATGAAAGAAGTTATTTCTGAAAAATTGGTGGAAATCTATTATGGTGAAGATGATGAAGAAATGGAAGGATTACATCTTCAGGAAAATGGAATGACCGTCATTCTTGTTGTTGGGGTCAATGGAGTAGGTAAAACAACTTCAATTGGCAAACTCGCACATCAATTAAAAGCCCAAGGCAAAAAAATCGTCTTAGCAGCAGGAGATACATTCCGGGCAGGAGCGATTGAGCAGCTTGAAGAGTGGGGAAAGCGTGCTGATGTGGAAGTTATTAAACAGAGTGCAGGCAGTGATCCTGCTGCAGTGATTTATGACGGTATTCGCGCTGCTAAATCCCGTGAAGCAGATGTTTTGATTTGCGATACTGCAGGAAGGTTACAAAATAAAGTAAATTTAATGAATGAATTGGAAAAAATAAAGCGTGTTATTGAACGGGAAGTTCCTGGAGCACCTCATGAAGTGTTGTTAGTATTGGATGCCACGACAGGACAGAATGCACTGACACAGGCAAAAACATTTTCACAGGCAACGAATGTTACAGGGATTGTTTTAACGAAGCTTGACGGAACAGCAAAAGGTGGAATTGTCTTAGCGATCCGTAAAGAACTTAACATACCAGTGAAGTATGTTGGACTGGGAGAACAAGTAGGGGATTTACAGGAATTTGAAGCCTCCGCATTTGTTTACGGTCTATTCGCAGATATGCTTGAAGAAGAACAATCAGAAGAAGTGTAATCTTGACAGTAAACAGTTATATTCGTTATGATGATTTGTAAAGAGATTTCACTTAACAAGGAGCGTTTCTATGCTTGCTAAAACGACGCGAATTAATTTTCTATTTGACTTTTATCATGAATTATTAACACCGAAACAGCAGAAATATATGCAAATGTATTACTTGGAAGATCTTTCACTGAGTGAGATTTCAGAACTGTTTTCCGTTTCCCGGCAAGCGGTTTATGACAATATTAAACGAACTGAAGCCATGCTTGAATCCTATGAGGATAAATTACTTCTATATGATAAATTCAGGCAGCGAGCTGAGATTATTGGCAAATTGGAAGACTGTAGCGAAAGTCCAGTAATAAAGAGTTTGCTTCAACAATTAAAAGAATTAGATTAGGAGGACACCTTCTATGGCATTTGAAGGCTTAGCCGAACGGTTGCAAGATACAATCAAGAAGATTACTGGTAAAGGCAAGGTATCTGAGCAAGATATTAAAGTGATGTCTCGTGAAATACGACTTGCATTACTTGAGGCTGACGTTAATTTTAAGGTTGTTAAAGATTTAATTAACCGTATTAAAGAACGTGCAGTCGGTCAAGAAGTAATGGAAAGCTTAACACCGGGACAGCAGGTTATTAAGATTGTAAGAGATGAATTAACAGACTTAATGGGGGGCGAAAACAGTAAAATTGCTGTTGCTGATCGTCCGCCGACAGTTATTATGATGGTTGGTCTGCAAGGAGCGGGTAAAACAACGACTTCTGGGAAGCTTGCCAATCTATTAAGAAAGAGTCATAATCGCAAGCCGCTTCTCGTTGCTTGTGACGTTTATCGCCCGGCAGCGATTAAACAATTAGAAACATTGGGTGAACAGCTAGACATGCCTGTGTTTTCTTTAGGTACGGAAGCAAACCCTGTTGATATTGCAAAACAGGCAATCGATAAGGCAAAAGAAGAGCATCTCGATTACGTCATTATTGATACAGCGGGACGCTTGCATGTGGATACAGATCTAATGAATGAATTGCAAGAAATCAAAGAAATGGTTACCCCAGATGAAATCTTCCTTGTAGTGGATGCAATGACAGGGCAGGATGCAGTGAATGTTGCTGAGAGCTTTAATGAACAATTAGATGTTACTGGGGTTGTTCTTACGAAGCTTGACGGGGATACTCGTGGTGGAGCAGCTTTATCTATTAAAGCTGTTACAGATAAACCGATTAAATTTGCGGGTATGGGTGAAAAGCTTGATCAATTAGAAGCATTCCATCCAGAACGGATGGCTTCAAGAATTCTTGGTATGGGAGATGTGCTCTCACTTATTGAAAAGGCACAAACAAACGTTGATGAGAAAAAGGCCAAAGAGCTTGAAGAAAAAATGCGGTCCATGTCATTTACATTTGATGACTTTTTAGAACAAATGGAACAAGTAAAAAGCATGGGACCACTGGATGAATTACTCGGCATGCTTCCTGGTGCTGGTAAAATGAAAGGCTTGAAAAATGCGCAGGTTGATGAACGACAGCTAGCCCAAGTAGAGGCGATTGCCAAGTCAATGACAAGCAAAGAACGCCAAGAGCCAAGCATTATTAATGCAAGCCGTAAAAAGAGAATTGCTAAAGGATCCGGAACTACCGTTTCACAAGTAAACAGGTTATTAAAGCAATTCGATGAAATGAAAAAAATGATGAAACAAATGACAAATATGCAAAAAGGAAAAAAAGGAAAAGGTATGAAATTACCTTTTATGTAAGTGATTTTATTGCAAATCACTTCACTTTTAAACATGATGTAATAGGTGTTAATAAAGGATAGATATAAGAAATTTGTATAAATCATAATAAAAATATATTTGTAATGTAAAAACACTTTACAGACTGTTTTTTTTCTGATAGAATCTAAACTTGTGAGTAACTTTTTTATTGGAGGTGCAATTAAATGGCAGTTAAAATTCGTTTAAAACGTATGGGTTCAAAAAGAAATCCATTTTATCGTATCGTTGTAGCTGATTCTCGTTCTCCTCGTGATGGACGTCAAATCGAACAAATCGGAACATATAACCCGGTTGTTAGCCCGGTTGAAGTTAAGATTGATGAAGAAAAGGCACTTAAATGGATGGCAAATGGCGCTAAGCCAAGTGATACAGTTCGTAACTTATTCTCAAGCGAAGGCATCATGAAGAAATTTCATGAGCAAAAAAATAAGTAAAGTAGTGTGATACGATGAAAGCCCTAATCGAAACTATTGTCACTTCTTTAGTTGATTATCCAGAGGATATCATTGTAACTGAAAAAGAAGAAGAAACGAAAATCGTTTATCATCTTCAAGTAAACGGAGAAGATGTAGGCAAAGTGATTGGCAAAAATGGACGTATTGCAAAAGCAATCCGAACAATTGTATATGCAACGAAAACGGATGGAAATAAACGTATCTATCTAGATATAATGTAAAGGGAAAGGGGTCTTTATGGCCCGTCTTTCCCTTTTTAAAATTTTATAAAAGTCTGAACTTCTTTTTCTGAGAGTGAGGGAGAACAATGGAAATAGTGAAGAAAATCCTAATTAAGCAGATCATTACAGAAAAGAGCAAGGAAAATATCAGAAGTAACTTTCAGGAACAGAAAATGCGACTTGAACAAGAGTGTCAACAGCTGCTTTTTGAAAAACGTAAACTGCAGAATAAACCGGGAGTTCCCAAGCAAGAGATAGCTCATCGATTTCAAGATGAAATAGATAGACGAAAAGAAGAAATTAAACTAATTGATTTTAAAGAAGAGCAGTTAGAACTTCTTGATGTCGGCAGTGAAATTGTAGAAGGTGAAGTTGAAGCTCTTGTTGAAGTAAGTGTTGGCGCAGATTGGGATGAGGTATTGAGAACCCAGGCGATTGTCGTTCAAGATAATATCGTTGTGCGAATTGATAAGTAGGCAGGTGGAGTAAATGACAGATAAAATGTTTAATATAGGAAAAATCGTTAATACCCATGGTATACGTGGTGAAGTGAAAGTTAAAAGAATAAGTGACTTCGAGGAAAGGTTTACTTCCGGTGAAAAGGTTTATTTAGAAACTGAGACAGAACTTATTCCGTTAACAATCGCTGCACATCGAGTACATAAGGGCTTTGATTTAATTCAGTTTGAAGAATTTAATAATATTAACGATGTTGAGAAATATAAAGGCATGATGCTGCAGATTAAAGAAACACAGCTGACGGAATTAACCGAACACGAATTTTATTATTATGAGATTATCGGCTGTGAAGTGTTTACTTTAGATGGTGAGATCGTTGGAAAAGTAAAAGAAATTCTTGCGCCTGGTGCTAATGATGTCTGGGTTGTGCAGCGAAAGGGCAAAAAGGATGCACTTATACCCTATATAGGGCAAGTTGTTAAAGAAATTGATGTTCAGAATAAAAAGGTTAGAATTGAACCAATGGAAGGATTGCTTGATTGATGCATATTGATGTACTGACATTGTTTCCAGAAATGATTGAAGGTGTCTTTGAGTCTTCCATATTAAAGAAAGCTCAAGAAAAAAATAAGTTATCTTATAATCTCGTGAATTTTAGAGATTTTACTGCAAATAAACATAATAAGGTTGATGATTATCCTTATGGTGGCGGAGCGGGCATGGTACTCACACCACAGCCTATTTTTGATGCTGTAGATTCATTGACAATGAATAAGGAAATAGTACCAAGGATTGTTTTGATGTGTCCTCAAGGAGAACCATATACTCAGCAAAAAGCAGAGGAATTAGCAGAAGAGGAGCATCTGATTTTTATATGCGGCCATTACGAAGGCTATGATGAACGCATTCGCCAAGAACTTGTAACAGATGAAATATCAATTGGTGATTATGTATTAACAGGCGGCGAACTTGGTGCAATGGTTGTTGTTGACAGTGTTGTGCGCTTACTTCCAGAAGTGCTTGGAAATCAGGATTCTGCACCGCAAGATTCATTTTCAACAGGGTTACTGGAGCATCCGCATTATACAAGACCAGCTGAATTTCGTGGTATGAAGGTGCCGGAAATTCTCCTGTCAGGTGACCACGGCAAAATCGAGACATGGCGTAAAGCACAATCGCTCAAACGCACTAAACAACGTCGGCCGGATCTGTTAGAAAACTATCAGCTGACAAAAGAAGAACAACAGCTGCTAGCAGAACTGAATAATGAAGAATAACATAATAGTTTATTCAAGAATCACCACACAGCAAGCTTAACATACAGAGTTTATCAAGCTTGCTGTGCAAAGTGAAATGAAAAAAATCCAAATAAACTTTGCGAAAAATGTTGAATAAAATTGCTCTTTATGGTATATTAATTGTTGTGCTTATGCACATATAAACGATGTTCCGCTGTTCGGAAGAGAATGATGAACATTGGTTTGGAAGGAGTGAAGCAAATGCAAAATCTTATTGCAGAAATCACAAAAGATCAGCTTCGTACAGATCATCCGGAATTCCGTTCTGGAGACACAGTAAAAGTACACGTTAAGGTCGTTGAGGGAACACGCGAACGTATTCAGATTTTCGAAGGTGTTGTAATCAAACGTCAAAACGGCGGAATTAGTGAAACATTTACAGTAAGAAAAATTTCTTACGGTGTAGGTGTTGAGCGTACTTTCCCAGTACATTCGCCACGAATTGATAAAATTGAAGTTACTCGTCGTGGTATCGTACGTCGTGCTAAGTTATATTACCTGCGTAATCTTCGCGGTAAAGCTGCACGTATTAAAGAACGTAGATAATTCCAAAACAAATATATTTTTAAAACAAGAAAGGAGCTTGGACAAATATGTTCAGGCTCCTTTTAATATACTCTCAGTGCGGGTAAGATGTTATAATAATACATAATATAAAAATTATAATATTAAAGGAAAACGATGTCGGAGGGGAATATATGGCTAAAAAGAAAAAGAATGAATGGTTTGAATGGTTGAAAGCATTGCTGGTTGCGTTGGGAGTTGCTCTAGTCGTGCGGATGTTTCTATTTGCTCCAATTATTGTTGATGGACCATCCATGCTGCCAACCTTGCATGACCGTGATCAAATGATTGTGAATAAGTATAAATACTATTTTAATGAACCTGAGCGTTTCGATATCGTTGTTTTCCACGCATCCTCGCAAAAGGATTTTATTAAACGGGTAATCGGTCTTCCAGGAGAGCATGTCGCTGTCATTGAAAACGTATTATACATTGATGGAGAACCGGTTGAAGAAAGTTTCCTGCCAGATAATCAAGAGGAATTAAGTTCATTTCAAGCTGTTCGCAATGATTTTGTGCTGGAGGAACTGCCAGGGGAATATACAGTAGTCCCTGACGGCCATGTTCTTGTTTTAGGTGATAATCGAGGGAATTCCACGGACAGCAGAATGCTGGGTGTGATTCCAACAGATCAAATCGTAGGGAAAGCCAGTTTAATATACTGGCCGTTTGAGCGTATACAATTTGTAGGAGAGTAGGGATTTTTTATGCCAATACAATGGTTTCCTGGTCATATGGCGAAAGCTAAACGTGAAGTAGAGGAGAAATTAAAGCTGGTGGACTTTGTTATCGAGCTTGTCGATGCAAGAGCACCACTTTCCTCAGAAAATCCAATGTTGCATCAAGTACTGCAATCAAAGGATAAAATGGTTGTTTTAATGAAGCGTGACTTAGCTGATCCCAAAATGACCGAAAGCTGGCTAAATTATTATAAAAAACATGATATACCTGCAATTGCAATAGATGCGAATGATAAATCGGATATCAAAAGAGTAATTAACTTAGCAAAAGAACTGGGGCAAAAGAAAGTTGCAAAACTTGCAGCTAAAGGGATTAAACCGCGAGCGCATCGTGCAATGATTATTGGAATCCCTAATGTAGGAAAATCAACATTAATTAATCGACTCGCAAACAAAAAAGCTGCGAAGACAGGTGATCGACCAGGTATTACAAAGCAACAGCTATGGATAAAAATCGGAAAAGATTTCGAATTGCTTGATACTCCTGGAATACTATGGCCAAAGTTTGAAGATCAAACGGTAGGAGAGCGTTTAGCTGCAATAGGCACGATTAAAGATCAGGTGCTTTCATTGCAAGATATTGTTGTATTCGTTATTCGTTTTATGAAAAAACACTATCCTGCATTGTTGGAAGACAGGTTCGGCATAACGCAGGAGATGGACGATATGTATGAAGTCTTCGAGTTAATTGGAAAAAGGCGAGGAGCCTTGGAAAGTGGCGGAGAAGTTAACTTTGACAAAGTATCTGATTTATTCTTACGTGATTTACGAACAGGCAAATTAGGAAGAGTAACATTAGAACAACCAGAGGGATAATTCGTGTGTGTACAATTTATAGATAGATGATAAAAAGAAATAGGTGTTTTAATGGGGAAAAAATCAATTGCTGTTATAAGACAGTTATTTATCGACGAAAAAGTTGATGAAGCAATGATGGAAGAACTAAAAAAAGATGACCGAAAAGGTGTCCAGCTCTTAATTGCTAAACATGAAAAAGAAAAACTGAAATTAAAAAAACTGGCTGCGGATTTTGTTGAAATGCAGCGCTTTGAAAATGAAGCAAGAAGAAATGGGTATCATTATATTGCTGGGGTAGATGAAGCTGGTCGCGGACCATTAGCTGGTCCTGTAGTAGCAGCAGCCGTAATATTGCCAGTCGATTTTACATTGCTGGGATTGAACGATTCCAAGCAATTAACCGAAAAGCAAAGAGAAGGATTTTTTGAAATTATTAAGGAAAAGGCAATTAGCTGGGGAGTCAGTATCATTTCCAATGAACAAATTGATCAAATGAACATCCTTGAAGCAACAAAATTAGCGATGCATGACGCAATTCTTGATTTAACGATTCGCCCTGATCATGTATTAATTGATGCAGTAAGGTTAAACGGGTTGGAATGCTCTTCGCAAGCCTTAATTAAAGGAGATGCAAACAGTGTTTCTATTGCAGCTGCTAGTATTATCGCCAAAGTAACGAGAGATCGCTTAATGAAAGAAATACATAAACAGTATCCAATGTATGATTTTATTGCAAATATGGGTTATGGTACGAAAAAGCATATGGAAAGCTTAAAGGAATATGGTGCATCTCCTTATCATCGTAAATCCTTTGCACCAGTTCAGAAAGTGCTTTTTTAGCGAAAGGAAGAATGTATCTTGAATTTATATCGAGTTACAAATACGAATAATTTAACAAAGCTTGTATCTCCAAGCGAGCAAACGCTCCGGCCAGGACAAATTATTCAAGGGAAGATATTGAGGTTGTTTCCGGAGAATAAAGCAGAAATCCTACTAGGGAAAGAACGTCTGATTGCGAGTCTTGAAGTAGGGTTACAAGCTGGCGGGAAATATCATTTTCAGGTCCAGTCTATTGCTGAATCAATCCAATTAAAGGTAATGGGTGAGAAGTTACAAGGAGAAGGAGAAGCTGACATCGGACGGCTTCTCAGTCAGCTTGGTTTAAAGGAGTCCAAGCCGAATTTAAACCTGTTGGCAACCCTCACGCGCTTGAAAATTCCATTTGATAAACAACAGCTAACTCAAGCAGTCCACCTTTTAAAGGAGGAAAAAAACAAGCCCGCCGCTATTAAAATACTTACCGAAATGATTGCACAAAAACTGCCAATAAAAGATTCGTTTTTTAAAGCACTGTTTGCAAGTAATAATAATACATTAAGTGAGCAATTACAAACTGTAGTACAACAAATACAAAATAATACTGATTCTAGCATATCAAAATTAACGGCAGAAGCAGTGGTGAAAGATTCTCAAGCTTCATCAATGAAGATGGCAGAAGCGAACTTGTTAAGAACCCTAAATGGGTTAATCGGTGAACCAATGTCATTTAAAGCTGCATTTGTTGAGGAAATATTGGGAAGGCAACCAATGCAAACACAAAACCTATTTCGGACATTGCAAGGACTTGGACTAAGTAACCTTCACACTGAATTTCCAAAATGGGTTTCTGAATGGACGGCATTTAGCAAAAAAGATAACATAACAGCTGCCGCACTGCCATTACAAATAAATGAACAAGAAATGATTCAAATACTATCCAGAATAAGTGAACAGAGACCAGCTTTTAACGAAGCGGTTAAGACTTTCTTAAATCGATGGGATCAGCAGCTGAATTTTCATCAGCTTATAAATGCTAGTATGTCAAAAGAAGATTTCAATCGTTTAATGTCTGATTTTCAAAAAGAAATACTTCCATTCTTTCAGGAAAACAAGCAGCCGACTATGAAACAGCTTATAAATACACCTGAATCACTTGGCGCTTTTCATTCAGCAATAAAAGCTTTAGCAACTGGTGAAGAACTGTCACGTTTAATTCAAGTTTTACAAAAATCAATGAGTGATGAGCAATTTATGAGCTTAGAGCCAAAACAACAGTTTTTACAACTGCAAAAATCCGCAGTAAATACATTAGGGCTAAATTATGAGAGTCAGCTTATGACGGAGAAGGACCAATTTAACCAAACGGAAACAATAAAAGGGATGCTTCTGCAATTAGTAGCAAACCCGTCAGAAACAGTCACACAGGACTCAAAGACACAGCTGCTTCATCTAATCAATGGTATTCAACTGCAAAGTGTGCAAGAAACCCAGACAATGGTCCAAGCAAATCTGCAAATTCCAGCTGAGCGTTTAGGGCTGGTAAAAGATCTTGAGCTGGAGTTTGAAGGCAAGAAAAATAATAATGGGGAAATTAATCCGGACTATTGTCGGATTTTATTTTATTTAGAATTAGGGAATCTGAAAGAAACAATTATTGATTTAAATATCCAGCAGCGCATGGTTTCATTGACGGTTTTTAATAATCACGAAGCAATTAAAGCTGCAGCAGAACTATTTAAGGATAAACTTGAGAAGAATTTAGAATCGATGAATTATAAATTATCAGCACTTTATTATAAAAAGATTGAAGAAAAAGAAAGACAGGAATCACTATCGGAAACTTCCTTCAATGCTTCTAATCAGCAAGGGGTTGATTATAGAATATGAGCGAGAAACCTAGAAAAGCTGCTTCTTTGCGATATAATCAGGATAAAGATTTTGCTCCAATTGTTGGTGCGGCTGGTAAAGGTTATATTGCAGATGAAATTATTAAACTGGCGGAAGAAAATAATATTCCTATTGTTGAAGACACATCTTTAGCAGAAATTTTAGCTGAGTTAAATATTAATGAATATATACCGGAAGAACTTTATCAGTTAGTGGCAGAAGTTTTTGCCTTTATCTATCAAACAGACAAAAAAACTATCAAAAATTGATAGTTTTTTTGTTTTTTTAAGAAATCTTGCTATCTTAATTCTTGTGGAAACGATTTTAATCTAATACAATAGAATTGCAATCAATAAGTTGGGGAGGAAGAAAGATGAACATTCACGAGTATCAAGGCAAAGAATTACTACGTGCTTTTGGTGTGAAAGTTCCTAAAGGTTATGTTGCATACACAGTTGATGAAGCTGTTGAAGCTGCTGAGAAATTAGGAACTGATGTTACAGTAGTCAAAGCACAAATTCACGCAGGTGGACGCGGTAAAGCCGGGGGAGTTAAGGTAGCTAAAAACATTGATGAGGTTCGTACATATGCAGATGAAATTCTTGGCAAAGTACTGGTTACACATCAAACCGGCCCAGAAGGCAAAGAAGTAAAACGACTCTTGATTGAAGAGGGCTGCGATATCAAGAAAGAGTACTACATAGGGGTTGTACTTGATCGTGCTACTTCACGCGTAGTAATGATGGGATCCGAAGAAGGTGGAACAGAAATTGAAGAGGTAGCAGAAGCTACTCCTGAGAAAATATTTAAAGAAGTGATTGACCCATTAATTGGGCTGGCACCATACCAAGCTCGAAGAATGGCGTTTAATATGAATATTCCTGATGAGCTGATTAATAAAGCAGTTAGCTTTATGATGAGCTTATACGAAGCATTTGTAGCAAAAGATTGCTCCATTGCTGAAATTAATCCGCTTGTAACTACAGGCGATGGTGAAGTGCTTGCATTGGATGCGAAGCTTAACTTTGATGATAATGCGATTTATCGACATAAAGACATTCAAGAACTACGTGATCTTGATGAAGAAGATGAAAAGGAAATTGAAGCTTCTAAGTATGACCTAAGTTATGTTTCTCTTGATGGAAACATCGGTTGTATGGTTAATGGAGCTGGACTTGCTATGTCAACAATGGACATTATTAAATACTATGGCGGTGACCCGGCAAACTTCCTTGATGTTGGCGGCGGTGCAACTGCAGAAAAAGTTACAGAAGCATTTAAGATTATCCTTTCTGATTCAAATGTGAAAGGGATCTTTGTAAATATATTTGGCGGTATTATGAAATGTGACGTCATCGCAGAAGGTGTTGTTGCAGCAACAAAAGAAGTTGATCTGCAAATTCCGCTGGTAGTACGTTTAGAGGGTACAAACGTAGACTTAGGAAAGAAAATTTTAAACGAATCTGGTTTAAATATTACACCGGCTACCTCAATGGCTGACGGTGCTGAAAAGATTGTTTCTCTAGTAAAATAATTACTACAAATAAAATGAAATATGTAATTTTAGAGAAGGGACGGACGAAACTAAATGGGAGTATTTGTTAATAAAGACACAAAAGTAATTGTCCAAGGTATCACTGGCGGAACAGCTAAATTTCATACAAAGCAAATGCTTGAATATGGTACAAAAATTGTTGGGGGAGTAACACCGAAAAAGGGCGGCACAGAAGTTGAAGGTGTTCCCGTGTTTAATACAGTGAAAGAAGCTGTTAATACAACTGGTGCTACAGCATCCGTAATCTATGTTCCAGCACCATTTGCTGCAGATGCAATCATTGAAGCAACTGATGCAGAATTAGATTTGGTAATCTGTATCACAGAGCATATTCCAGTGCTTGATATGGTGAAGGTTAAGCGTTATATGGAAGGTAAAAAGACTCGTTTAGTCGGACCAAACTGTCCTGGTGTTATTACTGCAGATGAATGTAAGATTGGAATCATGCCAGGGTATATTCACAAGAAGGGTCATATTGGGGTGGTTTCCCGTTCAGGAACACTGACATATGAGGCGGTTCATCAATTAACACAAGCGGGCTATGGTCAGACTTCAGCCGTTGGAATTGGCGGAGACCCTGTAAATGGAACAGATTTTATTGATGTACTCGATGCATTTAATCAGGACCCTGAAACTGAAGCTGTAATCATGATTGGGGAAATCGGCGGTACTGCTGAAGAGGAAGCTGCTGAATGGGTTAAAGCAAATATGACAAAGCCTGTTGTCGGATTTATTGGCGGTGCAACAGCACCTCCAGGAAAACGCATGGGGCATGCTGGTGCAATTATCTCAGGAGGTAAAGGTACAGCAGAAGAAAAGATTCGTGTAATGAAAGAATGCGGGATTTCTGTAGCGGAGACACCTGCAGTAATGGGAGAAACGATGATTCGCTTGCTGCATGAAAAAGGTTTAGCTGAAAAATGTAAAACCCATTAATAAAGAGGAGGCCTAAAAGCAACATCTTTTAGGTCTCTTTTATATAAAAAAATTAAAAAAGGAAGTGAAGTTTTGGATAAAATTAGGTATCGTTTAATACATCTTCATCGCATAAAAGGAATTGGACGAAAAACAATACGTGAGTTTCTCCGTTTTGACCCAACACTTAAAAAAATATATGAAATGTCAATTAAGGACTTGCATCTCCACTTTGCTATTCCAATGAAAAAGGCACAACACTTCTACTCAACTCTTCGTAATGACGAGCAGAAAAACCTGCTTCTCCAAGATTTAAAAAAATATAAAATAGTAACAATAGTTGACGAACTATATCCGACTATGTTAAGAACAATAAAGGATGCTCCACTTGTTTTATATACCCTAGGGGATTTCCGTTTATTAAAAAAAGAACCCGCCTTAGCTGTTATTGGTACACGAAAACCTTCAAGTGAAGCAAAAGCCAAACTTGAATATATGGTTAAACCCTTGCTTAGGGAAAAGTGGACAATTGTCAGTGGAATGGCAAAAGGCATCGATGGCTTTGCACATCAGTTAGCTTTAGAATATGAAGCAAAAACAATCGCAGTTTTAGGTGGAGGCTTCGAATATATTTATCCAAAAGAGCATATTACATTATTCAAGGAAATTGTAAATAAAGGTCTAGTAATTAGTGAATATCCTCCAGATACGAAACCCGCAAAATATCATTTTCCTGAACGAAATAGAATAATCAGCGGGTTAACCTTTGGTACTTTGGTGATTGAAGCGATGGAGAAAAGCGGTACGATGATAACGGTGGAACAAGCGTTAGATCAAGGTAGGGATGTATTTGCGGTACCAGGCTCTCCATTAGTAGCGCAAACAAAAGGCTGTCATCTCCTCATACAAGATGGAGCAAAACTGACACAGCACGCAAATGATATTCGGGAGGATTGGTTAGCTAAAAAATACGGGTATTATAAAAACAATGAGGTTTATTAATTGCTTGAAAAAGGAACTCGTCTTTTAACCTGCTTTTAAATAAACTATTATAATGAAGAAACTGCTCTTAAATTAAATTTTATTACTCGATTATTTATAAAAAAAGCACCAATTTTTCGAATGAATTTATACCTTTTTTAGCAGGGAGTTTGACAAATTAGTTTTAACTCTTTAGTATAAGTGAGGATTTCCATTTATTAACCTCACTTTAGGAGGAAATGTCATGGCAGATTATTTAGTAATCGTTGAATCGCCCGCCAAGGCGAAAACAATAGAACGTTATTTAGGAAAAAAATATGAAGTTAAAGCTTCGATGGGACATGTTCGTGATTTACCGAAAAGCCAGATGGGTGTAGATGAAAGTGATAATTATAAACCAAAATACATTACCATCCGTGGAAAAGGGGAAATTTTAAAAGAACTTAGAAAGTCCGCTAAGAAAGCAAAGAAAATTTATCTCGCAGCTGACCCGGATAGAGAAGGAGAGGCAATTGCATGGCACCTTGCACACGCCCTGAATGTAGATGAAGATTCGGATTGTCGTGTTGTGTTTAATGAGATAACAAAGGATGCAATTAAAGAATCCTTTAAACACCCGCGGTCCATTGACCATGACTTAGTTGATGCACAGCAGGCTAGAAGAATTCTGGACCGGCTTGTAGGATACAATATAAGTCCATTACTATGGAAGAAAGTGAAGAAGGGCTTAAGTGCAGGCAGAGTTCAATCTGTGGCCCTTAAAATGATTATTGATCGTGAAAAAGAGATTGAGAATTTTAAACCAGAAGAATATTGGTCAATTGAAGCGGCTTTCGAAAAGGATAAAGAAGTTTTTGAAGGTGCTTTCTATGGTATTGATGGTAAAAAGCAAGAGCTGAAGTCAAACGAAGATGTAAAAGTTATTGAGGAAAAGTTAAAAGGCAAAACATTTAATGTAGAAAAAGTAAATAAACGCGAGCGAAAGCGTAATCCGGCTAAGCCATTTATTACTTCATCACTCCAGCAAGAAGCAGCGAGAAAGCTTAATTTCAGAGCAAGAAAAACAATGATGATTGCTCAGCAGCTTTATGAAGGTATAGATCTGGGTCGTGGTGCAGGCGGTATAACAGGTCTGATTACGTATATGCGTACAGATTCAACTCGAATTTCAGATACAGCTAAAGATGAAGCAAAGGAATTCATTGAACAGAAGTATGGTAAAGAATATCTTGGCACACAACAGGCTGCAAAAAATAAAAAAGGGGCACAAGATGCACATGAAGCTATCCGTCCAACTTCCGTTATGCGCGATCCGCGTTCGCTAAAGGAAGTATTATCAAATGATCAATATCGTCTTTATAAATTAGTTTGGGAACGATTTGTAGCTAGCCAAATGGCACCCGCAATTATGGATACAATGACTGTTCACTTATTAAATAATGGTGTTGAATTCCGTGCTACCGGATCAAAAATTAAATTTAATGGCTTTATGAAGGTCTACGTAGAAGGCACAGATGATAATAAGAAAGTTGAAGATAAGCTATTGCCAGATCTTGAAGAAGGTGTGGAAGTGACCGCTCAAGAGATTACACCAAATCAGCATTTCACTCAGCCGCCACCAAGGTATACAGAGGCAAGATTGGTTCGAGCGATGGAGGAATTAGGGATAGGCCGTCCTTCAACGTATGCACCAACACTTGATACCATTCAAAGGAGAGGCTATGCTTCGATTGACAATAAACGTTTTATACCAACAGAACTTGGTACAATCGTTAGTGAATCAGTAGAAGAGTATTTTCCTGAAGTTATCGACGTAGATTTTACAAGGAAAATGGAAGAAAACCTAGATTCGGTAGAAGAAGGGGATACAGAGTGGGTAACGGTCATTGATGATTTCTATAAAGACTTTGAGAAGCGTCTCAAGGTTGCTGAAGAAGAAATGGAGAAAATAGAAATCAAAGATGAACCTGCTGGGATAGATTGTGAGAAATGCGGCCATGAAATGGTTTATAAAATGGGCAGATATGGAACGTTTCTTGCTTGTTCTAACTTCCCTGAATGCCGGAATACAAAAGCAATATTAAAAGAAATTGGTGTTGACTGTCCGAAGTGCAAGGAAGGGAATATAGTTGAAAGAAAGTCTAAAAAGCGCCGAATCTTCTATGGCTGTGATCGTTTTCCAGACTGTGACTTCGTTTCATGGGATAAACCAATTGCGCGTCCATGTCCGAAATGTGATTCATTATTAGTAGAGAAAAAGGTGAAAAAAGCGGTACAAGTACAGTGTACAAATTGCGAATACAAAGAAGTGGAACAAACGTGATTAAATGATTTGGAGCATTACTAGCTAATGCTCCAAATCATTTTTAATTGATGAATGATAATAAATCCTGCAGCCTAAATTCAATGTAGACGTTCGTTCCTTTCAATCATCCCTTGCAATATGGCAGTCCTGTAAGATATAGTCTGATTCGGGCCATTCACTCCGATAATTCTGGCAAAATATAAATGATTGCTGTTTTTATTATAAGAAAATTTAGTTTTAAAGAATATAATTTGTGTAAGATGGAAATAATGGTTGTAAATTATGAATAAAATGAATAAGGTTAGAGATAGAGAAAATTTATAATTTGTTTACTCGACTAATTTAATTGGATATGAGATACTAGAGAATGGATTGCTTTTATACGTTTCAAAATATAGTATAATATCTGAAAAACGCTTACATTGGAAAAAAATGAGAAGACCTTCACAAATTGTTCACAAAATGTCACTTTTCTAAAATGCTTGAATTGTTCTTCATTGACGGACAATTAATAAATCCATATAATTACCAATTGGTAAGGAAAATAACTCGACTTATACAAGGACATAAAATAATAAGATAAGTCGAATTATTTTGACATGAATTAAAGTGGAGCGATTCTGAATTTTGTCTTAATTTTGTTAAGTAAATTGATTTTGAAGATATAGTATGTTATTATTTATTCATATTTTAACGGGGTGAAAATATGGACAGTTTTGTAGAAAAATGTCAGGGGTTTGTTGAGTATCTACAAATCGAAAAAAATGCTTCCCCATATACGATTCAGTACTATCAGGATGATCTGAATGCCTTCCATCAGTTTTTACAAGCAGAGGGGATTCATCATTTGAAAGAAGTGAATCAGCAGGTTGTTCGCTTGTTTCTCACCCAACTATATGATCAAAAATTAAGCAGAAGGTCAGTATCAAGAAAAATTTCCTCTCTACGAAGCTTCTATAAGTTTATAGAAAGAGAAGACGAAACTTACACAAATCCTTTTGTTCATATTCACTTGCCAAAAGCAGAACACCCGGTACCTGGGTTTCTGTATAAGCAGGAATTGGAAAAGTTGTTTGATGTGAATGATTTAACAGAATCATTGGGACAGAGAGATCAGGCTATTCTCGAAGTATTATATGGTACAGGAATTCGTGTCAGTGAATGTCAGAGTCTAAGACTGAGTGATATTGATTTTACTGTAGGCACCTTATTTGTGAGAGGAAAAGGGCGTAAAGAAAGGTATGTTCCTTTTGGGAGATTTGCAGAAATTGCTTTAGAAACCTATTTAAATGAAGGGCGAGCAGATTTACAGGAAAAAGCGATAGATTCTACAGACATCGTATTTCTTAACGCAAGGGGAAGGCCCTTAACAACACGGGGAATCCGGCTGATTTTAAATAAAATGGTGGATAAAGCGGCACTTACCGTTCATGTTCATCCGCATAAGCTTCGGCATACTTTTGCTACTCACATGCTTAATGAAGGCGCTGATTTACGAACTGTACAAGAATTATTGGGACATGAGAGTTTATCTTCAACACAAATCTATACGCATATAACAAAAGATCATTTGCGGGATGTTTACATGAAAAGTCATCCAAGGGCAAATGATTTTCGTGAGAATCGATAAGAGGTGAAGAACGTGACAAATGAAATGCACGCAACGACAATCTTTGCAATTCAGCATAATGGTCAATGTGCGATGAGTGGTGACGGGCAAGTAACTTTGGGTAATGCGGTAATTATGAAGCATAAAGCCAAGAAAGTACGGAAACTGTATAACGATCAAGTGCTCGCTGGTTTTGCTGGTTCAGTAGCGGATGCTTTCACGCTTTTTGAAAAGTTCGAAGGCAAGCTCCAAGCTTTTAATGGGAATCTTACAAGAGCTGCAGTGGAATTAGCACAAGAATGGCGCAGCGATAGAGTGTTAAGAAAACTGGAAGCAATGCTGATTATTATGAATAAGGAAAAGATGTATTTGGTTTCCGGTACAGGAGAGGTAATAGAGCCCGATGATGGGATTCTTGCAATCGGTTCTGGCGGAAACTATGCTTTAAGCGCTGGAAGAGCGTTAATAAAGCACACTGATAGTTTGTCTGCTGAACAAATAGCGAAAACTGCACTTGAAGTTGCTGGAGAGATTTGTGTATATACAAATGACCAGATTACGTTAGAAGTACTCAATTAAGAGGAGGTATTTCCAAAGTATGGGAATTGAGCTCACTCCAAGACAAATTGTTGACCAATTGGACAAATATGTTATTGGACAAAATAATGCCAAACGCTCTGTTGCAGTAGCACTTAGAAATCGGTTCAGACGTATGCAGCTTGATGAAGGGTTAAAAGAAGAGATTGTACCCAAGAACATTCTGATGATTGGCCCGACAGGAGTAGGTAAAACTGAAATCGCCCGCAGACTTGCGAAACTGGTTTCTGCTCCATTTGTAAAAGTGGAAGCAACAAAATTTACCGAAGTCGGCTATGTTGGCCGTGATGTTGAATCAATGGTACGTGACCTCGTCGAAATGTCCGTTCGTATGGTAAGAGAAGAAAAGCTTGCGAAAGTAAAGGATACAGCTGAAAAAGAGGCGAATAAACGTTTAGTTGAATTGCTTGTTCCACAGACTAAAAAACAATCAGCAATTAAAAATCCTTTTGAGATGCTTTTTACCAATCAATCAGGAAATGACAAAGAATCAAACGATGAACAGGTAAAAGATGAAGAAATACGCAATAAGCGTAAACAAGTGGAGCATCTACTGGCATTAGGTGAAATGGAAGATAAAATTGTTTCCGTTGAAATAACTGAAAACCCGCCATCTATGTTTGACATGCTTCAGGGTTCGGGTATGGAACAAATGGGTATGAATATGCAGGACGCATTAGGTCAATTCATGCCTGCGAAAAAAAAGAAAAGAAAACTTCCGGTAAATGAAGCGCGGAAGGTTCTGACCCAACAAGAAGCCCAAAAGCTTGTAGACATGGAAGAAGTTGCTCAAGAAGCAACAAAACGAGCTGAGCAAGCTGGGATTATTTTTATCGATGAAATTGATAAAGTTACAGGAGCGGGCCAGGATAGTGCAAATGTATCACGTGAAGGAGTTCAGCGTGATATCCTTCCAATTGTCGAAGGGTCAACTGTAGTTACGAAACATGGACCAGTAAAAACAGACCATATACTATTCATTGCTGCAGGGGCATTTCATATATCTAAGCCATCTGATCTTATACCAGAGCTTCAAGGAAGGTTTCCAATCAGAGTAGAACTCGAAAAACTGTCCGTTGATGATTTTAAACAAATTTTAACTGATCCATCAAATGCTTTAACGAAACAATACCAAGCTCTTTTAAAAACAGAAGGTATAAATGTCAACTTTACCGACGAAGCTATAGAAAGAATTGCAGAAGTAGCTTTTCAGGTCAATCAGGATACGGACAATATCGGTGCCCGTCGTCTTCACACAATATTAGAGAAGTTACTCGAAGATTTATTGTTTGAAGCACCGGATATTACGATGGAGAAGATTGAAATCACTCCAACTTATGTAGATCAAAAGCTGGGTAGTATTGTAAAGAACAAAGACTTAAGCCAATTTATCTTATAAAAAATAAAATTTTAAATGGAGGATTATTATGAAACTATTAGACCGAGCAAGAAAAATTAATGCAATGTTACAAAAGGCAACAGGAAAATCAGTGAACTTCAATGAGATGTCAGCTTCCCTGCGTGACGTGCTAGGCGGGAATGTATACATTGTAAGCAGAAGAGGGAAATTATTAGGAGTAGCAGTAAACCAGGAAATTGAAAATGAACGCATGAAAAATATGCTTGAGGAAAGACAGTTCCCTGAAGATTACACGCAAGGACTGTACAATATTCATGAAACAACTGCTAACTTAGATATTAACAGCCCGCATACAGTTTTCCCTGTCGAAAATAAAGAATTATTCCAAGAAGGGCTAACAACTATCGTACCGATTATCGGTGGTGGTGAACGTCTTGGTACATTAATTCTAGGTCGTGTAGCTGAGAGCTTCAGCGATGATGATTTATTATTAGCTGAATACGGAGCTACAGTGGTAGGAATGGAAATTTTACATGAGAAGACAGAAGAAATTGAAATGGAAGCACGCAGTAAAGCTGTTGTTCAAATGGCGATCAGTTCACTTTCTTATAGTGAATTAGAAGCGATTGACCATATTTTTGAAGAATTAAATGGCCATGAAGGGCTGCTTGTAGCGAGTAAGATTGCAGACCGTGTAGGTATAACTAGATCTGTGATTGTTAACGCACTTCGCAAATTGGAAAGTGCTGGTGTAATTGAATCACGTTCACTGGGAATGAAGGGTACGTATATTAAAGTATTAAACGATAAGTTCCTTGTTGAACTTGAAAAATTACGTTCAAGATAAGCTGAACAGATAGTAAAAGCGGGACAGTTAATTCAACTTTACGTAGATTAAGTTGAATTAACTGTCCTTTTTATTTTACCTGAGACTTCACGGTGTTCCTGAGTAAGGTCATTCTTTACTGAATATACCTGCTAAATCACTGACTTTTCGCAGATGCAATAATCACTTTGGTAATAACTTTGTATTTTTACTATTTTGTTAAAAAATTTTAACATCTATTATGTTTCAAAGTGTGTTATCATGGGTAATAATAACTAAATCGAATAATGTCGAAAAATAGGAGTTAATAGAATGGAAAGTGCAAATAAATTTGAAAATTTGAAAATAAATTAAAATGCATAATATAATCTAAAAGTCCTAGATATTTCTATTCATTTTAAGGGAATTAGGAATAAAGAATCGAAAAACATGGACTTTATGTACAAATTAACTTACAATATTCATAGGAGTTATTTATTAGTTATTGTTTTAATAAAAGTTTAGGAGAGATGTATAGTGGACTTGTTTGGTGGTACAATTCATAATTTAGAGCGTTCACTTAATTATTCGACAGCCAAAAATCGAGCAATTTCCAGCAATATTGCAAATGCTGATACGCCAAATTATAAGTCGAAAGATGTTGTTTTCAAGGATGTTTTAAACGAAACCGTGACTTCTGCCGTATCTGCCAAGCGTACAGATGCGCGTCATATACAGTTTGATGGCCATAAAGACTCAGCTTATAAGGTGATTACAAAAAACAGTACTACATACAACCATAACGGCAATAATGTCGATATTGATAAAGAAATGGCAGAATTGGCAACCAATCAAATTTATTATAATAGTCTTATTGACCGGATTAATGGTAAATTTAGTAGTTTACAAACCGTAATTAGAGGTGGTAGATAATAATGTCTATATTTAATGCAATTAATACGAGTGCAGGTGCATTAACGGCACAGCGTCTCCGAATGGATGTTGTCTCCTCGAATGTCGCGAACAGCCAATCAACAAGAGCTACTATCGACGAAAATGGTGAATGGGTACCCTACCGCAGAAAACTTGTCACCTTCCAGTCTGAAGAAAATAGCTTTAAATCCCTGTTAAACAAGGAACAGAATACAACGAAAAATGCAGTTGGAGTACGCGCAACTGTTATTTCTGAGGATCAGGAGCCTTTTAAACAGGTATATAATCCTACGCATCCAGATGCAAATGAAGCTGGTTTTGTTGAAATGCCGAATATAGATCCGCTTCAAGAAATGGTTGACTTAATGAGTGCGACCAGGTCATATGAAGCGAACGTCACTGCATTGAATGCAAGCAAGAATATGTTAATGAAAGCATTGGAGATTGGAAAATAGAACATATAAGGAGATATTGTAATGAATGTTAATTTTATGCCCAGCACAGTGAATGCAGTGAATAATCAACAGATATCTGTCGATAAGCTAACACCGGCTGCAGCACAATCAAATTTTGCCGATACACTTAAGGGAGCGATTGAGAATTTAAATCAGCTCCAAAATGAATCAGACCATATGACTGAGGCTTTAGCTTCAGGTGAGTCGGTAGACTTGCACAATGTTATGGTAACAGCTCAAAAGGCGAGCATAACATTAGAGACAACTGTACAAGTGCAGCAAAAAGCCATCGATGCTTATAACGAAATAATGCGCATGCAAATTTAATTCAAATTTAATGAGACTGCTGACAAAAATAGGCATACGATGAGCAGTGTATATTGGTGGAGGATTTTATGAAGGAAAAGCTATCAAAGTGGAAAGATTCAATAACATCATATTGGAGTAGTCGCTCAAAAAAACAACGAATCAGTTATATTGGAGGACTTCTCGCCATTATTATATTGATTATCGGTGTAACCTTTTTTACATCCAGTTCAAATTCAAAGCTTGTGCCATTATATTCTAATTTATCTATACAGGAAACAAGTCAAATCAAAACTGAGCTGGATGCTAGAGGTGTGCCTTATGAACTTGAAAATGGCGGATCGACAATTACTGTTCCCGAAAACCAAGTTGATAATTTATTAGTGGACCTTGCTGGACAAGGGTTGCCTAATAGCGGGAATATTGATTATTCGTTTTTTAGTGAAAACTCCTCGTTTGGCATAACAGATAATGAATTTAATATTATGAAACTTGATGCAATGCAATCAGAGCTGGCTACTTTAATTACAAGTATTGATGGAATAGAAAGTGCCGAAGTTATGATAAATTTACCTGAAGAAACAGTGTTTATTGCTGAAGGAGCAGGAGAAGCTACTGCAGCGATTGTTCTAGAGACACAACCAGGGTATCAATTTCAGGAAAATCAAATCAAGGCACTTTATCATCTTGTATCTAAAGCCGTTCCTGATTTACAAGAAGAAAACATTGGTATAATGAATCAGTATTTTGAGTATTTTGATTTAAATTCCACGTCGCAATATGCAACGGAGAATACACACGGTTACCAACAAACGGTTAAAAAAGATGTTGAACGAGATATTCAGCGCCGTTTACAGCAAATGCTTGGAACAATGGTGGGAACCGAAAATGTCATTGTTTCTGTAACAGCAGATGTTGATTTCACACAAGAAAATCGTGTCGAAGAATTAGTAGAACCAGTAGATATTGAGAATATGGAAGGTTTGCCAGTTAGTCTGGAAACGATCCAAGAATCTTATAGCGGGAATGCTGCTGAAGGCGGTATAGCTGGAGACGGAGAAAATGACGTTTCCAATTATCCAGCAGACACAGCTGGTGATGATGGGGAATATGAATTAGACAAAGAAGTCATCAACTACGAATTTAATCGCATTCGAAAAGAAATTGTTGAAAGTCCATATAAAATTAGAGACCTAGGCATTCAAGTAGCCGTAGACAGTGTGAAGAATAATGGTAAGGATCAAGATGATATAGAATTCCTTACAGCACAGGAACAAAGTTCTGTGGAAGAGGGGATTGCTTCCATACTGAATTCTATAGTAACAAGCACAATTGATATGACTTTTGGTGAAGTACAGCCAGAAGAAAAGGTTTCTATCGTGTTCCAGGAGTTTACTGGAAACCCAATGAATCCAGAAGTGACTGGTCCTGTTATACCAACTTGGTTATATATCGCAGGTGGAGTACTGCTTATAATTATTATACTGTTAGCAATATTGCTTGTACGCAGTAAACGAAATGTTGAAGAAGAGGAAGAACTCGAAGAAATCTCAGCAAATGATGTCCCGACAACAGTTCCAGATCTGCCGCAAGATGAGGAGTCAGAATCTCTCATCCGCAGGAAACAACTGGAAAAAATTGCTCAGGATAAGCCTGAGGACTTCGCTAAATTATTAAGAAGCTGGATTGGCGAGGATTAGGAGGAAATAGTGAATGGCAAGACAGAAACACCAATTAACTGGAAAACAAAAAGCAGCGATTCTATTAATCTCTCTTGGTCCTGATGTCTCAGCGCAGGTGTATAAACATTTATCAGAAGAAGAAATTGAAAAGCTAAGCTTAGAGATTTCTTCTGTCAAAAAAGTAGATTCAGAAATGAAGGAAGAAATTATTGAACAATTCCATCAAACTGCGATAGCCCAGGACTATATTACACAAGGTGGAATTGGCTATGCTAAAACTGTATTGGAGAAAGCTTTTGGCAAGCAGGAAGCATCGGCTATTATTAATCGCCTTACTTCTTCCTTACAAGTAAGACCGTTCGATTTCGCTAGGAAAGCAGATCCGCAGCAAGTGCTGAACTTTATTCAAGGGGAGCATCCACAAACAATAGCTTTAGTACTTTCTTATTTAGATGCAGAACAGGCTGGTCAGATTTTATCAGAACTGCCGCAAGAGGTTCAAGCTGATATTGCGCGGAGAATTGCCACAATGGATTCGACATCACCTGAAATTATTACTCAGGTAGAACAAGTGCTGGAAAGTAATCTGTCTTCTTCTTTAACCGAAGATTATACACAAACAGGTGGCATTCAAGCGGTTGTAGAAGTGTTGAATGGTGTGGATCGCAGTACAGAAAGAACTATACTTGACACATTAGAAACGCAAGATCCGGAACTGGCCGAGGAAATCAAAAAACGGATGTTTGTATTCGAAGATATCGTGATTCTTGATAACCGAGCTATTCAACGGGTTATTCGTGAAGTGGAAAATGAAGATTTGCGCCTATCATTAAAAGTGGCAAGCGAAGAAGTAAAAGATATCGTCTTCTCGAATATGTCACAGCGTATGGCAGAAACATTTAAAGAGGAAATGGAATACATGGGCCCTGTTCGACTTCGTGATGTTGAGGATGCTCAAACACGAATTGTGACAGCGATACGCAGACTTGAGGATGTTGGTGAAATTGTAATCGCCAGAGGCGGAGGAGACGATATCATTGTTTAAACCAATGAATTCAAGGGAAATTCCCCAACGCGAGATAAAGATTAAACCAATCGAGTTAGTTAGAAAACAAACCACAGAGACAGATCCAGAGCAGGAATCTGCAGCTATTGAGGAAAAACTCGCAGCTGCTAAACGGGAACTTGAATTAGTAAAGCAAGAAACAAGTAAATTAATAGAAAATGCCAAAGCTTCCATTCAAGAGGAAAAGGAAAGCTGGATTAATGAAAAACAGCGATTAGTAGAAGAAGCAAAGAATGAGGGATATCAAGCTGGGTTTGAGCAAGGGAAAAGTGAAAGCTTGCACGTCTATCATGAAACTATAAATAATGCTAATCGAATCGTTGATTTAGTAAAAGTTGACTATCAGGTTACATTGGAAAAAACAGAAGAAGTGATTGTTCAAATCGCTATGCACACTGCAGAAAAGATTATTAATCAGCAGTTACAAGAAAACCCTGAACAATTTGTTCACATTGTGAAAACAGCATTGAAGGAAATTAAAGATCAGACAGTTATTTCCATATACCTTCATCCAGCAAACTATGAAAATGTTCTGCAGCAAAAAGCAGAATTGAAACGAATCCTAGAGCAAGAAACGAAACTTTCATTATACATTGATGAAGAACTAAAAGAAAATAGTTGTATTATTGAACATCCGTTTGGTCGAATTGATGCATCAATAGATACGCAATTAGAGAAGATACGTGAAGCTTTAGAGGAATTAGTAATGGAGCTGGGAAATGATAATTAAAGACTACCTTGAAAAAATTGAACAAACAGACAGTTACAGACACTATGGAAGAGTATCACGCGTAGTTGGAATTATGATTGAATCTAAAGGACCAGAAGCTAATATTGGTGAGGTATGCTACATCTATTCTTCAACAAATAAGCGTGAACCGATTATTGCTGAAGTAGTTGGTTTTAATAATGAGAATATTATACTCATGCCTTATGCGGAAGTATCTGAAATCGGCCCTGGCTGTTTAGTAGAATCAACTGGAAAACCGTTGATTGTCAAAGTGGGCAGGGGATTAATTGGAAGTGTTGTTGATTCTCTTGGTCAGCCGCTTGATGGTTCGCCATTGCCAAAAGGGCTAATGAGCTACCCAACAGAACAAGCACCGCCGAATCCATTAGAACGACCACCAATCAGTGAACCGAACCAGGTCGGAGTGAAAGTAATCGATTCTTTACTTACAATGGGGAAAGGGCAAAGGGTTGGCATTTTTGCTGGAAGTGGAGTTGGGAAGAGTACACTTTTAGGTATGATTGCCCGGAACAGCAATGCTGATATAAATATCATCGCTTTAATAGGAGAACGCGGCAGAGAAGTTAGGGAGTTTATAGAAAAAGACTTAGGCCCGGAAGGTTTAAAAAAGTCAATTGTAGTTGTTGCCACTTCGGATCAGCCAGCTTTAATGCGGATTAAAGGTGCATATACAGCAACAGCAATAAGTGAGTATTTCCGTGATTTAGGGTTTCAGGTGAATCTGATGATGGATTCGGTGACCAGAGTAGCGATGGCACAGCGGGAAGTAGGTCTTGCGGTAGGTGAGCCGCCAACGACCAAAGGCTACACACCTTCTGTATTTTCAGTACTTCCGAAGCTTTTAGAAAGAACAGGCACAAATGCTCAAGGTGCGATTACTGCTTTTTATACCGTCCTAGTCGATGGTGATGATATGAACGAACCAATTGCAGATGCAGTACGCGGGATTCTTGATGGGCATTTTGTCATGGACCGTAAACTTGCTGAGCGTGGTCAATACCCGGCGATTAATGTATTGAAATCGATTAGCCGTGTTATGAATCAAATATCTGAGCCAAAGCATAGAAGCGTTGCAACGGAAATGCGTTCACTCATGGCTATATATGAAGAAAATAGTGAGTTGATTAATATAGGCGCCTATAAAAAAGGCACAAATATGGAGATTGACCGAGCGATTACGTATTACCCAATAATTCAGCGGTTTTTAAAACAAGAAGTAAATGATTATAAAACACTTGATGAATCAATTGAAATGATGAGCAGTTTAATTGATGGAGGAGTTCAATAATGGCTGAAACAGTTTCGCTGATAAAGGTATTGAATGTCAGAGAAAATGAAAAAAAGATTGCGCAAAAGGCTTTTCTTAAAGCTCAGGATGCCTTTGAAGAAGTTGCTACAAGACTGTATCAGGTTTTAAAAAAGAAAGAAAAAGCTGAAGAATCTTATGAGGATTATATTCAAAATTCTACTTCTTTAGATAAAATTAAAGAACAGATCGCTTATATCGAAAAACTTAATACACATATTGTACTGCTTCAAAGAGAAGTTCAATTTGCACGCAACCAAATGGATAATAAGCAGGTAGTTTTAAATGAAGCATATATAGAAGTAAAGAAATTTGAAAGTATCATAGAAACTAGGAAAAGACTTGAAGCAGAAAAAATGGAGAAAATGGAAAAGTCATTTATGGATGAAATTTCTATTAACCAATATTTAAGTCATAAAAATAGGTGAAATAAATGGCCAAGATTGAGCAAGAAGAAAAAAAGAAAATGAATCCAATCCTTTGGACTTTATTCGCAATCATTATTCCGTTAATTATTGTTATAGTAATTATTAGTATTATTTTAGGGATAGCGGGTTTTAATGTAATTGATTGGGCGAAGGAAAAAGGGAGCGAAATACCTGTCATCTCTAAATTTATTTCTACGGATGAGGAGCGCGATGCTTCTCAGGAACTAGAAAGAATGACAACAGCATTAAATAGTAGGGATGAAGAAATTGAACAATTAAATGTTCAAATAAGTGATTTAGAAGCAAATGTTACAGATTTGGAACAGGAAATATTGCGTAAGGAACAGATCATTGATTCGTCAGATACAGTTAATGCAGAAGAGGAACCAGCAGAAACAGATGATCGAATTAAGGAAGTTGCTAAAACATATGAAGAGATGAAAAGTGCAAATGCAGCAGCTATTTTAGAACTGATGGAACAGGATGAAGTGATAACCATACTTCAGGAAATGCCAAATGATGTTCGCGGCAATATATTACAAGCGATGGATGCTGAGAAAGCAGCAAAAATTACTAAGCTATTAATGAATGAATAGTCAACACCCTGACCTGAGGGGAGGTGAAACGAATGAATACAAATCCAATCACTATGTTTTTGATGCCGAAGACACAAGATGTTACGAACTACCAAAGCCAATCGGGCTCGAAACTTGATAAAGCTAAGTCCAACTCCTTTGAAAAAGTGCTGGGTAATATTGGTATGGAAAAACAAGAGGAACAAGAGTCTGTAGATCATCCACTTCATGCTATTGAAACTGACAGTGAAGAGGAAATGAAATTGGAACTTTCTGGCCTTGATCTTGAAACCTTAGAGGAATTAATACTGTTCATGAAGCAAAGTAAAGAGCTAAGTGATGAAGAAATGACATTACTTGAAGAGATGACAGATATGGTTTATGAATTACAAGAGCTCGGAGAAGAATCTTTATTGCCAATAATAAATCTGGCATCAAGTGAAATGATTAAAGACATCTTTGCACAGTATAGAGAAATGGGTTTAACGACACAGTCTGATATAGATACAGAGACATTTAAGCTTATACCATTTCAGCAAATACACGCAATAGATTTGACAGAATTACAAAGGCGCGCAGGACAGATTTATGAAGAAGTAGAGCAATTACTTAATCAAGCTGGTGAAAAGTCAGACATCTCTAAAGTGGCATCAAAAATTTTAGAACTATTAACTGATTGGCAAAAGCTAACACAATCTGGCAGTAAAAATGTAAATCTTCTTACAGGTTTAGATGCAGAAAATAAACAGTTACTAAATGTGTGGCAGGATTTAGTCCGCAACTTTCAAAACCGTACGAGTATGAATCAGCGTAATCAATATCAATTAGATGCAAAGATATCAAATACGGATGTGGTTCGCTGGCTATCACATGCTCTGGATGCTGAGGTTCAGTCTCAAACGGAAAAAGTAACAGTTCAGCCGGCAGCACTATCGACAATGCCGATTTCTAAAGTAGAGCAATTTGTTATCCACATAAATCAAACACAGGGTAATACATCTCCAGATAAGCAATTGATGGAGCAGTTCCAAAAAATTATGGATACAAATCGATTGACAGGTCTGCAAAACAGCCGTGGTAATTTAGCAATTACTTTAAAACCAGGGAATTTAGGCGAAATGCTAGTTAGGTTCACACAGGTTAATGGTGAAATGATGGTGAAAATACTCGTAACTTCTGCGGCGGCAAAGGATATGCTTGAAGGGAATCTTCACCAGCTTCGAAATATGTTCTCACCACACCAAGTTGTAATTGAGAAACAAGAGGCCGCTATCCCACAAAGTCAAGCTGCACAGAATGAACAAAGCAATACAGAGCAACATGATGAAAAAGAGGAACAGAATCATCCTGAAAACCAGCAAAAACAAGGAGAAGATGATAGTTTCTCCAGTATATTTGAAGATTTAGTGCTTAATGAGAAAGTGTAGGTGAAAAGAATGAACACAATTGATCCATCATTATATTTATCCAATCAGTCAAAAACAAGAGAACCAAGTCCTGAGCTGGATAAACAGGGATTCTTGAAGATTTTAATGGCACAGCTACAAAGTCAAGACCCGACAGATCCAATGGACAGTAAAGAAATGGTTTCACAGATGACCCAGCTTTCATCATTGGAACAAATGATGAATATGTCCAGTTCGATTGAAATGCTTGTACAGAGTCAGTTAATGTCTCCGGTCATCGAATACAGCCATATGATTGGAAAAACAGTATCCTATGACAAGGTAAATAGTGAAACGGGGGAACTGGAAGGCAGAACGACAAGTAAGGTTATTGCCGTAACGCAAAGTGATGGCTGGGCTATTTTAGAGCTTGAAAATGGTGAAAAAATATATGCCGATGGTGTTATTGAAGTAAGCGAAGGAAAAGAACCGGAATCAGAACCCGAAACAGAAAAAGAATCTTAATATAGGATGTGAATTGTAATGGATCATCGGATACATCAGGTGCCAAAGCATGCATTACAATTTCCGAACACTGTTAAGCCGAAGCAAGCAAAAACGACAACACATTTCAATGATGTTCTAGCAGCAGAAAGTAAACTCAAGGTAAGCAAGCATGCCTCTGAAAGGCTCAAGGAAAGAAATATCGAGATAACAGATCAGCTTTGGCAGACAATTGGAGAAAAAGTGCAAGAGGCTAGGCAAAAGGGAGTTACAGATTCACTCGTTGTTTTAAACAAGACTGCATTACTAGTAAGTGCAAAAAACAACACAGTAGTAACAGTACTTAATCGTGGAGAAACGGCAAATCGAATCTTCACAAATATTAATGGAACAATCTTAATCGAGGAATAGGCTGGACCCAGAATAAGGGAAGCCAAAAAGCTATTGATTGACAGATATAGCTTATATAACAATTACTAAAGGAGAAATGAAATTATGTTACGTTCAATGTATTCAGGAATTTCTGGGATGAAAAACTTTCAAACAAAATTAGATGTTATTGGTAACAATATCGCTAACGTTAGTACAGCAGGTTTTAAAAAAGGACGCGTTACTTTTCAGGATATGATGTCACAAACAACAACTGCTGCACAAGGTGCAACTGCTAACAGAGGGGGAGTTAACGCTTCACAAGTTGGACTTGGTTCACAGCTGGGTTCGATTGATAATATCCAGACTCAAGGGTTCCGTCAAACAACTAACATTCCATTAGACCTTTCCATTCAAGGAGATGGTATGTTTATCCTTCAATCTGGAACAGAAACGTTCTACACGCGTGCTGGTAACTTTTATCTTGATGAAGATGGATCTATTGTTAACCCGGATGGTTACTTTTTGACTGGTGCGGATGGAAATGAAATTACTATTCCACCAACTGCCCAAAGCTTTAATATTCAGTCTGACGGGGTTGTAAATTATATTGATGAAAATGGCGACAATCAAGAAGCTGGTACAATTGTGCTTGCTAACTTTGCGAATCCAGCAGGTCTGGAACAGGCCGGCAGTAACTTATTTTTAACTACACCTAATGCGGGTGATGAAAATCGTGGTATACCAGATGCTGATGGCCGTGGTTCACTAGTAAGCGGTTCTCTAGAAATGTCTAACGTGGATTTAGCAGAGGAATTTACAGAGATGATTTCTGCACAGCGTGGTTTCCAGGCAAATACGAGAATTATTACAACTTCAGATGAAATTTTACAGGAACTGGTTAACTTAAAACGATAATAAGGAGGTGGGGAGTGCCAGCTGAACCGGCACTCCCGCCAATTATATGATCCAATTGAATAAATTAAATGGTGATACTTTCACTTTAAATGCAACTTTAATAGAGCAGGTCCAATCACTGCCAGATACTACAATTACACTTATCAACGGAAAAAAAATACTAGTTAAAAACTCATTTGAAGAAGTGGTTCGCTTAACAACATTGTTTTACAAAGAAATTGGCCTGCAGCAATTGCAATTATATAAACAGGTAGGTGAAGAAGATGAGTAAGCTAGTAAAAGTCATGGTTACTTCATTTGCAATACTGTTGATTGCTTCTATCGCAACAATTGTTGTTTTGCTTAATGTTGTAAAAGCAGATGATAACAAGGAGTTAACAATTGAGGAAGTTGTGAAGTACTCTTACCAAACGCCTGAAATAACTACAGATTTAGAGGATGGCACTTATGTTAGAATTCAATTTCAAGTAATAACAGATGGTAAGGATGCACATGAAGAAGTAAGTCAGCGGGACTTCCAATTAGTAAATATTTTAATTAAGGAATTAGCAGTTATGAATGAAGAAGATTTTAAATCCGGATTATCTGAACTTGAGCAAGTAATTAAGACAAAGCTTAATGAAGTTATGACGGAAGGTCAGATTACTGACGTGTTAACAATAAATAAAATTCTACAATAGAAATTGTTCTCCATTATGGAGGTGAGATGTTTAAATGGATGAGATTCTTTCACAAAATGAAATAGATGTATTACTTTCTGCTATCACTTCAGGTGAGATGGATGCGGAAGAACTAAAAAAAGAAGAAGAAGAAAAAAAGGTTCGTGTATATGACTTTAAACGAGCTTTGCGCTTTTCCAAAGACCAAATTAGAAGTATATCAAGAATTCATGAAAATTATGCAAGAATGCTAACAACGTTTCTATCATCACAGTTACGAACTTATGTACATATCTCAGTGACATCTGTTGACCAGGTACCCTTTGAGGAATTTATACGTTCGATATCATCTTTAACTGTTTTAAATATATACAGCATGGCACCTCTAAAGGGAAATTTGATAATGGAAATTAATCCAAATATCGCCTATGCATTACTCGATCGAATTCTCGGAGGAAAAGGTGCAGCAGTAACAAAAACAGATAATTTAACTGAAATAGAGATTTTATTATTAAAGCAGATTTTTGAAAAAGCAAGCGGCAATTTAAAAGAATCATGGTCTTCGCTTATTGATGTAGAGCCTGTACTGGAAGAGTTTGAAGAAAATCCCCAATTTATACAAATGGTTGCACCAAATGATACGGTAGTTATTGTATCATTGTCTACCGCGATTGGTGAATCTACGGGGATGATTAATCTTTGTATTCCGCATACATTGCTTGAACCAATTATACCAAAATTATCTGCTCACTATTGGATGGAAAATGCTGCAGAAGAACGGGATGAAGTATCCTATGCCAAACTCACGAGCAGCCTCCAAACGGCTGAAGTCAATCTGACTGCATTATTAGGAGAAACCGAAATTTCAATTAATGAATTTTTGGGCCTCGGGAAGAATGATATCCTTGCTTTAAACCAGCCGATTGATGACCCGCTGCTGCTGAAGATAAATGATGAAACGAAATTCTATGTCCAGCCGGGTGAGCATAAGAAGAAAAAGGCTGTACAAGTTCTTGAAGAAATTACAAAGGGGGAGAGCGCCGATGAATGATGGAATGCTATCTCAAGATGAAATAGATGCGTTATTAAATGTAAGTCCAGATAAAGATGAGAATGCTGATGCAGCAAGTAATGAAGAAGAAGTTGAGTTACTTACTGATATTGAAATTGATACAATTGGTGAGATTGGAAATATCTCCTTTGGCAGCTCGGCTACAACATTATCCACATTGTTACGTCAGAAGGTTGAAATTACAACACCGACTGTTAATGTTATTAAACAAGAAGATATAAAAGATGAGTTTACATTTGAGCCTGTGAGCATTCAAGTAGATTATACTCAAGGCTTTTCAGGAAGAAACGTATTTGTCATTCGCGCAGAAGATGCGGCAATTATTGCTGACATTATGCTGGGCGGTGACGGTACAAACCCTGATGAAACATTGCCGGAGATTTATATAAGCGCAGTACAAGAAGCAATGAACCAAATGATGGGCACTGCTGCTACAAGCATGTCATCTGTGTTCGATAAGAAAGTCGATATATCTCCACCATCGGTTATTGAAGGCTCCATTGAAAAGGATGCTAAAGAAATCTTTAATGAAGCAGTTTATGTGAAGGTATTCTTCAGATTAATCGTTGGTGACTTAATTGATTCAAATATGATGCAGTTGATTCCTTTAAGCTTTGCTAAGGAATTGGTCGGCAATCTATTAAATAATGATCAAGAGCCGGCTGCAACCGTTGAAGCACCAGTACTCGAAAGAGAAAATCAAGAAACAGCAAATAATGCACCTGTTCCAGCAAATAGAGACGGTGGAAGAAATCCAAATCCAGCGGGGCAACCAGAAGAGAAGCAAACACAATACTTAGGAAATAATTTTGATTATAATAGTGCTTCAATCGAAAAAGCATCTTTTTCGAACTTCGAGCAACCAGCTCTATCATCAACCGAACAACGAAATTTAGATATGCTATTAGATATCTCACTTAAAGTAACGGTTGAACTTGGAAGAACGAAGAAATCAATTAAAGATATACTTGATTTATCTGCAGGGTCGATTGTTGAATTGGATAAACTTGCAGGTGAGCCGGTAGATATACTAGTAAATGACAAATTGATTGCTGAAGGTGAAGTTATTGTTATTGATGAAAACTTCGGTGTTCGAGTAACAGATATTATCAGTCAATCTGATCGCTTAATGAAACTTAAATAAACATGTTTTTAGGAGGAAATAAAATGTCTAAAAAAGTACTTATAGTAGATGATGCAGCATTTATGAGAATGATGATTAAAGATATACTTTCAAAAAATGGTTATGAAATTGTTGGTGAAGCACAAGATGGTGCACAAGCTGTAGAAAAATATAAAGAATTAGAACCTGATCTAATTACGATGGACATTACAATGCCAGAAATGGACGGTATAACCGCATTAAAAGAAATTAGAAAGATTAACCCTGATGCGACAGTGATTATGTGTTCAGCAATGGGTCAGCAAGCGATGGTAATTGATGCAATTCAAGCAGGAGCAAAAGACTTTATCGTTAAGCCGTTTCAAGCTGATCGTGTACTTGAAGCAATTCAAAAGGCATTAAGCTAAAGAGCGAATGGGTATGAAATCAATCACAAAACTTTCCGCATTCTTTCTGATTGGATTTATTTTTTTCTTTCAATTTGGCGTTATAACTTATGCTGAAACAGAATATGTTGATGATTGTCTGGAAAACCCACAAAATTGTGAAGAACCACTAGAAGTTGAACCAGAACAAAATACTGGCGAAAATCAGCTATTATCTGAGGATACGGACAGTGGTTCATTATTCTTTGAAATCATCAAACTTGTCTTCGCTTTACTGCTGGTTCTTGCATTGATTTATGTATTTCTTTATTTTCTTAAACGAAGAAATAAGTTAGGTACGCGTATTCAATCACTGGAAAATCTAGGTGGAATTTCAGTTGGTCAGAATAAATCTGTTCAACTAGTCCGACTTGGGGATAATTTATATTTAATTGGGGTAGGAGAAGAAATAACCTTCCTCCAAAAAATTGAAGATGAAGCATTGATTGAAGATATTATGAAAGAAAAAGAAGAACAAGCTGCAGACTTATCTGCCAGTTCAATATTTACCAGTCTTATACAGAAGAAAAGTGACAAAAGCAGCGAGAAAAATTCCAATGATTTTAAAAATATGTTCCATCGCGAATTAGGCAATTTACAGCAAAACAGAAAAAATATAATTGATAAACACAAGGAAGATAATAATGAATGAATTTATTGAGATTTTCTCGAGCTCAGATCCGACAAATATATCTACTTCTGTAAAACTATTGCTATTATTAACGGTATTTTCTTTGGCACCTGGAATTTTAATTCTTATGACAAGTTTTGCAAGAATTATTATCGTGCTTTCTTTTGTCCGAACATCATTGGCAACCCAACAGATGCCACCAAACCAAGTACTTATTGGTCTGGCACTATTTTTAACCTTTTTTATCATGGCACCTACCTTCCAGCAAGTGTATGATGATGCGCTAGAACCGCTATTTGCAGAAGAAATGACATTGGATGAAGCATATGAAAGTGCCAGTGTGCCGATGAAGGAATTCATGGCGAAGCATACGAGACAAAAGGACCTTGCATTATTTTTGAATTATTCAGGGGCAGAACGACCGGAAACAGTTCAGGATATCCCGCTGATGACATTGATTCCTGCTTTCGCAATCAGTGAATTAAAGACTGCTTTTCAAATGGGTTTTATGATATTTATTCCCTTTCTAGTAATTGATATGGCTGTAGCAAGTGTATTGATGTCAATGGGTATGATGATGTTGCCGCCTGTTATGATCTCTCTGCCATTTAAAATTTTACTTTTTGTACTTGTTGATGGCTGGTATCTGGTGACACATTCATTATTAAACGGATTTTAAAAAATTAATCTTGAAGGAGGCTGTTGCGAATGAGCAGCGAATTTGTCTTATCCTTGGCTGAGCGAGGTATATACACGATATTACTCGTTACGGGCCCATTACTTTTGCTTGCGCTTGGTGTTGGACTGCTGGTCAGTATTTTTCAGGCAACAACACAAATTCAAGAACAGACTTTAGCCTTTATTCCTAAAATCGTGGCTGTATTAATTGGATTAATATTCTTTGGTCCATGGATGTTAAACACGGTTGTAGAATTTACGGCAGAAATATTTAATAATTTAAATCGATTTGTGGGGTAAGTGATGCTGGAATATATTAATATAAACAGTCTGCCCGTATTTTTACTTATATTTGTTCGAGTATTATCTTTTTTAGTTACGATGCCTTTATTCTCTTATCGGACAATTCCGCTTCCCTTTAAAATTGGTTTTAGCTTTTTCTTGGCATTCATTATGTTTTATACTGTTGATGCTTCAGCAATTGCTTTTGATCATACGTATATCTTCTTAATTGTTAAAGAAGTACTTGTTGGATTACTTATAGGATTATTTGCTTTTATTATTGTGTCCGCATTACAAGTAGCCGGCGGATTTGTCGATTTCCAGATGGGATTTGCAATTGCAAACGTAATGGATCCACAAACAGGGGCACAAAGTCCACTTTCGGGGCAATATTTCTACATGATTGCTATGTTATTTTTACTTGCAGTGGATGGGCATCATTTAATTATTGATGGGATATTTAATAGCTATAATTTTATTCCAATCGAAACATTTATACCTTTTGAAAATCAATCCATAGCAAATTTTATAATTGATACATTTAATTATATGTTCATTATTGCTTTTCAAATGGCGATACCGCTTGTGGGTACATTATTTTTAGTAGACATTGCTTTAGGGATTATTGCAAGAGCTGTTCCTCAATTAAATGTATTTGTTGTAGGGCTGCCATTAAAGATTATGGTAAGTTTCTTCGCAATTTTAATATTTCTCGCGCTTTATATAACGATTGTTGAAAATCTGTTCCAAACAATGTTTCGGGCAATGCAGCAATTAATGCAATTATTCGGAGGTGCTTAGCTTGCAATTAAAAATGGATTTGCAGTTCTTTGCAGGTGAAAAAACTGAAAAAGCAACCCCGAAGAAACGCCTGGATGAACGGAAGAAAGGTAAAGTTTCCAAGAGTCAGGATATTAATACTGCAATACTATTAATCTTTTCTTTTTTAGCCTTATTTGTTTTTGGCGGCTTTATGCTTGATACAATGCTTCTAATGTTCATCAGTGCCTTTACTGAGTCTATCTACTGGGATGTTACTGCAGAATCGGTACAGCGCGTTTTTAATGGTGCTTCAATTGAAGCGGCAAAAATGCTTGCTCCAATCATGCTGATTGCCATAATTGCTGGATTTGGCTCTAATTTAATGCAAATAGGTTTTTTATTTACAACTGAATCATTAAAATTTGATTTGAAACGAATGGACCCAATTCAAGGGGCGAAACGAATCTTTTCCATTCGGGCATTAGTAGAATTACTAAAATCCTTCCTGAAAATCACTTTGATTGGCGGAATAACATTTTCTATTATCTGGGCCTTTAAAGATGATGTACTTATGCTTGCTTTTACAAATGCAGAAAGTGCATTAGCCTTGTTTGGCAGAGTAGCAATTATTATGGGTCTTTCTGCCACTGCTGCGTTATTCTTTCTCGCTATTCTTGACTATTTGTACCAGCGTTATGACTTTGAAAAGAATATGAGAATGTCAAAGCAGGATATTAAAGACGAGTATAAAAACATGGAAGGAGATCCGTTAATTAAGTCTAAAATTAAAGAAAAACAGCGTATGATGGCAACGAGGAGAATGATGGCCGAAGTCCCTCAAGCCGATGTAGTCATTACAAACCCTACTCACTTTGCAATCGCATTAAAATACAGTGAAGAGAAAGCTGGTGCTCCATATGTAATCGCGAAAGGTGTAGATCAGACCGCATTAAAAATACGTGAGATTGCCAAAGAGCATAATATAGCAACAGTTGAAGATAAGCCCCTCGCACGGTCGCTTTACGCAACTGTTGATATTGGCCAAGAAATACCTGAGGAATTCTACCAAGCAGTGGCAGAAATCCTAGCATATATTTATAGAATAGAGAAAAAAGCATAAGAAATGTTTACATATGAGATTTATCTTACCGCTTTTTGAATAATATCTAGTAATGAGGAGAGACATTTAATGAAAGCACGTGATTTATCAGTACTTATAGCGGTTATTTTAATTATATTAATGTTAGTTATTCCGCTGCCCGGGGGAATATTAAGTGTCCTCATTCTCGTTAATATTATTATTGCATTAGTGGTTATCCTTGTTGCTATGAATACGACAGACGTTCTGCAGTTTTCTGTTTTTCCAACACTGCTCCTATTAATTACGCTGTTTCGTTTAGCCTTGAATGTTTCTACGACTAGAGCAATTTTAGCAGAAGGTGACGCGGGTGGTGTTGTAGAAACGTTTGGTTCCTTTGTAATTGGGGGTAATCCGCTTGTCGGATTTGTTGTCTTTATTATACTGGTAATTATAAACTTTTTAGTTATAACTAAAGGATCTGAACGTGTATCAGAAGTTGCTGCTCGTTTTTCACTTGATTCTATGCCAGGTAAACAAATGAGTGTTGATGCTGATTTGAACGCTGGTCTTATTTCTGAACAGGAATCAAGAGAACGCAGAAAGAAAATTGAAAAAGAAGCAGATTTCCATGGATCGATGGATGGTGCAAGTAAATTTGTTAAGGGAGATGCAATTGCGGGTATAATCATTGTACTCATCAATATTATCTTCGGAATTATAATTGGTATGGTTCAAATGGGGCTATCTCTAAATGAATCAGTAGAATTATTTACTCGTCTGACTGTAGGGGATGGGCTAGTGAGCCAAATACCTGCATTGCTTATGTCTACAGCTACTGGTATTGTTGTAACTCGTTCAAGTGATGGAAATAATCTTGGAACAGATGTGATCAATCAGTTATCTCAATATCCGAAGCTGTTATATATAGCGGCTGGTACAATCTTCTTGCTGGGTCTCACACCAATCAACTTCATGCTGACAACTTCGCTTGCAGGGCTGCTCGCTTTCACAGCCTATATGATGCAAAGAAAGCCAGATGTACCAGATCTGCCAGATGAGGAAGAAATTGATGAAGCGGAAAGTTCCGCCATGCGAGCTCCGGAAAATGTTGTGAATCTGATCAATATGGATCCAATTGAGTTTGAGTTCGGTTACGCATTAATTCCTTTAGCAGATGCCAATCAGGGTGGAGACTTACTTGAGCGGGTTATAATGATTCGGCGCCAGCTGGCAATTGAGCTTGGCATGGTTATTCCGGTAGTCCGAATACGCGATAATATTCAGTTGAACCCGAATGAGTATCGTTTGAAGATCAAAGGGAATGAAGTTGCTGCTGGAGAATTAATGCTGGATCATTATTTAGCGATGGGTCCTGATATGGATGATACGATTGAAGGGATTGATACACTGGAGCCTGCTTTTGGGCTTCCAGCAAAATGGATTACGGAAGAATATAAGGATGAAGCTGAATTATCAGGATATACTGTTGTAGATCCGCCATCAGTTGTTTCTACACATATTACAGAAGTAATTAAACAGCAAGCACATAGTTTACTTGGTCGACAGGAAACAAAACAACTAATCGATCATTTAAAGGAAAGCAATCCAATCCTTGTCGAGGAAGTTACTCCAGAACCATTGGCAATAGGCGATGTACAAAAAGTACTGGCAAAACTGCTTCGTGAAAATATCTCAATACGCAACCTGCCAGTCATTTTTGAAACACTTGCAGATTTTTCAAAAATGACGAACGATACAGAACTTCTAGCTGAGTATGCGAGACAAGCTTTATCCGCACAAATCACTAAACAATATGCTTCTCCTGATATGACTCTAAGAGTAATTACTGTATCTGGAAAAGTGGAAAAATTGATTGCGGAAAACATTCAGCATACAGAACATGGAAATTACCTATCACTCGATCCTGAAGAACAACAAGAAGTGATTACAACGATTCATAAAGAGGTTGAAAAATTAGCACTGCAGGAAGAAACAGCGATATTGCTTTGTTCACCTGCAATTCGTATGTATTTGAAACAACTGTTAGATCGTTTTCTACCACAGGTGGTTGTTTTATCCTATAATGAACTTGAGCCTAATGTCCAGGTACAAAGTGCTGGGGTGGTGAATATTGCATGAAAGTAAAAAAATACGTTGCAAAAACAATGCCTGAAGTTATGAATGTCATTCGTAAAGAGCTGGGATCTGAGGCAGTAATCCTTCAATCGAAGGAAGTAAAACGTAAGGGATTGCTTGGGATATTTAACAAGACTAATATTGAAGTGATTGCTGCGCTTGATCCGCAGCCAGTTAAACCGAAAGTTAATGAAGAGATAATTGATAACAAACAGAAAATTACTAATAATACTCCAGTAATTTCTGATGTAAAGTCTGAGAAAAAGGAACAGGCAATTTTAGCGGAAATTAAACAGTTAAAAAAGATATTGGAGTTGCAATCTGAAAAAAGCGGAAACACATTTTCACCTGATGAAGAACTAATGTTGCATCATTTACTTGAACAGGACGTAGAACCTGTCCTTGCTGAGGAGATTATTCGTACAGCTGCAAATGAATTTTCGTATGGAAAAACTCCTCTCGCATTTCAGGAATTGCAACAAGCTGTACAAGCAGTTATTAAAGAAGGTTTGGAAGAATATGCTTCTAAAGGAATTACCGGAAAACATAAAATTGTTCAGTTTGTAGGTCCAACTGGAGTTGGAAAAACGACAACAATTGCTAAAGTAGCAGCTAAGCTTATATTGCAGGACAAAAAGAAGGTTGCTTTTATAACCACAGATACATATCGTATCGCAGCAATTGAACAGCTTAAAACGTATGCACGCATTTTAAATGTCCCTGTAGAAGTCGCATATAATGTGCAAGATTATCAAGCGGCCGTTCAAAAGCTCGATGCCTATGACCTAATATTTGTTGATACAGCTGGAAGAAATTTTAGAGATGCAAAGTATATTAATGAGTTAAAATCAATGATGGGAGATTTTGAAAATCTTGCAACCTATCTTGTTCTATCTCTTACAGCAAAACCAAAAGATATAGTTGATATATATGATCAATTTTATCAAATCCCACTTACGGAAGTGATTTTTACGAAGCTTGATGAAACAACACAATACGGCAGTTTGTTAAATATTGTGTTAAAAAAACAAATTGGAATTGCTTATTTCACTAATGGGCAAGATGTTCCTGATAATTTATTGCAGCTGACAGCAAGTGAGATGAGTAAGCTTGTAGCGGGTGAACAAAATGAATGATCAGGCGGCAAGGCTCCGAAGAAAGGTTGAAATTACCAATAATCCGAGACAGGCGAAGACAATCGCAATTGTAAGTGGTAAAGGTGGAGTTGGGAAGTCAAATATAGCGTTAAACTTTTCTTTAGAACTAATGAATCAGGGAAAAAAGGTAATTATATTTGATTTAGATATAGGAATGGGAAATATTAATATTTTGCTAGGTTTACAACCTAAAAATTCAATTGTAGATTTATTTAATGAAGGACTTTCTGTGCACGATATTATTGAGCATGGTCCAAACGGTTTATCATTTATTGCTGGAGGCTCAGGGCTTTCAGGCTTTCTGCAGCTCGATGAATCAAAAAGGAATTACTTTTTTGACCAATATAATGAGCTTATACAGATGTACGATTATATTATTTTTGATATGGGTGCTGGTGCAACAGACGACAGTTTATTCTTTATACTTGCTGCTGATGAATGTGTGGTTGTAACCACTCCCGAGCCAACATCAATCACAGATGCTTATAGTATGATCAAACATATCGTCCACAATGGAGGAAAGATGCCAATTCAAATTGTTTTGAATCGCTCGACTTCCCGTAAAGAAGGAGCTCTTGCTTTAGAACGGTTCCAGCAGGTGGTGCATAAGTTTCTCGATATTCAGACGACTGTACTGGGAGTGATGCCAGATGATAAAACAGTGACACAAGCAGTTATTCGTCAAACACCATATATGATGCTGGATGAAAAATCACAAGTGTCAAAAGCAATGCGAAAACTGACAGAAAAATATGTGTTGGCATCCAATAAAAATAATACTGCGGAAACAAAAACCTTCACTGAAAAATTAAAAAAATTACTGCGAGGTAAAGTTTAATGGAGCAAATTCGTGTGCTTGTTATTGACGATTCAGCATTTATGCGAAAAATGATTTCAGATATCATTGATAGTGATCCACGCCTTCAAGTAATAGGAACGGCAAGAAATGGAGAAACAGGAATACAGAAAATCAGAGAACTTTCTCCTGATGTTGTAACAATGGATGTCAATATGCCTGTTATGGATGGGATAAGTGCACTGCAGGTAATCATGAGAACAAATCCTGTTCCAGTAATTATGTTATCAAGTCAAACTGCAAACGGAACAGAAGAAACAATTAAAGCCATTGAAAATGGTGCAGTTGATTTTATTATGAAACCATCTGGAGAAATTTCACTTAATATAGACATCATTAAAAATGAAATCATTTCAAAAGTGATTGCAGCTTGCCATGCGACACTGCCTAGTAAGGAAACAAGCAGAAAAGCTAATCGAATGGCAGTTCAAGAGAAGGAATTTATTCAACCACGTAAAAGTTCTAATAAAAGAACAATTGTAATACTCGGAACATCTACAGGGGGGCCGCGCGCGTTACAAAAAGTACTAACAAATCTTCCAAAGGATTTTAAAGATCCATTGCTGATCGTGCAGCATATGCCCCCTGGATTTACTAAATCACTGGCAAAGCGTCTAGATACCTTATGTCATCTTCATGTAAAAGAGGCAGAGCATGGTGAATTATTAAAAGAAAAGACAGTCTACATTGCACCTGGGGATTATCATATGAGAGTTGAGCCAAGAGGTACAGAACTCGTCATTAACAATATGAAAGATGAGCCGATAAATAGCCATCGACCTTCTGTAGATGCTCTTTTTGAATCTGTTTCTGTTTTGAAAAATATTAATAAGGTTGCAGTTGTATTAACCGGTATGGGAAGCGATGGTTCCGATGGAATTCAAAAACTTAAACAAACAGATGAGAATTGTATAGTAATCAGTGAATCGGAAGAGACGGCAGTTATCTACGGTATGCCAAAAGCAGCCTATGAAACAGGTGCAGTAGATCAAGTGTTGCCACTAGAGCAAGTAGGCGAGTTTTTAGGAAAGATTACACAATCATTAATGAGATAAAATTATTGTAAATAAAAACTCGAATAAGGAGATGTTGACAATGGAAAATGATTCATTAAATCATTTAAAAGTTATTGTTTTTAAATTAGAAAATGAGGAATACGCCCTTCCAGTAGAGCATGTTGGAGCCATTGAAAGAATGCAGCCAATTACTAGGATTCCAGAAACTGCTGATTTTGTAAAAGGTGTAATTAATCTGCGCGGTGTTATTATTCCTGTGATTGATTTACGCTTGCGGTTTGGTTTGGAAGAAGCAGAACTGACTAACGATAATCGAATTATTATCGTACACTTGAAAGATTATGAAGTTGGTTTAGTAGTCGATGCGGCGAATGATGTCATTGACATTCCGAAGAATATCATTGAAGCACCGCCCGAAGTAATTGGATCTGTCGATATCGATTATATTCAAGGTGTTGCGAAAGTAGAAAATCGCTTATTTGTACTGCTTGATTTAGAAAAAGTACTGACAACAGATCAAAAGGATTTGCTTTCGAAATTGGAAGGATAGAGGGTATGTCATTTACTAATTTAACATCCATGCATGTTGATGTGTTACGAGAGATAGGTAATATCGGTGCAGGCAATGCAACTACTTCACTGTCTCAGCTATTAAACAAAAAAATAGATATGGTTTTGCCGTCGGTTAATATTGTTACGTTTGATGAAATGATCGAATTAATCGGCAGTCCGGAAGAAATTGTGGTTGCGGTACTGTTTCGAATATACGGTGATGCGCCAAGTACAGTTATTCTTATCCTGACTGTTGCAGAGGCGGAGACTTTAGTTCGTTCCATGACAAATAATCCGGAATTTACATTAACGATGGATGTGTCTTCTGACCAAATGGCAATGTCTGCATTGGAGGAAGTTGGAAACATTGTAGCAGGCTCATATATTGCAGCACTTTCTGATTTTACAGGATTACATCTTCAGCCATCGGTGCCCCATTTGGGGATTGACATGGCAGCTTCTATTCTAACTTATGGTCTGATAGAACTGTCTCAAGTATCTGATCATGCAATCGTAATTGATTCGAAGGTAGATAGCAATGAGCAGGAGAATACAATGAAAGGTAATTTATTTTTATTACCTAACCCAGATTCATTAAATGTCATATTTCAAGCGTTAGGAATAAATCATAATGAATAAAATAGGAACGATTGTGAAAGTTGGAATTGCTGATTTAAATACAGTTTATGCGCCTGATACAATTAGAACGTTAGGACTTGGATCCTGTGTTGGTATTGTGATTTATGATCCACAAAAGAAAGTCGCTGGATTATCCCATGTACTTCTGCCAGACTCCAGTTTAGGAAAACAGAAAACAATGAATGAATTTAAATATGCGGATACAGCATTGCCAATTCTTGTTAATCGCTTGCTAAATATGGGAGCGAGAAAGTATGCATTAAAAGCGAAAATTGCTGGTGGTGCTGAAATGTTTAAATTCACATCCAACTCAGATATTATGAGAATAGGACCGAGAAATGTAGATGCGGTTCTAGAACAGCTGGGTATTTTACAAATACCTGTAGTAGCTCAAGATGTTGGCGGAAATATAGGAAGAACTATTGAATTTGATCCAGCGACAAGTATGTTAAAGATTCGAAAAGTAAATAAAGAAGAAATCTATTTATAATGTATTCAACTGCCATCAATTTAAAGGAAGGAGTGTAGATCCGATGAATTCCAGTTATTCATCTCATGAACAAAAGCTTTGGCACCAATGGGAAAAACAAGGAAATGACACGGTTTTAAATGAATTAATCGAATATTATATGTATCTTGTTCATTTCCATGTTGATCGTATCGCAACTCACTTACCCAACAATGTAAGCAAAGATGATATTAAAAGCTTCGGTTTACTTGGTCTGTATGATGCGATTAAAAAATTTGAATCAGAACGAAATTTAAAATTCGATACCTATGCTTCCTTTCGAATTAAAGGCTCAATAATTGATGGCTTGCGGAAAGAAGATTGGCTGCCAAGAACTCTAAGGGAAAAAACCAAAAAAGTAGACAGGGTATCTCAACAGCTAGAACAGGAATTACAAAGAATGCCTACGTCAGAAGAAATTGCTGAAAGGCTTGATATGACTGCGGATGAAGTAGAAGCGGTTGTTAAAGATACACTTTTTTCTAATGTGTTATCCATTGAAGAAAAGTCAAAGAGCAATGATGAATTTAATGAAGGCATCGGTTATACAATTCCTGATGAACATGCGTTCCAACCAGAGCAGGAGGTACTGCAGCAAGAATTAAAGCTCGAATTAGTAGATGGTATTAAACAATTAAATGAAAATGAGCAAATGGTTATCAGTCTTTTCTATAAAGAAGAATTGACTCTAACTGAAATTGGACATGTGCTGGGGTTAACCACTTCGAGAATTTCGCAAATACATAAAAATGCAATTTACAAATTAAAAAATGTCTTAAATAAAATACAAAAAGTCTAATTGTCATATTAAAAGGGGAATATATGATGGAGATGTTGGCTGAATATTTTCGTATTATATTTGACGAGGAGAAATTGATTGCACAAATAGAGAGGAAAACATCTTTTTCTGAACTCGAGGAAGAATTAAAAATAGACGAACAGGATTTAAAAGAATTTCTTGCATCACATCAAATCATACATGGATTACAAGATGAAACATTAGAATTATTTGCGAAGTTTCCTGCTAAAATGGAATATCCATTATTAATTGCGGAAGGTCAATATCCGATAAATGGAGTAGATGGAAACATAAAATTTGTTTTTGATTTTAAAGAAGAAATTAACCGTGATTCAAAGTGGAATTTCCGTGACGTAATGAAAATTCCATCTGTTTCAAAAGGCCAGCGCCTAGCTAAATTAATTGGACCAGAAAAAGGTGTAGATGGGCTGGATGTTACTGGCACCGTTGTAAAAGCGAATCCAGGCAAACCTGCAGCAGCTACAGCAGGCAAAAATGTTGTCTATCGCGAAGAAGACAGCACTTTTTTTGCAACTGAAAATGGTCAATTTAATCTCTCAGGCAGAAAATTGAATGTCTATCCCGAGTATGAAGTAAATGAAACACTATCATTAAAGGATGGGAATCTTGATTTTATTGGTACAATTATTATTCGTGGAGATGTACCAACAGGCTTTACTGTAAAAGCAGAGGGAGATATTAAAATATTTGGTATGGTTGAAGCTGCTACAATTATTGCAGGTGGCTCAATTTATGTGACTGAAGGCATTTCAGGTCAGGAAAAAGGCAGTTTAGAAGCAGGAGAAAATATTCATATTGCGTATATAAACCAGGCAAAAATTTACGCTGGCAATGATCTATTTGTCGAGAATTCAATTCTTCACAGTGAATGCTTGGCAAACGGCCATGTTTATTGCCAGAAAGGCAGCATCGCCGGCGGCAGCATTTCCGCTGGTAAAACAATAGAAGCCCGTGATGTCGGAACAAGGATGAATACGAAAACGGAGATCACTTTAGGAATGAATAAGTTACTTTTAGAAAGAGAACAAAATCTCCTTAATAAAAAACAAGAACTCGAACTTCTGTTAGAAAAGTTAAAAATATTGGGACAAAAACTTGCAACTCAAGACACTGCAAATCCCAAAATTCGCATTTCTCTCCTTCGTCAAAGACATTCTTTTGCGAAAACAAAAGAACAGTTGACAGAAATAGGTGAGGAGTTATTATTGCTTAATACATCATTGGGAGATCTAAAGGAAGCAAAGCTAATCGTTCGTAATTTTATTTATCAAAATGTTAATGTCAGTTTTGGAAAATATAAACGAAGTATCAAGTCGAACTATCATTATATTGAAATGAGTCTGCATGAAAATGAAATAGCACTGCACCAGCTTTATGGATAAGTCTTATATAGAAGCTAAAGAATAAAAGAGGTGGTTGGCTATGAGCTGGAAATCAATTGAGATGCAGGTCGCACTGCCGAGAACTCAGGATGCCGGAAAAATACAGGAACAGCTGCAAAAACAACCAGAAATACTTCAAAGTGCGCTCACTCAGTCTCAGTTAAAACAAGAAAAAATTAAGCGAACACGTGTAAGCGAATCTGAGAAATCGGAAAAACTCAGATTAAAAAAAGACAAAACAGATAGTAGTTCCCAAGAGTTAGAAAAAGAGATTGTTGCCGAAAAGGACATTACTCATCCTTACTTAGGGAAAAGCGTTGATTTTAACGGATAGAGGTGGATTTTATGGTCTCATTTTTACTTATCATCAGTTTTTTGCTTCATATTATAACGTTATTTGCTGTTTTCCAGCTCTTTAAACAATTACAAACTAAAAAACAGTCTAACAACGCACAAGAAGTGATGGAAGTACTTCAAATATACCTAGATGAAATAAAACAAGAAAATAATGAGCTTAAAAGCCTATTAAAACAAGAAAAAGTTTCAACCGAAGAAAAGAAAGCGCATAACAAGCAGACAATACAAGATATAGCAGAGAAAAAACAGAATCGCGAAAAAGCAGCGAAAACTGAATTATCGGAGCTTGACGATTTGGTAAATCAATTGCCAGGCTATCAAGTGGATGCTTCTCTAGAATCTAGGGTTTTACAGCTTCATTCAAAAGGAAAATCTATTGAAGAAATCGCTAAAGCTTTAGATTGTGGAAAAACAGAAGCAGAACTTATCATTAAGCTCTATCAAAAAGCATAAAAGGCTTGCTTCCTTTCTTCAATTATGATATATTAATTTTTGGTGTAAAGCACTTTGCTCTAAGAGTGAGTGAAAAAAACACACGTTCAGTGATTTGTTTATTTGGTGCCATGTTGCCAATGGTCAATAGACAGAAATGATCTGAACGGAGGAAAATAAACCATTAGGAGGAATTTTATCATGGCAGCAATTTCAATGAAACAATTACTTGAAGCTGGTGTACACTTTGGTCACCAGACACGCCGTTGGAACCCAAAAATGAAGAAATATATCTTCACTGAGCGTAACGGCATCTACATTATCGACCTTCAAAAAACAGTGAAAAAGGTTGATGAAGCTTATAACTATGTAAGAGAGTTAGCAGCTAATGGCGGCACACTTCTTTTCGTAGGTACAAAAAAACAAGCACAGGATTCTGTGAGAGACGAAGCGATTCGCTCTGGTATGTTCTTTGTAAACCAACGCTGGTTAGGTGGAACATTAACAAACTTCCAAACAATTCGCAAACGTATTGAACGTCTTAAGTCTATTGAAAGAATGGAAGAAGATGGCACATTTGAAGTGCTTCCTAAGAAAGAAGTAGTTAACCTGCTTAAAGAAAAAGAACGTCTTGTTAAATTCTTAGGCGGAATTAAAGAAATGAAGAAGCTACCTGATGCTTTATTCGTTATCGACCCACGTAAAGAGCGTATTGCTATTGCAGAAGCTCATAAATTAAATATTCCAATCATCGGCATCGTTGATACAAACTGTGATCCAGATGAAATTGATTATGTAATTCCAGCTAACGATGATGCTATTCGTGCTGTGAAATTGTTGACATCTAAAATGGCTGATGCTATTTTAGAAGGTAAACAAGGTGAAGAAACTGCAGAAGCTGAAGTAGAAACTCCAGCAGAAGAAGTTGCTGTAGAAGCAACTGAAACAGCTGCAGAAGAATCAACTCAAGAGTAATTCGTTAAAGATGAGGGTGATAAGAGGATATTTGCCTTTTATCACCTTTTTTTAAAGAGGTTGTTCAAAAAGTCCGGTAAAAATGACACTTCGATAAAGGGGATGTTCTAGTAAAACCGTCCACATTCTGTGGACAACGCAGAACTCACCACACGCGCGAGAAGCTCGTTGGCTCGCTTTTCCGTTGCTCACGTATCAAAAGCATACGTTCCGCTACTCAAAGCTTCGCCGCCATGAACTTCTTGGTCCTTTTTATCCTCCTTTTGAACGTGCCTTAAAGGGAAGATATTCAGCTTGATTATTTAAAGGAGGATTTACAATGGCAATTACTGCTCAATTAGTTAAAGAATTACGTGAAAAAACTGGTGCTGGAATGATGGATTGTAAGAAAGCACTTCAAGAAACAAACGGAGATATTGATAAAGCAATTGACTTTCTTCGTGAAAAGGGTATGGCACAAGCTGCTAAAAAAGCAGACCGTATTGCTGCAGAAGGCTTAGCTCATGTGGAAGTTGATGGAAATGCTGCAGTACTGATTGAAGTTAACTGTGAAACTGACTTCGTTACGAAAAATGAAATGTTCAAGGAATTACTAACTAAAATAGGTAAAGCCCTATTAAATAATAAACCAGAAACTGTTGAAGAAGCGTTAAGTCAAAAAGTTGAAGGTGAAGAAACACTTGAAACAGTAATTAATTCTGCAATTTCTACAATTGGAGAGAAGATTTCTCTGCGTCGTTTCACTATTTTAGAGAAGTCAGACAACGGTGTGTTCGGTTCATATCTTCATATGGGCGGTTCTATCGGTGTGCTTACACTACTTGAAAATACAAACGAAGAAGAAGTTGCTAAAGATGTATCTATGCATGTAGCTGCAGTTAATCCTCGTTATATTTCACGTGATGCAGTACCTGAGCAAGAAGTAGAACACGAACGTGAAATATTGACTCAACAAGCTTTAAATGAAGGTAAACCTGAAAAGATTGTTGCGAAAATGGTTGAAGGCCGTCTTGGTAAATTCTTTGAAGGAGTTGCGCTTCTCGAACAAGCTTTCGTTAAAGATCCAGATGTGAAAGTGAAGAAATATGTTGAAGATAAAGGTGCTTCAGTAGAAGCATTCGTACGCTATGAAGTTGGCGAAGGCATGGAAAAACGCGAAGAAAACTTTGCTGAAGAAGTTATGAGCCAAATTAAAAAATAATCGTAAATAGGGAACAGTTTGTTCCCTATTTTACAATTGTTTTATAGTGTCTCTGCAGAAAAACAGAGAATGTCAAAATTATAATATTTAATTTCTTTGGAGGTTATTATGACAACAGCAAAGTATCGCAGAATTGTGTTAAAATTAAGTGGAGAAGCTCTAAGTGGCGAACAAGGCAGTGGAATCGATCCTAAAATTATTCAATCTATTGCAGAACAAGTAAAAGAGGTTGCAGAACTTGGTGTAGAAGTAGCCGTTGTCGTTGGTGGCGGAAATCTCTGGAGAGGTAAGACTGGCAGTGAAATGGGCATGGACCGTGCATCAGCAGATTATATGGGCATGCTTGCAACAGTGATGAATTCACTTGCACTTCAGGATGGCCTGGAGAACATAGGGATTCAAACAAGAGTTCAAACTTCAATTGAAATGCGCCAGGTAGCTGAGCCATACATAAGGAGAAAAGCAATTCGTCATTTGGAGAAAAAGCGTGTTGTCATTTTTGCTGCTGGGACAGGTAATCCTTATTTTTCTACTGATACTACTGCTGCACTAAGAGCGGCTGAAATTGAAGCGGAAGTAATTTTAATGGCAAAGAATAATGTCGATGGTGTTTACTCGGACGATCCAAAGCTTAATAAAGATGCAATCAAATATGATACACTTACCTATATGGATGTATTGAATGAAGGGCTTGGTGTCATGGACGCGACAGCATCTTCATTATGCATGGATAATGATATTCCTTTAATTGTATTTTCGATTACAGAAGAAGGAAATATTAAGCGTGTTGTCCAAGGCGAAACAATTGGAACAACGATAAGGGGGAAATAAAATTGGCTAATACTGTATTAATGCAAATGGAAGAAAAAATGGAACTTGCTGTACAATCTTTTTCAAAAAATCTGGCTACTGTTCGAGCAGGACGTGCTAATCCAAGTCTTTTAGATAGTGTGTATGTTGATTATTATGGTGCTTCAACACCAATAAATCAGCTTGCTTCAATTGGTGTACCGGAAGCGAGATTACTGGTGATTACGCCATACGATAAAACAGCACTGGGTGAAATGGAAAAAGCAATTCAAAAAGCTGACCTCGGTCTTTCCCCTTCAAATGATGGTAATGTAATCCGAATCAGTATTCCAGCATTAACGGAAGAAAGACGTAAAGAGCTTGTAAAAGTAGTTGGTAAGTTTGCTGAAGAATCTAGAGTACAAGTACGCAATATTCGCCGGGATGCTAATGATCAGTTAAAAGCGCTTGAGAAAAAATCCGAAATTACTGAGGATGAGTTGCGTAAACTTCAAGATGATGTTCAGAAATCAACAGATAATTTTATCGCTAAGATTGAACAGCATGCAGACCAAAAAGAAAAAGAAATAATGGAAGTTTAATTAAACTTGTAGTCGGAGTACTGCCATTATTATTGATTAAAGAAAGTGTTAAATTTAAGTTAGAGCCCTCTTTTTTTAAGGGGGCTTTTGTTTTCTTTTCGAATTATCGTTATAATGAGTATGGTCAATCATTTTTTGAAAAAGTGAATGTAACCTTTGTATTGGAAATACGTATATAGTGAGAGAGGTTTTACTTTCCCCTGGGAGTATTGAATGATGAGATGTATGGACACGATATTCCTTTTTGTTTCACCATACTATATTAAAAGGATAGTAAGAAATCAACAAATTCGGAGGACAGATGATGTCTATGAAAATACCTTTTATAAAAAGCAAACAGGCGGTTAACGCTGATTTTGATGTAACTGAAAATATACCAGACCATGTGGCTATAATTATGGATGGTAATGGCCGTTGGGCTGAAAAACGTGGACTTCCTCGTATTGCTGGCCATAAAGAAGGTGTCAAAGCAGTGATGAATGTAGTTCGTGCTGCAAATCATGCCCATGTAAAAGTATTGACGCTTTATGCTTTCTCTACAGAAAATTGGAATCGGCCAAAACCTGAAATTGACTTTTTAATGAAACTCCCAAAAGAATTTTTACATATTTATTTGCCAGAGCTAATGGAAAATAACGTGAAGATTGATACAATTGGAGACTTTGCTGCACTGCCCGCCCATACACAAAAGGCTGTAAAATATGCAAAAGATAAAACCAAAGATAATGATGGTCTTTTGCTTAACTTTGCTTTAAACTATGGTAGTAGATATGAAATTATGCAAGCAATAAAACAAATTATGGATGATGTAGATTGTAATAAAGTCTCAGTTGATGCAATCGATGAAGACATATTCTCTGAATACCTGTATACAAATGGGTTATCTGATCCTGATTTACTCATACGCACAAGCGGAGAAAAACGACTAAGCAATTTTCTTCTTTGGCAGCTTGCATATAGTGAATTTTGGTTTACAGATGTATTATGGCCGGATATGGATGAAAAGGTGTTTAATGAGGCATTGAAAGATTACCAAAATAGGAAGCGACGTTACGGAGGTATTTAAGGTGATGACAACTACATGAAAGAACGTATTATAACAGCAATCTTAGCACTAATCGTTTTCCTGCCATTCGTAATTATAGGCGAGTGGCCGTTTACGGTTTTCATTTATATTATTGCTACAATCGGCCTGATGGAATTATTAAGGATGCGGCAGATATCTATATTCTCTATGCCTGGTATAATTGGGGCAATTACGCTTATGTCAATTTTACTTCCTGAAAAATCATTAATATTGCCAATTGGCCAATTTTCTATATTTGATCTGTATACCGTAATTATTCTATTTTTACTTGCCTATACTGTACTAGTGCGTAATAAGTTTACATTTGATGATGCAGGCTTTATTGTACTGACAGTATTATATGTTGGGATTGGCTTTTACTTTTTGCTCGAGACAAGAATGGGATTAAATGGATTTAGCAATATATTATTTGCGTTCTTTATTATTTGGGCTACAGATACAGGCGCATATTTTGCAGGAAGGGCTTTTGGTAAACGAAAACTCTGGCCGGATATTAGTCCAAACAAGACAATTGGCGGAGCAATCGGCGGTATTATTACTGCTTGTATTATCGCAGTGATATTTCACATGATTCATCCATTTCCACATTCAATGGTGATTGTAATTCTAGTTACAATATTTGCCTCTATCGTTGGACAAATTGGCGACTTGGTAGAATCCGCATTTAAGCGTCATTATGGGGTAAAAGACTCAGGAAAACTTCTGCCAGGGCATGGCGGTATTTTGGACAGGTTCGACAGCTTGCTATTTGTGCTGCCATTCCTGCATCTTATCAGTTTTATTTAAAAACTTATTCGTTAACTTTTTGGATAAGCATATCATATCATTTATTTTTTGAAATAGAATATGGAGAAGAGATATTCACTTCGTCATGATTCGCAAAATACTAATCGATTTGTTTGAAAGAAGGTGCTTCATTTGACTACAGTAATCGCATTTATATTTATGTTTGGTCTGCTTGTTTTCATTCATGAATGGGGACATTTAATATTTGCAAAGCGCGCAGGGATGCTTGCGAGAGAATTTGCAATTGGGTTCGGTCCAAAGATATTTTCATTTACGAAAAATGAAACACTCTACACCATTCGTCTTATACCAGCAGGCGGATATGTGCGTGTTGCAGGTGAAGATCCCGAAATCATCGAATTAAAACCAGGTCACCATATTGGTCTTGAATTCAATGAGGAAGATAAAGTTAATAAGATCATTGTCAATAACAAAACAAAGCATCCCAATGCCAGAGTAATCGAAGTGGAACGCGTTGATTTAGATCATGAATTGGTAATTGAAGGCTATGAGCTTGATGATGATGAGACTCAGCTGCGCTTTGAAGTTGACGAAAAGGCATTTTTTATAATGGACGAGCGGGAAACACAAATTGCTCCATTTAATCGTCAATTTGCCTCTAAAACACCTGGTCAAAGAGCAATGCAATTATTCGCTGGTCCAATGATGAATTTTCTGCTTGCTATCTTGCTATTCTTTATTTTAGGAATTGCTCAAGGAACTCCAGTTGAAGAAGCTAAATTAGGTGAGATTATGGAAGGCTCTGCTGCAGACGAGGCTGGTCTTGTTGTTGAGGATGAAATTATCAATATTGCTGATACTCCTATTTCCACTTGGGAAGAGTTTACGAATATCGTCCGTGAGAAACCGAATGAAGCATTAGATATGACGATTTTAAGAAATGGTGAGGAGGAACAAGTTGTTGTTACTCCGAAGGAAATAGAGACGATTGATGAGAAGGGTGAGCCAATTTTTATTGGACAGGTGGGTGTGACTCCACTTTATGAGAAATCTGTACTTGGCACGATCACCTATGGGTTTGAACGGACTTATGATACAACCAAGCTCATTTTAACCAATCTCTTTATGCTTGTAACAGGGCAAGTCTCTATAGAATTACTGTCTGGACCAGTTGGTATTTATGATGCAACTGACCAGGTTGTTCAATCCGGATTTTGGAATTTAGTATTGTGGACAGCAATGTTAAGCATTAACCTTGGGATTGTCAATCTTGTTCCACTTCCAGCTCTTGACGGAGGCCGGTTATTATTTGTAGGATTAGAAGTCTTGCGCGGCAAACCAATACCAGCAGAAAAAGAAGGCATTTTCCATTTCGTCGGATTCGCATTTCTCATGCTGCTGATGATTATCGTCACATGGAATGACATCCAAAGACTATTCTTATAAAACATGTACCAACTTCATAACCGATAGAAACATACAGATAAATATTCTATTAAAGCCCGCATCCCGTACACTCCGCTTTTAACCTGACCCTAAAAGCGAGGGTATTTGGACTGCGGATCTCCAGTCGATTAGTCACCATAATTTATGCTGAATTTAAGCAGTCAGGAGTCTGCTTAAAATCTTGAGCTTATTAATGTAAAAAATCGATGTGGTTGAGTTATAATTATAGAATCAAATAGTACAAAATTAATATCCCTTGTCTTATAATTAAAGGCAGGGGTTTTATATTGCAGTTGTGTTTTAGTAATAGGAGGAATAAGAATGGGTTTATCCAAACAGGAAAAAATGAATATTCTTTTAAAACAAATTCATTTGCCTCAAGAAATGATTGAAAGTCATTTTGAAAATAGTTATTTAAATAAATTGCTGGTTATTAAGAAAACAAAAACCTGGCAGTTTCACATTTCCTTGGAAAATATTCTTCCGTACTCGGTGTACCAAGTATTCCGTATTAAGTTAAATGAAGCATTCCAGGAGATTGCTAATGTGAGTTTGACTATTGAAACAGCAAATTCTAAATTGAGCAATGATGAATTTTATAGATACTGGCAGCACTTTCTTAAAGAAATACCACCACTATCTCCAGCTTATAAGGAATTGGTGGAAAATCAGAAACCAGAAGTACACGATAATAAGATTATGTTAACTGCAAGAAATGAAGCGGAGGCACAAGCTTTAAAAAATCGTTTATCCAGCTATTTTAAATCCTACTTTACAGAAGTGGGTGCTCTTCATCTGTTGCTAGAAATCAAAGTAAATACGAATATAGAAGAGATCCAGAAGTTCAAGGAGCAAACCGCGTTAGAAGACCAGCAGATTGTAATGAATACGGTGAAAGAGAAGGAAAAGCGTGATCAATCCCGAATTGAAAATGAAAATAAACCATTGTTATTAGGTTACAGAATTCCAGATGAACCAATAGCAATGGAACAGATTTTAGAAGAAGAACGCAGAGTAACAATACAGGGTTATATCTTCTCTGCAGAAATAAGAGAATTACGTTCAGGAAGAAGCCTGTTGATTGTTAAAGCTACCGATTATACAGATTCACTTGAGATTAAAATGTTTTCGCGCGGTGACGAAGATGCCGAAAAGTTTAAAAATGTTAAAACTGGCTTATGGATCAAAGCCCGCGGCAGCATTCAAACCGATATGTATTCGAATGAATTAGCGATGATGGCGAACGATATGCAAGAGATCGAAGTAAAAGAGCGGGAGGATACTGCTCCAGAAGATGAAAAAAGGGTTGAGCTGCACGCACATACAAAAATGAGCCAAATGGATGCTGTTGTTTCACCAAGCGCGTTGATTGCTCAAGCAGCTAAGTGGGGACATAAAGCAGTTGCGATTACGGACCATGCTGGAGTACAAGGGTTCCCGGAAGCTTATGGTGCTGGAAAGAAACATAATATGAAGGTGATTTACGGTGTTGAAGCGAATCTAGTTGATGACGGCGTTCCCATAGCGTACAATGTTTCTGATATAGAGTTGGAAGACGCAAATTATGTCGTTTTTGACGTGGAAACGACGGGTCTATCAGCAGTTTACGATACGGTTATTGAATTGGCAGCGGTTCGTATTCATAAGGGAGAAATCATCGATAAATTTGAGTCCTTTGCCAATCCCCACCAGCCTTTATCAGATACTATTATTAATCTAACTGGTATAACAGATGATATGCTCGTGGACGCTCCAGAGGTTGATGAAGTACTGCGGGATTTCGTTGAATGGATTGGCAATGATATTTTAGTTGCGCATAATGCAACTTTTGATATAGGGTTTATTAATCAAGGTATTGAAAGAATAAATATGAGCAAATTGACAAATCCAATTATCGATACTTTAGAACTTGCAAGATTTTTGCTGCCACAGCTTAAAAACCATCGCTTAAACACACTTTGTAAGCATTTGGATATCGAGTTAACACAGCATCACCGAGCTATTTATGACACCGAAGCAACTGGTTATCTGCTTTGGAAGCTTCTGCAAAGATTGCTTGAACAAGAGATAACAAACCATAACAAACTCAATGATCATATGGGTGAAGGGGATGCCTATCAACGCTCTCGTCCATTTCATTGCACAATTATCGCGCAAAATGATGAAGGTTTAAAAAATCTATACAAACTTGTATCTTATGCACACGTTAATTACTTTTACCGTGTACCGCGAATACCTCGCTCCGTATTACAAAAGCATAGAGAAGGGCTGCTAATCGGATCAGCTTGTGATCAAGGTGAAGTTTTTGAGACAATGATGCAAAAATCACAGGATGACGCAGAAAAGGTTGCTGCATTTTATGATTATATTGAAGTACAGCCACCAGCGAATTTCAGCCATTTAATTGAAAAAGAGCTTGTACAAAATGAGGCTCAAATAATAGATATTCTTAAGAAGCTTGTTCAACTTGGGGATAAATTAAATAAACCTGTTGTTGCGACAGGAAATGTCCATTATATTAATGAAAATGATAAACAATACCGTCAAATATTAATATCGTCTCAGGCAGGAAATCCGCTTAGTCGTCAGAAACTGCCCGACACACCATTTAGAACGACGAACGAAATGCTGGAATGCTTCCAGTTCTTAGGAGAAGAGAAAGCCCGTGAAATAGTAATTACGAATACAAATGCATTTGCAGAGAAACTGGATGATGTTTCTCCAATTAAGGATGGGTTGTTTACACCTACAATTGAAGGGGCAGAGCAGGAGATGCGTGACCTTTGTTACAATAAAGCGAAGGAAATCTATGGAGATTCATTACCGAAGATTGTCACAGACAGACTTGAAAAAGAACTAGACAGTATTATTGGAAATGGATTTGCTGTAATTTATCTTATTTCACATAAGCTCGTTAAAAAGTCATTGGATGATGGATACCTTGTAGGCTCGCGTGGCTCTGTCGGTTCCTCCTTCGTCGCGACGATGACAGAGATCACTGAAGTAAACCCGCTGGTTCCACATTATGTTTGTAAGGAATGTCATTATCATGAATTTATTACGGATGGTTCTGTTGCTAGTGGGTTTGATTTGCCAGATAAAGCTTGTCCAGAGTGTGACGCGAACTTAACTAAAGATGGCCAGGATATTCCATTTGAAACATTCTTAGGTTTTAAGGGAGATAAGGTTCCGGATATTGATTTAAACTTCTCAGGAATTTATCAGCCTCGAGCTCATAATTACACGAAGGAGCTCTTTGGTGAGGAATTTGTTTATCGCGCTGGTACGATTGGAACAGTTGCAGAAAAGACGGCATATGGTTATGTAAAAGGTTATGCATCTGATAGGGATTTAAAGTATAAGCGGGCTGAAGTAGACCGCTTAGTACAGGGGTGTACAGGCGTAAAACGGACAACTGGTCAGCATCCGGGAGGGATTATTGTTGTTCCGGATGATAAAGAAATTTATGATTTCACGCCAATCCAATACCCTGCAGACGACCGTAACAGTGAATGGTTAACTACGCACTTTGACTTCCATTCAATCGATGAAAACTTATTAAAATTAGATATACTAGGTCATGATGATCCTACTGTTATCCGTATGCTTCAGGATTTAAGCGGCATTGAACCACAGGACATTCCAACTGATGATTCAGAAGTAATGAAGATATTCTCTGGTACAGAATCACTCGGAGTGACCCCCGAGCAAATTAATTGTAAAACGGGAACACTAGGTGTCCCAGAGTTCGGTACAAAATTTGTTAGACAGATGCTTGAAGATACAAAACCAAGCACATTTGCGGAACTGTTAATTATTTCAGGGTTATCACACGGAACGGATGTTTGGCTGGGTAATGCCCAAGACTTAATTAATGATGGGATTTGTGAACTTCCTGAAGTAATTGGTTGTCGTGACGATATTATGGTTTACTTAATGCAGAAAGGGCTTGATCCTGCACTTGCCTTCAAGATTATGGAATTTGTGCGTAAAGGCAAAGGACTGCAAGATGAATGGATTGTGGAAATGAAAAAACATAATGTACCTGACTGGTACATTGATTCATGTAAGAAAATTAAGTACATGTTCCCGAAAGCGCACGCTGCCGCATATGTATTGATGGCAATCCGTATTGCTTACTTCAAAGTACACCATCCAATTCTGTTTTATGCTGCTTATTTCACCGTACGTGCGGGAGACTTTGACCTAGATACGATGGTGAAAGGCTCTTCAGCTCTAAGACAGCGGATTGAAACAATCTCTGTTAAAGGTAATGATGCGACACCAAAGGAAAAATCACTGATGACTGTTTTAGAAGTAGCATTAGAAATGTGTGAACGTGGATTTTCATTTAAGAAAGTAGATTTATATAAATCCAGTGCAACTGAATTTATTGTTGATGGTGACAGCTTGTTGCCTCCATTTAACGCGGTTGATGGATTAGGGACAAACGCAGCTCTTAATATTGTCGAAGCCAGAAAGCATGGAGAGTTTTTATCGAAGGAAGATTTGCATGAACGCAGCAAAATTCCGAAAACAGTGCTTGAGTTTTTAGATAATCATGGCTGCTTAGCTGGAATGGCGGAAAAGAATCAGTTATCTCTTTTCTAGAAAAACGTCAGCTGTTGCAAACACTTTTCTGCTATGGTATAATAATTTTCGGAAAGTATTGATAGTGAACGTTCAAGGAGTGGGTGAAAGCCCACTCCTTCTTCTTAAGAATTTATCGTCGCATCTCGTTCCCTAGCCCCGTTATTAGGCTAGGGTTTTATATTGCAGATTGTCTTGAAAAATGAAAATGGTTAAATTGGTCTATAATAAGGAATAGAATGTATGTAAGGAGGAATGACGATGAGCTCTAAAGTTATTCAAACAACTGAAGAACTGCTTAATCCAATTTTAGCTGAAAATGATTTGGAATTGGTAGATATTGAATATGTAAAAGAGGGTAAAAATTGGTTTTTACGTGTGTATATTGACAAGCCTGGCGGGATTGATATTACAGAATGTGGTATGGTTTCAGAACAGCTAAGTGAAAAATTGGATGCAAATGACCCAATAAAAGAAGCTTACTTTCTTGAAGTATCCTCACCTGGAGCTGAACGTCCGCTAAAAACAAAAGAAGATATAGCAAAGAGCATCACAAAAAATGTTTTCATAAAGCTTTACGAACCATTAGAAGGCGAGAAATCTTATGAAGGCGTGCTCAAAGCTTTTGAAAATGATGTGCTTACCATTGAATATAAAGTTAAAACAAGAGAAAAAACGATAGAAATTCCATATGAAAAAATAGCTAAAATCAGGTTAGCTGTAACGTTCTAATAAAGGGGGATATTGAAAAGTGAGTAGTCAGCTGTTTGATGCGATTGAATTATTAGCAGAGGAAAAAGGTATTGAAAAAGAGGTATTAATGGAAGCACTTGAAGCAGCATTAATTTCTGCATATAAGAAAAATTTCCAGTCTGCTACAAATGTCCGTGTGGAGCTTAATGAAGAGTCAGGCACAATGAAAGTATTTTCCAGAAAAAATATTGTTGAAGAAGTTGAAGATAATCAGCAAGAGATTTCACTGGAGGAAGCGAAATTAACTGACCCCAATTATGAAGTGGATGATATTATTGAAGTAGAGGTTACACCGAAAGACTTTGGGCGTATTGCTGCACAAGCTGCCAAGCAAGTGGTAACACAGCGTGTGAGAGAAGCGGAACGTGGTGTCATTTTCTCTGAATATGTAGATAGAGAAGATGATGTAATGACTGGAATTATTCAGCGGAAAGACCCGCGCTTTGTCTATGTGAATTTAGGGAAGATTGAAGCAAAACTGGCAGAAGCAGAGCAAATGCCAACAGAGGAATATAACATCCATGACCGGATAAAAGTTTATGTTACAAAGGTTGAAAATACAAGTAAAGGCCCGCAAATCTATATTTCCCGTTCACATCCAGGCCTATTAAAGCGCTTGTTTGAAATGGAAGTGCCAGAGATTTATGATGGCATTGTTGAAATTAAGTCTGTAGCCAGAGAAGCTGGTGACCGTTCTAAAATTTCGGTTTTCGCTGATAATCCGGAAATAGATGCAGTAGGATCCTGTGTAGGCCAAAGAGGTCAGCGTGTACAAGCGATTGTAGATGAACTAAAGGGCGAAAAGATAGATATCGTTGAATGGGCAGAAGATCCGGTTGTATATGTATCAAATGCATTAAGTCCATCAAAGGTTCTTGAAGTTATCGTCAATGAAGAAGAAAAAGCAACAACTGTTATTGTTCCTGATTATCAATTATCTTTAGCAATCGGAAAACGTGGTCAAAATGCAAGACTTGCCGCAAAACTTACTGGATGGAAAATTGATATTAAGAGTGAAACAGAAGCGAGAGAAGAAGGTCTGTTAACAAATGAGACTGAGTTGTTAGCAGAAGAAGATTCTTATTCAACGAACGACGATGATTTGTTCGAATAGGAGGATGACAAATGGCAACAAAACGGAAAGTGCCAGAAAGAAAATGCATTGTAACAGGTGAAATGAAACCAAAAAAAGAACTCATTCGAGTAGTCCGTAATAAAGAAGGGGAAGTATGCGTGGATCCTACCGGTAAAAAGAACGGCCGGGGAGCTTACTTAACAGGCACCTTAGATGTTATCAAACGGGCAGAAGATTCAAATATTTTGAGTCGTCAATTGAATGCAGAGGTAGATGCTTCCATCTATGAAGAATTAAGAAAATTAGTGAGTCAGGACACATGAGAAAGAACTATTTAAATAATCTTGGTTTAGCATATCGTGCCGGAAAATGCTCACTAGGTGAAGATGCAATTTTAAGAGATATTCGAAGTGGAAAAGCAAAGCTAGTACTTCTTGCAAATGACATTGGCCATCAAACAAAGAAAAAGCTAATGGATAAATGCAAGTATTATGAGGTGTCTTGTATCATTGTGGAAGAGGATCGAGAAACATTATCCAATGCGATAGGAAAATCCCAAAGAGTTGCGATTGCTATTCTTGATGCAGGCTTTGCAAAGAAAATAAAGTCGCTGCTCGGGTAATTAATTTCGGGGGTGAACGTATGACTAAAATTCGTGTATATGAATATGCAAAAAAGAACAATTTAACAAGTAAACAAGTCATAAATTTTTTAAATGAAAACAAAGTAGATGTATCAAATCATATGTCAACTATATCTCAGAATACAGTTAAGCTGCTTGATGAGAAATTTAATTCACAGACGGTAAAGAAAGATGATGTAACTCAGACAAAACAAGATAAAAAGCCACAAGAAAATAAAAGTAATCAATCTGAAGCATCTTCTAATAAAAAGTCTGGAAATAAAGGGAGTCAACAAATGACGGGTAAACAACAACAAAATAAGACTCACCAAAATAAAAATAGAAATAGAAATAGAAGAAGAGATCAACATAGAGGGAAACAGCAGCCTAAACAGCCTGCTCCAGATTTAACTCCTGATAAGATCACTTACAGCAATACATTAACGGTGAGCAGTTTAGCAAGCAAATTAAATAAAAAAGAAGCCGAAATCATAAAAAAACTTATGTTTTCAGGTGTAATGGCAACAAAGAATCAAGATTTGGATGATGATACAATTGAGTTAATCTGTGCAGAGTATGGTGTAGAGGTTGAAAAAGAGATTGTTCTTGAAGATACTGACTTTGAAAAATACAAAGTAGAAGAAAAACCAGAAGAACTTGTAGAACGTCCAGCAGTTGTAACTATTATGGGACACGTAGACCATGGGAAAACTACAACATTGGATTCGATTCGTGAAACAAAAGTAACGGCAGGAGAAGCAGGTGGAATTACGCAGCATATCGGTGCGTATCAAGTTGAAACTGGCGGCAAAAAAATCACCTTCTTGGATACACCAGGGCATGCTGCATTTACTAGTATGCGTTCTCGCGGTGCAGAAGTGACAGATATTGCCATATTAGTTGTTGCAGCAGATGATGGTGTGATGCCTCAAACAGTTGAAGCAATTAATCATGCGAAGGCTGCAGAGGTGCCAATTATTATTGCAGTCAACAAAATGGATAAAGAAACTGCAAATCCAGACCGCGTTATGCAAGAACTTACAGAGTATGAAATCATCCCTGAGGCTTGGGGCGGAGATACAATATTTGTAAATATCTCAGCGATTAAGCACGAAGGGATTGATGAATTGCTTGAAATGGTTCTGCTTGTAGCTGAAGTTGAAGAATTAAAGGCAAATCCGAATGCTAATGCTTCAGGTACTGTGATTGATGCACAACTGGATAAAGGAAGAGGTTCTGTAGCTACACTGCTTGTACAAAATGGTACATTGCATGTTGGTGATTCTGTAGTTGTTGGTAATACGTATGGCAGAGTCCGTGCAATGGTAAATGACATAGGAGCAAGAGTCGATGAAGCTGGACCATCTACACCAGTTGAAATTACTGGTCTAAATCATGTTCCACAGGCAGGCGACCAATTCCTTGTTTTCACTGATGAGAAAAAAGCAAGACAAATCGGGGAGGCGCGCGAGCAGAAGTTTATTGCAGAAAACCGTGGCCAGCAATCCAAGGTTAGTCTTGACGATTTATTTGAACAAATTAAACAAGGTGAAATGAAAGAACTGAAAATAATTATTAAAGCTGACGTTCAAGGTTCAGCTGAAGCACTTTCTTCTTCATTGCAAAAGATTGAAGTTGAAGGCGCGAAAATTAAAATCATCCATACGGGTGTAGGAGCAATTACTGAATCAGACATTATTCTTGCATCAGCATCGAACGCAATTGTTATTGGATTTAACGTACGTCCAGATATCAATGCTAAAAATGCTGCAGCGAATGAGCAAGTGGATGTTCGTCTCCATCGCGTGATTTATAATGCAATTGAAGAAATTGAATCCGCAATGAAGGGATTACTGGATCCAGAATTTGAAGAAAAAGTAATTGGACAGGCAGAAGTGCGTGAAACCTTCAAAGTTTCAAAAATTGGTACTATTGCTGGAAGTTATGTGACAGACGGGAAGATTACCAGAGATGCTGGAATCCGTTTAATCCGTGATGGCATCGTTCTCTTTGAAGGTGAAATTGAAGCACTTCGCCGATTCAAGGATGATGTACGTGAAGTAGCACAAAACTATGAGTGTGGAATTACTATTACAAACTTTAATGATATTAAAGAAGGAGATATTATTGAAGCCTTTGTAATGGAAGAAATTGCACGCTAATGATTCTTTACGCAGAAGTAGAGTGCTTCTTATATGAGGGGCTTTCGCTGAAGTCAAAACGCTCGGTCCTCAAGAAATTATTCGCACGATTGAATAATGATTTTAATGTATCACTGGCAGAGCTGGATTATCAGGATTTATGGCAACGCACTAAAATAGGTGTGGTGACAATCTCATCGAATAAATTGCATGCCGAAAAAGTCATTCAGCAAGTACTCGAGACAATTGATGCATTTACCGAGCTGGAACGGACTATTACTACAGTTGAAGAATTATAATTGTCCCTCAAATTATAAGAAGAGACTTCGTTAATGAGGTGAGAAAATGGCAGAATTACGAGCAAACCGTGTTGCTGAACAAATGAAAAAAGAGTTAGGTGAAATCCTGACGAAAAAAATCAAGGATCCAAGAGTAGGATTTGTGACAGTAACAGATGTAGAAGTCACTGGCGATTTGCAGAATGCAACCATCTATATTTCTGTTTTAGGAACAGAAAAGGAAAAGCATGATTCATTGCTTGGATTGACAAAAGCAAAAGGCTTTATACGTTCTGAAATTGGAAAACGGATCCGATTAAGAAAAACTCCAGAGATAGAGTTTGAATTCGATGAAGCACTTGAATATGGAAATCGAATTGATTCGATTCTTAGGGACCTTAATAAGTAAATATAATCTGACTCGCTTTTCTTTGCCGAGTCAGATTTTTTCCGTATCTTATTAATAATAATGAATGAGTTGGAGGCTGATTAGATGGAAGGTATTCTGCCACTGTGGAAGCCAAAAGGAATGACATCACATGATTGTGTTATGAAGATACGAAGAATTTTTCAGACAAGAAAAGTTGGTCATACGGGGACATTAGATCCAGAAGTAGAAGGAGTTCTCCCTATTTGTATTGGACAAGCAACTAAAATCGTTCCCTTTTTAACGGATACGAAGAAAATATATATAGCAGAAGTAAAGTTAGGACAGACTACCGAAACGGAAGATAGTTATGGTAATATAATAAAAGAGGCAGCTGTAGATAGCTTCCCGTCTGAAGAACAAATTCGCCAAACTTTAGAAATGTTTCAAGGGGATATTGTCCAGGTACCGCCGATGTATTCAGCAGTTAAAGTTAATGGGCGAAAACTCTACGAATATGCCAGAGCAAATGAAACGGTGGAACGGCCGAAACGCAGTGTACATATTTATGATATAGAGTACCTTGGATGTCAGCCGGAAAGCAACACAATTCGTTTTAAAGCAACTTGTTCAAAAGGAACTTATATTAGAACATTATGTGTCGATATTGGCGGAAAATTAGGTTTTCCAGCACATATGTCTTTTCTAGAGCGTATTCAAACAGGGGCATTTACAGAAGAAGAAGCTGTCACATTTGAACAAATTAATCAGGCTGCAGTACAAGATAATCTGCACTCCCTATTAGAGCCTATTACAATGGGGGTTGAGCATTTAGCAAAGCTTGAGGTTGATAAAACGACAAAAGAGAAAATTACCCATGGACAGAAGCTGCCCAGACCAGAACAGCTTCCTGCTACCAATCCGTTTGTCGTTATGCATAAAAGTGAGTTTTTAGCTATTTATCAGCTGCATCCTAACAATGAAGATGAAATTAAAGCAGTACGAGTATTTAATGGGTGAAAGAAAAGCAGGTGAATAAGATTGAGAACATTTGAATTAACTTATCCGCATTCTTTAGTAATAGAAGAATTACCGGAGACGGTAAGTGCAATCGGTTTCTTTGATGGCATACATAAAGGGCATCAGAAAGTAATCCATTCTGCAGTAAAACAAGCGAAAGAAAATCATATGGAGAGTGCAGTGATCACCTTCCATCCGCATCCCTCTGTTATTTTAAAAAAAGGAACGGAGCATGTACAATACATTACTCCAATTCGTGAAAAGCAAGAGATATTGCAGAGAATGGAAGTAGATAGACTCTATATTATAAAATTTAATAAAGAACTATCGAGTTTATCGCCTCAAGCGTTTATTGATCATTTCATTATTGGTTTGAATATTAAACACCTTGTGGCTGGCTTTGATTATAGCTTCGGATATAAAGGTGCTGGAAACATGTCAAATATCGCAGCGTATACGAGAGATGAATTTGGCTATACGGTTATTGATAAAGTCACCTTAGATGATGAAAAGGTTAGCTCCACTAGAATTCGAGGACTGTTAAAGGAAGGGAAAGTCGACGAGGTTAATGATTTGCTCGGCAGACCCTTAAAATATACAAGCGTCGTAGTGCATGGAGCAGAGCGCGGCACAGATCTTGGCTATCCAACAGCAAATCTTAAGGTTAATGAAGCTGCTTTGCTTCCGAAAATTGGAATTTATGCTGTGAAAGTAATCTACAAAAATGCCGTTTATGAAGGTATGGCAAGTGTGGGGACAAACCCAACATTTGAAGAAGACCAAGGGATTTTATCTGTTGAGGTAAACATCTTTGATTATAATAATGACTTATATGGAGAAGAATTACAGATTGAATGGCATGCATTTATTCGCGATGAAGAAAAATTTGAAAATGTAGATGCATTAATCGACCAGCTCGCTCGTGACGAAGAAAATATCCGCAGCTACTTTTCAGACAAATAAACCTACCTCTGCACAAAGAAACGTGATAAACAGAGTATGTATAGGACCGATTATCCATGTTCATATGGAGAATCCTGAAAGGATACAGGTCTAGCATGGACGGACATTATATGCCTGTATAAGAAGGCTTCATCTGCCATCCCTAAAAAGCATTTTTTTACGTGTTCAATCGGTGCGTAAGCTGTATTGATGATATTTAACAAAACGACTTGATTTTTCTAAGAGATAAAGCTATACTAGTATAGATAAAACCATCGCTTGGCAAAACGTAACTCCGACGTTTGCTAGGGGATTGGGGATATAACACATTATTTTAGGAGGTGGCCTCATGGCTATTACACAAGAACGCAAAAATGAACTAATTAATGAATTTAAAGTTCATGAAACTGATACTGGGTCTCCTGAAGTACAAATTGCTGTACTTACAGAAGAAATTAACACTTTGAATGAACACCTACGTGTTCATAAGAAAGATCACCATTCTCGCCGCGGTCTATTTAAAATGGTTGGTAAACGTCGTAACCTATTAAACTATTTACGTAATAAAGATGTTACACGTTACCGCGATTTAATTCAAAAACTCGGTTTACGTCGATAATTTTAAGAAAAAGCAGGAGAAATCCTGCTTTTTCTATTATTAACATAAATGAATACAGGGAAACATCTCCTCTAATTGAATTCTTTTGAAGGATTTAGTGATAATGTACATAAAAGCGTGAATGGACTTGCAGTTTGATTCTCACACTGCTATCGTTTATTCTAGAATAAGGATTTACTTAAATTTAGGAGATTGTTGCTTGTTGCATTAAAATAGTAATTTAAAAACATTTGAATGCCTTATAAAAATTAAAATGGAAGTTGTATTGAAAGGAGTACTACCCTATATGTCAGAAGAAAAACAAGTATTTTCGACAGAAATTTCCGGTTCTACTTTTAAAGTGGAAATAGGAGAGCTTGCAAAACAAGCTGGTGGAGCTGCAATGATTCATTACGGCGATACATCCGTTCTAGCTGTTGCTACAGGTTCAAAGGAACCAAAGGATTTACCTTTCTTCCCATTAACTGTTAATTATGAAGAACGTCTATATGCAGTTGGTAAAATTCCAGGCGGATTTATTAAACGTGAAGGAAGACCAAGTGAAAAAGCAATTTTAGCATCACGTTTGATTGACCGGCCAATTCGTCCGTTATTTCCTGATGGATATCGTAATGAAGTACAAGTTATCAGCACGGTAATGAGTGTGGATCAGAATTGTTCCTCCGAAATTGCTGCGATGATTGGTTCTTCTATTGCGTTATGTATTTCGAATATCCCATTTTCTGAGCCAATTGCTGGAGTTCATGTTGGACGTGTTAATGGAGAATTTATTATCAACCCAACAGTAGAAGAACAAGAAGCTAGTGATATTGAATTGACTGTAGCAGGAACGAAGGATGCTGTAAACATGGTTGAAGCTGGTGCTGATGAAGTACCTGAAGAAGTAATGCTTGAGGCAATAATGTTTGGACATGAAGAGATTAAACGTCTTGTTCAATTCCAGGAAGAAATTATTGCTAAGCTTCATGTTGAAAAATCTGAAGTTACTCTTTATGAATTAGATGAAACATTAACTGCAAAAACAGAAGCAGAAGCGAAGGACAAGCTGACTGAAGCAATCCAAGTAAAAGAAAAGCATGAACGTGAAGATGCGATTAATGCTGTAAAAAACGAAGTGATTGAGCAATATGATGCAGAAACAGAAGGCGATACCATCAAACAGGTAAAAGGAATCCTGGACAATATGGTAAAAGAAGAAGTTCGCAGACTCATCACAAAAGAAAAAGTTCGTCCAGATGGACGCAAACCAGACGAAATCCGTCCACTTTCAAGCCGTGTACACGTTCTCCCGCGTACACATGGTTCTGGACTATTTACACGTGGACAAACACAAGCGCTAAGCATTTGTACACTAGGAGCTTTAGGTGATGTGCAAATTCTCGATGGATTGGATTTGGAAGAATCTAAACGCTTTATGCATCATTATAATTTCCCGCAATACAGTGTTGGAGAAACTGGCCCAATTCGTGGTCCGGGCAGAAGAGAAATTGGTCATGGTGCTCTGGGAGAACGTGCACTTGAGAAGGTAATTCCATCAGACAAGGAATTCCCATACACAATTCGCCTTGTGTCAGAGGTTCTTGAGTCAAATGGATCAACCTCTCAGGCAAGTATATGTGCGAGCACATTGGCAATGATGGATGCTGGTGTTCCAATTAAAGCACCAGTTGCTGGTATTGCGATGGGACTTGTTAAATCTGGTGAAGATTATACAATTTTAACGGATATCCAAGGTATGGAAGATGCACTTGGTGATATGGACTTTAAAGTTGCTGGTACTGAAAAAGGCGTTACAGCACTGCAAATGGATATAAAAATTGAAGGTTTATCAAGAGAAATCTTGGAAGAGGCATTAACACAAGCTAAAACGGGACGCTTACAAATTCTTGATTCTATGCTTGCTACTATCAATGAACCTAATTCTGATTTATCACCATTTGCGCCTAAAATTATGACAATGACAATTAATCCAAATAAAATTCGCGATGTTATTGGACCGAGCGGTAAGCAAATTAATCAAATTATTGATGAAACTGGTGTGAAAATTGATATAGAGCAGGACGGAAAAGTTTATATATCTTCAACAGAAAGTGAAATGAACGAGAAAGCGAAGAAAATTATCGAAGATATCGTTCGTGAAGTTGAGGTTGGACAGATGTATATGGGTACTGTTAAACGTATCGAGAAATTTGGTGCATTTGTAGAGCTCTTTAAAGGGAAAGACGGATTAGTCCATATTTCAGAATTGCAACTTGAACGCACAAATAAAGTGGAAGATGTTGTTTCTATCGGAGATGAAATCCTGGTGAAAGTTAAAGAAATTGACAAACAGGGACGCGTCAACCTCTCTAGAAAAGCAGTATTACTAGAAGAAAAGGAAAGAAAAGAAGAAGCAAGTAAATAAACACTAAAAAAGAAACTGGGATTACTCAGTTTCTTTTTTATTTTGAGTTGAAAGTATTTATTATTCATTTAGCATACTCCATACCTTACCTGCATAAATTGGATAGCAGGGGGAGAGGGACATGCATGCATATAAAAAGTACGTTCATATTGTAGTTTTTACTTTAATTTTGCTTATTAGCTTTAACTATGATTATAATCCGCTTCAACTAAGTCCGATTACAACGAGTATAAGTGTGAGTCAATCTAAAGATTCTTTGTATAAAGAAATAGAAGAAAAAGCAGAGACATATAAAGAAGCTCCCCAGAATGCATACATCGATCGAGTTTGGAAAAAGACACCAGGAAGAAACGGAAAAGAAGTCAATATCGAGAAATCCTATCGAAATATGAAAAAAGCTGGAGTGTTTCGAGAGGAGTTACTTGTTTATAATGACTTATATCCAGAAATATCACTGCAAGACTTACCAGCAGCGCCAATATATCGTGGACATCCTGAAAAAGAAATGGTTTCATTTATTATAAATGTGTCATGGGGGAAAGAACATATTCCGGCAATATTGGAAACACTAAATGAGTATCAAGTGAAAGCGAGCTTCTTTATTGAGGGGAAATGGGCAAGGGAAAATGCGGAGCTTGTTAAAATGATCAAGGAGAATGGTCATATTATTGGGAATCATGCTTATAATCATCCAGATATGGCGCGAATTAATCGTTCTGAAATAACAGATCAAATCGTAAAAACAAATGAAATCTTGAAGGCAATAAATAGTGAAAATCCAGTATATTTTACACCACCAAGCGGCAGCTTTAATGACCAGGTTATCCAGACCGCAGCAGATTTAAATATGGAAACGGTCCTTTGGACTGTCGACACGATTGATTGGAAGAATCCATCTATTTCTGTTATGATAAATCGAGTAAGCAACAATATCCATCCTGGTGCAATTATTTTAATGCATCCCACTCAAGTTATTGCAGATGGGTTAGATGAACTTATTTTACTGATTAAAGAAAAAGGTTATAAAATTGGAAGAATTGACAGCTTGTTAAGTGAAGAAAGATAATTTTACTTATTTGAGGCCGTTCAACAAATCCGTTGAAATGACATTTTAAATTTGCCGGTTCTTTTTGAACATATACTATTAGTAGGGGGAAAAATATTGATTTATAAACATACTAGCAAGAATGGCTTAAGAATAATTATGGAGAAAATCCCTACCGTTCGCTCTGTAACGATTGGTATTTGGGTTTTAACAGGTTCTAGAAATGAAACGCCGGAAATAAATGGTATATCCCATTTTCTTGAACATATGTTTTTCAAGGGAACTTCAAAACGAAGTGCACAAGATATTGCAGAAGCATTTGATTCAATTGGAGGGCAAATTAATGCGTTTACTTCAAAAGAATATACTTGCTTCTATGCCAAGGTTTTAGATACACATAAAGATTATGCTTTGGAAATATTAACAGACATGTTTTTCAACTCAACATTCGATGAAGAGGAAATGGAACGCGAAAAGAAAGTTGTTTATGAAGAAATCAAAATGTATGAAGATACTCCGGATGATATCGTACATGATTTTCTTGCACGAGCAGCATTTGGTGATCATCCTTTAGGGTATCCAATTATTGGTTCTGAGAAGCAATTAAGCAGTTTTGATCGTACTTCATTAGAGACTTATATTGGTGAACGTTATACCCCAGATAATATTGTCATTTCGATTGCAGGAAATGTAGATGAGAGCTTTGTTCAATCAATTGAAGATAATTTTGGTCATTTTCAAGGAAAAGCTCAAGAGATTGGAGGACAAAAACCTGTGTTCCTTGCTGATACAATCAGCCGCAGCAAGGATACTGAGCAAGCGCATTTTTGTCTTGGTTACCAAGGTCTGCCAATAAATGACCCGCATACATATAGTTTAATCATTATGAATAATGTGCTTGGCGGTAGTATGAGCTCTAGACTATTTCAGGAAGTGCGTGAAAAACAGGGCTTAGCTTATTCTGTGTTTTCATATCATACCTCTTATCTTGATAATGGATTACTTACAATCTATGGTGGAACTGGGAACGAGCAGCTTCCCTTACTTAAAGAAACAATCTATCAGACAGTGGAAAATTTAGCGGAAAAGGGACTGACAGATAAAGAATTGCATAATAGTAAAGAGCAATTAAAAGGAAACCTTGTCCTTAGTTTAGAGAGTACAAATAGTCGTATGAGCCGTAACGGAAGAAATGAATTGCTATTAAGACGCCATCGTTCATTAGATGAAATGATCACAGAGATTGATGCAGTCACACACGAATCCATTCAACAAGTGTTAGACATCGTGTTTGCCGGCAACGTTGCAACAGCAATAATCGCACCAAAACTGGATGAATAATTTTCAGCTGTCAGTTGGAAGGTTACTCAACAATCGTTGATTGCTACGTGCAGAAACGTTTCGTTATTCTATTGCTGTTTGCAGATATAAACATTGATTTTCAGACATTGTTCTACGGTTAGTTTATATTCCATTGTAAATCTCAAACATGAATGAATGACATATTACATATACTTCTATGGGAGGAATGTTATATGCGATTTAAAGATATTAGCGGTAAGGAGATTATTAATGCAAATTTAGGAATTAAGCTCGGTGTGCTTGGACAAACAGACTTGGAAATTAACGAGAAAACTGGTCAGATAGAAGCCTTTATCATACCTTCCTATAAATGGTTTGGACTTAAAAAAGAAGAGGAAGAAACTATGATACGCTGGCGTGATATTAAAGTCATCGGGGAAGATATGATTATTGTAGAAGCAGAAGACATTTATAAGTAATTGGCTGGTATCCGTTCAAAAGGATACCAGCCTTTTTTCATGAATTTTTAAGATGCGAAGCACCCTTAATCCCCTTATTCATAAGCTATATAGAAATGAATTTATGTTTGGAGGTAAGTAGCGATAATGGAGCAACGCATTGCTGTAATTGGTGGAGATGCCCGATATCTCGAATTAATCCGCAAGCTTGAACAATTACCTCATGCAACAGTTGTGCTTGTTGGATATGATAAGCTTGAACCTGGATTTATTGGTTCAAAACAATATGATTTACATGAGATTCAGCCTAAAGATTTAGATATTATAATATTGCCAATCACTGGAACAGATCCAGAAGGGAATATAGAAGCAATTTTTTCAAATCAGCCAATTCAGCTGAAAGATTCATGGTTTAAACAATTAAGAGAGAAAACAATAGTATTTACTGGGATTTCCAATGAATATTTAGATGCAGTCAGTTCTGAGTCTAATATAGAATTGATTCCATTGCTTGGACGTGACGATGTCGCAATTTATAATTCAATACCTACCGCAGAAGGTGCAATAATGATGGCAATTGAACATACAGATTATACGATTCACTCATCAAAAGTAATTATTGCAGGCTTCGGCAGAGTGGGTAATACGGTTGCTAATAAATTTTCCGCTCTTGGTGGAGATGTATCAGTCGTTACGAAAAGTGTTCGTGAATTGGCTCGAATTACAGAAATGAGATTAAATGCTATCCCGCTTGAAGCATTCACAGACAGTGTGGGTGACTGTGATTTATTAATTAATACAATACCTGCTAAGGTAATTACGCAAGATATAATTGAAAAATTACCTGCGCATACCGTAATTATAGATCTTGCTTCTAAACCTGGTGGAACAGATTTTGAATTTGCTAAGAAACGTGGAATAAAAGCCATTCTGGCGAAGAGCCTGCCAGGTGTTGTTGCCCCAAAAACAGCTGGTGAAATTTTGGCGCAAGTAATTAAGCAAATTTTGCAAGAAAGGGGATTACCATGAGTTTAGAAAATAAAAAAATAGGATTCGGTTTTACTGGCTCGCATCATTCACAAGTTATTGTACTAAAAGAATTACAGAAGCTGGTAGATGAAAGAGCTGAGGTTTTTCCGATTATTTCCAACACGGTTAAATCGATTGATACAAAGCATGGTAAAGCAAAAGATACAATTAAGCGAATTGAAGAAATTACAGGAAAATCTGTGATTTCAACCATTCCTGAAGCTGAACCATTTGGTCCGAAAAATCCTCTCGATTGTATGGTGGTTGCACCTATGACGGGAAATTCCTTAAGTAAGCTCGCCCACGCACAAACCGACAATGCAGTATTAATGGCGACTAAAGCAACAATGCGGAATAATGCACCAATCGTGCTAGGAGTTACGACGAATGATGCTTTAGGTTTAAATGGTATGAATTTAATGCGCCTATTAACGACAAAGAATATATTCTTTATACCATTTGGCCAAGACGACCCTTTTAATAAGCCGAATTCACTTGTAGCACATTGGCCTTCTTTATGCGACACAATAGAGTATTCTCTAAAAAAAGAACAAATTCAGCCAATTATTATTTCTTATAATTCATAAAGTATGATAGACTTTAATGTTAAGAATATAATAATTAATAGTTGAAGGGAGTCGCAAGTTAATGACAGAAAATGCAAAATATAACGTAGCAGTTCTAGGAGCAACAGGAGCAGTTGGAACAAAAATATTACAAATTTTAGAGAAAAAGAACTTTCCTATAAAAGAATTAAAGGTATTGGCATCGAAACGTTCTGCTGGAAAAACCATTCAATTTAATGGCAATGATATTACAATCGAAGAGGCAACACCAGAAAGCTTTAAAGGAATTGATATTGCTTTATTTTCAGCAGGCGGATCTATTTCTAAAAAACTGGCTCCAGAAGCGGTAAAACATGGAGCTGTTGTAGTCGATAATACAAGTGCATATCGTATGGATCCGGATGTACCACTAGTAGTCCCGGAAGTGAATAAAGAGGACATCGCAAATCATAATGGAATTATTGCAAATCCTAACTGTTCAACGATTCAAATGGTAGCAGCACTGAAGCCTATAAAAGATAGTTTTGGACTTAATAGGGTTATCGTTTCTACCTATCAGGCTGTTTCAGGTGCTGGAGATGCAGCAATTTCAGAATTAAAAAACCAAACAGCACAATTTCTCAATGAGGAAGAGATGGAAGCAAATGTTTTACCAGTAAAATCGGATGAAAAACACTACCCTGTAGCATTCAACGCACTTCCGCAAATTGATGTTTTCTCTGATAACGGATATACATTGGAAGAGATGAAAATGATTAATGAAACAAAGAAAATCATGCATGCTGACGAACTTGCAGTAGCAGCAACTTGTGTTCGTTTGCCAGTTTTCACCTCACATGCAGAAAGTGTTTATATTGAAGTGGATAAAGAAAATGTGACCGTTGAAGAAATTTGGAAGGAACTTAAGTCCGCTCCAGGCATTAAACTCCAAGATAATCCAGCTGAGCAAGTATACCCAACACCACTTTCAGCTGCGGATAAAGAAGATGTCTTCGTTGGACGTGTTCGGAGGGATTTGGATAATGCAAAAGGTTTTCATTTATGGATTGTCTCCGATAACTTGGTAAAAGGAGCAGCACTGAATACCGTTCAAATTGCTCAAGCAGCTGTTGAAAATAATTGGTTGAAATAGATTGATCTAACATAACTTTTCTGATGATTTAATAAATGTCTTTTAAGCAGCTATAAATCTTCTTATTTATAGCTGCTTTAAAAAAGAAAAAAATATATGAGTATTTACAAAATCTCAGTCTTTGATGAGAGGTGATGCAATGCAACTATTAGTACAAAAGTTTGGTGGCAGCTCTTTACAAACCTCTAAAAAACGTCTCCATGTAATGAATCATATCAAAGAAGCTTTAGAAGAACATGATAAAATCATCGTTGTAGTTTCTGCGATTGGAAAACACCCTTCACCATATGCTACAGATTCATTGCTTAAACTAGTCAATTACCCCATTACCCATGCCGCCGATCGTGAACTTGATCTCCTGCTTGCTTGCGGAGAAATTATATCTGCTGTCGTTCTTTCAAATGAACTCAAACAAAAAGGAATCAATGCAATTGCTCTTACAGGTGCCCAGGCAGGTATTACGACAAATGATTACCATACGAATGCAAAAATAAAATATGTTGATCCATCACAGATAATGGATACTCTTCAATCGCATGATGTGATAGTTGTAGCTGGCTTTCAAGGTGAAACAGATAAAGGAGAAGTTACAACCATTGGAAGAGGCGGGAGCGATACAACCGCCGCGGCATTAGGAGCAGCGGTTAAAGCAGTGCGAGCTGATATATTTACAGATGTACCTGGAATAATGACAGCTGATCCAAGAATTGTTGAGCATGCTCAGATTTTAAAGAATTGTACTTACACGGAAACATGTAATCTTGCATATCAGGGAGCAAAGGTCATTCATCCCCACGCAGTTGAAATTGCAATGCAAGCAAAACTTCCATTGCATGTTAGGGCAACTGAACAAAAAACGCAAGGGACGTTCATTTCAGCAAAATATCCAGAGAATAAAAAAGTAAAAGAGGTGTCACGCCCGATTACTGGCATCGCTCACCTGACAGGAATATCTCAGGTGAAAATCAGCCGAAAAGATAATCCATCCTACTCTATGTCAGAAATATTTAAAACAATTGCGGCTGCAGGAATATCCATTGATTTTATTAACATCTCTCCACATCAAGTTATCTTTACTCTGCCAGAGACTGTGGTAAATCGTGCAAAAGGACTGTTGCAAAATTTAGATATAAAAGCGGAAATAAGTGAACACTGTGCAAAAGTATCTGCAGTTGGTATGGGGATGAGCGGAATTCCTGGAGTTGCTGCGAGAATTGTAACAGCACTTGCTAAAAAAGGAATACAAATCTTGCAAGCAGCAGATAGCCATACGACAATATGGGTTCTGATTCATGAAAAAGACTTACGGCAAGCAGTGAATGCCTTACATGATGTTTTCGAGTTAAGCAAAGGGAATAGAGTGCTATCATAGACTTATAAATAATACCCCGTCGTCTTTAGTATTTATAGCAAAATTATACAATGAATATGCTATAATAGATGTAATCTGAATGGACCCTTGCCAATTGTCTGGCAAGGGTTTAAATAACCAAAAAGTTATTTTTTTAATGCAATTTGAGGTGAAATTATGGCAAAAAAGAAGACGAAAAGAAAGTCAGCAAAGAAATCGAATCTCTTAAAATATGAATTATTAGGTCTGTTATTTATATTTTTAGCTATTTTTGGAAGTGGTGCTAGTGCAATAAGTGAAGGTGCTATCCCTGGATGGCTTGAGTATTTCTTTCGTTTTTTCCTTGGGATTTGGTATTATGTAGCTTCGATATTCTTATTTATTACGGGAATAGTATTGTTAATTAAGCGAAGATATCCAAATTATTTTACAAGAAAATTGGTAGGAATATATATTTTATTTGCGGGTGTTCTCTTATTAACACATGTACAGGCTTATGAGCCTTTACTTCAGGCAAATGGAAATATCTCCATTCTTGCCTCGACCTGGGATAACTTTATATCCTATATCGGTGGTCAGGTTTCTTCTGGGCAAACTGGAGGAGGGATGATTGGCGCAGTTATATTCACATTCTGCTACTATCTATTTTCTTTTACCGGTGCAAAGATTGTCTCAGCCTTTTCAATTATAATAGGAATTTTATTCATTACTGAAATGTCATTAGGAGAAATGACAAATAAGCTTTTAAACCAATTTAAAAAGCTTTGGGCTTCTATTCGTAAGCAGGCTGGTGAGGCAAAGGAAAAAAGAGGACAAAAGAAAGAGGACAAGCTGCTTGTGGAAGAAGCAACAGCTGTCGAGAAAGAAATCGAAAAGGAAACGGTAACAGAAACAGAACCGCTCATTAATGATTTTACCGAGGTTGCTTATGGTACAAGGCAACAAACAGAGGTGAAAATCGAAGAAGCTAATGTCGAAGAAGACGAAGAAGATGATATTAATGTTGAGCCTGCATTATCTTCTGCAGAAACGGAAAATCATGATTATGTGCTTCCTTCGCTTGATCTTTTAGCAAAACCGGCAAAAAATAATCAGCAGTATGAGAAATCTCATGTTCAGGCAACTGTCAGAAAGCTGGAAAGAACATTCCAAAGTTTTGGTGTGAAGGCAAAAGTTACTAAAGTAAATGTTGGTCCAGCAGTTACAAAATATGAAGTCTACCCAGAAGCTGGAGTTAAGGTAAGTAAAATTGTCAGCCTTCATGATGACCTTGCTTTGGCATTAGCTGCAAAGGATATTCGGATAGAGGCACCTATACCTGGTAAGTCTGCAGTGGGAATTGAAGTGCCTAATAGAGAAATTGCAATGGTTTCTCTGCGGGAAGTTATGGATGACACAATGAGTAATAAGGCATCCAAACTATTAGTTGCCTTAGGAAGGGATATTTCGGGCGATGCAATCATGACAGAATTAAATAAAATGCCACATTTGCTTATTGCAGGTGCTACAGGAAGCGGGAAGAGTGTTTGTGTTAATGGGATTATTACTACATTATTAATGCGGACAAAGCCGCACGAAGTAAAAATGATGATGATTGATCCGAAAAAAGTAGAATTGAATGTCTATAATGGTATTCCACATTTATTAGCACCCGTAGTGACAGATCCAAAAAAGGCTTCAAGAGCCTTGAAAAAGATTGTTTCTGAAATGGAAAGAAGATATGATCTATTTTCTGAAACTGGTACAAGGAATATTCAGGGATACAATGAATATGTCCGTAAGTATAATGCAACAGCAGATGAACAGCAGCCAGAACTGCCTTTCATTGTTGTATTAGTTGACGAACTTGCAGACTTAATGATGGTAGCCTCCAGTGATGTTGAGGATGCAATAACAAGACTTGCGCAGATGGCACGTGCGGCAGGCATTCATTTGATTATTGCAACACAGAGGCCTTCTGTCGATGTCATAACAGGGGTTATCAAAGCAAACATACCATCTAGAATAGCATTTAGTGTATCATCACAAACAGATTCGCGAACGATACTTGATTCAGGTGGTGCGGAAAAACTGCTAGGAAGAGGGGATATGCTCTTCCTGCCAGTAGGTTCTTCTAAGCCAATCAGAGTACAGGGGGCTTTTCTATCTGATGATGAGGTAGAGCGCATTGTCGATCACTGTATTGACCAGCAAAAAGCCTCCTATCAAGAGGAAATGATACCCGAGGATACGAATGATGAACTGGAGGAAGTCGATGATGAATTATATGATGATGCAGTGCAGCTTGTTATAGAAATACAGAGTGCTAGTGTCTCTATGCTTCAGCGCAGATTTAGGATTGGCTATACGAGAGCGGCCAGACTGATTGATGCTATGGAAGCAAGAGGAATCGTTGGCCCCTATGAAGGAAGCAAGCCGCGTAATGTCCTTGTTTCAGCGAGTGAACCAGAAGAGCAAACAACTTCAATTTAATGGATAAAAAAGACACAGGGAAATCTTTTAGATTTTCCTGTGTCTTTTTATAAGAAATAGTGTGAAAGATTACAAGTTAATGACATAATTCGAGCTGATTCTAGTAAAATGTTAACTATTTTTAATAATACTATTTCTTTCTTACTATAATAATGGTATATTAATCAGTGACAAAATTGTCATACGTCAGAGGTCAGATCTCTTTGTGAAAGAGGTGATTTTTTGTCGCTTAAAATAGACTCGAGACAACTTTATCTTCAAGTAGTTGACGAATTAATGGGCAATATCAGGCATGGTATATATGCTGAAAATGAAAAATTGCCTTCGGAGTATGCGCTGTCAAAGAAGCTGGGTGTTTCTAGGGCAACATTAAGAGAAGCATTACGTGTTCTGGAAGAAGACAATATTGTGACGCGAAAGCATGGTGTAGGAACTTTCGTAAATCCAAAGCCAGCCTATTCTTCAGGCATTGAAGAATTGAAAAGCCTTACAAAGATGATCAGACAGTCAGGAAAAACCCCAGGCTCCCAATATATTTCAGCTGACATAGTCGATGCAACAGACGAAGATAAATGTAAATTTACCTCAGCAATAGGACGCTTAGTAAGAATTGAAAGGGTTCGCACAGCTGATGAGGTACCAGTCGTGTTTTGTATAGATAAGGTGCCAGCTGATTTATTTCCATTAAATAATTTGCGGGAAAATGAGTCAATTTTTGAAGTGATTGAAAGCGCTCTCGATAAAAAGATTGCATATGCAATTACACATATCGAACCTGTCAGTTATCATGACCGGGTCTACAGCATTTTGGATTGTTCTCCAAATCAATCCTTACTATTGCTGAAGCAGATGCATTATACAACAGATGATGAAGCCGTGCTTTACTCAGCCAATTATTTTCGTTCTGATATTTTTAGCTTTCATGTTTTAAGAAAACGTGTCTAACCATAGCTGAGAAATCAGAGGAGGTGATGAGGGGTAAAGTAGCTTTCGTATGAATTTTTGTCAATATATTTTAATTTATTTAGGGGGTAGGGAAATGAAAAATCGTAAGTTATTATTAATGGCTCTCTTGTTTGTTTTAGTTGCTTTACTAGCTGCTTGTGGCAGCAGCAACGATGATGGCGGGAAAGATAGCACAGGGGATTCCGGAGATACACAGGATACAAATGATTCAGGTGATAGCGGTTCAGGGGATGATTTTTCTGTAGCGATGGTTACTGATATCGGTGGTGTTGATGACAGATCCTTTAACCAGTCAGCTTGGGAAGGCATTACTGAATGGGGAGAAGAGCATGGTCTATCAAAAGGGAATGGATTTGATTATGCACAATCAAATGCTCCAGAAGACTATGTGCCAAACATTACACGCATGGTTCGTGAAGATTACAATTTGATTCTTGGTATCGGTTTTGAATTGAAAGAAGATATTCAAAATGCAGCTAATCAAAATTCAGATGTTTACTTTGGGATTGTAGATGATGTTGTTGAAGGAGATAACACAGTAAGTATTACATTTAAGGAGCATGAAGGTTCTTTCCTTGTTGGTGTTGCTGCAGCAATGAAAACAAAGACTGACAAGCTCGGTTTTGTAGGTGGAATTGATTCACCCCTAATCAACAAGTTTGAAGCAGGATTTATTGCAGGGGCAAAATCCATAAACCCTGATATTGAAGTCGATGTACAATATGCTGAACATTTTGGTGACCCTTCTAAAGGGAAAATGATAGCTGCAGATATGTACAACAATGATGTGGATATTATTTATCATGCATCTGGAGGAACAGGCAATGGTGTTTTCAATGAAGCGAAAGACTTGAAGAATGCTGATCCAGATCGTGAAATATGGGTAATCGGTGTAGACCGTGACCAGCATGATGAAGGACAAATTGGTGATCACAATGTGACATTCACTTCGATGGTTAAACGTGTAGACGTTGCAGTAAAAGATGTCGCACAATTAGCAATGGACGGAGAATTCCCTGGTGGCGAACAACTGGAATTCGGGATTCAAGAAAATGCAATCTCTGTTGCTGCTACTAACGATGAGGCAATGACAGATGAGATTGTATCAGCTGTAAAAGAATGGGAAGAAAAAATTCTGAACGGCGAGCTGGAAATACCATTCACACGTGATGCACTTAAGACTTTCTTGGAAGAACTTTAATCTCATAGTATAAGGGAAAAGAGTGATCGTATTCTTTTCCCTTATAAAATCTTCAACTAAAGAAGATAGACTCTGTCTTTTTTAGTTGGTGATTTTCACCAATAATAAACAGAAAGTGTAATTTATTTACTAAAGGGGTGGATCATAAAGTGGAATATGTGATAGAAATGTTAAACATACGCAAAGAATTCCCTGGCATCGTAGCCAATGATAATATTAATATTCAGCTTAAAAAAGGGGAAATCCATGCTTTGCTCGGTGAAAACGGGGCAGGAAAGTCCACATTGATGAACGTTTTATTCGGCTTGTATCAACCGGAAAAAGGGGAAATTAGAGTGAACGGAAAACCTGTTCACATTACAAATCCAAATATTGCGAATGAATTAGGAATCGGGATGGTTCATCAGCATTTTATGCTTGTAGAGCCATTTACAGTCACACAAAATATCATTCTTGGAAATGAACCTAAAACGAAATATGGTACTGTTAATCTAAAAAAAGCGGAAAGGGAAATACAGGAGTTATCGGACCGTTATGGTTTAAGAGTGGATCCTAAGGCAAAGGTCCGGGACGTATCTGTTGGAATGCAGCAGCGTGTTGAAATATTGAAGACACTTTATCGTGGTGCAGATGTTCTTATTTTTGATGAACCGACAGCTGTCCTTACCCCTCAGGAAATCACAGAGCTGATTGAAATTATGCAATCCTTAGTCAAAGAAGGCAAGTCGATTATTTTAATTACACATAAATTGAAAGAGATTATGCAAGCTTGTGACCGCTGTACTGTAATTCGCAAAGGCAAGGGCATTGGCACAGTAAATGTGGCAGAAACAACAGCAGATGAACTGGCAGCCTTAATGGTTGGCAGAAATGTAAGCTTTGAAGTGACGAAAGAACCAGCAGAACCGAAAGAAAAAATATTAGATATAAAAGATTTATATGTTAAAGATTCGAGAAAATTAGATATCGTCAAAGGACTGGATTTAGAAGTAAGGGCCGGGGAAATTGTAGGAATTGCAGGTATTGACGGAAATGGTCAATCTGAGTTGATTGAGGCAATTACAGGCTTAACAAAAACACAGTCAGGAAAGATTTTATTGAATAACAAAGAAATTTCCAATAAGACACCCCGAAAAGTTACTGAGAGCGGACTTGGCCATATCCCGCAAGATCGTCATAAATATGGACTTGTGCTTGATTATACAGTTGGTGAGAATATTGTTCTGCAAACCTATTATCAAAAGCCTTATTCTAAAAATACAATTTTAAATCATAAAGAGATTTATAGAAAAGCAGAAGAGCTGATTGCTGCTTATGATGTTCGGACACCAAGTGCATATACTTTAGCACGTGCATTATCTGGAGGGAATCAGCAAAAAGCAATTATAGCACGTGAGGTCGATCGATCTCCTGACCTCCTGATTGCAGCCCAGCCAACGAGGGGACTTGATGTTGGTGCAATTGAATTTATTCATCAAAAGTTGATTGAAGAACGTGACAAAGGCAAGGCAATATTACTTATTTCTTTCGAGCTGGATGAAATCCTTGATATTAGCGACCGGATTGCAGTTATGTTTGACGGGAAAATCGTAGCGAACGTTGATCCGAAAGAAACGAATGAGCAAGAATTAGGATTATTAATGGCTGGTAGCGGGTCTGATAAAGTAGGTGCTGCAAAATGAAAACAAATATAAAGTTAACAACATTATTAATTCCCGTTATTTCAGTTTTTCTTGGCTTATTTGTTGGAGGCATTATTATGTTTGCTTCTGGCTATAATCCAATAGCTGGCTACCGTGCATTATGGTTAGGAGCATTTGGTGATGCATTTACAATTGGGGAAACGATTCGACGAACGACACCATTAATATTAACAGGTTTGGCAATTGCGTTTGCTTTTCGTTCCGGACTATTTAATATTGGTGCGGAAGGACAAGTTATTGTTGGTTGGTTAGCGTCTGTATGGGTTGGACTTACCTTTGAAGCACCTATGATTATTCACTTGCCGCTTGCAATTCTAGCAGGTATGCTGGCGGGTGCACTCTGGGGATTTGTACCTGGTTTGCTGAAAGCAAAGCTAGGTGTTCACGAAGTAATTGTTACAATTATGATGAACTATATTGCCCTTTACGTTTCAAATGAAATCATTCGTTCCGTGCTGACCGACCATGCTACAAAAACAGAACAAATTGCAGATACTGCTTCACTCGCATCCGAGTGGCTGCAAACTATCACAATGTATTCTCGACTGCATTATGGTTTTTTGATTGCATTATTTGCAGCAGTTGTTATGTGGTTTATTATCCAGAGAACAACAATCGGTTACGAGCTAAAATCAGTTGGATACAACCAGCATGGTTCTAGATATGCTGGAATGAACGTAAGCAAAAATATTATTCTCTCCATGGTTATTTCAGGTGCCTTTGCAGGGATTGCAGGAGCGATGGAAGGACTAGGAACATATGGAAATATACATCTCATGTCAGGATTTACAAATCTGGGCTTTGATGGGATTGCTGTAGCGTTACTAGGCAGCAACAATGCATTTGGGGTAATTCTTTCCGCATTGCTGTTTGGTTCACTTAAAGAAGGAGCAGGCCAAATGCCTACTTCCGCTGGTGTACCGACGGAATTAGTAGATATTATCATTGCATTAATTATTTTCTTTGTAGCTTCAAGCTATATTATCCGTTGGGCAATACTTCGCTTTAAGAAGGAGGGGAAATAAATGATTGATATATTACAATCAATTGTTCCAACAGTTCTATTTTTTTCAGCACCTTTGATTTTAACTGCTTTAGGCGGAGTATTCAGTGAACGTTCAGGTGTAGTTAATATTGGTCTAGAGGGGTTAATGGTAATTGGTGCTTTTGTTGGAATTGTATTCTCTTTAACATTCCAGAATACATTTGGTTCCTTAACACCATGGATTGCGATTGTTGTGGCCGCAGTTGCAGGTGGAATCTTCTCCATCATCCATGCCGTTGCTTCTGTGTCGTTTTACGCAAACCAGGTTGTAAGTGGCGTTGCTATCAATATGCTTGCAGTTGGAATTGGTGTTTACCTTACAAAGCAGTGGTATGACAAAGGCCAAACAGACATGGTAGATGGATTCTTCCGTACAGATATACCTGTTTTGTCAGAGATCCCAATTATTGGACCAATTTTCTTTGAAAGGGTTTATGCAACTTCTTATGTTGCAATTATTATTGCGGTGATTGCTTGGTATGTCCTGTATAAAACAGCATTCGGTCTCCGTCTTAGATCTGTTGGAGAACATCCAATGGCAGCTGATACAAATGGAATAAGTGTTACGAAAATGCGTTATATAGCCGTTATACTATCTGGAGTACTCGGAGGTTTAGGCGGCTCAGTGTTTGCTCTAACAATCGTTTCAAACTTTTCGCAGTCTACAATAGTAGGTCAAGGTTTCATTGCTCTTGCAGCGGTTATCTTTGGTAAATGGCACCCGCTTGGAGCGATGGGGGCGGCTTTGTTCTTTGGTTTTGCACAAAGCTTAAGTATCGTTGGATCCTCTATTCCATTGATTGAGGATATTCCGCAGGTGTTCTTATTAATTGCTCCATATGTGCTTACAATATTAGCGCTCGCTGGATTGATTGGAAGAGCGGATGCCCCCGCGGCAAACGGTGATCCTTATATTAAAGGAAGCCGCTAAATAAAACATCTTTTTCTGCAAAAATCCACTTAGCACAAATCTAAGTGGATTTTTATATAGATTGATTGCTGCTTTTAATTAGAATAAAAGCTTTATGAAGTTGTTTTCGAAATTAGCATAGGGCCGGTTTATCATTGAAGTGAACAAGGTGAGGAAAATAGGTTTATTACTCTGAACAACTATTGGATTTTTCATCATCGGATTTGTTACTATTGCTTCAATGAAAAGTATAAAAAATAAAATCGCCTTTTAAAAAATATAGAAAGCTAGAAAATTACAACTGAACTCTTCATTTTGGAATATGGAATGTGTTTCTTATTGTTTTATAGTTTTCTGTTAAAGTGTAAATTTAATTCGTTTTTGTAAATATGTTACAGAGTTAAATGGTTAAAATTTTTGTAGAAATATACTTAAATTTGAGGGATAGTTTAAGAAGGATAATCACCCTTTATTGTCGAATGTCTAGAGTAAAGCAGTAGTTTTTTGTACGAAGAATCATAAGGAGTTGTGTACAATAAAAAGTCTCAAAAGCTGGAAACATTCAGCAATATTGCTAACAACGATTGGGATCTCAAATATTGGAGATTTCATCCACTTAGTGGCTATAAATATCATGGTTTACCAACTTACAGGTTCTGCAGCAGCGGTTGCTGGGCTTTGGATCATCGGACCATTAACAAATATTTTCACAAAGTTTTGGACGGGAAGTTTCATTGATTACCGAAGTAAAAGAAAAATGATGGCGGTCACATTTATACTGCGGGCATTATTCATCTGTTTTATTCCATTTGCACCGAATATGTTGATGATTTATGGTATTCTTGTGATTTTAAGTGTCGGGAAAGCCTTTTATAATCCAGCTTCAATGACTTATGTCACCATTCTTGTGCCTGCTGTAAGTAGAAAACGTTTCAACTCGATTCGATCACTCGTGGATTCCGGTGCTTTTATTATTGGACCTGCTATTGGCGGAGCGTTAATCTTATCTACTTCAGTTGAAGCTACACTATGGATAAATGCAATATCTTTCGTCTCGGCTGCTATATTGTTATTATTTCTACCTGAAAAAGAAGCTATTGATAAAGAGACTATTCCGACATTAAACGTTTCACAGGTTATAGGTGACTTTACTGTCGTTCAAAAGTTCATGAGGGAAAATAAGTATGTAACTTTTATTTATCTGGGTTTTATTATGATTATGATTTTTTCTTTTGCGATGGACGCTCAAGAAGTCGTATTTACACAACGAGTGATTGGTCTATCTGAATTTGATTATAGTTTATTGATTAGTATAACTGGCATTGGTTCTATTCTTGGAGCTTTTTTATTATCTGTTTTCTCAAATAGATTTCCATTAAGATATATGATCACTGCTGGTTTGATCGTGATGACAATTGGCTATATAATCTATGCGTTTTCCTGGTCATTTACCTCTATTGTTGTTGGTTTTATCATCTTAGGTTTCTTTAATGTTTTTTTAAATGCAGGAATTATGACCTTCTACCAAAATAGTATTCCTGTAGATATAATGGGGAGGGTTACAAGCATATACCAGCTAATTCAAAGTGCTATCCAAGTGGTATTTATTTTGATTATTGGAGTAGTAGCAGATATTGTTTCCCTGCGAATTACTATAGTGACTTTAGCAATGGTCATGTTGCTGTCATCTGTAATTTTTTCAATTAATGTATTGAACCCCAATAAAAAAAGTTTTTATCGAGAGGAAAGTAATGATAAAAGAGACGCAGATTTAGAAGCGAAGTAAATTGGGTATCTAAGGGACAAAAATTCATAGAGTATGTGTATTAAGAGGTAATTATGGTCAAAGAAAAGTACAATGAATTCCCTGAACCATCAAGCGGTTATGATTGGACATTTATCAAGAAAAAACGTTACTAAATCTACTAAAGTTATGAAATCTTACACCTGAACGGGTTCGTTAGTAGACAAAAGTGATCAGATTAAGGTCATCTTTTTCATTTAAATCAAACTCCGAATATAATGTTAATATTAAAGTGATGGATATTAGGCGAACGGGCAGATTAGTTCAATAAAGTAGCAGATTAATTGGTATAGTTATAAAACACGGAATATATTATATTTTCAGGAGGTTATTATTATAAAAAGAACGACTTTGATGTTGATTTTATTAAGTATGTTACTGTTTCTTGTAGGTTGTACTTCAGATAAAACAGTTGAGAGCAAGGCTATTTTCCCTGATGATATACCTGATTTTGTTCAAGTGAGTGATTTTGAAAAAATTAATTGGGAAAAAAAAGCCGTGGAATTTGGTGACAGAGGAATCATTGGAAATGAAAACAAATCAGGTGTTATAGGAGCAGGTATGCCAAGTTTAGATGATCAAAAGTGGATGTGGCACCTTTGGGGAACTACAAGTGCAAAGTTAACTGTTGTTGGTTTTCACAAGGAGTCAGGAACTGCCCATCAGATTCTAATAGAGGGTTGGACAATGGAACTTGGTGAAGAAAATAATGGAGCGGATGCACATATACCTTCTAGCGTGAGAATACCAGAGTCAGGAGAGTGGGCAATTTTGCTTTATACTGACGAAAAATTGTTTGATACTTTAGTTTATGAAATTAATGAATAGATAAAGAAAGATTAATGTAATCTCCTAATTGAACGAACTGGTGCAATTGTTTAATAAAGAGGAAGTGATAACATTGAATTTATATCTTCATAATTATTAATTATTTAAATGTGTAAAAAGGAACTTTATGTTGGGTGTTGTAGCTTTGGCATTACGAATTGTAACTTTCTTTATATGGTCTGGGTTCCTCTATTTATAATCGGTAATTTTGTGGCAGACTTTAAATTGGAATTTGTAATTAATTATGTTTTTCACTATCAGAAAGATTTCTTTTTCCATTCTAATGTTAAGGCTGCTAAGGAACAGTCAAATCAAGAATTCATCAGAAGTTATGGAGAAATTTATAGATTAGATAGTGTTCTATTTTCTTTTACTTCTTATAAAGACGGTCAAAAATGGAAGGTTTGGTTTAATGAAATTTTGGAATCACATCCCGTCAAGATGAATGTTCTTAAAACTGAGAGGAAATAAATGCTATTCATGTTTAAAGAATGATTCCTTGTTCAATTAGAGGGTGCAACCTAAAAGGAAGAATAAAGCACCTTTTTGTCGGATCTGTACTATGTGTGTAATTTTAATATAAAAAGGTAGGTTTTTATTATGGTTGGGTGGTTTAATGTTGTTAGCATTGTGTTAGGGTTAGTTGCTTGGATACTTCCTATTATAAGTATCTTGAAGTATAAAGAGCATTTCAAAAGTTGGATTACTTTTTCTATCATAAGTCTTATTGCTTGTTCTGCCGCATTGTTTTTCCAAATTTATAGTTTGTATGAGAGAGTGAAAGCTCAGGATTGGACTGCCCTTTTGGATACAATGAGTATTATTGTATCCCTACCAGCAATTCTTATTATCGGAACAATTTTATTTAATGTAATTACATTAAGTATGTATCGGAACAGAGCAGTTCAATTCTGAAAATATCTCCTGATAATGTAGCTTTATTTAAGGAAGAAGAAGTATATAGATTGGATTTGTATTGGGATGGCGCGTATCCTGGGTAAGGAATTCTATTCTGATATTTCTGTTATTATAGAAGGTTCAAAATAGAAATCCATCAATCCTGGGAACAAGGAAGAAATTCTTGATTTAATTGATTTACTAAATTTCCAATCTTAAAGATAGATAGGCACCCTATCTATTTGTACTTAATTACGAAGATTCATTTAGTTACTTATAAACCAAAATTAATTATATTCAGGTAGCCAGTCTTATACAATCTAAATACAATGTTAATTTAATTGTACCTATGACTATTAGAAACCTCGAATACTTTAACTATATTTTTAATGGATTTAGCAGTATTGAGAAACATACATACCACTTCTGTTTAACAGCTAATAAGGAAACTATTTACGAAAGGCTACGGGAACGTGGAGAGGAAGAAGGAAATTGGTGTTTTCAACAAACTGATAAATGTTTAAAAGCATATAACGAATACAACTTTAGAGAGTACATAGACACTGAAAACGTTAGCATCAATACCATTGTTGATAATATAAGCAAGAAATTAAATCTTCTTTAAAAAAGTTATATCTTATTCAACAAAAGGATGATGCTTTAACTTAACAAGGAAAATTAAAAGTCGATCGCTTAGCATACTGAAATATGACTTTTTTAGATTTCCAATTTACTTAGTGTATAATATCAACTTTATTTTGGAACTTTTTTGCGCTGTAACACAATTATACAAACATTTTAGATTGTGAAGGGAGAAAGAATCACTTCTGTGTAATTAAGAATAATAAAAGGAAATCGAGAGTTAACATTTAGTTCTCTTTTCCCTTTTTGAAAAAGTCCTTTAAAGCGACAATAATAATTAAAACGATAATGAATAAGTTTACGTTAGATACCCATTCAGGAATATTATAGTTGAAAAGTTGAAGCAGAGAAGTTATAAGCAAAAATATAGCTGGAATTAAAATAAACTTTTTTCCCATTTAAACACTCCTTCTTAATTTTATAGGATAAACTAATTATTTAGCTGAATCAAGGAACTTTTTGTCTCAAAAAACTTTACTCTTCTCTAATAATTATTGTTTTTATTATTTCAATATTAAGATTTATAGAAGTAGATGGGGAGGACAATGAAAGTCATATTAGGTTTGTAAAGTATCTCCCTTCGGCCAGAGTGCTATTAATTATGCTATGGAATCAAGATATGTTAAATATAACAATCAATTCTGAATTGAAGTTATACCAGATTTAATTTACCATAAACCCATGGAAAATGAAGTGCAAGATGTATTTAATAATGCCCGCTGCAGTGTGGGAATATGGCAAAGGATGTAGAAGAAGGATTTTATAAATTATACGAATACAGAACAATTTGGGAATACCGATTACTTCCGATTGTTAGTGATATGGATACCTAATGACAAAAGTTGTTCAAACGAATGGGTGCAGCAATTTCGTTACAGGAGCTTGGAGGAGAAAGAGGGCGATTGTAACGGGTGGTTTAGCATTCTCCAGGAGTAGGAGTGATAAGGGATGAACAGCTTTAGTTTCATAGTCAGAGGCATTTCAATCACCTTCTATAGGAAAATGAAATAGGATTGGTTTCAAGACAAAGTCAAAAATCTGAAGCTATTATTTAATTGAAGTCTTTTTATCTTCAACGTAGGGTGCTTCACTTAAAGAGGAAAATCAAGTCTTAATTTTAAAGGAGAAAACATATGAATTTATCTGAAAAGTGGAATGATGTAGATCTTTATTTAAGTAAAAAGCTTCACACATCTGATCCTGTAATGGATTCAATACTTAAAGCAAATTCAGACGCAGGTTTGCCAGCTATTGATGTCGCTCCAAATCAAGGAAAGCTTCTTTATTTACTTGCAAAGCTTAAAGGAGCAAAACGCATTTTAGAAATTGGGACTCTTGGCGGTTATAGCAGCGTTTGGCTTGCACGTGCTTTACCAGATGGAGGGCATCTCGTCACACTTGAGTTAGATGATAAGCATGCAAAATTGGCTGAAGAAAATGTAAAAAGGGCAGGACTTGAAAATAAGATTGACGTAATTGTGGGATCTGCACTCGAAACATTGCCAACCCTTAAAGATAAAGGGGTGGCAAACTTTGATTTCATTTTTATTGATGCTGATAAACCAAACAATCCTCAATATTTGAAATGGGCAATAGAACTTTCTAGACCAGGAACAGTTATCATTGCGGATAACGTGGTTCGTAATGGACACGTCATAGATACTGAAAGTGAAGACTTGAGTGTGCAGGGGGTTCGTCAATTTTTTGATTTATTATCTGAAGAATCATGTATTGATTCGACTGCTATCCAAACTGTAGGCAGCAAAGGGTATGATGGATTGGTTCTTGGGATTGTAAAAGATTAATAGGCTCTCCAAAACAGAAGGTAATCAGCCCATCTTTCTTTTACTATAAGGTGATATAGATTAAGAAGGAATATGGCTTTTTTTGCAGAAGTTATTGTATGAAAGTGTTTTTACAGTTTAAACACTTCAATTGAAAAGTTAAAGGAGAAAAGTCTATGAGGTATCTGATATTGTTAACTCCTTCAATAAATTGGAGAGATGGTGTAGTTCTGCATAATCAACCGTTCATGCCTGAACATGCCGTGTATGTTCAAACTGAATATAATAAAGGCAATATAGTCTTAGCTGGACCATTTGGTGGCTCAACTGGAGGAGCAATAGTTATTGATGCAGCAAAGGAAGAAGACGTTATTAATTTTGCTGAAAATGATCCTGCTGTTAAAAATGGTATCTTCAGTTATAAAATAAAAAAATGGGATTATAAAATGAGTAAATTTGAAAATGAAAGTCCCGATTTTAACCAAGGATATATTGATTACAAACATAAGATTCAAAAAGAATTAGGGATTATTTAGGTTGTTTTTATTGAAGAAGAAGCCGCATTAGTTGGCAATTAGGTTTTTGGACGTATCGTTCGCTAATTTAGCATTCTTAATTACACAAAAGTGATTCTTTTATCCTTCACAATATATGTTTGTTCTATAGAGATTGTACTCGTGAATTCAATTTAAATCACAAGTATTTAAACTGCTTATCCTTCTTTTAGGTTAGATAAGCACCCTATTGCTTAATATTAACATTTACATATCATTAAAATATTTCCATCAGGATCTTTGGAATTAAAATAGGGATTATGTTCGATTTGTGTAATTGAATCAACGTTTTTATTACTCATAAGATCGAATGCTTCTCGAATGTTTTTTGTATTGGAGTGGAATGGAATGCTGAGGGTTTATATACTCTATCCTCTGAATAAATCTTGTTGCCTAATACAATCCCTGTGCCTTCCATAGATGGAACGTAAAGATGACGTAAAGCCCTTTTCCTTGTGAACTGAAAGGGCAAAGATAATTGAGTAAAGAAGATTAAAGGGAAAGCAATTAACAAAAAAGGGAGGTATAAAAGCTGGACTTATTACTTTGGATAACAATTAGTCTCATAGTAATCGAATTTATTGTTCTGATTTCCATGAAAAAAGGTATGGAAAGTAAGCTCGCTTTTATTAAAGCAAATATGGAAGACGAGGAAAGTACAACAAAAGCTAAATCAATCATTTGGTGGATATGGGGTACTGCAGCTTGGGGAATAGTGAGTATGTTTCTCGTTCTTTGCTGGTTTGCTTATTACTTTGGATAACTGTTGTTTCAAATGTGCTTAAACAAACTGGTCAATAGTTGAATAGAAAGTTGGCGAGACAACAACTTCTGTTTTATTAAAGGAGCGGGTTAATGCCACATTAAAGTAGTTAATTTTTCAGTGGTGAGAGGTTGAATATGGAACAATTATATTTGTCTTTAAAAGCATACTGAGGAGGGGGAGATTGATTTTATTCTTGTTGAAACCCATGAGAATGGAAATAAAAATTCAGTGGATGTAAACACATTCGAAACGCTTTTCGGCGATGTAAAAGAGAACCCGACTTATGAAGCCTTGTCAAGGTCACATACTTTCCAATTAAGAGGTAAACAATACACTATGACCGCTGAAGAAATGGGTTATCAAAAGTATTTCGATCTATGGAAAGACCAAGGATTGCTTAAATTATGAAACAGCACATAGCTGCTTTTAAACAACAAGGTGATAGGCAAGTGGTCTTTCTTTAGCCAATGAGGACTGCAAAATCCCTATAAATAATCAATCTTTGTTATAAAAATTCATGCTATACCAAGAATAGAGAATCCATTTTGGTTAATTTTTTCAAAATGGATTCTTTTGTTTACCCTAATTTATGTATTTATATGGAAAGAGTTTTATTTCACAGTCGTGATTATTTTCTTAACAAAATAAATGGTGCACTACACACACAGGAGCGGCTGCCAGCAGAGGATACTCTAAATTAAGGTAGGCAATACTCACCAGCTAACTTGAATTAATTAAAAAAACAGCCTGAAAGGTGACTTATAATCTGGAACAAAGCATTTGAATTGCCGTATAAATGGATGATAGTTAAAAATATGTGTAGAATATGGTATAAGGAAAGTTACACAGGAGGTTAGAAAATGAACGTGATTACTGAACAAACAATCAATAAAAATGGAATAAAACTCCATTTTATACCCACAAAAAAGTTTAAGACGCTCACTTTTGTTGCAAAGTTCAGCGCGCCGCTCTCTAGGGATACAATTACAAAGCGGGCATTATTGCCTTATGTTTTAAGGCAAGCAACGGAAAGCTATACAAATAGAACGGATTTGCAATTAAAGCTTGATGATCTATATGGAGCCGTTCTTTCCATTGATGCGGTTAAGAAAGGTGAAAACCATATTATTAGTTTCCGTATGGAAATTGCCAATGAAAGGTATTTGCCGGCAGAAGACCAGATTACGACGGAAGCCATTCATTTATTAAAGGAACTTATGTTTCAGCCTTATACCGAAAATGGTGTTTTCTCTGAGAAAATTTATAGTAGAGAAAAAGCAACCCTGCGGCAAAGAATTCAAGCGATTAGAGATGATAAAATCAGATATGCAAATATCCGCCTGATTGATGAAATGTGTAAAGATGAAGCTTATAGTCTGCATGTAAATGGCTATGAAGAGGATTTAGAGGCACTTACGAATCAAGAATTATATCAATATTTTCAAGAAATGACAGAGACAAATCAGCTTGACATTTATATTGTTGGTGATTTCGATCCGAAGCAGATGGAAGAAGAATTGAGTGCTTTAACTGCGTATGAATCAACAGGCACAATCGTGAAATCAGCTGCAGCCGCTCCAAAAAATATTACAGAGGTTAAGGAAATCATTGAAAAAGAACCTATTCAACAAGCGAAGCTGCATTTGGGTTACCGCACAAATGTTGTTTTTTCTGATGATGCTTACCCTGCACTACAGGTGTTTAATGGATTGTTCGGCGGATTTCCAAGTTCAAAGCTTTTCATGAATGTACGTGAAAAAAATAGTTTAGCGTATTATGCAACTTCACAAATCGAAAGCCATAAAGGCCTTTTATTTGTATTAAGCGGCATTGCTCCTGAGGATTATGAAAAAGCGCGGGATATTATTCGGGAACAAATGATTGAAATGAAAGAAGGCAATTTTACAGAAGATGATTTGGTTGAAACGAAGGAAATGATTGTCCATTCTCTTAAGGAAACAATGGATAGCAATCAGGGACTTGTAGAATTGTTTTATCAATTACAAGTAGCGGAAACGGATATGACGCTGAAGGATCTATTCACTAGGATTGAATCTGTTACGAAAGAAGACGTCATTGAGGTAGCACAAAAAGTTGAGGAAGATACATTATATCTCCTGACTGCTGAAGGAGGAGAATGAGATGAATAGAAACACGTATCCAGAAATCGATGAAGTGATTTATACAAAAAAGTTAGATAATGGCTTATCTGTATTTTTAATGCCCCGCAATGAGATGGAAAAAACATATGCAATTTTCTCGACAGATTATGGTTCAATTGACCAGACTTTCGTACCGATTGGTGAGAAAGACATGATTGATGTTCCTGATGGGGTTGCTCATTTCTTGGAGCATAAGCTTTTTGAAAAAGAAGATGGGGATGTCTTTGCTGACTTTGGCAAGCTCGGTGCTTCTGCCAATGCATTCACATCCTTTACGAAGACTGCCTATCTTTTTTCCGCAACAAATCATATCGAAGAAAATGTACAAACATTAATTGACTTTGTTCAAGATCCTTATTTCACAGAGAAGACTGTTGAAAAGGAAAAAGGGATTATAGCGCAAGAAATTAAAATGTATGATGATCAGCCAGATTGGCAGTCCTTCATGGGTACCATAAAAGCTTTATTTAAAAATCATCCTGTGAATATAGATATAGCTGGAACAGTTGATTCCATTATGAAAATTACGAAGGATGATTTATACACCTGTTATCATACTTTCTATCACCCTGAAAATATGTCGTTATTTATCATCGGTAATATGGATGCCGAGAAGCTATCCCAGCTTATTGAAGAAAATCAGGCAAATAAGAGCTTTGAGCCAATGGCTGAAGTAATACGTGATTTTCCTGAGGAGCCTAGAGATGTTGCACATGCTGAACTGGAAATCAATATGCCGGTTTCGATTCCGAAATGTACCATTGGTATTAAAGAGTTAAGTACAACAATTGAGAAAACTGATTTTATTAGAAAAGAATTGCTGACAAATATGGTGCTTGATCATTATTTCTCCAAAGGCGGTTCTTTCTATCAAGAGCTTTACCAGGCAGAACTTATTGATAGCAGTTTCTCCTATGAGTCCAATCTTGACCGCAGCTTCGGCTATACGATAATTGGCGGAAATACAGAGAATCCTGAGGAATTTGCGGCTAAAGTAAAAGAATTATTACTAAGTACAAATAAGTTAGAAATTAATCGCGACGAATTTTCTCGTATGAAGAAAAAGAGAATTGGACAGATTTTACGTGCGATGAATTCTTTAGAGTATATTGCAAGCAAATTTACAGACTATCAAAAATTCGGCATCAACTTCTTTGAAGTGATTCCAACGATTGAAGCATTAACTGTAGAGGATGCAAATGCATTCTTACGTGAATGGATTGAAGAGAATCGTTTAGCTGTTTGCACGATTAAGAAAGGATAATGAACATGAAGGGGAAGAATGTTTTGGTTATTGGGGCAAGTGGAGATATTGGTGCCGCAATTACAAAACGCCTAGCCAAAGAAGGCTGCCATTTATTGCTTCATTATCACTCCAACCGGGCTGTATTAGATGAGTTATGGGATGAAGTTGAAGATGAACAAATTCTTCAAGTCATCCAAGCAGATCTGTCAAATCAGGAAGGAATTAATCAACTATTGAATGCATTGGTTTTCGGGGTGGATTCAATTGTTTTTGCAAGCGGAAGAGCGGCATTTGGCCTGTTTCAGGATATGAGTGACAATTATATTAATGAAATGCTCTACTTGCATGTAAAAGCTCCTTTACTGATAACAAAACAGCTGCTTCCTGGTTTGATTCGTAATAAATCAGGACATATTATTTTTATAACCTCTATTTGGGGCGAGATTGGTGCCAGTAATGAGGTGCTTTATTCTACTGTGAAGGGTGCACAAAATAGTTTCGTCAAAGCTTTGGCAAAAGAAACTGCGGCGAGTGGACTTTCTGTAAATGCAATTAGTCCAGGGTTCATTGATACAAAAATGAATGCATTGTTATCGACAGAGGAAAGAAGTGCTATATATCAGGATATTCCCTTGAAACGTGCTGGTACTCCAATAGAAGTAGCTAATACGGTAATGTATTTACTAAGTGCAACTCCTGGTTATCTAAATGGACAAATTATTCAAGTATCAGGCGGCTGGACCATATAATCTTATTTACTATGTATAAGCTGCGAAAAAAAATCAATACTATACATAGTAAGCAGAAGAGGAGGTCTGTCAATGTCAATTCTGGATAATTTCGATTCCTGGAAAGGTTTCTTAGCTAATCGTTTGCAGCAAGCAAAGGAAAAAGGAATGGATCACGATACGATTACGAATCTGGCCCATGAAGTAGGCGATTACTTAGCTGAACACGTTGGTGCTAAAAACAAAGAAGAGGCTGTATTAAAGGAATTATGGACTGCTGCTTCAGAGGAAGAACAGCAAGCGATAGCTAGTGCGATGGTTAGGTTAGTTCAAAATCAAGGTAAAAATAATGGATAATTAGGGAGAGAAGCTGTATATTTAAACTATACAGCTTCTTTTCCATTTTATTTTCACATTTCTCTTTTCACTAATTGAAAAATCATTTATAGTAGATATAGATTGTATTCAAAATAATCTTCTTTACATTAATTCAAATGTATTGTTAAAGGAGAATAAGCATGGAAAAGACGGAATGGTATCTTGAATACGAAAACCAAATTAACCGCCCGGGTTTATTGGGCGATATATCTACGCTATTAGGAATGCTTTCCATAAACATTGTTACAATAAATGGTGTAGAAAACAAACGAAGAGGAATGCTGATTCTCTCTGAAAGTGATGAAAACATTACACGATTAGAAACGATTTTAAAGACAGTTGACATAATTAAAGTATTAAAAATCAGGAAACCAAAATTGAAGGACCGGATGGCGGTTCGACATGGGAAATATATTCATACAGATCGTGATGACAGAAAGACAATTCGATTTATAAGAAATGAATTAGGGATTTTAGTTGACTTTATGGCGGAATTATATAAGCAAGATGGACATAAACTGATTGGGATTAGAGGAATGCCACGCGTTGGCAAGACGGAATCTATCGTAGCTAGCAGTGTATGTGCGAATAAGCGCTGGCTTTTTGTTTCAAGTACAATGATAAAGCAAACAGTTCGGAATAAATTAATTGTTGGTGAGTATAATTCTGATAATATCTTTATTATCGATGGCGTTGTATCAAAAAAACGTGCAAATGAAGAGCATTGGAGATTGATTAGAGAAATCATGCAGCTTCCCGCTGTAAAGGTTGTGGAGCATCCTGATGTATTTGTACAGTCCACAGAATATACTCTTGATGATTTTGACTATATTATTGAGCTTAGAAGCCATGTAGATGAAGAAATTACTTATGAAGCTATTGAGGAACAGCCCTTTGGTCAGAATAGCGGTTTTAACATGTTCGATTTTTGAGACGGAAGGTGTTTAATATGGATGTTGGTGCAAGACTTAAAGAAGCGAGATTGGCAAAAGGCCTCTCGTTAGACAGTTTACAGGATACAACGAAGATACAAAAACGTTATTTAGTTGCAATTGAAGAAGGCAACTTCAATATTCTTCCTGGTAAATTTTATGCAAGAGCTTTTATTAAGGAATATGCGAATGCAGTTGGAATTGATCCAAATGAATTATTGGAAGAACATAAAGAGGAAATTCCGAAGTCTGAAGAGGAAAGCGAGATTCAATATACTAGAGTAGAGCGCTCTAGAAAGGAAAATTCAAATGATCGGAGTGGTGCGGTTTTTTCTGTGCTGCCCAAGATTATTGTTATCCTTCTTATCATCGGGATTATAGGTGCCGCAATTTGGTTTATAAGTCAATCAAACTCGTCGGATGAACCGACGGAAATTGAAGATTCGGAAGGACCAGTAGTTATTAAAAATCCAGATGATAATAACTCTGCATCGGGAAGTAATGATGAATCGAATGAATCCGATTCAGATGCAGAAGAAAATACCTCAGATGAAACAGATTCCGAAGATGAAGAGGCAGAAGAAGCAGAAGAAGTTACTTTTGAAACAGTTGAGGCTGGACAAACTGAGTCAACGATGACATTAACAAATCCTGGAGATGAACTTATTTTTTCATTTGAATCAGAAACAAGATCATGGTTAGATGTCAAAAATGCGGCAGGCGAATCCCTTTACGGAGGCTTCGTCGGTCCAGAAAATTCACCTCTTGAGGTGGATGCTGCTGGAACAGATTCAGTCTTTCTTAATATTGGAAGTGCCCCAAACCTGCAGATTAAAGTGAATGATACAGAATTTGAATATCCAATCGATCCAAGTGAAAGAGATGTACAAAAAATCTGGATAAATATAAATTAGGAATTGAAACACTCGTAAACCCTTCCTTACTAACGTGGAAGGGTTTCTCCATTTCAAGAGTGAAACGAAGTAATGTTGCATAAAATAATGATTCATTTAGTATTGTAATCGGAAACAAGACAACTGCAGTTCAGCTTATAGAACAAACACTACATTATATAATCATATAAGGAGGATTTATTCATATGAATTTACCCAATAAACTTACTATATCAAGAATTTGTTTAATCCCGTTATTTATTATTTTACTATCTGTCCCTATGGACCTGGGTGCTTGGGATATTGGTGGAGCGAAGTTGCCAATTACTCATTTCATTGCTGCAATTATCTTTATTTTTGCTTCGACAACAGACTGGGTGGATGGGTATATTGCAAGAAAATATAATTTAATTACAAATCTGGGGAAATTCCTTGACCCATTGGCAGATAAACTGCTTGTTTCTGCAGCATTGATTATGCTTGTTCAAATGGAACTTGCTGCTGCTTGGATTGTTATTATCATTATTAGCAGAGAATTTGCAGTTACAGGACTGCGTTTAGTTGCTGCTGGAGAAGGAATTGTTCTTGCAGCAGGACAAATGGGGAAATTAAAAACGGCAACGCAAATGATCGCGATTATTTTGCTATTACTGCATAATTTCCCTTTCTCTTTTATTAATTTTCCTTTAGGCACGATTATGCTTTATCTAGCGCTGCTATTTACTGTGATTTCAGGAGTGGATTATTTCATTAAAAATAAACATGTAATGAGGGATTCGAAGTGAAAAAGCAATTTAAGGCAGAGGTTATTGCAGTAGGCACTGAATTATTATTAGGTCAAATTGCCAATACGAATGCTCAATGGATATCTCAGCAGCTTGCGTTATATGGTATAAATGTTTTCAATCATGTCGCTGTTGGCGATAATCTTACACGCGTTGCAGATACATTTAAGCAAGCACATGAGCGCTCGGACATTATTATTGTTACAGGTGGATTGGGACCAACTGAAGATGATCTGACAAGAGAAGCTTTTCAGCTGGTTAGTAATTTGAATATGTATGAGCATGCCCCGTCCATGAGTAAGATAGAGAGTTTTTTCATACGGCATGAATGGAAGATGACACCGAATAATCGAAGGCAAGCTCGTGTTTTTGAAACAGCAAAGGTGCTTGAGAATAAGAACGGCATGGCTCCTGGCATGATTGTTGATTACCGTGACCGACATTGGATATTCCTTCCCGGGGTCCCGCGGGAAATGAAAAAGTTATTTTCAGATGATATTTTACCGTTCTTATACCAGCTTACAGGTAAAGAAGAAGTGATTAAGTCAACAATTTTAAAATTTATCGGTATTGGTGAATCTGCCTTAGAGCATGAATTACAAGAACTTATTCACCAACAGACGAACCCGACAATTGCTCCCTTAGCTACTGATGAAGGCATCATTATTCGTCTTACTGCAAAAGCAGCTTCAAGTGATGAATTAGAGAAATTATTACATAAAACAAAAGAAGATATTTTAGAAAAAGTTGGCAACTATTTTGTTGCTGAAAATGAAGAAACAATTGAACAAGTCATTGTTAATATGATGAAAGATAAAAAAGTATCCATTGCAGCAGCAGAGAGTCTTACTGGTGGTAAATTCACTGAAAAACTTGTGTCTGTCCAGGGTGCCAGCGATGCAGTAAAAGGCGGCATTGTTTGCTATCATCCCCAAGTAAAAATCGATATGCTTCATATTCCAGAGCAGGTCATTGCTGAAGATGGAACAGTAAGTGAAAAGTGCGCCTTACTGCTTGCGAAGAATGTCCGCGAAAAGTTGAACACTGAAATTGGAATCAGCTTTACCGGTGTTGCCGGACCAGGGGAGATAGAAGGGAAATCTGCGGGAACAGTTTATATTGGCTTATCTGTTGCAGGAGTTGAAGACAGAGCATTTGGTTTTAACTTCCAGGGTGAAAGGAATATAATTAGAAACCGCTCTGTAAATAAGGGTTTAGAAATACTTTTCAACTATTTAAAAGCATAATTTAATTAAGGCTTTTAGTGCAATCTTTAAAAGTGCGGCAGTATAAGTGCTGAAATATTAAATTTTGCTTAAAAAAGCCTCTCAAAAATACAGAACGTTTATTCGTTTTTTGCTTGTCAAATGACGGAAAACAGCGTATGATATAAGTAGTGAACTTGAGGAGGTATTTTCATTGAGTGAGAGAAAACAAGCTTTAGATATGGCTTTAAGACAAATAGAAAAACAATTTGGTAAAGGTTCGATTATGAAACTGGGTGAACAAGGGACACAAAAGATTGCTACTATTCCCAGCGGTTCATTAGCATTGGATGTGGCTCTAGGTATTGGAGGCTATCCAAAAGGAAGAGTAATCGAGATTTACGGACCTGAATCATCAGGTAAGACAACTGTAGCACTGCATGCAATTGCAGAAGCGCAAAAACAAGGCGGACAAGCGGCATTTATTGATGCTGAGCATGCACTTGATCCAACATACGCACGTGCTCTGGGTGTAAATACAGATGAATTATTACTGTCACAGCCAGATACTGGAGAACAGGCTTTAGAAATTACAGAGGCATTGGTACGCAGTGGTGCAGTTGATATCATTGTAGTTGACTCTGTTGCTGCATTAGTTCCCAAAGCTGAAATTGAAGGAGAAATGGGAGACTCTCATATGGGTCTGCAAGCACGTCTGATGTCTCAGGCATTACGTAAGCTTTCAGGTGCGATAAATAAATCGAAAGCGACGGCAATATTTATTAACCAGGTTCGTGAAAAAATTGGAGTTATGTTTGGTAATCCGGAAACAACTCCAGGTGGACGAGCACTTAAATTCTACTCATCTGTACGTCTGGAAGTACGCCGGGCAGAAACTCTAAAGCAAGGCAATGAAATGATCGGAAACAGAGCGAGAATTAAAGTAGTAAAGAATAAGGTGGCACCTCCATTTAAACAGGCCGAAGTAGACATCATGTACGGTGAAGGAATTTCTAAAGAAGGAGAAATTCTCGATGTCGGTGCGGAACTTGATATTGTGCAGAAGAGTGGAGCTTGGTATTCATACAATGGTGAACGTTTAGGACAAGGCAGAGAAAACTCTAAGCAGTTCCTGTCTGAAAATCCTGAGATTATGAATGAAATTCATCAGGCAATTCGGGATTATTATGAATTGGATGAAACCCCAGCTGAAGCTGCCGAAGAAAAAACAACAGAAGATCAAGAATCACTTGATATTTAAGGATAAAAACAAGCTGTTCTCTAGAATGAATTAAATTCTAAAGAACAGCTTGTTCTTTTAGCAAATAGAAATCTTCATATATTTTGGAAGCGTTGCAAAATAAGTTGTGAAGATTCCTTGACAATAGCAATCTTGAGAATTAGAATTAATAATGTATAATTTTATATTTATTATACGCTTTATTGTTAATCCTTGCATTGATAATGGGTACATGACGACAATAATGAATTGTACAACAACTTTATAGCAATAGGAGGTGAAATTATGGACAATCCTTTAATCATCTCCATTTTGCTAGTTTTCATCCTTATCGTAGGTCTGTTTGTTGGTTATCTGATTCGTAAATCGATTGCTGAAGCTAAAATTTCGAGCGCTGAAACGTTAGCAAAACAAATAGTAGAGGAAGCGAATCGAAATGCGGATGCGGCAAAAAAGGAAGCACTCCTTGAAGCAAGAGACGAAAACCATAAACTTCGTCAACAGGCTGAGGATGAGCTGCGTGAACGTCGAGCAGAACTCCAAAAGCAGGAAAATCGTTTGACACAGAAGGAAGAAAATCTTGACAGAAAGAGTGTCACCCTTGATACACGTGAAATGTCACTGGATAAGAGGGAAGACGCATTAGCAGAGAAACAACAACAAATTGAAGAAGTGGAAAGCAAAGTGGATGCTATGAAAGAGGAGCAGCAAGCTGAGCTTGAGCGTATTTCAGGATATACAACGGACCAGGCAAAACAAATTATTTTAGAGCGGATTGAAAAAGATGTAAAACATGAATCAGCACTTATGATAAAAGAAACAGAAAACCGCGCTAAAGAAGAGGCAGATAAAAAAGCAAAAAACATTCTGTCATTAGCATTACAACGTTGTGCTGCAGACCATGTTGCTGAGACAACAGTATCTGTCGTGAACCTCCCTAATGATGAAATGAAAGGTCGCATCATTGGGCGTGAAGGACGAAATATACGAACATTAGAAACGTTAACTGGTATTGACTTAATCATCGATGATACACCAGAAGCTGTAATCTTATCCGGTTTTGATCCAATTCGTCGTGAGATTGCACGACTGGCATTAGAAAAGCTGGTGCAGGATGGAAGAATCCACCCAGCGCGAATTGAGGAAATGGTAGATAAAGCAAGACGTGAGGTGGATGAATATATTCGTGAAGTAGGAGAAGAAACGACATTTGAAGTGGGTGTGCACGGTTTGCATCCAGATCTCGTTAAAATACTCGGTCGTCTAAAATATCGTACAAGCTATGGTCAAAACGTACTGAAGCACTCAACAGAAGTTGCTTATCTATCCGGTTTGCTTGCTGCAGAACTTGGTGAAGATGTAACGCTAGCAAGAAGAGCTGGTTTGCTCCATGATATTGGAAAAGCAATTGACCACGAAGTAGAAGGAAGTCACGTTGAAATTGGTAAAGAGCTTGCTATTAAATACAAAGAACATGATGTAGTAATTAATGCGATTGCTTCCCACCACGGTGATGAAGAAGCTACTTCAATCATTTCTGTATTGGTTGCTGCGGCTGATGCTTTATCAGCGGCACGTCCAGGTGCAAGAAGTGAGACATTAGAAAATTATATTAAACGCCTGGAAAAACTCGAAGAAATATCTGAGTCCTTTGAAGGGGTAGAAAAATCATTCGCTATCCAAGCCGGTAGAGAGATTCGAATCATGGTTAAACCTGATGAAATTGATGATCTTGAAGCTGTTCGAGTTGCAAGAGAAATCCGCAACCGTATCGAGGGCGAACTTGATTACCCGGGTCACATTAAAGTGACTGTAGTAAGAGAAACAAGGGCAGTTGAATATGCAAAATAAAAGCAGTCAAACGACTGCTTTTATTTTTTTGCCGATTAATGATTAACTCATTCTGGGCATAGTGATACAAAAAGCTGACAGTCTTGATTCAGAGTAAGCCTGTTTTTTGGATAGAAGGAATTCGCTCCGCCCGTTAAGAGCTATTAACAGTGACTGTCTTCCATATTTTCAGTATCTTTATGGTGAAATTCTGAATTAAAGAAGTCAGGGGTTTACTTAAATTTTTCAAAAATAAAGCGAGTATTTTACTCTAGCAAAACTTTGACAATGAAGCATGAATATGAAAAACTTAAGATATTAGAAATAGACTAGGATGGTAAAAAAACAATGAAAATTTTATTTATAGGTGATGTTGTAGGTTCTCCAGGAAGAGAAATGGTTCAGGAATACCTGCCAAAATTAAAAGAAAAATATCGCCCCACAATGACAATTATTAATGGTGAAAATGCAGCAGCAGGAAAAGGAATTACCGAAAAAATTTATCGCCAGTTTCTCGAATGGGGAGCCCAGGTCATTACAATGGGTAACCATACTTGGGACAAGAAAGAAATTTACGAATTTATAGATGATGCAAAATACTTGATTCGTCCTGCGAATTTCCCGGAAAATAATCCTGGAAAAGGAATTGTATATCTTAATATAAATGGCGTGCTTGTAGCTGTGATTAACATTCAGGGAAGAACTTTTCTTCAGGCAATAGATGATCCATTCCAAAAAATTGATCAATTAATTGAAGAAGCAAAGAAAAAAACGAATATTATTTTTGTTGACTTTCATGGTGAAGCAACAAGTGAAAAACAAGCGTTTGGCTGGTATGTTGATGGAAGAGTCAGTGCCGTCGTAGGGACACATACACATACTCAAACTGCAGATGAGCGGATCTTACCTGAAGGCACCGCATATATTACCGATGCTGGAATGACTGGTCCGTATGATGGAATCCTAGGAGTAGAACGGGATGCCGTATTAAAACGTTTCTTAACTTCTCTTCCTGTACGTTTTGAAATTACAAAAACGGGTAGAAAACAGTTAAATGGAGTTCTTATCATAGTTGATGCAAATTCAGGAAAGGCAGAGAAGATTGAGCGAATCCTGATTAATGATGATCATCCCTTTTTTGGCTAATTGAAGTAAAATATGAGGCAACGCATTAGATTATCGCCCACAGTTATTCCAGAATATCCTGCATCCTGCAGGTTTAGGGAATAAGCTACCATCTCTGAGAATATAGTAGAAGTAGAACTACATTACGCAGGTAAGGGAGGTACTAGGAATGGAAGTATTGAAGGTTTCATCAAAATCAAATCCAAACTCAGTTGCGGGGGCACTGGCAAATGTATTGCGCGAACGTGGTTCAGCTGAAATTCAAGCAATTGGTGCAGGTGCATTAAATCAATCGATAAAAGCTGTTGCCATTGCGAGAGGGTTTGTCGCTCCGAGTGGCTTGGATTTGATTTGTATTCCAGCGTTTACTGATATAACAATTGATAACGAAGAGAGAACAGCAATCAAACTAATTATTGAGCCAAGATGATTAATTTGACAAATTCGGTAACCTTCCTTGTTTTAAAGGAAGGTTTTTATTTGCAGTTGTACGTTTGTATTGTTAAATTTAACTAAAGCCTATATACTATTGTATTGAACAAGTCTTATACATAAAAGCATTACCAGAGAGTAGAAAGGAGAGAGAGCATGAACGAAGAACAGCGGAAACAACAAGGTCAAATTAAGTCAGAGCTAAACATAGAGCGTATCAAAAATACTTCTAGTGATGACATGATTGCAAAATACTTCCAGACGAATTATGAACTTCAAGCACCAGACATAAAGAAAGCCAGAAAAAGACGTAATGAAGAAGTCCAATTTAATTATGATTTTTCTATACCAGAAGATATGCAAGCAATTGGAAAAGACAAGAAATTTTTAATTCGAACTTATGGTTGTCAAATGAATGAACATGATACAGAAGTAATGGCTGGAATCTTTACGGAGATGGGTTATACCGCTACAACTGAAGTAACAGAAGCTGATATTATTTTACTGAATACTTGTGCAATACGTGAAAATGCAGAGAATAAAGTATTTGGAGAAATAGGTCATTTGAAACCATTAAAATTGGAAAATCCTGATTTGATTATCGGCGTTTGTGGCTGTATGTCACAGGAAGAGTCTGTAGTTGATCGTATCTTAAAAAAACATCAGCATATTGATTTAATCTTTGGAACACATAATATTCATCGTTTGCCACATTTAATTAAGGAAGCTATGTTTAGCAAAGAGATGATTGTTGAAGTATGGTCTAAAGAGGGCGATATTATTGAAAACCTTCCAAAAGTCCGTAAAGGAAAAATCAAGGCCTGGGTTAATATTATGTATGGCTGTGATAAGTTTTGTACATATTGCATCGTTCCGATGACGAGAGGAAAGGAACGGAGCAGACGCCCAGAGGACATTATTCAGGAAGTAAGACATCTTGTTGCGCAAGGTTATAAGGAAGTTACTTTACTTGGTCAAAATGTTAATGCTTATGGAAAAGATTTTGAAGATCTCGATTATACCTTTGGTGATCTTATGAATGATATTCATAAGATTGACATTCCGCGTGTTCGTTTTACAACCTCTCATCCACGTGATTTTGATGATCATCTGATTGATGTTCTAGCACAGGGCGGAAACCTGCTTGACCATATTCATCTACCCGTTCAGTCAGGCAGTTCTGAAGTTCTTAAGAAGATGAACCGTAAGTATACACGTGAAGAATACCTTGAACTTGTTCGTAAAATAAGAGAAGCCATTCCTAATGCTACTTTAACAACAGATATTATCGTTGGTTTCCCTAATGAAACGGATGAACAGTTTGAGGAAACAATGACACTTGTTGAAGAGGTTGGTTTTGAAGCAGCATATACATTTATCTATTCACCTCGTGAAGGAACACCAGCTGCAAGGAAAAAAGATGATGTTCCAGAAGAAGTGAAAAAACAGCGGCTTTATCGCTTGAATGAATTAGTGAACAAACAAGCAGCGGAATCGATGCTCACCTATAAAGGAAAAACAGTAAAAGTTCTTGTTGAAGGTGAGAGTAAGAAAAATCCGGATATTCTTGCAGGGTATACGGAAAAAAGCAAGCTTGTTAACTTTAACGGACCAAAATCCGCCATTGGGAAAATTGTTGAAGTGAAAATTACGAAAGCAAATACATGGTCTTTAAACGGAGAAATGATTGAAAGTAAAATTGAGGTGAACTAACATGGCACAATATACTAGACAAGAAGTGCTTGATGAAGCAAAAAAATTAGCAGGAATGCTTTCTAATACAGAGGAAATCGATCGCTTTAAAGAGATTGAAGTGAAAATAAATCAAAACACAAAAGTTCAAAGCCTGATTAAAAAAATTAAGACTTTGCAAAAACAAGCTGTAAACTTCCAGGCTTATGAAAAAAGAGAAGCATTGGCAAGAGTAGAGCAAGAGCTTGACCGTTTACAAAAAGAACTGGATGGAATTCCTGTTGTCTCTGAATTTAAAGAAATTCAAGTTACTGTAAATGATGTGCTTCAGCTCGTGTCTTCAACCATTTCGCGTGAAGTAACCAAGCAAGTAATTGAGTCAACCGGAGGAAACCTGCTGCACGGAGAAACGGGCAAGGAGCTTTCTTAAAAGGGAACATTCTAAAAAAATAAAAACCAAGCAGTGTTAACTGTTTGGTTTTTATTTTTTTTAGAAAAGCACCCATAGATTACTGCTAAAAAAAACTACATGCACTTTAGGTGTTTGCCATGCATAAAATGACTATGAAAAAAGAGGAGGTAATTACAGCGATGTCTTTTCTGAAAAAAGATTATAGAGAGATCATAACAAAAGCAATTTGCGGGAAAGGACGCAAATTCACGCAGGAATCTCATACCGTTAACCCATCACACCGTCCATCAAGTATTCTTGGCTGCTGGGTTATTAATCACCTATACCATGCAAAGAAAAAGTCAGCTGACACAGTTGAAGTCAATGGCAGCTACGAAATCAATATATGGTATTCGTATAATGATAATACGAAGACAGAGGTTGTTACTGAACGGGTGACTTATTGTGATGTCGTTCCATTAGCAGTAAAGGATGAAAATTGCTTGGATGATGACTTCGATGTTATTGCAAAGGTTTTGCAGCAGCCAAACTGCCTGGAGTGCAAGATTGATAAAAAAGGCAATAAAATTACTGTAGAAATTGAAAGAGAGTTTGTTGTACAGGTGATTGGTGAAACAAAACTAAGAGTAAAAGTAGATCCAAATTGGGAAGCAGGAGCAGAAGAAGACGAAGATGATGAAATTTGGCATGATCATGTAACAGATGACGAATTGGAAGATGTTGATGTGGACTTCGTTAAACAAAAAGACTAGCGAAAAATACGGGAGTGTATCTCTCGTATTTTTCTGTTCAGCAATAAGCAAATCGTATCAAAGGGTTTCACGGTCAGTTTACAAACCGATTGGTTCAACTAACATTCACTGGGGGGAAAGCACCCCCACTGAATGAAGTTTCACCTTATCGCAGTGTAACAGGCTGTAGGACTCCCATTTTAACAAATAAAAACCATGTTATCAGCAACAGTGAGATCCAACAGCCTGTAACGGCCCGATTGGTTCAACTAACATTCACTGGGGGAAGGCACCCCCACTGAATGAAGTTTCACCTTATCGCAGTGTAACAGGCTGTAGGACTCCCATTTTAACAAATAAAAACCATGTTATCAGCAACAGTGAGATTCAACAGCCTGTAACGGCCCGATTGGTTCAACTAACATTCACTGGGGGGAAGGCACCCCCACTGAATGAAGTTTCACCTTATCGCAGTGTAACAGGCTGTAGGACTCCCGTTTTAATAAATAAAAACCATGTAATTAGCAACAGTGAGATCCAACAGCCTGTAACGGCCCGATTGGTTCAACTAACATTCACTGGGGATAAAGCACCCCCAGTGAATGAAGTTTCACCTTATGAGTGAGTTAAAAAATATGCTATAATAACTGGAGAATACGCAGGTTTTTTTGGAGGCTTAGTAATGGCAAAACATACACCAATGATGGAACAATATTTAAAGATAAAAGCTGAACACCAAGATGCATTTTTATTTTATCGCTTGGGTGACTTTTATGAAATGTTTTATGATGATGCAATAAATGCAGCTAGAGAGCTGGAAATAACATTAACAAAACGTGGCTCTTCGGGAAAAGCAGAAGGTATACCAATGTGCGGGGTTCCGTATCATTCAGCTGAGAATTATATAAAGAATTTAATAGAAAAAGGCTATAAAGTGGCTGTTTGTGAACAGGTTGAAGATCCAAAAACTGCAAAAGGTGTTGTGAAAAGAGAAGTTGTACAAGTAATTACACCAGGTACAGTGATGTCACAATCCATGTTAAAAGATAGTGAAAACAACTATATCTCCAGTCTTTCCCAGTTTCAGGATGGAACGTATGTCATTGTATATAATGATTTATCCACTGGTGAAAATCGACTGGCACTTATAGAAGATGGCTGGGAGGCTGTTATTCATGAATTGTATAACCAGCCCATCCGTGAAATCGTCATTTCATCGAGCTTATCAGAAGAATATCAGAAGCACTTAAAAGAAAAGTTAAATATCACTTTGTCATATCAGGATGAAGTAACCTTCAATGCTGAGTACAGAGGACTGAGTGAAAATTTAAATGATGAACGGTTAATGAAAGCCTTTAGCCGTTTACTGAATTATATTCAACACACACAAAAGCGCTCACTTGATCATCTGCAGCAGGCAGAGCTTATCGAACTTAAAGACTATCTATCACTTGATATGTACTCAAAGCGCAATCTTGAGCTGACAGAAACTATCATCAAAAAAGGTAAACATGGAAGTCTCTTATGGGTGCTCGATAAATCGGTAACCGCGATGGGTTCAAGGATGTTAAAAAAATGGATAGAACGCCCACTTCTCCGCAGATCGCAAATAGAGGAGAGGCAGAATATTGTTGAAGGGTTTTACGAAGGTTTTATGGAAAGAGAAGCACTTCGGGACGCATTGAAATCTGTTTATGATATAGAAAGACTTGCAGCAAGAATTGCTTTTGGCAATGTAAATGCAAGGGATTTAATTCAACTAAAGCAGTCACTAAAACGAGTTCCAGAGGTTAAAAATATTTTAAATCAATTTAAACAGCCAGAAATTAATACATTAGCAGAGTTATTGGTTTTTCCAAGAGAAATCGTTGACATATTAGAGACGAGTTTAGTTGAAGAACCGCCAATATCGATAACAGAGGGCTCGATTATTAAAGATGGCTACCATCAAAAGCTTGATGAATACCGCTATGCTTCTAGAAATGGTAAGCAATGGATCGCAGAGCTTGAGCAAAAAGAGAAGAAAGAAACAAATATTAAATCATTAAAAATAGGTTTTAATCGTGTCTTCGGCTATTATATTGAAGTTACAAAATCAAATTTACATCTTTTGCCTGAAGGAAAATATGAAAGAAAACAAACATTAACAAATGCCGAGCGTTTTATTACTCCGGAATTAAAAGAAAAAGAAGCATTAATTCTGGAAGCGGAAGAAAAGAGTATTGATCTTGAGTATGAGCTGTTTATCGGAATACGTGAAAAAATTAAGGAATATATCCCTGCACTGCAGCATTTGGCGGAGATCATTAGCCAACTAGATGTGCTTCAAGCATTTGCGACAGTCAGTGAGGAAAATAATTATGTGCGTCCAAAGTTTGTAGATAAAAAGTTAATGATAAAAAATGGCAGACATCCAGTAGTAGAACAGGTTATGACAGATGGTGCTTTTGTTCCGAATGATGTTAGCTTAGATGATGATAATAGTATTCTGCTTATAACCGGACCAAATATGTCCGGGAAAAGTACGTATATGCGTCAGCTTGCCCTTACAGTAATTATGGGACAAATTGGCTGTTTTGTTCCATGTGATCAAGCAGAGTTAATTATTTTTGACCAAATATTTACAAGAATCGGGGCGGCAGATGACCTTGTTTCGGGGCAAAGTACGTTCATGGTAGAAATGCTTGAAGCTAATCATGCAATCTCAAAAGCTACTGATCGCAGTTTAATTTTGCTCGATGAAATTGGACGAGGTACTAGTACGTATGACGGAATGGCACTGGCTCAAGCTATTGTTGAATATATTCATAATAATATTAATGCAAAAACATTATTTTCAACGCATTATCACGAACTTACAGCGATGGAAAATACATTGGGCAATTTGAAGAATATCCATGTACGCGCAGAAGAATATGAAGGAAATGTTGTCTTCCTTCACCAAATCAAGGAAGGCTCTGCAGATAAAAGTTATGGAATTCAAGTTGCTAAGCTTGCTGAATTGCCAGATGCACTGATTGAAAGAGCAAATACTATTTTACAAGATTTAGAGTCAGGATCTAAACCTGCACCTATAACAGATAAAATCGAATCCGGTCAGCTTTCTTTCTTTGTTGGTGAAGAAACGGCAGAAGGAGAAACAAAAGCACAGAAAAAAGATAATAACGTAATTGAAGAATTAAAGGAATTAAATCTATTTGAATTGACTCCAATGGAAGCGATGAATGCTCTTTATGAGCTTCAGAAAAAAGTCAGGTAAGATCGTTCGCTGGAAAGAGAAAGGATGTCTGTATGAAAATCAAACAAATGCCCACAGAACTGGCAAATAAAATTGCAGCTGGAGAAGTAGTTGAACGCCCAGCATCTGTAGTTAAGGAACTTGTGGAGAATAGTATCGATGCAAACAGTACTTCCATTAAAGTTGAGATTGTAGAAGCCGGTATTGGCCAAATAAAAGTAATCGATAATGGAGACGGAATGACAGCAGCCGATAGCGAAACAGCATTCTTGCCTCATGCGACGAGCAAAATAAGAACAGAAAATGATTTATTTCATGTCCGTACACTGGGATTTAGAGGCGAAGCTCTTGCGAGTATTGCTGCTGTAAGCAAATTAACCGTTAAAACCTCTACAGGAGACGAAGCTGGAATAACGCTGCATCTCGAAGGCGGCAAAGTGGTTGAACGGAAGAAAAGTGATGCAAGAAAAGGTACAGAAATTACTGTTGACCAGCTTTTCTATAATACTCCCGCACGCTTGAAATATATGAAAAGCCTGCATACAGAGCTTGGACATATTACAGACCTGTTGAATCGGCTGGCACTTTCCCATCCAGAAATTCGGTTTGAAGCAATTCATAATGAACGAGTACTGTTTAAAACAGCAGGAACTGGAGATTTATTGCAGGTTATTTCACAGGTTTATGGGATGTCTGTAGCAAGAAAGATGCTCCCAATTCAATACAAGTCACTCGACTTCCACATCGAGGGCTTTATTGCAAAGCCGGAAGTTACCCGGGCATCCCGCAATTTTATTTCGACGATTATTAATGGCCGGTATATAAAGAGCTTCCCGCTAACAAAAGCAATAACCGAGGGCTATCATACATTGCTGCCAATTGGGAAATATCCTATCGTCATATTGAAAATTGATATGGACCCAATTTTAGTGGATGTAAATGTTCATCCAACGAAGCTGGAAGTCCGTTTCAGTAAGGACAAAGAACTGTTTGAAGCCGTACGGGGAACAATAAAGAAGACATTTCGCAGTCAGACACTCATACCGGAAATAGAACAGCGCCCTGTGAAGCCGAAGTTTGAATCGACACAGCCAAGCTTTGTATTTTCACCTCAAGCCGAGCCAATAGAGCGGAATTCAAGCATTCAGCCGATTTTTGAGAAAACGCAGTTCGCACAAACGGAGCCAATTGCAGAGTATGAGCAAGAAATTCCCACTGCTGCAGAAGAAATAATCAGAGAAGAGCCAGAGGTAGAGGCAATCGTTCAACCTGCAGAAATACCTTCATCGCTTGAACAAAAAAAGAACGAAGGCCCAGAACGTGTACCACCAATTTATCCGATTGGTCAGCTGCAAGGGACCTATATTCTAGGACAGAATGAGAATGGTCTTTATATGATTGATCAGCATGCTGCTCAAGAACGGATTAAATACGAGTTTTTTAGGGATAAGTTAGGAAAACCAATAAAAGAATCACAAGAGCTCTTAATTCCATTAACTTTTGAGTTTTCTAGTCAAGAAGCACTTTTCATTGAAGAATATCGAGAAGCATTTGAAGAGGTGGGCTTATTCTTTGAACCCTTTGGCCACCGCAGCTATATCATTCGTTCTCACCCTAACTGGTTCCCGGAAGGCTTTGAGGAAGAGGTCATTCGTGAGATGATTGAACAAATTATGAATGAAGAAAAGGTGAATATTGAGGCGATAAGAGAAGATGCTGCAATTATGATGTCCTGTAAAAGATCTATTAAAGCAAATCATTATTTGACTGAGAAAGATATGTTCCGTTTGCTTGAGGATTTGAGAACCACAACAGATCCATTTACATGTCCACATGGGAGACCAATTATTGTTCATTTTACAACATATGAGCTCGAGAAAATGTTTAAACGAATTATGTAAAGGTATAAAATGCACCTCATTGTGAAACGATGAATTTAAAAACAATGAGGTGAATGACTTGAAAAATCAAGAGCTGATTAATTTTTTAAATCAATTGCTTTCTAATTATTTTATTCTATATGTAAAATTGCATCGTTACCATTGGTATATCAAAGGCCGTCACTTCTTTCAGTTACATGAACACTTTGAAGAGTTATACCTAAAGACACAGGACGAGCTGGATGAGATTGCTGAGCGGATTATAATGATCGGCGGTCAGCCTTTAGCGACAATGAGTATGTATTTGAAGCAGGGTACACTTGAAGAAGCAAATGCAGATGATACAGAAAAAGAAATGATATCTCAGCTTATTCATGATTTTAATCGTATAACAAAAGAGATTATCGATACTGGACTGCCTCTAACTGATGAGTTTGCAGACGAACCCACGAATGATATACTAATTGGACATCAAAAAAGGTTTGAAACAGAGATTTGGATGCTTAAATCCTATCAAAAAGAAAATTAACTTTTTAATTTAGGGGTAATACAATGAGAGAAACAATCATCGCAATAGTGGGTCCTACTGCAGTCGGGAAAACTGAATTGAGTATTGAGATTGCAAAGCGCTTTAATGGTGAAGTGATCAGTGGAGACTCCATGCAGGTTTATAAAGGAATGGATATTGGCACAGCTAAAATTTCTTCCGAAGAAATGCAAGGTGTCCCACATCATCTTCTGGATATAAAGGAACCTGACGAAGCATATTCAGCTGCAGATTTTAAAGTTCATGTTCAGAGATTAGTTAAAGAAATATCAGATAAAGGCCGTTTACCAATTATCGTTGGCGGAAGTGGTCTGTACATACAGGCGGCTTTGTTTGATTATAACTTTCCTGATATCAAAAGAGATGAGGAACTTACGGAACAACTAGAGAAACAAGCACAAGAAGAAGGTATTGAAGAAATTTATGAGCGACTTCAGCAAGTCGATCCTAAACAAGCAGAAAAAATACATCCGAATAACCATCGTCGTGTTATTCGGGCATTGGAAATCTATGAAACAAGCGGGAAACCGAAGTCTGAATGGGAGTTGGAACAGACTGTAGAAACTCCGTACAATGTTATATTTATTGGCTTAGAAATGGACCGGACAGAATTGTATGAACAGATAAACCATCGTGTCGATTTTATGCTGGAAAAAGGACTGTTAGATGAGGTTAAATCATTATATAATCATGGTTTTAAAGATACACAAGCGATGCGTGCAATTGGCTACAAAGAGTTTATTCCTTATTTAGAAGGGAAGCAGACACTTGAAGAGGCGGTTGAGCAGCTTAAGCAAAATTCCAGAAGATATGCGAAAAGACAATATACATGGTTTAGAAATAAATTGGCTATTGACTGGTATGCTGTTAGTCCGAGTAGCAGACGAGAAAAGTTTAAAATGATTTTCGATAAATTAGCAGGAATATTAAAAATGAAGTAGAATTAAGAGTAGTATAGATAGAAAAGAGGAGGAAGTTTGATGGCACAAAACACAAACATTCAAGAACAATATTTAAACCAATTGAGAAAGAATCATATTTCAGTAACAGTATTCCTGACAAACGGCTTTCAATTAAGGGGTATTATTAAAGCGTTTGATAACTTCACCGTTTTATTAGAAACAGACGGGAAACAACAATTAATATTCAAACATGCAATTTCAACTTTTTCACCCGTGAAAAACGTTAATTTAGACAATGAATAATCACAAAGCGGATGCTAAATTGGCATCCGTTTTTTAAATAAAGCACCTTTAATATTCATGCACTGGGCGTTTGTCACAAGTTAGAGGATAAAAACGTATACTGAGGTGACAAAGGAGTGAGTGCATGGATACGGAAATGAAGGTTAATCATAAAGGCCGGATTAATATTGTTCTGCAGGATAGGGTGGAACAGAATCCATATATAACAAACGGAAATAAGGTATCAACTAATAAATACTTTAAAGGGATCGATGAATCATTTTCAAGCTTTGTCGCGATTGATGAGGTAAAAACAACGATAAAACAAATTTATGCGTCTTATATAATCAATGAGAAAAGAAAAGAACTTGGTATTCAGGAAAGCCAACAGGTTTTGCATATGCTATTTAAAGGGAATCCTGGAACAGGAAAAACAACGGTTGCAAGAAGGCTGGCAAAACTGTATTTTGATCTTGGCATCCTGTCAAAAGGTCAATTTGTCGAGGTGGAAAGAGCAGATTTAGTTGGCGAATATATTGGTCAGACCGCTCAAAAAACGAGAAGTGTAATTCAAAAGGCAATGGGTGGTATACTATTTATAGATGAAGCTTATTCTTTAGCGAGAGGCGGGGAAAAGGACTTCGGGAAGGAAGCAATTGATACACTTGTAAAATATTTAGAAGACTCACGAGATGATATTGTAATTATACTTGCGGGTTATCCTAGTGAAATGCGGCGCTTCTTAATGATGAACCCTGGACTTGAATCCCGTTTTCCATTTATGCTTGATTTTGCAGATTATAAATTGGATGAATTAATGGAAATTGCAAAAATTATGGTCAGTGAAAGAGAATATCGTTTTTCTCGGGAAGCTGAAATAAAGCTTAAGAATCATCTTAAGGAAAAGTTAGCAATACATCAAATAAACTTCTCCAATGCAAGATATATCAGAAATATAATCGAGCAGGCAATACGAATGCAAGCATTTCGTTTAGTGCAAGCAGATAACTATCAGCTCGATCAGTTAATTGAATTGACTGCTGATGATATATTACAGGAGGAATAATATACAGCTGAAATGAGGAATTTCATGTCAAATGAGAAAATATTAGTAATAGCAGTAAGAAAACCTGAACAACATGTTGCACGTTTTCAATCCTCTTTAGATGAGTTAATTTCACTTAGTTCGACAGCTGGAGGTATTGTGGAAGCGATTATAACCCAAAATCGCACACATATTCATCCGGCTACATACCTAGGGGAAGGAAAACTAGAAGAAATAAAGAAAGAGATAGAGGATAAGGATATTGATCTCGTTATTTCCAATGATGAGCTTTCTTCAGGTCAATTACGAAATTTGAATAACTATCTGGGTGTGAGGATTATTGATCGCAGTCAGCTGATACTAGATATTTTTGCACAGCGCGCCCGCACCAAAGAAGGAAAACTGCAAGTAGAATTAGCACAACTGGAATATTTACTTCCAAGATTAAGAGGTCAGGGAATAGAGTTGTCTAGGCTTGGAGCAGGTATTGGCACAAGAGGTCCTGGAGAGACAAAACTGGAAACTGACCGCCGTCATATAAGACGCAGAATATTCGATATTAAAAGAAGGCTTCACCTCGTCGTAAAACAACGCGAGCAATATCGAAAACGCAGAAAAGAAAATAATGTTTTCCAAATAGCAATCGTAGGTTATACAAACGCAGGCAAATCAACATTATTTAATAAATTAACAAATAGTGATTCATTAGAGGAAGATAAGCTTTTCGCTACTTTAGATCCGCTTACAAGGAAGCTTGAACTGCCTTCAGGCTTTGAGGCGCTCATAACCGATACAGTTGGATTTTTGCAGGACTTACCAACATCCTTAATCGCAGCTTTTCGTTCAACGCTGGAAGAAGTAGCGGAAGCAGATTTTTTGCTGCATGTTGTTGACGGGTCACATATTGATCAAGAACAACATCAACAAACAGTGGTGAAGTTATTGGAGGACCTTGATGCCCATCAGATTCCGATGCTTTATGTTTATAATAAAAAAGACTTAATTGAGGAAAACTTCTTTCCGCAAAACCATCCATTTATTTTAATAAGTGCGCATGAAGAAGAGGATGTAAAGCATACTTTAGAAAAGATTGAAGCCGTTCTTAAGAATGAGTGGGCTCCATTCACAGTTGAACTGGAGGCAGACCAAGGGAAAGTTTTAAGTGAACTGGAGAGAGAGGCCATTGTTACTGAAAAGTTTTTTGATGAAGAGAACAATAATTATGTAATGAAGGGCTTTATCCAAGAAAATCATACATTGAATAACATATTAAAGGAGAAATAATAGTAATGTTTGAAGCGTTAGTCACCCAAGCAGAGAAAGATATAGCAGAAATAAAAGAAGAAATAAATAAAACAGTAGAAATTAATCAGAAACGAGTTTTGGAAGCATTCATATCCAATCGTATCAGCGATAGTCATTTTAACTCAACTACTGGATATGGTTATGACGACATGGGAAGAGAAGCATTAGAAGCAGTTTATCGTGATGTTTTTGGTGCAGAAGATGCATTAGTCCGCCCGCAGCTTGTATCAGGCACACATGCGATTTCCACTGCTTTATTTGGTGTATTAAGACCAGGAGATGAATTAATTTATATTACGGGGAAACCGTACGATACTTTAGAAGAAGTGATTGGCAAAAGAGGAAATAATGCTGGTTCACTCCGTGATTTCCAAATAGATTATAATGAAGTTGCCCTGAAATCAGACGGCACAATTGATTATCAAGGAATTAGCAGCGCCATTACAAATCAAACGAAGGTAATAGGTATTCAGCGTTCTAAAGGATATGACAGCAGACCTTCGTTTACAGTTGAAGAAATCGCTGAGATGGTATCTTTTGTTAAGGAAGTAAAAGAAGACGTCATCGTTTTTGTAGATAATTGTTATGGAGAGTTCGTGGAAGAAATTGAGCCTACACATGTGGGTGCAGATCTAATGGCTGGATCGCTGATTAAGAACCCCGGTGGAGGGATTGTCCGCTCAGGAGGTTATATTGTTGGGCGCGAACATTTAATCGAACAGTGTGCGAATCGTCTCACTGCACCGGGACTCGGAAAAGAAAGCGGCGCAACACTCAATATGCTGCAGGAACTCTTTCAAGGCTTCTTCCTTGCGCCCCATGTCGTTGGAGAAGCATTAAAGGGAGCGGTCTTTACTTCAAGGTTGTTAGAGCTAGCGGGTTTAGTTACTACTCCGAAATATCAATCTAAACGAACGGATTTGATTCAATCAGTTACATTTGATACAGCAGACCAGATGATTGCTTTTTGTCAGGCGATTCAGGAGAATTCTCCAGTCAATGCCTATGTCAGTCCATATCCAAGTGAAATGCCAGGCTATGAAGACAAAGTTATTATGGCGGCTGGGACGTTTATCCAAGGATCAAGCATTGAGTTATCTGCAGACGGTCCAATCCGACCGCCGTATACTGCATATGTCCAAGGTGGACTAACTTATGCACATGTAAAAATTGCAGTTATTGCTGCCGCTCAAGCAATCGAAAAAAAAGGTTTTCTTATTCTTAAATAGGGTATAACCATATTAGAGGCGAAATTTGCTGCAATTATGACGAAGCCCTTCGTCACTTATATGATGCAGCTATTAATTTTAAGCTTAATACATATTCACGGGAAGTATTTCCCGTGAGGCTTTACCCTCTAATGGAGTGATACATGTGTAAACCGCAATACACCTCAATGAGTTAAACTACAGAAAAAACCTTATTTTCCTTACTAATATTGGAAGATTTTTAGTGAAAAAAATGATTGACAGTTTATCTTAGGAAATGTATATTATTAACATAAAATTTGGAGCAGGGCAATAAAATGTATTTAATAAATCGTCCATGCTTTATTAAGATATGTATATTTTCCTGACACCTGTTAAAATAAGCACATTCTATACTATTTGGAGGAGAACCAATGAGCGATAAATACACGAGAGAAACAATTATGCAAAAAATTAAAGAAGAAAATGTCAGGTTTATTAGATTACAATTTACCGATTTACTGGGCACGATAAAAAATGTGGAAATTCCTTTAAGTCAATTAGATAAAGCCTTAGATAATAAAATGATGTTTGATGGCTCTTCAATTGAAGGATTTGTAAGGATTGAAGAATCAGATATGTATTTATATCCGGATTTAAATTCTTTTGTTGTCTTCCCATGGACATCTGATAAAGGAAAAGTTGCTCGTTTTGTATGTGATATATATAATGCTGACGGGACTCCATTTTCAGGTTGCCCACGTTATAATTTGAAGAAAAGCCTAGAAAGAATGGAAAGTCTTGGCTTTGATAAATTTAATATCGGTACAGAGCCAGAATTCTTTCTTTTTAAATTAGATGAAAAAGGCGAGCCATTATTGGAATTAAATGACCATGGCGGTTATTTTGACTTAGCACCAACTGATCTTGGTGAAAATTGCCGCAGAGATATTGTTCTGGAACTTGAAGAAATGGGCTTTGAAATTGAAGCATCGCACCATGAGGGAGCACCAGGACAGCATGAAATTGATTTTAAGTATTCAGATGCACTCAAACATGCAGATGATATTCAAACATTTAAGCTGGTAGTAAAAACAATTGCCAGAAAGCATAATCTGCATGCAACATTTATGCCGAAACCTTTATTTGGCGTTTATGGTTCAGGAATGCATGTAAATATGTCTTTATTCAAAAATGGTAAAAATATGTTTTTTGATGAAGACGGAGAAATTGAGTTAAGTAAAACTGCTTATCAATTTATGGCTGGTATTTTGGAGCATGCTACGAGCTTTACTGCGATTACCAATCCAATCGTGAATTCTTATAAACGTCTTGTACCAGGCTACGAGGCACCTTGCTATGTTGCATGGTCTGGTTCCAACCGCAGTCCACTGCTTCGCATTCCTAGCTCGCGGGGACTAAGTACAAGAATTGAAGTGCGCAGTGTTGACCCAGCATCCAATCCATATCTGGCCTTATCTGTATTGCTTGTAGCAGGTCTAGATGGAATCGAAAATGAAAAAGAGCCGCCTCAGGCAGTAGACCAGAATATTTATGCAATGACTAAAAAAGAAAGAGTACAAAATGGTGTAATAGATCTTCCTTCTACATTAAAAGAAGCTTTGGATGAGCTGGAAAAAGATCCAGTGATAATCGAAGGTTTAGGTGAACATTTATTCGAACATTTTATGGAAGCCAAAGCAATTGAGTGGGAAATGTTTGATAATACCGTTCATCCTTGGGAGAGGGAGCAGTATCTGACTTCGTATTAAGTAAAATACATTGAGTAGATCCTTGTCCTTAGGTTTATTCTAACTAAAGCAGGCTGACTTGTGTTTGCCATTTAAAAATAAGTTTAATTTAAACGAATGAGAAAATACCCTATATAACAAAATGAACACAATTTTGTTATATAGGGTATTTGCAGTTACACATATATTATTGGAAAAAAGTTGCGATAAAAAAACATCTGTTTCTAGCATGTGCAAGAAACAGATGTTTTTTTTAATGTATATGACGATATAAACCTACTACTTTTCCAAGAATTGTTACATTATCATAGATTAGCGGCTCCATTGTCGCGTTTTCTGGCTGCAAGCGGATATAATCCTTCTCTTTAAAGAAACGTTTTACTGTTGCTTCATTATCCTCTGTCATAGCAACTACAATATCTCCATTATCTGCAGTGTTTTGCTGTTTGACGATTACCATGTCACCGTCTAGAATTCCTGCTTCAATCATACTTTCACCGTCAATAACCAAAACAAATAGATTATCATCCGGATTTGTGCTTGAGCTTGGAATTGGAACGAACTCTTCAATATTTTCTACAGCAGTAATCGGAAGCCCCGCAGTAACTTTACCAATTACAGGTGCATATCTTGCCGTGTCTTTAGGAATACTTGCTTCGCCTGTTGGATCTAGTATTTCTATTGCTCTAGGTTTTGTCGGGTCCCGTCTAATAAAGCCCTTTGCCTCTAAACGCTCCAAATGGCCATGTACTGTAGAACTGGAAGCAAGTCCAACTGCAACAGCTATTTCGCGGACAGACGGCGGATATCCTTTTGCATTAACTTCATCTTTTATAAAATCAAGTATCATTTGCTGTCTTTTAGAAAGTTTAGTCATCTAGTGAACACCTCACACATACTATTTATTATACATAGTTTACCATTCCCTGATATAAGATGCAAACATTCGTTCTAAAAAAGTGTTGACAAGATTATACGTTCGTGCGATACTATGTTCGTAGGAACAAAGGTTCTTATAATTAAAAGGAGGAATTCAAATGTTCGAGAGAATTTTTAAGAAAGTGTCAAAGGAAGATCTGTTTTACTTAGTTGCTTTTGGATTAACACTAGTATTTTTGTATTTCTCTATGATTACTAGTGGATAATCTAAATTAAGGAGAATTTTAAATTGAAGGCTATTATTTATTGTCGGGTTAGCACAGATAAAAAAGAACAAGAAACATCGTTATCAAGACAGCGTCAGGAACTTCATCAATTTGCTGGTCGCCATGGCTTCACTGTGGTTGCTTGTATAGAGGAGCAAGAAAGCGGCTTTGATATTGAACGTGAGGGTATTTTCGAAATGCTTGATTATTTTACAAGTAAAGAAGCAGACTGTTTAATAATCCAGGATGAAACGAGATTAGGCAGAGGAAATACAAAGATTGCTCTTTTCCACCAGCTTCAAAAACTAGATATTGCTATTTATACGTTAATTCATAATGGGGAGCTGGAATTGTCTGATTCCGATTCTATGGTTTTACAAATAGTAGGTATTGTCGAAGAATATCAGCGCAAGATTCATAACTTGAAAATTAAAAGGGGTATGCAAAAGGCTGTTAGGGAAGGTTATAAACCGCATACAAACCTTAAAAATATAGATAAAGCGCCTGGAAGAGAAAGGATTGAGGTTCCGATTGAGGAAATCGTCCGGCTTCGGGAGAAAAATCTAACATTTAGTGAGATTGCAAGCACCTTAAATGGTTTAGGTTTTAATGTTTCTAAAGCGACCGTACATCGGAGATATAAGGAGTATCAAAAAACTTGAGAATGAAATACACAGCATGTAAGATAAAAGACAAGATTAATTTCTTGTCTTTTTTTGTTTTTTCAATTATAAATTATGAAGTAGTATAGTTTGTTAAGTGAGTGATTGAATTCATATACAAAGCAAAGAGCTGAACAGGTGAAGTAGTTCTTTTATTTATAATCTAGAAGTAAAGGAGGTTATCTGATGTTATCTAAAGAAAAGCTGAATCGGATTAACGAGCTTGCAAGAAAAGCAAAGGAAACAGAATTGACAAGCGAAGAGAAAGTGGAACAAAAACAGCTTCGTGAAGAATACTTGAAAAATATTCGAAATTCTTTCAAGAACCAATTCAAGACAATGACTGTGATTGACCCAGAGGGAACTGATGTTACCCCGCAAAAAGTAAAAGATTTACAGGAAAGAAATAAAAAACATTAAAACTGGCTAAATATAATTTAAATTGAATGAACTAAGCTTGTGGAGATTGCACATTCATTATAGAATATAGAGGGTACATATTATAGAAAGATTGGAAGGAGAATTACATGTCTACAATTGAAAATCTATCTGTGAATACTATTCGTACGCTTTCAATTGATGCAATTGAAAAAGCTAATTCAGGTCATCCAGGCTTGCCGATGGGAGCAGCTCCGATGGCATATGCTCTTTGGACAGACTTTATGAATCATAATCCAAAGCATTCAAAATGGTTTAATCGCGATCGTTTCGTATTGTCAGCTGGTCATGGATCCATGCTATTATATAGCTTGCTTCACTTATCAGGTTATGATGTTACAATGGACGATATTAAGAATTTCCGTCAGTGGGATTCCAGAACACCTGGTCACCCAGAGGTACACCATACTGATGGTGTGGAAGCAACTACAGGCCCATTAGGACAAGGGATTGCAATGTCTGTTGGAATGGCAATGGCCGAATCGCATCTGGCTGCGAAATTTAATAAAGAGGATATTTCAATCGTTGATCACTTCACATATGCTTTAGTAAGCGACGGTGACTTAATGGAAGGTATTTCTCATGAAGCTGCTTCTTTAGCAGGTCATCTAGGTTTAGGTAAATTAATTGCTTTATACGATTCAAATGATATCTCACTAGATGGGGATTTAGATCGTTCATTCTCAGAGCATACAGAAGCACGTTTCAAAGCATATGGATGGCAAGTGCTGCGTGTGGAAGATGGAAACAATTTAGATAGTATCAGAGCAGCAATTAAAGAAGCGCAACAAAATAGCGAACAGCCAACATTAATTGAAATAAAAACAGTTATCGGTTATGGTTCTCCGAATAAGTCAGCTTCTTCAGCATCGCATGGTGCCCCTTTAGGGACAGATGAAGTTGGACTTACAAAGGAATATTACAAATGGACACATGAAGAATTTGAAGTACCTGCCGAAGTATATGCAGACTTCAAAGAGAAAATTCAAGATAGAGGAAGTAAAACGGAAGAAGCATGGAACGACAAATTTGCTGCTTATAAGGAGAAATATCCTAAGGATGCTGAAGAACTTGAGTTAGCTATCAATGGGGAATTGCCAGCAGATTGGGTAAAAGCACTTCCGGTTTATGAGGAAGGAAGCTCGCTTGCAACTCGTGCATCATCTGGTGAAGTACTTAATGCTATTGCACAAGCAGTTCCAAACTTCTTCGGAGGAAGTGCAGATTTAGCAGGTTCCAATAAAACATCAATGAATGATGAAGGTGATTTCACGAAGGCTAATTACGCTGGACGCAATATCTGGTTTGGTGTTCGTGAGCATGCAATGGGTGCAGCTTTAAATGGTATGGCACTTCATGGCGGCCTAAAGGTTTATGGTGGAACATTCTTCGTATTTAGTGATTATCTGCGTCCATCTATTCGTTTAGCATCTATAATGAGAATGCCGGTTACTTATGTGTTTACACATGACTCCATTGCAGTTGGTGAAGATGGGCCAACACATGAGCCAGTTGAGCATTTAGCAGCATTACGTGCTATGCCTGGGCTTTCTGTAGTTCGTCCAGCAGATGCTAATGAAACAGCAGCTGCATGGCGACTTGCTATAGAATCAAATGATGAGCCAACGGCACTCGTATTAACAAGACAAAATCTGCCTACACTACCTGGCACGGATAAGAATGCTTATGATGGTGTGAAAAAAGGTGCGTATGTTGTTAGTCCAGCAGCTAAAGAAACTCCAGATGCTATTTTGCTTGCTACAGGATCTGAAGTCCAGCTAGCAGTAGAAGCACAAAGCGAGTTGAAGAATAAAGGGATTGAAGTTTCTGTTGTTAGCATGCCATCATGGGATCGATTCCAGAAGCAGGATGCAGCATATAAGGAATCCGTCATTCCAAAAGCAGTTAAAAAACGCTTGGCAATCGAAATGGGAACTTCTTTCGGCTGGGAACGCTATGCAGGTGATGAAGGTGAGATTCTAGCAATTGATCGCTTTGGTGCATCAGCTCCAGGGGATAAAGTTGTCGCTGAATATGGATTTACAGTTGAGAATGTAGTTCGTTTAACAGAAGATTTATTGAAAGCTTAAAACGTTGAGGACAGTTCTATATAGAACTGTCCTCAAGTTATTTCTCAGGTCTATAGTCTAGTTTCCATATGCTATAATGAATGGTTCTATTAGCTCGTGTTTGAATAATTATTTAATTCGACAAAACTAGTGGAGATTTAAGGTATAATTTGACAGACTTTTCAAAATGAATGCGTATAATTGGATGTAAAGGGGTGCTTTACATGTATACGTATTCTGTTTTTTGTGTAAAGGCTGATGTAGCGAATAATTACTTTTATAAAACTGGGATTCTTTATAGATTTCTAAAAGAATTTAGAGAGAATCGCAATTGTACATATCTGCAGTTGCAGTACAAATACATTACTGAGCTACTCACTTTAGAAACTATTTCTTCTTTTATTCAAAATTTTAAAAGTGAAATTACAATCGAAAAACGTGACAGCCATATGAAGTTTTATTGGCAAGATAAACAGCTTACTGTCTATGAAGATGATCGGCATATTGAGTTTACTTGTGAATCTCTGCAGGATGCCGAAGATTTTTTCTTTCCAGTTTTACGAAATTTGCCGCTTCACTTTTTTATAACAAGAAATAGCATGAGAGATTATGGATGGTTATCCTTTGTGAAAAGTAAAAGCATTGAAAATAGACAGATATTGTATTCTTTTCATTAAAAAACCTGATATTGGAGCATGTATCGAACGTAGAAGAGGAATATGAAAAGTGGTTAAATGACAATAAATTGTGGTATAGAGCCCTAAGAGATTAAAAATAAACAAAAAGTTAATGAAGCTGCTAATTTTATGGTGAAAAGGCCTTCCATCTGCGGAAACAGTTGGGAGGCCACTTTTTTTACTAATGCTTTTAATTTCTAGATTACTTTGGTTTACGGAGTCTTTTAACAAACTTTGTCAGCCAATAAGATATAAATACGACACCCAAGTCTATAAGGAAAACGTAAAATACATTCATACCATCATTAAAATCAGTTAGCCCAATTAGATTTTCAATTGTTCCGAAACCAAATGAAAAAATAGCACTTAAAAGGACAGCATATAGGTAAAAGTTTTTGTTATGATTTAAACAGTACTGGTATGCAAGCATGAATCCTATAGGAAGCAAAGAGGAACTTATACTTAAAGCAAATGGCAACAAAGGTACAATATAATACAAATGGACAAACAGGTTGGTTTTTCCTAAAACAATGTCTGTATACGACCATAGCATATGTACAGAGAAGCCAAAAAATAAGATTTCAAATATTTTTGTCCGATCAATCGTAAAGTACAAAATAATTAAAGGAATAACTAAGAATCCTAACACGACCCAAAACTGCCAGGAATCTATATAGGAGTATTCCTTCCAATAAGAAATTAATGTGGAGTTTAACTCTTCGCTTTTTTTATACATATCATTTAAAACTGAACTTTGATCCATCATTTTCCTCCTATAATTTACTTATGTATGTTACAAGAGAAGCGCATATTTATTATGTGCCAAAGTGAGTAAATAATACTTATTACTCTTTCTTTCACATAAGGAAATATAAAGGAAAACATACTGGTTCGAAAGCTCAATTATTTGCCAGAGATAGCGATGGCGAATGTATCATAGGCAGCTTACATCAGTCAGGTGTGCATATATATGTGATTTACAGAAGTTTTAGTTGCAAATAAATATACAAAAACCACATTTCCGCTATATCATCTGCAGAAAATGTGGTTTTAGTTATGTTTCATACATTTTTACATAATAAATTAATAACAATGCAAAAAAATTGATAATCAGTAATTAAAATCAATATATAAAACCTTTTTTTATATGAAAGATTTATTTATCCTGTTGATTATTCATTGCACGCATCATTTGATTTATTTTCTTTTGTGATGGTTTTTGACCCATCTGCATCATTAACGTACGAAGCATTTGCTCATTAATTGGCGGATTCTTTTTCAAGTAGCTCATCATATATTTTCTCGCAATAAAAAATCCAAGAGCAACACCTGCTATTAAAGCTGCAATAGCAATTAAAACTACCCATATTGTGCTCATTGTACTGACTTTCCTCCTTCATGAATCTCTTTATACAGTATATAAAATTAATCAAAGGAATACAATTGATTTTGTAAATTACATCGTTAAATAATGGTAAATAGCACTTTCCTATTTATCTAAATCTCTTTTCTGCTTAATAATTGCTGATGGAATAAGTGTACTTTTACTTTTAATATTTTTGGATTACGAGCCATTGTCTTGATATCCAATGCCAGAATTCGCACTGTGTCTTCAATGTACAAACATTAATAAAGACAGGGATATATATTTCATTTATACTTAATTGCAGCAGGCGAGCAGTGTAAACTGTTGTCCTTTTGTCATAAACAAGTCCATTTTGTTTTGCTTTGTTTGGTAAAATAAGGTGAACACTATTATTCTTAGGGGGATTACGATGTCTGAAATAAATATATTTTTAGCCTTTGGAGCAGGTTTCTTATCTTTTGTATCACCTTGTGTTCTTCCGATGTATCCTGTATTTTTATCTTATATTACCGGAATGAGTATAAGTGAAATAAAAGAAGAGAATACAAAGCTGAATCGTAAGGCGATCCTTCACACTATATTCTTTTTAATTGGATTCTCAAGTATTTTTATTGCAATTGGTTTCTCGACATCTGCTATTTCTGAGTTCTTGTTAACGTACCAGGATGTTATTAGACAGGTTGGAGCAATTTTAATTATTTTCTTTGGTCTTGTTATTGTTGGTATTTTAAACTTTGAATTTCTAATGAAAAATAAATCAATTCAATTTAAAAATCGTCCGGCAGGTTTTTTAGGGAGTTTTCTAATTGGCCTAGCTTTTTCATTGGGGTGGACACCATGTACAGGTCCAATTCTAATGGTTGTCTTTTCACTTGCTGCAACAAGCCCTGAAACCGGTATGATAATGATGGTCGCTTATATTTTAGGTTTCTCAATACCATTCCTGTTAATGGCTTTCTTTATTGGTAAAATGAGTTGGATTAAGAAACATAGTCAAAAGATTATTAAAATCGGTGGTTATGTTATGATATTTATGGGGATTGCTCTATTCTTCGACTGGATGACAGGTGTAACATCATTCCTAGCGAATTGGTTTGGTTTTTCAGGGTTTTAATGGAGTTTTATTTATGAATATATTAAGATAGAATTGATATTCATATTCGATGAAATCAGAAGTTTAAATCACTGCCTGATTGACATCGCCTGCATTGGTTCTCTTAAACCACTTGAATACGAATGCTTAAGACTTCATTCGTTAATAACGCAAATTGCTTACGGAATAAACTTCGCTCGATTTGGATAGCGAGACGCATGTAAATTGTAAATCTGTATAGGGGTTTACAGAAGAATAGAGATGAACTGGAATAGATGTGAGAGAGTGATTCAAGCATGATGTTGGGTATAGCAAGCACAATCGTTGCTCTGGTGATGGCAATAACAATGATCTTTGTACGATTAAGAATGGCAAAAAGACCGGCAACGATGAAAAAAATTATTTTACCGCCATTATTTATGAGCACAGGAGCATTAATGTTTATTTTTCCTGCATTTCAAATTACCTGGCTCCAAGTATTCGAAGCATTTTTTGTCGGCATGATATTTTCTATACTTTTAATTAAGTCATCAAAATTTGAAATTCGTGAAGGGGATATTTACTTAAATCCATCAAAAGCTTTTCCAGTGATATTAGTTGGTTTACTAGTTTTAAGAATTATTTTGAAGCTTATTGTTGGGGCAACAATTTCATTAGGAGAAACAAGTGGAATGTTTTTCATTCTCGCATTTGGTATGATTCTAACCTGGCGAGTTACCATGTTGTTTCAATTTCTGCAAATGAAGAAATCCGTAATATAACAAAAGCACCCGATTATTGGGTGCTTTTCTGTTTCTGATAGATTTCCTGCCAGTTTTCTCGATAATTTTCTTTTGAGAGCTTAAATAAATGCTCATAAGGAGAGGCATCGATTCCTTTTTGTTTTAGCTTTTTCCTTAGAAACTTATGGTCACGTTTTGGTGTTGCAATAATGTAGCCTTCAATTAATGTTTCCTGTGTAATATGTGCTTCTTGCTTTTCGAGAGCTACCTCTCCAATCTTACTGGCAATCTTTTGACGGGCAACGTCACGAAATAGTTCAGGAACTGGAGAAACAAGTTCTTCTAACAATATCTTTTCTTTACTTTCCCACATATGCTGTGTTTTTTCAAAATAATGCTCTTCCCAATCCATAATTGATTTACCATCTTCTTTTGGCAGACGTTTTAGAAATTTGCGGAACATGAAGAATCCGCCAATCCCCATTAAAGAAATAAGAAAGAAGCCCCACAACACCACAATGATTGACAAATTTATCACCTGTTTCTTAAGATTTAATAACTAAATTGTAAAAGTTTTTCATAAATATCTAATAATTAATTTATTTTTCCATATATTTATAGTAAGATAAACTATACACATATAGTTTATTATAAGAGGAAACTCTTATAGTTACAAATTTATGCAATTTCACTAGTGATCCTTCTTTATAAATACTAAACAATATTAATTGTTCTATTTAAATAATATTTTACACCTTAGAATCACTTTATGTTTTAAAATGCTCTTTAAAAATAAATTGAGGAGAGGATTAAATGAACATAAGGGAGTTTGTTTCAGTAGATTTGAAAGATCGGCAAAATGTGTACTATCATTTTTCAGAATTTCCTGTTCGTTTACTGGATTGGATAGAACATCAGTATGAAGAAATCATTATTGTATGGAATGAGAAAGGCAAAATATGTTTTGTATCAAAATCTGCAAAATTCCTGTTAGATAGCGAGCCGGAGGATTTATTGGGATGCGATTGGTTTAATTTGTTTGACCCGATTACAGTAACTAAAATAGAAAGGTATTTAAACGAAGAGAGCTGTCTTTCTGAAGCTATGAACCTTGATATTGCCAAGTATTCAAAGATTTTTCATGTTGAATTATCGATAGACAGAGTGGAAGATGACGTGAATGAAATGACTTATTATGTCAGTTGTCTAAAAGATATTACTGCACAAAAGGAAGCAAAAGAAATGATGATTCAAGCAGAAAAAATGTCGGTTGTTGGTCAATTGGCCGCCGGAATTGCACATGAAATCAGAAATCCCTTAACGTCTTTAAAAGGCTTTTTGCAATTGCTTCAGGCTGGGGTTCGGCATAAAGATGAATACTATAAGATTATGAAAGATGAAATAGAGAAAATGGAAGCGATAACCTCAGAGCTGTTATTTATGGCAAAACCACTGACAAATAACATGAAAGATGAATGTGTTGATAAGATGATCCGCGATGTAGCAATTTTACTTCAATCCCAGGCCCGATTAAAGAATGTTTCAATCAAAATCAGGGAACCAATAACAGAAAAAATTTATTGTGACAGCTCACAAATAAAGCAAGTTTTAATAAATTTAGTCAAAAATGCAATAGAAGCAATGGAACAACCTGGAGAAATTACGTTATTTGTCCATTCAAATAACGAGCAAGTTATTATAAATATTAAAGATGAAGGTGTCGGCATACCAACAGATATTATTGATCAGTTAGGCAGCCCTTTTTTTACAACGAAGAAAGAGGGAACTGGATTAGGACTCAATATAACAAAAGAAATACTTAAACTGCATGGCGGTTCACTAAGTTTTTCGAAAAATAGAGATAAAGGAAGCACTTTTCAATTGTTTTTTCCAAATAAATTAAAGCAAACGAATGGACTATAAGCCTAATATAGTCCATTCGTTTTTTATTATAAGTAAAAGTTATCGTATTTCATAATAAATTGGTATATAGATGACATGGCTAATGATTTGTTTTATCTCATATAATCCTATAATATAGAATGTAAAGGTCTATTTTATAGGTTTTTTTAATGGACATTTAGATGGTTAAAAGCCAGATTACTATTTTCAAAGAAAGCGAGAATAGTAAATTTTCGAATGAAAGGGGTATATCGATTATGGGAAATGATGCGTTTAAAGCAAAAAAGCAGTTTGACGTAAACGGTAAAAAGTATAATTACTATCATCTGAAAACGCTTGAAGAACAAGGTTTAGGTAAAATAAAACGTTTGCCTTTTTCTGTTCGTGTTCTTTTAGAATCCGTACTTCGTCAGCATGACGGCCATCAGATTCAAGATGAGCATGTAAAAGCACTAGCAAAATGGGGGAAAAAAGAAGGTAAAGGTGTTGACGTTCCATTTAAACCTTCTCGTGTAATTTTACAGGACTTTACAGGTGTTCCTGCAGTAGTTGACCTGGCTTCTCTAAGAAAAGCAATGGTTGATATGGGTGGGAAACCTGAAAGGATTAATCCGGAAGTTCCAGTAGACTTAGTTATTGACCACTCGGTTCAAGTTGATCAATATGGCACACACAATGCTTTGCAAGTAAATATGGATATTGAATTTGAAAGAAATGCTGAGCGCTATGAGTTCCTTAACTGGGCACAGAAAGCATTCGATAATTATCGTGCTGTTCCACCAGCAACAGGTATTGTTCACCAAGTTAACTTGGAGTATATTGCGAATGTTGTTCACGGTTTGGAAAATGAAAATGGAGAATACGATGCGTTCCCAGACACATTGGTTGGGACTGACTCACACACAACGATGATTAACGGACTTGGTGTTCTTGGATGGGGTGTTGGTGGTATTGAAGCGGAAGCAGGAATGCTTGGCCAGCCTTCATATTTCCCGTCTCCAGAAGTAATTGGCGTGAAGTTTGTTGGCAGTTTCCCTAATGGAACCACAGCAACAGACCTTGCTCTAAAAGTAACTCAAGTATTACGTGAAAAGAATGTAGTTGGTAAATTTGTTGAGTATTTCGGACCTGGATTGAAGGATTTACCACTTGCAGATCGTGCAACAATTTCCAACATGGCACCTGAGTACGGTGCAACATGTGGTTTCTTCCCTGTAGATGAAGAAACATTAAATTATCTGTATTTAACTGGCCGCAGTCAAGAACAAATTGACCTGGTTGAGAAATACAGTAAAGAAAATAGCTTCTGGTATGATTCAGAAGAAGGCGATCCAGATTATACTGATGTAGTAGAAATTGACTTATCGAAACTAGAACCAAACCTTTCCGGTCCAAAACGTCCACAGGATTTAATTTCACTTTCAAATATGCAGAAGGAATTTAAAAAAGCAATTACTGCTCCTGAAGGAAACCAAGGTTTTGGAAAAGATAAATCAGAATTTGATAAAGAAGTAACAATTTCGCATAAAAATGGAAATACATCTGTTATGCGCACTGGTTCACTTGCAATCGCTGCAATTACTTCTTGTACAAACACATCTAACCCGTATGTTATGCTAGGTGCTGGTTTAGTGGCGAAAAATGCAGTAGAAAAAGGGCTAAAAGTGCCTGAATATGTAAAAACATCATTAGCTCCTGGTTCAAAGGTTGTAACACGCTATCTTGAAGACGCTGGTCTTCAAAATTACCTTGATCAGTTAGGCTTTAACCTTGTTGGTTATGGATGTACAACATGTATTGGTAACTCAGGTCCATTATTAGAAGAAATCGAGAAAGCGATTGTTGATTCAGATCTGATTGCATCTTCTGTTCTTTCTGGTAACCGTAACTTTGAAGGACGAATCCATCCGTATGTGAAAGCGAACTACCTAGCTTCACCACCGCTTGTAGTTGCTTATGCACTTGCTGGTACAGTTGATATTGATCTTTCTAAAGAGCCGCTTGGAATTGACAAAAATGGTCAGCCAGTATACATGAAAGACATTTGGCCATCAGCTCAAGAAATTAAAGAAGAAGTAGCTAAAGTTGTAACACCTGAAATTTTCCGTAAAGAATATGAAAATGTTTTCGATTCTAACGAAAAATGGAATGCAATTGATACAACAGATGAACCATTATTCGAATGGGATGATAACTCAACATATATTCAAAACCCGCCATTCTTTGAAGGTTTAACAAAGGATGCAGGTACAGTGGAACCATTGAATAACCTTCGTGCAATTGGCTACTTTGGTGATTCAGTTACTACTGACCACATCTCGCCAGCTGGAGCAATTGCTAAAGATATGCCAGCAGGTAAATTCCTGCAAGAAAAGGGAGTTTCACCACGAAACTTTAATTCTTATGGTTCTCGACGTGGAAATCATGAGATTATGATGCGCGGTACATTTGCGAATATTCGTATTCGTAATAAGTTAGCTCCAGGTACTGAAGGAGGCTATACTACTTACTGGCCAACAGAAGAAGTTATGCCAATTTATGATGCTGCAATGAAGTATCAAGAAAAGAATACTGGTCTGGTTGTAATTGGTGGTAAGGATTATGGTATGGGATCTTCCCGTGACTGGGCAGCCAAAGGTACCAACCTATTGGGAATCAAGACAGTTATTGTTGAGAGTTATGAGCGTATTCACCGTTCAAACCTTGTAATGATGGGAGTTCTTCCGCTGCAATTCGAAAAAGGTCAAAGTGCTGAAAAGCTTGGTTTGACTGGAAGAGAAACATTCCATGTAGATATTGATGAAAGCGTAGGAGCAAACACTCCTGTTCAAGTAACAGCAGTAAGTGAAGATGGTAAAACAACTGAATTCACTGCAATTGCTCGTTTTGACAGTCCAGTTGAAATTGATTACTACCGCCATGGTGGTATCCTTCAAATGGTATTGCGTGATAAAATGCAAGCGTAAATTTATTTTAAGAACCGTTACTTTCTTAGAAAGTAACGGTTCTTTTCTATTGCGAAATAAATACAATTCTATGGTTGAATTTGTACACTTTCCGAACAATGATTCGAATATCTTTACTTCTATCTACATCCATCTTAGTATTAAAGCAGACCTTTAAATCGTTTTCACTACAAATAAATTCAAATGATTGGGTAATAATTTGATTAAGAGATTTTGAATCACAAAGATAAAAAACACCTATTTATTGTTGGAGGACGGTAAAGTGAAGAAGTTAATATTTGGTATCGGCTTTCTAGTTGTGCTGGTTGCGATTATGGTTGGACAAACACTTATGGAAAAACAAACAGATAAAGAAGCATCTCCAAATTTATATGATGTAACCGGAGATACAAGCGTTTCCGGAGGGATGATTGCACCAGTTGAGAGTAAAGGTATTCAGCCTGGTGAATCAGCGCCAGATTTTGAGTTAGAGACACTTGACGGGGAAGTTGTTAAGCTTTCTGAGTTAAAGGGGCAGAAGGTAATATTAAATTTCTGGGCAAGCTGGTGTCCACCTTGTCGTGAAGAGATGCCGGAAATGCAGAAATTTTATGATGATTATAAAGACGACATAAAAGTTATAGCAATTAATTATAATGAGAAAGATCAAAAAGTAATTGAGTTTCTTGATGAATTTGGTTATACGTTTCCAACACCACTTGATCGGGATGGCTCAGTCGGAAATGAATATGGTGTGTTGACTCTGCCCACAACTTATTTCATTGGTACGGATGGGACTATTCAAGAACCGCGGCATATTGGCCCGATGACATATGATTATATGGTAGATATCATGCAAAAACTGAATTAATTTTTAAACCACATGATTAACCTGTTCCTTTTGATTGCATAATTTTTTAGCAAGTGGAAAACATATAAATACTATATTTGAAAGGAGTATTTGTATGTCTAATTATGATAAAAAGCCAAAGCCTGATAATCGAAGTGATAACGCTGGTAAATTGCACAATATGATTCATGATACACTCGAAAATATCGATAAAGCGGAAGATACAATGGAATTCTCTGAAGAATTGGATCAGATAGAAATTGCCGCTAAGAATAAGCGGAGAAAAAAAGCGGTTGAAGGATTTAAAGAAGAGTTGAAAGACGAACAGCACAATCAAGAAAAATAAGCAGAAGACCTCAAGACAAAATCTGTCTTGAGGTCTTCTGCTTATTTTAATCATCATCTATATTTGTCAAGATTAAGTTTTTTGTAATTCTATGATAGGATATAATTATAAGTTTTCTTAACAGCTGGAGGAATACATATTGAAAAAAGTTAGAACACCGATTGATGTACGATATCAAGAGACTGACCAAATGGGCGTTGTTTATCATGCGAATTACTTAATTTGGTTTGAAATTGGCAGAACAAAGTTTATTGAAGAGCTGGGACTCAGTTATATTGAAATGGAGAAGCAAAATGTTGTATCTCCTGTCCTTGATGCAAATATAAAATTTAACAAACCCGTTCGTTATGGAGAGGCAGTTTATGTAGACACATGGCTGGAAGAATACGACGGACTAAGGTCTGCTTACGGATATGAGGTTATTCGTGAGGATGGGGAAATTGCAGTTAGTGGAATCACACGACATGTAATTGTAAATAAAGAAACTTTTCGTCCGCTTTCATTAAGAAAGAAGTTTCCTGAGTGGCATAAAGTTTATTCTGAAGTTGTTAGAGGGGATTAACCATGGCTTTTGGAATAACTAGAAATGAATTAAAAGTTTGGAAAAAACAGGTGAAAAGCGGCAATATAGCTTTTTTGACCCATTACTGGATAGATGAACGGTTTCCTGGGTGTGATACAGTTACGAAGGTTGGCTGCAATGATGTTGAGAAATTAAAGCGGTGGGGAAGAACTTACGGATTGGAAGATCATTGGATAGATTACAAAGAGAAGTATCCACACTATGATTTATTCGGGGATTACCAAAAGAACATTCTGCAGAGTGAAAAAGTATGGGATCAAATCGAACGCTTTAATATTTAAGAAAAAGAAGAAAAATCATAATTGATTTTTCTTCTTTTTCTTTTTTTCCGGGACGTAATCAACACCGCCAGGATGTAATGGATGACATTTACTAATGCGTATGATACTGAGATACAGTCCTTTGAACACTCCAAAACGTTGAAATGCTTCCAGACTATATGCAGAACAAGTAGGATAAAATCGACATGTGGCTGGTGTATAAGGACTAATTGCTTTTTGATAAAATTTGATTAATCCGATAAATAAAAATTTCATATTAGTTATTGCTTTCAAGTGTTTTATCAAAGGTAACAGAAGCAATTGCATCGTGAAGATGAATAGATTCTTCATTTCTGCAACTAACTTTAAATTTAGAAACAAAAGGCATTTCATAGAGATCTGCAGCAACTAATCGAACAATATCTTCAACAAAGCGTGGATTCTCATATGCTGTTTCTGTTACTGCCTTTTCATCCGGGCGCTTTAAAACAGGGTATAACCGTGCAGAAGCATTGCTTTCTGCAGCTTCTAGCAGCTCATGCTTCCAATCAATCTCTTCTTCATTAAATGCCTCAGAAAAGCTGATTTCCATTGTTACATTCCCACGTTGGTTATGTGCACTGTACTCACTGATTTCCTTAGAACATGGACATAATGTAGTTATTTTTCCATGAAGGCTTGCTTTTGTCGTAAAACCTTTCAGTTTATCATATGTAACAGACATGGTTACATCCACATGATTTAAGCCGGAAAGCTCCGTTTGTGGAGCCTTTCTTTCAAAGAACCAGGGGAATTCTACTTCAATTGTAGCATCATCTTGCCCAAGACGCTCGGTCAGTTCCTCAGCAAATTGTTTTAAAGTTTCAAAGTCCGCAACTAGCCCTTTTTGATAATATTCCTGCAACTGCTCTGTAAAACGACTCATATTTGTACCTTTACTGGCGGCAGGGAGGCTTGATGAAAAAGTAAAATTGCCAATACTTGTTTGTGTATGGGGCTTCATTTCACTTTTTATAATGATGGGGTGCTTTACATTAGAGATACCAACTGCATCCAGGCTAAATAGAAAATCCTTCTGTTGATTCTGGATGTCAGCCATCTTATCTTTTTCAATTGGCTTTCTTTTTTCAACTGGTTCTACAGAGCCAAATAATTTATGTCTATCCAATTTATTTGGAAGCTTTTTTAATTTAAATGTAATATTCTCACTCATTGTACTGCCTTCTTTCTATTAGTGACTAAAATTAAGTATACTTAATCAATTTCCGTTATTCAATTTAAAAGTTTGGATGTTGATAAAAGTAAAAAAGAGCTGAATTAAACAGCTCTTTTTTGCTTAGGAAACTATAAAATTTGAAGCTCACGTTAACTTAGTTACCTGATTAGCTGTATAGACTGCGCTGTTGTTTAAAGATTACATCCATTTAATTTTTGGTTCAGTACCATTTTTAATGCGTTTGATATTCTCGCGATGACGATAAATAACAAATAAGGTAAGTAAAGATAAAACGATTATTAGGCCTGTATTTTGATAAAAAAGTGAAACAATAATGGTTACAACTCCTGTAATCATTGAAGATAGTGAGACATATTTTGATAAGTAAAGAGTAATCAGGAAAGTTGATATCATTATGATGAACAGCAAGGGATAGATTCCCAGTATAATTCCAGCAGAGGTTGCAACAGCCTTTCCACCCTTAAACTTAGCAAATAATGGATAGGTATGTCCAATCACTGCGAATAAACCAATGATCAGCTGATAAACATCTGCATTAAAAAGTAATGGCAATACAGTTGCAATTGTTCCTTTTAAAATGTCGGAAAGGGTGACGATGATACCTGCTTTAACCCCTAATACACGAAAAGCATTTGTGGCTCCAAGATTTCCGCTTCCATGCTCGCGAATATCTAATTTATACCCCAATTTTCCTACAACCAATGCAGACGGAATCGAGCCTAATAAATACGCGATGATTGCAAAAACAACATATTCCATAGCGAATCCTACTTTCAATTAATTTTAACTACTCAGAATGACGTACTATGCTATATTCTAGCATGAAAATACATTTGAATGTATTATTTCTTTTTTAATTTACGAGAAAAACTTGTTTAGCGATAATAATAGTTTATTCAACCATCAACCCAGTTATAAGCAAATTCAACTTGAAATTATCATTCTAGTGAAAAAATCAAAGATTAACAAAAAGGCAGATATCAACATCTGGAACCTCATTTCAGATGTTGAATTGATACCGCAGACTAAAGAGGCCAACTGTCGCCCTCGGAAAGCAGGGATTTTTTGGACTATGAATCTCCAGCGGAGAAAGTAAGCCAGTCAAACATAGATTGTTAAAAGGGAGATGGAGAGATTAATATTTTAATGTTTGTTTTTCTGATTTAATCAAATTACGATATAATACAAGCTGCAAAGGAGTCAATCTGGTTGACTATTGCAGGGTTTGTTATTATGATGTGGCTAAAGATAAAGCGCAGAACTTGAAGATAAAATATGGAAGGGAAGATCTAAAATGAGCTGGAAAAACCCATCGAATGAGGAACTAAGAGAAATTTTAGAACATGCAAAAACAATCGCGGTTGTCGGGCTTTCGAATAATGAGGAGAAAACTGCATATCAAATAGCACAAATTATGCAAAAGCAAGGCTATCGAATCATTCCAGTTAATCCGACAGTTGATGAGGTTTTAGGGGAAAAAGCCTATCCAAGCTTGAAGGATATTCCAGAGCAGGTAGATATCATTAATGTTTTTCGCCGTCCTGAACATTTGCCTGATGTTGCTAAAGATGCAGCAGAAACGAATTGTAGAGTATTCTGGGCACAACAGGGAATCGTTAATGAAGAAGCATACGCTTATTTAAAGGAAAGAGATTTTACTGTTATTATGGATCTTTGCATTAAAGTAGTACATGCAGTTTTAGTTAAAAAATAAGTGGAAAAGGATGACAGTTGTCATCCTTTTATTTTCGATTAACAAATGTTTGTATTTAATGAATTTCTATGAAATGGTATATTTTTTTCAGTTTTTAGGTTAAGATAGTTTAGGAAAAGCTTGTGACTACAATGTTTGTATTTACATTTACAAACATTTGTTCTAAGATGATAAATAGAAGATAAATTGACTTGAAACTTAAACAATCCGAAATTCAGTTTTTTTGTTGTGCTTTTGAAGGGGGAAAATTAATATTGGTTAATCAATCAAATCAATATACAGATGATTCGATCCAAGTGTTGGAGGGTCTGGATGCAGTCCGAAAAAGACCTGGTATGTACATAGGAAGTACGGACGAACGCGGGCTCCATCATCTCGTATTTGAAATTGTTGATAATGCAGTAGATGAGGCATTATCAGGTTACGGCAATGAAATTAAAGTTACAATTCATAAAGATAATAGTATATCTGTTGAAGACAGCGGTCGTGGTATACCAACTGGAATGCACAGCAGCGGAGTTTCTACAATAGAAGTTATTTTTACAGTGCTGCATGCCGGTGGTAAATTTGGTCAAGGCGGTTATAAAACAAGTGGAGGACTTCATGGAGTGGGTGCCTCTGTAGTAAACGCATTATCTGAGTGGATGGATGTGACTATATTTCGTGACGGTCAGACATATTTCCAGCGTTTTGAGGCTGGAGGCAAGCCTGTAGGAAGCTTAGAAAAGTTAAAAGCAACGAGAAAAAGTGGTTCACGAATTCATTTTAAACCAGATGAAACGATTTTCTCTTCTATAACTTTTGATTATGAAACAATATCAGAAAGATTGCGAGAATCCGCTTTTCTATTAAAGAATTTATATATTGAGTTAGAGGATAAACGGACAGATAAAAAAGAAGTCTTTCAATATCCAGATGGACTGAAATCCTTTGTAGACTATTTAAATGAAGAAAAGGATACACTTCATTCAGTCGCATTTTTTGAAGGGGAAAATAATGAAATTCAAGTGGAGTTTGCCTTTCAATATAATGATGGTTATGCAGAGAATATGCTTTCATTTGTTAACCATGTGCGAACAAAAGATGGAGGTACTCATGAATTTGGAGCTCGTTCAGCAATTACAAGAACGGTGAATGAATATGCGCGAAGAACTTCCTTACTAAAAGATAAGGATAAAAACCTGGATGGCACGGATATTCGTGAAGGGCTGACAGCAGTAGTTTCAGTTAGAATACCTGAAGATAAGCTGCAGTTCGAAGGCCAGACTAAAGGAAAACTTGGAACCCCAGAGGCGCGTTCAGCTGTTGATAATGTTGTCTCAGAAAAGCTTGCTTATTTTCTGGAAGAAAACGCTGATAATTCAAAGCTCTTAATTAATAAGGCGATTAAAGCAAAAGAAGCAAGAGAAGCAGCAAGAAAAGCAAGAGATGATGCGCGCTCTGGCAAGAAAAGGAAAAGAAGAGACACATTATTAAGCGGGAAACTAACTCCCGCACAGTCTCGTAATCCGAAGAAAAATGAACTCTACCTCGTGGAGGGTGACTCTGCAGGCGGGTCTGCAAAACAGGGAAGAGACCGGAAATTCCAAGCAGTATTGCCGTTGAGAGGAAAAGTTATTAATACGGAAAAGGCCAAGCTTGAAGATGTCTTTAAAAACGAAGAAATTTCTACAATTATTCATACGATTGGTGCGGGTGTCGGCGGAGACTTCGATCTGGAAGATGTTCAATATGATAAAATCATTATTATGACAGATGCCGATACGGATGGAGCACATATTCAAGTATTGCTATTGACCTTCTTTTATCGTTATATGCGTAAGTTAATCGAAGGTGGAAAGGTATTCATTGCACTCCCGCCATTGTTTAAAATTTCAAAAGGTAAAGGGAAAAACGAACAAGTTATTTATGCCTGGGATGAAGCGGAAATGAAAAAGGCAGTTGCTAAGTTTAAAAATGGCTTTCTCGTTCAGCGCTATAAGGGTCTTGGTGAAATGAACGCAGATCAATTATGGGATACGACAATGAATCCGGAAACAAGAACGCTAATTCGGGTAACTATTGAGGATATTGCCCGCGCGGAACGAAGAATTACCACTTTAATGGGGGACAAAGTAGAACCGCGACGAAATTGGATTGAAGATAATGTGAGGTTCGGCCTTGATGAAGATTCAAATATTATTGAGAATGAAAAAATACGTACTGAGTAACTGAAAGTTATTTTTCAAAATTGAATAATAGATGGTTCACATAGCAGTAAAAGGGGGAACATAGGTGGCTCAAGAGGAAAAATTTCTCGATCTTACACTTGAAGAAGTAATTGGTGATCGATTTGGAAGATACAGTAAATACATTATCCAGGACCGCGCGCTGCCAGATGCACGTGATGGCTTAAAGCCGGTTCAAAGAAGAATTCTTTATGCAATGCATATGGAAAAGAATACATTCGACAAAGGCTTCCGTAAATCAGCTAAGACAGTCGGAACAGTAATTGGTAATTATCATCCACACGGTGACACATCTGTTTATGATGCTATGGTCCGTTTAAGTCAGGATTGGAAATTACAAAAAGAATTAGTTGAGATGCATGGAAACAACGGAAGTATTGATGGTGATCCTCCAGCAGCAATGCGTTATACGGAAGCAAGATTGTCTGCAATTTCTGCAGAACTGCTCCGTGATATTGATAAAGAGACTGTCGATTTCATCTATAATTTTGATGAGACCACGACTGAGCCTGTTGTTCTTCCAGCTAAGTTTCCGAATTTGCTTGTAAATGGGTCAACCGGAATTTCTGCGGGCTATGCAACAGATATTCCGCCACATAATTTGGAAGAAGTTATTGATGCTGTAATTATGAAAATCGATAAGCCTCAGGTAACCGTTGATCAGCTGATGACGGTAATAAAAGGACCAGATTTTCCTACCGGAGGAATTATTCAAGGTATAGATGGGATTAAAAAGGCATATGAAACAGGAAAAGGGCGGATTATCGTTCGAAGCAAGGCCCAAATAGAAGAGATTCGAGGCAATCGCCAACAAATTGTGATTGATGAAATTCCTTACGAAGTAAATAAAGCAAATATGGTTAAGAAAATAGATGAATTGCGTATTGACCGAAAAGTAGAGGGTATTGCGGAGGTACGTGATGAATCGGACAGAACAGGCTTGCGCGTAGTTATTGAACTAAAGAAAGATGCAGATGCAGAAGGTATTTTAAACTATCTCTATAAAAATACCGATTTGCAGGTTTCTTATCATTTCAATATGGTTGCTATTCAAGATAAAACGCCAAAATTAATGTCTCTGCAGCAAATTCTTGATGCTTTTATCAATCATCAAAAAGAGGTAGTGACCAGGCAAGTTACATTTGATCTAAACAAGGCAAAAAGCCGTGAGCATATTATTGAAGGCTTAATTAAAGCAATCTCTATATTAGACGAAGTGATCGCAACAATTCGAGCTTCAAAGGACAAAGCTGATGCAAAGAAACAGCTGATTCTAGCTTATGATTTCACTGAAGCGCAAGCAGAAGCTGTCGTAAATCTGCAGTTATATCGCTTAACGAATACAGATATTACACAGCTTGAAAAAGAAGCGGCTGAACTGGAGAAGAATATTAAAGAATATGAAGCAATTCTTGGCAGTGAAGCAATTCTTATGAAAACCATTAAAAAGGATTTGCGAGAAATTAAAAAGAACTTTAAATCACCTCGCTTAACTCGAATTGAGAATAAAATAGAAGAATTAAAAATTAATATTGAAGTGCTTGTTGCGAGTGAAGATGTTGTTGTTTCAGTTACCAAAGATGGTTACCTGAAACGGACTAGTCTAAGATCTTACAGTGCTTCAAATACAGAAGATTTGATGATGAAGGATCTCGACTACTTAATCGGACTATTTGAAGTAAATACAACAGATAATTTGCTTTTATTCACAAATAAAGGCAGGTTTATTTTATTCCCTGTTCATGAACTTCCGGATATACGCTGGAAAGATCTTGGCGCTCATATCTCACATTTTGCCAGTTTAGAAAATGAAGAGAAAATTATTAATGTAATACCTGTAAGGGAATTTGAAGAAAATAAATATTTAACCTTCTTTACAAAAAATGGCATGGTGAAGCGGACAGAGCTTGATAAATATCAGACACAGAGACAAGTGAAAGCAATGATTGCGATTAATTTGAAAGCAGATGACGAATTAATCGGTGTTTACCAGACAAACGGTTATTCGGATATATTTATTGCAGTTGATACTGGTTATGGCCTGTGGTATCACGAATCAGAGATAAATACTACTGGACAGCGCACAGCAGGTGTTAAAGCAATTCAGCTTAAGAAGGATGAGTATGTAATAAACGGTCAAGTCTTTGACGAATTGGCAGACCCATCTCTTGTACTTGTTACGCAAAGAGGTGCTGTCAAGCGAATGAATTTAAACGGGCTGGAAAAATCAACAAGAGCAAAACGCGGACAACTAATGTTAAGGACATTAAAGAAAAAGCCGCATATTCTCAAAGGATTTTATGCAGTGGATGATCAAGACAGCATCGCTTTCCAAACAACAAAAGAAGAAATACATCATATTTTCCCGCTGGAACTTTCGGCAAGTGAACGAACAAGCAATGGTTCTTTCGTTATTGATACAGATCACGATGGGGAAATAACAAATGTTTGGAAAGAAGCAGCATACCGGAGTCCATTTGCAACAAAAAACGAAGAATAAATCAAAGCCTGGAGGTAAACTCCAGGCTTTTGCATTATCTTAAAGAAAAATGCTATAAACTCTAAGATTCCAATTGTGAATACCTATTGTCCAAATTTAGTCAAGCATGCCTTATCAAGAAAAGCGATAAATGGAAACGAAAATTAGATTATACTTTATCTCTTGAAAATATTATGTTAAAGTAAAAATAAATGGAATATTTAAAAGGAGGTATTCAAACGGATCTGCGACAAAGTATAATTGAAACATCACTTTTATTATTCGAAAAGCATGGGTTTCATGGTGTATCGGTAAAACAAATTGTTGAAGCGGCAGGGATATCAAAGGGTGGATTTTATCATCATTTTTCCTCCAAAGATGAGCTCTTGTTTATAATTCATGATATTTTCATTAGTTATGTTTTAGAAAAGGCCATGATTGCAAGTAAGCAGCATCAGTCACCGACTAAAAGACTGCGTAGAATTATTAAAGATTTTGTAAGCGTTTTCGATATTTACAAAGCCCATCTCACCGTTTTTTATCAGGAAAGCATCTATTTGCAGCCAGCGCATGAAATTATTGTTAAAAAGAAACGCACAAACTTTAAAGAAATTATAAAGCAAACTGTAAAAGATGGTGTTGATTCTGGTGAATTTCGCCAGGAACTTTCTGTAGAAATTACAACGATGGCCATATTGGGAATGGTCAACTGGACATACAAATGGTATCAGCGATCTGGACAGAACAATATTGCAGAAATTGCAGACTACTATATTGATTTGATTATGCATGCAGTTTTAACAAATGATTAAATAAAGGGTAACAATATAGCGAGAGAGTATATACTTCTATTTATTTTAAGAAGTAATTTTTTAAACTCAAACCGACCAAACAGTCGGTCAACATTTAAAAAGATGGGGGAAGTGTGATACGTTGAATTTTGAATTAACAAAAGAGCAATCGATGATTAAAAAGATGGTCCGTGATTTTGCGGAAAATGTAATCCGTCCAAGGGCTATCGAAATTGATACTAAAGCTGAATTCCCTGAAGATATTTTTAAGCAGATTGGAGAATTAGGATTACTGGGTATTCCATTCCCAGAAGAATATGGAGGTTCTGGTGGTGATACACTTTCTTATGCTTTAGCAGTTGAAGAAATTGCACGTGTATGTGGCAGTACTGGTTTAAGCTATGCAGCTGCAGTTTCTTTAGGAGCGAGTCCATTTTACTATTTCGGTACAGAGGAACAGAAGGAAAAATACTTAAAACCACTTGCTGAAGGAAAAGTGCTTGGCTCTTTTGGTTTGACTGAACCGAATGCCGGGTCAGATGCGGGAGGTACAAGAACTACTGCCATCGTTGATGGGGATCACTACATTATTAATGGAGAAAAATGCTTCATCACGAATGCAAGCTTTGCGAAGGTGCTGATTGTAACTGCAGTAACCGCTAAAGGTGAAAATGGAAAGAAATTGATTTCTTCTATTATTGTGCCAACTGACACGGAAGGTGTAACAATCACGAGCAATTACGATAAAATGGGTGTCCGCGGATCTGATACAGCAGAAATTGTATTAGAAAATGTACGTGTTCCTCGCTCAAATGTGCTTGGTGAAGAACATAAAGGCTTTAATCAATTCTTATCTACACTTGATGGCGGGAGAATTTCAATTGCTGCTTTAGGAGTGGGAATTGCCCAAGGTGCACTTGAAAAAGCTTTAGCTTATGCAAAGGAAAGGCAGCAATTCGGTCAGCCGATTTCTAAATTCCAAGCTATACAATTTAAGTTGGCTGATATGGCAATGGAAGTTGAATTAGCAAGAAATATGGTACATAAGGCAGCTTGGTTAAAGGACCAGGGAAAACCATTTGGAAAAGAAGCTGCTTTTGCCAAACTCTATGCTTCTGAAACAGCAGTACGTACTGCTAATCAGGCAATTCAGATTCATGGCGGCTATGGCTATATGCGTGAATATGAAGTAGAAAGATATTTACGTGATGCAAAATTACTGGAAATTGGAGAGGGCACTTCTGAAGTGCAACGTGTCGTTATTGCAAGATATTTAGGATGTTAATCACGGCTTGGGATTAAATGATTAGGGGGCAGCTTATGATAAAGAAGGTATTAATTGCAAATAGAGGGGAAATCGCTGCGCGTGTCATTCGTACATGCGAAAAGATGGGAATTACATCTGTTGCTGTCTACTCAGAAGCAGATGAACATGCTCCATTTGTTTCGCTCGCAGATGAAAGCTATTTATTAGGTCCAGCTCATGTAAATGAAAGTTACATGAATACAGATAAAATCTTTGAAATTGCGAAATTGGCAAACGTTGATGCGATTCACCCGGGCTATGGATTCTTAAGTGAAAATGCCCGCTTTGCAGATAGATGTAAGCAAGAAGGATTTCTATTTATTGGCCCGGAGGCTGAAGTCATTAAACAAATGGGGGATAAAATCGCTGCAAGGAAAGCGATGCAAAGAGCTGGTGTTCCGGTAGTGCCAGGAAATGACCAGGCAATAGAAGATGTTGACGAAGCAGTTAAACTCGCGAAATCCATTGGATATCCTGTTATGCTTAAGGCTTCTGCCGGGGGTGGTGGGATCGGCATGCAGGTTGTTCATAATGAGGAAGAGCTGCGCAAGTCGTTTGCAAATAATTCGGAACGAGCCCTGAATTTTTTTGGCAACGGTTCCATGTTTCTTGAGAAGAAGATAGACCACGCACATCATATTGAAATTCAGATTCTTGCTGATGAATTGGGTAATATCGTTCATTTATTTGATCGAGAATGTTCCATTCAAAGAAGGAATCAAAAAGTCATTGAAGAGGCACCATCTCCATTTATATCAGAGAATACTAGGATAAAAATGGGTGAAGCCGCAATACTTGCAGCTAAATCAATCGATTATAGTAATGCTGGGACAATTGAATTTTTAGTAGATAGCGAGGAAAACTATTATTTTCTGGAAATGAATACGAGAATACAAGTAGAACATCCAGTAACAGAAGAAATTACGGGCATTGATATCGTTGAAATGCAGTTTTTAATCGCAGATAATAAACCTTTGCCTTTTAAACAGGAAGAGGTAAGAAGAACAGGGCATGCAATTGAGGCAAGAATCTATGCGGAAGATCCTATACGGTTTTTCCCTTCCCCAGGAACAATTACATCTATCACTCTTCCAAAAGGAGAAAATATTCGGAATGACATTACCTTTACTGAAAATTATAAGGTAACACCGTTTTATGATCCGATGATTGGAAAGTTAATTGTAAGAGGAAAAACCAGGGACGAAGCAGTGCAGAATCTGCAAACTGCATTAAATGATTATAGGATTGAAGGTATAAAAACCAATATACCGATGCTGCAAAAAACGGCAGAAATTGAAGCTTTTAAACAAGGCATAACAACTACAGCTTTTGTAGAAGAATATTATTTACCACTGATACAGATAAACGAAGGAGGAAATTGAAATGGAAAAAATTGTGGCAAGTATGGCGGGAAATGTATGGAAGGTTGTTAAAAATACAGGGGATACAGTAACAGCTGGTGAAGATGTTGTTATTTTAGAATCAATGAAAATGGAAATCCCAATCGCTGCAGAGAAAGATGGTACTGTAAAAGAATTAAAAGTGGCTGAAGGAGACTTTGTCAACGAAGGCGATGAAATTGCAATTATTGAGTAAAAACAAGTCTATCTCTTTATAACCTGATTACTTTTAAATAAAGTGAGGGATTTAACAAACTATGATAGATATTAAAATTAAAAATAACATAGCAATTGTAACATTGAACCGTCCAGACGCAGCCAATGCATTATCTATAGAAATGCTTAACGAGTTTAATAAAGCGCTTCAGATAATCGATAATGATTTAAATGTATACTGTACGATTATTACTGGTGCGGGTGATAAGGCATTTTGTGCAGGGGCAGATCTTAAAGAAAGAAAAAATATGTCAGAGGGTGAAGTTATTCAAACCGTGCGTTATATCGGAGAGACGATGAATAACATAGAAAGACTGCGCATGCCTGTAATTGCCGCTATAAATGGAGCGGCATTCGGCGGCGGATTAGAGCTTGCCCTTGCCTGTGACATTCGAATAGCTGCTGATGAAATAAAGCTCGGTCTAACCGAAACATCTTTAGCAATTATACCAGGTGCTGGGGGGACGCAACGCTTGCCGAGATTAATTGGTTTAGGCCAGGCAAAGCGGTTAATTTATACTGCAAAACCGGTTCGTGCAGAAGAAGCACTTAAACTTGGAATTGTTGAAGAAGTAACGGAAAAGGGTCAGTTAATCGTTACAGCTATGAAGCTTGCAGAAGCAATTGCTAGTAATGGACCAATCGCTTTGGAACAGGCAAAAACTGCAATTAATCGAGGGATGCAGACAGATATCAGTACTGGTCTTGAAATCGAGCATTTAAGCTATAAACAAACAATCCCAACGAAAGACAGGCAAGAGGGGCTGCTCGCATTTAAAGAAAAACGAAAACCCAGATATAAAGGTGAATAGATTGGGAGGATGAATATGTCTTTTGTAAATGAATTAGAGGAAAAAATAGATAAGATTAAACAAGGTGGAAAAGAAAAGTATCATGAAGCAAATGCCGCTAAAGGTAAATTATTCGTTCGAAAGCGTCTCGAATTATTATTTGATGAAGACTTAAATATTGAAGATGCTTTTTTCGCAAACTGTATCGATGATTCGCTGCCATCAGATGGCGTCGTAACCGGGATTGGCAAAATCAATGGCCAAAATGTTTGTGTAATGGCGAATGATTCTACTGTAAAAGCTGGTTCATGGGGAAAAAGAACGGTTGAGAAGATTATTCGCATACAAGAAACAGCATTAAAGCTGGAAATTCCTATTTTATATCTTGTCGACTCTGCCGGTGCGCGTATTACGGATCAAATAGAAATGTTCCCTGGCAGACGTGGAGCAGGCCGTATTTTCCATAATCAAATTAAGTTATCGGGCAGAGTACCGCAGGTTTGTTTATTATTTGGTCCTTCTGCAGCAGGCGGAGCATATATCCCAGCATTTTGTGATGTTGTTGTGATGGTAAATGGCAATGCTTCCATGTATTTAGGTTCACCTAGAATGGCGGAGAAGGTTATTGGAGAGAAGGTTACACTCGAAGAAATGGGCGGGGCTAATATGCATTGTACAGTTTCGGGTGTTGGTGATGTGCTTGTTGAGTCAGAAGAAGAAGCGATTTCTTATGCAATCAAATACTTAAGCTACTTCCCGAAAAATTTCAGAAGCAATCCTCCCGTACTCAATACGAAAGGAATAAAACAATCAGATAAGACAATCACTGATATTGTGCCTGAAAATCAAAATGCCGCTTTTAATATGTTTGATCTCATTGATCAAATTATTGATGAAGATAGCTTCTGTGAAATTAAAAAGAAATTTGCACCAGAATTAATTACGGGACTTGCTCGCTTGAATGGAAATTCAATAGGAATCATTGCAAATCAGCCCCGTGTTAAGGGTGGCGTACTGTTCACAGATTCAGCAGATAAGGCAGCAAAGTTTATTCAGTTATGTGATGCTTTCAATATACCGTTGCTGTTCTTAACTGATGTTCCAGGATTTATGATTGGAACAAAGGTAGAACGTGAAGGAATTATCCGTCATGGAGCGAAAATGCTTTCTTCCATGAGTGAGGCTACTGTTCCGAAGATTTCTGTAATTGTAAGAAAAGCCTATGGTGCTGGACTATATGCCATGGCAGGACCAGCTTTCGATCCAGACTGTGTCATTGCTTTTCCAAATGCCCAAATTGCTGTAATGGGTCCAGAGGCAGCAGTTAATGCTGTGAACGCAAATAAGATTGCAGAACTTCCCGAAGAAGAAAGAGCAGCATTTATTAAAGAGAAGCAGGATGAATATAAAGAAGAAATTGATGTTTATCGTTTAGCCTCAGAGCTTGTCGTTGACGATATTATTAATCCAGATCAGCTTCGTAAAGAATTACTTGAGCGCTATGCCATTTATGCCGACAAAAATATTATTTTCACAGAAAGAAAGCATGGTGTATACCCAGTTTAAAAGTTCCGCCTCGGCAAGGTAGTTGCCGAGGTTTTTTTGTGGTATTACATAACTTTATTATGTAAACAATATATTTTTTGCTAAGGATTGACCGTAATTATGAATTGTAAGCACCATAGGTAGAATTTCGAGGTGTGATTTCGTATAATAGAATAAAAGGGTTCTACCAAAGGGGCAGGAAAAGTTTCATGATTAAAGAAAAGGTAAATATAAAAACAAATAAGGGTCAACTGGCAGCGCTGCATCAGAAAATGCTTGCAAATAATGACCAAGAGAATGCTGAAAAAATTCTCGACCTATACGATAAATTCGAAAAGGAAGAATTAATCATCAGTTTTTCAGGCCATTTTTCTGCTGGAAAATCCTCGATTATTAATGCGTTGCTTGGACAGGATATATTACCAAAAAGTCCAATACCTACGAGTGCAAATATCGTTAAAATGACGTCAGGAAAAGGCTGGGCAAGAGTCTTTTTTAATGACTCAGAAACAATAGAATATCGGGAGCCATATGACCTTGATATGATAAAAGAATATTCTATGGATAAAGACACAATCAGAAAAATTGAAATTAGTACAGCAAAACCAATTATTCCGAACGGCTCAGCAATTATTGATACGCCCGGGATTGATGCGGCAGATGATGCAGACCGATTAATGACGGAGGGGGCTCTGCACTTGGTTGATGTTCTTTTCTACGTAATGGACTATAATCATGTGCAATCTGAAGTTAATCTTTACTTTCTGCAATCTTTGCAGGAGAATAACATACCATTTTATTTAATAATCAATCAAATAGATAAGCATAATGAAAGAGAGTTATCATTTACACGTTTCGCGGACAGTATTGAACAAACTTTTTCACAATGGAACATCAGACCAAAGGATATTTTCTTTACCTCATTATTTGATTTTTCACTTGAAATGAATCAATTTTCAAAAGTAAAGAAAACTCTATTTTCGATGATGCAAGATAAAAGCGATCAATATTTTAATATGGATGCTTCTGTCAAGCAGGTTATAAATAAACATAAAAAATTTCTTCAAGATCAATACGAAGAGTTGCTCCATGATATAGCAGATGATGAAGCACTTGAATCACAGCTATCTGAAATAAAAGTGCTTGAAGAAAAGATTAATCAGCTGAAGGATGAGCCAGAACAGCTTGAAAAAGAGTTTAACCAAGAACTGACAAATACGCTCCATAATGCATATTTAATGCCAAAAGAATTACGCGATAAGGCAGAAAGATATCTCGAATCAGAACAAACCGGTTTTAAAGTGGGTCTTTTCAGTTCAAAGAAAAAAACAGAAGAAGAGAGAATCGAGCGGTTAACAGATTTTATGGAAAGCTTGCAAGGAATAATAGAATCTGCGGTCCAGTGGAAATTACGAGATAAATTTTTAACTATCAACCGAAATTATTCAATAACAGATGTTGTCCTTCAAGATGCTGTCAATAAATTCACGATTACTTATGATACGATGGATTTAAAGAAACTGATAAAGCCTGGTGCTCAGGTAAATGGTGATTATGTATTAAATTATACGAATGATGTTGCGGATGATATTAAGCGGAAATTTAAACGTAATGCATTAGATCTGCTTGGTAAGATAAAGAAAGCATTAAAAGATAAAAATGCTCAATCGTTAGCAGAACAACAAGATAAATTTCAAAATTTAAGTGAAGCACAAGCTTTAAAAGAAAGATACGATAAAATTCAAAATGAATTGGAGATGAAGCTAGAAAGCATTGATGCACAATTTGTCTCTCCAAGTTATAATGAAGCGAGCTTTGAAGTAGCTTACCAGGATTATGGCAAGAAAAACAACCAATTCATCGTTCAAGAAAGTCCAGTTGAAATTAAAAAGGAAAGTAAACAAAAAATAAACAGAATAACAGAAGATAGAAAAGAAAAAGAAGATAAGTTATATTCTGTTGATAATATCATTAAACGAATAAATCAAGCACTTGAGGCAGTTCAAGCCTTGCCTGGTTTTAATGATCTAATGGATGATTTACGTGTAAAAAAGCAACGTTTAGCGAATCGTACCCACACAATTGCATTATTTGGTGCATTTAGCGCAGGGAAGTCTTCTTTTTCCAATGCATTGATTGGTGAGCGTGTACTTCCAGTATCACCAAATCCGACTACAGCCACAGTCAATCGCATTCATCCTGTTTCCAAAGAGAAACCACATGGAACAGTAATTGTTACAATGAAGAATGAAAAGAGTTTATTTAAAGAGCTGCTGGCAATGACAGATAAGCTTTCACCAGATGGAAAAGATTTTACTCAGTTAATCCACTGGATTCAAAAGAAAAAAATCTATCAGCATAAAAATTTAAACAAGACGTATCAAGCTTATATTCAAGCTTTAATAACAGGATATGAAACAATTAATCCAGTTATTGGTCAACAGGTTGCCATTTCGCTTGATGATTTTGCGACTTATGTAACAGATGAAACGATTGCCTGCTATATAGAAACAATTGATTTATACTACAATTCACCAATTACAAATCAAGGGATTACCTTGGTTGACACGCCGGGCGCAGATTCAGTGAATGCAAGGCATACAAATGTTGCCTTTGATTATATTAAACATGCAGATGCCATTCTTTATGTAACATATTATAACCATGCATTATCTCGGGCTGATCGGGACTTTTTGATGCAGCTTGGCAGAGTGAAGGAAGTATTTCAGCTTGATAAAATGTTCTTTATTGTCAATGCTGCTGACCTTGCAGAAAATGAAAAAGAATTAAATCTTGTATTATCCTATGTACAAGATGAGTTAGTTAAGCTGGGAATTCGAAATGCTAAGCTTTTCCCGGTTTCCAGTAAGCAATCGTTAGAAGAAAAGCTTGATGGTGTTACTCTAAATGAACAAATGAAAACTTTTGAAAGTAATTTTTCGTCCTTTATTCATCATGATTTGGCTGCACTAATAGTTGAAAGTGCCCTATGGGATATCAGGCGGGTACATGATACACTAGATCATTATATTGCTTCTGTTACATTGGATGCTGGTGAAAAGGAGAAGCAGAAGCAGCAAATAAAATTAGATGAAGCAGCAATGGGTCAATTTGTTGCAGATTATGAAACAGCTGTATACGAACAACAGATTAAGCAGCGGATTGAAAAACAGCTTTTCTATGTTATTGAGCGCCTGGGCATTCGCTTTCACGATATGTTTAAGGAAATGTTTAATCCGACAACAATTACTGAAAATGGTCGAAGAGCAAATGAACAATTAACAGGTGCATTAGAAAATTTACTTGAGTATGTCCGTTTTGAACTTAATCAGGAATTACAGGCAGTTTCTTTACGTGTAGAAGGCATGGCTAAGGAATTGGCCAGTGAAGTATATCGTGTGTTTATAACAGAAAACAAAGCGAAAAATGCATTGTTTGATCTGCCGAATGAGTATACAATAGAGATCCAGACGCCGACATATAAAGAAAAGATTGAAGAAATATCTTTAAAAGAATTTCAGCATATACTTGGAAAATACAGAGGAACAAAGGCTTTCTTTGTACAAAATGAAAAAGAAACGATGAAAGAGCAATTATATGCAGCCTTACTTCCTTTTGCAGATGGATTTATCAAGGATAATGAAGAAATTATGATTGCGAGCTACAGCAAACAATGGGAAGTATCGATAAAACAGATGAAAGAATCGACAAATCAAAAGCTGCACCAGCATGTGATAAACTATTTTGCTATGCTGGATGCGCCAATAGACTTTGAATTATTAGAGAGAAATCTGACATTGCTTAAACAGCTTGTTCAGGAAGAAGAGGCAGGAGAAGTGTAACAAATGGAAAAAAATCGCGTTTTATTAGTTGACGGTATGGCTTTATTATTTAGGGGTTTCTTTGCGACTGCTTTTCGCGGAAACTTTATGAAAACCAGCACGGGTATACCAACAAATGGAATTTATCAATTTCTGCGTTATTTCCTTGATGCAGAAAAAACATATGAACCAACACATGTCATTTGCTGCTGGGATATGGGAAGCAAGACTTTCCGCAATGAAATTTACCCAGAATACAAAGCAAATCGGGAAGCACCTCCAGAAGAGCTTATTCCACAGTTTGATTTAATAAAAGAGGTTGTTGAAGCATTCAATATACCAAATATTGGACTCGAAAATTTTGAAGCAGATGATTGTATTGGAACATTGGCCAAGCTCTACAGTAAGACAGAAGAAGTTATCATTCTGACAGGCGACCAGGATATGCTACAGCTTGTTGATCATAATATTCATGTATCTATTATGAAAAAGGGACTAGGGAATTATGAGCTTTATACCATCGATAATTTCTATGATAAAAAAGGAATTCACCCACATCAAGTGATTGATGTCAAAGGCTTAATGGGGGATACTGCAGATAATTATCCTGGTGTAAAAGGGATAGGTGAAAAAACTGCCTTAAAACTCATGAAGGAATATGGAAGTATTGAGGGTTTATTAGAGAATGTAGAGAATCTAACGAATGGTGTGCGTACGAAATTAAGCGAACATCTTGATATGCTTCACTTATCAAGACAGCTTGCAGTAATAAAATGCGATGTGCCAATCCAATGTGAACTGGAAACAGCACTGCGCAGGTTTGAAATGGAAAAAATTGAAGCAAAATTAACAGAACTGGAATTTAAAAATCTTAATCGTATATTATTGTAGTTCTAATCAAAACGTTAACAAACGGGAGGAATAACATGTATTTTCCATCGATAAGAGATAAGTGGATTACGATAATTACGTGGGCAATCAGCCTTGCAGGAATTATTCTGCCTTTAGTAAATGGACAACCTTTTGCTGCAGGCATTATGATTTTGCTCGCTGGTTTTCTTTTGTGGTTCTGGCTTCGGACGGGGTATAAGATTGAAGGGGAGAAGCTAAAGATTTATTATGGCCCTATTCGTCAGACTATCCATATTCCAGATATAAAGCTTGTACTATTATCAAAAATGCCACTAATCGCACCAGCTCTGTCATTTAAAAGAATACAGATTTCCTGTGGAAAATATGATGTTGTTTCCATTTCACCAAAAAATCGGGACAAGTTTATTTCTATGCTTTTAGACATTAATCCAGATATTCCGATGGACGAACGTATTTATCCTAAAGAAGAAGATTTTCAAAGATAACAAAACGAACCTCCAACTATAGGAGGTTCGTTTTGTATTGCTGGATATCTCTTATTCCTCAATATACGCTTGCTTGATTTGATAGGTGCCTTGCGCGTCAATGCTGAAATCTTTTACATTATCATTCACACCTAGAAGATATTCCTGGTGGTTGAGATAAAGCATTGGTGCCAGCTTTACAAGCATTTCTTGTGCTTCACTAAATAGTGCTTGTCTTGTTTCAGGGTCTGTTTCAACACGCTGTTCATTATATTTTGTTCAGATTGTTGTTTCAAATCATACTCATAACCAGTCTCAGCCAGCAGTTCTTTGGCGGCCTCAATATCATATGAAATTCCGCTTACAGATTCGTCATATCCAAAGACTGAAGGCTCGAATGGCTCGACAGCAGGGATACCAATTCCGTTATAGATACCTTCGAAACTTTCCGCACACAGCAGCCGAAATTGCGTAATCTTGACCATATGCAAGAAGATCACCGGGCAGCATGCCACCATATGGAAAAAAATACTTCCGGTGGAATGGCATTGCAGTCTTAATGATCAATCGTTTATACTTCTATATAGAATAAGTGTAAAAATCAGGTATTCAATGCTGGATACCTGATTTTTCTGATTGAGAGGGACCACTGATGAGCTACATAGAAAAGATGCAAGCTATATTAACGGCGCATGCAAATGATGAGAATGCATTTCATATGGAGAAGTATATGCGTAATCAATTTATGTTTTTAGGGATAAAAACACCTTTAAGAAAAAATCTGACACAGCAATTCTTTAAGGAAACGAAGATAAAAGAAGAAGATTTCCAACCCGAGTTTGTCCGTTCCTTGTGGCAATCCATTGAAAGGGAATATCAATATGTAGCAATGGATCATATTGGATTATCTTTAAAAAAGCTTCGTAAAGAAGATTTATTTCTGCTGGAGGAGTTGATTACTACAAAGTCCTGGTGGGATACGGCAGATATGCTTGCTCAAAAGGCCGTAGGGAAGATTGCCAGTGATCATCCAGAAGTCATTTCTGAAATAATCGAAGAATGGAATAAAAGTGAGAATATGTGGTTGCAGCGAAGTGCACTGCTTTTCCAATTAAAGTATAAAGAACATACAGATGAAAAATTGCTTTATCGCTTTATTAATGACCATGCTTCAAGTAAGGAATTTTTTATCCAAAAGGCAATTGGCTGGGTGCTTCGCGAATACTCTAAGACAAATCCAGATTCTGTAAAACAGTTTATTTCTCGAAATCAACTTGCAAAGTTGAGTGTAAGGGAAGGGAGCAAGTATTTAACTAAATAAAACGTAGACAAAATCTCCTTTTAAGAAGAAAAGGAGATTTTGTCAATACTTATAATTGCTTAACACTTTCTTCAATATTTTTTGCTTGAGTAATTGCTGATATGAAAGAAACTCCATCAGCCCCAGCTTTGAGGACTGACTCTGCATTTTCTGTATTAATTCCACCTATCCCAACAATGGGAAGGCTTGGAAATTGAGCACGTAAGGATCGTATCCAATCTAAGCCAACCACGGATTTTGCATCTGTTTTCGTCACTGTTTGAAAGATTGGTCCTGCACCAATGTAATCTACAAGTTCCAGCGGACTGTTTGCTAATTCTTCTGGAGTTGAGACAGATAGACCAATGATTTTATCTGGAAAGTATTTACGCAGTTCTTTTACTGACTGATCATCTTGTCCAACATGAATACCGTCCGCATCAAGCAAATCAACAAGTTCAACATCATCATTTACAATAAAAGGTATTGCGTGCTCTCTGCAAATTTCTCTTAACTGCTTTCCGAGTTTAATCTTGGCATCTGCCTTAAGAGAACTTGTGCCTTTTTCCCGAAATTGAAAAATAGTTATTCCAGCTTTAATAGCAGTTTCCAAGATTAGACTTGGATTACTTTCACAATTTTGACTCCCCATAATGAAATACTTTCTAAGAGCTGGCTTAATCTGTATTGACATCTATTCCCCCTCCAATTGTTTTGCCGGTAAAGATAATGCGTCCAGGAAATGCGGTAGAAATGTTCCTGTCCCATTCACTGCTGAAAGGCCTGCTGCGTGTTCAGCTGCCAATCCATAAAATTGAACTCCAGTTAAAAGCTGTTCTTCGATGGAATGATTCGTTGTTAAACAGGCTGTTAAAACGGAGCCTAAGAGGCAGCCTGCACCAGTAATTTTTGTTAAATAGCTGTGACCGGTATTGTTCTCAACTAGACTATTCTCCGTACAGATGACATCTGTTTTTCCCGTGATTACTGCTGCAGTGTGATAGGTTTTGGTTACTTTAGAAGCAATCTCTGCTATATTTCCTTCACCAATTGATTCCACACCTTTTGTATTCCAAGGGATATTTACAAGGTAGGCCAATTCTCCGGCATTTCCTTTAATTACAGAAGGCTTTACTTCTTTTAATATTTGTTTTACAGCTTTTTCACGAAACTTAGTCGCTGCAACACCTACAGGATCTAGTACTACCGGAATCCCACGGTCATTCGCTGTTTTCCCAGCTAGAATCATAGCTTGCAGATCTGCTTGTGATAATGTTCCAATGTTGATTAATATGCCATCCGCAATCGTGGCCATATCAACGGCTTCTTCTACTGCTTTAGCCATTACAGGGACACCGCCAAAAGCTAAAAGGCCATTCGCCGTAAAATTCATAACAACTTGATTTGTTAAATGGTGGATTAGTGGCGCCTTCTCTCTTATATTATTAATGATCATTTTATTCAAGATGAACACCTTCTAAGCGAATTGCCCAATGGTTTGTTGGACCACTGCCTGATCCAAGGTCAAAGGAATGTTGAATCGCTGCTGTAACAAAATCCTTTGCATAGTTAACCGCATCATATAAAGGTAAACCCTTACTTAAATAAGCTGTAATTGCCGCTGCATATGTGCAGCCAGTACCGTGAGTGTTTTTCGTGTCAATGCGAGGCGAAGAAAAGTGTTGCATGTTTATCCCATCATAAAGAAAATCGATTGCTTCGCCATCAAGATGCCCGCCTTTTATAAGAGCCGCTCCTGCGCCAAATTCATGTACAATGTATTTCGCTGCATACTGCATATCTTCTGTTGTTTCTATTTTTTCACCAGTTAGAAACTCTGCTTCAGGGATATTTGGTGTTACAACGCTCGTCAATGGCAAAAGTTTTGTACGGAGATAATTTCGTGCTTCTTCTTCAATGAGCGTATCTCCACTTGTTGCAACCATGACAGGGTCCATGACGTAAGGGATATTTAGATTAATAATTTTTTTGTAAATGACTTCCATCATTTCTTGATTAGCAATCATTCCTGTCTTAAAGGCATGGATTGGCATGTCAGAAATAATTGATTCTAATTGTTGTTCAATCATCTCAAGTGAAACGTGAGAAATTGCCTGAACGCCTGTAGTATTTTGAGAAACAATAGAGGTTATCACTGACATACCATAGCTTTGCAGTTCCTGAAAGGTTTTCAAATCAGCATGTATTCCTGCTCCGCCACTTGGATCTGTTCCAGCAATGGTAAGCGCACAAGGTACTTTATTCATCTCTTATTCACCAGCCTATTTATATGATTTACTTTATTGAAGTTCATTTCCAAGCATTGTTCTTTCATTAATATCCTAACTCTCCTTTAATTTTGAAGTAAGTGTTTACTAGGAACCTTTGAAACAACGATCAAACCAATAATCGAACCAGATATACTGCTGACGAGGAAAGGGGGAACAAAAGCAAATGCTCCAGCCGAAGTACCCATAAAGATGTATGCAAAAGGCACTGCAGCAAGTGCACCAATTACTCCGCTTCCAAGACCTTCACCAAAGGCAGCAAGTGACATCATTCCGGACTTTTTATATAGCAGTCCAGCCAAGAATGCGCCAACCATTGCACCAGGAAAAGCGAGTAAAGTTCCTAAACCCAGCATATTACGCAGCAGGCTAATCATAAAGGCGATAATGACTGCCGGACCAGGTCCAAGCGTGATAGCTGACATCACATTGATTGCATGTTGGACTGGATAAGCTCTGGCAATACCGGCAGGAAACCATACAATTTGTGCACTAATTGTTCCGATTGCAATAAATACAGCCATTATTGTGATCAAACGTGTTCGATTCATACGTGACCTCCATTTCTTTAGGGGACAAAATTAGGCATTAAAAAAACCAGATTATTATTAATCTGGTTTGGGCGTGAAAAATAGTTATGACGAATTCGTCTGACTACTTCCCTCCGCTGGCATTAACCAGATCAGGTTCATAAGAGTCGGAAAGAATGCAACACTTTCCTCTCAGCCCATTTTTGGGCACCCCTAGTAGTTTTGAAAAATATTATGAATAGATTTGAATTTAGTGTATCAAAGTATTAAGAAATTGTCACTTAAATTTGTATTATATTTTAACTGCTTAGAAAATTCCAGAGTAATAGATTAATACAAATCATTGTTGTGATTTTATCTGAAAACACTTATAATTCAAATGAAAGCACTTTTATAAGACGTTATGGATATAAAATAAAGGAGCAGATCAAATGAGCGAAGTACAATTAACCTTAGATGAAACAATGCAAAAAATAGAAGAACGAATGAATGAAAATCCAGCACCAATCGAGGGGCTGCAATTAATTTATCAATTCGAGATAACAGGAAAGGAGGAAGGGACTTACCAGCTATGTTTGCAGGATGGAAGGGCAAACATCGTACAAGGAAATCCCCGCCACTCAGATTGTACAATGAAAATGTCTTTTAAAAACTTTTATAAGTTTTTACTAGGCAGCATAGGCGGTACAGCAGCTTTTATGACAGGGAAATTAAAGATAGAGGGAGATATTACGAAAGCTCTAAAACTGGAAAGCCTATTAAAACACTATGACTTTAAGTGAGAGGAGGCAGACAGAAGGATGCCAAGAGAAATGGATGAGATTCTCACTAAATGCAGTAGTGTAACCATTGGTGGTAATACCAAACAGGAGCTTTATCAAGTGTTTCAAAAACAGTCTATTATGATGAATGATTATGCAAAAACATTGTTTGATAGTGAGCATTTAGTTATATCAAGTGAAAAATACACATTGGATATCGTTATGTTAACCGTAGAGGCACTGGGCTTCCCGCATGGAGCAAAAATGAAAACAATTATAAATAAAGCGAAATCTGTTGGACTGCACGTATGTCCACTTGAGTTAGGTCCCTATATGAGATTGACTTGGCTTGAACAACCAGCAGTTAATAGCCATAGCCACTCTAAATCCAAGAAAGCGCCATACGGATCCGTTACAATTATCTCTGACCCCGTATGTGAGCATGATAATTTTCCCAAAGGATTTTATTTGAGAAACATAGATGGTGTTCTCTGGCTGCGTGGATATCTTGCGGATGACGAGCATATTTGGAATCCGGATGATTACTTACTTTTTACAGGTCATTAAAGAAACTATTTGTAGAGAAATTACAGTAGGAGAGAATATATGCAAAAGTGGAAAGTACTAGATAGGATACAGTTGAAATGGTTGAAAGTTTTGGAATAGGAAGGTGATCGTTTAGGATTGCCTTTTTTATGTGGGATAGAAGTTGATTGCATCTTTAATTATATTTATATAGAGAAAAGTAATTATCATATTGTGGAAAAATGAATTACAGGGGTAGATAGCTTTGAAAAAGATGTTATGGATATTGGGAATCATCACAGTTCTTGTTTTGAGCGGTACAGTCTATTATATTGTCTCCGATTTAATGCATATTGCAGAAACAAATGATGATGGGCCTTCTGCTAATTTGGAAAATTTACGCGAAGAGACAGGTGGAACGGTAACAGAAGAAGAAATGGCCGTATTTCAGAGTGAAGGGAAGAATCCTTTTGGCCAGCAAAAAGATTTAGAAAGCCTTACGGATAGAGATTACCGGGAATATATTCATGGTATGAGCCATCAGAAGGTAAAAGCGGATCAAAAATGGGGATTTTATGAAATTAATAGTACAAGGATTCAATGGCTGTTAGACGGATTAGAAGTAGTCGAAACTCAGTTGACCAACCCGGATATTTATAGAAATATCCTAGAACGCTGGAATAATGGAGATTTTTCAAAAGCTGATGAAGACCACAATACAATCTGGAAGCTGCAGGGTGGTACGATTGGGGCAGCAGACGGAATTCTGAGCCCTGAGGAAGAACAGACATATATTAATAGCAAAAATTGATGTTAAAAAAGATGTAGTTAGGTTCCTGCATCTTTTTTTATAGGGTTAATCTTGTATTTAAACTAAATCACATTTTGAAACAATCATTCCCCAACATTGAAGAGAAAAATTATACAAATCTCTCTTACACTGTGTTCTGGGAATAAAACCTCGTTGAAAAGGGTAGATAGGAAGTATTCCTATTTGAGGAACAAACAGAAGGCAGATCAACTTTATATTAGATTCACTTATAACAGGGTCTGTCTACAACGTTAATTCTATAAGAGGTGATTGTATATGAGTTTGAAAGAAATTTTTCATAATCAGAAACCAGTTGGTGATACTGCAAAGAAACACACGGTAAGCGGGAAAAGCGGGATGGTGTCCTGTGCTGTTAAGGAAGCGGCTATTGCAGGGGAAGAAATACTTAAACAAGGCGGAAATGCCATTGACGCCGTTATAGCAATGCAGCTTGCCTTAACTGTTGTGGAGGGCATGAATACTGGTATTGGCGGAGGTGGCGTTCTTACGTATTATCATGCTGAAAGACAAGAGACAAAAATTTTTAATGGACAGAGCAGGGCTCCTTCAACCGTTACACCAAATCTTTTTTATGATGAAAACGATGAGATGCTGCCATTTGATGAACGGTCCACCAATCCCCAATCCGTAGCAGTGCCTGGTGCAATGAAAATGCTGGAATTAGCTTATAATACACATGGAAGTATCGAATTTGAAGAACTTATTAATCCAGCTATTCGATTGGCAGAAGAAGGTTTTCAGGTCAATCGTTCTTGGGAAAGAACACTCGAGAATTTTCAAGACAGATTGGGTACAGAGGCAAGAAAGTTATTTGTTCCAGATGGACAGCCTTTGAAGGAAGGAGACTTTCTTTATCAGCCAGATTTGGCGAAATCCTTGAGAATAATTCGCGATGAGGGGTTTAACGCCCTTTATAAAGGGGAAATTGGTGACGCTATAATCGATACATTAGCAGAACATGGTGGAATCATGAAAAAGGCAGATTTGGAAAACTACCAAGCTGCCATAGAAAAACCGTTTTGGGGAAAATATAAGGAATATGATATGGCATTTCCTGCTCCACCAAGCGGAGGAGGCTTCACGTTAGCGCAACTGCTCAATATACTTGAAAAGCTGAATATTAGCCAATATGAAGTCCATTCGTGGGAAAAGTATCACCTGATTGCAGAAGCAACGAGGGTTGTTCTGGCAGACCAGCAAACATATATTGGTGATCCCTCTTTTATTACTATTCCTTATAAAGCACTGCTTGCCGACGAGTATATAGAAGAAAGAATAAAATTAATTGATTTTAAACAGCGAAAACAAAAAATAGAAGCAGGAGATCCCTGGAAGTATGTGCAAGGCGACAGCAACTATAAAGTGAAAATGGACAAGAGCCGTCACGGAATGGACACTACCCACTTTACTGCTGTTGACCAATGGGGCAATATCGCCGCATGCACTACATCTCTCGAGCGAATATTTGGGTCAGGAATTATGGTTAATGGTTATGGATTCATGCTTAATAATGATTTAACAGATTTCAATCCAGAGCCTGGTACGGCAAATGAACCAAACGCAAACAAATTTCCAATCAGTTCCAAGTCTCCAACGATTGCATTCTATAAAGGGAGACCATTCTTTACGCTTGGCTCTCCGGGTGCTTCCACGATTATCAGTTCTGTAGCACAAGTTCTATTACATGTTATTGATTATAAAATGAATTTGGGAGAAGCAATTTCGGAGGTTCGGATTTTCAATAATCCGCAGCTTTCGATGGAATGGGAAGATGGGATCAATCAGGAAGCCATGGATAAACTAAAAGAATTGGGTTATGAATTGGATAGAAGTTTTAAAAAAGAAACAGCTGACGATCGAATCGGAGATGTAAACGGTATTCTTATTGATCAGGAGACTTGTATGTTGTATGGAGCGGCTGATTCTCCTAGACCAGGCAGTGCGATTGGAATAAACGACATTTCCAAAACATAACTAAATATATTTTCCTGAAGCGATAAAAAAATTATTCACGTACACCTATTATTGAAGGGGAAGAGCTTTTTTATAGAATAATTGAGGAGATAGTATTAAAAGTCATTAAGGGAAATTACCAATACATCTAGAACTTTTGGTGAAACTTTTATTTTATTGTTTGATACACATGTAAAAATAATCTATGGGTAAAGTAGGATTATAATATATTGATTCTAAGTATATTGTTAATACTATTACAATATGCGGTTAGCTTTAGAAAGGATGCCACAATAATTTAATTGTGGCATCCTTTCTTTTACATAATAATTCCTTTTACGATAAGACCGAGCACTAATCCTAGTAAAATGGATGATAGCGTGCCTAATAAGAAGTATTCCGCCCAGTTGCGGTCATCTAATTGTTTAAACCGTGCAATAGATTTGGCTGCGATAATAAATGCAATCGACGGGTATGCGCCAATCACTGTTAAGATAATAACAAGCAATCGTTCTATATACCCAATCAGCTTCCCACGTGAACGAGGAGGGGAAGAGTAAGTGAAATAGTGATATTCTTCTTTAAGACTGTTTTCCATCTTAGGCTGAAAATTTTCCCTTGCATTCATTACTTTATTACTTAATGTTAATTCACCTTCAAAATTCGCAAATTCTGATGGTAAAGAGCCCACGATGTGTTTTACAATATGTCCACTGACACTCGTTGCTAAAATAAATATTATTATCATGAATATTACTGTGTTTGCAGGGTGTAAACTACTTGGTCCGAATAAACTCAGAAAATCCGCAACTATTTGCAGAGCTTCCATTTTATAGAACAGGATACAAGTTATGAAGATAATTACTACATGCAGAGCTTGATCCGTTAAGAAGAAACCTAGTATTTTCATATTGTCTGTTTTCGTACTTTTTATTGAATCTACAAGCTTTATTTTCAGTAAGTCAATCAGTATATGTGTGATGATAATAAATAGTAAAGGTAAAATAAAATAAATGGTTATATGTTCAAATTCAGGCTTATACGCCCATATAATCGCGAGGGCTATTCCGGTTACGAGCAGATGATGAAACGAATGTTTCCATAAATATTTCATTTTATCATTGACCATCTGATCAGTTTGCAGCCAAAAGTCAGCAATTAAATGGGAAAGAAGCAACAATAATATAATCATTCCGCTCTCCTTCCTGCAGGTAAGTAATTTTGGAGACGGTTATTTACATTTTGCCTAATCGTTGTTTGCAGCTCATTCACACGATGGTCATTTGGCTGTGTTTCTAATGAAGTTAATACTTTAATGATGTCGTGAAACGCGTCCAAAATAACGTCTGTCTTGCCATTTTTCATATGACTCGATATAGTAGATTTTGTCCTGTCGAGATATTTGCTTACTTTGTTTTGCTGACCAAGGATTAAATACAAAGAACAGACAAGGGACTGTATCTCTGTTTGTTCGTTTATTTGCAGTTGTTTTAAACTTAAAATTGTATTAAGTAATTTTTCGAACTCACTGCTGTAAACTTCGAAGCCATTTGTGGCATGCGAATGAGGCAGTACGAAACGAAATTGCATTCTGTCCTGTTGTTTTTTCAGGAAGTCATTAGCTAATCTCGCTTGCTTCATCAAGGGGTGAATCCAAGTTTCTATATTTATACTGCTTAGGTCTTCTTCAACATTGCCAAAGGAGAGACCGAAATATGGCCGATGGTCGGTGTACTTCCAAATTCGGCTCAAATAGAAAGCAAGTATATAGGAAGATGCGTACCCGCTGCTCACAATGACTAGTTCATCGCCTGCACGATGGGTGACCTTTGTTGGGACGATATATTGCGTCCAGTAGGCGATGCTGATTTGCAGTTCCTTCAGATATTCACTTAATTCCATGCCAATATCTTCTTTTGAGGAATTACTTACGTCCATAATGAAAATTGAAACTTCATTTTTCACGAACAAACAGCTCCCTTCTTTTCCAATCGACAGATTAGTTCGATTATATAACCGAATATAACAAAGGTTAGATGGTATAGTCAAACTTAAAATTAGTTCGATGCTTTAACCTAACCTTACCATTCTTTTGGAAAGATGTGAATCAGATAGGTATGTTAATGCTTTCTATTAAGATAAGCGCAGGAACAGGTTACAGAGAAAGGATAGGAGGAGTCAAACCTTAGCCATTTTGGTTTCTGTATTGATGAATACAGGGCTATTTCATATAGGCTAATGACAAGGCGAATATTAAATAGGAAAGCGGAGAACCCAGCTTAACTGTAAAATTTACAGCGAAGCTGCTTTTTTTAGGTAATTATAATTAATTAATTCGTGGATTTTTTAATAGAGTAAACCCTTGTCTATTACACAACCTCTATAAATGAATAGATTAGTATTGAACCTGTAAATAGGAGGTGACTTTAAATGGGCCGTAATAGATCAAATAACGTGAATGATTTCCTTTTTGGAAGAAACTTTTCGAATTCGAATGACAACAACTTTCTTGATTCATCTGGTTTCAATGGAAATGGAAATGATGTAGAAACAGTTGTTTCACCAACAGAAACTGTTGTCAATCCAACAACAAATCAACGAACAGTTCGACGCGTTCACCCTACCCATGTTATAAATGTTAATCGAAATATAACTCGGGTTGAAAATTACTACCCAGTCAAACATTCAACAGAAAATATAAACTCTGTTGAGGAATATGATTGTGGGAGTGATCTAAACAATCCGTGTTGCAGACCAGTAAATAAATGTAACAAAAAACACTATTAATTCAAATCATATGAGACACTTCCTTAACACAATGTCGTGCATAATAATCCCCTGGTACGGCATGATATAATTGTAACGTCGCCAAGACAATCCAATAATTTAACAAAACCCCCTAGTTCATCCAGTATCTTTCATATGCTGCCATTCATCAAACAAATCATATTTATTAAAGACCACTATCTCTAAGCAAGGATGGTGGTCTCTTTTCTATTTTTAGTTGATGTGAAATAACAATCACTCTGTTGGAAACAAGAGAAGCTCTTAAAAAATAACTAATAGTATTCCCTGCAAGAAAGTTTCCACTAATGTGTATCAAATGGTTATGCGCAAGGCTGGGGAACAGGCTACCTGAATATGTCCCTATAAAGCATCGGATGAATCAAAACTAATGGCAGGTTGAACTGGAAGCTCAATGTAGCGTTTCCTCTTATTTTTGCATAGTGTATAGCACATTCAATGAGAGGAAGTGCACTAGTGGAATTAACCATTTCTCATCTGCTTTATGGCTTGTTTACGCTCTTAATTATCATAACAATGATTTTTCGAAAAGGTGTCGTGTTACCAACGATACTCGGTACTTTTATCATCGCATGGGTATATAAAGGAAATATCATTGATGGATTTACAGCAATATTCAATGCGAATTTAGTTGCCGCCCAGGAGCTATTCAGCATATTTTTAATAATTACGTTTATGTTAGCGCTCTTGCATTCACTGCGTGATTTAGGAGCGGATAAGAGAATGATCCAGCCAATTCAGAAATTGATGGTAAATGGTCATGTTTCCTTTTTTGTACTGGCAGCAGTTACGTATATCATTTCCTTGTTTTTCTGGCCAACACCTGCTGTTCCTCTAATATGTGCATTACTTGTTCCAGCTGCAGTAAGGGCTGGGTTACCCGCCATTATAGCTGCTGTCGCTATTGCAATCGCTGGTCAAGGAATGGCATTATCTTCAGATTACATTGTGCAAGTTGCACCGAGTTTATCTGCTGCATCTGCTGGTATTGATACTGCGGTTGTAGCCGATAAAGCATTTATCATGTCACTGATTGCTGGTGGGACAGCCATTTTATTAGCCTACTTATTTTACCGAAAATCCATCCGTTCCCCAAATGATCCATTGAATGAAGCGGATTTGCAAACACTACATGCATCTGAAACATCTGTAAATAAAGTAAGAACTGCAAATCTAAATACATGGAGCAAGATTTTTGCTATATTAGTTCCTTTATCACTTCTTATTGTCGTAATTTACATGATGTACAATAAGCTTTTTACTGCAGGCGGTGACTTGGTTGGGGGAGATGGGGCTGCATTTGTTGGTGGTGTTGCAGCGATACTGTTATTATTATCGACAGTTGCTTTTGGAAAACACCATGCCCTTGATTATATTAGCAATCATATTACAGATGGGTTTGTATTTGCATTTAAGGCAATGGGACCGGTGATTCCAATTGCGGGTTTTTTCTTTTTAGGAAGTCCTGATTTTTCAGGAAGTATATTAGGTGTAGAGGAGGGACCAGCATTATTATTTGACCTTGTTACTTCTACACAGGAGTTTTTACCACAAAGTGCCTTACTCGCTGGATTAAGCTTGTTAGTTATTGGTATCATCACAGGACTGGATGGATCAGGTTTTTCAGGACTGCCTCTTACAGGAGCACTTGCAGCTTCCTTAGAAACAGGTTCTATTGACGTGGAAACATTAGCAGCTATCGGGCAAATGGGGGCAATATGGACTGGTGGGGGAACAATTATAGCGTGGTCATCATTAATTGCAATCGCAGGCTTTTGTGGAGTATCCGTCATGGATTTGGTTCGTAAAAACTTTTTTCCTGTGATTATCGGTTTAATTGTGATGACTTTTGCAGCAGTATTTTTACTATAATGCCTTTACTTGGGTGGTTATCGGTTTTTTAATAAACTCTAGCTATTGAACTACTAATCACCTTGTTGTATTATTCTAGAAACCCAATTGGATTTGCATTCCAGTATATAGAATTGCAATAAGTAAATGAAAGATTAGATTATCAATTTGCAGGAAAAAGAACAATAGATATTAGTATACAAATAGGGGGTGGCATATCGTGAAAATAAGATTATTAAATCCGGATGATGCTGAAGACTATCTTAGAATAAGGCTTGAAGCGCTGCAGGAAAGTCCATATGCCTTTGCATCAACATATGAAGAAGAAAAGAATAAAACAGCGGAAAAGTATAAAACCAGATTTGCAGCACCGGAAAAAACATTTACTTTCGGGGTTTTCGAGGAATCTCAACTTGCAGGTGTTGTTTCATTAGCAAGTGAAAGTCTATTGAAATTAAGTCATAGAACTAATATTTTTGCTATGTATATTAAACCTGGAAAACGCGGATTAGGATTAGGGAAAGCATTACTTTCTGCAGCAATTGAAAAGGCAAAAAGTATAGAAGGTATTGAGCAAATCTGTATAAGTGTTGTAACAACAAATATACCTGCCAAAAAGTTGTACATTTCTTTTGGTTTTGAAGGAATTGGAATAGAAAAAAAGGCATTAAAATTTAATGATACATATTATGATGAGGAACATATGGTTTTATATCTTTAAATAATTAAACAAATTTCTCGGATCCCAACTCCCTTGAGCACGTGGATTAAATACCAGGAATCACATCTGCTTAAAGGATTCGGTATCTATGTTAAGATATAGAGAGAATATAAATAAGGGAAAGGGGTTTATAAAATGGATGTCAAGTACCCTATTGGAGAATTAGAAGTTCCTGAAGAGGTAACACTAGAAAATGTTCAAGTATGGTTAAAAGAAATTGAAACATATGCGAATCGCTTAAGAAATACTGTTGCTTCATTAAAAGAAGACGAATTAAACAGAAAGTATCGTGAAGGCAGCTGGACGGTGCGTCAGCTCGTTCATCATATTGCGGATTCTCAGTTGAACATGTATCAACGTTTGAAGCTTGCTTTAACGGATGAGAATCCAATGGTGCCAAATTTCGATCAGGATAAATGGGCCGTTCAACCGGATACAGAGCTTCCTGTAGAAAGTTCTCTTAAGATGCTGGAGGGAATAAATGAGCGGATTGTATCTCTGGGAAATAGTTTGACTGAAGAGCAATTGGAACGTAACTTTAAACATGAAATAAACGGTGAAATTACAGTAGCAACAAAAATCGCTAAATTAGCATGGCATGAAGAGCATCACTTAGCACATATAAAGCTTGCTTTATCAAATTAGTAGCATGTATCAATCGAATAGCTAAGTTTTTGAACAAAGGCGCATTTTCTTTTTGAAAATGCGCCTTTAATAATCTAAATAAGATGTAGATGTTTCGCCACTGACTGAAAAATGCAAGGGAACCTAAATTTTAGTAAGAAGACAAGTCAATTCCGTATAAAATAATAATCAAAATAGATTCTTACATCTAGATTGTAGAATTCTAGACTTCGATGTCTTTATGATGTACTTAATAACGAACAAATAAAATTATTAGTGAGAAAATTACCGGGGTTATAAACTTTATAACGAACAAAAGGGCCGTTTTATAGAGAAGTATTGGATTTTAATGTCACTTGTGGAGATGAATATTACAATTATGCTGATTTTAAATTTCTTGGTGCTGCTTCGGGCATTTTTGAGAGATAGCAGGTGGCTGAAGCTGTTGGCGACGCGTGTTCTGTTAATATTGAATCGGCTGATCGAACAGCGTTGATTTAAAGTGAAAAGTGCGGAAGAGGCTTATCAAGAAATAAAAGGTAAAGTAAAGGTTTATGAAATAATCTTAGAATAATGTGTCAGAAAACGAGGAAGTAAGAACTAAAGATAAGATCCTTTGAATCTCTAGAATATATGTTATAATCAAAAATAAGAACGTACATTCTGTGAAAGGGGAGGAATTAATGTGAATAACCGACTTAGAAAGAGGACATTGGAAACAAAGGAAATAATAAAGCGATATGAGGATGGGGAAAGCACAACTGAAATTGCAAGACTTGCAAGTGTTTCACCAAGGTATATTAGGATGCTATTGAAAGATAATAACGTGGAAATGAGACCGAGAGGGAGCTGGAAGAGAAAATATACGTTAAATGAAGATTACTTCAAGACATGGTCAAATAATATGGCTTATATACTAGGATTTTTTATTGCAGATGGTACAATTGCAACGAATACACAAATGATCAGCTTTTCACAAAAAGAAAGCTACATATTAGAAAGTATTAGAGCCGAACTGAATTCGAATCATATAATCACCAAAAATAATTCTGGTGTTTATCTACTAAATTTAAATAGCAAGGTAATGAGAAGAGATTTAATTGAATTGCATGGTGTTACACCTAATAAATCCAATAGTATTCAATTCCCTAAAGTACCAGATGAGTATTTAAGTCACTTCATTAGAGGTTATTTTGATGGTGATGGCTATATTAATTATAAGCAATATACTGTAACTTTTGTTGGCGGTTCACAGTTATTTATGACAGAGTTGATGCATGTTCTCAAAGAAAAAGGATTTCAACCTCAATTACAAATACAAGGTAAAAATTACCGGGTACATATAAGAGGCAGAAGATCCATCAAGTTATTTTCTAATTGGATATACGAAAATAAAAGTAAAAGGCTGTATTTATTAAGAAAACATGATATTTTTCAAAAAGAGATATTACCACTTAAAGATCTGACAGATAGAAAACATTTATATACAGTAGAAGCCGTGAAAAGGCGAAAATTAAACTTTTTATCAATTTATGCAGCAGTTCATTCAGTGGAATACGCCTGTATGTGTATCGGTGTTAAAACATCAACGGTAAAGAGATGGATAAAAAACGATGAATTATTTAAGGATAACTTTAATGCTACTTTAAAGAAACGAGGGGAATAGACATGGGTTCTGCTTTATATTTTTTTCCCGAGTTAACATAATACTTATTATAGGAAGTTACTGATTAAATGTGTTTTATTGTCTCAATAACTAAGTATACTTGTGATAGTGAGATAATTGATGAAATTTAATCATCAGCAAAATCGTTATTATTTTATTGCAGCAATCATGATGTTTCAGTAAAAGATTTTAAATCTCTATAACTATAAAAATAAAAGACACCTACAATTCAGTACGCGTCTTTTACATCAAATCAAATTTATATGAGTTATGTTTTATTAATTTCTTTGTTTTTGAACCTTGTAGACATATTCGATAAAATTATTGAATTGATCGTCGTAAACATGTTTAAAAGCCCATTTAAACATGTTAGTAAATGTTTTGTACATCCAATTGGATGGGATTAAATAAACATCTACTGTTAATTCAGTCCCAGCAGGCACTACTTTTAAACGGTATTCTGTTTTGCTTATACCTTCTTTAGTTGCTGTTTCAACACAGACATTATAAGGCGGATCATATTTCGTATATTTCGCTTCAAGTTCATACACCTTTTTGTCTATTTTCTGTCTCGTAATGAAGGTTGCGCCTTCTTGCAGATCATTTTCACTGCCCTCATAGATGTTTTCTATTATCTGTGTATTCCATTTTAATACATGTTTGTCCTTATTTAAGCACTCAAATACGAGTTCTGAATCAGTATAGATATTAGCCTCAAACCGATAACAATGTATTTCTTTCATTGCTGTGTCCCCTGTCAATTAAGTATAAATACTTCCTAATTATACTTTGAAACAGATAGTTTTACTATGTTTTTTCAGAGCAAAATAATAGCCACATACTCTGTACAGTACGTGGCTAAAATTCATCTGCCTTCAAAGAATTTTCGGTTCAATTCAATATACTTATATTCGGATTCAGGAACCTCATCTTCAATAAAAATCGCTTCTACTGGGCAAACAGCTTCACACGCGCCACAGTCAATACATATATCAGGGTCAATATAAAACATATCTTCGCCTTCTTCTATACAATCAACAGGGCAGACTTCTACACATTCCCCAGCTTTTTCAGTTTTACATGGTGATGTAATAACAAATGCCAAATCGAACGCCTCCTTCTTGCTTCGGAATTAGAACTATTATCCATTATAACGTATCATTCGACAAAAATAAAAGTGCATCGTGCAGATAAACACTTTCTGTATAAGAATGAGGTGGAAATGATGTTAAATTTCCTTGAAATAATCCTTCAAAAAGCCGCCAACACGGTTGCTGTTGTCAATTATAAAATAAAATTCATCTGTTTCGTTGATAACATTATACGTTTTTCCTGGAGTCAGCTTTCTATTAACGATAAATTTCTTTGCATCTGTATGCACACATTCAATCTGTTTAATTGTCTCACGATTTTCCCAGTCTAAGTGAATCATTATTTCTCTCCTTTTGTTTACATAATATTTTTATTGTTAACTTTAATTATTAAATAGGTATAAATAGTGGTCATAGCCTTCTTCAGTCATTTTATCTTTAGGTATAAATCGCATTGCTGCGGAGTTAATACAATATCTTAAACCTCCAGCTTCCATCGGGCCATCTTCAAAGACATGTCCCAAATGTGAATCAGCCGTTTTACTTCTTACTTCTGTCCGAATCATTCCATGGGTTGTATCTGTTTTTTCATCCATCTCATAGCTGTCAATTGGCCTTGTGAAGCTTGGCCAGCCACATCCAGCATCATATTGATCCCTTGATGAGAATAGAGCTTTTCCAGATACAATGTCAACGTAAATCCCGTCTTTGAAATTATTCCAGTATTCATTATCAAACGGACGTTCAGTACCATTCTCCTGTGTAACATGGTATTGAAGTGGAGTTAGTTTTTCTTTAAGTTCCGATTTATTCACAGGAGTTTTCCACGTGTTTTTTATAAAGTCCTCCCTGCCTGATCCTTTTTTATACAGACGATAATGGAAGGACTGCTTCTTATAGTAATCTTGATGTTCTTTCTCAGCTGGGTAGAAAGACTTTGCTGGCAGAATCTTTGTCGCAACCGGTTTATTAAATTTTCCGCTTGCATCAAGCTGTGATCTTGATTTTTCAGCTATTGCTTGTTGTTTTTCGTTATGATAGAAGATTGCTGTTTGATAGGATTCACCACGATCATTAAATTGTCCGCCAGCATCTGTTGGATCTATTTGCTGCCAAAATGTTTCAACAAGCTGTTCATAAGGCATCACTTCCGGATCAAAAGTGATTTGAACTGCTTCAACATGCCCGGTCGTATTTGTGGACACTTGTTTGTATGTTGGATTTTGAAGGTCCCCGCCTGTATAGCCTGAAATAACACTTTCAATTCCTGGTCGACTGTCAAATGGTTCAACCATGCACCAGAAGCAGCCACCTGCAAATGTTGCTAGTTCTAATTGTTTAGACATGAATTAATTCCTCCAGTGCTCTATTTGATACTATCTATTTTTTCTCTTTTTAGAGAAAAAAGCAAGTATCGTGCTTTATAATTTTAAATATACAATTTTGGAGTAGAACGTCCATCCTTTGCTATCTTCAATTTAGGCTCTGTCAAATCGCTCTGCTGCTGTTCTAAGATATCATCCTGTGTTCCTTCGTTATTCTCCGCACTTTCTGTGTTCGCAGTACTATCTATACTCTCCCCATCTTCTTCATCGCCTAATCCATCCATATTTCTAAAAGCTTTAACCATTCGATACATAGTAGGTAAATTTTTAATCATTGGTCCGTATTCTTTTATAATAGGGGCTGTCGTTTCAACGACCCGTAATACCTGCTGCACATTATTAAGGATGTTTGCAAATCCACCTATTCCCTTGTTCAGCATAGAATATTGCTGTGTATTTCCCGAAAGAAACCCGCTTAGACTCATTGGTGAACGATTTAAGGGAGGTTTTTGCGGATTTTGAAAAGGAAATGGATTTCCGTTATATGGCATTTGCCGCTGTGCCGATCTAAAGTGATTCATTCGAACTGGTTCAAACATTTTTCACCCTGCTCTCTTCTATTTGTTTAGCCTCAGCCTTGTTATCAATGCACAATAAATTCATGAATACACCATATATTAATGACCTTATTGTATTGTACGATTAACCTAATAAATAGGTGTAGGCATAATTATTTCCCGGGCAAGCGCAAATATCAACAAATTACTAGTTTTTCTGCTTTGATTTTGTTGGATCATGCTTAAAGCGTTAAGATTTTATCCAGTGATAATTAATATAAAATCTTGTGTTTAGTCCCCGATATATCAGGATTAATTACAATTCAAACAAACGTTTGATTTAATTTATCGTGCTCTTGTTATAAATTAACATTGGTTAAGAACAAATGTTCTTGTATAATGTGTATGAGGTGATAATTATGATTAATGATCGGGGATCAATTAAATGGACTACATTGATGTTGCCTGAGCATGTGGAACTCTTGAGAAACTTAAGGAAAGAGGAACAAAAAATTACAAAGCCAATACTTGATTCTCAGGAGATTGAATTAATAGACCATGCTTTATTAGCAGCTTACGAGACAAATGCATTGACAGAAATAACAATATACAGTAAATACGGTATGAAAATTTATTTAGGCAGGATTGTAAAATTACAACAGCAGCCCCAATCTGTGCTTTTGAAATTGGAAGAAGACCTCTCCTCTCACTCCCTCCGATTTACAGAAATCATGGCTGTAGAGCTAAAAGAATAGGCTGGATTCATCATCCAGCCCTTGTAAATTATCTATTTAAATACGTATCCCAGATATCATCAAAAACGACTAATGCATTAGAAAATGGACTATTCCATTCTAAGTAATCACTGATTTCATTATAATCATTTGAATGCTTGGGAAAATCATGATCAAAAAATGCCCAATCCGCTAATTTGCATTTATCGTCTGGAATTTTTTTACCTCTAAAAGTCATTAGATGCTCATAAAATGACTTCATAGAAACACCTCATCTATTCACGGATTAGCAGCTTTTCTGCTGCCGGAATTTTCTTTAGCCAACCTTATGAAACTGAGCCTTCTTCCATATATTCTTTATGTTTTTGCATTTTCTTTCGGTAAACAACCTTTGATAGTTGAAGGCTGATCTCATAAATAATTATCAACGGTACTGCGACAACTAATTGTAAAACAAAGTCTGGAGGTGTGATTAGCACCCCGATAACAATCAATCCAAAATAAGCATATTTTCTGTTTTTTGTCATGAAATCCGGTGTAAGCACTCCGAGACTGGTTAAGAACATAACAATAATGGGTAATTCAAAAAGTAGAGCGAACGGCACAGTTACTCTAAATAGGAATTTGAAGTAACGATCTACAGTAAACATAATATTAAACATATCATCATTTAGTGAAAGCAAAAATGGCATAATCAGTTTTACAAAGATTACATAACCAAATACTAATCCTAAAATAAAAAGAATAAATATTGCAGGTATATAGCCAATTGTTGCTTTTCTTTCATGTGGCATCAAGCCTGGCTTAATGAACGCCCATATTTGATACGTGAGAATTGGTATTGTACCAATAATAGCAACCAGTCCAGCCATAGAGAAATAAATCCAAATAATTTCTGTCGGACTGATCGCAGTCAAGACTAGATCAATGTCATTAACGAAAAACCAATATATTTCCTTTATATAAATAAAACCAACAATAAAAAATCCAATAAAAAATATAGCTGTTACAATTAATCTGTTCCGCAGCTCAGATAAATGACCTACAAGATTCATTTCTTTTTCTTCCGTATGATTATTTTCATTCATCTAATGACACTCCCCTAAACATACAAAAACAGAAAAGAAGATGTAAGATAAAATTCAACTTACATCTTCTTTTATCCCATTATGTTGTTATACTTGCTTTAGTTTTTCTTTGTCGTCTCATCATCGTTTGTTAAACCGCTAGTCGCCTTTTTAAATTCCTTTAATGAATGGCCAAATGCCTTTCCAATTTCAGGAAGTTTATTTGGGCCAAAGATAATAAGCGCAACGACTAATATTAAAATTAAACCTGGAATACCAATGTTGCTTAACATATTTATCACTCCGTCTATTTGGTATTATCTTTTACAATCGTTTTTACTTCTTTAACTTCATCCGTAACGTCACCAGTTAAATCCTTAGCAGATTTTTTGAATTCACGTAATGTATCTCCTGCAGCTCTTCCAATCTCGGGCAGCTTATTGGGTCCGAATATAATAAGTGCAACAATTAAAATTAAAATTAAGCCTGGAAAACCAATGTTTGCAAGCATGTTAAATCATCTCCATGTATATGAAATAAAGTTAATGCTAAACCTAGTATATAGCAACATGTTTAACTGTACAAGTAATAGAATCTATCATCTTTTCCGGTCATAAACAAGATAATAATAATCATAAGGATTTTTTTCATCTTTTGGTCCTTTATTTTTTGAGGATAGGCTCCAATCCTTTTCTATTGAAAATTCCGGGAAATAAACATCTCCTGTAAAATCTTCATCAATCCATGTTATATATAGACGATCTGCAAAGGGAAGTGCCTGATTGAAAACTTCCCCTCCGCCAATAATAAAGAATTCTTCGTTAGGCTGGTCATTATTCCATTGTCTGACCAACTCCAGATTGTCGATAACCTCTACCCCATCTGGAAATTCTATTTCACTATTTCTTGTTATGACAACATTTCGCCGCTTCGGCAGTGCCCTTCCGATTGAAGAAAAGGTTTTTCTTCCCATAATAATGGTATTGCCAATAGTCTTTTCTTTAAAATAACGTAAGTCGTTCGGTAAATGCCATGGCAAATCGTTATTCGAACCGATAACATGATTACGTTCCATTGCTACTAATAATGAGATCATTTTATTGCCTCCTAGACTGCTATTGGTGCTTTAATTGCAGGATGTGGATTATAATCGAGTATTTCAAAATCAGAAAGTTCAAAGTCAAAAATAGACTCTTTTTCAGTGTTGAACTTAAGTTTAGGAAGTTCACGTTTTTCGCGACTCAACTGCATTTTGACCTGCTCCATGTGGTTAGAATAAATATGTGCATCCCCTAACGTATGAACAAACTCACCCACATCTAATCCACACTCATGTGCAATCAGATGTGTTAATAATGCGTAGCTTGCAATATTAAAAGGAACACCTAAAAAGATATCTGCACTGCGCTGGTAAAGCTGACATGAAAGCTTGCCATCTGCTACATAAAACTGGAATAATGTATGACACGGCGGCAGCGCCATAAATGGAATATCTTCAGGATTCCATGCAGAAACAATATGTCTGCGTGAATCAGGTGTATTTTTAATAGATTCAATCACATCTTTTAATTGATCAATTGTTTCCCCGTTTTTTGTCTGCCAATGGCGCCATTGTTTTCCGTAGACAAACCCGAGATCACCATACTTTTCCGCAAAAGCATTATCATTTAATATTTTATCTTTAAAATTACCCATCTGTTCTATGTACTTCTGATTAAATGCTTCATCTTGAAGACTTCTTCTTCCGAAATCAGTCATATCTGGACCTTCATAGTCATCGCTTGCAACCCATTTCTCAAAAGCCCATTCATTCCAGATATTATTGTTATTTTCAAGAAGATATTTAATATTTGTATCTCCTTTAATAAACCAGAGAAGCTCAGAAGCAATAAGTCTGAAATTAACTTTTTTTGTTGTTAATAATGGAAAACCTTCACTTAAATCAAATCGCATTTGATGACCGAAGATAGAATAAGTTCCTGTTCCAGTACGATCCCCTTTTTTGAAGCCTTTATCTAAAACGAGCTGACATAACTCTAAATAGGCTTGTTCACCCTGTATCATCGTCATACACCCTTCCATTTTTCATGATACTTTTATTCTGCTACTCATTGTAGCACTTCTGCTTCCTAAAGGCTATTATTTTAATAAGCGTAAAGTCAAGTATATCAACGCTTATGACATTACATATAATGAAGGCCTTTCTAATATAATTGCAACTTCGCTAATTAGTAAATAAAAAATAAAGGTCGCTCATATTGAGAAGCGACCTTTATTTTTTATTCTACTTTTTTAATATAAGCTGTTTTGTCCAGCGGACTTGTGAAGATATTTTGTCCTTTTTTATCTCTCAAATAATATACATCTTTACTTACGGTTACTTGACGGACATCATCCACTTTTATAATATCTATAATCTTATTATCTAATATAATTGCAACTTCGTATCTCATGTATACACCCCCGATTTAACTAAATTATACTATTATCTTTAAATAGATTTCAAATAATTCCAGGATTCTTCCGGATCCGCATACGCACTCGTCCATCCAATTTAATGTTATATCCACTCTTTATAAAACTGTTCTAAAAAGTTCTCCATAAATGCATGACGTTCTGCAGCTAATTTTTTAGCGTAGTTTGTATGCATGAGATCTTTTATTTTCAGAAGCTTGTCATAAAAATGCTGAACCGATGTACTTCTGTTTCCTTTTTGATAGATCGGCTGGTTGTTTGCACCGCCATATTGAAAAGTCCTGGCAATCCCAATTGCGCCCAGTGCATCGATTCGATCAGCATCTTGAACAATTTTACCTTCAATAGAAACTGGAATTAACCCTTTTTGGAAGGAAACGGTAGAAATGATTTGATTTATTTCAACTATCTGCTGCTTCGAAAAATGAATCGAAGTCAAAAGTTCATTCATTTCAGCAGTTGCCAGCTCTGGATTCGTAAAAAGCTTTCTATCCCCTATATCATGCAGCCATGCAGCAACCTCACATAAAAATGGATCAATGCCTTCGTATATCGCAATTTCCCTTGCCATTCCAGCAACACGCTTCATATGTTCATAATCATGACCAGTAGCATCCTCTGCAAAGATTCGATGTACATAGTTTCGAATGGCTTCGAGCTGTTTATCCATTAACATACTAATCCCTCCCCGTCTTCCTATCTTACGTTACTTCATCAGTTATTGTATAGCTTCATGAACGAATCGATTACATTGGTTTATTCTAATTAAATACATTGAATTTCTTGACTAGTCTAATTAAATGGGATATTATTGACATTAACAAAGAGGAAGTACGGATTCATTAAGTAACAGACAGCTTCTATAGAAGCGGATGTACCAATAATCCGACTTTCTAGAGGGCTGTCTGTTTTAATGTGTTTTGTTCTTTGCTTTGTATTATATCCACGTCTTATCGTGAAAGTTCTAGGAGGAATTAACATGCAAAACGGAGTAGTGAAATGGTTTAACGCTGAAAAGGGGTTCGGCTTCATCCAGTTAGAAGAGGGTAACGATGTCTTTGTACATTATTCAGCTATTCAAGAAGAAGGCTTCAAATCACTAGAAGAAGGACAAGAAGTATCTTTTGAAATTGTTGAAGGTGAACGCGGTCCACAAGCAGCAAATGTAACAAAATTATAAAGTTGATTAAAAGCAGTATCCGTTAACGGGTACTGCTTTTTTTGTGTTTATAAAAATAGTCCCCCATCGCCATCCTCCATCTTAAAAACTAGTATCCCCTATTAAAGGAAAGCGAGATAGATTGATTGATTTCCCTCCATTAATTTACATATTTTGGATAAAATATACCATTTTGTCACAGAAGGTTCAAATACTTTACTAACCAAAAAGTTAGTAAAACCTTTATTTCAAGCGAATTAGGATAATTGAACAAATTGTGAAACGTCTTCTCCTCCCATAAATTCTATAACCAATTTGTGTATGATGAAAATATAAGCTTTTAAACTTTCTAGGAGGGATGAACAAATGGTTTCTGAAAAGAAAAAGCAATTAAATACACATCAGGAAAAAGAACCAAATTTGAAAGGCACCTTAATTTCCGTATCCATATTAGGTATATTTCTTTTGGTTACATGGATTGGGGCTTTTATGCTATTCCTTTCTCGATAAAGAAAAATAGGAGTGATAGACGATGCATTTACACAAATATGAAAAATATTGGCTCTCGGCCGGTATAGTTGGACTTATTGCTTTCTTATTAATACTGGCATTCGGTGCTTTTTATTTAGGAACGCACCCGCAAAGTCATGGAGATGTTATTGATCCAGATAATATCGAAGCAAATGAGGCCTTTCTTCCTGAAAATCTTGGGTTAACGAAGGTTGATGAAAAACGATATGTGCTCAATGTGGTAGCTACTGCATTTAACTATAACCTGGGTACAGATGAAGATGGGCAGCCAGTAACACATCTGGAAATTCCTGCTGGATCAAAAGTTCTCGTCCAAGCAACAAGTCCAGATGTTGTACATGGTCTAAATATTGCGGGAACAAATGTGAATATGATGGTCGAACCTGGTTATGTAAGCAGCATGGAAGTTGAATTAAATAACCCGGGAGAATATACACTTGTATGTAATGAATACTGCGGTGTGGGACATCATTTAATGTTCGGAACTGTGGAGGTGGTTGAATAATGGCTGCGAAGATATCGAAAGTATTTAAAAACAATCCAACAATGGAACTTACTTTGACAAAACCTGAACGTCGTCTCTATATGGCCTTTATGTATGTAGCATTTATTTCCTTATTTATTGGTGGCTTAATGGGACTTTTGCAAACTCTTGTACGATCCGGTGAATTTACACTGCCTTGGGGAATCGATTACTATCAAATTTTAACTGTTCATGGTGTCATTTTAGGACTTGTACTTACAACGTTTTTCATTATTGGTTTCCAATATGCTTTAATGGGTAAAACCGTTGGAATCAGTAAAAAGCAATTAAGATGGGGCTGGGTCAGCTTCTGGGTAATGACAATTGGTACAACAACAACTGCTATTACAATTCTATTAGGTAAAGCCAGCGTGCTTTATACATTCTACGCACCATTAAAAGCACACCCTGCATTTTATATCGGGCTAGCTTTAGTTATTGTTGGTAGCTGGATAGCAGCAATCGTTAATTTCCGTCAATTCTATCTATGGAAAAAGGCACATCCAGATGAAAAATCACCGCTGCTTGCCTTTATGGTTGTTATCAATATGATTATGTGGTTTATCGCGACACTCGGCGTAGCTGCAGCAGTACTCATTCAATTTATTCCATGGTCATTAGGTTTCACAAATTCAATTAACGTTTTATTAAGCCGTACATTATTCTGGTATTTTGGACATCCACTTGTATATTTCTGGCTGCTTCCTGCCTATATGGCTTGGTATGCTATCTTGCCAAAAGTAATTGGCGGAAAGATATTCAGTGATTCATTAGCGAGATTTTCATTTATCTTATTCTTGTTCTTCTCTATTCCAGTTGGACTTCATCATCAGTTAACAGAACCTGGTCTTGATTCAACATGGAAGTTTATACAGGTAGTTCTCACATTTATGGTTGTTATTCCTAGTTTAATGACTGCATTCTCTATGTTTGCTACATTTGAAATAACTGGGCGGAAAAAAGGATATGGCGGATTATTTGGCTGGCTAAGGCACTTGCCTTGGAAAGACGTTCGCTTCTTAGCACCATTCATTGGTATGCTTGCCTTTATTCCAGGTGGAGCAGGCGGTCTTATAAACGCATCTTATCAAGTCAATACGATTGTTCATAATACAATTTGGGTGACTGGTCACTTCCACTTAACCGCTGCTACAACTGTGGTACTCACGTTTTTTGGTATTTCATACTGGCTGATCCCACATTTAACAGGGCGTAAATTAACAAAGTCAGTAAATCGTCTCGGTATTATACAAACGTTCGTTTGGACTCTCGGTATGTTAATAATGTCTGGGGCTATGCATATTCAAGGGCTGACAGGCGGTCCGCGTCGTTCTTCATACTCTGAATATGGCGGCACTGAACAAGCTGCAGAATGGGGAGCTTATCAAATGGCTCAGGCTGTAGGCGGTTCAATTCTCTTTATCGCAATTATACTCATGGTTTACATCTTTATTAAAATGGCTTTCTTTGCACCTAAAGGTGATGAAGAATTCCCGATTGCCCAGGAAGAACTAGATGCTCAACCTACTCCAAAATGGACAGAGAATTGGAAACTATGGATTGCAATTACAATATTATTAATCATATTTGCATATACGGTTCCACTCTTTGACGTTATCCAAAATGCACCTCCTGGATCTGTGCCATTTGATTGGCCGATTGGCAATAGTTGATAAAATTTAAAATTGAAGTGGGCAGTGATAAACCAATATCACTGCCCGCTTTCTTATACTTATAGAATTAAAAATTATAGATTCTTGAATATTTTTCTTGAAGATAATTAACTAGGTAGTCCGGATTCAGCTCTTCATTTGTAATATCTTTAAGCAGTTCTAAAGGTTTCTTCATCTTTCCATATTGATGAATATTTGCAGTGAGCCATTCTGTTATTGGCAAAAGGTCTTTAGATTGAATCTGTTTTTCAATATCAATATCTTTTGCTAATGTATGATAAAATTGTGCAGCATACATATAACCTAGTGCATACGATGGGAAATAGCCAAAGTCTCCCCCTGCCCAGTGAATATCCTGAAGAACTCCTTCCGCATCATCGCGTGGCTCGATTCCTAAGTAGTCAACCATCTTCTCATTCCACAGCTTCGGAAGATCCTGAACAGCAATATCACCATTAATTAATGCCTTTTCAAGCTCATAGCGTATCATAATATGCAATGCATATGTTAACTCATCTGCCTCGATGCGAATGAATGTAGGTTTCACTTCATTAATTGCATTATAAAAACTGTCAATATCAATGGACTGGAATGAATTTGGAGCATACGATTTAAATAAGTCGTAATTAGACTCCCAAAACGCTTTGCTTCGTCCAATTAAATTTTCCCAAAATAGAGATTGGGATTCATGAATCCCCATAGAGGTACCAGTTGCTAAAGGTGTTCTCGCTACTTTAGGATCAATATTTTGTTCGTATAGTGCATGACCACCTTCGTGAATAATCCCAAAGACTGCCATTCGAAAATCATTTTCATCATATCTCGTTGTAATACGTACATCATTTAAATTAATTGTAATTTCAAATGGATGAATAGTGTCATCAAGTCTGCCTGCATCAAAGTCATAGTTCATTTGTTCCAATACTTTAATAGCAAATTCTTGTTGACTCTGTTTTGGAAAATGCTCTAATACAACAGAAGAGTCTATCGCAGTGCCGCTTTTATTTACTTTATGAAGCAATTCTGTCAGCGCCTTGCGAAGAGCAGGGAAAACCTCATCAAGCATTTTTGTTGTTACTCCTGGCTCGTATTGATCAAGCAATGCATCATAAATGTTATCCTCATAACCCCAATAATTCGCGAATTTTTTGTTGAAAGCAACTAATTTTTCTAAGTATGGCTGGAATAAGCTAAAATCAGCCTTTTCTCTTGCTTCCTGCCAAGCTGCTTCGGAATTACCTTGTAAAATGACATACTCTTTGAATTCAGCCTCAGGAATCTGTTTATTACGATTATAAATATGCTCACATTCATCAACTGCTTTTATAATTACATCATCGGTTGCAGATTTTAACTCATCAATAAATTGCTTCATTCTATCCGATGTTTGCATTTGATGTACCTTCGCTGAAAGAATTCCAATTGCTTGAGAGCGTGTCTCTACACCTTTTACTGGAATTTTTGTTCTTAAATCCCAATGTGCTAAAGTAATCAGTTCTCTGAAAGCATCTATTTCATGCAGATACTCTAAAAACTCTTTTTCAACGGCAGTATGCTGTGTCAACTTTATTCCCCCTTTACTTTTTGACCAAAGTATTGATAATAATTAGTTTGAATAAAACCATTAAACAACTTTCTCTTCTTTGTAGCGGCTTTGCCAAATTGTCTTTCAAAAGCTTCGAATGCAGTGATGATATAAACACTCCAAGATGGATGCTCATTCATGATTTTACCAAGGTCATGATACATTTGCTTTACTTCTTCCTGGTCACTCATACGCTCTCCATAAGGTGGATTGCTAATAATATAACCATTATCCTGTTTAATCGTTAAATCACTTACTTGCATTTGCTTCCACGTAATTAAATCACTAAGTCCCGCTTCGATTGCATTATCACTAGAGATACTGATTAACTTATGGCTAATATCAGAACCAATAATATCAAGTTTTTGATCGTATTTTGCAAGATCCTCTGCTTCAGTCAATGCTTCATCCCAAGATTTATTCCTGATAAAATTCCATCCCTCTGAAGCAAATTCACGATTAAAACCAGGTGCAATATTTTGACCGATTAAGGCTGCTTCGATTGGAATGGTCCCAGAGCCACAGAATGGATCGATGAGTGGATAATCAGGTTTCCAATTTGTAAGCAGTACTAATGCAGCAGCCATCGTTTCTTTTAATGGTGCCTCTCCCTGCCCTGTACGATATCCTCGTTTATGAAGTCCTGCTCCCGATGTATCAAGCGTCAGTGTAACAATATCTTTAAGAAGCGCAACCTCAACTTTATATAATGCACCTGTTTCAGGCATTTTTGAAACCATGCCATGCTTTAATTTTAACCGTTCTGCAATGGATTTCTTTACAATCGCCTGGCAATCAGGAACGCTGTACAATTTCGATTTCACAGACTTTCCACTTACAGGAAATTGCCCGTCTTCAGAAATATAATTTTCCCAAGGGAGTGCCTTTGTTCCCTCAAATAGGTCATCAAAGCTCTCTGCCTTAAATTCACCAACGATAATTTTCACTCGATCAGCTGTACGCAGCCACAAATTACAGCGGGGAATCGCCGAGATTGGTGCATCAAAAATAACTTTTCCATTTTCAACTTCTGCTTCATAGCCTAAATCTCTAACTTCTTTTGCCACAATTGCTTCCAGTCCCATTGCAGCTGTCGCTAATAACCGTACCTTTTGCATGTATGTTTTGTCCCTTCATTTACAGATTGTTTTATTAGTTTACCATATAGTGTTGCAAAATAAAAAACCTATCTCATCTGCATACGCAAATAAAATAGGTTAATGTAAAATCGCAAGACCATTAAATACTCGATAAGCCATGTTCTGTCCCGCTGTACTGCAAACGGTGGTCAAAGCCTCGTACATAGGGTGTAATCATCTATCTACAGACGGTTGTCTGTCTCTTTTTCGGTTCAATTCCCTAATCAAGAATGCCCCTACCAAAATTTGGGTTGCTCACTCGCGGGGTTTACCTCGTTCCACCTGAAATGTTTCCATTCCAACTTCGTCACTGTGGCACTTTCAAGGAGTTTCTTCCATATCCTAAGGACTTAGGAATTCCTCCTGCCGTTAGCCAAATGGCTACCTTGACTTATGATTTCATCAAGCACGAACACTACAAGCATCTCAGCTTGTGCGAGCATGGACTTTCCTCTGCATGAAACATGCAGCGATTACATGAGTATTTAATTACATAACTATATTAGTTTAACATGAATCATTTTTCTAAGCAATTGACTTTTAATTATTTGCTTGAAATACTCAGTCAACCGTTCGAGAGTAAAAAGTATGCTTATTCAATAGAATTAGAAACCTTTTTGCCAAAAACAGCTTTTTCCAGATTAGATAACCGCTTCAATACATCATAATTTACCTGTGTATTCTGCTGTGGAGCACGTGTGCGTGTAAATTGTTCAGTAGATTGCTTTCTTAACTTTTCATTTTCCTGCTGCAATCTTTTAATCTCTAGATTAAAAGCATCATAATCCTGAATGATGGTATCTAAAAACTCATCTACCTGTTCTTGACTATAGCCGCGCATAGCAGTTTTAAAATCTTTTTCAAAAATATCTTTTCCACTTAATTGAATTTTTTCTAAACTCATAAGATCACCTCATATTATTCAATATCTTTAGAAACCCTGGCATGCGCCATTCTCATGATGCGGATGCCTATCCAGTCATTTAAACGATTATTATTTAAGTTTATGTTTTAGATTGATACATTATATATTATAACACAGTTGCTTATTAAAGATTATTATTTAATATAGGTAAAGTCAAGTTGTATCAGCGTTTATCGTATTCCATATATCGACACCGATATACGGAAACATGTAGAGATACCTGCCAATTCGCAGGATATTCCAGATTACTCTAAGTACATTTTTCCAATGAGAATGGTCAGGTCTTATAGCATAAATATAACCCCTTCCCAATCGTTTCTGCAGCTGGGAAAGGGTTGCACCATCAAATAACTTCATTTATCCTATTCGTTTGAGCGTATTTTACATTTGGCTGATCAATGGTAACAATGGCATATCCTGTCATACTCTATTATTGAATGGTGCCTTGGTTTATCTTCCATTTAACTACTTACAATTAGAACTTGACCAGGATAAATAATATCATCGGTTAAACCATTTAAATTTTTCAGTTGTTGTACGGTTATATTGTGGGCTTGTGCAATACTCCAAAGTGTATCACCAGATTTTACTGTATATGTCTTATCTCCGCCAGACTTCCTATTTAAATCTAAAGCTTGTGCAATCCCATTTGCATGGCCAAGTGCAATACGTTCTAAATATGCATTTGATTTTAATTTCCCTGCATCACCAGCATTATCAATGAAACCATTTTCAGTTAACATTGCTGGCATTGCCGACTCGCGAAGAACATGAAAATTCGCACGTTTTTTACCACGATTAGTGAAATCCACTTGCTTCATAATTTCCGCATGGACCTTGTCGCGATAAGCTCCTGTGTTGCTGGATACAGCGCCATTATAAATATAGTCTTCATAACCAGCTCCACCACCAGCATTGATATGAATAGATACAAAGAAGTCAGCACCCCAACTGTTTGCATCGTTTGTTCGTTCTGCAAGACTTTTAGCAGTATCTGATGTACGGCTCATTCGAATAGAATGCCCTTCATAATCTCTATTTAAGATATCTCTGACTTTCAAAGCAATTGCCAGAGTAACATTTTTCTCCTGCAAACCATTTCCTGTCGCTCCTGAGTCTGTACCACCATGTCCCGGGTCTAAATAAATTTTACTCATATTAAATCTCCTCCTACTATTTTATATTAAAAAAGTGGCTTGCCCGATTGGACTAGCCACCTATTTCATATGTACATTTTGTTGTAAATTGTTTTTTCTAAACGAATACATATACCATTCTCAAGTTATCAAAGCTAATTTTTGACTCCTCTGCACTATTACCTCTCACATTTAATGAAAAATAAAAATGCACCCCATGCGGAATGCATCTAATAACCATTGTATACTTCGTCTTATTCTTTATTTTCAAGCTCTGCTACTCGTATTTCCCTGTATGAATGTATAGCTTTTAGCTGCGTTTTTCAGCAATCTCTCTATGCTATGTTAGAATATCTTATTTACTCATCAGATCATCATTACCGAAAGAAAATGGCAGCAAACTCTCCATTGAAAATGATTTAACATGTTTTTTTAGATTTGTTAAGTGAATCTCCATATCAGGTGTAAAAAATTCACTCATTACCTGTCTGCAAGAACCACAAGGTGGTACTGGTCTTTCCGTATCGGCAGCAACTGCCATCTCGACGAACTCCGTTTCCCCTTCTGAAATAGCTTTGAAAATCGCTACCCGTTCAGCACAGCAACTAACAGGATATGCAGCATTCTCTATATTACAGCCTGTATAAATCTTTCCTGATTTTGTTAATAATGCTGCACCAACTTGGAATTTAGAATATGGTACATAAGCTTTGTTTCTTATATTGATTGCTTCATCGATTAAGTTTTGCTTTGTCATGCTGATTCCTCACTTTACTTTTTTTCATCCAATTCATTAATAATTTGATCAAATATATAGAGTACTGAATTATGAAGCTCCATATAACGTTTTCTTCTAGCATCCATAAAATAGCTATGCATTAAAATGAGTTCCATATTCTCCCTTGTTGATGTTACTTGATGTGGATGAACATTCACCCTTCTTTCTTTTACTAGAATCAGGGTAACTTCTTCCCAGCTTTCTAAAGCTTCGTATATTGGTGATGTTTCATTTTTCACCTTTTGGAAGAAATCACGATCTCTCCGGTTTTCAGGTGGAGCAGTATTTTCAAATCTATTTTTTAAGCCAATTAAATATTTCTTTAATTCTTTCGTCTGTTCTGTTACATTCATGATGGAATACCACCTTATAATAAAATTACCGCTTTCAAGCTGACCCGCTTTTAGAAGTGTCTCTATCTAATGTAACATTTTTCTGTCAAACTGACATCTATTTATATTCTATTAGATTGGCAATGTGCTCTTCAACTTTATTTATCTCTTGCTGCTCCACTTGAAAAAGTTTCCAGATTTCATTGTCAATTCTATTTTTAAGCTTTTCATCTAAGTGATCCAATTGACTCGTAATTTCGTTAAGCGAGACTTCTACTTCACATTTAGTTACGCCTTTTTTTGGATAAATGTCTTCTAGTGCTAGTCCCATTTCATCCCCTCCCTTCTCTATATTTATATCTATTCTCTATAGAGCCTGAACCTCCTTCCTGTTCGACAAAACTAGAAGCAATCAGTCAAAAATAACTTTTTTACAAATCTTGTCGAACCGAAATTAAACTGTTAAACCATATAATTGTTTATGCTCATCATGTCATCGGTATAAATAAAAGTATAAAATGTCATATAAATTTAATTCTTTACGAAGAAAAGATCATAAAATTACTTCTCCATTAGGCGTATTTGACCAATTTGTTATATAATATAGGTTAAGCATAAATTATATTGTACAATGTAGTTTATGCTCTCCGTTTGAGTTAACGATTGGTGTACAGAATCATGGGAGGAACAAATTTATGAATTACCCAAATGGGCAAAGAAAACGTCCATTCAAAAAAGAAAATCCGGGAATAAAGAATAAACAATATAGTAATAGGGGAATGACATTAGAGGAAGATATTAATGTAACGAATCAATATTACTTAGATGCTGATCGGGCTGTAATTCATAAGAAGCCCACGCCCATACAAGTTGTAAAAGTTCATTATCCGCAGAGAAGCGCTGCAGTAATAACTGAAGCTTATTATAAACAAGCATCCACAACAGACTATAACGGACTTTACCGCGGGAAATACCTTGACTTTGAGGCGAAAGAAACGAAAAACAGAACCAGGTTTCCGCTGGCGAACATCCATGACCATCAAATAAAGCATATGAAACGTATTTTGGATCAAGGTGGAATCAGCTTTTTAATTATCCGCTTCTCTGCTTTTGAAGAGACATTTTTACTGGAAGCAGAGAAACTTCTTGTCTATTGGAACGACCAATTTAATAAAGGGAAAAAATCAATACCCTACGAAAAATTACAAGAAGAAAGTTATTTAATACCATTGCAATATCAAGCAAGAGTGGACTATTTATCAGTCATTGATAAAATTTACTTTAAAGAAAGATAGTCCTTAATGATGGAGGTAAAATTATGGCAGAAAATAATCAATCACGTACAGTGAGAAGAAAGCAGAAAAAACAAACGAAAAAACCAAAATGGAAAAAGATATTATTAATCTTACTATTTATTGGTTTGCTAGCAGGAATTTCTGTAGGGGCTGTGGGAATCTATTGGATTGCAACTGCTCCAGACTTGGATCCAGAAAAGCTGTCTATTCCTTTATCTTCCCAGTTATATGATCAAAACGGAGAACTATTTGCTACACCAGCAATTGAAAATCGTGAGCAGGTAAAATATGAAGAGCTGCCACAAGTATTAATTGATGCAGTGACTGCAACAGAAGATGTCCGCTTCTTTGAACATTCGGGTATTGACTTACGAAGGATTGGCGGAGCTGTAATTGCGAATATCAAGGATGGCTTTGGTTCACAAGGAGCAAGTACGATTACACAGCAAGTAGTAGAAAACTTTTTCCTCTCAAATGAAAAGAAAATTAAATTAAAAGTACAAGAACAATGGCTCTCGCTTAAACTTGAACGTGAATATTCGAAAGAAGAAATATTAGAAATGTATTTAAATAAGATATTCTATGGCAATAATTCCTATGGTGTTGTCGCAGCGGCAAAATCCTATTTTGGCGTAACGGATTTGAATGATCTGACATTAGCCCAGGCAGCAATATTGGCTGGATTACCCCAGCGCCCTACTGCATACAACCCATTCCGTGATCCCGAACTAACGGCAGGGAGAATGGACACTGTTTTAAAATTAATGGTTCGTCACGGTAAAATCTCTGAAGAAGAGGCAGAAGAAGCGCGTCAGGTGGATATCCCAGCCATGTTAGTGGAGTCAGAAGCAGATCCAACTCCATACGAAGCGTTTATTGACCAAGTCGATAAAGAGATAAGTGAAAAAGTTGAAGGCGTGAATATGTATACAGACGGATTAAAAATCCATACAACAATCGATACAGATGCACAGGAACGTGTTGAATTCCTGCTTACTGACAGTGAATCTAACCCAATTCCTTATCCGGATGATAAACTGCAAGGGGCCATTGTTGTATTAGATACGAAAACAGGTGGTATTGCAGCGCTCGGCGGTCAACGTAATAGCACTGGACCAAAAGATTATAATTATGCGACTGCTCGACGTTTCCAGCCTGGTTCAGCGATAAAACCAATCTATGTCTATGGGCCTGCAATTGAATATAATGATATGTCAACCTACCATCAAATCAATGATGACAAGCCGTTTCCTATCGCTGGAACAGATAAAACAATTAAAAACATTACACAAACCTATTCAGGCTGGGTCACAGCTCGTACAGCACTGAGCCTGTCATTAAACGTACCGGCTGTTAAACTAATAGAAGAAGTTGGTTATGACAATGCAAAAGAATTTGGTGCGAAGCTCGGTATTCAAGTGCCTGATAACTTGATGCTGACAGATGCTATAGGTGGTGCGGAAACACAGGTTTCTCCGCTTGACATGGCGGGAGCATTCAGAGCATTTGGCAATGAAGGAATTTATAATGAACCTTATGCTGTAACAAGCATTGAATTCCCTGATGGCAGTACGGTTGATCTTCGTCCTGAATCTGAAGCAGCAATGAAAGATTCAACTGCTTATATGGTTACAGACATGATGAAATCAGTTATGACAAATGGTACTTGGACTGGCGGAAGTTTAAATGGTCTGCCTGTTGCTGGTAAAACCGGTACAACGAACCTGGATGATGGTTCAGCTGGAGATCGCTGGTTTACTGGTTATACTACAAATTATACAATTGCTGCATGGGTCGGTAATTATCTCAATGATGAAGGTAAGCGAATCGGACTGCCTGATTCAGTCCCATCTACAATTTCACAGCAAATGTTTAGAGAAACTCTGACTCATATATCACAAGGGCTTGAAACACCAGATTTTGTGAAACCTGATTCAGTAGTAGAGGTTGCGGTGGAAAAAGGCTCAAATCCAGCCAAACTAGCAAGTGAATACACTCCGGCATCTGAAAAGATTACCGAACTCTTTGTTAAAGGAACTGAACCAACTAAAACATCAGAGAAGTTTGACAAATTGGAGTCCGTTACTGACCTCAAAGCGGAGTATAACGAAGACAGTAATGCAATTAATGTTGATTGGAATTATGATGGCGACCGCGATGTTTCTTTCAAAGTGAGCGCAAGTGTTAATGGCGGTTCCATGCAAGAACTTTCTACAACAGAAGATAATACAATAGAAATATCTGAAGTAGAACCTGGCGGGGAATATACAATACAGGTTGTCGTTATAAGCAATGACAGTGATTCATTAACAAGTGAGGCCGCCTCTACATCCGTCAAAGTTCCTGATGACGAAGAAGAGGAACCAGAGGAAATGCCAGCTGTTAGTGGTTTAACTGCAGACTATCTTGCTGACCAAGGTTTGATAGATGTTTCTTGGAAGTATAATGGTCCACCAGCAGCGTTTGAAGTTACTGTAAATGGTCAAACCCAAACAGTGCAATCGGAAGGCATTGAAATTAGCGGCAACTTTACACCAGGTAAAACATATACAATAAACGTTGTCCCAATCGGGCGTAAAGATGAATATGATGGTGTAAAGGGTCCAGCACAAAGTGTTGATATCAGCATTCCTGCAGCCGAAGAACCGGAACCAGATCCTGAACCGGAACAGGATGAGGAGCCAGATTCGGAACCTGAGAATGATGAAAACGAAGAAGATGCAAATCAAGATCAGTCAGAATCTGAAAAAGAATAATTGAAAACAGAAAAGGAAAGCTTATCAATCCTAAATGATTGTATAAGCTTTCCTCTTTTTATTAAGATTGTAATTTTTTCATCCGCTTTTGGCCTTCCCTGCATAAATCAAGCAAGGGACATTCCGGGCAATTTGGATTTCTTGCTTTGCAATGATACCTTCCAAAGAAAATCAAGCGATGATGTGTAACCGACCATTCATCACGTGGCACCTTTCGCATTAATGTTTCCTCTACCTCAAGTACAGAGTCTTTCCACCGGCAAATTCCAAGCCGTTTGGATACCCTTTCTACATGCGTATCAACAGCAATTGCAGGTTCACCAAAAGCAATTGATGCAACAACATTTGCTGTTTTTCTTCCGACACCAGCTAATTGCATTAATTCTTCTTTTGTTTCGGGTACTTCTCCACCATGCTCTTCTAATAAAACAGTACATAGTTTTTGAATATTTTTCGCTTTTGTCCGATACAAACCAATGGAGCGAATATCTTGTTGCAATTCTTCTAATGGAACGGCAACATAGTCTTCAGGTGTTTTGTATTTTTGAAATAGATCTGCGGTCACCTTATTCACAAGCTTATCTGTACATTGAGCAGACAAAACAACTGCAATTAATAATTCAAATGCATTAGAGTGATTTAACTCTCCTTCTGCATCTGGAAACATCTCTCCAATCGTATCTAAACAATATCTGATTTGTTTCAAATTCAACATAAGACCAGTCTTCCCCTTCTAAACAATATCGCTTATCAAAGTATAGTATTTAACTCTATTGAAGTCAATTATATCAAGGTTTTTAACCTTGTTAGAAAAGACTCGGTATTTAATTAAACTTAAAGGAAATCATTCATTTTGGGGTGCTTTGGGGGGACATATTTTATAATAATAATATCGTGGACAGACGCTTTTAAGAGGGACACGCTCCCTCTTTTTTATATTTCATTAAGTAGAGAAATAGCCGGAGTATTACTCTCTTGCTTTCAATCTATCCTGGCACCGGTAATACTTTTTCAGTGCATCTGCGTGCTCCGGTAGCATTAACAAAGTCCATTTGATTGTTCCTCTGTCATTGACCATTAAGCAATCCCCTTTCTCGGTCCAGCAGAAAGGATATTATCAAGCTTAAGCGTGCGGACCTTTTTACGATAGTAACAATACACCAAAGCATAATCATCATTATATTTTACAACTCTTGCATAACGCTGTGTGACTTTTTTGTCCTGGTCCATATAAAATATAACGAGTGTCTCCTTATTTTTGATTGAGCATTCAAATAATCCATTCATGCTATCTCCTCCTCCAGGAACATACGTACGCTTCCTGTATTTTACATCATTCCATAAAAAAGAACAAGTGTACTTTTTTAAAAACAAAAAGGGATATCAAGAATAAAAGTTTAATTTTAAAATTCATCACCATGCCTATGGCGATGAAAGTTTTTGAAGATGATAAAGAAGAATTTAAAAAGTCTAAAGCCGCTAATGTCTATTTAGATTTAATCGATAGCACATAATGAACGGACGAAAAAAAGAAAAGTGCCCTCTCCTTATACGTCTGTGCAGACGTATAAGGAAAAGACACCAAAATACCTATTACCTCGAGGCTTTTGCGCCATCCCTAGTATCACGTCTGGATTCTAACAAGAACATTCATTATTGCAAACTAGAAGGGAAAACATAATAGCAACCTCGATTTAATTACGATAATGATCCCTGTTTGCTTTCGTATATAACTTATAGAAATGTAACATGCAACTGTTGAAACGGAACCAAGCAAATAGTAAAAGTCAGTCGTCTGATTGAATGGAGATGCCAATACTTAGAAGTTCCGATAATTCCTCTACTGTAAGTAAATCACCACGTTTGATGATTTCATTATTGATAATTACTAAAGGTAAAGCGTTACTCCCGTTTTTTTTAAGTTCTTTGACAACTAATTCATTTTGAAAGAATGGCGTATATGACTCGGATTTAATATATAAATGAGTTATTAACTTTTCTTCACTATGATGATTATAGAAGTTTCGGAATCCTATATCATGCACACTCTTAAAGGCTTCTAATTCCGGACAATTTTCGTCATCTACAAGACAATAATAACTAATATTTATCATTTACTTAATGTTACACCCCCAGCCGAAGCACTAACAGTTCCCATCCCCATAGAATTATAGTATTGTGTACTCAGTTTACGATTCAAATATTTTCTCTTTCCTGTATGATCGAAATAAATTCCACCAAAGTATACTAATGGGCTAGCATAAGGAATAACATTAGAGGTCTTTGATTTTATTCCGTATGATAATCTTGTATCTAATTTCAGAAAACCTGCTTGTAGCAATTATTTTGATGCCGATAAGGTTCGTTTAAATCCCAACTTTATAGCCAATTGTTCTTGGTTCATTTTTTTACTTTTCCCGGCTTCAATAAGCCTAAAATTTTTCCATTGTTTCACTCCCTTGTTGTTTGAGTTTCTTGTAGCTTAATTTATAGTATAAGTACAATAAACTTGAATTCCAATACTTTTGTACAAATTACTCATACTCAGGTTTATAAAAGTGAAACTATCATGTACAATATACTTGTACATAGAAGTAAGGAGAACAAATATGTTTCCTGAAAGATTAAGATATGCAAGAAAACTACGAGGATATTCACAAGAAGAATTAGCTAAGAAAATTAATTCAACCAAAAGTACTATAAGTAATTATGAAAATGAATACAGTTCTCCTTCAAATGAAATTCTAAAGAATCTTGCAGACATATTACATACATCTACTGATTTCCTTTTAGGTAGGAGCGACAATATTAACGAATCTGAAGAGAATAGTTTAGTCTCAATGGAACAAATCAATCAATTCTTGAAAAAATACAAGATAGATCAATCTGGATTCTTTGATATTGAGAAGTGGAAAGCAATGGGACCTGAGGAATTTCAGCAATTGGAAAGCTACTTCCAATTTATCGTATCAGAGGCAGAAGAGAAGAATAAACAACACGACTAACACACACCAGGATAACTTTTATTATGGTGTGTTTTTTTATAACTTAGCAACAGTTAATATGACTTGAACAATTAGGAGGGATTTATGATGGATTTTATAGCAATTGACTTTGAAACTGCTAACGGCTGGAATCGGGCAAGTGCCTGTGCAATAGGAATTGTGGAGGTTAAAGATGGAGTAGTTATTAATGAGTATTTTTCACTTATTAACCCTATGGATGACTTTGATCCATATAATATTACAATCCATGGCATAACACCAGAAATGGTAGAGAACGAGCCAACATTTGCAGAAGTTTGGGGTCAAATTAATCATTACTTTAATGGCAACATCATTGTTGCGCATAATGCCTCGTTTGATATGAGTGTTTTACGCTATTGCTTAAATGCATTTAATATTAACTTTCCGGACTTCAATTATGCATGTTCGTATTTGCTAGGTAAGCGTATTTATCCTGGTTTGCCTAGTTATCGTCTAAATTACATATATGATTATTTGAAACTTGGAACTTTTAATCACCACGATGCACTAGAGGATTCTAGAGCTGCATCTTTGCTTTTCTTAAATTATTTAACAAAAGAAAAAGAAAATGATATAGAAATCTTGTCTAATAAGTACGAATACAAGCTTGGTAGATTGATATCTGAAGACAATACATATAGACCTTTTTCTTCCGCAAAAAAACGTTCCAGATCTGGATTTAAAGGATTCAAAGCTAGCGAAATAAAAACCAATAATACATTGTTTGATAAGGAACATCCTTTTTTTAATAAAGTATTTGCTTTTACTGGAACATTACAATCTATGCCTAGGATGCAAGCAATGCAAAAAGTAGTTGATGTTGGCGGCATATGTGGTGATGGAGTCACCATGCAAACTAATTATCTAGTGATTGGGGTTCAAGACTATTCGAAATATAATGGTGGGACCAAGAGTAGCAAAATGAAAAAAGCAGAAAAATATGCTCTTGATGGCCATGAAATAGAAATTATTACTGAAGACGACTTCTTAGGATTTTTATAAAATAAATTAAGGAGAAAAGCCTATGACTGAGGGAAGATTATATTTTTTAAATAAGCTAGATCCAAACCGACCTATCGAAGAAAAGTACGTTACAGAAATTGATGGTATTAGAAACTCTTTTATCAGCCAAGATGATGCTATGCTTTACATGTTTGATAACGGAATAAGGAAATATAAATACCTCACAAAAGAGGAAATAGAATATAAAGACTTTACCAAAATTCCTACTTATGAATTTTGGCATATATTGAATAGAGTTGGCTATGTACTATATGATTTCGAACCTTATTTAGACAAAAGTGGAAATGTTAAAAAAAGAAGAGCCTATGTTTGGAGATTTATTGGCTTTGGCCGTAGTTGTTTTGCTGAGACTGAGGAGAAACTAAAACAAAAAGTTGTGTTATTGATTGAAAAATATAATAAGGATCCAGAGGATAGAGGTTATAATAGATATCCCTATTACATAAAACATTGGAGAAATTAATATAAAAAGGTGTACTTTTTTCTGTACACCTTTTATTATAGCATGTAATCGAACGTATATTCCGTCACTTCAAAAGGATGAATAATATTGCCTTATACAAAGTCAGCCTTAGAAGATTGCGTATACAAACGCTACAATCGAATGAACATAAATATTGCAAATGACATCCAAATTGAACGATTAGCACAAATCTATACCTTCTTTACCTTCATTACAAACCAATGGGGCTCAGATACGATATTTTGGACGGATATAGAGCAATAGTAATTTACTCAAGATTGGGGGATTATTTGGAGAGGTTTTCAAATCACCACCCCTACCCCCTAATAATCACGTAATTTTAGGTATTATTAGTCTTCCCCTTCTAGCCAGTTATAGTAAATGGATGTATCTCTTTTCTCAGCAGGTGGTGCAGTGTTCACCTTCTGCCTGTTATGGAAGTTTTTACTGGCATTTCTCGCTTGTTCCACAGAGTGGATTCCTTTTTTCTTCCATTCTCTTAAGATCCGATCAATATATTTAAAATTCAATTTGCCCATTAGTACGGATTCTCGTAATCCCGCTTTAATTAATGCAGGGACAAATTTGTCCTCATCAAGCCAGGCATTGATCATTTCAATTTCAAATGGCGACAATGGGCGGCCAAACTCTTGTTCAAAAAGAATAAATATCGTACCAATTATATTTTCTTCCTCCGGCTCTTCTTTTGTATAGAGTTTTTCCAGCAGAGGATTAATCGAATACGCTTCACTGATTTGTGCTAAATCATTTTCTTTTTGTTCAATTTTTAAAAACCCTTTTTGGATTAGCTTCATCAGAATATTTGAGGATTGTTTTTCACTAATTGTCAGATGTTCAGCAAGCTCTAACGGTGTAGGGAATTCATTATCCTCCTGAAAGAAACGAATCAGCTGCAGAATAAGCAGTACTTCTCTTTCATCAAGCCCCAGTTTTGTGTATTTTGTCAGCAATGCCCCAGGTATTTGCAGCTGGTCCTGTAAAATATGCTGTAAAGAATTTACTTCTGTCATTCCTAGTCCACCTCCCTATCAGTATAACATGGAACGAAGTTTTAATCGGCAATATAAAATCCCTTGCCTGTTTTGCAAGGGATTTTATATTTAATGCGCTGTCTAGCCGTGCGTTCTCTATCTTTATGGGTAGAGTCTGTTTAATAATCTTGGGAATGGAATTGTCTCGCGAATATGCTCAACACCAGACAACCAAGCGACAGTACGTTCTAATCCTAAGCCAAATCCAGAGTGTGGAACACTGCCATATTTAGAAAGCTCAAGATACCATTCATACGCTGGTCCTGTTAATCCATGCTCTTCATAACGCTGCTGCATCAATTCGAGGTCATCGATACGCTGTGAACCGCCAATAATCTCTCCATAGCCTTCAGGGGCAATTAAGTCTGCACATAAAACAACGTCATCACGATCAGGATGTGGTTTCATATAGAATGCTTTAATACCTTTCGGATAGTTTGTAATAAATACAGGTTTATCGAAGCTTTCAGCGATTGCTGTTTCATGTGGTGCACCGAAGTCCTCGCCCCACTCGATGTCATCAAAGCCTTTCTCTTTTAGAAGCTCAATTGCTTCATCATAGCTGATTCTTGGGAATGGCGCTTTAATACTTTCTAGTTTTGATGTATCGCGTTCTAACACATCTAATTCTAATTTACAGTTTTCAAGAACGGCTTGTACAATGAATGAAACATAGTTTTCTTGAATCTCGAGACTTTCCTCATGTTCTACAAAAGCCATTTCAGGTTCAATCATCCAAAATTCAATAAGATGACGACGTGTTTTAGACTTTTCGGCACGGAATGTAGGTCCAAATGAGAACACTTTCCCCAAAGCCATTGCAGCTGCTTCCATGTAAAGCTGACCACTTTGCGATAAGTAAGCTTCTTCATCAAAATATTTAGTATGGAATAATTCTGTCGTTCCTTCTGCAGAAGAACCTGTTAGAATTGGCGGATCTACTTTAACAAAACCATTATCATTAAAAAATTGATATGTCGCACGGATAATTTCATTACGAACTTTCATAATCGCATGCTGTTTGCGAGAACGAAGCCATAAATGACGATGATCCATCAGGAATTCTGTACCGTGTTCCTTTGGAGTGATTGGATAATCAACAGCTTCATGAATGACTTCAATATTTGATACTTGCATTTCATAACCGAATTTAGAACGGCTGTCTTCTACAATTTTTCCAGTAATATAGATGGAAGTTTCTTGTGAAAGGTTTTTAGCTGTTTGAAATATTTCCTCAGAAACATCATTTTTTACGACAACACCTTGCATAAAACCAGTTCCGTCACGTAATTGCAGGAATGCAATTTTCCCGCTGGAACGCTTGTTTGCGAGCCATGCCCCGATTGTTACTTCTTGTTCATTATATTTTGCTGCTTGAGCAATTGTAATCTTCATAAATAAATACCTCCATTAAACGATAATTAATGATTTTCAACAAAGCGTTTGATTCGTTTTGCCGCTTCTTTTATTTCTTCCATAGATAACGCGTAAGAAAGTCTCACATTATCAGGGGATCCGAACCCGGAACCTGGAACCATTGCAACTTTTTCTTCTTCTAAAATCGCCGTAACCCATTCTTCCACTGAACTAAAGCCGTTCATCTTTGCCGCTTCAATTGCATTTGGAAATAGATAGAAGGCACCCTTTGGCTTAACACATTTAATTCCTGGGATTTCACGAATCAAATTGTAAAAAACATCCAGTCTTTCAGCGAATATATCCTTCATCTCAGTCACCTTTGCCTCATCTGCTTCATAAGCAGCTATTGCTGCATATTGTGCAATTGAAGTAGGGTTTGATGTTGAATGTGACGCAAGGTTTGTCATTGCCTTAATAATTTGCTTATTGCCTGCTGCATAACCAATTCTCCAGCCTGTCATTGCGTGTGATTTAGACACACCATTGATGATAACAGTTTGATTTTTCAGTTCAGGATTTATTCCCGCAATTGATACATGCGCTTCATCTGTATAATTTAGTTTTTCATAAATTTCATCAGAAATGATAAGTATATCATGTTGTAAACAGACCTCACCAATTTGCTTTAATTCTTCTTCACTGTAAATAATACCACTGGGATTACTTGGTGAATTAATAATCAATGCTTTTGTCTTTGGTGTGATTGCTTTTTCTAGAGCAGATTTGGTCAGTTTAAACTCGTTTGTTTCCTCAGTCTCAACGATAACTGGATTCCCTTCAGCAAGCTTAACTTGTTCAGGATAGCTTACCCAGTATGGTGTTGGAATGATTACTTCATCCTCTTTGTTAAGAAGCACTTGAAAGAGTGAGTATAGTGCGTGCTTAGCTCCCATCGTTACGATGATTTCTTCAGGAGCATAATCAAGCGCATTATCTTTTAAGAATTTGTTTCTTATCGCTTCCTTCAACTCCGGAATGCCGCCAGTCGGTGTGTATTTTGTATGCCCGGCTTCCATTGCTTTTATCGCTGCATCTCTTATATATTCAGGTGTATTAAAGTCTGGTTCACCAGCTCCTAACCCGATAACATCATAACCATTTGCTTTTAATTCCTTTGCCTTCGCAGTGATCGCTAAAGTTGGCGAGGCAGTCAACGTTTTTACTCGGTTCGATAATTCCATGCTGATTTTCCTCCTAATTAAACATTCTTAAATAACGAATTTCGTCATAAGGCGAGCCATCATATATAGAAATATAATCAAATACGTAGCGATTATTTTCATCATAATATGTCAGTTCCCATAATACTTCTTCATCAATTAATGCTGGGGTTATTTTAATTAGTTTGCACGAATTGCAGTTTGTTCTCCACTGATCACGAACAGCCTTTCTGGACATGATATCCCCTGTATCGATTGTTGTCAGGGTTTTCTCATTTCCCTCTAAAGGATAGAAAATAAGTTTTTCTTCTCCGGCTTCATTCGTTCCCTGCAGAACATGGTAAGCCTCTTTTCCGTTAAATGTTTCAATATTAGTTATCTCCGCCATGGATGTCTGATTTAATACTTCTTTTTTTGATTCACTGTACCCGGCAGTTCTCTCTTCATTTAAATCCATGTATAAAAAGATAGCATAAATTACTGCGGAAATAAATAGAATGATGAAGATAATTAGGCTCCAAAGGAACCATGTTCGGTTTGTGTTTGACATTGTTTCATCACACCTTTTGTTTTTGCGAATTACCCAGTTCGATGTTCAGCGACGGAATATTAATAATATTAGCTATTCTTAAGGACGGAGCTATAAAAGAATATGTTTGAAATTTAATTGAGCCATTTTACAGCTGAGGCTGATGGCTAAAGGGTAATTGTTTATTCAGTAATAAAATTATCAATATTTGCTAGCAATAGGTTTTTTAATTTGAGTGAACAATAAAAGAGATAATCAAATGATGAAACTGAAAATACGCATATACTACAGTATACCAGTCAAGACGAATAATTTGCGTTATTTTTTCATCATTTGACAAATTTTTCTTTCCCATACCATCTTTCTTGCTGCTGTATAGCTTTTAACTTATACAGCAGCTCTTTTTTAGAACCATTTATGCGCTTTTTCTATTAGCTTCTGAGTTGAGTCATATGTTATTGGCACCTCAGGTATTGAATCTGTAAAATACTTTCCATAACGCGCTTGAATAATTCTTGCATCACAAATAAAAACAATCCCCCGGTCATTAGTTGAACGTATTAAACGCCCAAAACCTTGCTTGAATTTAATAACAGCATTTGGTAAAGATAATTCCATAAAGGGATTTTTACCATTCGCTTTTATTTCTGTTGATTTAGCCTCAAATACAGGATGATCAGGCGGCTGGAATGGCAGACGGACAATCATTAAGCAAGACAGATCTTTTCCGGGTATATCTACACCTTCCCAAAATGAACTCGTTCCCAGCAAGATAGACCGCTCAAAGCTTTGAAAGTTTTTCTTCAAACGAGATCTGCTTCCGCTTGTAATACCTTGGCCAATGATCATGTATTTATTATCGTCCATAATTTCCTTCAGCAATTTGTAGCTTTTTCTTAACATATCGTAAGAAGTAAACAAGACAAGCATTCTGCCTTCAGTAATTTCAGCCAGCGATAGTATTGCTTCACTCGTTGCATAAATAAAATCATCCATATCACCATATTTTATATCAGGAAAATCATTGGGAACAAGCAGTTGTACTTGATTTTTAAATGAAAAAGGTGATTGGACCCTTTCCGTGATCAGTCGGTTTTCGGGCAATCCTAACCTCTTAATGATAAAGTCAAATGTATTTTTCATTGTTAATGTTGCACTTGTAAGAATTACACTATTCTTTTTATTGAACAAATCATCCATCAGCAACTCAGATATATCTGTAGGTTCACTATACAGATATACGGTTCGATTTAAACCTTTTGCATCAATTTCAATCCACTGCACATGATTAACAGTCTGCTCTACAAGGAAAAGCAGTTCAAACCGATCGATAAATGACTGTAAACTCTCAATTATATTCAAGAAATCAAGCTTATCATATTTATCATAGTCCTTTTCCTGTTCAAGATAGGAATCGATTAATGAAAGGATATGAATCAGATCTCTAAATTGGAAGGTAATCCTTGATACCATTTCCTTCATTGCTATCCATGACTTTGTATTTTCTCCATCTCCATCAAAGCGATATTGAATTCTTCCAATATCACTTAATGCTTTATTACTTTTTCTTTGTCTGTCAATATACTCATACAGAAATTGAAAGAACTCATCGATTTCCATCTTTGTTTGATCGAAAATGCGGTCCCACTTATCAAAAGGAATGTGATGCAGCGAGTTTGCATATTTGCTGACGATTTTGCCAAACGTTTTTGCTTCCTCACTTCTTCCTATTTGATTTAATGTATAACTTAGTGTTACATTATCCAGCTTTAAGCCATAATGGTGGGCAGCTGTATTTTCTAAGTGATGGGCCTCATCAATAATAAGCTTGTTATATGACGGTAAATATTGATAGTCGTTAAACATATCCATACAGAGTAAAGCATGATTTGTTATAATTAAATCCGCTTTCTGTGCTTTTCTTTTCGCTCTTGAATAATAAGAGTAACGGAACCATGGAGAGTATACGTCGATTTGTCCCTCAGCATCTGTTGAAATGCGATTAAAGAAGGCATATCCGCTTGATGGCAGCTGAATTTCATCAATATCACCTGAAATTGTTTCCGTTAGCCAAACAAGCAGAATTGCTTTCGTTAAGGTAATATCATAATTATCTTCGTGACTGCTGGCTAATTCGTGGGCTAATCTTTCTAAACTAATGTAATGATTTCGCCCTTTAAGCAGAACAGCATGAAATTGGAAAGGTACCAGCTTTTTAATTAAAGGAATTTCCTCTTCTAATAATTGCGTTTGCAGCTGTGTGGTATATGTACTGATAATAATTCGCTTTTTATCTTTTACAGCTTCATAAAGAGCTGGGATTAGATAAGCTAACGATTTCCCTGTCCCTGTTTCTGCTTCAATTAAAGCATGCTTTTTCGCCTGAAAAGCATCGAAAATGGTTTCTGACATCTCTCTTTGCCCATTCCGCTTTTCATATTTAGTTAAATGGGCTTCCAATGTGCCATTTTCTTCATAAATATTATCTAAATAATCACCAAATGAACAATCTAATTCAACATCTTCTTGAATGATTTCTTCTTCCATCTTAAAAGTTAGTCCATTATATGTGACAAATCCAGCTTCCTTATTATCCTCAAAGCTAGCCTGTTCTTGAAAATTGTAGAGTAATTTATATAGGTTCGATTTGAACATATTTTCCAGTTTTAATAAATGGGCCAGTGTTTCATATGGCAGATTTCTAAGTTTTTCTTTTAGCTTCAGGAAAAGTTTTGCTGTTACATAAGCATCAGAAAGGGCGCGGTGTGGATCATCATGCTGAATATCCAGATACTCGGCCAGCTGTGACAGCTTATATCCTGGTGCTTTTGGGAATAATATCCTTGAGAGTTCTACTGTATCAATGACAGGGTTTCTTAGAATAGGGCGTCCACTGTTTTTTAATTCTGCATTTAAAAAACCCATATCAAAGGGCACATTATGGGCAATTAGATAACTATCTTCAAAAAGCTCAATAATTTTATCTGCTTTTTCTTCGAAATTTGGTGCATCCTTTACATCTTCATTTGTTATATTCGTTAAATTAGTGATAAAGGGAGGAATCGTTTGATTTGGATTCAATAAAGTGTTTCTTTTATCAATAATTTCATCATTTTCAATAATGACCATTCCAACTTCAATAATTTTATCTTTATTCTCTGGGGAATGACCGGTTGTTTCTAAATCGATTACAACAAATTTATCCAAATTCTCCACCTCCATATCTTCCACAATAATTATATACTTAAATGGTCATAAAGTGAAACATCATATCTGTTTTGTTAAACATGCCAATAGCATTTTGTTTGTTTGGTTATTACAATCCTATCCCCCGGAACCTCTTGTCAATTGAATCCCTTTTGACAGCACAAAACACATTGCCATCCAATGGGGATAGACTAACTTATTATATATATGATATACGGGGTGCATAGGTGTTCAATACGTAAATGAAAGTATAAAGCAGCAATTAGAACTTAAATATCTGGATAATCAAACAAAACTCTTATCAGTAGGAATGATAAGAGTTTTGTTTATCATGCTAAATTATTACATTTCCGTTAATGCAGGCTCTTCTGTAATGAGCTGTTCAATTTCGTTATCTTCATTCATGATAGCAATAATTGGTTGATGTGAGCCTATGTCACTCTCAGGAATTAATGCATATGAAACGATAATAACAATATCCTCAGGCTGGACAAGTCTTGCTGCGGCACCGTTTAAACAAATGACACCAGATCCTCTTTCTCCAGGGATAACATAGGTTTCCAGGCGTGCACCATTGTTATTATTAACAATTTGCACCTTTTCGTGTGCGAGGATATTTACTTGGTCAAGAATATTCTCGTCGATTGTTATACTGCCAACATAATTCAAATTAGCTTCGGTAACTCGAGCCCGATGAATCTTACTTTTCATCATGGTGCGAAACATCTAACTTCCCCCTATTTATAATGCTTTACTATATTTCCACTTGCATCGATTATCAGATTATCAATCAATCTTGCTTCCTTAAATTTCACTGCGATTGCTAGAATCATCTGTTTATTCATCGTTTCAACTTCTTCGAGTGCTGGATAGCTTAATAATTCTACATAATCGATGAATCCGGAAGTTTTCTTTTCAATAACAGCTTTTACTTCATTTACAATGATATCAGGATTATTTTCGCCGTCAATAATTAAATGCTGACCATAGATTAATGCTCGGTTAAGCCATTTCGCTTCTTCTCTTTCATCTGGAGACAGGCGGACATTCCTGCTGCTTTTAGCGAGGCCATCAGCCTCCCTCACTGTTGGAACACCAACAAGCTCTATCGGGAAGTTCAGATTTGTAATTAATGCATCTACTACTGCCACCTGTTGGGCATCTTTAAGACCAAAGTATGTACGATTAGGCATAACAATATGGAAAAGCTTTGTAAGAACAGTTATCACACCATCAAAATGTCCTGGACGTGAACGACCACAAAGTACATTAACTCTTTTGGTTATTTTCATTTCAATCCTATTCTCAGTAGGATACATTTCTGTTACTTCTGGAATGAACAATAAATCAACACCAGCTTTTTCCGCAATAAAAATGTCTCTTTCTTCATCGCGAGGGTACTCTTCAAAATCCTCGGATGGACCAAATTGCAGCGGATTAACAAAGATGCTTGCTGCGACAATATCATTATCCTCTCTGGCTTCTGTCATGAGACTGACGTGTCCCTCATGAAGATAACCCATTGTTGCAACAAAACCGACAGATTTCTTTTCTTGCTTCAAAAGCACTATTTTTTCTTGTAACTGTTTAATTTCACGTACAATTTCCATTTAATTTTGCTCCAAAATAGATTTGTCCTTTAAAAGGAAAGAATATTCTTCTGTGGGAAAGCTTTGGTTTTTAACTTCAGAAACATATTCCTTAATTGCCTTTACACCAATTTCGTTGAAATCTCCATAAGGTTTTACGAATTTAGGTAAGCGATCAACACCATATTTCAATACATCATGATAAACAAGAACCTGTCCATCACAATGCAGTCCTGCCCCAATACCAATAGTCGGTATGTCTATGGTCTTCGTGATTAGCTCAGCAAGTTCCTTAGGCACACACTCTAATACTAGAGCTATTGCTCCAGATGCAGCAACCTGCTTCGATTCTAGAATCAGCTTATCTGCTGAAGCTTTATCTTTACCTTGAACTTTATATCCGCCTAAAACATTAAATGTTTGTGGCGTAAGGCCAAGATGTGCAACAACGGGAATGCCCGCATTTGCAAGGCGCTTGATCAGCTGCAGATTTTCCTGTGACCCGCCTTCTATTTTCACTGCCTGTGCGTTTGTTTCTTGGAAGATTCTGTACGCATTTTTCATTGATTCTTCTAATGAGACATGATAGGACATAAATGGCATATCTACCACTACAAACGTATTTTTAGCTCCCCGCCTCACTGCTTTTCCGTGATGAATCATATCATCCACTTTTACCTGAACCGTTGAATCATAACCTAAAACTACATTGCCAAGAGAATCACCGACAAGAATCATATCTACTTCGGCTTCCTCTGCTTGCTTTGCAGATGGATAGTCATAGGACGTGAGCATAGTTATTTTTTCGTTTTCCTGTTTCATTTTTAAGAAATCAAGCCTTGTTTTCATTTGTTTTCCCCCTAATCAAACCAATGAATTTCACCAGAATATAGTTTAGATATTTTGCCAGTTTGTTCCTGAATCAACAGTGCACCATCCTCAGCGATACCATGAAAAATTGCCTCTCTCTCATCTCGCAAATTACTGATTTTTATCTTTTCTCCAATTCTAAACCCATAGCTTTCCCACTTTTCTTTTGTAACAGAGAAACCTTCGTTTATATACTGATCATAGGCTGATTCAAATGCTGTAAGGAAGTGTTGGACAAACTTATTAATATCCCACTCTTTTCCTGTTTCTATATGTAAAGAAGTAGCTTGATCTTGTATATCTTCCGAAAGGTCTTTCCGCAGGTGGTTCATGTTTAAGCCGATACCGATAACAACGTATTGAATTCTATCCTGTTCTGCCTGCATTTCCGTTAATATTCCAACAGCTTTTTTTTTGTTTAACAAAATATCATTTGGCCACTTGATGAGTGGCTGGAGAGCAGTGTGCTCTTGAATCACATCTGCCATTACGGTCGCTGCTAATAATGTTAATTGCGGTGCCTGCTGCGGTAATATTTCAGGACGCAGAAGCATGCTCATCCACATTCCTTTTTGGGAAGCAGAATGCCAGTTTCGATTCATCCGGCCGCGCCCCATTGTCTGCTCGTCTGCAATTGCTACAGTTCCGTGTGGTGCATTATCTTGGGCAGCGTTATGAATTAACCTTTGCGTAGACGGTGCAGAGGATTTATGAATAATGGATTGGCCGAGCCACTTTGTTTTTAAACCCCATTTAATCGTGTTATCACTAACTTTATTGGGTATTTCTTTTATTCGGTAGCCTTTCCGCGGTATACCTTCGATTTCATAACCGTCTTTTTCAAGTGCCTTCATATGCTTCCAGACACTATTTCTTGATATATTTAATAAATCGGATATTTCCTGACCTGAAATGTATTGATTCTCATTTTCAGATAATACTCTGATTAATTTATTTCTTGTTGATTCCATCGCAGCCATTCCTTTATTTCTTGATAGTTATTCTGTAATTCGCCAGTGACTACCTTTTTTTCTGCTGTTTCAATTATATTTTTAATCCATGGTCCGCCTTTTCTTTCAGGATATAAAGAAAGTAATTCATTGCCATTAATAGCAAGCTCGTTTCTTGCTTGAATGGGCAGCGCTAATTTCTTCTTATGCAGTTCATTGTATATAATCTTTTTATTAAATAACATGTCAGTTAAACGAATAAATGGCTCAAATCTCTCTGTTGTCAATTGATAAATGAATTCGTTGTCAATCCCATTTTGTTTATAATAACTTAAATCTTCAAAAAGTTCAAAAGCGGTGCGTTTCATTCTGTTTGAACATTTCCATGCCTTAATCCAGGTCGATATGGAAACCTTAGGATATAAATAATGAAATAGAACGATTACTTCAGCAAAGGAAGCTAATGGTTTCATTTCGCGCGGCAACTTTTGAACCAAGATTGGTTCATCCTTAAATACCGGTAAATCCAAATAGATTTCCGCTTTATATAAATATTCTAATCCAAGTTGTACATACGCGCCTGCAAAGAATTTTTCCATTTCATTTGTTATTCTTTCAACAGAAATCTGGACAATGTCACTTTTATTTGTAACCATATGCTGCAATGTTGCAGGGTGGATTTTAAAGCCTAGCTGACTGGAAAAACGGAGTGCACGGATAATCCGCAATGCATCTTCTTTAAACCGCTTAGAACCATCTCCAACCGTACGTATTAGACGTGCTTCTATATCTTTTTCTCCTTCAAAAAGATCGATAATCTCACCCGTTTTATCCATTGCTAGTGCGTTTATTGTAAAATCCCGCCTTTCAAGGTCCTTATCAATCTTCTTAATAAACTCAACAGAATCAGGATGGCGGCTATCCGAATAGTCACCATCCAGTCGAAACGTTGTTACTTCATAGGATTCGTGCTCATGTCGAACAATTACTGTTCCATGCTCAATACCTACTGGAATTACTTTAGGAAACAGCTTCTGTACTTCTTCAGGTGTTGCTGAAGTAGCGATATCAATATCTTTAATTGACCGATTTAATAAAAGGTCTCTAACACAGCCACCGACGAAATATGCCTCAAAGCGATGCTTCTCAAGCTTCTCCAAAATAGGTTTTGCTTTAATAAATCTTTCGGTTAACATTTCAATCACCGTTTTCATTCAATCTAAAATTCTATGATATAAATCAATATACTGGTCCATAATTACTTTTGATTGGAAATACCTGCTTACATGCTTTATCGCATTTTCTGAAAACTGCTGCAGTTTCTTTTCATCATTTAACAAACCAATTGCATATCTAGAAGCCTCGACAATGTCTCCCTTTTCAACAATATAGCCTGTCTCGCCATGTTGAATCACTTCAGGAATGCCGCCAATATTCGTTCCAATACCTGGCACTCCGCATGCCATAGCTTCAAGAAGAACCAGACCAAAGCTCTCCTTTTCAGATAATAAGAGCATTAAATCAGCAATTGATAATAATTCACTTATATTGTTTTGTTTTCCAAGAAATAACACATCATCTTCCATATGCAGCTCATGCACGAGATTTTTCATAGCAGAATATTCTGGTCCATCCCCTATTAACATAAGCTTGCTCGGTTTTTCCTTTAAAATTTCATGAAAAGTATAAATTACATCCGCTACTCTTTTTACTTTTCGGAAATTAGAAATATGAATAATTACTTTCTCATCATCGTGTATGTTGTACTGTTTTCGTAATAATGGCACTTGCTTTTGGTGATATTCTTTTTCATTGACGAAATTATATATTACAGAAATTGGGTGTTCGGTTTCTATCATTTCTCTCGTCTGTTTCGTAAGACTATTAGACACGCTCGTAACTGCATCCGATTTTTCAATGCCGTAGCGAATCATTTTTTTGAATGTATCATCTATCCCTAAGACAGTAATATCCGTTCCATGCAGTGTAGTTACTACCTTCACTTTATGTTCAGCAATGTCTCTTGCTAAAATGGCACAAATTGCATGAGGTATTGCATAATGAACATGAAGCACATCCAGTTTTTCTTGGTCAATAATTTCTGCCATTTTTGAAGCTAACGAAAGATCATATGGCGGATATTGAAAAACAGGGTAATGATTAACTTCCACTTCGTGATAGAAAATCTTTGGATATACTTTATCCAGTCTGAATGGTTGTCTTGAGGTAATAAAATGAATTTCATGACCGTTTTCAGCTAGCAGTTTTCCTAGTTCAGTAGCTATCACTCCTGAGCCGCCAACGGTTGGATAACAAGTGATTCCTATTTTCATTTTTCGTTCTCATCTCTTTCTTCTTTCTTAACAAACTCACGCCATTTGAAATCTCCTCGTTCAAGACCATGCAAGAAGATTTCTGCTGCTGCAAGATTTGTGGCAAGCGGGATTTGATAGACATCACACAGTCGCATGAGGGCAGTCACGTCAGGCTCATGTGGCTGTGCTGTTAATGGGTCGCGAAAAAATATGACCATATCCATGTTATTATTAGCCACCATTGCACCAATTTGCTGATCCCCGCCTAATGGACCGGATTTAAAACGATGAACTGGCAGGCCAGTCTCTTGGTTGATTAATTTCCCAGTTGTGCCTGTTGCATATAAATCATGTTTCTCCAAAATATGTTCATATGCGATGCTAAAACGGATAATATCTTCTTTCTTTTTATCATGGGCAATTAATGCAATTTTCATTTGGCCCAACCTTCTTTCATTTATAGTATGTTCTCTAACCCGTAAACAAGTGAATCCATTTCCATTACTTTATAGACAGAAGTTTGTATTCCTTGCATGAAAGAATCGCGATTCATTGAATCATGTTTGATTGATAGAACCTGGCCAGGACCTCCGAATATGACTTCTTGATGTGCAACGAGTCCAGGCAGACGTATGCTATGGATATGCATACCATCCAGTTCAGCACCGCGCGCTCCCTCCAAATTACTTGTTTCATTTGGGTGCCCTTGCTGTTTTGAGCGTCTGTTATTACGAATCATTTCAGCGGTTTTTATCGCTGTACCTGATGGTGCGTCTACTTTTTGATCGTGATGCATCTCAATGATTTCAACATCAGGAAAATATGCTGCTGCCATTTTTGAGAATTTCATCATAAGAACAGCACCAATTGCAAAGTTTGGTGCAATAATGCAGCCAAGTTTCTTTTCATCTGCCAGTTCCTTTAATTCGCTGATTTTTTCTTCTGTAAAGCCAGACGTCCCAATTACTGCACGTAAATTATTGGCTATTGCTAATTTTGTGTGCATATAGCCGCTTTCAGGTGTAGTTAAATCAATAAAGACATCAGCTTCTATCTCTTTAAAACAGGTGTCCGGATTTGTATACACTGGAATATTCGCAGCACTGTCCTCGACAATATCCTTAAGCAGCTTTCCTTCATTTTTATGATCAATAACCGCCGCTAAATTAAAATCCGATTCATTTTCAATCATTTGGATCGCTTCTTTGCCCATTTTACCCCTTGGGCCAGCTAAAATTATATTAATTGGCATATTCCGTCACCTCTAACATTAATTGTGTTCGTCTTTCCTAGTCCAACGATTCTTATCTCTTGTTTCAATTTTTGTAATGGAACGTTCAAAGCTTTCCGATAGGTCTATATCCAGTGAATTTGCAAAGCATGCAAGCACAAACATGATATCACCCAGCTCGTCTTCAATTGTTTTTTCTTTTTCAGTTATTTTCTTAGGTTTCTCCCCATAATAATGATTGACTTCGCGAGCTAGCTCTCCAACTTCCTCTGAAATTCTAGCCATCATAGCTAATGGAGAAAAGTAACCTTCCTTAAACTGCCCAATGTAGTCATCTACTCGTTTTTGTATTTCTTTTGTATCATAGATTGTGCCCATGCTGGTATTACTCCTTTGCTTCAGTTTTCGCTTATCTTTCATGTTAGCTAATCCGATGAATTTTGACAAATTTTTTATTCTAAAAAATAAAATTCATCACCGAATTTCACTCGTTTGCACACTAATTCTTTAAATTTATCACGAAACAGACAAAACATATATTGTCTTACTCGTTCTATATTCAACGTGCATTTGTATTTAACTGGTGCACAAAATAAGTAATTTATTAATTCTGCATCATTAATTTGTTCTAACAGGGTAAAATGTTTATAATTGGATTGGTTATCTTTAGGGATGGGGGTTTGTTATTTATGGTATTTGGGTTAAAATTTAAAAATATTTTTTTCATTCTGCTTGGTGCGTCAATCTATTCTTTTGGCATTGTTCATTTTAATATGCAAAACAACTTGGGAGAAGGCGGATTTACCGGTATTACACTATTATTATATTTCTTATGGAAATTCGATCCTGCTGTTACAAATATTATTCTAAATATCCCTATTTTTTTTATAGGATGGAAGCTGCTTGGAAGGAATACATTTCTCTATACAATTATCGGCACCTCTGCAGTATCCGTTTTCTTAGCTATTTTCCAAAAGTTTCAATATAATATCCATCTTGAAAATGACATGACACTTGTTGCCTTATTTGCTGGAGTATTTATTGGTGTTGGGCTAGGTATTATTTTTCGTTATGGCGGTACAACAGGCGGCGTAGATATCATTGCCAGACTTGCAAATAAATACTTTGGCTGGAGCATGGGAAATACCATGTTTCTCTTTGATTTAATTGTTATTTCTTCTTCCCTCTTATTAATTCTCGATTTAGTTCAAGGGATGTATACTCTCGTTGCAGTCTACTTAGGAGCCCGGGTAATCGATGTGATTCAGGAAGGTGCTTATTTAGCAAAAGGAGCAACAATTATTTCTGAACGGAGTGAAGCGATAGCACAAGGAATTCTTTCAATGGATCGTGGAGTTACTATTTTAAAAGGCCGTGGAAGCTATTCTGGAGAGGACCGTGATGTCCTTTATTGTGTAGTTGCTCGAAATGAAATTGTCAGACTGAAAAGTATTATCGAGAAAATCGATCCTCACGCCTTTGTCACCATTAGTACAGTTCATGACGTACATGGTGAAGGGTTCACATTAGATGAAAACAAGAAGCCAATTCAACGATAAAAAAATCCGCATGCAGCCTAGAAGAGCTGCATGCGGATTTTTTAATTAATCTCTGCTCGCTGCATAAATCATGATGAAACGTACAAGTTCCAACACTGCAACAAGAGCTGCTGCCACATAAGTCAAAGCAGCTGCATCTAAAACCTTTTTTGTTTCCCGTTCTTCATCATTTCGAATAATGCCGCCTGAGACCATCTGTGTCATCGCACGACTGGATGCATCAAACTCTACTGGCAGTGTGACAAGTTGGAAGAGAACAGCTGCAGACATGAATATGATACCAAAGAGAAACATTCCTGTCATATCCAAAAGTAACCCAGCAAGAATTAGATAAAAAGAGATCCGCGACCCAAAATTCGCGACAGGAACCAGTGCACTTCTAAAACGCATAAAAGCATATTCCTGTTCATCTTGTATAGCATGTCCTACCTCATGGGCCGCAACAGCAGAAGATGCCATGGAGCGCCCATGATAGATGTCTCTTGAAAGTCTGACTACTTTTGTTCTAGGGTCATAATGGTCTGACAGTGTTCCTTTTGTTTCCTGAATATCTACATGATATAGCCCATTATCATCTAAAATTTTTCGTGCTACTTCTCGTCCAGTCATTTGTGAAGATGTATTTTTTTTTGAATATTTACTGTATGTTGATTTAACCTTTGCTTGTGCCCATAATGGTACAAGTATCAGTACAGCTAAATATATTAAATAGCCACCCATATTGATTCCTCCATAAAAAAGTATATAGGTCAATTTTAGTCAGAAACAGGAAATCAGTCAACTAAATTGTCGTCCTTCTGTTTAATTTTCTGGCTTTGCCCTTTATATTTTCTCCAGCTTACATAACTTAATGTAAGAATAATTAGTCCTCCAACAATGATAACTGCAGGAATGAGCGGCAGTAATTCAACATTTGCAAATATCCATTGCTGTAATTGTCCTATACCCAAAAAAGTTGTACCCTGCGTCGCATCAGGTAAAATTAAGGAAATAATCGAGTTTAATAATGATTGTATGATCATAAGAAGTCACCCCATTATATTTCAGCTAATTAAAATATATGATGAGGTGCTTCGAATTATCACAGAGAGTTTGTTAGCTGCTTTTTATTTCCAATTGTTAACCAATAAGCAAGCAAGAGCGAACCAATGCTTAACCAAAATGTAAAGTAGCCTATTTCATTCATATAAGTCATTAAAGACGAATACTTTGGCATCATTTCAAAGACATAATCAATCACATCATTATGTAATGTCCAGATTCCTGCAACTGCAAGGTGCCTCATTTTCACTTTATAATAGGGCGCATAGAGAATTGCCTGTATTGCCATGCCTGCATGAGAGGCCATAAGCATATATCCTGCAGAACTTAAAGAACCATCAATTGCCAATGTCAGCAGATTCATGGCAACTGCCCATGTTCCGTACTTAAATAGTGTAACTAATCCAAGTGCCTCTATATACGGAACATTTCTATTAAATAAGAAAAATAATAAGAAAACCGTGAAAAATAAACTCGCTGTTGGACTGTCCGGTACAAATATTAGAAAAATATCCGGCGTAATTGCCAATTGTGGAGCATACCAATAATAACCATATATTGTACCGATAAGGTTAATTATAAATAAAATAAATATGAACTTTTTGTCGAGAAGTATGTATCTTAGCATATTAGAATCCTCTCTATAGATAAAATAAAATCCAACTATTTTAATGGAAGAAAAGACACCTTTACCAGCGTTGGGCAAAGGTGTCCGTATAATAGTCTGTATTATTCTACTGATTCATTTACAGTTAGTATAAAATCAACTAATTGATCTAGTTCTTCGTCAGTACCAGTGAATTGATCTGCCGGCATTGTACCAATACCGTTCACTGCGATATCTGCAAGTTCTTCTGCACTGTAGTCAATTCCAACTAATGTTGGTGCTGCAGTACCTTCTAATTCTGCACCATGACATGCTAGACAGCTTGTTTCATATGCTGCATAACCTGCATGTTCTGTATCAATTTCTACTGCTGTTTCAGAAGGAGGAATTGGTTTGTCTGATTCTGCACGACCTTCCCAGTCTACGTGAGCAGCAGATGTATACGTTAACCAGATAACAGATGCTAATGCTAAAAGCATCATCCCCACTGCTACTGGACGTTGATGCGGTCTGCGTCCAGGTCCGTTGTCTAAGAATGGTGCAAGTAGTAATGCACCAAAAGCAAGTCCTGGAAGTCCAAGCATACCTAATAAAATAAAATCTCCACTTGCATATTTATATTTCAAAAGTTCATATAAGAATAAGAAATACCAGTCTGGCAATGGAATAAATGAAGCGTTTGTTGGGTCAGCAATCCCACCTAGTGGTGATGGATGTGCTAATGTCAAGATTAAAAATCCAACAAGGAATACCGCTCCAACCAACCATTCTTTTAATAAAAAGTTGGGCCAAAAAGCTTCTGTCCTGCCAGGATACTCTGAATAGTCTTTTGGTACACGTGAGACCGTCGGGCCTTGCTTGATCCGAGAGTCACCAACAAATTTCATACCTTTTCCCTTTTGCATTGTGCTTTCCCCTCCTTTTTATAGTGGTCCAGAAATCCCTTGTCTTCTAATTAAGATAAAGTGAACTGCAAGTAGCGCGAATAATGCTGCTGGCAAGAAGAAAACATGAATAGCAAAGAATCTTGTTAGTGTTTGTGCACCAACAATTGATGCATCACCAGCTAATAATATTTTCAATTGCTCACCAATAAATGGAACTTGCTGTGCCATTTCTAAACCAACTTGTGTAGCAAAGTAAGCTTTATTATCCCATGGCAATAAGTAACCAGTGAATCCTAAGCCAAGCATAATAAAGAAGATTAGAACTCCAACCATCCAGTTAAGTTCACGCGGCTTCTTGTATGCCCCTTGGAAAAACACACGTAAAGTATGTAATAACAGCATTACAATTACAACACTGGCGCCCCAGTGGTGCATTCCCCTAACAATTTGAGCATGAGCAACTTCTGTTTGCAGATAGTAAACAGATCTCCATGCATTTTCAATATCTGGCACATAATACATTGTTAGAAACATACCAGAAAGAATTTGAATGACAACAACAAAAAATGTTAAGCCACCAAAACAGTAAACAAACGCCGAAAAGTGATGGGCCGGATTAACATGTTCTGGAACTTCGTGATCAGCGATATCTCGCCATATCGGGTGAAGGTCAATGCGTTCGTCAATCCAATCGTATATTTTCTGTAGCATCTCCTATTAAGCCTCCCCTTGTGGTTTTGCGTCTCCTAAGAACAACATTCCATCTTTAATTTCCTGTTCATAAACATCTAATGGTGCTAATGGCGGTGTACCTGGCACGTTTGTGCCGTCCTTATAATAGCGTCCATCATGACACGGGCAGAAGTATTCGTTTGGATGCTGATCGCTTCCTTCCCAAGAAACTACACAACCCAAGTGTTTACAAACTGGGGAAAAGGCTACAACTTCATCACTTTCATTTTTGTAAACCCACGCTGCACGGCTTACTTGAGACTCATACCAGCCATCCACTTGATCAATCGTCCACTCGATACGCTGTGGATCTGATGTAATATCATCAACAGCAAGACCGACGTTTGCTAAGTCACCACCACCTGCTGATTTTAACACAGGATCAATAGCCATTCTTACTGGAGAAATCAATAGACCTGCTGCCATAAAGCCTCCTACTCCCATAAGTGTGTAATTTAAAAACTGTCTACGGGATACTTGTTGCTTTTTTTCTTCACTCATGATTTTCCCCCCTCTTTTACAATAATCACGGACATTTTTATGAATTTAATCAGATTACTAGGACAATACCATGATAGCGCAATCTTGAACTATGGTCAATATAAAACCTAACGTTCTAAATAAAACTTTTACAAATTATGCTATTTTACTTAAACACCCAATCTACTACAGTGAAAAAAGCAATAAGTTAATTGATTTTAAGTTATTTTTGCTGATTCTTAGCTTAACCGATTTTAACAAATTATATCCTTACCAATATGAGCGAATCATTTCTGAAATCTGTGAAATCTGGTCACGTATAAATTCGGCTGTTTCCTTTGAACGAAGATCTCCTGATTGCATTCCAGGCAGCCATAATATATTGCCATTTAAAGACTTTTCATGCTTTTTCCATCCTGCATCAAAAGTTAAAAGAACAATATGTTCAAAAGGCTGCTCTTTAATATCTTGAATCCAACTATTTAATCGATCAATTTCAGCTGCTTTATCTGTTGTTTTCAAAAAATAATAATTTGGAGCCAGCATCACTCTTCCACTCAGCTCTTTTTCAATTTCATTTGCAAAGATATTGATTACCTCATTTTGAAAAGAACTCTTTTCCGATTCCTTGTCGTTTCCCATTTGGAAAGGAATCAATGGTAGTAATATTGTGTCAACGTATTCCTTTGCTTGAACATATTTATCAAGCTCTGTCTTTTTCCATTTCATCTAAATATATCAACCTTTCTGTCAAATAATAATTCAATATGTAGATTATCTCATTCCCGATTTTACCCTATAAGGGCAAAAGTAATCAACCTATTCTCTAATGAATAGGCTGATTGTGCAATTGTGTATCCAATTCGTGCAATTCCTGTGTCAAGGAAAGAAATTCAGCTTGATTCCTTTCATCCAATGCCTGATCGATTGCCTTAACTAATTTTTCTCTTTTCTGAAGCTGTAAAGTGTAATTTAAGATTTCTTTAGTATTCTCGCGGTCCTTATTTGTAATATAAAAATCATCATCCAGAAATGGATTTTCTTCTAAAACCGCGGCGTATTGCGGACTCTGTTTCCAATTTTGGAAATCAAGCTCAACAAAGAGCGGCTCGAGAGGATTCAGTCGAATATCATGAAAAGCTTTTTCTGCATCCGTTGTGACCAGTTGATTGCGATAAAAACGAAAAGCTGGACCATCAACGCAGTTACTTGAAATAATAATACTGCGTGGACAAAATCTTGCATTACGAACAAAATGAACATTTCGCAGAAGTTTATTATGATTTGCAAGGTAAGTTAATATCCAATTGCTCTCCCTCAGTTTTGTTTCATATTGATTTAAAAACCAAAAAATGAAGGATTTTTTTTCGTCTGAACGAATAGGAGTGTTTTTCATAATTGCCTCCTCAGTATTCTTCCGGATGTTTTAGACGCAATACATATTCTTCAATAACATAATCATCAGGTATTTGCTGCAAATACTTTTCAAAAACAGTGATAGCTTCTGGAGTCAGCCCTTCCTCTGTCAGAAAATAACCATATTCTTTTAAGAAGTCTGTGTCATCATTAAGATTGATATAGGCTTCTTTATATGCATTCAAAGCATCTGCATACTGCTCTTCTTCGTTATATGCTCGAGCAAGTTCCCAATCAAACAAAGCCTCAAGTGACCCAGTAGCTTTAATTTCTGTTAACAGTTCAATGATCTCTGTATACCGATTTCTTTCTTTAAGGAATTCCAGCAGAAATAAGATTGCCTCGCGGTATTCGGGATCTAAAGCAATTGCCTGCCGAACAAAATCTTCACTTTCTTCCTCCTGGTTCAGCTGATGTGCAATCATGCCTGCACGTAAAAATAGTTGCTTATTAAATGAGTCAATTTGCAGACCTCTTTTTGCAGTTTGATACGACTCTTCAAGTAAACCTTCCTCTTGGAGCGCCTTAGCTAAATTATAATAAACAGAGTGGTAGTATTCATCTTTTTCGATCACACGTTTCCAAGCCTTAATAGCGATATCATTTCTGCCAGCCTGGCTTGCAGTTACGCCGTATTTATAAAACTTATCTGGTGACTCTTCACTGCCATCTTTAAAGTAGGGAATTGCTTTTTCGTATTCACCGATTGCTGCATAGGATTCAGCTAACCGATCAAGTATAGAAACCTCAGCTAACAATGTTTCTTCTTTAGCTACTTTTTCATAGTAGGTTACTGCTTTTAAATATTCGCCGATTGAGAAGAATAATTCACCTAAGGCAAAGTCAATAATTACTTCATTAGGCAGTATGTTTTTTGCAGTTAGAAGCTTTTGTTCGGCAACTTCAAATAGACCCTGCGCTTGATAAAGATCAGCCTGCTGCAACAAAGCTTGTACATATTCTGGATCTTCTTCCTTGATGTTATCCAATAAGGCTATCGCAGACTCATCATCCTCAATTTCAATGTATATATCAACGAGACTTAATTTTAAGTCGCTTTCATCAGGATATTTTTCCATCAGCTCATGCAGAATCCCTGCTGCTTCTTCTAAAAATCCCCATTTTAAATACAGTTCTGCAATCGTATATTTCTCATCATCATTTGCTGCTTTCGAGAAGTCCTTTAATAATTTAAGTGCTTTTTCAATTTGATTATTTTCAACTAATTGAATTGCTTCTAAGATGGTATCCATTTACCCATCCTTCCTTCTTTTAATAGTTCGTATTGTTATCATAACGAAAACAATGTTTTGATTCAATAATTTGGCATTTACTTAATAAAATAAATAAGGAATTAATCAAAAAAGACCAGATTGGTCATTTTTGATTAATTCCTTGCTGTTATATTTTCAAAGTCTGTGAAGAAGTTCGGATAGGAGATTGCAACAGATGAAATGTCGTCTATAATAATTTCCTCATCTGAGAAAACAGATGCAATCGCACCCATCATTGCAATTCTATGATCATTGTATGACTTGATTTTACCACCAGTCAGTTTTGTTTTCCCCTCAATTATCAGCCCATCGTCAGTAGGTGTTACATTTGCACCTAAGGTTGAAAGGACATCTGCAACAGCTGCGATACGATCAGTTTCTTTTACGCGCAGTTCCTCGGCATCTCGAATAATTGTTTTTCCGCTTGCTTGCGTTGCGAGTAAAGCAATAATAGGTATTTCATCAATTAATCTCGGAATAATATCACCTGAAATTTCGATGGCCTGCAGATCTCCGCTTTGAATTGTTATATCACCAAATATCTCGCCGCCGACTTTCTTTTCGTTGTGGATTGTAAGATTTGCACCCATCTCAATCAATACATCAAGAATACCTGTCCGAGTTGGGTTTAACCCTACATTTTTTAGCACTAAATGACTATTGGATTTAGCTGCCGCTCCTGCAAGGAAAAATGCGGCCGATGAAATATCACCCGGCACATAGAAGTCTGTCGCACTTAATGGTTGCTTATTAGATATGGACACAGTATTTCCATCAACGTTTATATCCGCTCCAAAAGCGCCTAACATTGTTTCTGTATGGTTCCTGGTTTTTGTCTTTTCGGTAATTTTTGTTTTACCTTCAGCAAAGAGACCTGCAAGCAGGATAGCTGATTTTACTTGAGCACTTTTGACTGGAAGTATATAATCTATACCCTTTAATTGTTGACCTTCAATTGCAATAGGAAGGAGTCTTCCTTCCTCGCGCCCGGTAAAGGCTGCGTTCATTTCAACTAAAGGATTAACAACACGGTCCATTGGCCGTTTGGATAAAGATGCATCCCCAAAGATTGTAGTAAAAAAAGGCAAACCAGCTAGCAAACCAATCATCAGACGAGTTGTTGTTCCGGAATTCCCAAAGTTAAGTGGTATAATAGGTTCTTCCAGCGCATCTGCACCCTCACTATTAATAATGATTGTCTCGCCATCCTGTTCAATGGTAACCCCCATTGCACGAAATGCATCAACAGTTCGCAGACAATCCTCACCATTTAAAAAGTGTCTGATTTTTGTCTTACCTTTAGCTAGCGAACCGAGTATGATTGCACGATGGGATATTGATTTATCGCCAGGGACTTCTATTTCACCTATAATCCCCGACGTCTTAGGTGTTAATTTTAGTTCACTCATGATTCCACACCCCTAAAAAATATTTATTTTTGAATCATTGCGTCAAATCCGTTTTCTTTTAGATATGTTTTACTCATCTTTTGTGCATCTTTTGAATAAAAGCTAAGACGCAAAACCCCGGTAATTCCTTCACGCACTTCAAGAATTTCAATGTTTTTAATACTGATATTTTTATCAGCTAATAATTGAACAACAGAAGCCAATGCTCCTGACTGGTCTCTAATGTCTACATACAAATCGTAAAAAGCTGGTATTGCCCCACTTGTTTTAACTGGGATGCCATCCCGGTAATTCTTTGCATCCTGAAGATAAGCAATCATTGTCATTTTGTGATTATTATCCACCAGTTCTTTTAGATGAATCATTTCTTCAATCCACTCCTGCAGAAGAACTGACATCTTTTCTCTGTTGTGAAAGAAAATATCCTGCCACATTTCTGGATTGCTGGAAGCAATTCGTGTTATATCCCGAAATCCGCCTGCTGCAAGCTTAGGCAGGTAAGTATGTGTACTTTCCCACTTTTTCGCTTGATGAACGAGTGAAGAAGCGATTAAATGAGGAAAATGTGAAACTACACCAGTCATTTCATCATGCTCTTCAGGTCGAAGGATAATAAACTTACTTTTTGTGTATTTTAATATATCTTTCATCGTTTCAAGCATTTCGTCCGTACTTCGAACCGAAGGGGTAAGTACGTAAATTGCATTCTCGAACAGATGCGGTTTCGCAGCCCCAATTCCTCTTTTGTGTGAGCCTGCCATTGGATGCCCGCCAATAAATGCAATTTTATCGTTTGTTAATGCTTCTGCAGTTTTTATTATTGAACTTTTAACAGAGGCTGTATCGGACACAATTACTTGTTTTTCAAAATCCAGCTGATCTAATTGCTTCATTAGTTTAATCGTTTCAGAAATTGGAGCAGCTAAGATTATAATGTCAGATTGTATCGCAGCCTCTGTAAATTCTTCATATGCTTCATTAATAATTCCGTGTGCTAAGCCATATTGTAAGCTGTCTGGGTTTACATCATATCCTAATACATAGTTATTCTCATTCTTGATGATTGATTTCGCGAGCGAACCACCGATTAAGCCTAAGCCCGCTATTAAGATTCTTCTTTTATTCATGGATTCACCCTGTTTATTTATTAAATTTCCTCAATACACATTGCAGTTCTTTCATATCATCTTCCGTTCCAATTGTAATTCGAATGGAATTCGGATATCCCAGCAGCTCACCTGGACGAATAATAAATCCATTTTCTATTAAATATTGAAAGACTTCCATACCGCTGACTGGTGTAGAAACATAAATAAAATTTGTTTGACTCGGGTAATAATGCCAGCCTATTTCATCTAAAAAAGCATAAAATTTCTGTTTTTCCCTATTGTTCTTCTCTTTTGTTTCTTTAATAAATGCTTGATCCCCCAGTGCGATTAAGGCAGCTAATTGAGCAACCGATGTCGTATTAAAAGGACCTCGTACGACATTTAAAGAATGAATAACTTCGGGATTGCCTATACCATAACCGATCCTGAGTCCTGCCAACCCATAGGCTTTAGAAAACGTTCTTAAGCTGATTAAATTTGCGTAAGCGGCTAAATATGTATGTGAATCAAGTAAAAAGTCTTCTTCAACAAATTCCTTATACGCTTCATCCAGTACAACAAGAACATCTTTCGGACAGTTTTCCATGAACGCGAGCAATTCTTTCTCTGTAATAGTTGTACCTGTCGGATTATCCGGATTGCAAATCCAGACTACTGAGGTATTTTCATCTATTGCCTCTGACATTGCTTCTAAATCATGACTGCCCTCACTCGTTACAGGTATTTCTTTTACTGTACCACCCTCAACAAGTGTATTATGCTTATATTGTGAAAAAGAGTTTGCCGCCATAACTGTATTTCTGCCTTCAAACACAAATGCTCGGCAGATGATTTGAATGATTTCCTCCGAACCGCTTCCGAAAATAATTTGATTTTCATCCACCTGAGAGTAGTTCGCTACTGCAGTTCTTAGTTCGGCAGTATATCCATCTGGATAAATATTTAACTCAGGAAGCTGCTTTATTAAATAATCTTTCACTTTTTCAGAGTATCCATAGACATTTTCATTTGATGCCAATTTTACAATTCTGTCAAGTCCATATGCTTCTTGTATTTCATGCGATTGTTTCCCTTGCTTATAAGCAGTTAACTGACTAAGTATTGCTTTTTGCTTCATGAATCTATTCTCCTCTTTTCTCCACTAAATCCGGTCTAAGCCTGACTGCTTCATTATGAAAGACATGATGAATTTCTTCCTGCTCCTGCTTGGTATTTACCACCATCATAACGCGAATACATGACTTTAAACTGCCTATAACGTCTATTTCCGCCATACACATGACTGGAACATATATCCAGCCTGGAAACTCTCGCAAAGCTTTTGCAGGGAAAGTGGCACTCAAATCATCTGTGACAGATATAAACACATGTGATACATCATTCGGTTTGACATCGTTTTTTTCTATCATTTCTTGTAATACATTTTTTGTTTCTTGGATTATTAAATCAGCATTGTTCTCAGAAACGGTTGTTGCGCCACGTATCCCTCTTGACATCATTACTTTATCAGCCTTTCTTTAAATATTTCTAGATAATTCAAGATCTTCTGGTCAGCTAGTTCTTTATTTAATAATTTACCTGGTGCTTTTAAGAGCACCATTTTAATTCTATTTCTGACGGCCTTTTTATCTGACTTCATTCGCTTCATAATCTTCTTTGGATCAAACGTTATCGTTTGTAATGGATAGTTATTTTTTTCCAGCCAGCTTTTCAGTTCATCATATGGGAGTTCTACTCCAAATTCAGCTTCACTTACATGAATTGAAAAAAGCAGCCCGACAGCTACTGCTTCTCCATGTGTTATCACACCATAACCAAGCTCTGCCTCCAAAGCATGAGCAAAAGTATGCCCCAAATTAAGGTAGCTGCGAATCCCTAGCTCCCTTTCATCTGCTTCTACAATGTCAGCCTTTACTTTAATACCTGCTAATATATGTTTTTCAAGCGTTTCATTTTTAATAGATACCAAGCTTACTTGAAGCATTTCCTCAAATAATTCCTTGCCAGAGATTAATCCTTCCTTTACAAGTTCAGCATAGCCAGATCGAATTTCTTTTGCTGGCAATGAAGATAAGGTCGCGATATCATAGTAAACTGCCGCTGGAGGGTAAAAAGCACCGATTAAATTTTTTCCATGTTCATGATTGATGGCAACTTTACCGCCAACACTGCTATCATGGGCAAGGATTGTTGTCGGTATTTGTATGTAATCGATGCCTCGCATAAATGTAGCGGCAACAAATCCAGCTAAGTCACCTACTACGCCTCCACCTAAGGCTAAAATCAATGCATTCCGATCCAGGCCTTTCTCTATTGCAGCTGTTTGCAGCCTATAATACTGGTCTATGTTTTTAGATGCTTCTCCTGCAGGGAGAATATACTGAAACACCTTGCAGTCACTCAAATGCTCTACAACTTCATCTAAATAAATTTCTGCTACATTCTCATCTGTTATAACAAAAATAGATGTATACTCTTTTTCAAGAGAGTCCTTTAGTGTAGATAGAATCCGTTGTCCAATTAAGATTGGATAAGTACCTGTACTATATTCTATGGATAAACGCTGCACTAGAAACACCTGATTTCTTCACGGTATTGTTCGATTGCTTCTTTCAATTTAGGGAACTGATCATGCGGGAATTGTTCAGTGATTGCTTTAGCAATTTCAAAAGCGACAACATGTTCCATAACTACCGATGCAGCAGGTACTGCGCAAGGATCAGAACGCTCTACAGTTGCTTTAATTTGCTCCTTTGTATTAATATCGACGCTTTGCAATGGTCGTTTCATCATTGTTGGAATAGGTTTCATTACTCCACGAACAACGATTGGCATCCCTGTTGACATTCCACCTTCAAAACCTCCGAGGCGATTTGAAGTTCGGTAATATCCCTGTTCTTCGCTCCATGCAATTTCATCGTGATTTTCACTTCCATAAATCTTTGCTGCCTGAAATCCAATACCAAACTCTACCCCTTTAAATGCATTTATACTTACAACACTGCCTGCAATTCTTGAATCAAGTTTTCTGTCATAGTGTACATAAGATCCTACACCAGCCGGCACGCCTTCAACATAAACTTCACAGACTCCCCCAACAGTATCGCCTTCGCTTTTTGCTTTATCAATAGCAGCCATCATTTCTTTTTCTGCAGTCTTATCTAATACCATTACTGGAGAATTTTGCGAAATTTCCTGTCTTTCTTTCATTGTCAATTCTTCTTGATCAGAAGCAACGATGCCTGCAATTTCTTTTACATAACCAGCTACTTCTATCCCAAGCTCTTTTAATAATTTTTTGGCAACTGCACCAGCAGCTACTCTGGCAGCTGTCTCTCTTGCAGATGAACGTTCAAGAATATTGCGAATATCGCGGTGACCATATTTTAAAGCACCGTTTAAGTCTGCATGCCCTGGTCTTGGACGAGTCACTACACGACGCAGCTTTGTATCCTCGGGAATAGGATCTTCTCCCATAATATCTGTCCAGTGTTTAAAATCATCATTATTTATAACTAATGAGAGCGGAGACCCTAAAGTATATCCATGTCTGATGCCGCCAGTTATCTCAACAAGATCCTTTTCAATTTGCATCCGTTTTCCGCGGCCATAACCTTTCTGTCTCCGTAAAAGAGAATGATTAATATCTTCTTTTGTTATCGGTAAGTTTGATGGAATGCCTTCGATAATTGTAGTCAATTGTTTGCCATGTGATTCTCCAGCTGTTAAGTATCTCAATGTACCATTCTCCTTTATTTCATTTATCAGATCTCTCGAAGTTTAAGAATATTTCTAACTACTATAACATATATATACTTTATTTTGGCTAAAAGTTTATCTCAAAATTAAATTATTTGGTTTTTTTACTTTTTTTGATAGAAAAAAGTATCCAATAGCTGCAGATTATATTTTTCTGGTGCAAAAATTTGCTCTGTACTCCCTACAAATAATACACCCTCGCTGCGTAATGTATTGCCAAACCCGCGATAAATTTGTTCTTTTGCCTCATCTGTGAAATAAATAAGCACATTACGACAGATAACCAAGTCATAATTATTCGGATAACGATCAGCTAGTAAATTATGTTTTTTAAACGTGATCATATTTTTCAGTTTCTCATCAACTTTGTACATGCCATTTGATTTCGTAAAATACTTTTGTTGGAATCCAGCAGGAAGCTCTTTAAGCGACTGTTCCACATACAGCCCCTTATTTGCTTTCAGAAGTGCATTATCATCAATATCTGTTGCTAATATTGTCGCATTGATATTGGGGAAATGTTCTTTCAGCATGATTGCAAGGCTATAGGGTTCTTCGCCAGTTGAACAAGCGGCACTCCAAATCGAAAGTCTTTTATTGTCTTTAGTTAATTCTGGAATAACTAAGTTTTTAAGCACATCCCAGCGCTTCGGATTTCTATAAAACTCTGATACATTAATCGTTAAACGATCAATAAATTCCTTTAATAGTTCATCATCTTTATTCATTGCTTCGAAATATGTAATATAGCTTTTAAAACCACGTTTGTTACGTAAGGTTGTAATTCTTCTTTTCATTTGCTGCTCTTTGTATAATCCAAGATCAATGTCCAGCTTTCGCTTAATCTTTTGAATAAATTCTGAATAATCGTCAAGCATTTAAACTCCCCCTTAATTCCACCATTTTCGTTTTCTTAGTACCTTATCTTTTTGCTAAAAAACCCCCGTTCGTAAACGGAGGTTTTTCTGTACAGATTAATAAATCCAGTTTGTATCCACTTTGTCGTAAGCGACTAATTCTTTTTCATCAAAGAATAATTTAATTTCTCTTTCAGCACTTTCTGGAGAGTCAGAGCCGTGAATAATGTTTTTGCCTACTGTAATACCATAATCACCACGTACTGTGCTTGGTGCTGCTTCTGCTGGATTTGTTTTACCCATCATGTTTCGCGCAGTCGCAATTACATTTTCGCCTTCCCAAACCATTGCAAAAACGGGGCCTGAAGTGATGAATTCTACTAACTCGCCAAAGAAAGGTCTTTCTTTATGTTCTCCATAATGCTCTTCAGCTAATTCATTTGAAATTTGCATAAGCTTAGCTCCTGCAAGTTTGAAACCTTTCTTCTCAAAACGCTGTACAATTTCACCAATTAAATTACGTTGTACGCCATCTGGTTTAACCATTAAAAATGTTTTTTCCATATTTTTACACCTCTTAATCATTTATCTTTTAGACTAACCTCTAAAATTATACAAAACTATAGCCCAAATAACAAATTATATTATTATAATCTTCGTTTCCCGATAAATTTGGCTATTGACTGTAAAGTTTGCTTCGGCTTGCTGTCTTGAATTTCTTCTAAGACAGTTAATGCCTTATTTAAATATAAATTGCTAAGCTCATAAGCACGGTCTATCGCGTCCGTCTGCTTTAATTCCTGAATAATATTTTCCATTTGTTCTTCAGAAACGGCTTCAGGTATTGTAAATACCTCCTGTACAAGCTTGCTGAAATCTTCATTTTCCATTGCATATAAGACAGGCAATGTTATATTACCTTGCAGCAAGTCATTTCCAGCAGGCTTTCCAAGCTGCTTGGAAGAGGCTGTAAAGTCAAGGATATCATCAATAATTTGATAGGACATTCCAATAAAGTAGCCATAGCGGTACATTCGCATAACATCTTTGTCAGATAGCCCGGAAATAATTGCGCCAAGTTCACAGCTCGTAGCGATTAACAATGCAGTTTTTCTTTTAATTCTTCGTAAATAATTGCGTAAGTTTTGTTCCCAATTGAATTTATCTTCAATCTGATCAATTTCACCGATGACAACTTCTACTAAAGCTTTTGATAATGCATGGTGAACCTTCGGATTATCAATTGAAGTAATCTCTTCTAATGCTCTAGCAAGAATATAGTCTCCTGTGTACATTGCTACACGGTTGCCATACACATGCTTTATTGTAGGTTTGCCTCTGCGCAGCTCGGCTTCATCAATTACATCATCATGGACTAATGTCGCCATATGTATTAATTCAAGTGACATCGCAGCCTTATTGATCTTCTCAGGGTGAAATTCACCAAGTTGACCTGCTAATAACACAAAAACAGGGCGAATTCTCTTGCCCCCCGCTTTTAATAACTCGGTAGATGCTCTTCGTAATACTGGATGTTCTGCTTGTATTATTTCATTTAATGATGCTTCGATAAGATCCAGGTCTTTTTTTAAGTATCCATAAATTTTAGGTAGTTTCATATGTGTCACCTTTATTTTAAAATAACATTCATATCGGCCGTTAGCGAATCTGCTTCGTACCCATATGCATTGCAGCTACACCGAGTGTATAGCTCTTAACTTCAACAAAAGAATATCCAGCTTCTTGAAACATCTCTTTCAGCTTCGTTTTACTAGGGAAATTCTTTGTCGATTCATTTAACCATGCGTATTCATCATAGCTTTTCGCAAACAGCTTACCAAATAAAGGCATAATATAACGGAAATAAAAGAAATAAAGCTGTTTAAAACCAACTATCTCTGGCTGAGATGTTTCTAAGCAAACAACTTTGCCATTCGGTTTTACAACACGATACATTTCTTTAAGAACCGTCATATAATCTGGAACGTTTCTTAAACCAAAGCCAATTGTAACATAATCAAACGTATTATCTTCAAAAGGCAGCTCCATTGCATTTCCATGCATTAATTCAAGCTGTTCCACTTGTAATGCATTCCGCTTTTCTTCAGCAATCGATAGCATATTCTTACTAAAGTCCAGACCGATGACTTGACCATTTTCTCCTACTGCATTTGCTAATGCAATAGACCAGTCTCCAGTGCCGCAGCATACATCTAATGCTTTAGTACCTTGTTCAACATGCATGCGTTCCATCACATCGTTACGCCATACTTTATGCTGCTGAAAAGAGATAACTGAATTCATTGCATCATAATTTTCGTATATTTTTTCAAAAACGTGATGCACCCGTTCTTCTTTTGACTGATTTTGCATGACTTACCCTTCTTCCACAATAGAGGTATTAAAATAATTTAGATGATGTGTCTGCCGGCTAAAATATGATTTAAAATCGGAATATTGCTGTGGCAGAGTGTTAAGCTCTTTTTCAAGCAGCAGCAGCTCATCATGTATTTTCTGATCCATCTTTTCTTCATAAGTCTGAAAAGTATTTTTTTGCTGTTCTTCTAACCATGTAAGCAAAAATAAGTTATCTTCATAAATACAATTCTTATCTGCTAAAAGCAGTTTTATCATTACCCATTTCTTTAGGACAGCTGTTAACTGATTATTCCCCAAGAAGCTAGAGACATTTTCAATAAGCAATGTTTCGATTGATATTTTCAGCTGTAAATACGCTTGGTAAGAATTATATTCTTTATAATAGAGTTTCATTTTACACTCATTAATCTCTTTTATAGCAATTGCTAAACGATTTATAAATTTAAAGTCATCTATTTCTGAGAGCAGATAATAATATAAGCCGCTATAATAATCTCCCGCTAAAACATGAAGCTGTTTCGTAAGCAGATGTTCCTTATTCTCGTCAGGCTTATTATCGGCAGGTACTAAATCATGAGTATCAAGCGCAATTTGAACAAGCATTGTTGTAATAATATATGTGTCCCTATTTAAATGGTTCGAAAACCTGTCCTTTGGAACAATCTTTGAGAGGATAAAGAGTTTATTATCATCAATATTGGGCTTTTGTATATATTTTCCTAGGAAAGCATGATCTATTTTATCTTCTATTCTATTTTTAAGTCGTTGTATCTCATTTGTTGAATTGTTCAAAGAAATCACCTAAGCCCTTTCATCTATTAAAGTGCCTTAGTTATTATAGCATATTTTAAACTAGAACTGCATCCTGCGTTTCAGAATAGAAGTTAAAATTGATTCCAGCAGCTGAAAATATAGTTTTATTCGTTGGACATTTCACCATTGCTTGTTTGAATAACAGCTTTCCCACGAATTTTTACAGCAGAAGTATGTTCAGTGAATTGTGCAATCATTATTTCGTTTTTATCCAGCTTTTCCGTGTGATGAAATTTGGTATCGGTACCTCTTGTAAGACCGATGACATTCACCCCATCTTCTAATGCTTTTATAACTAAAAAGTCTGATCTAATACTTGATTCACTCATTTTCTTCTCTCCCTTAAGTACTAGCTATATGTATGTTCATTCATTTAAATAATATTATACGCTTATGTTTAGAAACTCTACATTCTTTTGCTCACCTATTTATTTCATTAAAAAAAGGGCACGCGTAAACGCACCCTTTATAGCCCTATGTAGCAATTATTTAACAGCATCTTTAAGAGCTTTTCCTGGTTTGAAAGCAGGAACCTTGCTAGCAGGGATTTCAATTTCTTCTCCAGTTTGTGGATTGCGTCCTTTACGAGCCGCACGATCACGTACTTCAAAGTTACCGAATCCGATTAACTGTACTTTTTCACCTTGTTTAAGTGAATCCATGACTGCATCAAATACAGCTTCTACTGCTTTTGTTGCGTCTTTCTTAGAAAGCTCACTTTTTTCAGCTACTGCATTGATTAAATCTGTTTTGTTCATGACATTCACCTCCTCCCGAAATGTTAAACTTGACAAGAGAACAAATAAATCGTCTGTATTCATTTGTTCACAACTTTGCCTCTTTCTATACTTGGTTACTAAATTCAATTAGTAACAAGGCTAATATTAAACGACTTTGCTCTAAAATTCAACAATATACGTGGATTTTTCCATAATTATTTCGAAAAACACCACTTTATTATGATTTGAGCCCCGTTTTCAGAAAATACTTTACGAAAACAACAGTCATTATTAGCATTGGGCTTACTATAACATATTCGACAGAGATATGTAATTTCCTTCTGTCCAAATGAAAAATAGAAAAAAATAATAGCAGCTGATTCAGCTGCTATAAAATAATTGCGAGTAAACCACCAGAACCCTCGTTAATTATTCTTTCCAGTGTGTCTTTTAACTTATAACGAGCATTCTCCGGCATTAATGAAATTTTCCCTTGGATTCCTTCACGCACAATTGAACTTAAAGATCTTCCAAAGATATCTGACTCCCAAATGGATAATGGATCATCTTCAAAGTCCTGCATTAAATATCTTACGAGTTCCTCACTTTGTTTTTCCGTTCCAATAATCGGAGCAAATTCGGATTCAACCTCTACTTTTATCATATGGATAGAAGGAGCAACTGCCTTTAATCGAACGCCAAACCGTGTCCCTTGTCTGATAATTTCTGGTTCATCCAGTATCATATCCTGCACACTTGGAGCAGCAATGCCATATCCAGTCTGCTTTACCATTTGCAATGCACTGGCAACTTGATCATATTCTCTTTTTGCGTGTGTGAAATCTTGCATTAATTCTAATAAATGATCTTTCCCGCGAATTTCTTCTCCTACTATTTCTTTCAATATTTCATCATATAGATGCGGTGGAGCATGCAAATCGATTTCTGCAATCCCTTCGCCCATTTCCATTCCTGCTAAATTAGCTTTTTCAATATACTCATGTTCCGAAAAACTTGCTACGATATCATCTACATCACGGAGTCTTTTTATATTCTTAACCGTTGTCTGGATAGCGTCCTGATAATTAGAACGAAGCCAGTGATTATCTTTTAACACCATTACCCAGCTTGGCAAATTCACATTTACCTCTAATACCGGGAACTCGAATAATGCTTCTCTTAGAACATTATAAACATCAAGTTCAGTCATTGTTTCCACACTCACTGGAAGCACTGGGATATCATATTTTTCAGCTAATTCCTGCCGTAAGAGCTCTGTTTCCTGGCTTGATGGCTTTAAGGAGTTAATAATCATGATGAATGGTTTTCCAACTTCTTTAAGTTCATCAACAACTTTAGCTTCCGCTTCTTCATAATCAGAACGAGGGATTTCTCCGATTGTTCCATCAGTAGTAACAACAATTCCAATTGTAGAGTGTTCTTGAATTACTTTCCTTGTACCGATTTCTGCCGCATCATTAAAAGGGATTGGTTCTTCATACCATGGTGTATGAATCATTCTCGGACCATTCTCATCCTCAAATCCTTTTGCTCCTGCAACCGCATAACCTACACAGTCAACTAAGCGGACATTTACATCAAGACCTTGCTCTACATTAACTGTTACTGCTTGATTAGGAATAAACTTAGGCTCGGTTGTCATAATTGTTTTTCCTGCCGCACTTTGCGGCAATTCATCCAGTGCTCTCGACCTCTCACTTTCCTCTGCGATATTCGGTAATACTACAAGCTCCATAAATCTTTTGATGAATGTTGATTTTCCAGTTCGAACAGCACCGACGATTCCGAGATAAATATCCCCGTTTGTCCGCTTGGAAATATCTTTAAAAATGTCGATTTTCTCCAAAAGAAATCCCTCCTGATCCTAAAGTCTCTGTTCAATAGCAAAAGAATAATAATTGACATTACAAGTCTATGATGTTGTCCCATTGAATTATGCATAAATATTCCAAGCTGAATAATTCAAATTGAACGTATTTAAGCTGAAAATTAATATTCGCTAACAACAAAACACCCTTATAATAATCTATATTACAAGGGTGTTGTATTATGCTTATTAAATTACTCAGTCATAAACACTGCTTCGCCATCTTTAACCGTGTAAGGCAAGGAATATGCTGGAGCAAACGGTGTATGATCTGTTAAAAGAAAGCGGATATCATCGCCCTCTTTATAATCATGTTCGTACTCATCGAGAGCTTTCTGAAGATCAATTCGATAATCAACATAAAGATTGCCATGAACATCCATTATAATTGGCAGGTTTTCCTGGCTGTATGGACTAACCACTGTTGGCTGTCCTTCTAAATTTAACTTCTCATGATCGATTAAATAGATGCCTTCTTCTACCTTTTCCCCGAAAGCTGGATATGTATTTTTTTGACGGAATGCATCTAATCGGATATTCACACTGCGAATAGTCTCCGTAATCCGTAAATCAATCACTTTAACTGCAGGATCTTCCTCAGGATTTATCAATATGTATTGATAGTGCCCGCCATTCTCAAAAGCATTTCCTGGAACCTCTGCAATTGCATTCGCGTCCTTTAAGGTCGTAAAATCAATCAAATACTTTTGAAAAATTGGCGTGTCATTTGCTTTGGTACGAATAGGCACCAAACCATCAGTATCCTCACGATACGTGTCTATTGCTGATTGGACTGTTTCTAACTGTGTATCATGCGGAACCTGATTTTCGGCCTTTTCACTGTCAGGATAGAGACACCCTGTTAATAATACAAAAGAAAAAAGTAAAACAACAGTTTTTATGTATGAAACTTTCAATCACTTAACCTCCTATGCGATTTAACGAGTTGGACCAGTAAAGACGATATAAATAATAATGAGTGCACCTGAAACTAAGGAAAGATAAGCCAAAAGTGAAACTACACCAGCTAGCCAGCCTTTTAATTTTCTTCTGCTTAACCAAATAAGTCCCATTGCTAAAAATAATAAAATAATTCCTGCAAAGGAAATATACATTTTAAGCATTGAAACGGACATCATAATCACCTCAAATTCTCAAATACTAAATTATCACCACATATTATAACATATCAGAGCTCAATCAATGAATGATAACGATGATTTGCAAATATTAAGAAAGTAAATACTTATAAAAAAAGAAGGCCGGGATGAAGGGGGCTATCTCCATCCCGGTTGACTAGATAATACCCATGCAGACTCTATACATGAATGCTTGTGCGATTCATTTTATGCGAGAATTCTTATTTCTGTATCCTCATCTGCCCAGCAAACATTAATTATCTAAAAATTTATTCATTGAATTTGGATCGAGTGGCAGCTTGTTTTTAACAATTGATTCTACAATTTTGTCTTCCTTTTCCTTAGAAATCGGTTTATTTGCCATTCTAGCCAGCTGACGAATTAAATTACGCACCGTAACTTCATCCGAAAAATCGGCATGTTTAACCGAATCAGCTATCTTATACACTTCATCTGGATTTATATTTGCCTTTTGCTGAATTTTATCAAACATATTTTTTTGAAAGTTACTCACAAAATATCCTCCTTGCAGCTTATTTATTTCAAAATAGTATATGCAAGGAGGATAAATACGTGTATTTTAAGAATACCGTTCGTTTATTAAGTTTTGAAGGTCATCCATTTCTTCACGCTTGTCTCGAGACATTAATTGTTCTACAACTTCTTTTGGCTGTTTATCTTCGAATAAAATTTCATAAATACCTGTAGTTATTGGCATATCTACATTTTGCTCTCTCGCAAATTGACTTGCCGCTTTTACTGTGCGTACACCTTCAACAACCATTCCCATTTGTTCAAGAACATCATCTAAGCGATGTCCTTTCCCAAGCAAGTTCCCAGCACGCCAGTTTCTGCTGTGTACACTTGTACAGGTCACAATTAAGTCACCTACACCAGACAAGCCTAAGAAACTCATTGGATTTGCTCCTAAAGAAGCACCTAGCCTGGCAATCTCTGCTAATCCTCTTGTAATCAATGCTGCTTTCGCATTATCACCAAATCCTAAGCCATCTGAAATCCCAGCGCCTAGAGCAATAATATTTTTTAAAGCTCCGCCAAGTTCAATGCCTAATATGTCTTTACTGGTGTAAACCCGAAACGTATCACTATTAAACAGATTCTGTGCATGAATTGCTTTTTCTTGGTTTTGTGCTGCTACAGTAACTGTTGTCGGATGTCTAAGTGCTACTTCCTCCGCATGGCTTGGACCAGATAAAACGACGATATCTTCATAAGGATAATCATTCATTTCCTCTGCAATCATCTCTGATACTCGTTTTAATGTTAAAGGCTCAATTCCTTTGGAAGCATGGACAATTGTGACATCTTCAGGGAGGATATCTCCTAGAGACGCACATACTTCGCGTATTGCTTTAGTAGGTACTACAAGCACAATCGCTTCTACTTCCGCAACAGCTTCCTGTAAACTGGAGTACGCCTTCAATGTTTCAGGCAGATCAATTTTTAAATAACGTTCATTTCGATGTGTTTCGTTTATTGTGTCTGCTTGTTCTATACGATGGCTCCATAGACGAACATCATGTCCGTTATCTGCTAAAACAACGCTAAGAGCCGTCCCCCAGCTCCCAGCACCTAATACAGCAATTTTTTTCATCTTGATTACCTCCGTATGCTACTGACGCTTTCTTACAAATATCTTAATTGGAGTACCAACATATCCAAATGCTTCTCTTATTTTATTCTCCAAAAATCGTTCGTAAGAAAAATGCATAAGTTCTGGATCATTTACAAAAATCGCAAATGCTGGCGGTTTAACTGATACTTGTGTTGCATAAAGTATTTTTAAACGTCTGCCCTTCATGGTTGGAGTTGGGTTCATAGCCAACGCATCCATAATTACATCATTTAAAATATTTGTTTGGATTCGTTTTGCATGATTTTCACTTACCATTTTTACTGCAGGGATTAACGTATGAAGACGTTTTTTTGTTTTTGCTGAAAGAAAAACAATTGGAGCATAGTCCAAAAATAGAAAATGCGCTCTAATCTTATCCTCAAACTCCTTCATTGCTTTTTCGTTTGAATCGACAGTATCCCATTTGTTCACAACGATGATAACAGCTCTTCCAGCTTCATGTGCGTATCCAGCAATACGCTTATCTTGTTCAATAATACCTGTCTCGGCATCGATGAGCACTAAGACCACGTCAGAACGTTCAATAGCTTTTAAGGCACGCAGCACACTATACTTCTCTGTTGTTTCATAAACTTTGCCGCGTTTTCTCATGCCCGCTGTATCGATAATAACAAAATCCTGTTCATCTTTATGGAGGTGTGTATCGATTGCATCACGGGTTGTCCCTGCAATGTCACTTACAATTACACGCTGCTCATTCAATAACGCATTTACCAAGGATGATTTACCCACATTTGGCCTGCCAATCAAACTAAAATAAATCGTTTCATCGTCTTCATCATCCGGTACAGGCTCAGGGAAATAGCTGACAACTTTATCTAACAAATCACCCAATCCGAGACCATGCGAACCTGAGATAGGGAATGGTTCACCAAAACCAAGTGAGTAATATTCATAGATTGTTTCCCGCATTTCCGGATTATCCATTTTATTAACGCCTAATACAATTGGTTTATTCGATTTAAATAAGAGCTTAGCGACCTCTTCGTCCGCTCCAGTAATACCTTCTTTGCCGTTGACAAGGAATATGATAACATCTGCCTCATCAATGGCTATTTCCGCTTGTTGACGCATTTGAACAAGCAAAGGTTCATCACCGATTTCGATACCGCCTGTATCGATTAGATTAAATTCATGATTCAGCCATTCTGCTGAAGAATATACACGGTCTCTAGTAACACCAGGTATGTCTTCAACGATTGATATTCTTTCTCCGACTAATCGGTTAAATATAGTTGATTTTCCTACATTCGGTCTACCAACAATTGCAACTACTGATTTTCTCATGAAAGGAACATCCCTTCTTCTCTTCTAATTTCTTCACACTACTTCATTCATTCTAGCAAAATCAACTAATATAGACAATTATTAAAGGAAAACAATGCATATAATAATTAAAAACGAGCCTATTCCTGCTCTTTATTGAGACACATACACGGCTTTCATAAATTGTTTACCACGCTATAAGATAAGAGTCTTCATATAAACGAACTGCATTTTGCTATAATGATTATTTCGTCCTTTGATTATATAGTAATACTAAGAATTTAACTACTTATCTTCGGTGTTAGCCAATAATTTAACTGCAAATACATGATGAAATATTATTTAATGGTTAATATATGTTTTGCTTCATACAGAAAAAAGACTTTTCCAGATGAAGGAAAAGTCTTTTTAAAGTTTCACAAAAACTTATTTATATTTGTCGAGTTTGTCACCGATTACGTCGCCTAGCTGAAAGCCAGAGCTGTCTTCGTCTTTTTCATAATTTCTAACTTCCGCTTGTTCTTGTTCCTGCTCAAGTTCTTTAATACTCAGGGAAATACGCTCCTCTGATTCATTTACATCAAGTACTTTTACATTTACTTTTTGATCAATTTCAAGCACTTCCTGTGGTGTCCCGATGTGACGGTTTGCGATTTGTGAGATATGAACAAGCCCTTCTACACCAGGGAATAATTCAATAAAGGCACCAAAGTTTACTAAACGTTTAACAGTTCCTTCAAGCACATCTCCGCGCGACACACGCTCACCAATATTTGTCCATGGTCCAGGAAGCGTTGTTTTGCGGGAGAGAGAAATTCTTTCGTTATCAAGGTCTACTGAAAGCACTTCCACATTAATTTTGTCGCCCTCGGCTACTACATCAGACGCTTTTTCAACATGCTCATGAGCAAGCTGTGAAATATGAACTAGACCATCAATACCGCCCAAATCAACAAAGGCACCAAAACTTGTAAGGCGTTGAACAGTTCCTTCAATCACTTGACCTTCTTCAAGTGATTCCAGCAGTTCAACTTTTTTCTTCTCAGCTTCTTTTTCAATGACAGCACGATGTGAGAGAATAATACGATTTTGACTTTGATCCAATTCTTCGATAATAACCTCTAATGGTTTTCCTTGATAATCACTAAAATCTTCTACAAAATAAGTTTCTACGAGGGATGCCGGGATAAATCCGCGAATACCCACGTCAACCACAAGTCCGCCTTTGACAACCTCTTTAACGACTGTTTCAAAAACTTCTTTGTTATTAAATTTCTCTTCCAGCTCTTCCCATGCCTTTTCAGCATCTGCTGCTTTCTTAGATAATACTATTTCATCATCTGTTACTTTCTTTACTTGCAATGTCAGTGAATCTCCCTCACTGACAACATCACTAGGAAGTTCTACATGCAGGCTGGATAACTCACTGATTGGCACAATTCCTTCTGTTTTATAACCAATATCAACAAGAACCTGTTTTTCTTCAACTTTTACAACAGTCCCTGTTACTGTATCGCCTACGTTCAGTTGTGGAAATTCATTTAATTCGTTACTCATATCCTTTAGCCTCCTAATTAACAGTTCATATCGATAAAAAAGTTATTCTTTTTATAACTTCTAATAATTACAATTGTTTGTCAAGTAAAGTATACTAATCTTAATCAATTTTCAATTCTTTTTACTTCTTCCAGAATACGATGGACCACCTCATCAATTGATAGAGCGGTCGTATTCACTTCTATCGCATCTTCTGCTTTCACAAGTGGTGCAGTTTCACGATTAGAGTCTATTTCATCTCGTTTTTGAATCTCTTTCTTTAATTGTTCCAACTCGGAAGGCAATCCTTTAGATATATTTTCATCATGGCGTCTTTTCGCTCTTTCATCTACAGAGGCGATCAGGAATATTTTCACTTCAGCATCTGGCAGAACATGCGTGCCAATATCCCGGCCATCCATAACCACTCCAAGATTTTTTGCTAAATCCTGCTGACGTTTTACCATTTCTTTACGGATTGATGTAAGTTTCGCAATATAGGAAACTTTTGTTGAAACTTCTTGATACCGTATTTCTTCTGTTACATCTTGACTATCCAGGAAAACACGTTGACCGTGTTGATCATTTTTCAACTCAATATTTGTTTCGAGCAATAATTCTAATACTGCTTTTTCATTAGATAAGTCAAGCGCTTTATTTAAAGCTTTAAGTGTAAGGGCACGATACATAGCCCCTGTATCGATATAAATATAATTCAATTTTTCAGCAACAATTTTTGCAACTGTACTCTTTCCAGCAGCAGCTGGTCCATCAATTGCTATTGCTGCAGTTTTCTTATCACGCATCTACAACATTCCGTCCTCTCGACGAATGTGAGAATTGTATTTCACATTCGTTAGCCAATATGATATAAATTATCTTTACTATTTCATCATAGCATAATTCAAAATGGAAGGTCTACATTCTCATACTATGTTAATTCCTTTTTTCGAGCTTCTCTTTGCTTCTCAAAACAAAAACTGATGATTTTCTGTTGTTCTTGTTGATTCAGTGAAGAAAATTTCACGGAAATTGTATCTACCTTATTTTTAGATTGAATAAAAACAACTTGAGCAATATTATTTATATACTCTATTCTTTCTGTTTTTAAGGGAAGCGCAAGCCAGATATCAAGTTTTTGTCCAAGCTTAAATCGGGATGGGTCAGTCGTAATAATCGACAAACCGCCTCCGCTTATATCGGAAGTAATAGAAGTGAAAGGAGTAAATGTCTGGTCCAGGCTATGTACAGAAACATCAACCGCAGCGTTAACACGTACGAATTCTCTGCGCTGAACTCTATCTATTTCTCCTTGATCGGGCATGGAGATAATAATACCTGGAACATTTAATTTAACTCTTCCCATAATTTCAGTAGAAAATTGATATACCGCATCTTCATCGCCAACATAACTGGCAGCAAAAGAACTTCCTGTTGTAAAAAATTTGGTTTTCTTTGTTAAAGCATGAATTGGATAGTCTATAATAAGTTCGTTCTCAGTTCTATCAATGATCTTACAGTGATATTTTTCAACCTCATTGCCAGGCAATTTGTACTCTAAAGTTAAAATCGCACCGATTTTCATTTATTCTCCCCCATTTTTTAATAAATTCGGTGAAGGTATATTCTATAGAGTATATTATTACAGATTAATTAAAAAAGGGAAAGACTTTTAGCCTGCCCCTTTTAATTATTTATTGCATATTTCAATTCTTTTCCACCAAGTTTTTCTATTTTTTCTTCTTTTCCATCTAACGCATTGATGAAAATTCGGAAAGTATCCTCACCTAAAGTTCCAAGAAACTCGTATGCCAGTACTTCTTCTCCCAAGTCATTATCGATAATCGCTAAATGACTCTCATGAATTTCAACTTGCGGATTTACTTTTTCCTTAGCCTCTTCTTCAGTTATTTCAGGGTCTGTAACCTTCCGGATGTGATGGTTACTAAAGTAATTGCTTGTTGTTAAGCCAATAATCTCACCATTATCTAAAGCAACCTTTACTTCAATTGAATCAGAATAAACTCTAATCCCATTTTGATTATACAGAAATGAATACATTCCATTTGTATCATATTCCGCACTTTGATATAGCTGCATATCCTTAAATTCTAAGTCTTCAATATAAGCTTCAGCTTTTTTTGCACCTTCATTTAAACTTACTTTCTTTTCTTTCACAGGACGATCAATTAACAGTGTTAAAGGGTGGCCGCCTTTCTTTGTTAAATCCAAGTATGCTTTTTTGTCTCCATTAGAATAGTTTATACTGTACAGCGGTATATCTGCTCCTTTACCAGAAGATGTTATTTCCAAATCATCCTCCGTTTTCACATGTAAAAGTTTCTTCCCAAAGGAAAGTGCTTCTTTTTCATTTAATTCTTTACCAGATACTTTTTCGAAATAATTTACTTTCGCATTGACTCCTATCAATCCTGTTTGCTGATTTGCTTCAGAATAGCCCTCTACATTTTTTTCAACTGTTTTTAATCCATCAATTATCGTATTATCACTTTGCTCATTATTTACTAGGGCAAGCTGTACATCCATCCACCGCAAATTATTTTCCATGGCAAGATGCTGCGTTCTTCGCAATTCATCTTTTATGTCACCAGCCTGCGTGTATAATTCTTTTAAAATATCAGTTTCCTCACCAGATAGTGGTTCATCATCAAGGTTACGGATTGCAGTTCGATAAGTGAAATCTCCGATATCAGAAAGAAACTCTTCCGTTTTATTGAATGGAAGCAATCCCAATGGAAGCTGTGAAACATTCGTATGCGCCTCAGAAGTTATTCTCCAGATATCTACAAATTTCGGTGATAAACGATCATGTGAATTCATCGCTAAAACTGTACCAATCTCATCATGGAGCAAATCCATATAATAACTTAATTCATGAAAAGATTTTTGATAGCTATTTTCAGCTTGAATCAATATTGCATTTTTCTCCTGATGTTCTAGATAGCCCCATACTCCAGTTCCAATAACTGCGATAGAAAGAACACCAATGGTTATCCATCGAAACATATTATTTCACGCCTTTCTATTTCTATTTACAAAAGATATGTTTGCCTATTTGTTTAATTTGTGGTCTTGTCCAAATCCAGCCTGAAGTTGCAGTGTCAGGATTAAAATAGTACAAAGCTTCAGATGTTGGGTCCCAGCCATTGATTGCATCCAGCACAGCCTCTGTCGCTCGTTCATTTGGAGTGAGATAGATTTGTCCATCAGCAACCGCTGTAAATGCTCTTGGTTCAAATATCACGCCAGATACCGTATTTGGAAAACTCGGACTTGCCACCCGGTTTAAAATAACTGCAGCTACTGCCACTTGACCTTCATAAGGTTCTCCCCTCGACTCTCCATAAACAGCATTTGCCATTAGCTGAATATCATTTTGGGAGAATCCTTGAGGTACATTTACTGCTGTAGTATTGCTTGCTGGAGGCTGTTCATCTGCTGTTTGTTGCTGCTGTTTTGATGTCCCGCCATAATGTGTAAACTTTTTTCCTTGATTGATTTGCTGTTTAACATAATTTTCATCATAATCACTTGCTTTCGTTAATTTGTTCTTTGTCTGTTCTCCAGCAAGACCATCAATCGGTAAACCAAATTCATACTGGAAGTTTCTTAGTGCCCAGTATGTGCTCCAGCCAAATACACCATCGATTTTACGGTTATAAAAACCTAAAAATTGTAATCTTGATTGCAGTTCAATAACATCATCACCAATTGCACCGTGCTGAATGACTTGAGGGCTAAATGCTTCGATTTCTGTTTCATCACCAAGGCTGATTGCAAAAATACTTAAACAAAATAAACTAAACACGATGAGATATTTCATTCGCAATTTCCTTCCTCCTCTTATACCAATTACTTGAATCTAGTTTCTGTTTAGAATCTCTTTTTATACATAAAAACAAAAAGCATGCACAACTTTTAATGTTGTACATGCTAATTAAAACTTTAAAGTAAAGTCCTGGCTGCTCAAATTCAGTGCAGTTTTAGTTTTGCTGTCTAATTATCTTCTGCTTGAAGTCGCACACACATCCTATGCGTCCCAGCTTACCAACCGCCGCGAAAGGCCCAGTGTGTCCAGCTGCGGGTTTCAGCGAAGATTTAATCTTAATTAAAATTGCCAGCACTTTCTATTAACTATGGATTAGGAAAGCGGGTTGGGCTGGTTTGCTACTTTCATACGGTGAAGCCCGAAAATCCACAGGGCAATCATGAAAGGTACAAGGTAATACAACCAGTATGTTGTAACAGTTTGTAAAATAAAATTATAAATTCCATGCAAAACAAAAGGAATGAAAAAGGCTAAAGCTAAATTATAGTTCGTGCTGCTGTCCCGGATTTTTGCCTTGCCAAAATAATACCCCATTATTACTCCAAATAAGGCATGCGAAGAGACTGGGAAGAATGCACGTGAAAACCCATACTCAATACCATTAGTTAATAAATAGAGCACATTTTCTACTGAAGCAAATCCTAGACTGATTGCAACAGCATAAACAATACCATCATAATGATCATCAAATTCTTCATGATTATACATTACAAACATAAATACAAACCATTTAAGAAATTCCTCCAGTAATGCAATTTGCAGAAAGGATTCAAAAAAAGTATTCATATGTATACCTTCACTTGTAAAGGCATGCTGAATAAACATGATTGGAAATACAAGTAATGCACCCAAAATAAAAGAACGCACGATTAACGCAAGTGGTTCCTGAAATTGATCCTTTAAATAAAAGAAAGACATTAATGCAACAATTGGGGCAAACCCGACTGTCAGAATTGCTATCATAATGACAAACCTCTTTCCAATTACATTACTTTTATCGTATCATTAGTTATGAGTATTGGAAATAGTAAAAAGATAAAAGCAGGTGATAATCCATGAAGAAAATTTTAATAATCCACACAGGTGGAACAATATCAATGCTAGAAAACAAAGAAACAGGAGAAGTACATACTACAGAAAAACATCCATTAAGCGATTTATCTTCCGAGTATTCTGCAATTGCTCAAGTTGAGGAAGTCCAAATCTTTGATCTGCCATCTCCGCAAATTACTCCAGTCCATATGTTAAAATTAGCAAATAACATACAAGCAGTGATTAATCAATATGATGGAGTGGTAGTAACTCATGGTACGGATACACTAGAAGAAACAGCTTATTTTTTAGATCTTGTTCTTGAAACAAATAAACCTGTAATTATAACGGGGGCAATGCGTTCTAGCAATGAGATTGGCTCAGATGCCTTATATAACTTAATCAGCTCCTTAAGAGTCGCAAATGACAATGAGGCACATCATAAAGGAGTCCTTGTAGTTATGAACGATGAGATTCATACGGCAGCAAACGTAACTAAAACCTCGACAGTTAACTTCTAATTACTACCTTTCAAAGGACATTTATAGTAACATGAAAAATAACCTCCATATAGGAAGTTATTTAATGTATATTTTAATATTTATTCTATCATTGCTCGTTCTTAACCACTCTATTTTATGAACTATTTCTTTATATAGTTTATTTATCACAGCTGGATTTTCACCGCTAGATATTTCCTTGTAGAGTTCTTCAATCCTTTTTATCTTATCTTTTTCGCTTGAATTGTTTGCATTATTTAATTTATTTACTAGGTAGGAAATCTCTTCACTGTTATTTGATATCTTATTCCTTCTTTCTTTTACCCTGTCTTTGACCTCGTTTAAATCATCATATATACCTTCGCCTTCTTCAAATGCTGCTTGAATTCTATTGATTGCTTTATTATGCTTTTCATTATCTCTTTCCAAACTTCTTATTTTGCCTTCGATCTCTCCTAGCCTGCTCTTCTGCGAATGCAATCTATCCTTATTCTGTAGAAGCGTTTTTCTAAAATCTTTAAGCCTATTTTTCAAAATATCCTCAACTAAATATGTTCCCCCACCTTTATTATCCTTACATTTTCCACATTTTTTAAAGAAAGTATTTCCATCGCTCTTCTGTATTGTCAAAGTTTCTCCACATAAACCACATTTTACCAATCCAGATAGTGTATTCCTTCCATTCCCATTATGATGGTTTGCTTTACTTCTTAATATTTCACGTATTTGCATTAACTCATCTTCGTTCATCAGAGGTTCATGGCAGTTCTCCACTACTATCCATTCATCCTTTGGGTGTTCCTTGAATGGCTTTTTTGTTCCATCTGGGTTTTGAGACAACTTAACGCCACTTGTCTTGTTTGAGATGATTCTCCCTAAATAAACTTCGTTTGTTATTATATTCTTAATTGTGTTACCATTCCATTTTTTACCCCTAGGTGAAGGCACGTTCATGTCATTTAATTCAGTGGCTATTTTATTTAACGACTTTCCATTAATGTACCCGTCTACCATTCTGCGGAAGACTTTGCTCTCTTCCTTATCAGGTTCTAATCCTTTTACATCCTTATTGTATGAGTAACCATAATTTGGAACCCCATAGACGAACAGACCCATTCTTGCCCCAATTTTCTTACCATTATGCATACGTTTCGTAATTATTTTATACTCCCTATTAGCAAAGAATGACTTGTAGCTCAACATCTCTTCGTCACTTTCATCATTCATATCATAGACATTAAATGGACTCATAGTTATAACTAGTGTTCCACTTAACCTTAAGGCTCCAGTTATCTTCTCAGCATCGGCAGCAGACCCTCTCGTGAGTCGGTCCCAATCAAATACGATTATGGCATCGAATAATTCTTCTTTTATGTCTTTTATAAGATGCTTAATTTCCACTCTTTCTGTTATAGTTGAGCCAGAACCAATTTCTTTATACTCAACATACTTTAGCTTATTTTTCTTAACAAAGTCATAGATTACTTCAGAGTGTTTCTCTAAATCTGTATCAATATCACCTCTAGAGCGTCTCAAGTAAATACCTACATGTTTTATATATTTCAACACTTCACTTTTATTGTAATCCCCTAATATATTCACCAACTTCAACTACCTCAACTTTCCAAGTCTATTTCAAATATAAGCTGTCCATCTACTTCATATAACTTATTGCTTCTTATTTCCCACACTCTCTCATTGACATTATCTCTCTTGATGCCCATTCGATTTGCTATCTTAATGATATGATCAATGTTTCTAGTTTTGCCAAACTTTTCTTTTATTCTTTTTTGTACACCTTTTGAACCTTCAGTTTCATAGAATTGTATAACAATCTGCTTCTCTTCATCAGTCCATAAATCATCTCGTTCCTCTAATGAGCGTTCGAGTCTAGACTGTATTTTTACAGCTTCGCGTTTCCTAAGCCCCATGTATTTGGCTCTCCTGTTTATTTGTCTAGGCGTGTATTCAGGTAGAATTTTCCGCATCTCTTTCATTGTTTTTATAGGATAATATTTCTCTAAAGTAATGATAGCTTCATCTGTCCATATTCTGTTTGACATACAGTATCACCTCTAAGTTATAAGTCTAATATTAATATACAATAAAAAACCCTTAAACACAACGTCTAAGGGTGGTGAAAATATATTTAATCATCCATTTCTTCAATAATACGAAATATTGCTTCAACTTTATCCTCACTAATCTCCCATTCTAGATTATCAGGAATAATTAATTTTTGCATTTTATCACTCCTTGATGTATTTGTTCTATACTTATGTTTATGTAAACTTGTCCTATTCGTACTTATGTATTAATTCCTCAAACAACTTGTCAATCCTATAAAAATAGCGCGTTCTATTTAACTTCTGTTCTATCTTTACACCTATCTCTTCACATATCGCAATCGGAATAGATGCTTTATTTACTTTTGATTTATAAGTATGCTCTAATTGGTTCTCAGCTATGTTTTTATATTCATTAAATTTATGTATTGGTATGAAGAAAGTTTCATTGCTTGTTCTAAAGTTAAAAATGAAACCCGGCATAACACCTTTGAATTTACTTGCTTCTGTCAAACTTTTAATCTGATACTCTTTAATCATGGATTCACTGAAAGATATCGATTTGGATTTAGTGGACTTTAGCTCGATAGGGAATAAATGTTTGTTATGATAAAATAAAAAGTCATACTTATTTTTAGCTGTCTTAGCTGCTGCCATATTCTTTAACAGCATTGGATTTACATCTCGAACCCTGAAGCAGAAAATCGACAGCTTATTAGAGCTGTTTTCCAATGATTCTTCGAAGATTTTTCCTTCGTTAGTCTTTTTCGCTATTACTCTCACATCCTTTCGTAAATTAATTGTGTTTATATAATTTATTTGAGATAGTTAGCTAGATTACTTAGAATATTGCTACTAGCTACTTTAACAATTTGGATATCGCTACCAGCGTATTTATGTGTCAAGTCTTCGTCGTATGCTTGTCTATAATATTCGAGCTTGTCTTTTGCATTAGCTATTGGATTGATAATAATTTCATTTTCTGTAAGTCCCTCCATCTTAATTGAAACTCCTACATAGCTCATGTTGCGCTCAATTGCACCATTGAAACAATCCTCTAAAGCTTTCATTGTAAATTTACTCATTTATTACCCTCCTGTTAAAATAGTAATTTTAACGTGAATATATGTCTATATGTAGTATCTATTTAATAATTAACGTCTATATATTGTGCTTTTCTCTACTTAACATTTCTGATCTATACTCTTTTTCCATCTCATAATCAAACTCCCACTGTTCAATTAAATTTATCAGCACTTTTACATTAATTATCTCGTTGGATTCTGCTTTACGGTAAAGATAGTTCTTAACGCGTGGAAGAGCGTACTCTTCTTTGGTAATCATGAATTGCCTCCTTTATAAATGTTGGACTGCCTAACTCCGTACTACACTCGCTTGCGCTTATGCTTGGGTGTTGCCATACTGTGTATGACGCAGGGTTAGAGGTCTGCAGTCTCACCTACTATTAACCCTTGTTCGGCAAGATGGTTGGGTTATCCCATCATTGCTATGAATCTTGAGAAATTATATCTTCCTGCAATTTTAATACCTAAATCTTGTTGAGTTTGTTTATCTAGACTTTTCCATACACTATCAAGCTCTTCTAGTACTTGACTACTAGACTTTCCCTCTGCATCAATTCCAATCTCTTTTAATGCGTTTATTGATCTTTCTACACTGTTAATTCTAGTATGAATAGACTTTGATGTATTGGCGATAATTTTCCCACTCTCACCAGTTATTTTGCCTATTCTTCTTGCAGATTCTTCGTAGTTCATTTATATCCTCCTTTGACGTTTGGTCGCTACCCTTTAATTTTTATTAAGTCATGTAATTACTTCATGTTTGATATATACCACATCCTCTTTACTTACGGTAAGTTTCGGCAAACAAAAGAAGTTGCCTGCTTCGACCGCTTGCTCCTGAGGAATTGGTGCCATTTTAGCATTGCTAGAATAGGTGACTAGGATTTTTCCATTTTTCAGATGAATCTCATACCTTACACTCTTCTCTTCTAAATTCATTTTCTCACCTCCTCTAATTGATTAAAGCTTATTTTTATTTATCTATTAATGTTTCGCCATCTAGATGAATCTTGTCTCCTGCTATTCGTACACCTTCCTTAGATAAGTTAATAGCAGATATAATCTCATTTCTACTTACTTTTGTATCAAATGCTCTTTCAAGACTATGAGCATATGAATAAATCACATCTAAATCATCTTTTAAAATTTCCATCTCTTCTCTCAATTTGTTAATCTCATCCATCTTCTCACCTCCTCTCGATAAATCTTAACTTTTAATGTGTTTCTACGGATACGTGTCATTCGATTAAACTCTTTAATTCACCAACTTCTCCAATGCTTCAGCTATCCAAACTAAGCCGAGAATACCTCCAACCATTATTGAGAAAAGTATAATTGTTAAAATGTTTGTGTATTCAAGTCCAAAATTAACTAGTTTATCGTGAAACGAACGCTTCAAACTTATCACCACCTTTGTAAATTAATTATGTTTATATGATAGCTAATCAATGTGACGTATGCTGCCTACGAATAATTCTTGTGTAGAGTTATCTTGATACATAGGGAACTCTCCCTCTTTCGGATCATCTTTTCTAACCCATTTTCCATCAGTAAACGTCTTAAGAATCTCTATGTAGTCACCAATTTTAAGCAATTCGCCGTGACTTCTATCGAAGAATGTATTCTTTTTAATTTTAGCCTTAATCTCTCTACCTGATCTTGGCTGATAAAACTTTACAATCGGAGTATATTTACTGTTAATATCTACTACAATTGCATGAGAGTTAGGAACATTCTTAGTGGTTATTGCAAATCCTAGCATATCTTTTTCAAACATTACTTGTTCACCTAAGCTAATTTCTTTGGGTGGACGACTCTTAACTAATTTTTCGTATTTATACAAGTTCTCCAGTCTCTGAATCCTTGTTTTTTCAACATGATTAGAATCGTATTTTAAAGGAGTCGCAACAATAGTATCCACTCCTTTAACTTTTCTTGTTGTAGCAAATTCAGGATACAATTTAATATCAGCTTTCTTTGAATCTGTCATGCATGAATATATTTCCATTAGCACTTCAGTTGATCCATAAGATTCAAACATTCCTAGTTGGATAAATGTTTTCATATGGCTTGGTGACACACCGGTTGTCATAGAATCAATTATAAAGTCAACAAATGTACTGTACCTTCTTCCTGATAATGAAGCTATCGACCTTGGTGAATGAGCATTGATAGTTTTAATTAGCTGCAACCCGTAGATTACTTCATCATTTTTAACTACGCATCTCTCACTAAATTCACTTGGCTCATTAGGGAATATTACTTTAACGCCTAGTCGCTTAGCTTCTTGGTACGTTCTTTCTAGATAGTCGAACTTATCTTGTCCACCATAATCTATAAACGAATTAAACAATGCAGTTATGAATTCCACAGGATGGTAAACTTTAAGGAATGCAGTCATATAGGCAATCATTGCATATGCATACGAATGCGATTTATTGAAGGAATACTTAGAAAATTCTACCATAATATCCCAAAGCTCTTCAATTGTGTCGTCTTTCCAACCTAATGACTGTAATCCTTTTACTAACTCTGGCTTAACCTTGTTCATCTTCTTAATATCCTTTTTCCCAGTAGCCTGTCTTAACAAGTCTGGGTTCCTCAATTTAGCTAGTCTGCCAATCTCAATTAATTGTTCTTGGAATACAATTATTCCATATGTAACTTCTAGTATTGATTTAACATCATCATGAAGGTATTCAACATCTTCTTCTCCATGCTTTCTTTTAGTGTAGTCATCAATAAATTTCATACTTCCCGGTCTAAATAATGCGTTTGCAACTGCTAAGTCATCTAGCCCAGTAGGATTCATCTTTCTTAATGTGTTTCGCATTCCTGAACTCTCAAATTGAAAGCATCCGTCTGTATGACCACCTTTAAATACATCTAACACTTTTTCGTCCTCAAAGTTTAAATTCTCAGGGGCGATATAGCTATCATCTTTGCCAATCAATCCTAACGTTTCGTATAGTACATCAATCGTCCTCAGTCCTAATACATCAATTTTTACGATGCCCAAATCATCCGTGTCATCCATATCTCCCTGAAGTACAATTGTTTCTTTATTTTTGGTAACAGCTGTATAATCAAATAGACCATCTACTGTTACAGCTTTACCACTTGGATGAATGCCGAAACTCTTGGGTGTCCCAGCTAATCTCTTAGCGTATTGAAACAGTTTAGGATATTTTTCAACATACTTGTCGAGTCTTCCATCCTCGATTGCCTCTTCAATTGTATCTGCATCCATTATTTTTGTTATTTTATTTGTTTCTTCAAATGTTACTCCTAATACTTTACCCACATCTTTAATGGCTGTCTTGTCCCAGATATAACCAAACTGACCTAGTGAAGCATATTTGTCTTGACCATAACGATTAATAATGAAATCAATAACTACTTCTCTGTCCAGTCTTCCGAAGTCCAAATCAAAGTCTGGAATCTTCAATTCTTTCCTTGTAATATCTCCATTCTCTAGCAAGTCTAATGCGCCAACATCAATGAATCTTTCAAAGTATAATCCATACATGACTGGATCAATCTTGATGATATTTAATAAGTATGCAACTAAGCTTCCTCCACCACTACCTCTTGCTATTCCACGTCTTTCTACTGAGTTGGCGTAACTTTCAACTAGAAGATAGTATCCTTCAAATCCCATCTTTGTAATGGCATCATACTCATATAGTAGTCGCTGCTGATACTCTTTAGCATTTGGCTTTTGTCCTAATTTAAGTCGTTTCCAACCTTTAGTACATAAGTACTTCAAATACTCAGCTTCAGACTTAAATTGCTTTGGAACTTCAACATGTGGAATAATTGGTGCTGACAAAGGCAAATCAACATTGCACTTATCAGCTATGATTGCTGTGTATTTAATTGCTTCATCTATCTCATCATCAGTCAATGCAGGCTTTAGTAGCTTCCTAGCCTCTGCCTCTGATTGTAATTGACCATCTAAATAAGTTTCTCCCGCTTCTCTATTAGTACCAATTTGAATAAATACACTATGTAGCTCATGATCCTCTTCATCTACAAAGTGAGAATCTGCCGTAACTACGTATGGGATATTTAAATTCTTAGCAATATCAACAATTGCTCTATTCAATTTCTGTTGCCTGAAATCCGAATGTGACTGCACTTCTAAGTAATAATCCTCACCAAACATATCTCTATATGTTTTGGCAATTCCTTTTGCATCTTCTATATTTTTAGATGTTATCTCAACATCATCATCGCCAATTCTGCCACCTGCCAAGGCTTGTTGGAATTCACTTGCCATGCATCCTGACAGTACAACTAATCCTTCTGAATGCTGTTTTAGTAGCTTGTGGTCAATTCTTGGTTTAAAGTAGAATCCATCTATGTAACCTAAAGATGATAATTCATTAATATTCCTTCTCCCTTCTTCATTCTTAGCCAATACCGTTAGATGATTGTATTTAGAATCCTTATCTTTTACAAATCTATCCTTGGTAATATAAAACTCAATGCCATATAAATGCTTCAAGGAATTCTCTTTGGCTAACTTGTGAGCTTTAACAGCAGAAAACACGTTCCCATGTTCTGTGATGGCAAAGCTAGATTGCTTCATCTTTTTTACCTTTGCTACAATATCTTCGACTTTACTTAATCCATCCAATAAAGAGTAACAGGAGTGAACATGAAGATTCACAAACTTTGTTGGTTGGCTATTTACATTATCATATTGGCACATACTACTTACCCCCTTTCCTAATTTTTATTATGTCGTCTAATGCTACAATTGCAATCAATATTAAGATAAATATCAACTACTATCACCTTCTCTTTTCTGCAAAGGAGACTACAACTTTGTAATCCCCTTATCAATTATCCTATATCTGTATTATAATTGTGTTTATATAATAAGTCAACGTTTTTCTTAAATTTTAGCTATAAAACAGTCAAAATAAGCAATTTTTAACTAATGTTCAAATATGGCTATGTAGAGCCGCCTTCTCCTGTTTGAATGTGATTCATCACATTACTTTATAAAACCTTACCACAGGCTCATATGAGCTTCACTATTTTCACACTTGATAAATTTTACACGAATATTCCAGTTAAAATGATGATTTTAATTAGAAGCGCATATTTCCGAAAAATGAACCAATATCTCCGTTCATAAATCTTAATTCTGTCTCGCTAAGTTTATAAACTACATTATTGGGATGCAACTTATATCCTTCAGAAACAAATAATGCTCCTTTATCTTCATGATAATATGCATCATGCTTTCTGCCAGTTTGCTCATACAAATCTTTCAATATGTCAGTTAGGATTTCATCATACTTTCCCATATGTCACCTCTCTTTTAAATTGCTACTTCAATTTCTAATTGTGGCTTATTATATTCATAATTTTCTAACTTAAAATGTTCTGCTTTAAAATCAAAGAAATTATTAACTGTCTCATCGATAATTAATTTAGGAGCTGGTTTAGGCGTTCTATTTAATAAGTCATACGCCTGTTCTTCGTGCTTATTATAAATATGCATATCGCCAATAACGTGGATTAACTCTCCGACTTTATATCCCGTATGTCTTGCCACCATATGTAAGAGTAGTGAATACTCTACGACATTAAAATTATTTGCAGTGACGAAATCTCCTGAGCGCTGCTTAAGAATGGCATTCAATTTACCATTCTTAATATTAAATTGAATATGGTGTGCGCATGGAACTAAATTCATTTCATCTAAATCATCAACATTCCACATTTCTACGATTAATCTTCTTGATGTTGGATTTTCTTTTATTTCATTTAGAACATAATGTATCTGAGTAGCGCTGCCAAACACGTCTTTACCTACTTGGTAACCGTACCCTCTGCCAATAGACCCTTTATCATCAGTCCAATTATTCCATATATTCAACCCAAGATCATCTACATAGGTTGACCGCTGTTGGTATATCCATGAAATTTCCTTAAAGCATGATTCTATATTTTGCTTTCTCAGAGTCTGAATGGGAAATTCTTTTGACAAATCATACCTATTCACAACTCCGAATACTCGCTTAGTCATAACCGGCGTACCATCATTCCATTTTGACCTATTGTCAATTTCCCAATCTTGACTAAGTATTTGCAACAGATTATCTTTGAAAATATCATCTACAATTGCCATTTAGTCACTCCTCTACTTGATAATAATTTCCTCTTCTTTTTCTGCAATCTCAACAATATCATCGAGCACTTCTCCGGTATTTTTATCGTAGACTGAATCCCCTTGCATGACTAGGTTCTTCTTAATTTCTTTCCAATCCACTTTGATAACTTCTTCTTTAGACGTGTACTCAGGATACAATTCAGCCAACCTTCCTTCATTTTCTTTGGCAGGTTTGGTAATACTTTTTGCTGAATGCTTAATTACTACATTTCCGGTAAGAGAGCTATATGTACTCTGTGTCTTCGCTTTCTTCAGCTTCTGAGTCTTTGCATATTCTCCTAACGTAGTGGTTAAGAAGTAATTCTGCTTAGCTAATCTATCTTTCTTGATATTAAACTGATGTTCTAATTCGCTAATTCGATTCTTCAATATGCTCTCTAATTTCTTAATTTCTTCATTATTGTCTTTTACTTCTTGAATCATAGAGTCTATTTTCCACTGTTCGATATTCTCCACATCAATTTTCTCTTCTACATTATCTACCACTTGCTCTTCCGTCATTTATTTCAACAACCCTTCTAGTGAAAATACTTCTCTAATTTCTGCAATAATCTTATTATGATCGTCTCTCAACTCTTTAATTGTCTGGGCAGTAGATTCATTAATTTTCAACCTATACAGTGCCTCGGCAACCCTGTCTAGACTTCCGTGGTATGAAAGATTATTATAGATAGTCTTACCTTCCTTGTCCACATTGCCAGTATCTTTTCTAATAATATATTGATAAGTGTCTCTTGTAAGGTAAAGTTTCTTTCCTAGTGATACATTCATATTTATTCCTCCTGATTATAGTTTAATATTTTTAATCCATTTCGCTTATAATATCTCTTAAATCTTGTGCAGCTTTCTTAGTTAATGACTTATGATATTTTGATAACCAATCGCCTAATTTTTGCTTAGCTGAAGGCTTGTATAGCATTTTAGGCTCGACATATTTTTCACTGGATGTAATCGAATGTTTATATTCACTGGATACCATTACTGGCTTGAAATCGCTTGAGATTGATTCTAGTTCCTCTTGATTTGATACGGGAACAGCATCGTCGCCGTATTCTTCTCTAAAGGTTTCATAAACGTAGTTAGATGTCTTTGCGTAATTATCACCTTCAGATGTAACGCTATCTACATATTCTGTATCTGCAGCGCCACTTACAATTAGCTGTGCAGCCATCTTTCTCATCTCTTCGCTTCCTTGCTTAAGCCACATCTGTGAAGCAAGCCATCTCAAGTCAAAGTTATCAACCAATCTACGGTCTCTATCAATATTTAATTCTCTAGGGTTAAAATCATACCCGTAGTGATATTCGTCATAGTTACAGATATGCAATCCATTCACAAATACTTTTCCTTTATGTTTCTCATCTAACAATATTCTACCTTTGTCAGTATTAAACACCTTGCCAACGTCTTGTAAGTGTAGGTTAGATTTAACTATCTTTTCGTACTCTTCTGAAGTGATTCCAGAGACTTCAATTGTTAGATTGTTATCTGGTACGCCTTGCCATGGATATTTTTTGTCTACAAAGAACGTTAGGATTTCAGAGCCTTCATATCTTCTCGACTTTACAAATCTTGGTTTCCAAACTTCCTTTGCCCCATAATTATAGAATGTAACAGTTCGTCCTTCGCGAGTTAATACAAGTGTAGCTAATTTATACCCTTCACCAAATTGACCAATCGTTTTGTCGTCGCTTGATTTAGTTGTTGCGCCTAGTAGCAAAGTACTTGTGCTAAGAATAGATGTCTTATTGCCAATCGAAAGTGTCTCAGTCTCTTCGTCATACTTAAAGAACATCTCATTATCTTCCATTGTAGTTTCTTGATCCAGTGCATTTTGAAATAGTTCACGAACAGCCTCAACGTATGTCCATGAAGGCACATAGTCTTTAGCTAGTGATAATTCAAATTTTGACATTACTTCACTCCTTATTTAATATTTTTAATAAACCTTAGATTTTATACAGTATAAACATTGTCAATTTCTAAGCCGTAACTATATTTCTTTTTCCATTTCTGTCGAATGCGTTTCCTTTTCGGTAATTTGTTTCCTCTCGGTAATTTATATCCTGTACCAACGACCTTATACAAAATGCTTTTGTCAATTTCACTCTTCAAATATTCTTTATTTAGCTGCACATTTTTAAGATTAATACTGTAAGACGTACTATTTGCGAATGAAAACATTGTTAAATTATCACCATTCTTGATATGCTTGTATTCTGTGAGCATATTGACTTCTGCGCTCTGCATCTTGCCGATACTTTCGCCGTCAAGCGTTACTTTAATCTCCATTTATTCACCTCAATTCTCATTAAATGGTAAGTTTTATTTCGAATATGTGTCTTGAATATAATCTTCATGATTCTTGTCTGCTATTTTTCGCAATACATTCTTTAATTTTGCTTGATTCCTCTTGCTGTACCATCCAATACGAAATATTTTCTGAAACCGATTATTGATCCACCATAATTCATGCTCTAACCTTGTCATATGACAATTGTGCATATGGTGATATTTAAACCGCTCTTTCTCTGTCGTTTTGCTTTCAATATAATCCACGTAAGGTGCCATTATTTTGTGTTTTGTCTCTAATTTATATCCTTCGTTTATCATAAAATTAGGTATCACATCCCAATCCTTAGGTTTATTCCCTAAACGCTCATCCCAATTCCAGCTATTTAATCTGCTTCCAATTTCTATTAAGTCTTGCTTAGATAAATCCTTCATCTTTTCGCTAATATTACTCACTTTTTCACTCCTTTTTTCAATAAAAGTCAAATTTCATTTAGTCTCTTTCTGGCTTTTCATTAGTTATTTTTTCGTAGTCATTATAGGCGGAGAGCTTATATACCTTTGGCAAACGTCTAATTGACCATAGACATAAGTCTTTTAACTCCTTAATCTCTTCATCTTTTTCGTGTAATTCAATACCTCTTTGTCTGTATGCATTGTAATGTTGAGATGCTTGATTTTGCCCCGTTTCCCACTTAATTAGATCTTCTTTGAATTGTTTATTCTGATCAAATATGTGATTTATTTTCTCTATTAGTTCACCTGAATTTTCATCATTCAACACACAATCAATCAAATATTCCTTTAAATCATTGTACATTCTCTATTCTCCTCATTTCTTCACTAATTCTCCGTTTTTCTTAACTAACATTACAGGTGGTTCATACCCCTCAAAATGGTGTACTCTTGCATCAAACATTCTTCGGTGTCGCCTATGATACATGTCTTCGATAACTATTTGTGTTCTTGTAAAACTTATTAATCTGCCTTTACCGACTGAATACATCGTTTCATTATCTATAACATTTACAAATTCACCCATTAACGGGCGTTTATATGTGGTGATAATTAACTCTCCTTTCTCAATAAAATCGGTCTTTTATTTAGTATTTTATATATACACAGATGCATTTCTTCCAATTCTGTCTGTCTAGAAATTCCTTAGTCTTTTCGTCAATAATTTTTGACTGCTCATCGGTGGCATAATTTACATCTGGATAAAGATCGTCGAAGAAATTGTCTGCATAGTGCTCAAAGATTTCAATCTCATCATCATATTTTAGCCACACTCGGTCTCCACCAATCCAGTATTCGTCTACTACTATTCTTGAAGGATGTCCAAGTGTGTAGTAATCGTCCGAACCTTCATTTGGATATAAGAAAATCAACTCTCTGTCGGGATTGTCTTCTATTGTTTGTATTAATTCTTTTGTCTTGTCCATTTTCATAGCCTCCTTTTGATAAAACGATTATTTTATCTTAAATAATGGCAGTCCCAAAAAGTAAACTGTCTTGCAATCTTTTTTATGCTTATCATAATAGCTTTTAGACAACTCTTTGTACTCACCTTTATGTAAGTACACATGTCCATGCTTGCTATTCAACTCAGGTCTAGTCAAGTTGACACCAATATAATCAACGTAATCTCCCTTAGAAGTAATCTCGATGGTATCACCCTTAACAAATCCAATGTTACCGCTATGCACCACGTCATCTCTCTTTGCGATAACTTTTCTTGGAATATTCAAATTAAAACCTCCTTTCTTAATAAAACTAATCCTTTGTCTTGCCTGTTCCATTACAATGATGACAACTGTCATTAAAAGGTGAAACGATAGCTCCAGTGAATCTTAGATTTGTTATATAGCCTACACCATTACAGTAAGAGCAACTTTTTTCTTCAGTGTCGGTATAACTTGCTTTTGAAGGTGTAAAAGGAAATCCATATATTCCAGCAGATTCATACTCAACCTCTATTTGAGCGCCATTGTAACTTTCATGAAAATATACAATCCCACTATTGAAATCTACTTTAAATTGGAACATCCCTTTAATTTCGTCAACATGCTCCCATTTACTATTACCAACAATATCTACCCTATATGTTGGTAATTCAGATAGTAGCGCATAGCCATTCCGTACTTCGATTTTCTCTATTATTTTTATCACCTCTTAATTTTTAACCGGTTAAAATATGAATTTTAATTAAGTATGCTGACACTCCGTAGAGCTTACAACCCTACCATCAGATAATTGAATTAGTGTCATATAAGGCTCCTCTACATCGTCACGGATAACTTTACCTGCAATAAGTTTGCTAGTTTCGTAATTAAAACAAACTTTTACATTTTTATTTAACTTTCTACCCTGTATCGGAAATCTGTCGTAGCTAATATTTTGGTGAACTCCCATAATTATCTTTCCCCTTTTTATAATTATAACTATTGAGTTAAAACATGAATCTTATGGAGTTTCTAAGCCCCAATGCTCATTGAAATGCCATGCTCTATGCCATTCATTTTCTTCGTAAACATCTGGATCAAATACTTCTTGTGTGTGGTCGTTCGGGTGGACACGATAACCATATATTTTAGCATCGATGGGTTTGCCCCTTTTGCTTATTATGATATCTGTAATTTTAAAATGTGATGCTTGATACGGATTTGAATATACATCTCCTATTCTGAAAAACCATCCATCTGTTTTTAATTCTTTTACCCTTTCTTCCCCTCTTGTTTCCGCAGTTACGATGATGTCCATGGTCTCATTAACATTAAATTTTTTGCTCATTTTAATCTCTCCTTTTATTTAAAATTAGTATTTCAATTAAATGATTGGACTACATTTTGCACTACACTACCTACTGTCATCATTGCTGCAAGCACTATAATCACGAACTCAACTGGGTGTTCATCGGCAAATTTCCACATTTTATTTTCTCCTTTCGTATTTAATTTGACCTTACTTGTATTATAATTAGGTTTATATATAATGTCAATAGTTATTTTAAAAAAGATGCAGACAATTTTATATTTGCCTACATCTCGGTGTATTACAACTTGGATTGACGCTCAATCTCTGCTTCTAATTTGGATTCAGGAGCGTGATTTTCCTCCCAAAACGGTGGTTTTATAATTTTACCATCTTCTTCTCGATAGCGAGGTTTTCCATCTGGGAACAATTTACCCATATTAGCACCTTGTACAATATCAAATAACGGTTGTGGCTCAACTCCTCCAATTGCAAATGATCCATAATTAAAGTACATTACATCTGTCAGTGCATCCATTTGTGCTACCAGTTTGTCGGATACATCAGGATTTTTCTCAATTGTCTTATGCGCAGCTTTCCTTAAACCAACAATGAATTCATCTAAGATGTCGTTAAATTGATTCAGGTCTCCGCCTACAGTTGCGTATAAAAACTCAACCAATTCTTCACCTGTCCAAATTGCACGATTTAAAGCCGTCTCTTCATCAATAATAGTCGGCTTACTTGCCTGTTCATGACCGAATGAATCGTGAAACTCTCTTACTTGTTTATATGGATTATTCATGTATTAATCTCCTTTTATTCTAAGTTAATTTGTAAGGGAGAAATTAATCCCCCTGTAGGTACTTAATTATATTTATTTAACCTCGTTAATTAACTGCATAACATCATGCGGATCAAACCCTGTAGTACGTTTATCTCCAATGATTAATGTAGGAACAGACATAATATCGTATTCTTTCAATGCTTGTGGTTCTTTATCGACATCTATTTCTTCATAATCCAACTCTGTTTCAGTTAACAGGAAGCGTTTCAGGTTTGAACAAGGTACACAACCTCTTTTTGTAAATAAAATTGGTTTATTCATTACATTTCTCCTTTTCATCTATAGTATAAGTATCAATAACTAATTTCTATGCTTCACACATAATGCAATTCAAATCTTTATTAAACTGTTGTGCTGCATTTGTACCATGTTGGTAGTAGAGGGTTTTAATTCCGTTCTGCCATGCAAAGATATATAAATTATTAATCTCTTTAGCTGACGTATTCGGATTAATCATCAAGTTGAGTGATTGAGATTGGTCAATAAATTGTTGTCTCATAGCTGCTTGGTCTAAGATTGCATACTGGTCGATTTCGCTAAACGTCTTAAACACATTCTTCTCATGTTCAGTTAGGAAATCTAAGTGTTGCACTGATCCATCATAATCACGAATACTGCTCCAGGTCTCCCTATCATCTTTACCGTAACCAGCTAATACATCTTTTAAATATGGATTACGTACTGTAATCTTAGTTTTAGCCAAGTCTTTAACATAACTATTAGAAAATAGTGGTTCAATACTTTGACTGACTTGCCCTAAAATAAATGCTGAACTAGTTGTTGGTGCGGGGGCAATCAAGGTAGAGTTACGTCTACCATAGCCTTTAAGCAACTCAGGTTCACCGAACACTTGGGCTAGTTCTCCCGAAGCTTTATAAGTTTTCTCCTTAAGTAAACGGAAAATTTCAATGTTTTTTCGGCTAGCTTCAATACTTTCAAATGGAATCATATTAGACTGTAAATATGAATGCCATCCAAGCACTCCAATTCCTAGTGCGCGATTTGTCTTAGCAAATTTATACGCTTTTTCCATAAAGTAAAACGCTTGCTGCTCTTCTTTCTCATTAGAGTCACGCATTCCTTCAAGCTTTGTAATGAATTCTTCCATTACAGCATCTAGGAAATATGTGAGCGTTTCTACTGCATCCGTATCCTTCCATTCATCATAGTGAAGTAGATTCATAGATGATAGGCAACATACGAATGACCATTCCTCATTAGTCGGCAAGGCTATTTCCGAGCATTGTCCTGTCAATAAGCCGTTAAACATTCCCATATGTCGCTTAGGTTCAGTAAAACAATATGTATCCTTGCGATTTTTAACCTGTTGAATATCTGTGACTTGGATGAAATGACTTGCTTCACGATTAGGTTTACGAACTTCCCATTGTAGTCTATGAGTTTCAAATCCTAATTTATGTAGTTTGTACAAAGAGTTTCCATTTATTAAAAGTCGATAAACTTCTTGTGTCTTATATTTTGCGTAATCTCCAGTGCCGTCGTTTTTAGGTAATAGAGACGCGCCTGCTTTACGAGCTAATGATACCTTGCTATCCACCCCTAAAGTTTGGAGCATTAACTGTACATTCTTTAAAAATTCCTTATTAATAGAAGCAACCTGTATAGATTGCGATCCGTTATTGTTCGTAACTGTTCCATCGCCATCAAGATACCCTGATAACCATTCTAATTTACTGGAGATTGTATAATCAGTGGTAGGAACAAAATACTTGTCCTTTAAGCCCGATGCTCTCCCCTGTAGTCTACCGGTAGTTTTACAACGCACCCAAGTACCAACAGATGTAAAGTTGTCAATTAAATCCTGCTTATCATCATACAAATACATAATGTGTGCATTTTTACTCATTGTGCCATCTGCTGTAAGAAATCCATTGTCATATGCATGTTGCAATATTTTATGCCCTTCAATCACAGGCAAATCAAACTTAATTAATTTATCCCCTATTCTCAAATCTTGCGCTCTAACTTCCTTATAACGTGGTGGTTTAGTCCTCTTTCCACTATCTGTATTTTCCAATACATAGAATTTGTGGTATGGAGTAGACTCTAACTCATAACCGCTATCGGTAATTACTCGTAATAACTCTTGATTTTCCCCTGTTTTAATAATTTCAACTTTAGACCACTCTTCACCATTCCACACATTAACCTTTTCACCGTCTAGTGACCCAATCGTTTCGTAACCTTGATCTGTTAAAATTTTTGTTTCTGGCGCAACACATAAATTCGAATGATTGATTTCCAAACCTTTATCTTTATATACATCAACTGTATTGTTATTTACTGTATCTTTGAATAGAATATATGGATAGCCCATCTCCACTCTTCGTTGTAACACTTCAGCCCAAATTTTTCGCTTATCAGCATCACCATCGATCATCTGTTGCATCCATTCATCTGTTACAGTCACAGCATGGGTTAATTTTTGAATTGGATTTCCCTCTGTTCCGATTTTTAGAAACTCTTCAATATCGGGGTGGTCTACAGGTAAATATGGAGAAAAAGCTCCACGGCGAACTGAACCTTGAGTTGCTACATCCATAAGAGACTCAAATAACTCTACGAAATGCACTGCTCCTGATGACTCTCCATTACCTGTGATTTTAGCACCACGCGGACGAAGCTTTCCGAAGAACCCTCCAGTTCCTCCACCTAGCTTGCTCATCATTCCCACTTCTCCCGTAGCTCTCATAATATCTCCAAAATTATCCTGCACATCGACACTATAACAGCTAATCGGTAATCCTCGTTTATTCCCAAAATTAGCCCAAACAGGCGATGATAAAGAATAATATCCCTTACCCATATAATCATAGAATTTGTCTGAAAACCCTTTGATACCTAATATCTTTTCTGCATTGTCTGCAACTTCTCGAATACGTTGCTTAGGAGTTACTCCTTCTTCTAGATAACCACTTTCTAAGAAATGTTTACTATGTTCGTTCAACCATTCAAATGTCATATGTTTTTATCTCCTTTATTTTGTCTAACAAACCCTCATGTATCTTTATTCTTATTGTTGATTCAATTAAAACAAGTCATTAGCATCAAAACTTTTTGCTCGTTTTGTATAATTAACACTTCTTTTAACAAAGAAGTCGACATGCTTAGTTGCTATAATTTCATCATTAAACCAGTCAGTTTTCTCTACTAGATTTTCATCAACCTCAAAGATATGCTTGAATCCCACATCTCTTAAAGAGTTGTTTAGGCGATCTTTAATAAACTCCTTTACTACACCCTTTGGAAGAAAATCTAAATCTCCGTCTTCATAAATCCAATCAATAACCTCCATTTCAGATACAAAGGAATTTTGGCAAGCTTCATAAATCTTGTTCTCCATATCTTTGTCAAACCACTCTGGATTTTCTTCCCTGATGATATTTACTAACTCAATTCCGAACAATCCATGAATTTGTTCCTCTTTAGATGTTGCTTCAATTACGTTTGAAATACCTTTGAAAATGTTTCTATGCTTGTTGAAAGACATGATAATTAAAAACTGGGAAAAAAGTGATACATGTTCAATAAATAAAGAGAATAAAATCAGTGAAATTGTGAAGTCTCTATCACTCTCTGTCTTGGCGTATTTGGTCGCTTGTGTCAAATGATTTACACGTTTAGCTAAGGCAGGTATTTCCTGAATACGTTCAAATTCACTATTTAATCCCAATATTTCTAAAAGATGAGAATAAGCGTCATGGTGAATAACTTCATTTCCGCTAAATGTTGCTCCTACAGCTCCAATTTCTGGCTTAGGTATGCGATTATGTAAGTTCCCCCAAAAGTTCTTCACGGCTACTTCAACCTGTGCAATAGCTAGCATTGCATTTTTAATTGTATTTCTCTCTGACTCTGACACATTCACTTTAAAATCTTGAATATCTGATGTATAATTAAACTCTGTATGAAGCCAATAAGAGTGCTGGATTGCATGTTGATACTCAATAACTTGAGGATACTCGTAGGGCTTTAAATTTAATCGCTGTTTAAAAATATCAGGTTTGCGAAGCTGGTTCCTTTGTTCGCGATAGATAATATATGCTTTTGCTGTTTGCTTAAAAGAAGAATGCAGTAATACTTCCTCTACGTAATCTTGAACTTTCTCAACGGATAAATTTTGTTGTTCGTGATTGGATTTTATGGCTTCTAAGACTTCACTAGTTAAGATTTCTGCTTCCTTTCTGCCAAATTCTCCAGTTTCTTCCCCAGATTTAGCGATGGCATCATTTATCTTACTTTCCATAAATTCTTCAGTAGATCCATCTCTTTTAATAATTGTCTTGAATTGCATCAATGCAAGTCTCCTTTCATGCTTCTATTTCTTATAATCTTCAATAAACAATTGAATACGTTTATTCTTATTAAACTCATTTATACCGATGCTGCCAATCATTGAGATTTGATCCCAAGCTTGGATTTCTTCAGCATAATCTTTATCATTGAATTTTAATGCGTCAAACATATCAGCTTTAATTCTCACATGCTCTTGCCTAGTAGGTGGGAATAATTCTTTATCTTCTACGAATACATCGTTTAGCCTAACTGTGATTGGAGGACTCCCTTGACCCCAAACTTCGTCAATTTCTAGAATATTATTTACTAAATCCCAATCTAGCTCATCTTCATTTAGCTCAATGTCGTATTCAATTACTGGTTCAAATAAAGATTCATCGATATTTTCATTGACGTACTGTTTGAATTTTTTCCAATCCTTCTTATCAATTCCTACCCCTAAAGCCTCAGTATGTCCGGCAGCATATTTAACATATGGGCATTCTTTTAGGAAGCCTTGCAAATCAAATCCATTGTAAGACCTGCCACTACCTTCGTAAGTATTGCCCATATCTTTTAATACCAATGCTGGACGCATATATTCAGAGCTTAGTTTTTGAGCAACCAACCCATTATAGTTTTTCGTAGCTGTTGGCGTTGCTACAAGGATGAATTTATCAACACTAGCAAGCTCCTTATATTCTTCAAATAATACTTTGATACGTTCTTTTCTAGCTTTATTTTCTTTTATCATCCAGTCTGCTTTAGCCTTTGCCTTGAAATAATCCTTTTCAAACAATAAACTGAATACCTTCTGAATTTCATCATTTCTTGTAGCTGTATTCAACACTGGAATCACGCTGTAGTTTAGCTCCTGTGAGTTTACTCTATTTATTTTAGAAGCTTTAATTAGCGCGAGCAAGCCAACATTATGAATGTTTTTCATACCCTCTTTTAATATCCATCGATTTTCAAGATTATCGACTCTCATACTATCTGAAAGTAAGGTTACTGAAACTAAATCTAGGAAATGATTAATATTAAATTTCTTATAATGGTAATCGAGAACTTCAACTACCTTCCATACGACTCCTGTAGCCGATAAATTCTTGTTTTCATAAGGACACTCTGGATGATTGATGTTAACTAATATAGCAGCATCGTTCTCTTTCTCAATGTTGTGGTGGTCAATAATAATAATATCCATTGTTTCTGATAACTCTCGACATCTCTCAACTGATGAAGAGCTACTATCAAGTATAATTAGCAATTCTGTATCATCTGGAACATCATCATGTTCAATTCCATGACCTTCCGACCTTTGATGATAGATGTATGAAACATCTGCATCTAGCTTCTGTAAACATTGAACCATTATCACAGTAGCCATACATCCATCAGGATCAATATCTGGAACAACTACGATTTTTTCTTTGTTACTCACTGCCTTTATAATTCTCTCTACAGCTATTTGAATGTTTCTAATCTTGAATGGGGATAAAACATTCTTTGATGAGGGGTTTAAATACTCATCCATGTCGTTAATATTACGAACTTTTGAAATGTAATCCTTAACGTCACCTTCATATTTTTCGCTAGACTTCGAAATCCATTTGATAAGCAACCACCTCCTTAAACAATCTTATATATGTAAGTTAATTCCGTTTATATAGTTTGTTAAATATGAGACAATGTAATATTATTGATAGAACCTGCTGTAATAACTCCCCAACCTGTGTCAAGATTGTCGCTTTCAATATACTTTTCTACATCTTTAATATCCATCCCTAGAACCGCCTTCACCGCGATTAACTTACCAATCACTTCTTCGAATTTATCACCGGAGCGCGCTGTAGATTTACCTAATTTTAATTTACCTTCTTTAGTTACTCCAGTGAAAGTAATCTCCTTCTTGCTTTTGTTGACCTCAAATTTTATTTGATTAAAGTTGTTGCCTAGTAAATGCCCTAATTCTTTGTTCAGCCTAGCTAAATCTGACTGACGATCCTCATACTTTTTAATGACTTCCAATGCTTCTTCGTACTGCTGTTTAGATGGTGTTCTTTTCATTTCTACATTCTCCTTTTCGATTTTCATTGTTTTCCACTTTGTATTTTCTAGCACATATATCAATGCGTCATAGCTATCTATTCTAGACACGCTTCTTCAATTCCTCAATCATATTCTCTTCAGTATCAACAAAGTTTCCCCATTTATCTATCATTCCTAATACTAGATGATTGGCTCCTGCTGACGGAATGCCTTTGTAGAATTGAGGTTGCGCCAGTCTAGCATTTGATGTATAAGCAATAATCGGTTTGACTCTTGAAGTCATCTTAAAAGCATCTGCATGTGCACCTTCATTCCACCCAGCAACCAAGCCTACTTCCGAGATAGTTCCGTCCTGCAATCCTCCGCTTATATTGACAACGAAAATATCTGAATTGATAATCTCATCTACGTCCCCGTTATAGATATCAATAGGTGTTGGCTGATTAGATTTATCGTTTATAGAATTATTCTCAGCAGCTGCATAAACGTTATATCCAAGCTCTCTAATTCGTTCTGCTACTCTTTTACTATCTTCAAATTCACCCTTAGTTGAGATGCTATGTGCGAGATATACCTTTTTCATTTACTTTCCCCTTTCTTTTTATATTTCAATGTCATAATTAACATCGCTGTAGAAAGCGAAAAATTAAATAATTCTGTGATAAAATACCCGTAAACTCCTGTTGTGATTAGTAGATAAGTGGCGTTAATCAGCAAGCATCCAAGCGCAATGCTAATTAAAATCCAAAAGCTTTGACTAATTCCTGTTACGTCTTTCGTCTTGAATGTGTGAATAACCTGCGGTATGTACGCAACAACTAGGAAGAATGTTGCCAATGTTGCAATATGATTTAATAAAAAGTTCTCCATCCATCAATCTCCTTTATAATAATCTAAATTTCCCATAATCTAATCTGCATACAGACAAATATATTCTTGGCTCATAATAAACCAAATCTAACAAAATCTTATTACTCATGTCTGATTCCTTCTTATCAAATTCAAAGAAAATTAAAGCTTCTCCCTTACGTCCATCCTTAACCATCTTCTTAAGATTGGCTACTTTTTCTTTGTTGCTCGGGCTAGTGTTGTCGCTGCGATATTTAACATGATATAAATCCCAATCATCAATCAATTCTTTTACATATTTATTAGTTGGATTGTCAGCGTTATATAGAATGATGTAATCTTTTAAATACCCATCATCTCTTTTATTTACGTGCTCAAAGACTTTCTCTTGAACAATCGCAAATGGTGTATCATATTTCTCTATGTAGTTAGGAATATCTATAATTAACGTTTTGCTCATATTACTCTCCTTTCATTTCGTCCATATACTCTTTCATTAAAACTAGCAATTCATCGGCTTCTTCTTTATACTTTTCGTCTCCAAAAAGGTGGAAGAGAGTTAGTCTATCATTGTAAGTATCAAGACAACTATCAATCTTCTCCTTAAATTCCTTTTCATCACGATAATCCTTCATATCTTCTGGAAATGCAGTTAATATCTCTTTACTTCTAATATCTTTTACTGTATAAGATTCAACATCCTTAAATTGACCCAAGGTGTATGATAAGCTATGATTAAACTCCACCACCTCAAACACTCTACCTTTATATCCGGCAACAGTTACCTTCTCGCCTACTTTGTAATGTTTTCTCGTACCCATAAGGCAAGCTCCTCGTGGCTGTTAAATTTCCCGATATAGAGATGTTTCGGACTGTATAACTGCAAACCTTTTCCTGAAGCTAAGTGATCCTCGACTGCATACCCATTAGCAACTAAAACTTTGTAATTATCTGCTTCTACACTCATTTACTTTCCTCCTCTTGTAAGTTAATGCTGTTTATATCATGGGAACACTTTATAGCAATGGTTAGTTAACAATTCATTCAATATAACTTCTTCTGAATCTGCAGGTGACATTTTCTCTCCTAACAATCCTTTTGTATCAACAATTGCATACACATGCTCATAGTCTCCAAACACCTTAGCCATTTGTCTTATCTCTTGAACAGTCTTATCACTGTCATATCCCAAAATAACCTTAACTTCAGGATTGATACGTTTGATAATCTCGGCTTGTATCTTAGAAATATCAGAACCCATCTGAGATACCGTATGCTTAACTCCTGCTTGATAACTTTTAAAACAACTCTTCTCACTTTCCCACAAGATTATCTCATTACGTTCTAATATGTAGGGTAACGCTCTATGTAAATTGAACAGTTCTCGGCTCTTCTGAAAGGCATAGATTGGCAGATATTTAAATTGTTTTTCATCTTCCAACCTTGTAGACCTTCCCTTTATCCCAACTATTTCTCCATTGCGATTCCTGACTGGGAAAATAATACGTTCGGATTGCAGATCAAAACCTATTTCAAACTCTTCCTGAATCTCGTATGCAATGCCGTCATTTAGCCATCCTATATGAGGAACATTTATAAACTCATTCATTACAGTTTCGGGTAATATTGGATTAAGCTCGATTTCATCCAAATCAATACGTTGCTTGCGTCTTTTTTGTATTTCTTTTAGCCATGCATTCGGATCATTTTGTATTTCATTCTTATGATTTGAGTCGAACTGAGTTAGGTTCAATGTTTCAATTATGTATTTCTTTGACTTTGGAATACATTTTCTCAATTCTTCTGCTGTCTCTTGTTCAAATCTTATGTAGCTTACTAAGTCTATAATATCTTGAACTGGCACGTGTGATTTACTTCTTACTCTACTGGATAGATACTCGTTCAAATACACCTGAACGCTACGATTATTATTACCGCCCGGTCTAGACGCTTCAATTCTTTCACTACTTGAGGTACTTTGATTAATTGAACACCCCATTGACTCTAATAACGGGACGACCAATCCACAATTATATATCTCTTCTTTTAGACTATATAGGTCACTCAACTACTACCTCCCTCATTTCTGGCTAAAATCCTTTAGGTGCTTCTGGTCTATGATGTGCCCATGCTACTTCTGTTAATGTATTATAAGCATAATCAACGCAATAGATAATTTGATGTTGTGTTGATCCATAACGTGATTTACCAAAGTAAAATATTATGTACTCCTTGTTTTCGTCTAAAATATAAGATTCCTTCTCCCACTTACCATTCTTCTTAACAAAATTAAATGGCTTAATGTCATTCTTTTTGCCATGATACTCGTCTCCGAACAGCAACCTTCCTAACATTGTTACGCCAGCAACCTCTACCACCTCTTTACTCTTACCAACCGATTCATGATCGAGAAATCTAAATACTTTACCAATCTTAAGTTGTAATGTAGCTATACAGCCCATATTCAAATTCTCTTCTTTTACGGTATCGTATAGTTCCTGCGCATTATTACTGAGCGCTTCCCACCTAGCCATATCTGTATGGGAGCCGTCTTGCTTAAAGGTGTCTAGAATCATGTAATTTGCACCCAACGCCTTATAATATTCAGCATAATTGATTACATCCTCAAATCTAAACTTCTTCAAAACTATTAATTTCAACATATCTGGCTTATTGGCTATTAACCAGTCGGCTGCTTTTTTAAGAGTAGCCTTAGTATACTCATCGTAATTTCCCTCAAAAATCTTATCCCTATTCAACTTCTTGTTTAGTATCGTATTCGCCACTACGCCTAACACTGATATTTGCCATTGCTTCCGACCTTCTTCGTTTACAAATACAATCCCTTTTTCATTTTGATTAATCAATGTCATGATGAAAATAGATCTAACGAAAGTACTTTTACCTACGCCTGACGGCATAACTACCATACTAAGATTGCCTTTTTGCCATCCCTTTGTAACTTTGTTTAATCTAGGAGAATCAACGAAAGGAATCCCCATTGCAGTTCCCTTGTCCATATCATCAATTGTGTCATATATATCGTCATCAATTAAGTCAGTCACTTCTACTTGACCGTGATTTACATTCTGAAAAGCATCTTTAACTTTGTGATTGAAATAAGATTGCATCTGCTTTAACGTCATGCTGCAGAGTATCTCGACTAGCTTTTTATCCTTGTCATTAATCAATCCATTAGTGTAGAACTTACGCAACGCTTCGTATTTCTGCATTTCACTCAAATGATAAGCTTCATTCTGCTTCTCATTGCTGCAAAGTTCTCTTACAAATCCTACAGTGTCGTAACCACCATACTCTACATATTTGTTTACAGAGTTTTTATTCACTTCTTTTCTTGAGTCTAAGAATGATGTAACTGTCTCTTCGTCAAAAGTTCTAACACCATTCGAAACCATTGCTTCACCAAGTTTAAAATAGTGATACCACATCTCACTTGTAAATGAATCATTTGTGATATTATGATTCTTAAATTGTCTGTATAATTGCGGGTTATTCCACATAAATCCGACAAGCAGTTGCTCATGTTTAACTGATGGGTTTATAAATTCCTTAAGTATAATTAATCACCTCATAAAAATTTACTAATATCAAACTCGTCACTATCGCCTTTCTGTGTTTGCGAATGTTCGTAAACTCCACTTAATCCATAATCGTAATCCTGATTCAGCTCTTGCTCTTTTGTAAGCTTCTCCTGATATTCTTTCTGCTTTGTAGCTTCATTCACTCCTGCAATTTTATTCTTTATAATTGCAAAAGTATACTTTAAGAAGTTAAAGCTATTGCCCTTAAAATCTCTATTGTTCCTAGCCCAATTAATACTGTCCTCATTCTCCAAATACGCCTGTTCAATTATGTAATATTCATATCCACTCTTACTTTTCTTCTGTCCAATATTCCCAAATAATTCATTCCCATTGCGCAAATCCTGTAAGTAACTAAAGAATTGATTCGGTATGACTTCAATACCATGTATCTTCTTAATTGCTTCAACTAAGCTGTCCAGCTCTTCTTTTTCTTTTTTCTTAAATTTCTGATCCCTCAAGTACTTTCCATAACAGTCATCTTTATGATATCTCTTGTTAACTTTCCCTACTTTTACAACTACCATTTGTTCATCAATATCTTTCTCTCTACAGTATTGACACACAAATCGTCTTGCCACCTCATCACCACCTTAATTTAACTATATATGTATTATAATTGTGTTTATATCATTTGTCAATAGATAAATGCAATTTAATTTTGTTTATTAATTCTTCCCGATCAATAAGTTTTACTTCATACGCAAACAGCAATTCATAATACCCCTCGCGTTCCTCAAAACCGTCTTCTACTCCGATTGTTGATAGCAGCGCATCATAAATGCCATGCTTAATATCTTCTAATTCCTCAACTTCATGCTTGTTGATTAGCTCTGTTGTTTCATCTACCTTATCCAATAAATCATTTATTAATGATTCGTTAATCATATGTTGTCCTCCGGTTGTTTTAAATTAGATTTCAATTTCTCTTAGCTGATCAATCACATCTTCAAGATAGTAACAGGTGTCCCAAATTTGTGTGGACTCGTATCCGTCTAGAAATATACAGTAAAAGTCATTCACACAGTCTACCTTTATTGCACGTTTTTGATAAATCCATGTAGTTTTCTCTGTCTTAGGATAGTTATTTTCAATCAAATAATTATGCAGCTCAACTAAGAATAATCTGTATAAGCCTATAAACTGATCTAGTCTCTTATATCCTATATAACCTTCAATTCCTACACAATAATATTTAAATCCATATCTTTCTTCTGACCATAGCACAAAATCTCCATTATGTAGCTCCAGAAGCTCTTTCATTACCACCACTCCATTTCATTAAAACATGGCTTTTAATTAAAAGTTCGTTACTAGATATTCCAATTTTATAATGTCGTTATAGTGTAATATCTTGTTTTCTCCACCTGAAACCATGTGCCCACTGTCGCGATGGATTACTGGCTCCATCCAATACATGTCATCAATTCTATCAGGGTCATAGACAACTTCTCTAACCTTATACTCTTCCCCATTCAACTTAAATACGTCATCTCTCTCAATTATTACATTACCTCTCCATGTATGTTGTGCTCCATCTTCACAACTGAATGTTAGAGTATTTTCACTCTTCATGATGTCTAATAGGGTGATCCATGTTTCTCTATTATCTTTAGGACTTAACCTATAATTAATATACATCTATTATTTACCCCCTTTTTTATTTAGTAATGATACTCTGTAATTAAGTCGTTATCCGTATTGACAATTCGATGCGGCGGAGCTACTGATGTACTAAATTTTGATGCTGCTTGCAATGCCAATCTAACTCTCTCCTCTGGTGAGAAACCTAATCCTTCTGTGGTTTTTAGTGAACCGAGAGCAAATTCCTCGCCACTCCCACATGCATCGTAGCTATCTATAGATTCCCCAACTTGAAAATCACTCTCAATTTTATACAAGTTACCTTTATAGCCTAATAGAAATGAACCACCTGACTTCTCACCGCTATTATTTTTACTGTATCCTCCGTCTTCAAACAACTTGATAACATTAGGGACAAATTTAGTTACTAGGTATTCATGATCAATATTAGGTTCATCTCGTTTATCAATTAAGTTTGAAGCATACATTAACAATTGTCCCATTCTGAATGATGACGTATATCCTACAATTGCATTGTTTGTATCCTTTAATTTAAAGACCTTCGCATCTTTTCTTACCGTTTTAGAATATCCATTTGAACCTAATGAATCTCCGCCTATATATGTAACACCGTTTTCTACTAGTCCAACTATGCAAGTCAATGTATCACCTCTGTATATTATTATGTTCGTAGGATTCTAATGATTAGATTTTAGCCATTGTTCGATTTTATTCAAATCACTCACTTTGATTTTAGGCATAGCATTTCTTCTGCCTAGTCCCCATACAATCAACCCTTCATCCTTATTGTATTTAGCTCCCATAACACCACCTTCAATCCTAAAACCACTCTCATCAAAGTCTCGGATTCTTAATTTCCTTCCATGACCACTCGTCTCGCCAAAATTATTTTTCTCAAACATCTCAATAATTTCATTCTCCATTTTTTGCACCTCTTTCAATACAATTGCCGTTTTATTCAGTTATTTATACTGCTTGATATCTGTAATAACAATCTTTCCGTCCTTCTCTTTATAACCCTGTATAAACGTTGTCGAATCGCCGTTTCCGAAGTCATATCCGTAAATATACTCAGAATCCTTTGGCTTCACCTTAACTTCAGTCTTTTTCACTAAATCACTCATTTCTGGATAAAACCCCTCTTTTATTCAGTAAATAAACACATGCTCTAGCCAATTATAATCATCATCTTGCATCTCTGTATTGTAATAGCTAGGACTAACCAGTTTTACTAATGACATTTCAAATAAGTCACTATAATCTTTAACAAACAGTAAATCCTTGGCAATATACATCTTCATATATCGATATCCTCTACAGTGTTCGCCTAGAATTTCTGCTTTATATCTAGCCTTATCAGTAACTATAGAGTCATTTGAACCTTTTATTATTTGCTCACCAGAACTTTCAACTAAAGAATTCATATGTTCAATCGCCTGATCCTTTGTTTTACCATATATCATTGTACTTACATGAATTGCGTTTAAACTAATTTTAATCAGCCCTTTCATTAAAGTCGCTGTTTTATTTAAGTTCTTTCCCTAAATATGCTTCCCAGTATTTCCTGTTATGAGGTTCGGAGACAGCGACAAAGAAAGTATACATTTTCAAAAAATCACTTTTGTTGGTTGTCGCCAATCCTCCGCTAAAATCTTCCAACGTATCTCTATATTCGTTATACAAATCATCGAATTCTTTGTTTTTCTTCTCGCTATTAAGCCTCTCAACAATTTCACCTAGTTTGGTATTCTTATTAATTTTCATTATCCAACACTCCTTATCTGAATATAATCAGAGTTTTATTTAGTTAGTTACTTCTATTTCAATTATTTCTGCATGACTACTCTCTGCCATATACTCATCACTTTCTTGCCAGCAAAAATATAAAACTGTATCACCCTCATAGTTCGTAGTAGGATATGGCTCATAACCGTCATCTATTAGTTGTTGCGAAGCGTTCCTATATGTCAAATGTGCACTAGTAATATAAGTTTGATAGTCCTCATACATTTCGCCATTATCCCTCTCAACAAGATATACTTTCAATGTTTTGCTCCTTTCTCATTAAAATTCTTCTTTTATATAAAACTTATTTGCCTACAAAGTTGAGAATTTCTACAATCACTCTTACCATTCCATAATATATTAATCCTGCGATAAAGAATGCCATTACAGTTGTCACCATATCATTAAATGTTTCAATACTACTTTCCATTGTAACTGTGTCAACAATAAGTATAATCATTGATAAGATTAATGAAAATATGTGGCGATATGTTTTATTTAGACCACCTTCACTTACAAATTTCATTCGTACCATCCTTTCTAAGTAAAATGGGGATTTTATCTTAAATTCAATCAATATGTAGTATGTCATACTATTGTAATCTACCATATGTAGTATGATTCTTGATTCTTTCATTAGCTAAGTCATAATACTCTTCCTCTAATTCAAAACCTATGTAATTTCTATTCGTATTAATCGCAGCAATAGCAGTTGTTCCACTGCCTATAAACGGGTCTAGCACCACATCGTTTTCATTGCTAAACGCTTTAATAAAAAATTCAGGCAACTCAACAGGAAAGACAGCAGGATGTTTAGATTGCAATGCAAACTGATTGGATTTTTGTGGAATGTGTATATGATTCGATGGCAAGGCTAGTTTTTTATTCTGCATTGTTTCATTTCTCCTCATGCCAGCAAAGCCACTGCCGTTTTCACTTTCACCGCTTGCTTTTCTATTTGCTCTTGCGATACTTTCCTCTTTCATTGGCTCAGCGACTTCGTATGGGTTAAAAGTCACCTTATCACCAACTTTAAAATGAAACACTGGTTCAAAAGCATTTTTAAATCTTCCAACAAAACGGCCAGGTACTCCATTTTTAGTCCACGAAAACTCATCAACGAATTTGAAACCCACCTTATTTCTTAGTTTGATTACTAATTCGTACACGTAGAGTAATCTTTCACCTTTTTCGCAATGTGGCTTGAGATTAAGGAAAAATGACCCAGTAGGCTTTAAAATTCTTTTAATCTCCTTTGCTATCTCAACAAACCATTCGTTATAAACAGTGTGATGACAGCCTTCATATGAGTTTTTTCTTCTATCTGCATACGGAGGGCTAGTAAAAACTACATCAATACTTTCGTCAGGAAGTTTTTTTAATCCTTTAAGGCAGTCCTCATTGTAAATTTTATTCAACTCAATCAATCTATCTCTCCTAAATTATAATAATATTTATTTATTTAAATAAAACGAAAATTTTATATGATTACACCTTTTACTATTGGTTTAGATAAATCCACATCGTATAAATCTGCATCAGCTACATCCAAACGTCCATCGCTTAATTCATTTCTCATATGTGACGCATCTTCCCAGTTTTGATAATAAATCTTTGCAACCTCTGGACGATAGACGCTTTCGAATCTAGTGATGGTTGCCCAGTCGGTATGTTCATAGATCTCTAAGTCACCATGCTCTCTTTCAATGTCTTGTAATTTTTTAATCATTTCACTTACTTTCATTAAATCACTCCTCATAAAACCGTAATTTTATTTAGAGTTTTTAATTGACTCTATCTCTTGCTTTGTACGCTCTAGTTGCTCTTCTAATCTTTGCAACTGTTCTTTCTTAAGTCTTTCGTTGTGTTCAGTTAAATCTTCTTTCCACTTCTCTTCTAGTTTCCAAACATCTCTTTCTAAGCCATCAAATGAGGCGTATGCAACTTGATTAACTCTTGTTATATTGAAGCTTGGTGCAGTCCAATCGCATCCAGCTCCACAACACCCTTTCCCATCTACGTAACCCTCATCATCCGAAGAACATTCACAATATCCCCACATTCGATCATCGTGTTGTAACTCTATTTCATAGTGAAAGTTGGGTTGAGATAACCAATCACCTTTCTTTTTATAGAGAAAGATTTGAATTGTGCCATCGGTGTAATACTCTTCTTCATCATATGTATATTGGATATCAATCTCTGGATAACTATCTATCTCTTCAATCATGTCTTTAAGTTTATCTTTATGTTGCCAAAGAGTTTCATAATAAGGGATCAGTGTTGCCAGATGTTCTTTTTCTCTATTAAGCATTAAGTTTTGTAGGTGCTTAAAAAATTCTGCCATTACTATATCTCCTTTTCTCTATAAAATCTGTGGTTTATTCAAAATCTGCAATTTCTTCATAATCATTATTAAGCCAATTTATTATTTTCCGATATCTTTCTTCTGAAAATCCACCAGATCGTTCTCTATACCAATATTCAAAATCAAACGTGTACTTACTACTATTACATGTCTTGCATGACGGAACACAGTTATCCAACCTATTCGAGCCTTCATGATCTACATGCTCTTTATGTAATTGTTGACCATATATGTCTTGATGTTCTTTCTCGGATAAACCACAGTAAGCGCATGAGTAATCAAAGTACTGCTTGCATAACTCCCATTCTTTATCAGATATCTCATGCTTTTTATGAGAGTAGTCGTATCTGTGTTTGTTTTTCTTTAGCCACTCATACCATCCACCGTTATCTCTACGTCTCTGCTGCCTTCTTCTGTTAGACTCAAGACCCTTTTCACTTTGAAACCATTTCTTGGAACTTTTTTCATATGCATCTGGATTCTCATAACGCCATTTCGAGGCATTCTTCTTAGTACATTCTTTGCAGTCAGGTCGATAATATATGTATCCAGTACCATCACTTTTCTTTTTGTCTTGAGAATAAAAATCAGACAAGTCTTTTTCTTTACCACACTTGTTACACATCTTTTTCTCCAACTAAATCCCCTTTCCAATTTCTAATTAAAAGTTATATTTTATCGTAGTCTTCTCCATACTCTTCTTTGAATTTAGCTCTCAGTCGCACAAGCTCATCGCTTTTTCTATCAACAGACCTTTTTAGCTCATCAATTTCAGATTTGTGGAATAGCTTTCGCGCTTCTTTCATTCTAATTTCTCTCTCTTCTTCTGATTCATCGTTAATGTAAATAGCCCTATTACAATTTGGACAGTGTATATAGTGGTATAATTTCGATTCAATATCTAACTCATAATTATCCTTATGTCTACAGAAGAAAATCTTAATTCTTTGCAGAATCATTTTTCGGTTTTCGTAATCAAATAACCTGTAATATCTCTCTGCTTCTTTGTGGCTATCAAATTTGAACAGTAAATCAAATTTTCGATGTCTAGGACTGAGTGTTACATAGTTTTCACCTAGAGATTTACCCGAAAAATACCTCATGCTCTCACCATCTTTCTAATTAAAAGATATGATTTAATCACTCTCATATTTTCGTCCTATCGTACTCTGTAAATTCTAAATCTATTCCTTGACGCAACTTGGTTTCAATAATTCCCAAATACCTCTTGTGTCCTTCGTAGATGCGAGAGACTCCATCGTCTAAGTGTTTAATGACACAGTAAGGAGATTCAGTCGTTTCTCCACATATACAGCATTTTGATTCCCACATTCTTAATCTTGACACCTCGATTCTGGTGGATCTTTCCTTCCGCGTAATTCATATAAAACTTTTATTTTATGTAGTCTTTAACCCTTTAAAAATATGCGCAATCACATCGGCAGTCCATCCGTCTCCGACCATCCCCATGCGACTATCGTCTGATTTAATGACTGATGTATAATTGTCCGGCAATGTCTGCAACCTTTCTATTTCAATCGGATGAGGTCTTCTGAACTCCCTTCCTCCTAAGTAGATGTTACACTTACTCTTCGTTCGTGATTTTGGTATTGTACACATCTTTCCGTCTCTGTAGTAAGCTCTGTTTGCTTGAGAATACCAACCTTTTCCACTTGTATCATAACTCATGCAATTCTTCCCTAGCCTTATAGTATCCACATGTTCATCTTTTACAACTTTAACATCATGCTCGTGAGGAAACTCAATATCTTTAATGGTTAAATTGTTCTCCCTTGGAAGTTCAGGGACTTCAATATTCGTCCAATACAACCTCACTCTACGTTGCGCAGAGAATAGCTCGCTGTTGATTTCGATAGGCTCACATCCAATTGCTTCATTCATTAATTCAACCGTTTCTTTATTAGGTTTTACATTTTCTAACATAAACTTGATGTCAGGATTTCTTTTTCTGAGCCAACCCAATATGTCTACATAGTTAAAAAATAGCTTACTACGTGGGTCACTCAAGTTTAATCTTCCATTCTTGGAGCGTGACAACCCTTGGCAGGGTGATCCTCCGATTAATAAGTCTATTTTCGGGAGGTTGTTAATGAAATATTCATCGATATTAGTTACGTCTCCTATATGTACTGTATTTGGATGATTGTGCTTAGTTACAGTGATTGAATCTTCATTTATTTCACTTGCATAGTAACTATCATACTTAATTCCAACTCTTTTTAAAGCTACTTGTCCTACACTAATTCCATCAAACAATGATAAAACGTTCAATTAATCCACTCCTGTATTATAATTCTATTTAATCACTTCATCTAAATGGTAAATAAACTTAATCAACTCTCTTGATAACTCTTCGCTATCCAAAGCCATTTCTGCATCTACAATTATTTCATCTACTTCGTACCCTTCTGTTGCGAAGTAGTCATTCATAATTTTAGCCAATTTGGTCATTGTGATGTGCCTCTCCCTTCAAGAAATCTTGCAGCCACTCATCCATATCTGAATAATTCATACCTACACAACGTTGAACGATGTGATTTGTTATGGTGGTAGAAGGCTGCCTGATCATATATTCTTCAATAATTTCATCTAGGGTTAGCATCATCCAATTTTCTCTTCTAAATATTTAAATAGACTAACCATTTCTTCTGTAGCCTCTTTCTTATCTAAATCCATAGTCATTCTGACTTGCTCACTCAAAGACAACCCTTCAGTTTTATAAAATTCGTTTACCAAATTCTCTAATTTACTCATCAATAATTCCTCCTTGTAATTTAATTTCGTTTATACGCTGTTCTAAAATATCTTTCGCAACATTCATCGTTCATTAAAATATCCCTATGCCTTTACTTTGGAAATTTCGCTATAATGCTGTTGTATTTAATTGGCTCCCTTAAAATCTCCGCTTCGCCTACTTTTATTAGCTGACGATTTTAGCTAATTCTCCTCAGTTACATATTCAGATATAGCCAAAATATCTAGCACATCTTCAATACTTGAATCACTAAAATCGATGTCTTCACTCCAAAATATGTCATTAGCGAACACTCTTAGTTCATCTAGAGTCATACCCTCAACTATAATTTCATCCGTCTGCATATCAATTAAATCATACCTTTTACTCATATGGCTCACTCCTCACTTATTTTAGCAATATGAGCACACAACTCCTCGGGAATCTTTGAACGGTCAACCGTCCCTTTAATACCTTGCGTTCCAGTCCTACTTCCTCGTGGCGCAGCTACATGACAAGGTGCTCCATTTTTACATATAGGTTTGAATTTAGGATCTGGATGATTTGTCATGATGTCTGTGGGTTTCATTCTTGTGTCTCCATACTGGCAATATGTGACCGTATAGCGCGGCAATCCTTGCATGAACCACATTTTTCTCATGCCGCCTCTAGGATTTTCGATAAAATAATATGTAGGGTTTAATTCATTAATTAGCTCAATTAAGTGTGAATTCGTTTTGTCACTAAACTTAGCATAATCGCTAATCGGTCTAAGATTTCCATCTTCATCTTTTCTTCTATGATGCGAGATACCTGCTACACTATACGTTGTACAGTCTGGACTAGCCCATATCACATCGGGCTTGCCAAATCGTTCTATAATATCTTGAGCTGTTATCTTCGAAATGTCAGCATACCAATCGATATTTTCATGCTGCTCATCCCACTCTATGCTAAAAACCTCATGACCCCTCTTTTCAAATTCTTTACCAATACTTCTTGTTCCAGCAAATAATTCCAGCACTTTTAATTTTCTAGCCATCTATATAACCTTCCCTCTATTTTATCTAAATCAACTTCCTCTTCATTTTCTCTAACGCTATGGTTAATATTTCTGATTCTGTCTTGTGAAGTTCACCGTGTTCATCAAATGCATGTACCGTAGCTAAACTGCCAATGTCTTGAGTTATCTGAATCGATATTCCAGCATCTTTAAATTCATTTAAATAGAACTCGATCATTTGCTATCCTCCATTAACTCCAATAAATACTTCGCATCTATTATTTCTTGTATTATCTTCATATCTATATTGAGAAAGTCCCGCGTTGAGACGATTTTATTATCCCAACGCACTTCCCCGTATTCTCTTAAATAAAGCAACACTAATTTATTATCTGTATTAGCATGTTTGCCGTATTTCTCAATAACCCTTTCTACGTTTTTAATTATTTGATTCATAGTCAATCAATTCATTTCCTAACATTCCATATCCAATAATGTCAGAATACGGTTTCTCGCTCATAAGATCGCCTTTAGGATTACTAAAAATTCGATTCTGTTTATCCATCACTCTAACCTGTAGTGCGATATGGTCAATTAGTATATCTGGAATAGTATAGGTTCCATCTCTATTGTCATAGTCCTCCATAAACACCCTTAGGAGCTTGCTAGTTTTTGTGATTGAGTCACCGTATGCCGCCTGTTTTTCATCAACCAATTTTCCAAACTCTTTCCCAATCTGTTCAAATCTTCCCAATTTACATCACTCCTTTACTATATATCCTCTAGATTTTTGCCTGCCGAATCGGATAGCCTTGCTTAGATCATTCACATATACGTCTATTTTTCCTGAAGTTATTAAACTCCCTCTATCAAAACATGTATAAGTGTGGTCTAATATTTCAATATAAATCTTTGTCCCAAATGGAATATCTGGCGAACATGCGATAGTCAATCCTTCTTGTACATATTCTCCGCTAGCTGTTATTCCGTATCCAGCTTCGCCTTTTCTCTTCTGGGTACTCTCGTAACCTGAGGTATATTGAGTAATCTCAAACGTTTGCCAATTTCTCTTCTCCTCAACCTTAGCTAACTGGACTAATTTCTTTTCTTCAGCCTTCCTCTTAGCTGCTAATCTGCGCTTTTCTTCCTTTACCTTTTCAGACTTCGCTAATCCTTCTTTTCTAATCTTGTCTGCGATCAATTTATCTAACTTGTCTCTGACAGCATAGTAATTTTCCACTGACGGATAATTACTTTTAAATATCTCATTTTTATTCATTTCAACTAACTCATTTAGCAAAGGGGAAGATAGCTTTTCTTCACCATCTCCCCTTGCAATTGCGAAACAAACTAACGCAACCATTATTAGAGAAATGCTATAAAACGACTCTTTTAATGTATGTTTCTTTAGCTTGCTTCCGATAAATTACACCTCAAATTTTATTTATTGGATTGCCTTAGCGATCTCTAGAGCTTTAGTTAAAGCCTCTACATCGGTTGACTCTTTGTAGTTATTTGGATTACCAAACAGTTCTGTGAAAGGTTTACCGATTTGACTAGCTTTCTTGGCTTTCCTTAGACGCATTACTTCTGAATCGACTTCTGCAGCTAGTTCATTGAACGACTTTGCAGCTTCTTCCTCTTTGGCAATCTCTTTAATCTTCTGATCACGCTTTTCTTCTTGTTGTTTGTCAAGTTTTGCTACATCAGTTTTAGTTTTCTTCAGTTGACCCTTTACTGCATTCTCAAATACTTCCATGAAGTTTTCGGCACTGTAGTCAACCTTCTCAGGAAGGTCGGTGTAACGACCTCCAGCAATCGAGACGTATTCTGATGGACGGAAATACATAACCGTCTTTGTTTCATGGAAATTAGAAGCAATTTTGCGACCCTTTTTATCAGTAACATTATCATCCAACTCATTTCCTTCTCTATCTAAGATGTTTACTTCATTATGTAAACAGCAAATTAAACTAGCCTGAGATTCAAACACTTTCTTTCCTGTATTGCTCATCATCAATTCAATTGAATTATATTTCTTACCATCATAAAGAGTAGTCTCTTTTTCTTTTGTCCAAGCCAATGTCATAATTCCGTAACCAGCGTCACGCAAAGCATCTACTTGACGTTTCAATTCTTCATAAATTAACACCCAACCATTTACATCTGTACTTTCTGATATCTCCTGCGGAGAGGCAAATGTTTTGCCGTATTTTTTACCTTGCTGATGTAGTACAAATGCTGTTGCGGCATCGATAGCCCTATCTGCTGTATCAATACCTAATAGTTTAACAATACGCTCCTCTTTTGCTTCATCTACCAGACCTTTAACAACTACATTTCTAAAATAGTCCCACACTTCCCAAAGTTCACCAGTCTTATTCGGCTTTTCTTCAATTGTGTAGCCTTCGTGAACAGGGATAAAATTATCAAGTTCCCAAGTCTCGTACCCAGCTTCAAAAGCAAGCAACATAGCCTCTTCTGGGTCTTTATAGTGTAGTTCTGTAACTTCTTTCCATAAGCGTGTCTTACCAGTTTTATAGGTTCCGACTACCAGACTCATAATTGAATGTAATGCAACTTGAGGTACGTTTTTCTTTACTCGTTTTCTGAATGACATTAATTAATCAATCTCCTTTTATTCTGATTTATTTTATTGCTATGTAAATTAATTCCGTTTATTAATTAAGCGAAGGGGTCGTCTTCGAAAGGATTTTCGTCTACATTTGTATTGCTATCCACATTGCTGAACGGATTATCCTTCTGGTCTACACTAGTATCGTTAACAGAAACAGCTTGCTCTAACGGCTTAACTTCTTCTTCGGTTAACATTTCAGAAACATAAGAACCATCTACGATTGACAGAATTTCAATTCCTTTACGCGTTCCTGATACTGCTCTCTTAGTTTCTACAACTTTTTCTGCCCCATCAACTTGTGCAAATGGATCAAAACTTGAATCGTCTTCGTTGGTGACCTCTACGTCTGCATAGGTCACTGTATTGAAGTCCTTGCCGATAACTTCTACGAAATCAAACTTGCTCAACTGTAAGAATGCATCGGATAGAGACACTTTTCCTGCTGGTGGCTCAACGTATGGGACTAGCAATTCAGGATAAGACGGCTTACTTCTTTCTTTCCCGTATGTAAGCACATATCCATTAATCTTAACGTCCTTTTCTCCCTCTTCTTGGAAGACCGTATTGATTCCTAATTGAATCGAGCTATGGTTTACTTCTTCAAAGTCCTCAGATTCAAAATCCGTTACATAGTTTTCTACGACAGTTTTACGGTTACGTTTAATTTCTTGACCCTCTTCTACTGGAAATGCTGAGCTGATCATACGTTTTACAAGTTTGATTTCTTGACCCTCTCTGTTAGTGAAACTATCAAACTCATACTCACCTCTAACTTCAATGAACGCACCTTCTTCTAACAACTCTGAAATCTTTTCAAGTCTGTCCCAGTCTGTATCAATGAAATGATATCCTTCATTGGGCAACTTGTCTTTATCAAATCGGTCATCCCAATTTACTGAGACAGTTTCGCCTTCTTCTCTATTGTAAGCATAGGCTAATTTCTGTACATATGCTCTTCCTTCTATTTTCAACTCATTGTTCTTAGCTGTCTCTAATACAAATTGAACTCTTCGTTGCGGCTTACCTGTTCTTGTAGGTGTTTCATCAAAGAATGGCTGAGGTACTTGCATACCATTTTCATATCTTCTAAACGGCTTTACTTTACCTACAAAATGAAATGAAGACTTAAACTCTTTACCACCATGCTTTTTATTAATCTTTACTGCCATAAATTAATCAATCTCCTCTTATTCTAATTTTAAATTTCTTACCTCTGTAAATTAATTATGTTTATATGCTATTATATAAAAACCACCACCTTTAATGTTTTCTATCAATCTAATTTTCTCATCGTTACCGATAGGTCGTTAGAAATAACGCTACACAATTCCTTTATTACACTCTGCAACTCGGTAACCTGCGACTGAACATCGTTGATATATAGAAATACATCTTCTTGCTTAACTAAATCGTATTTGCTGTGCGGAAGACTCACCCTTCTCTCTCCACTGTCGTCAAATACAGATACTCCATTTTCATGTGATTCTACAACCATGTACAAAGCCTTCTGCATTCCCTTAGTCTTCTGCTTGGGCTTAATCCATTCGGTACGCTTAGCTTTTAAAGTGTCTTTACTTACGTTATCGAAGGTTGGATTTGTTCTATGATGCAATTTATACTCATCTCTATGGAGTCCATATTTCTGACCGTATTCATCCTCTACGGAAACAGATCCTTCTCCTAAATATTCTAGCAAATACGGCTCGTCCACTCTTGTAACTGTCATTGGTTTGTTAATAATTCCAAATTTCTCCTTAGTTACAAGAACTGTATCTCCGATTTTAACCACTGTGCTGCCTCCTTTAATTTGACTGTATATGTATTATAATTATGTTTATATATAAAGTCAATAGTTTTTATTAATAATTTTATTTATTTTAAATTTTACCGTCCCACTCTTCAAATTCTTTAATTCCCTTGATATGCTTGGCATCTTCTGAGTAAGCATTACTTACACGTTTTTCGTAATCTGATATCTCTGCTTTAGCCATCTCTACATAATTAAAGTCCCATTCAACTTCATTATAAGATGGATAAAAATTAAATTCTTCATCTCTATTCACGGATACTAATTTAGTTTTCTCTTTTCCAAGTAGGGTTTTCCCCTTTACTTCTTTATATAGTAACACTTCAACGTGATCCTGAAGTATAATGCACTCCTTGATTCTTACTTTGTATCTACTGCCATTCTTAGATATTACAGGAAACTTATCCACTACTTCACCCCTCTCGTTAAAACATCAATTTTAATCTAAATTAGATTGTGAAATTAAAATTAAAACCTTATTATATCAACGATTTCTGGCTATTGATTTTCACAAACTTTTCACTCATGCTTCCCTAACTTCAATTTTTCTACTATGCTTATTCAAAATCCTTACCTTAACGTGTTTAATTACTTTTATAAAATCCATTTATCTCTAACCTTAACAATATTTTATTTATTGCTGCAAATTCTTTGCTATTAAGCAGTCTTTTTCTTGACTTTATATCTCTTTCCAACAATCTTTCTAGCTCCTCACAAGCCTTTTGTATATTCACTCTACCTCTTCCTTCCTCATCAAGCGACTAGTTTTAATTAATATTATTTAACTCACCTTCGATCTTGTTCAATACCTGAATAAGTTCTTGTTGAAGTTGCCTTGAAATTTTATCAATTGAAGCCATCTGATGCGCGTCCAAGTATGCAAAAATGCCAACTCTATCTCCGACTACTCTTATACTTAAGCTTCCCTCAAGTCCATCTACAGTCTCATAACTATTGGCGCTTGTATACTCTTGGTACTGTTCTTTCTTTACGCTGATTGCTTCCACACTTATTTTCATTTAATAATAGCCCTCCCCATGTCCCTCTTTAAAATTTAAGATTTATAGAGTCTTACTGTGCAATACTAGAGGATTTTTCGATCTACCAATCAGCGCAGTAGCTTCAACACTCTCAATCTTAATGTTTGAATGACCGTAGCGATTCTTATTAACCTCAAATAAACCATTAGCTAATTTAGTTAAAACAACATCTGCCGACTCCCAATACATTCTCACTTGACTTTTCATTTTACATTCTCCTTTTTAATTTAACTTATTTTCTTTAAAAGCAATATTTTAATTAATTCCTAAAAATTCACATAGCTCTTTCTTGAATTCATTGCCAGACCAATCATTTTCACCGAAATGCCCATTAACTAGTCGATTTTCCAACTCTTTTAACATTACCTCTTCTTCATCCCATTGACCTTCCAGTCCATAACAAGAGCAGTGTCCTCCATTAACTTCATAAAGCTTTCCTTCTCTCTCAAACAAAACCCAAGCATCTCCGCTATAATTACCCTCACCATAAGATGCAAAAAGAACATTAACATCTTTATATTCTTCTATTGCCTCATTCATTTCTGTTTTATCTCTTATCCAAGACTCTTCGTTATATGGCGGGGTATCAGCAACATACTCATCATAATCCATATAAATATCCTCAAAACTGCAAATAACATCAACTTTGTGTTTCCAGTTATGTAGATAAACTGGTTTTTGTTTTATAACTTCCTCTAAAGTTTTCATTTACTCATCCTCCTTTACAATCTTAAATATTTTACCTTCTTGATCTACAATTTCATATCCTTGTTCATAAATTACGTTGTAATCTGTTATTAATACTTTCTTATACTCCTCAGCTCCTTGACTAATGAAGAAGCATAGAAATATACCTAGAACTAACGCAACTATAGATACTCCTATTAAGTTCTTTATATTCTTCACTCTATCCATATCGTATTTCATTATGTCACTAATAAATCCGATTACGATAGCCAGGAGAAGCAATGTGACTATTCCAAGTACAACTATTCCAAAGATATAATCTGCCACTTCAGCACCTTCGTATAATATTTCCATTTATATTTCACCCCTTCGCTAAACTAATCTGTATATACTACAAAAGTAAACTCTCCATCTTCTTTTAGGTTTCCTCTTCCACCAAAGCATAGATTGCCACTATCGCATATTAAACCTATATCTCTCACACTCTCTATAATATCCGACCCATCAATTACTTTACCTCTATATGTCTTTTGCGCGTAGCTGTTAGTAACACTTTCTATATATAGATAAACACCTTTATCTTTCAAGTACTTGTATCTGCTGTAGAAATCTTCCTGTTTTAAATGTGAGCTATACGCCCATCCTTCTATGCTCAAAATGGAACATCCTTTCCAAGATTATCAAATGTACTTTTCGCATACTGCTCCCATTCTTTTACCGGAACTTCTCTGACCACCTCGCATCGTTTGAATCTCCAGTCTGTACCCGAACTAATCAAACCGTCTCCATCAACTGTTACTTCAATTAATACCTTGTCTTCTCTGTCGGAGAATGATGAGTGTCTAATATTTTTCAATTCATTGAAGTACAGTCCGTTGTAATTGTCTGCCTTGGCTACTTCGCCAATTCTATATTCAAAATTTCCATCATAAAAGCTGAAGTATTTATCATCAACTTTACGTACAAACTTGTAAAATTTCTTGTCTTTGAAATACTCATTTCCATCAATAACCTCAGATTCTTCTGGAATATCTTGATAGTACGAGTCTAAAGACTCTCCATCATAACTAATTTTAAACTTATTATCTCCAACACTTAGGAACTTCGGTTTTACATTACATGCTGATTCAATCAATTCATCTGCGCTATTAAAACTTACCGTCTTAGGCATCTTGAAATAGTCTTCATTTAAATTTAAATCTTGCAGCTTATCAACTGCCGAGCTAAGACTAAACTCCTCATCTTTATCAATTTCCTCAACGATGTTGTCCCAAGCTTCTCCATACATGCCTCCAAGATGCTCCTCTAATTCTTCGTATGAATTAATTTCTAAATCCATACATGTCATAGCGATCCTCATTAATTCGGGCTTTGAAATAGTATAATCTCTATCTTGGTATTTCTTAACCCTAATCAGACTAATTAAAGGGAAGTCAGTAAGTCTGTTGAATTTTAAAATCCTCTGAGAATTGTGTTTCAAGAAGTCTTTATGCAGCACAAATTCCTCAGTTTTAAAATCAAATGCTCCCATTACATGTGTAAAGTCAAATGTGTCAAAGATGTCTTCTGCTGTTTCAAAATACTTAAAATGGATCGCTTGAATCTTGATGTCGGTGTCATTCTTTTTATTTTTATCAGCAAACATTGTAGCTTTCTTGGTATGTGAGATAATATAATTTCCATAGAAGTTTTCAAGAAACGATACTAAATCATCCTCATTTCTAAAATAAACATCAACGTCATTAATCTCATTTCCTGTAAATAAGCTAGTGACTAGTCCGCCTGCAATAAAAACGTTAAATTTCCTAAAGTCATTCACTAAACTCTTTCCTAAATAATCATACAACTTGTTCTTTTCAAAGCGCGTATCCACCTTTGACTCCTTAACTTGGTCTTGTAATGCCTTTAATTCTTCATTAATTTTTGTGAAATCCATTTATACATTCTCCTTTTGTAATTTAATTTTGTTTATATATTATTTTAAAATTTCATTTCTCATTCGCAATATAAGCTCTTTGTTGTATTCTTTCATACTTATAACATCTTCAATCTTCTCTGCTAACACTCTATACTCTTCAAATGTTAGGTTACTCCAATCGCGCACCATCCACTCATATAACTCGGCTTCTTCCATAATCTCTTCAAGATGCTCTAGTTGGCTGCTATGAATTTTTACCATTCCATACCCCCTTAAATTGCTTAAAACAGTTATTTTAATTCAATACTAATTCTTCCTCAACATCACTAATATTAATATCCCAATCACCAGAGTAACCCTTTTTTTGATCCTTTTGAATAGTGTTCAGGCATTTTCTTGCATGTGGCAATATAGACTCTATCTTATTGAATTGCAAATTATTATTAACCATTCTTAATGTATATAATTCCTGCTTCACGACTCTTCTCTTTTTAAGTAACTCTTGCAAATCTTTGGCTATATAGTAACCTTCTGCTGCATTGAAATTCCCTCTTGATTCTAAGTTATGATAAAACTTATTAATCTCTTTATCTAATCGAGACTGCATCTTTTCTAATTTCTTCTTTTCTGCCACATATTCACTCGTCAATTCTTCTAATTTATTATATAACTCTCTTGCCTTATTCATATCGTCCATCTCCTTTATTTTTGGTATACTTGTATTATAATTCTGTTTATATGTAAAGTCAAGAGAAATTATAAAGTTTTTTAGATTTATTTTTTCTTACTCTATAATATGTAATAACTACGTATTCTCCAGTGTTACGATCAACCTTGTAAACTACTTTTACACCTTTATACGTCTTACCAAAGCGTCTGTTTCCACAGAAACTAATTATTCCTCGCTGTATTGCCATAACAACCTGATGTACACTAATATCAGTTCTGTCACAATCAATGCGTTTACCATGCAGATTATCCTTTGAATGATAAGTTAACACAAGCTTGTCTCTTATTTCCTTATATGATTCCATAGAATTTCACCCTTTCTATAATATATTTTGATTCTTATTATTGAATCGAAGTTATAACTTCTCTAACTTTATTTGGATACTTTTTACTAATCTTGCGCTTTACAATTTTTAACAGTGAATCCATCTCTTCCTCTAAGATGTCATCAACAATTAAACTTCCTGAATTCTTTAAAATAGTCCCCGTATCTTCAATCCCGAAGTCTTCATTAATAACCCCATTATCCACTAGTTTGTAAATCATCTTTTCCACTCTTGCATTTGTTAAATATGTATCAATGAAGTTGTCTAATTCGTTTGCGTTACTTGGTAGTTTTTGCTTTTTGACATCCTTCTTTTCGGCAAAACTATCAGATACAATCTTAGTAAAAATCTGATTTCCGTGCTTGTCCACATAACTATAGTTCTTAACAACTATCCCCTCACCATCTTCTCCAATTGCTGATTTGCCCACAAATGAATTGACATGATCTAAGGATTGGAATTCTCCTTTGTAAAACACTGGAGCAAGTTTAAGATTGAGTCGCTCGCTTTCCATTTCAACTAAATCGAAGCTATTGTATTTGTCATATAATGTGCTATATATATCAAAAAGATAAAATTGATGATAAGCATCTTTCGGATAGTTGATGGTATGTTTCACCAACCATTCTCCGAAATAGATAGCATTAGGTAATAGTTCATCTGCATTGATGTTTTTCAATACCCATTCACGAAATCCTCTCAGTCCATCATTTTCATTTAGCTCTTTGTTTCTACTGAAGCATTTTAATTCACCTTCGATTAACCCAAAGCTGGCGTTCGCACCATCTAATTTTTCCATAACAATAACCTCTGGGTTTCCCTCAATGGTTAAATGTGTGCCATTTTTGCCATGTCTGATGATCTTTGAATACTTCTTCATTTGATTTCCTCCCTATTGTATATTAATTCCGTTTATATTTCAAGTTAAAATTTCACTTTTAAAGAATGATTTATTCGGTTCTGTCTGCCAGAGCTGCATCTATAACTTTGATTGAATCATTAATAAGCTCTCCTCTTAAATTCATGTTTCCGGTTACGTGAGCGCACTCTATTTCTTCATAAATCCCTTTTAAAAGATGTTCAATTAGCTGTTTATCTTCCATCTTCATTCCTCCTCAAAATAAACTCTTTCGCCACCTTCCAAAACTTGAACCCTCGCCATTCGTTTGCTAACTCACCTAATTCCACCTGCAACGCTAATATCTTTTTATCTAGCAAATCCTGTCCTACTAATCCTTTTTCTAAAAGGATACGTGCATCTAATTCTCGTTGTTTATCAAATAATTTATTTAGATTCATTGGTTAGTCTCCTTTTTGTAATCCCACTCAACGTTAAGAGAGGATTCGATACCGTCCATTCTCTCCTTTACATCGTCTACAAGTTTTCTAAGTCATAGTAATTCTCATCTGAAATATCGAACTCTGCAAAGTCATCCCAAGCATGACCAAAATTTGTTTTGTCAATAAAAATTTCTTTGGAGCCACCTCTTGTCTCAACTTCAATAACTGATCGTTCATGAGTTAGTATCTTTACTTTTACATTTAATTTACTCATTAGCTAGTCTCCTTTAAGGTAATCCGATTTTAACAACAATCACTTTTTCCCAGTCTATTTCTCGGTACTTTTTTTCAATGTTTTCTTCGATATATTCATCTGACCAAGCTGGATTCATAGCTTCGAGATGGTCAAATAACCTATCTTTTATATTGTCTTCATCTGCAGATTTAAAATAGATTCTTTCAGGATTTAATATCCTGTTATCATCGTTCCAGTCCGGAATGTGTATATAATCAATTTCTGCACTTCCCCAAGAACCCATCCAGTTGGAGAAGTCATCTCCTGCACACACCTCATTATCGACCATAGGTACTATATCTAACTCCGGATTTTCTTGCTTTAGTTTTATTAATGTTTCAATGTTTTTCATTAATTTCCCTCCTCATTTCTCCACCAACACCAATTCCCTGCGGTGTGTCCATTTCTTATTTTCTTTCTTCACAAGCTCCTTATTTTCTCCTGGAGCATATACTGTAATGACCTGCAGCGTTTCGTGCGTGCTGTTTTTATAGTTTCGGTCTGTTAGCCAGCGTGGAGTCATGGGTTAGTCCTCCTGATAATCTTCTTTGTAGGTGTCACAGTTTTTGCAGATTCTAAGACTATATGGTTTATCCCCTCTGTCAGGAGCTCCAAAGAAATAACGATATTTCTCTTTGTTTAGAATAGGTTTCCCGCAATCGTCACAATCGTACGTTTTTCTAGCTGAATGCACTTTAGATTTAATTATCATTCCAACACTCTCCCATTCTCTTAAATAAGCCTGTTTCATCACACTTTGATTAAATACGCACAATTAGTCTAACTAATCTATAAAGCTTCTCTGTGGCTTTATATGGCTTCAATTTCATCATCTTCTATCTTGATAGCTAACATAGAATTATCCAATCCATCGCGTTTTTCTAATCGCCTTTTGTAAGAATCGGATGCAAGTTGATGAACTCTGTATGGTGGAATTTCAAGAAACTCGCCACATTGTTTAGCAGTTCCTAGAACTAGGAACTCGTCTCCCTTGTAAACTGCGTATTCATTTACCTTTCGTTTACCGCCTTTAATGTTCAGCCGAACTTTCATCCCCCTAACACTCGATACCGATTTGCCAAGGTGCTTCGCTAGTTCTTCATTATCGTAATCGGTGTGTTTATCGATTAGAAATTGCTTTTGTGCATCTGACCATGTGTTGACTTTCATGGCTCATCACCCGTTAAGGCTTGACGCGCTATTTTTCCACCATCTTCATTTACTTTCGATTCATCGTGTACAGGTATGCTGTCTTCTCGTGTATATAAAAATGGATCAATGTGATTTTCTTCATTTGCATAAAACTCCAGTGCTTGTTTGTAGCGTTGGTTCTGTTCGATGTATCCAATATTCCTTTCAGAAGCTCTATTAATTATCCTGTACAACCTCTCGTTTTCTTCTTCCAATTTTGTATTCTTTTCCGCCCAAGAGTCAGCGGACTTTTCCCATCTTCTTATATCCTTTTCCAATTCCCCCACGCGATTGATAAGATAGCCTAGCGCTTCCGTTCGCTTTTTCGCGTACTCATAGTCCTCTTTTGTCTTTTGGCGGGAAACAATTTTGCTTAAATCCCCTAGCCAGTCTTTGGCTGTTTGTAATTGGTCATTCATTTGTTTTCACGTCCAATCTCTTATCTGCAAAGCAAGCAACTCTCCAATCGCTATCTTCGACTATATTGTTGTAAAACTCCCAATCTCCATTAGTAAAAAGGACGGTCATTACTTCTTTATCAATCACTTTGGCAATTGTCACCGTGCAGTTCTCTCGCCTGTCGTTCAGAATGTCGTTTTTCTTCAATTCCCAAGGTTCACGACCGTGCTCAGCAAAGAATCTCCGCTCTTTTTCTTCTGCTATTTCTGATGGTGTTGAATGTCTCGGACTATCGAAAAAGTTTTTCTCATCGTCATCCACCCAAGCTAATTCTCCGTCATAACCTCTATGATCTATCCGTGCTATCTTTCCCGTCTTTATATCTGTAACCCAATCATTTTCTTTAAACTCCGGTTCTGCTTCATAGCCGATGTATAGCGCCTTTAAAAGCTCTTCATCTAAGAACCCGCGCATCCCTTCTTCTGGCGTGCCATCAACCCATTGGGCATCTCTTTTGATTTCTCCTAACGCTATAGACTCCCTTGACCAACCTCGAACTTTTAGTAAATATTCAATCGCATCAGCTTTTTTCTGTGTAATCTTAACCTTTTCCATCCCAATCACTCCTATTTGACCAAATGTAATTTTGGCACTTTTTTAAATTCCAAAGCATCTTGTCCATCCAAAAACTCCGTAATATAAAACCTCGTTTTAACTTCTACCGAATAATCGCTGCGCCATTCTGGGGTTCCGACGTAAGTGATCCAAATGTTGCATTTCCCTTTTTTAGGCAGCTCCACTTGGTAGTTATGATATAATTTCGGAAACTCCCACCCATACTTAATTACGCTGTATCCTTTATACTCAATGCCATCAACAGAAAAGGACATCTAACCCCTCCATATCAATAAGTTATTGTCTTTTCCACTTCTCTTAAATATTCTTCAAGAATCAGTCTGTAGCGTTTGAATCTTTCTTTATTAGGTGTTTTTCCTTCGAACTGCCAGTAATTTTTACCTTGTTCGGTGAACTGTTTCATCTTATTAGCGCACTCTATTTCTTCATAAATCCCTTTTAAAAGATGTTCAATTAGCTGTTTATCTTCCATCTTCATTCCTCCTCAAAATAAACTCTTTCGCCATCTTCCAAAATATCCTCATTGATCAATAAGTTTATTAATTCCTGCTTTGTTAATTGTCCGCTTATCCCCGTGTAGCCAGCACCTTGTTTTTCCATGGCTGTGATATATACGTTTTCTTTATTTCCTTCAATTTGAATCATGCTTTACCCCTCCACACTTATAATTTAATTTTGCTTGTATTATATTTTAGAAGTATATTCTCCTTGTTCAGTATGAAAATACAGTTGTAAATCAAGATATTTATTTGCCATTTGACCACATATTCTTTCATGTTCTTCTGACCATCCGTTTTTTACTTCATTCATTAAGCTATTCCATGTAGATTTATAATTCATCTTTTTAACATCTTCATAACTATTCGGAGTCAACTCGGTCAGCCAATATTTAAGCTCGTCTAAATCTTTATTGTCCCCAACTCTCTCTATACTTTGCAGTAATATCTGCTTTAGATTTCTCTCTCTTCTGGTTAATCCAATCATATCTGACGAATAAGGGATAATATCTTCATTAAATCCAAATGATTCAGGACTTTCCCCCTCGATCATTCTGAATACGTACGATTCTTGCCTAGGTATTAATCTACTTTTTTCTATTGGAAATTCATATCCTTTTGTGTCAAATGCTAAAACCCCTCGACCATCTGTTATAACCGCTGCATAGTCAATCTTTAATACTTTCTGCCCCTTTCTATATTGAGACTTATTATATATTCGTTCCAACAATGCTTCTGGCAAATGCATTAAGCTATTTTCTACATGACTGAATAGTGACTCAGTAACATAAATTAGCGGTGTTGTGTCTAATAATTTAATATCATCATCTTTTCTCCACTCGTGGTAATGACAAACATTGCAACCATCTTCTTCATTCGCAAACCAATTTACCCATATATCATATAAATATATCATAACTCTTCCACCCCTCCGTATCTTAATATAACCTTATTGTAAATTAATTTTGTTTATATGTCAAGCATAAATTTGCCCGCGATAATTCAGTTCGGCTGTTATATGATTATTTTCGGATAAAAGATTCATTTTATCCATTCATCCAAGAGCTTTTATTATTCATTTCTGCAACTTTATCTCTTATTTTTGTCAATTCATCAATTAACATATCTAAGTCTTTCTCTCCAAATGTGTTTGCTAATCTGTCTATTTCGCTTAATTTAAATGCAAAATAACTATCTTTCGACCAATTACCAATTATTTGACCTTTCAATGTATTGCCTTTAACCTTTACTTCATTTGTAAACATATTTTCACCTCATAAATTATTTTATTAAATCTCTACAACCCATCGGTTGACCTTGTGAATCAAGCTTTAGACTTGCACCGCCACCGTTATGCCAATCAAATATTATGTACTCACAACCTGTTTCTGGTCTGTATAGTTATAAGTGGCAATTTTTTGGTTATTACCACTAGAGTCTTTAACTGTTGCTATGTCACCGCTACAACCTGCTAACAATCCTATGAAACAAACACTTGCAATTAATAGTTTTTTCATGTTATCACCTCATTAAATAATTATTTTTTGTTTTTACAATCCGCTTTTTAATCTTTCGCACTTAACCCATGTTAAATGATAGCTAGTGTGTCCAAGTAATTTGATAGCTCTCCGCAAAGAGTCTGCAAATTCTTCTGCTTCTTCTTTATTAGTAAATATTTGTGCGTGCTCTTTATAGTCTCCACTATATTCTCCAAATCTTCTATTCCATCTAACAACCCATGTTTCCGCATCTGATGTTAGAGTTCTATGACCTTTTTTGAATATGTTCAACATAATTATCTCTCCTAATTTGATAATATATTCATTTTATCCTTTTTTAATCCAATCACTATACTTCAAAGCGTTCGCTTTCCCAAGATATGTGTCTAGTGAATATTTATAATCTTCTTTCTCGCACCTTGCGCATTTCAAGAAGATATAATCCTCCCCTGTAAACATGAGGTATCTATCAGTTTCTTTGTATTTATGACCGAATAAACACTTTAATCCCATTTCAAACACCTCACGTAATGGTTAAAATTATCCTTTTAATTTATTCAATCACATTGTCTTTCCACCATTTAGAATCTTTAAACTGTGATTTTAGCTCTTTTACTATTTCATTCCTGTGCTTAACATTGTCATGCTTAATATCCTTGCATGCTTCGTGAAATTTGTTTGCATCTTTTCCTGCTTGGCAGAGAATATTCTCCTTATCGCATACACACTTTGATTTGTGTGTATATCCTTGCCCACCCTCTTTCGCATAGCAAAATTTCAAATCTCTCATTTCCTTTGTTATTCCTTCAGACAATTTATTTAATGACTCGTAATTTACCGCAATCGTCTCTTGGATTGACTGCCTCCTAAATGTCTCTCTCCACTCCCTATACTCACTTGCAGTCATATTTTTAGACAATGTTATAAAATCTTCTTTCGGTCTTTTGAAATGCTCTTCACCGTGTTGGGTAATCATTTCTTTGTCTTCATGTATATGCTGCTCTTCTTGCTTGTCATTTAATATTTGCTCATTCAAATCCGAGTATTCTTCGCAAACATTGCAGTAAATAACTTTCACCATTTTTTTACCATTTGACCAATATACATTCTCTTCCTTACAGTTATTACTCTTGCATTTTGGACATTGCATTACATCACCTCACTTCTCGTTATTATTTATTATGAATATCTCCCAGTTTAATTTTTTCTTTCCCACAGTATTTACATCTATGAAATGACTTGTATAATCCTGCATTGTAACAAACATAATTGTGAAGTCCGATTTTGCACCAGCTAATCCTTCTCACCTCTCATTAAGATCAGAATTTTATTTAAATCAATTACTCGCAAACCTCAATACAAATCCCTAATTCTTGTAACAGTTTAACCTCACTGTTATTAACATTGTCGACTACCTTCTTCCAACCTAATAAAGTTGCCCCATAATACAAATCATACAATTCCTTATCTTCATCATTAAGATCACCTTTCAACCTCACTATTCTTTCTTTGAATGTTTCAGTTCCAACGACATTATAATCATCATCGTACAAATCAAAAGTTTCTCCTTCATCTTCTTCATCTCTATAAGATACAAAAATCACCCTTCCATCTTTAAGCTCTTTCTCTTTTTTAATCCATTCATACACGTCTTCATCTGACTTTGTTGCTAAGTATGTATGAATTCCCTCTTGGCTATCTTTTGGTGCATAATGCTTCATCACAATTTCGTATAAATTCATTGTAATCCTCCTTTAAAATATGTAATTTATATAGTTGAAATTTGTCCATTCTTATACGCTTCTTCAGTTTCTTCATTTAGTATTGTGGCAAATACCCCTGCTTCGTCTTCGTCATGGAACAAGAGATCAAAAGTATAAGAGTATTTACTAAATTCATCATAACAATTTATTTCATAGCCTCCTTTCTCTTCATTTCTTTCAACCTTGTAAATATTCATCAAAACATCTCCTCTCTATTTAAGCTGACACCTTGACTATGTATTGTTATCTCTCCTTATTAAAACAAGTCCTTTATATTAATCATCCAACATCGTATTAATTTGTTCTCTTACCTGTCTTAGCTCTTCTTCAGTAAATTGCATTTGAGTTAATCTATGATGACCTCGGTTATCTTTATGACCGTCCATTCTCATGGATACAGCAAATTCTCTTGGTTGTGCGCTATTTGTTTTAAGTTCAGAAATAAACATGTTCACTTTATTACAAGAAAATTGAGAATCGCTTCCCCAATTTAGATGTAAGCTAGTATTTTTCCGTATAGCTACTTGCTGTTTTCCATTATCTTTTCTTTCAAATTTAATTTCCAAAATAACTCTCATCCACAAAACAATTAGTTTATTAAGTCCACCTATCTGTGTAAACTCTTATAATCCTTCCAACTTAACACCTCACATAAATGTCTTTGCTGCTCTAATTCTTTAATTTTAGATAAATCATTTTCTATATTTATTAATCTAGTCAGTCTGACCATTTCTTTTAGTTTTTTATTGTTGAACAGGCTTAGCATCCCAGTGATTTCACAGCCTTTCTGTCATATGTTAAAGCTCAACTTCGTCCTTGATTCCACACTCTTTAACCATATCCCACAGCAACCCATATCTATCATCTTGCCAATCTCCTACTTCCATAAAACTACAATACCCATTTTCTTGATGAGGTTTTGACTTATCTATGCTCCAATATGGACAAGCAACCCCATTTTCATCATAGCAGTAATGTCCTTGTGGGATTGAACTTTTATCTTTATGTTTATTCAACACGATCATTTCTCCTTAAAACATTTATTTTAATAAGCTATTTACCTAATTCTGATTTTAATTCCGCTTCAACTCTACGTTTAACATCATCCAGACTTTGTGTAGCCCAGCGAGCATACCTCGGATCTAAATACTTATCTTCACTATAATCACTTCTTACTTCTTTGATGATTTCAAGCAGTCTCTCAATCGTCATGTATCAACTCACCCTTTCTATATGAAATGTGTATTTTATTACTACCGCTTCTATTTTTAACTTAGTTTATAATAAGTGCAAGGGACTCCTGTGTATTCTGAGATATGATGTTTAACAAACCTTAATTCTCCGCTATTAATATATTTTCTTACTTCATTTTCTCTTAATACAGGGTACGATCCATCATTTTCTAGTTGTGACAAGAGTTGATAAATATGTTCATTCCACATTATCACATCATGTTTATCAATTTTAAATTGTTGATTGTAACTGCTTTTCAACTCCATTTATTTTCCTCCTCTGATAAAATGCATGTTTTATTTAGTATTCATATTTCAAATTACCAATAAATTCTGTGATCTTACCATCATTTATCACGACAAATTCAGTTACATACCTATCTAACACGCTCAATGGTGATGGATTATATTCATCATTTTCTTCATTATATTTTTCGAACCAAAATTCAACATTGTCATCAACGCTTGTGTTTTTGAAGATAAAATAAGGATATTTTTCTTCATCAATTAGTGCTATGTGGTTAGCAATATCGTAAAATCTTTCTGTGATATGCTCATAGGCTAAAACAGAAATGCCTTCATCTGATATGTGATAGTCTGTATTATTATTTGCAAAATCTTTTATAGCTTGAGAGATTTCTTTTTTATCTTTGGTGAAGAATACTTGTTGATTAGATAACTCCCAGCAAACACGATCTGAAAAATTATCTGATTTATTCATGATATCATTTAGTTTAACATCTAACCCTTCTCCACCAAACCCAATTAAACTTTTCTTGTATCCATAAGGTGTTTGTATTTCATTATGCATATATTTATCAAGCAACACATCCCAAACCACAGGACTAAACCACCATGAATTGTGATACTCTCTATCAATTACTCCATTATATTGCTCATCCATTAACCATAAACTGCTACTACTCATTTTTTATTCCTCCTCTTTAAGTTAAATTCTCTATTTGATTGAATTAATCATTTTCATTTGTTGCTAATTCCTCTACAGTATCCACGTCCCATGTTATAGTTACTTCAACTATTTTATGTGGCATGTCGTACTTCAAACATTTGTAATTCCAATTCAAAGCACCGATAGTATTCATATTACAAGCTACCTGCAGAGCTTCTTCCTTAGTTTCAAACAAATGTGCTTCCGTAGGGTACTTTGATGAATAAGTCATTACATCCTCATTTGACTCTTGCTCAAAGTACAAAAATTGCTTATCTTTACTCATAAGAGCAAACCCTTTTTTCATTTCATCAAACCTTCCTTTCCAGATAAAGCTTCTCCTTGATTCAAATTCTTCCGTGATAAATCAACTACGCTGTTATATGATTATAGAAACTCTTTTCTCTCAATCTCCTCAAGTAATTCGGCTTTAAATAGTCTAGCCACCTCTTCCTTGTCGATGCCAATCTCTTTAATCATTTCATTTTCTTCCTTGAATTTTTCCTCAATACTTGGCTGATCTCGAGCAAAAGATTCAAACAATCTATCGACTTGATTAACTTTAATATTTTCAACTTCTCTATAAAACTCTTTAAGTGTTCTGAAGTTACGCTGTCGTTTTGTCTTTATTTTTGTTACGAATAGCATCTCTTCAATTTCACCCACTTCTAAGTCATAGTTTTCATAACTAATTACCAATCTGATATTAAACATCTCTTCGCCTCTTCCCTTTGATAAGTATTCCTTTATTTTAATAGTCAGCCAAATATTCTTTCGGTATCAAATGTAGTGATCCGGCAGTAGTATTACATAACGTAAACCCATTATCATATTCATAAATAACATTTACCTTAATGTACCTCTCAATATCTTCATACTGTTGTGTCAGATACGTTTCTTTATCAGTTGCTTCCCTGTCCGAATACTCTCCAAGTTTCAAAGTCTTATCGTGTAAATCACCAAAATTCTCTAACAGTTCCTCGATTGTATCCATATCTAAACCCAGTTTGTCTAATTTGAAATACAATTTATTCTTTAATTCATTATACTTCTGCACTAAGTCAAAAACCCTTTTATCCATTATGTTATCCTCCTCAGATTTTAGCTTCTATAGAAATTATCTTTTATTTGAATCATTCATTAAGAAACTTTTCTATATCTTTTATCAAAGTGTGCAAATAAGAATGTCCATCATCCCAGCCTACACTGTTCAGCTCATATTCCAATGCATTCAAATTCTCTAAAAAAACTTCTGCTTCAGCTTTCTGTCCATCGAGATAACCCTTCTGATACTGCTTCGATTTAGTCATTGAATCTCTCCTCCCTTCATTTCCGTAGAAAAATAACAAGAATAATTAACAGGTATAGTGCCGCTACTCCCCATTCTCCGTCTATAATCATAATTACAGGGAATACTATTAGCATGAGCAATATTAAAATCCCTACAATTGGCACTATTTGCATCCTTAACACCTCTATCATTGAAAATTATCTTTTATCGCGCATCGTTAGCCCATGCCAACCATTGCAAATTATCTTCGTCATACTCAGTAACTTCAAAAGAGCCGTGAGTATCTTCGTGAGATAGGGTCATATTGTGTTTCTTACAAATCTTCTCGATATCCTTTAAAAATTCAAGCATATCTTTTGACATTTCAACATTTCTTCCTTCACGATTGTTCCAAGTCTCTTTTTCTTCCAGTGCAGTTCGCTCAATAATTGATTCATACCCCTTCATTTTTGCCACTCCTTCACTTTAAAACTTCCATTTCATTGATTTTTACCCAATTCTTCCATCAACTTATCCATCATGCTTGTCAGTCTGCTCTCTATATATTCCCCATCAAGATTATCGACACCACACTCTCCTAGTAGTTCATCAAACAATTTTTGCTCTATATACTTGCCACCAAAATCCACCTCATAAGCTGTATCGATTGCCATAAGTAGCAACACCTTGTCGTATTTCTCTTTATTCATCGTCACACTTTCCTTTCTAATTAAAAGTAATTTTTTATTTAACCTGTTTAACTCTAAGCTTACAAATTAGCCATAATACATGCATGACACACATCAGTTACAAATGCGGTTCCTGACGGGGTAAATCTTAAATTGCAATATTTACATGCTTTTAATTCGTATTTTTTCATTCCTTCACTCCTTATATAAAATTAAAATTTTAATTAGAATTCGTTTCTTTTAAAGTTATGATCAATTTGTTGAATTTCTTATCATTAATCTTCTGTTTCTTTTTTATCTCAGACAGTTCTCTAAGTATCCGCCGCTCTTCGTTACTCAGTCTACTCATCTCAGCTAAATTTTCATCTAGTTCCTTCTTTACAACATTTAGATCATCACTCACATCCCTCTCTCCTTTCTTCAAAATTACCCGCGATATTCAACACTTGCTGTTATGCGTTTTGCTGACTAGTCTTCGGTTGACATTATTTTTACACCTCTTATATAGTATTATAATTCCGTTTATACAGAAAGTCAATAGGGAATGACATATTTCTTTTTTGAAATTTCCGCCATTCCCTATTCTTAAGATGAATTACTTATTCGTTTTTCCATACTCAATACCATATACTTCTTTAAGCTCTTTTTTAATGAACTCTAATTTATGCCCTCTAACTCTTTCGTTTCTAACATCGTACCTCTCAAAGATATTCTGAACTACAATTGGATTATTTACGTCTAATTCGATCCCTTTCTCCACTAGGCGCTTTCCCATGTAGACAATCCCAGAGTTAATAACACGCTTCATGTTGAGCTTTTCGTCCGTATACTCAGACAGCGTTGAGATACGTTCTAAAATCCCACCGTATGCCAACCTAGCGTCTCCCTGTTGTCTTCCGTTGCTTGACTTTCTAAAAACATAACCAGTATCAGTGATATCATATTCTTCCCTGTCGTTCTTATTATTTTTAGATTCATCAAGATAACGTCTATATGTTGTTTCTCTCTTTGCATTTTCAACTAACTTTAATCCAAGTTTCCCTAATGGAATATCCGGTCTGTACGGATCTAATTTGCTCAGCATAACCTTTCCGTCTTTAAAATGGTCAAATCTAAGATTAATTAACTCACTTGCAGCATCGCCATATACTCCCATAAACAATAGATACAACAACAATTCATCCTGTCTATTCTTTAAGTGCGGATATTTTCTATTCTCTACATTTCTCCCAATAATTTCATAAAAATCACTTGCTTCGAGAACATTCTTCGTCTCTTTTGCAATCTTTTTTAGATCATCTACTTTGATTTCTAACGCGGCATTTTTATCGGATAACTTTAATCCTTCTTTAATTGCCCAATTTGTATATACTGAAATTAAACTTAGCCTAGACTTAAGCGTGTTTAATAAAGATTTATTTCCTGATAGAAACTCTAGTATTTGCTCCTTGTTGAAGTCAAAAATATCCTTGTTGAATTTTAGTTCATAGTCGAAAGTCTTATCAAAAAGCCATTCGTAATTCTCCTTATGTTTGCTTTGCTTAATAAAATTGTCTTTATACTTTCCTTGGTAAATCCTATACATAGTGTTCCACCATCCTCTATTCTCTATATTTTTATATTTTATTTGGGCAACTCATATCCCCTACGCTTATAGTATACCACATTAAACGTTATTTTAGTACATATAAACGAAATTTTTTATTACGTTTATGTTACAAAAGAAATACTCACCATAAATATGATGAGTATGAGGGTTTATTATTAAAATTCGATTATAAGATCATCTTCAAAATCAAAATCCAGCACGCTATTTGTGATAATCTTATCCGCTGATTCACTTGGATACTGTTTAAGTTTGTCATAAACTTCTGAAAGTGATATACTACTGTTGTTAATATAGTTGATATATTCTTTTTTTATGGGTTCTTGGAAGATTCTTTCAAGAGCCTTTTTTTTATCCTCTTTACACCTTATAAGAAACTCTTCTTTTGTCATAGCGTACTGCTTTCTTTTATGTTTCTGATATGCCATCATACTCTTTAACGCTTGTCCATCATAAAAGTTAACCATAAATTCATTTAAATCATCTTCCGACTTGACCAGAAAGTCTAGCAACTCCTTATTGTCCTCGTTCAGTACCCCTAAAAATGTAAATGTGCTTTCTGTAATGATTCTCATGATATCCTCTCTCCTCTTCCTTTGGGTATACCCTTATTATACCCTAATATTTTAGATAGAACAAGTGTTCTTTATTTTATTTGTACCATTATTTCATTTATAAGTTTAATATATTCATGATTTTTCTAAAAACTAAAAACGTGAATATCTCTTTTAATAGTGAAAGACGCTACCTTTATCGGCAACGTCCTTCGTCTTGAGCAATTCTTAGTTTTTATGTAGCTATGAGTACTAAAGTCCTCCCGGTCTTGCTTCTGACAACGGTTGTACAACAATGTTGTCATTTGTTTCTTTAACTACTATCTTGTTTACATCTTCATTTACAACTCCAAGAGACAGAATTGTAGTTAGTCCGATGATTGCAGCAACTTTCTTCATTTATTCACCCCCTTTAAAGCTTCTCTTTTTGTGTTTTTTCTCTATATAATAGAAAGTAATTCTTCAGCACAACCTCTTTTAATCAATTCCATCTTAGGTATCTCTGCAAGAAATGCATCCCCAGCATTTTGAAATTTAGTCATACAAGCATAAATATAAATCGTATCATTGCTTTTAATTCCTTTTATTAATAAATCTAAGGGATCATCCTCAGCTTGTACAAAATCTCTGTCAAAATCTCTGTCTATTATGCTATTAATCTTAATTCTCCGATTTTCCATATCATTTATAAGTGTATTTTCATACCAATTATCCAATATATTCAAAGCTTTCAAATAATAATGATTAAATTTAACCTTAGAATCATTTATATATGATAGTGCTAACGTTTGATATGAGAATGCGGAGTATGTTTCTCCGATATTCCTTTCTATTACATCCAAAGCATGTTTTCTAGCTTCTTCAACGTTTTTATTTACTCTTAGCTCTAGCGCCGAGGTCATCTCTGACACTCTTGCTATAAATGAATTCTTTAAATAGCTATCTTCCATACCGTCTAACATATTTCTTACAATTGCCTGAATATCATTTATTATTTTGTAATCTTTAATGACGTAGAAGTAATTCATTTCCATTAGTCTTACAAGTACTTTTAAATGATTACAAGTAACCTTTGACTCTCTCAACCATTCATACGCTTCATAATCTGTCATTTTTCTATTACGCCATTCTTTCAACGTCTTGTAAAAGCTTCCCCATTGGTTTACAATCTTATTTTTATGTTTGATACTCATTTCTATAACTCTATCTAGCAAACTGTCAAGCCTATGTGTTGTCGTATATTCTAGCAAATCTTTCAGATTCTCTGGTTTAATATCTTCTTGCTGCCTACAGTATAGTTGGATCATTTCTGTTTCTTTTTCTGGAACAAGATTGCGTATTACGCTTAATATGGTGTCAAATTTTACATTGCCGTTATTAAACATTTTATTTAACACTCCTACTGAATAGCCTGTAATTCTTGACAACTCCTTATAAGTACAACCTTTGCTATCCATTGCTTTTGTCAGTGCTAAAAGCATAACAACCACTCCTATTCTGTAAGCAGCGAGAATTAATTTACATTGTTCGCTATTATTTTTTATTTTACCATTTGTTTAAATTAAATACAATACTTTTTTAACAATTACTTTATTTAATTTTTGTATTTTTATTTCTTTTATAAATCTTATATCTGTATTATAATTCGGTTTACTTATGAAGTCAATACTTTTTTAGCTTTTATTTTCTTCAATCGATAAATTTATTTTATAACTATCTTTCTTGCCTAATAATAACCCTAAAGCCTTGCATTTCTCTTCAAATTCTTCCCCTGAAAACACTCCGTCTAATACAAATTCAAACTTATTTACTGTCTCCTGATTGTTATTATCATCGTCAAAATTGTCTGAATTGGTATTATCAGGTTCGCTAAGGATAATGCTTGCTCCAAAATCATCGTCTAGTGCTTCGCTAACATCTGTTTCGTATACTTCCTTATAATCATCCATAACATTTTCACCCCTCTCTGGTGTAGATTTCCATTGTTGAGCTTTGTTTGTTTCTACTGCTTTGCGCCATTTAGACTTATTTGTTGTAAAGGAGTTTAATGCATAATCAACAATGTTTGCCATCTCTTTATTAGTCATACCCTTTTTTTCTTGCCAGTAATCCACCAATTCGACTTTTTGTTCATCCGAAAGCGTTCTAAACTCATGTGGCTTTATATCTCCGTCTTTATACTTCTTCATTAGCTCTTCGTCTACTTTTATCACTGCATCTGATCTCCTGACGTTTAATTTATTTAAAATATTATAAAACGTACTCTCAGCGATTCCCCATTCTCTACATATGTCAACGTTAGTGTACCTATTCATCCACTCAAACAATAATTCTTTTTGTTCTTCTGTATTAAATTTATTAAATTTTTCATATTCTAATACAGTCTCAAACATATTATATTTATTAACCCTTGAGTTCTTTTCATATTTCTTAAAGTTATTCTTGGCAAATTTAACACCACCAGCAACTCCAGCTCCCTCACTACCTTTGCCTACCCGCCTATGTACATTGGAGCCGATTTTCTTTTTATAAAAAGAGTCTTGATAAAACATTTTCTCTATTTCTTTTGAACTCTCCATAATGTCACCTCCCTTCTATTATATTATACCCTTCATTCTATATTATAATATATCTTCTAGCCAATATTTTCCATAACTTTATTTACAAAAAATTCTTCCTTTTTACCATCAATAATCATGGTTGAATCGTTTAGCTTATCCTCTAACATAGATAGGAACATTTTATCCATGTCTGCCTCTTTGGAATACAAGTAATCAATAGAACAAGGCAAATTTTGCCCTATACGGTTTATGCGCTTTTCCATTTGATTAACCATAACGACTGGCGACCAGTGAAAATCAACTACTATCATATGATGAGATTCTGTTAGTGTTATACCTTCACCAGCAGCATCTATATTACCTATAAATACTTTCTTTTTGCCACTTTGAAACTCATCTACCGCTTTTTGCCTATCTTTAGCATTAACTTCTCCAGTAACCTTAACTGAATTGTTTTCAAACTTCTTAGACAATGTATCAACTACGTCTTTGAAATTAGTAAATATAACTACAGATTTATTCTGTTCTAACAAGTCTTTAACATGATCTATAGCGTGCTTGGCTTTAGCTATAGCCAGTTCTTTTCTCATTGCGTTAAGGTATACTAAATGCTGTCCATTCGTCTCTAGTGAATGCCTGTTATCCATATAATTATTAACTGCTTTCTTATATTTATTCATATTAATATCAACAGGAATAAAACTTCTTATACGTTCTGGTAAATCTATATGGTCTTCAGTTCTCATGCGTAACATATAATTGGGATATAACCTGCTGTTTAAGTCTTCTTGATTACTTGAGCCATTGTAATTTGTTCCAAAGTGTGACTTAGTAGCTCCACAATATGAATTTGCAAATTGATACCAATTGGTTGTAACTGGATGTTCGATAACTTTTAGCAAATTAAATATGTCTTTGGTCTGGTTTACATATGGAGTTGCTGTTATAGGAAATACATACTCCATTTCTTCAGCTATCTTTACCCCTAACCTAGCACGCTTACTTGACGGCTTACCTTTTCCATCTACTCCACGTAATTTATGCGCTTCATCATATGCAACAATTTCAAAATTAGACTTCATAATATCGTCATAGAAATTTTCTAATATGTCATAATTTAGTATTACATATTGAGAATCTCTCCATTCGCTTTTAGAATCCAGTACTGTTATATCAGCATTAGGATTTACCTTTTCGAGTATTTCTTTTTCCCAATTGTATTTAACACTTGCTGGAGTTATTATTAACGTCTTTTTCTTTAAGTATTCAGCGACCATAATTGTTATTATTGTCTTACCCAACCCAGCCTCTAATGCATTAATCATTTTTTTATTATTTAACAGTTGCTTAATAGCGTCCCATTGGAAGTCATATGGAGTTATTTTCAGATGAGGGAAATTAGATTTATCTAGCGATATTTCAGACTTGCTGTTATATGAAGTATATGGCAATAAATCAGATAAATCTATATAGTCTAATTCCTCCAATTTAGAATACAGCCAATCTTCATTTCCCTTAGCAATTCTCCATGACTTGTTAGTTTTATTAAATGCTCGACCTTCAATTTGCTTAACAGTTTCCAATACCTTTTGATCGTAATCAAAGCCAATATTTAAAGACTTCGCATTTTCCTTTAATACTTTCATTTTAATTGTTTTTATTTTTTCTTCTTCAGTTTCCCCGCGATATTTAGTGTCGGCTGTTATGTGATTTAATTCTGGAATGACATGAGAAACATCTTTGTCCATTTCTTCTAATATACTTACTAAATGTTTCAAATATTCAGTATTAATCTCCCACTCATCGCTATACATGTCAAAACTTGATTCTGGTACCTTCTTTAATTCTTGATACAATTCATAGTCATAGTTTCCATTTATTATAGTTTTACCCTCTTTTATGTCAAAGTTAATCATGGCGATTCTCCTTCAATTTTTCAATTCCTTCTATTAATTCAACAGCCTGAGCCAGTTTACCTAATGATACACCTTGTAAGTGTGCAACCATGATAATTTTAATAAGTTCGTCTGGTGCGCCCTGTTTTCTCATATGGGTCTCTATTGCTGCGAGTCTTGGCACAAATTTAAGTTCTGTCATTTATACACCTCATAATCTTAATTTAACCTTTAAGTGAATTTAATTTCTTTCATATTATCGACTTAAAATAATCTTTCTTTAATCCATAATTCTTTTGAATCAGCCCACTTAAAGCCGTAATCAATAGCCAACATTGCTAATTCATCTGGATCAACTTTGTTATCTATTTTAGGATTATATAACCTATACCCTTTTTTATCCAGCCATAACTGCATTTCATGCTCAGTCATTGTTTTTGTTTTAAATAAATTGCCTAGCATTTCGATCCCTCCAGTTTTCTATTTAAATGTACGTTTTATCTTAATTATTTACACTATCTAAAGCTTTTTTAAATGACGCAAGATCTTTTACTATTAACTCCTCAGCTTCTAATTGTGCTTGAAATACCCCTCTTGCTTCAAATTCATAATTTTTAAATTTATACCACCCATAACCACATCTTGCAGGTCTTTCAATACTACTTAATTTATATCCTTCCTTTGTGTACCAATAACCTGGAAATGATAGAAGCCAATTATATTTTGTTTTCTTCATTTTTACCATTCTCCTTCTTGAATATAATATTATTCATCTTAAATTCTTCTACTCAACCATTTACTCAAATTTTGCCTAGATTTATCCCATTTCCATATAAAGTATAGTTTCACTTTTTGAGTTTTTGTTAATTTTATTCCAGTATAGTATTCAACTTGATATATAAATTTAATGTCTTTTTTAAGTTTTTTCATCATTTATTCTGAAATTAAAGCAATGCGCTCATTCACAGTTTTAAGTTTTATTTTTACTTTCATATCTTTATCATGTAGCCAGCTTTCAAACTGTTCCTTTTCTTCTTGATGATTCTCTTCACTATCAAACATTGTACAGTTTAAACCCTCACCAATTAATAATCTTTCTTCTCTTGTTTCATTATTCATATCTGTTTCAAGTAATTTATCTATTGTCATATTAAAATACTCTCTTGTCGTTTTCATTTATTCATTCTCCTTTTTATGTTTATAATTGCTTTTCATTTAATTTCTCCCACTTATACTTATAGCCGTTTGTTTCACATTTTGGGCAAACTGGAACAGTACCGCCATCCAAACTCTTTACTTCTTTCCACTTCTTAAAAGTAAAATCACATTCTAAACATTTAATCATCTGTTCACCTCTTATCCACTGTATTTATAGGTATACAAAATCATTTGCATTGTAAATATTAATGTATTCATTCCTATACGATCTCTCTATAAGTTCATCCAGTTCTAATTTCAAATTTAGTAAACTATTAAATGTTTTTACTACTTGCCCACCATTATTGGCATCATCAAAACATACAACCCAATTACTATTATTACCATAATTATTTAATTCATCATAAGTTACATTTGATTTAATGGGAAAATAACCTATTATATTTCTTAATTCTTCTTCTCCTTCTTGTTCTTTGAATTCTTGCAAACTTTCATATTCCCAATAATAATTACCCTTTGCTATCAAAGTTATAAATTCAAATTTATGTTTGCTCATTATTAACCCTCCTATTTTCAATTAAAATTCCTGTTTCATTCAGATTGCTTTATAACTTCTTCAAATTAATTAGTGTAACGTTTCTTCCGTCACCAAACCATAAAGATGAAAGTCTGCTCTCAATGTCCTTAATGTCGTCATAGTCACTTACTTCACTTCTAACTCCTATAACATCATTTTGTAAAGGATCACTTTCACCTTCTGCAACAAATGATACAAAATACTTAATCATCTTAAACACTCCCTGTATTTATTAGAATTCCCATGTATAAAACGATAGTCTTTCCTCTGGTGTCATTTCTACAACTAGCTCTTTTACTTTATTAAACATAGTACCTACTTCAAACATATGGTCAATATTTTCATTACTGTACCCATTGTCTAATAGTAGCTTATATCTTGCATTACTAGGATTACACCAGACCGCATTAAAGAAAGTATCATCATTTATAATCTGTTCATAAGTCATTCAAACCCCTCCATTTCTATATAAATCTCTTATTTTATTAACAGGCAGTGATATTACTCACTGTCTATTATATTGTTTAAATTCTAATATAATCTCCATTTATAAATTCATACATACCATCTTTGGTGACAATGTAAATAAACTCCCCCAAGGAATTGAATCCATTCTCTCTTTCATTTTTGTCACTTCCTTTCACATCATCAATGCCTGCTAATTCTCTACCAGTCTCATGCTGATACAACGTGACAATATCATCACCATATCCGTAGACAAAAACTATTTGTTTATTGAAGTCGATCATAATATAATCTCCCTTTATTTTCATATAATTTTACCATATATCAATTTGAATAAAAGTCCTCTTTTATTAAAATTGCTGGCGATAATCCACCCTTGCTGTTATGTGTTTATTTACATACTTTATTTTGAACATGTGATTTTACCATATAACTAACGACTGGATTGTTTTGATCCACTTTATTACAATGAGATTCCTCGTTGATTGTTCCAAGACTTAATAATGACGTAGATAGTACCATAATAGCTAAATATTTTAGCATTTTTTCCACTCCCTTTTTATATTCTGGCGATATTTTAACTCCGCTGTTATGTGATTAATCTAGCTTTTCAAGCAGTAAATTCATGTCGCTTATATTCAATGCATCCATAATCATATTTAAATGGATCAAATTGATGCTATTCTGTACGTTGCTCCCCATATCGTATAATGTTGCATATCTGATTCCAGTAGCTTCGTGAAGCCAATTTAATGATATACTATGCTCTTCTAAATATTCTATTAGTCTAAAGTTAACGGCTCCAAACTCTTCCCTTGTAAACCTCTGTCTAGTTCTTTTTGTGTTTGTCATATAACATTCCTCTTTCATTTACCTTTACACTATCCATTACTTTTATAAATTTCTTTATCTCTTCTTTTGTGATCCCTGTTTTCCTTGCTTCCGAAATTAGTTCAACCCATTCTTTATCTACGTTCAACTCCTTAATTACCTTTTTATTATCCATTATTATCTCCCCAATTATAATATATTCTCTATCTTTATTCTACTTAATAAGGTATAACTGTCTATATTCGCTGTTCTTTTGTGTTGTTATATTAGATATGTTAAAGCACCTGAAGCCATCCCCAATCCTGTAATGATATAGATAAGGCAACCGCTTCGCTTTCCAGTATTGAATGCCTTACGTGCGTATTTTGGTGGTGTAACTCTTCTTCTCATAGCGTATTCACCCCTTTTTAATTATTTTAGGTTTACTATATGCTCATCCGTCTCACATGCTGGACAACCTTTATATACCCCTTGCCCATTGTTAAATGTTTCTAGTCCGTTACTATTCATAAAATAAGTTTGGCATCTGCTGCATTGCATCTGATAATCTAATAAGTATTCTCTTTCTTTAATCATGATAATCTCCCCTTTATTTGTTTTATTTTTAATTAAATTCTGTTTAGAAAGCTAGCAATGGAACACTCTCTCCAGTTTGAATATAATGCGCACGTTGTAAGAATGCTAATACGTGATCGTGCTTTCCTTCCATGTATTCCTTTGCTGATCCGCTCTCCCATTTGCAATAGTATTCTAAGTCATTCACAAAAACTTTCCCGCTCTTTGCTTCTTCAATACAAGCTATACAATTATCATGAAACCATTTTCTAGTTTTTTGAATCGTTTCCTCTGTTAGTTTTACACCATTAAATTCCCTCATGTTTTATAATCTCCTTTTCTCCTTAAAATTTACCTTTTAATTTATTTTTTATTTGCTCAAAATCGCCCGTGATAATTGACGCTCGCTGTTATGGGCAATTAATTCCTGCAACTCGCTTGTAATGATGCCATAATGTATAAAATTAAAAGCCATATGATGATAATAATCATTATTTTTAGTATCTGTACCTAAATACTCTTGCAGCCAGCTTATACGCTCGCTATGCAACCATTTAAGTTGTTTATATATATCACTTATACTATAATGATCTTCTAGCAAGTCATTTAATTTAATGCCTAGATTGCGATCCTCTTGTTTGTCACTCGTTGCAATAGCTTTCTGTATGTTCCTATATAACTGCGATTGTTTTATATTCTTTAATGATGCTTGCAGCAGCGTGTAATGTTCATCTATTTCCTTCCTCCAGTCGTCCAGATACATGCCTAGCACCTCCCTCTATATGACTTCTTTTTGTTGTTCCTGTATGTCTAAAATCAATGAATAGCTGCTATTGTTATTAATAAAGTCGTACCCTTTTCCCTTTTCTTGCCCATTATCCCAATAAATAAAATAAAACGGCTTATTGTCTGGTAGATTGGTATTGATACATCCTAGAACAATGGCATTGTATTTCCTATGTTTGTATATACTTGCTGGTACTACATGATCCATCTTTAGCCGTTTATTAATAGAGTTACGCTGTCTATCCGTTATACTATTATTTAATGACGCTATGATTACACGACTATAGTTATCGCTTATTTTTATATCTAACATTTAAATAACCTCCCATATAAAATTAATTGCGTTTATATTATATTTTAAAATTAATGAGCGCTTGACACCATTGAATAGTAAAGGAAAATTAAAACTAATGTGAATGAAGCCAGGTAAAATATATCTGTACCATTAAACTGTTTGATCCTGCTTATTATTTTATACATATCAATTACACTCCCTTTGAATTGTTTTGTTTCTAGCTATCAAAGTACAACTTTTATACTCTCATAGCTGGAAGCAACCCAGCTTTATATGTTGATGCTGCTATAAAGTGTATCTGATTCCCATATTATAGAAACATCTTCTAAAAATGTACTATCGAATGAAGTCCATTCCCTTGTTATATATTCATTGCTTTCTTTTATTATCGCTGCAGTATCTGGATCAACATCATGCCAGCCGTTTAGTATTATTATATCCTTGTGATCCAATGACTTTTTAAAGTATTTACGCTTGTTTTTCGGTTTATGAATAAGATATATAAAAGTTTGAAAACGATTGTCTTTCACTTCTAAACTATAGAAGCGTGTTTGTGACACTTGAGGGAAGCCGAAGTCATTCATGCCTATTATTGTTATCTTGTCATCCTTGCCTAATCCTTCTAATACGTTTATCAATTTTTCTTCTTTTTTCTGTAATACTGTCATATTAAATACACTCCCTTTGAGTTTTAATTTTGTTTATATTGTAACTATATACAGCTAAACTCTTTATTATTTCCATTAAAATTTGCATAATAATCGGTTAATGCTGTTTCGCCATTTATAAGTTTATTGTATGCTTTTTCCGCATCTTCTTTATTGCTAAAATTAAAAGCTGCCCGGAAGGTTTTCCCCTCCTTTGCTGCAAATTGACCTTGCAACGATCTTTTAGATATTGGATAAGCACCTATTATATATTTTGTGTTTAATAAATGCGGAAGATCCTTGCTCCAATCCTCTATTTGTATCTTTGCTCCGTTCGGCATAGTTCCTTTTATTGTTATTTCCATAGCGATCCACTCCTATTATAATTTATTTTTTCTATTCTAAAGACTGTTCCATATCGTTGTATTTTCTTGTTTTTCTTCCAACATATCCTCTTTAATCTCATTATCTTCTATAAATTCATTTATATAAATTTCCAGTTCGCTTTTGCTGGGCATTTCTAATTCGAATGACTCCAGATCGCTTACGTTGTTTTTATCCTCTATAATCATCCATGTAATGCCTGCTGTTAGCGTGATTATTGCTATTGTGAATGTGATAATCGATATTATAACTTCCTTTTCGCTTAATCTCATATTGTTTCACCTCCTATATTATTTCTTTTGGTGCTACCTGCTACCCTTTAAAGAGTAGCAACGCTTGCAGCCTAAAGCCTTTTTATTGTCGCTGCATCGACTGTTGTTATATTTGATTATCTCCCCAGCCGTTTAGACTTATTGTGTTTCCAATTCCATCCTCCCAGCCTTCTGCAATTGGATCAATACCTCTATTTAATTCTCTTGTCATTTCTTCCCCGCCATCATCAAAGCTAACATATCCCAAAATATCACCATCTAAATTTTCAAATCTCAATACGTCAGTTTCTTTGTAAACTACATAGTTTTCAAATTCCCACATTTTAAATTCCTCCTTATATTTTGTATTTACAATTTTATATTATCATAATTTTAAGCTAAAAGATTAATTTTATCTTAATTAGTATGTTTCTATATCCCAACTTGTTACCAATTCTTTACTAATACCCTTTGACTCGATACGCTTTATAGCTTCATTGTATAACTGATCTTCATCTATGCTATCAAGTTCTATTTCATCAAAGTAAACAACTAACCTCATATCGTCCTTTAAATTTAAACTAATTAGCGTTGACTCCATTTGATACACTCCTTATAAAATATTTGTTTTATCTAAATAGCATTTAATTCAGTCATAATTTGTTTTACAACATCATCTTTTTTAATTCCTGAAGCTAAACTATACCACCAAACTAATTCCCTTCTTTTTTCGTTATTGTGAACTAATGAAAATTCTTTCACCATTTTTTTAATAATGTCATATTCTTCTTTTGTATATTCCACTTTTCCCACTCCTTAATAAATTAATGGTTTTATGCGATCTTTTCATATAACCCCTGTGCAACTAATTCTTTTCTTTGTTTTAGCTGATCACTTAGAATTAATTTTAATTTATCTGTCGGCAAATAATAACCTCCAAACATGCTTTCATCAACTTTTATCGCTAGACTTTGCTTACTTAATGATTCCTTTACATCTTCTTCGCTTATTGACCTTTTGCGCCCATCATATTCAACTTCAATCAATACATACTTTAATTTAAATCCTTCTAGCACTTCCATTCTATCTGTAAAGCCAAACTGTTTATGACTTTCTTTTACATCTTCATATTTGTTATTAATATATGATTCAAGTACTATGTCTTCAATTGAAATATAACCGCTAGATGGTGATTCTTCTATCCGTACATATGCATTTGCTTTCATTTATCATACGCTCCTTTAAAACAATGATTTTAATTTATTTACTTTTAATCCCAGCGATATTTATAGCGATCTGTTACGCTCTAGCCTGTTGCTTTGCATATACCTTCCATGAAATATCAGCCATCTTTATAATACTTTGAGAAGTAAAATGATCCTTTAATTCACTTCTTAAACCTTCATAAACTTTAATAATTAAGTTTGCTGTTTGTACATCTATTATAGTACCCTCAATCTCTTTATAGCTATGACCGTTTACAATCTCCCTCATTAACTCTATTTTATCCATTCTAACCCCTCCATATAATTGTTATTTGTTGCTACCTGCTACCCATATAGGATAGCAACGCTCATAGCTTAATAGCCTATTTATAGTCACTATGACGACTGCTATTGCCACTCTTCATGTAATTTATTAAGTAACTCTAATATGTCTATGCGATCCTCTTCCCTTGCCTGTTCCTGTAATTCTCTAATTATTCTAGCTGTTTCTAATTTCATATGGTTCACCTCCTACTCATTTAAAATATTGATTTTATCCTAAGTCAGCAAGTTCTTGCGAATAAATATAGTAAGTGTAAATAGCACTATAGAGTTTCTTTTTCCCTGCCTTCCATTCTTTCAAATCTGATTCACTTACATTGTAACTATTTTCATCTTCCATAACATGAACATCTACTCTTCCACGTTCGCCACATGCATTTATTTCTAAGCTATCATTATCTACGCCATGAAAACTCATTAATTTATTTAATAAATCTTCTTTTAACTCTCCATTAAAACTAATACTCATTTCCATTGAAAATCCTGTTTCTGGCAAACAACCCTTTAAATAGTCATCTTCTTCAACAAATTTAATACCGTCATTGATTCTAAACATTTTTCCATTCTCCTTTAATAAAATGTTGTTTTTAACTTAGCTACTAATTCCATATACTTTATATATTTCTTCTTTCATGCTATGTCCTTGTTGTTTTTCTTCTTCGCTAATTTCATTGAATGTCATTGTAAATTCGTCTATTAACCTAAATTCGATTGTTGCAAAGCCTTCATCATCAATTAAGTCATACATTTCTTTGATGGTGTATTTTACAATTCCTTTTAATCCGTCAACATCTACATCTAATACTCTTTTAATTACTTGCTCTGTCATTTTTCATTCTCCTTTTTAGTTAAAATTATAGTTTCAAAGCAATTTAATAATTATTTTCAAACATAACGATCAATCCGTTTGGTGTCATTCCTGCAAAATGCTTTTCTGTATCTGATAATATTTCAAGTTGCTCGTCTCTTATTTCTTCAATTACATTTGCGTATCTTATTTTTCTTAACATTTGTCGCTTCTCGTTTTTAGCTTTCTTAATTTTTTCTGGATCGTTGCCGTAATAATAAAATGTTATCCATTGCATTGGTCTAGCTTGCTTGTAATTCATGTTGTAAACCTCCTTTTAAGCTGCATTTAGCAAGCTTTTGAATGTATTTGTAAACTCTTGTGCCAATACAGTATCGAAGAAATTTACACCATCTATAAAGTAATTAACCTTGTTTTCAAATTGTTTTGCCTTATCTTTGTCATTTGAATTGATAGCCCATTCCCAGAAACCTATATATTTTTCAAACTCTTCTTTAATTTCATGATCCGTTAATACTCTTTCTCTTTCAAAGTCCAATACTTCCATATCTGTTTCATTGTTCTTAACTCCGTATGCTTTTCGTATAATCGCAATCTGTACCATTACGCGTTCACTCTGTTCTCTTGTATGCAATGTTTGTGTATCCAATTCAATAACTTTCTTCATTAATTTTTTATTATTCATTTTCTGATCCTCCATTTTGTTTCCCGCATTTTCTAACTATCTTTATTATACCTAAGTTAGTATATAAATGCAAGTGTTTTAGTAAATTAATTTTGTTTATTTATTATTTAATGTTATCAAATACAAACTTATCTAATTTATTTCTTGCAGTGTCTGCTTTCTCCTGCTGCTGCTTATATTCCTCATATAACTTTGCCCATTCTTGCCTATCCGACCTTATTTCTATTTGATCTAACTTTTCCCCAATCGTCGCAAGTCTAAAATATTCATTATTATATTGATCCATTAATTTTAAATATTCTTGTTGGCTGTCTGTTCCGTCCGTTAAAAATGTATTTATTATTTTTGCTGCGGCATCCCTAAAGCTGTTTAATCTATCCATATACCCTGTTGTATGACTATAGATAATTTCTCCATTAGTATTGTATCTGTCGCTTGCTGCACTCTTATAGTACATATCTAAACCGTATAGAGCATTACTTTTCGCCTTTCTGTTGTTCGCTATTTCTTCACTTATTGCGCCGTAACCTAGTTCTTTAAACATTTTAGACAAGCCTTCTTTAATTACTTGTTTATCCTGTTCGCTTTCAATACCCTTTAACTGGTTGATTATTTCATTAACATTTTTCATTTTGTAATCCCTCCAATTTATAATTCAATTATTTTATATTACTTATGATCTGATTGACAAGTTCTAATTCATTTCCAGCATTGCAGCCGGCTTCTATATCCTCTTGAATAATGTTCTTTTCTTTATTTAACAATTGGATCAAATACAACTTTGCTTCCTGTGTCATGATTTTACATCTCCTTTGATTAACATCTTAATACTATTATATACTAAGTTAGGTATAGTATGCAACCTTTTTTGTAATTTATTTTTGTTTATATACTTATTTTAGATATTCTTTAATTCCAATTACCTCTTGCAAGTCAATTAAACGGCTATGTAAAGCATTTTCCATTATCTCATTATACTCTGTCGATCCTTTAGTAATTGGATTTTCTTCACATATTGCTAGAGACACTTTGCGTAAAATGTCTTCTTGCATTTCTGTATCCATCTGGCTAACATAAGTAAATTTATTCATGCCTTACGCTCCTTTATACTGTAGTTATATTTATATACTTATTTTAAAATAACAAACTGTGTAAGCTTTATTATCTTAAAGCAAGTATATAAAACCTTGCTTATTACCATTCAAAATGAAGCTTTCCACCTTCTACCCATGCAGCACCTTCTGTTGCCGATTGTGCTACTGTCTTAATATGTTTATAATAACTTGCTAAACCGTGATTGCTGCTGGATAGATCAATATTCATTTCTGCTGCAATTGCTTCTATTTCATGTGTTTGGAAAACTTTTTCCATCATGTGTATGCTGCCCTCTTGATAACCTTCTATTTTAATTTGATCGATAATGCTTGTCATTTTGTTCGCTCCCCTTCTTTAACTTTCTATATTCATTATACCAATTTAAGTATAACATTGCAAGCTTTTTATGAAAAATAATTATGTTTATTTATAATATGCTCATATTCTTGTCGTCGTTTAATTTTACATTTATTATATCGCCATGATTAAAGTATACTTTTAGTGATTGATTAACTTTTAAGTCTGGAAACATAGTTTCATCTACCAAGACAAACTCTGCATGATCCATAGGATTTTTGCATACATATTCCGTTACATTTTCATCTGTTGCTGCAAAGCCGTATTCGTTTAGATCTGTAGTAATACATTCTAATGGCTGATTGCTGCTGATAGCTAATTGACTGCTAAGTAATAGTGTTAACATTATCGTTTTCATGTATACACTCCTTTATATTGCTACATCTACATGGGCAAAGATATCGTTTGATATTAATTCATTATTGCAGATTGATAATAATTCTTCTTGTGTAATATAATCGTGAAAGTATATGGTTATAGTATAGTCGTTTAATCTGATGTCATAATGAGCGACACTATCTGATTGTATGATACTGTTTAGTTTATCAGTAATATATTGCTTTGCTTTTCTAGTATTTGCATAACGCTTAAATGATCCGCTGCCTTGCCATTGCTTATATATTGATCGTTGAATGTTTGTGGCATCTATAACAATTTTATACATGATTGCTTTCCTCCCTTTCAATTTTCCATGCTATTTCTTTAACCATATCAATATCTAGCCTAACAAGATCATCGAATAATATTCCGCCATACTCTTCTAAGTCGTGTATATTTCTCTGTACGTCTCCAAAGTCAATGAGATATGTTTCTTTTTCTTCTAAGTCGTAAAGCCTATAATTTGTATCCCATGTGTTCATTGGCTTTACTAATACATAATTATCATTCTTGCTTATGATATTACCGTGACCGTATTTGAGACTATCTAACAAACTTTCTAATTCCATTTGATTGACTAACATAATACATAACATCTCCCTTTTATATTGGTTATTTATTAATAAAAACTACATTATAACTATTATCATCTAATGTATACTTGCTTGTGACAGGCTGGAAATTGCGTTTGCTGATTAATTCATACTCATGTTTGGCTGCATCTGATACAGTTTTATAGCCTATGCCTTCCTCACCATTTTCCATTTTGACTATACTATCCTTGTGGATATAAAGATCACATTCTACATTAAACCATTCTTTCATGTGGATCACTTCCTTTCTAATTTGTTTTATCTATAGAAGGAAACAACCGATTAAAGTTATTTCCCGCTAACATATAACAAATTAATTAGATAGTTCATAAAACTCATCGTGCAGCTTATCAAGATACGTTTCAAGCTTTGCCTTTTCATTATCGTTAGATGCTGCTTTTATTTGATCCTCTACTCTGTCAAACTCTGCATAGTACCAATTAGCATTTTTCATATTGTATCAGTCTCCTTTAATTTTATTATGTGTTCCTCAACTCTTAATTATATTATACCTAACTAAGTATAGTAAGTCAATACATTTTGTATAATTATTTTGTTTATATTTAAATAAATTATAATGTGCTGGATAGATATATATGGATTGATCCTTAGTGATACAGTTTAATGGATCATAATAGACAAGATATCTGGCGCAACTGTTCTATATTGACTATAACAGTTATAACAAGTCTTTGAAGTTTTGTCCCATGTTACTATACGATATGACACCGTGTCACATTTACAATTAAATTTACACAAGCGCCCAGCCTTTCCCTCCTATTATCTTCCCTTTTGCTGCATTACTGATCCGCTAACATATTTCATAGCTGCATCTAGCTTCATTCCCTCCCTTTATTATTATTTGTCTACATAATGACCATTATAAGACAAGGGGATATGCCTTGCCATCGCTGGGATGGGGGGGATATAATAAAACTTGGCAGTCTGTCTATTTTTCATTTTAACAGCCTAGCACTTCCACTTCCACACCACATATATTTTTCACATTTTCCTATTTTATCATCTCATTCACCCAAATTTATCCAATCTAATTTTTATTCATTTTTCACCCCAATTCGTCTCGCAAACGGCTCGAGAGCGCTTCGTTAAAAGCCAGTATTATCAACGATTTTAATGCTTCCGTCAATAATGATATTTTGCTAATTTAACGATTTCGACTCATAAAAATACTCAAAACACGCTCCACGTCAGGGTTTCTACGAAGTATAAGGTGTTTATCCTCTGTGAAATGTGCCCAAAACTCAATAGAATCAATGGCTTTATTAATTTTTTAATAAGAAAAACGAAGCCGATTTTGACTCCGTTCGAAACTGGTTTTATTTAATGTGTTTCCATGTTCTATAACTTATTACATTATAAATTGCTCCAATTGAGACTTTGAACTTCTCTGACAACTCTTTGACACTATAGATGTCTAATCTATGTAGGCTCCTTATTTCTTTCACTTTTTCTTCATTTAACTTAGCGTTAGAGTGTGCTTCACCTCTATTCTTATTTAGACCTGTATCCCAAGCATGATCGATATTCTCCTGAGGCGTTACCCATTCTAAGTTTGTAACTTTATTATTCATCGGATTTCCGTCAATATGATTTACTTGCGGCTTGTTGTCGGGGTTTGGAATAAACGTCTCAGCCACTAGTCTATGAACGCTCACATCCCTTCCTTTCCCCTCTTTACTTAGCTTTACCATATAGTATCCTTGATTATTAGGATATACATCAAACATTCTTTCTTTCATATATGTCCCTGCTAGATTCTTCCTTTTTAAACTTTTTACTCTACCCCACTTGCTAACCTGATAAAGACCCTCATAGCCTTTGATATCCTTCCAAATTTTACCCTTATTCATAATTAAAACCTCTCCTGCAAATTAATCACGTTTATATTCAAAGTAAAAAGTAAGCCATAAACAAGAAATATTTCTAAAAGGTATGATATTGACACTACATATTATATACAGGCACAGTAAGTGTATATTTATATGCAAACAACAATTGTTATAAAAGTTGATGTAAAATCAATTATTGTTATATTATATATAGTGTCAAAAACGTACCTTTTGCTTTTTCTCTTTTAATATGGTAATTCTGACAGCTTAATATTAACCTCAAATGAAATCTACTTATACTTATTCATTGCTGTTTTATGCACACTCTTAAACTCATCATACGTATCCATATCTCTTAATAAATAATGCTCATAAAAAGTATGTCCATCCTTATCTCTACGCTTATGACTAGCCATAACTCCCAGCCTATTCATATCTCCGTAGTATTTTAATATTGTTTTATTACTATAACCGATCCAGTCTGCAAGCTTATTTACACTCACAAAACACTTTTCTTCATTGTTATTTGTCCACTTATTCATTAGTAAAAACAATGCAACGTGCTTATATGTAAGTTTATTATCTAGCATATGTTTTATAACGTCTAAAGGAACATGCATGTAGAATCTAGAACGCATATAGTCTAAATCCTGAATTATTAATAATTCCTTATTAGATAAGTTGCTCTTAAACCTAGTTTCAAAATTAGGATGTGAAACAATTTTAACTATAGATAACTCTTCTAATTTCTTCAACAACATAAAAATGGAGTCCACATCAGCTACTCGTCCATACTCATTTATAGACTTATATATTTGATTGATAGATGTAAAATAAAACATATCCTCCCTGAATGAAAACTGATCATAGCGTATAAACCTCTGCAAATTTAAATATAATGCCAGTAATTTATCACCACCCTCATTTTTAAAATAGTTCTTCCCGTCTTGCACAAACCAATTTGCATTAATCAACGTAGTCTTCTTCGAAAATGTAAACAACCAACCACTCCTCAATTTTATTTATATATTTATAAGCAACAACAAAAGTATGAATATGTAATACACCAACCAACAACAAATAAAGTTATCTATAAACAACTATTTTTTCTACCTTTGAAAGAATTGAAAAGGTGAAATAAATTGTTGGAGAATAATATAGTATTAATAAATAAAGATAATATAGAATTAATATATTGTACTTTGAGCATAAATAAACAGTGATTTTCACCTCCAAAAAGAAAAATTTGCATAGAATAACAGTAACCATCCTCCCTTAAACCGCTATAACCCTTGTTCTATCAATGTTTTGAGCTATTCCCCTCTATGTGTTGTACTTTGAGCATGAAAAAACAGTAAAACATGCCTTTTTTGGCAAAAGCCAAGTGTAAAATTTGCATAGAATAAAAGAGCGATTATTTTTTATTTATATTCGTATTAAATGTCTATATTTGCATTATAATTATGTTTATATTATTTGTCAACAAATATTTTCTGTTTATTCAATAAGAAAAAAGATTGCTCACGTATTATTCTGCAAGCAACCCTAATTCTTTAATTCTCTTTTCAATTTCATATTTAGCCGATCGACTCAATCCTCCGTAAATCTTACTCCAATCAGCAGCGTCCAACCCCTCAACGTTCTCATCATTAAATTCCTTCCCCATATACAATGAAGGTTGCTCAACTACATCATTTCTAGATTTAATATATCCATAGGTAGTTTCTAGCTTACTGTGTCCGGCATGAGCTTGCGCAACTAAAATATCATTCCCAGATGACAAGTATGCTTCGTATATAGATAGTCCGCGTAAACTATGAACAGTAACATTTCTTTCTTCTGGAATATCAAAAGTTTCCTTGAGATATGCAATTGTCCTTTCCATTGTCTTGCTGCTTAACTTCAATATCTTTTCATCTTTATCCGTTTCATCTTTTCGTATATCATATAACATCTGCACATCTTCATCTTTAATTGAAACTAGTCTTGTTTTACCTTTTAGTGTAGACTTTAGTTGCCACACACTGCCATTCTTTCTCAAATCACGGTAAGTTAACTCTGCTAGCGCTTCTTTTCTCAGACCAGTGACCCTAGCTAGATGTAAAAATGTACACTTCCTCTTTGAGTTGTTTATCGGGTTAGTTTTCAAATGTTCAATCCATTCATCAACTTCTTCCCATGTAATGTCACCACTTGAATTAACATCAGTAACCCTTAATGACTTAGTTCTAATTTTATCAATATTGATATCGTATAGATACTCACCTGTTTCAGACTGTATCTTATTTAATTCTGACAATAAACTAAACAATGAAACCATTTTATTATTTGTCGTATTGGCAGTGTACTTCCTTCTAAGATGGTTTCTAAACTTCTGAGTGTCTGTATAAGTCAAGCTATTGAAATGACTAGGCTGAATGTGTTCAATTGGAATATTCCACTTCCATTCTACAAACATTCGTATATTATTTTCATAACTAGAGCGTGTACTCTCTGATTCTAATCCATCTAGGAAAAATTGAATATGTTCAAATCCTGTCTTTAATTTAAAGCTAATTAATTCTCCCATTTAAAGCATCTCCTTTTATAAATGTCTTATTTAAATTTATTATATAGACAAATTAATCTAATGTCAATATATAAAAGGAATAATATTACGCATTTATTTTCATTTATAAATAAGCCATGTGGTGAAGACTTGAGTTAATTATAATGAATTACACTCACAACTAATTAAAAGCTCACCACATGGCTGTAAATGGCTTAAATTGATATTCTAATACCTTCCACTCTCTCTGATATATCTTTAATCTGACTTGACGTAAAAACTTCGCACGGTAAATTTAATCTTGCACATTCATTTTTTATCTTATTTACTCTTGATTCAATCTCTACAACCCATACCAATAAGGGAAAGTGTCCATATTGTTTTTGAAATATCCCCACATCTCTCATCTTTGCATAATTACTTAGCTTTTCTAGATTCTTATACCATTGTTGGGTAATATCTACCTCTAAAAATTTGTATGTCATTCCACTTTTAAAAAATGCATCAGGTGTAATCATAATATTCCTATATTCCATCTCAACTTCGGCTTGCCATTCGCTGGGACGATAATAAATATAAGCATCATTTCTTAGTAAGCGATGATTCACATTGCCCCACTTTAGTAGCTTTCCTTCGCCAATTAAATTAATTCCTTTTTGATTCAATTTGTATATGCGTCCATAAGGGTGCTCTAAGTGGTCAATATAGGGGGATAGATTTTGAAGTATATAATTAGTTCTTCTTTTACCATGCGTATTGCATAATGTCTGTATCTGTCTCCTATTCAACATTCCTAATTTGGATAACATCATCAGAATGTTTGTGTTCTTCAATTTGTTCAATCCTTCCATTTTCTACATAGGGAGATAGTAGCTCAGTCATTTGTTCGTCTGTAATTAAAGGAGTTTGCATTTCTAGCAAATTCGATCCATGAATAGCAATACATCTCCCTTGAATGTCCGGTAACTCAGCTGCATGACTGTTTTCTTCTCCTAACACAACTTCGCTTGCATATTTATTTTGTAAACGGAAACTAACTTTAGCATCGCTATTTTGTTTTACGTCACGAGGTAATGTTGTTGCAACTGGATATTGGGTACAAAATATAAGTCTTACTCCTAATCCACCCATAACACAGGCAATGTCCTCCAAATGGCGCTTAATACTAATTCTTACTTTATCTTTGCTATTTTCTGGAACAAGTCTATTTGCCTCATCTATGATAACGAACATTCTTTTCTTGATTGGAGTCTGAACGATATTGTTAAACCCATTTTTTCTAAAATAATCCATCATACTTTCCATTCTAATATGCAAATCACTTAACATTTCTAAGGCTTCATCGGGAGTTCCGGCTACATTTATAACCTGTTTTAAATTTTCATACCTATTAAATTCAAGTTTTCTTTTTAAATCAACAATATAAAATTCTGCGTCATTTGGATTACTTAATATCAGAGAGGTTATTAACCCTTTCAAATAAACAGTTTTTCCATAGCGTGTTGTACCACCAACAACAGAATGTGGTATCTTATCGAAATCATGGTAAATCAACCCTTTAAACGTCTTACCTACTGGAATATTCCAAGACCCTTCCTTTAACTTAGGAATTAACTCATTGTAATCCCACTTTGCAGGCAAATCTTCCTCATATACATTGATATGCAGCATACCTCCATCAAACTCAACCTCAACATTTTTGTGTAATCCATCTTTAAAAATTCCAATATTTTCATTTAGCTTTTTCAATAATTTAGAAGGTAAGCCCAAAGGTAGTCGGTAAACATATTTTGTTCCAGTGTCACCAATTTCTTCTTTTCTAATAAAGACAGGCTTCTTTTTATTTCCTTTTTCTGTAACAATCCAAGTCTTCGTATGCTCAAATATTTTATCTATTTTAACCTTATCAGACATTCCCTTAGTTCTGATTGTTGATAAAATTCCAGCAGACAAGATGAATGAAAGACCAAGTTCGGATAACATAGAAACACCTCACAATAAGATATAAAGTTTCGAAAATATGAGACATAAAAGTACAAGCGTAAACGTATGATACTCTAGGGGAGTACAAGATTCCCACTTAAATTCCCACCGGGAACGAAGGTGAGAACAATCTTAGAAGAGATAAAGTGTGCTCCCCATCTTCCATACACAATAAATAGCTCCACTAAAAAATAAGGTATACATAAAAGTTTTTAATAGCCAAGGATTTACATTTAACCTACCTTTATCCTCCAACACCATTAGACTAACCAGTGTAATTCCAACTGTTCCGAGGATAATCATATCCAATCCCTCCAATTATTTAAGTTTCCACCTACACTTTCCCCATATGAGTTTAATTTTAAATAGCTGCGATCCCCAAAGTGTTTATAATGATAGATGTCATCATCGTCGTGGAACATGTACATGTATTGGTTCATTGTTTCGTTATAGTCAGCGTCTTCTTTATGGACATGCCTTGATAGAGGTGTAAATGCTTTCGTTATATCATCGTGAAAATTCATTGCACTTCCTCCCTCTTAATTTTCGTGATATATTCTGCATCAATCCATAGCTCATGACCGTATAAAGTTCTTACTAGCATAAGTTTATTAACATATTTGACTACCTCTAAATGGTCATAGATGGTAATTGGATATTTCTCATCCTCAAAAGCATAAAACATTTCAGTAATTCCAATCCCCTTAAATACACTTTCTTTTAGTTTTACATAGCTCACATTAACAACCTCCTTTTAGTCTCTAAAATAGTCAATTACAGCCCTGTCACGCCTACTTTGGTGCGTTGGTATACCTAACATATCCTTAAGAAGTAAAGCTTTGATATGGGCGCTAAAATTGCTCTTAGAGTTTGCATAGTCAAACAGTATTTTCTGTTGAACATCCTCAACATTAAATGCAACCCCTTTTGATTTTAGTTTTACTCTTTTCATTGTAAACACCCCCTTTATATTGTTTTTAAATAGCATCTAACCTTAAATCATTCTATCTAGTTACAATCTATGTAGCATAGAGTTTGTCTTATTACAAATATTCTGTTTGTTTTTAAACAAATAAAAAAGGACTAGGAACTAACCTAATCCTCAACTCTGTATAAGCACTTATTTAACGGAGGGCAACCCAGCACTATCCATATCTTTAAAAATGTATCCAAACGTGGATTGGATTTGTTTGTGTTGTTGAATATCTGATTTAAATTAGATGGATTGATCCCAGTAATTCTCGATACATCTCTTTGTGAAACATTCTTTAATGCAGCTATTTCTTTAAATTTGTTATGATATTTAATTTGATTGTTTGGATCGCCTAGACCACTAAAGTTAATCAAAGACTTAGGACTCCCCTCAAAACTGCTTAGATTAATCATGATTGCTCCCCTGATAAAATCCTCTATATAATAGAAGTCATCTTTTCGGAAGGATTTATTTAGATGATTTTCCAAATTAACCAATTGTTGAATCCTTTCTACAGTATCTTCGTTTAATTCTATTTCAAATTTAATGTATACCACCCTTTCATAATGGAAATTATAATAGCAAAACAAATTAAGGAGATAAATGATGTTTGATCCAAGAGATGAAGATGAACATATACTTTTAGATGAATTGAACGACTTATTTGATAAAGGAAAAGACGCGTGAGTAGGCTTATAGTCTACTCTTTTCTTATTCTATGATGAGTAAATAAAAATATAATAAAATAATTTTAAATACCCCTTGACTTTCCGTATAAACAGAATTATAATACATACATAGGCTAAACTTAAAGCCTAGTTTTTTAAAAATAATATAAACGGAATTAAACTACAGAAGGAGGATATTTAAGATTATGACGAACGAATTAAAACAAAATATGGAGGTAGATATTAATGAATCAAGCATTGTGCTCGAATACAATAATATCGATGACGTTCTAGAATTAAAATTTAGATGTAGCGTAAATCCATTTGGCGAAGAGATTGAAGATGAGGATTGTTTTGACTGGACTTTATATGAATACTTGGCGAATAGATAAGCGAGCAACTGCATATTAGCATGGGAGGAAACGGTTATTGAAGTCAATTTATAAAACCAATAATCTAAATTGGGGAGAGGTAAGTTATATAAAAGAACCATATGGATTTATTTACATAATAACTAATTTGATAAATGGTAAAAGATATATCGGCCAAAAGAAATTTGATGACAGAGGGAGATGGCGGACTTATACCGGAGGTGGAAAACACCTATCTGTAGCTAAAAAGATGTACGGGAGAGACAACTTCACCAAAGATATAGTGGATGTCTCTTTCACAAAAGAAGAATTAAATGAGAAGGAAAAGGAATGGATAGACGTGTATGATGCAGTTAGGAGCGATGACTATTACAATTTAATTGAAGGTGGAGAAACATCAAACAGTATTAATAGAGAAAATATGATAAAAGTAGTTTGTATAAACAATGGGATGATATTTGAATCCATTGAAGAAGCAGTGTCATGGTCTGGGCATTCGCGTGAAACCATAAAAAAGACATTTAAAAAGAGGAATGAAGGACAGCTTACCTTTAGGAGTGTTCCTTATAGGCATAAAAATGAAAAATTTTGCATTGTGTGTGGCGACATGTTCGTAGGCAGTAACAATACTCAAAAAAGGTGTAGTGCATGTCTTGAAAAATGTCCGAACTCTAAGTTCAAAGGTAATAAGAGTAGAAGTAATAGTAAATCTAGAGAGTATAAAAAACACATCGCCGTCTATAACAAAGGTAAATTGATCAAAAAATTTGAATATAAAAGTGATGCAAGAGGATGGATTTCGAAAAGTACATTATTTAAAGAAGACTATATATATCCCCACCATTTTGACAGGTTGTTGAAGACAGGCGATACCTATGGTGGCTATAAATTTAAATCATTAACCAAAAGAGAATATAATGAGTTAAATAAACGGAATTAATTCACAGGGAGGAAATACTTATTGCAAAGTAGACAATTTTTTACACTTAAATTCCATTCATCTCGGTTAAAAGAGTTCGATTATGATATCAGCCTAACCTTTGATGAGGCAAAAGAAAATAATGAAGTAATAGCACTGTTCGATAGTCAAATATTAAGATCTATAAGAGACATCAACAAACGTACAATTGATTATAAACGTTTGGAAGAATTGCATAATCAGCGAGACAGGATAAAGAAATATGAGCACTCTGAAAGTAATGCAAAAAGAATACAGGAGCTGCAAGATGAAATAAATAATATTCTCTATATTCCAGAATACATAACGATAGTTATCGAAAGCAATGCACATTATAGACACTTATATAAGAATAAATTAAAGATTAATGGTAAAACATATTCTAGATTTAATTCTTCGGCATCACAAGCAAGGGTTTCGACGGTCACATTTGTTGAAGATGAGACGGCGGAAATCTTACACGAGAGACTGGATAACGGCAGGAACAAAAATAAACCAATTGCACCAAGTAAATTCAACGCCTATAAAGGATTGGCTGGATCAAGCACTCAAGTAGTAAGCACCCCAAGATTTTGCGTTGTTCCAGACTACGAAAGCCCGACAACATTTGATGCCCATAAGGTTACTGAGAATGACAACTGGGATGAAGATGATACAATGAAAGTTGAATCAGTTACGGAAATGTTTGACAGATTTGACGGTCAAGGTTTAATTAGTATTGAAAAAGCAAAAGAATGGGCTGATGAACTGGGTTTAGATTATATACCAGCCCAGTGGTGTATAAGGCAGAATTACACTAAGGGGATGTTATGCACTTTTGATATAAAGAGATTTTGCGAAACGGAAAACAGAGGACAATACATAATAAATACATCGTACAAAGATGAGTGCGGGAATCCAGTTACGGCTGATTTAAGAGATATTGATGTTATATTATCAGAAAGTCAGGCAAAGTTATGGGATTCATGGGACTCGCAAGAATCTTACGAGAAGAATTGTGAGAAAAATAAATTAGAGTGGGGCGTTACCCTATTCACTCCTAAAAAAGATAAAGATATCTTAACAATGAACTATCAATTCATGCAAACATTAAACCTAGATAAAAGCGATATAGAAAAAGTGTCAGAGAAGTTTGTGGATTGGATTGCGGGGATTAGTCACAATAATATTCATTATACGATTCTATTCTTATTGGGGGAAAATGTAGATAGTAATAGTACGGATAAGTTGATGAATAAGAGCGATAAGCATTGGCTGAAGTCACTTATATTATTTCCTGATTTAATTAGTGATAAATACATAAAACGTAAGATTCATAACATGGTGAAGAAAAAAATAGAGAGAGCTTGTCTAGGAGATATAATCGTTGATGGAAACTTTCAGGTCATTGTATCTGACCCTTATGCACAAATGCAGCACATATGTGGTCAAGATGAAGTTACAGGCTTACTAGGTAAAGGCGAATACTATTCTAATTATTGGAATAAAAAAGGTGTTAAAACAGTAGATTCAATGCGATCTCCCCTCACATATCGAAGTGAGCATGTTGTTTTAGACTTAGTAAATAACGAAAGACTAAATAAGTGGTATGAATATTGCTATACAGGAATTATTTTAAATATACATGGAAGCGAGACAGTAAATTATGCGGGTTCAGATTTTGACTATGATATTCTAGCTACTACATCAGATGAGACAGTAATCAAAGGTGTTTATAGGGACGAGCTGCCGGTCGTATATGATCCACCTAAAACAGACCCCAAAATTATAGATAAAAATTCCGAAGACTTATTGTATAATGCTGACCTATTCAGTTTTGGTTCAATCATAGGTTCGATAACAAATAAGTCAACTAGTGGATATGCTTTATTGACCGATTTAGAAAAAGGAACTGAAGAATATAGTGCTACACTCAATAGAATAAGAATGTGTACGAAGCTCCAATCGGCTCAAATAGACAAGGCTAAGATTGGAAGGAAAGTCAAAGGGATTCCAAAACCGTGGACACAGTATCAAAAAATAAACGAAGATGACCCTAAAGAAATTAGAGAGAGAAAAGAATTAGAGAATAGTATTATGTTAGATAAACACCCTTATTTCTTTACATATCTGTATCCTGATACAAAGAAGAAATACAGAAGTCACTATAGTAAGTATGACACATCGTCACAACAAAGGTTTGGGATTACTTTGGGCGAATTAATAAGTAAAAACCGTAAGACTAAAGAACAAAAAGATTTTCTAGAGAAATTTAATAAGTACTCCCCTACTATTAACAGCGACAGCGTGATGAATAGTCTGTGTCGATACATTGAATCTGTTGACTTTGAAATTAAAGAAATAGTTAAAAAGGAAGAAGAAATAGACTACAGAATGCTTATGAGTGGAAGTTTTGAGGAAATTGACGAACAAAAATATAAAGAAATAATCAACACATACAACAAATACAGAAGTGTGTTAGGTAAGTATATATCCATCAATAAGGACGCGTCAAAAAGTAAGTTTGATGATGAAACGTATCTAGTTATCAAGGGCGGATACGACAAGTTTAAAGAAGAAATGAATAAAGTGTGTTCCAATACTGAAGAGTTAGTAAATCACTTGATATATATGTTTTACGCAGATGAATTTAAGTACAATAAGGATATATTGTGGAATCTTTATGGAAATCAAATCTTTAAGAATATTAAGCAGCATGTAGACCACTATTATGTCCCCCACCCTAACGAAGATGGAAGCTTAGAATACTTAAATAATAAATACGAAATTAGAAAGGTCGAGATATAGATTGTTTTTATGCAAACAGACAGAACATGCTGAACATGTAATTAAAAATGGATTTAGTTCAAAATACATAGCATATGAATTAAGATTAATTGCTTTATACTATCGAGACAAAGGTGTGCTGCCCAAAGAAAGAAAGGAAAAAATTTATGAGATATGCCAAAAACATATTGAGGGATTCAATAGAGTTCATTATTATAAGGAAATAAATAGAGTCATAACATACTCGTCGAACAAGAGAAATAAATTAATAGACATAGATAGCGTCCCTATCACACTGGCGGAATTAGATTATATTGGTAACTTGGATATTGATTACTTATGTAGGAAGATATTGTTTGGATATATTGTGCAAGTTAAATTAAATAAAGCTAAATGGATGATTAAGAAAGACGAAGATCCAAATAATGAGTATTTTTTATATGATACATTACTAGGTAAGCTCATGGGATATCTAGGAATCGACAGAAGTGAATTTAGGAAGTATGGATATCAAAAGACAACTGATGTTAATTATTACCTTAATGACAATGGGATTATAGAAGATTTGATCGGTAAGATAAAATTGTTGTACATGTATGACATCCCCGAAGATAACAGTATTGCGTTTGAAGTGAAGGTTTTTGAGGCTATGGGACTGTACTATGACTTATATTGCGGAATTAAAAATGTCAAAGAGTGCAAGGAGTGTAGTGTTCCGATTAAAGTTAAATCGAATCGAACCAAGTATTGCGGAGAATGCTCTAAAGATGTTAAAAACAAACAAAACAAAAAGTATTACCATTTAGGAAAATAGAGAAATCTTGTAACCCTTGGCGCACAAGGAGTTTAGCTCCTCCCGGAAAAGAGTATATATGAAGAGGATAGTACGGTAGCAATGAATAATTACCTCTTTTAAAAGTTGGTACAAACAGAATTAATTTACATAACAATAAAATACAAAAGGAGATTGATGGAGAAATGAATAAAACAGAACTTATTACTGCTATTGCAGAACGCGGAGAAATGACTAAGAAAGATGCTGAGGTTGCATTAAATTCAGTATTGGAAACAATTAAGGATAGTTTAACTGAAGGTGAGCCTGTGAAGATTTTTCAATTTGGAAACTTTGAGGTACGTGAACGTGCTGCGCGCAAAGGAAGAAATCCACAAACCGGAGAAGAGATTGATATTGCGGCAAGCAAGTACCCTGCTTTCAAGCCAGCGCAGAAGCTTAAAAATATCGTAAAGGAATCATAAGCCTATGCCACTACCAAAGGACAACTTATTATTCGGATACGCAGATAAACTAACAGATGAACAGAGAGAATATGTAGATTCAATTTTTGATAATCAATTAACAATTGTGAATGCGCGTAGCGGGACTGGCAAAACAACTCTTGCAGTAGCCTGTGCGAGAATCATAGGGAAAGAGTTGCTTTATGTTTTCAGTCCAGTGGAAGAAAGCTCTTTAGGTTTTACTCCGGGAAGCGTGGAGGAAAAAGAGGCTAAATATACACAGCCACTAAAGGATGCCCTACTCGAGATTAATGAAGATCCTGACAGAGTGATTAAGCGTGAAGATAATATTGATAATGAAAAGCAAGGAAATACATGGGTTGAGGCTAAGTCTCATGTGTTCGCCAGAGGAACTAATATAAAGAATAAAGTTGTAATTTTGGATGAAGTTCAAAACTTTACGAAATCAGAACTCAGAAAAATTTTAACAAGAATTCACGATGATTGTACGGTAATTATGATTGGTCACACTGGTCAGATTGACTTAGATAGACCACAAGACAGTGGTTTCGCACCATACATAGAACATTTTAAGAAGAAAGAATATGCACATGTTTGTGAGTTAAATTGGAATTTCAGAGGACGCTTAGCTAATGATGCGGACGAATTAATTTAGATATTAGTCATTCACTTTCGACCGTCTTTCGATATGTGAAATGTAGTTAGACTGTTTATCTAGCTATTTTATTAAATGTGAGATACATGCCCTTCTAATAAAACAAAAAAACAAAAAGGATGATGATGAAGATGAACAATGAGAGATTAGATTCACTTATTAAGTATTTAAACATACTTAGTCAACTTAACGGACGATACCATGATGAAATTAGAGTGGCAATCGCTGCCATTGAAAGTGAGTTAGGTATTAAAACTGTCGAACAAAAGAAAGAGATACTGAGTAATAACCGTTAAATAATATTTCTTATAAATAAAATTAGAGAACAAAAGGAGCAATAAAACTATGGCTTACAAAACTACTAAAAATAAAGAGTTTAAAGAAAAAGGTTTATATAATCGTGAAGAGGTTTCTATCATTTCAACTAACAAGAAAACGGCTGGCGTAGAGTTTAGTATCATTGAAGCTTTAGAAAAGTTAAGCGCAAATGGTGATGAAATTGAAATTACAATTAAAAGGTCTGAAGTTAGTGAATCTTTAGATGGCGAAGAGTTGGATGGTGAATAAATGAGTTTACTACCTGACAATCTTCAAAGAAGGGTTAACGAGACGGATATTAATTATAAAGTTAGACTCTGTGTTGCTAAACTCAATAAGGATATAGACTTGGATTGGATTGAGATCAATCAGATACTAGGATTAAGTCAATCAAGCGATCATACAAGAAAACTTTCTTATGGATATAAGGAAGTTTATGATGATAATCCTGACCTATTTGAGAAAGAAATCGTTGAGGATTCAAGTGGACAATTAAAGTATAAAGAGACAACTGAAATACTTGGAGATGGTTCACATAGAAGTGACAGATTGCTAGCAATGTCTCAAGAAGAATCAAAAAATCCAGAATATCTACTTTCTGCTCATGGGTATAATTCTAAAGAATGGGAAATTACATCAGCTAAATCTAGTATATGGAATCAACATAATAAAAAAGACGGAACTCTGACTCTATATTCTAGCAAATTAACTGTCAAGCCGTTAAGGCAAGGTTTTGATTATGATAAATTTCTCGAAGATGCCAATAAGAAAGTTAAACCTATACATAGGAAAGTTATTACAACTGAAGGTAAGAACCTCCTTGAAATACCCTTGTATGACTTGCATTTTGGTGTAAATACATATGAATTTTACAAAGAAATTCAATTAGATATACTAGAAAAGATTAAAAGTAAAAAATGGGATAAAATTTTCTTTATAGTCGGACAAGACTTGTTGCATAACAATGGATTCTCTGGACAAACGTCTAGCGGAACACCTATCGAACAAGTAAATATGGAGTCAGCTTGGGATGACGCATTCAGATTCTATTCTGAATTAATCAATGAAGCTCAAGATGAAGCAAATAGCGTTGATGTAAGCTATTCTATTGCAAATCATGATGATTCTATGTCATGGGCATTTGTTAAGACTTTAGAGGTGAAGTTCCCAGATGTAACGTTTGATACATCTAAGAAAGTTCGTAAAGCGTATGTGTGGAAGGATGTCTTTATAGGCTACACTCATGGTCATAAAGGCGCTAATAGATTGCATGAGAACTTCATATCTGACTTTGGGAAGTTGATGGCTCTAGCTAAGATAGTTGAGATACATACAGGTCATCTACATACTGAGAAGGCTAAAGATAAGTTTGGTGTGCTGGTTAGGACTTTATCTACTGGTGGTCAAACCGACGATTGGCACGATGATAATGGTTTCGTAGGTGCTCATAAGAGATTCCAATTGTTTGAATACTCCCCTACTGCCTTGAAATCTATCTATTATATCTAGAATGTGAATACATAATTAAGCTCGATAAAATCTAAAGGAATAAAGGGAGATTGTATATGGCTGAGATTTTTAACTTTCCTAACGAGGACGGCAATGCCGATGAGCATCATGAAGGATGTTGTGATGCTTGTCAAGTAATAGATGAATACTTAGAGATTGCATTAGAGTGCGAGTCAGCAGATGAGCTTAGAGGCGTATTAAGAGGCTTGTATGACGATGCACACTTAGAAGGATTCAAGACAGCGCTACATAATGATGTTAGCATGAAGATTGATATTCTCAATGATATTGATAACGAAATTAGATAACACATATTGATGGTGAGTTATTGCGGATTGCGCAACTCACCTCTCCCCCTCCCCTATTTGGTATGACGATTAAGTTCGTTCGATGCCGTTCTTTTATAAACAAAATTAAAATGAGGAACGGTGATATTGATGGAATTTATATTAGAAGGATTAGATGAAAGCAAAGTAAGTTGGACGGATAAAATCGACAAAGATTTGTATACGTCACGAAAAGTTTATTTAAATGAATATATAACACAGTACTCATTTAATAATATAATCCCCTTAATCGAACATATTAATCTCATTGACGATGAGGCTGACGTAGAGTATAGGAATCCAATTGAACTAATCATAAATTCAGGTGGCGGAAGCTTTCACGATGGAATAGCAATTATTACTGCAATCAAGAGAAGTAGAACACCCGTATATGGCTTGGTATATTCTTATGCATACTCAATGGGGCTAGCAATATTGGAAGCTTGTGACAAGCGTTATTTAGGTGAGTTAGGTAGCCTACTTTATCATGAGGTAATGACTGAGACTGATGGAAACGGTTCTCAAATGAAGCGAACCCAGAAAGAATTGGAACGTATGCAGAATATTTATGACAACTTAATTACAAATAATTCAAAAGTTACACAGAAAATGTTAGAGGAACAAAAAGAAAAAATCAATGACTGGGTTATCGGATATGAACAGGCTTTAGAATTAGGTTTAATCGATGGATCAGTAGAAGATTTAGGCTAAAACTGGTGTTTTAATGAATTAATTTAGTGGTTTTTCCTCAATGGAATGTAATGAGGTATCGTTTATCTCCCCGCTTTTTTGTAAATATTTTACCGTTAATAAATATGAACTTGAACATTATATCGAGCCTTCCACAGTACATACTAGTCAATTACTGTGGTGAAAAACAAGGACAGTCTAGATGATTGTTCGGAGACATGTTTCAAAGGTTTACGTGTCTCGATTGATACTATGATCAGTTAGAGGTGTGATGGAGACATCCGCTCGCCTTTTGAGTTGTTAAGATTTCTTTTAAGGTCATCCAAAGGACGCTTTGGGTGGCTAATAAAGGAAGTCTTATTTTTTATTGAAAGGAGATGAGATTTCTATATGACAATAGAAATAAAGGAAAATCAGAAACTATGTTTAAAGTGTGAGAAGGTTAAAAATAAAAAAGAAGGATTCTATAATAGCTATCACAATTGGCATAGCGACGGGAAAATGCCGTTCTGCAAAATCTGTCTTCGAGATGCATTTGACGAAGATAATATTGCTACGATAAAAGAGATATTGAGATTGGTGGACAAGCCATATCATCATGAGTGGTTCAAGACCGCCAAAGAGGATAGCCGTGAAACGTTGGGAACTTACTTCTCTTTGGTTAATTTCAACAATAAGCACGATACATACGCTGACAGTGTATTTGACCCCGATGACAAGCAAGGGGCTGTAGACAGCGAGGAAACTGGATATCGTCCAGAAGATATTGAAAAGGTAGAATTTACCAAAGAAGAAATGGAATTTCTTATTGACTTTTGGGGGCAAGGTTATTCTAAGGATGATTATGAATATCTTCAGAGAGAGTATGAAAAGCTTACAGGTGCTTATGAGAGTGACTCTTCTTATGCTATGGAGATAATATTCCAAGAAGCTGCGCAACAAAGACTTACCATTAAGAAGAAGCGAGAAAAGAATGAATCTGTAGATAAAGAACTTAAGACTTTTCAGGACTTGTTAGGATCTGCGAATATCAAACCTTCCCAGGAAACCGGAGCTAACTCTGCCGAACAGGCGACCTTTGGCACATTGATTAAGAAATGGGAGAATGAAAAACCCATCTCTGAGCCAGATGAAGAATGGAAAGATGTGGATGGGATTAAAAAATATGTTTCCGTATGGTTCCTTGGACACCTTTGTAAGATGCTAGGTATCAAAAATGAATATTCTAAGATGTATGAAGATGAGGTTGCTAAATACACTGTCGAGCAACCTAGAGAAGATTCTGGTGATTAATGATGGCTAGTTATAAAAATTTCCAAGTATCAAGGAATAAATCTCATAGAGGAACTAATATATTCACAAAGGGAAGAAACTTCAATAAAAATACAGAAAATCTAACAAAATCTGAAAAACTTATGAATGGTATAAATACATGGGCTAGTTTCTATAGAGCTAATCCCCACCGTTTCGTAAGTGAATATCTAGGGATTCACTTGAAACTATTTCAAGTAATCCTTATTTTTATGATGAATCACAATCACTATTTTATGTATATTGCATCAAGAGGTCAAGGTAAAACCTTTTTAACTGCCATCTATTGTTGCGTTCGAGCCATCCTCTACCCCGGCACGAAAATAATTATTGCCAGCGGTACAAAAGGGCAGGCTCGTGAGGTTATAGAGAAAATAGATGATATGAGAAAAGATTCACCAAACTTATGGAGAGAGATAGAAGACTTAAAGACTTCAACAAATGATCCAAAGGTGGAATTCCATAATGGCAGTTGGATAAAGATTGTAGCAAGTAACGATGGAGCGCGCTCGAAGCGAGCCAACTTACTCATAGTCGATGAATTTAGAATGGTTGACTTAAACGTAATAAATAAGGTTCTGCGTAAATTTCTAACCGCGCCAAGAAGTCCTAGATATCTAAATAAAAAAGAATACTCTCATATGAAAGAGCGAAATAAAGAAGTATACCTGTCTTCTGCTTGGTTCACATCTCACTGGTCATGGGATAAATTGAAAGCATTTTATAAATCAATGATAGACGGTAATAAGTATTTTCTAGCAGGACTCCCCTACCAACTCGCCATTAAAGAGGATTTATTAATAAGAGAAGCTGTTGAGGATGAGATGTCAGAATCTGATTTTGATGAAATTGGTTTTTATATGGAAATGGAAGCAATGTTCTTTGGCGAGTCTGAGAAAGCATTCTTTAGATATGACGATTTAGAAAAACAAAGAAAAGTTCCGATAGCGCTATATCCCAAGACAGACTATGGACTGTTAAGGGATAAGAATTTTAAATACATAGATAAAAAGCCAGATGAAATTAGGCTGTTAAGTTGTGACATTGCAGGTATGGCTGGTAAAGAAAATGATGCGTCCGTATACACCGTTATAAGGTTATTGCCAAACACTAAGGGTTATGATAGGAATTTCGTCTACATGGAGAGCATGGAGGGCGGAACAACTGATGAGCAATCTACACGAATTAGGCAAATGTTTGATGATTTTGATTGCGACTATTTAGTATTAGATACACAGAATATGGGTCTTGGCGTGTACGATCAACTTATCATACCGGGATTTGACAGAGACAGGAATATTGAATATGAACCGTGGACTTGTATCAACGATGAGAAGATGGCTGATAGATGTACTTACAGTGATGCCAAATCAGTCATTTACTCAATAAAGGGTAATCAACAATTTAATAGTGATTGTGCGATATCATTTAGAGACGGAGTAAGACGCGGAAAAATCAGATTGCTTATGTCGGAAGTTGAAGCCAAAGAATCATTGAATAAGTATAAAGGTTTCAATGCACTCCCGCCTGAAACAAAGGCGAGAATGGTTCAGCCGTTCATTCAAACATCATCTCTTATAAATGAAATGGTAAACCTAGAGGGAGAAAGAACTGAAAGTGGATTCATCAAGCTTAAAGAGAAAGGTTCTAAACGTAAAGATAGATATAGTAGTGCGAGTTACGGAAACCACGTTGCAAGCCTACTGGAAAGAGAATTACTATCTGATCCGAATGAAATAGATGAAGATGATGAAATCATATACTTCTAACGAAGGGAGGAAAATAAATGGCAGATAATGTAATGGATAATGAAACAGAACTTCAACTTAATGATTATCAGGAATTTATGGCTACATTTATAGATGGCTTTTCAACTAAGATGTTCCATGATGGTATTTTGAATGAAATTAGTATGGAGCAACTACAGAGATACTTCGTTAATCCAGATGACAATAACAGTGTTCTCTCTGACTTAGCTGAGTACTTCTATATTACAACTGGTGAAATTCATATGATGTTTGAGTTAATTGAATCCCTCCCTATTTTAAATTATAAAATAAATTCATTTGATAAGCCTGATAAGCACGAGAATTACATATCTCAGATAAATAAAGTGATGCACAAAGTTAAGCATAAGCCTTTGACGCGAGACGTATTAAAACAGACTGCTACTGCTGGAACCTTGACAGGTATTTGGCTAGGAAATAAAGGTAATATACATCCTTATATATTTGATGACCCTACCAAGGTGTTCCCCGCTCATCGTCGAAACGGTGATTGGGTTGTCCGTTTCGATTTGGGATTGTTGGATGAATATAGTGACTTTTACAGAGGAGTAATGTTCGATAATTTATCACCGTATGTGACTGAAAAAATGTATAACAATTATAAAAGCAATAGTGATTCTGCTAGCAAGCATATAGAGCTACCACAAGAAAGAACGTTCGTTGTCCATACCCATAAATTAAAAAGAAATCAAGGACTAGGTACCGGTTGGGCAAATTCTGCAATGTTTGACGTATTACATAAGCGTAAAATGAAAAACGTCGAACGTGCTATTGCTAATAAAATCATTAATGCGATTGCCATACTGACAATTGGTAATGAGAAAGAACCAGAGAAATACGGCAACATTGCATTAAATAAGAACCTAAAGAAGAAAGTATTTAGCGGTGTCCGTAAAGCGTTGGAAGCTGCATCCAAAGAAGGTGTTCCGGTCGTCTCCCTCCCTGAATTTGCCAAGCTAGACTTCCCTGACGTAAAGGCGGATGGATTAGATGGTAAGAAGTTTGAGCATGTCAACAATGATATCAACGCGAGCTTAGGACTATCTGGTGCAATAACCCACGGAGAAGGGGGAAACCATGCGTCATCAAAAGTAAATTTAGAGATTTTGTATAAGCGCATAGCTGTATTACTGGAGCAAATTGATTCAGATATGTACCAAAAGATGGTTAATCTAATATTGCCAAATGGTCAAAAGGATAATTACGTAATTACATATGATAAGACGCAACCTCTCACAACTAAAGAAAAAGTTGATATCCTAGTTAAGTTAAATGACAAGGGCTGGAGTATAAAGCATGTAATTGACGAACTTTCCGATGTAGATTGGGAGCAATACTTGGAGCAAACTCTCTATGAAACAGATGAGCTTAAGTTACATTCGCGTGTTAAACCTTACTTACAATCTAGCGTTATGAGTGGCAGTGATGAAGCTGGTGCTCCAGAACAAAGTGATTTAACTGATGAAGGAGAGTCTACTAAAAGTAGTGGCAAGAATGACAGCTAGTAGTTGACTAAAATAACACTTTTAACCATTTGAAGGAGGTGAGAATTATTGGAAAGGAAAACAGCGCTATTTGATATTCAACTTAATTCCATCTCTAATACGGAGAATCCATCTAAAAAAGAAGTGGAATTTATTTTACACGACTTCGATGTGTCTAAAAATAATACATACATGTCTAAAGAAACATCTGAAAAAGCGTTTGATTCTCTATTAAATATGCCTATTGTTGCAAAGTATTATGAGAATTCTGAGCCGGGTTCTAATGACGACGCTTTGGGTTCACATGAAGCTACCCTCGGCACTTCGAGAGACGGTGAAAGCTATTATGTAGAATTAAAAACAACTCCCATTGGTGTATTTACTGAGCCTGCATATATAAAAACCGTTGAAGATGAAAATGGAGATACTCAAGAAGTTGTTGCTGGCAAGGGCATATTGTGGTCTTCAAGATTCCCTAATGTCGTAGGATTGTTGCAAGAATGGTTAGATAATGGAATCACTGTTTCTTCAAGTATGGAAATTTTATATGATGAATATCACGTCAAAGAAGGTGTTGAGGAAATATTAAACTTTATCTATGAAGGTCATGCGATTTTAAATTCAGAAGAGCGTGGTGAGCACGATAAAGTTGAGCCTGCTTATGATGTGTCAAAATTAACAAGACTCGTTGCAGAAGCAATGGATCAAAGTAATAAAAAGGAGGACGAACAAATGCCTGAAATGTTTAAGAAGGTATTCGAACTGTCTCATAATGATACTCGTACAGCTTTATATAGAGCGTTCGATGAGACGTTAGAAGCAAATCAATACTCATGGATTAGAGATGTCTATGAAAGTAAGTTTATCGTAGATATTGATACTGTAACTGAAGACGACTATAAATCTGAAACTTTTAAGCTTGATTATTCAAAGTCTGAAGATGACAAGATCGCTATCGATTTTGATTCTAAAGTTGCAGTAATGAAGAAAACAGAATGGGTTGAATTAGAAGAGGTTAAGCAATTACAAGCAGAGATTGCGACCAAGGAAGAAACTATTCAATCATTAAATTCTGAAAAAGAAACAGTTGTAAACGAAAAAGAAGCTATTCAAACAAAGTTAAATGATGCATCTGAAAAACTTATTTCCCTCAGCGAAGAGATTGATAGTCTTAAAGATTATAAGGAGAAGTTTGAACAGGCTCAATTTGAAGAAAAGCTCGAAGAAAAGAAGGAATTATATTCAGCTAAGTTTTCTGCGCTAGGTGCTAGTGAGAGGTTTGAATCTGAAGAAGTTCAAGGCTTGCTTGAGAAATCTATTGACGATGAGACTGCTGTAACTCAATTAAACTCAATGTTGGTTGATTTAGTTGTATTGAAAGACGACAAGGTTAATGAGAAGAAAGATATTGTTCAATTAAATAACAAGCGTCAGAATTTAGTTGATTTAGAAACTGATTTTGATAGCCGTTATAAATAAAATTATAAAAAGGTAAAATTTTAAGGAGGAAATTAATAATGGCAACAGAGAAAATTAAATCGTTTAATAACTATGAAAAGCATGTCGTGGGCAATATAAATTCGTGGAAAATCCGTACACTAGCTCACGGTGCAAAAGTCACTGAGGATATCGATAACTTTTTGATTGTGGAATTGGGTGTAAACGCAGAGGGTCAACGTACTGCTTCCCCACTTTCAGCTGTAACAAAAAAAGGTTATCTAATCGCATCACCTGAACGTCGCTACATGGATGAAAATCTAGATGAATTCTACAACGGTGAAGGTGAAATGGCACGTATCATCTATCTTGACGAAGGCTTACGTTTTGAAACATCTGCATTTTCTGGTGAAGCTGTAAACGGTAAGAGCGCACACTTCGACCCCGCAACTAAGAAATTCATTGTTCATGATGGAGACCATGAGGATTATGCTCAAGCTATCGACAAATTCTTAGTGGTTGGTTCTGAGGATGACGTAGACTACCGCTTTGATGTACCAGTTATTAGATTGGAAAAATTACCATTTGAGCCAATCGTAACTACGCCCTAATAATCCCGAAAATCTGTCTATAATATCAAAAACTGATAGTACAGCAAGTTTATCATGGGACTAGTAGGGATTTTTAATAAACAAAATTAATATACATAACAGATAATTTAAGGAGGAAATTTAATAATGGCTTACGATTCAACTAAACTTAAAGGGCTATTTAGCCGTGTATACAATGATAAAATGATCGAGGATAAAGAAAAAGGTCTATTCGATGAGCAAGATATTAAAGACTATGTAAAGAAAGTATTTGGTGACGGTGGAGCAACTCCAGACCCTTCCCTTCTACACCAATTCAACACAGTAGTTGTACAAACTGCTGACGAAATTGCTAAACCGATGGTAACTGATATGTTTAAATTGTTCGCTAATGTTGATAAAAAACCACGTGGACAAATTGTTCAAATCAACATTCCTAAGAAAAATAAAGCAAAGGTCGTTTGGTCTGCTAATGGTTCAGGTGTAGACTTGGTACGTGTTGCTGGTCAAGAGAAAACTCTCGCTGTTCCAGCTACATTTTCTACTGGTTTCTACTACGAGCCAGTTGATTTAGTTACTGATTCAGTTGCTAACTTCCGCACTCTTGTTGATGACGTTGCTAACGCCAAGGTTCGTTTATATCTTGATGAAATTTACAAACTAGTTGACGCAGCAATTGCAAGTAATAAAATCCCTGCTGCTAACGTTGCTGATGGTTCTGGACTTACTCTTGCTGATTACAACAAGGTTGCATCTGTACTACAACGTTATGGTGGTCGCCCAGTATTTGTAGCTGACTCTCTATTAATCGACCATTTTGCTATGGCACAAGCTACTGAGCAACCAAATCTAATGTTTGAAGGCATCAAAGAAGAGTTACTTACTGCTTTGAATCCTACAACTATTGGTCGTACTACTGCTGTTAACCTAACTAACCCGTTCACCGATGAGACTAACTCTAAAACTGAACTTCCAGTTAATCGTGGTTACATGTTTGCTGGTGCAGTTAACCAAAAACCATTCTCGGTTGTTGAATACGGTGGTTTACGTCAATTCACAGAACAAGACCCAGAAGATGAGCGTGTGAAAATTAAATTAGTTCAAGAAGCGTCACTTAAGATGATGTTCGGAGAGGCAATTGGAGTAATTGAAGACGACACTATTACTCTTTAATTAAAGATATGGGGATTGGAATACCTCTCCCCTATCAAAATCAATATCGAATAAAAGGAGATTGAATAAATATGACAGAAGTAATTTTAGCAAGATATCGTAATTCTGACTATACTGTTCGTTGTGAGATTAATGGGAGCGAAAAGAAGTATACTTGGAAAGGCAGCAATGGCAAAAAGATTGACAAAAAGAAAGTCCCACAAGAGGTAGTAGATTGGTTAAATATGAATACAGTTTGTTTTTCAAAGGGAAAGTTAGTTATTGAAGGCAAAAAAGAAGATGTTGATAAGCAAAAAGAAGAAATGACTGACCCAGATTTGTATGATAAAAACACTCATACTAGGGAGGAAATTGAAAAAGCTTTGACTGGACATCATAAAACTTTAGAAAAGTTGCTAAATGACGTAACTGTTGATGATGAGAAGCGCTTTGTTACTGATATCGCCGTTGAGCTTCAAGACAAATTAACTGGCGCTAACCAAACTCGAATTGCTGAATGGGCTGGAATTGAAAAAGAAATCTTATTTAATTAAGGGTGTGATTAGATGAAAACATCCTATGACTTACTTTGGTCAACGTTTTTAGCCAAATGTAAGGTTGATGATTTGGATTTGCCAAATTCAGAGGAAGCTATTTATGACACAATTCAAAATGCTGTCCTTGCTTTTAACAATAAGTTAGAGGATGATTTATTGGCTGATAATACAACAGAGTTATTGAATCGTGAGTTGTCTGGTGATGAGCTGTTGCTATTATCTCACTGTATCCGCATCATCATCTTAGAGAATCAATTGATTTATTTTTCTGCATCTTTTTCCCCATTCACAAAAGAAATAGGTGCTCGCAATCTTGGTAATCAGATGAACAGATTGGAATATCTAATCGACAGAGAAGATGATAAAATACACTCTATTATTGTTAAGATGACGGATGATTTTATATGAAAGATTACAGTAACTATCATGGGAACTTGAACTACACAGACAAGTTGCTACGAGATGGAGTCAAGACATTTGAGCGTTCATTAATCACCTCCCCTGATGCTTTTACTGTCGTGGTTAATGATGAAGAAAAGAACGTAATGCTACAGTCAACAGCAAAGTACGACGAAAGGCGAATTTTATTTAAAGAAGGAGATATCGCCTGGGGAGATATTGTCATTTATGAAAATGAAAAATGGCTAATAACTGAGCGTCCCTTCTTTAATAAGATTCACGAAAAATCTCATATTAAGCTATGCAACAATGAGATGAAGTTTACGTATTTAACTGAAGGTGTATTTGAGCGCGATAGATATGGAAACAAGATATGGATTGAAGAACCAACGGAGGTTGTCACTCTATTTCCATGTGTAATTGATTCTATATCCAATCTAAACACAAAGACAACTAGTGGACATCAAGTAAACGTCCCTGAGGGTGATTCGGTTGTGATGATTCAATACACTGAAGATGAATTAATTCAGATTAGCAATGAATTCACTATGTTTGATGACAATTACCGTATTTCCGGTATTGATAAAAGTCAAACGTATAAAGGTGAAGGAGTATTAATCCTTATAATAACCCGCATAGCAAATAATACATAGAAGGTTTGGAATGATTGGAGATGGAGACAAAATTTAATACTGATGATTTATTTGAATACTACAAGAATCAAATATTTAAAATGCTAGGACTATTCGAAAGCAAAGATGAGTTTGGTTACAAGGTTGGTATAAGAATAAAATCAGAACTAGAACAGATGCCACAACAATTTAACTCGTTATATGGTGATTATCGTTATAACAGAGTGGTGTCTAAAATTGACGTTTTGATCGATGAGTTATTCATGTTGGATGGTGAGCATCAATTCGTTAAAAATCACGTAATGGAGACTATGAATTTATTAGATGAAATTAAGGAGGGAATGAAGTGAATATAAGTAAGCATATGGGTGAGATACGTGATGTCTTGACCGCTGACGAAACACTTCTAAGACTCCTCTATTATCGTTCTAATAATTTATTAGATAGTCCACTTGATGAATCAAAGCCAAATATTATTGGAAGTCTTGAGTATTGGGATATTGTTGAGGACAGGATTAAATTCACACCTACTACAAAGGGATTTGATAATGAGGAAAAGTGTAGAGTTTGCTTCTATGCAGATAGAAGGACTGGACAATATAATAAACTATTCAAGATACAGAATATAAAGTTTGATGTGTTGGTTCATCAAGATATACATAACGTTGATTTAAGAATGTATACAATTTCTGAGAGGATTAATTATCTCCTTAGAAATAAGAAGTTTTCATCATTTGGTGCAATAAAGGAGTTAACTAGCGATCCAATAGGGCAAGTTGCTGAAGGATACTATGGCTACTCCACACTTTACCAATTTGGTGAGCTTTATGATAAGTAAGATGTCTTTACTAGCTGGCGAACCTATTGACGTTGGAAAATTTAAAGTTAAACCTTGGACTCTAAGAGAAATTGTCAAATTCGGAAACGATAAATATAGTATCTTTGCAAGCCATTTATTGATTACCGTAGATAAATTAAGAGAAAACGACAATATCAATAAAGATGTATTGAACGGTCTCAATGACTATCAAGCGCTATGCATGATACTTTTAGGCGATGAAATTGGCAGAGAGATATTCTTAGAAGGGCTTGGTAAAACACTGGGATATGAATTTCGTTTAAGCGAAACCTATGGTATCTACTACGTTAATGAAGAAGAAGTTTATGAACCTTTTGATCCCGACTCTCTTGAGTTGATTCAGAAGGTTTTTAATATGCAAAATTATTTCTCTGATGGAAGCAAAGAAAATGAGTTTAAACCAGCGAATGAATTGGCTAGAAAGCTATACGAACAGCGTATGAAGGCTAGAAAAAAAGTCCAAGAAAGCAAAGGTAAAGACGGCGAAGGTCATCAGATGGAAAACATTATATCCATTGTTGGCAGCTACTCTGAAGGGGTAAATTTAAACACGATTTGGGGTTACACCGTTTACCAATTGTATGAAGAATATATTCGTCTAATTATTTGGGACGACTTTCAGTACAACAGAAATATGTTGCCTCACATGGATGAAGAAACAAGAAATAATCTTAAATTAAAGCACTGGGGAACTAAAGTATCCCCTCAAACACTTAAGGAGGAATAATAAACTATGGCATTACAATTTGGTATTAAAGAAGTGTTAAACCTGCTTATGCGTGACTACGCTACAGGCAAACCTATCACGTTTATTGATTATGCTCAGGCGTCAAGTAATGAGTTTGCAGCAGAAAACTTGGAAATTCGTGGTGGTCACGGGAATGCTCTACTAATGACATTTGACCACTCTAAGTCAGCTACTATGACTCTAACTCTTCCATTAGTAGATTTACATCTACTTGCATTGCTGGGTGGCACTGAGTTAGAAGAAGCTACGAAAGATATTCTTAGAACAGAGAAGAAAATCCTTCGTGCAGATGGTGTTACACTTGATAAAAACCCTATCGGAGATGTTACTGCTTATGAAGTAGAGTCCGGTTATGGTTTTGGCGAAAAGATTGAAAATGTAACTGTTGAGGGTAAGAAAGTCACTTTAACTGGTGTAGAGGCTGGTACAGAAGTTTACCTTCTATATCAACACGCTATCCCTACTACATCTAAGAAGTTGACAATCCGCTCTAACGCATTCCCTAAAGCTGTTTCAATGACAGGTTATGGACTTGCTAGAGACCGTAACGACCAATTAGATAAGCCAGTACAAGTAGAAGTACATCAAGCACGTCCACAGTCTAACTTCACGTTCAATATGTCTGGTACTGAAGCGACTAACCTTGAATTAACATTTAACATTATGGAATTCACTGATGAGAACGGTCGTAAAGGTTATATCGATTATACGTTTATCGATGAAGAAGATGGAACCATTGACCAAGAAGAAGGTAATGACGGAGACGGTGGCACACCCTAATGCGCCTGTAAGTCTTGCAGTAGATTCTAAGACAGATACAAGTACAACTATATCTTGGAATTAACTCAAGAATAGGGCTTCTATTGCAATGATTGGGAAAACATTGCTTTTAAGGGGGGTGAGAGAATGGCTATCACATATAACGTTTATCGTAATGATGAAAAAGTGGCAACTGGTTTAACAGAGAAGGTCTATACAGATGAGAACCTAACTCCAGAAACTACTTATACATATCACATTACTGCTGAAAATGAACACGGAGAATCTGGTGCAAGTAATCAGATTGAAGTAACTACTGATGCAGCTTATGTTCCTCCAGCAGATCCTGAAGGACTGGCTAGCTCAGGCAATACAGATACTACAGTAGATTTAGGTTGGAATTAAGCGTAATTAATTTAAAGAGGCGTAGGATTAAACCCCTACCCTCTTTATTTTTTACCAATTAAAATGACGATTTTAAAGAATAAAAAGGAGGAGCAAATAATGGATTATAAGACAGAGTTTAACGGATACAAATTCGGTTCGGAAGATAAGGTATGGCACGGCACAACCGGTTCGACATTCAACTTAGATAGTGGTGAAATGGTGCTAAAAGATGCAAAATTTGTATCAAGTAATATGGACTTTACAAATGGATCAGACAAGCCTGCAAAGGTTACTATTTCTGTTGGGAAAAACTCTATAGAGATTACTGAGAATGGTATAGATATTCAAGTAGGTAAATAAGCGAACACTAATTTAATTAGAATAAAAGGAGATATTAGATTATGAAATTAAAGATTGCAAACAACCAATTGATGAACGTTATTCAAATTCTACAAAAGATTAAACTAGGTGGATTACCCTCTATTTACAAAACAAGACTTATTAAGAAATTAGATGAGTTCTTGTCTAGAGCTGCAGAAGAACAAAAGGAAATCCAAAAAGAATATTTTGAACTTGATGAGCAAGGCGAACCTATTGTGGAAGATGAAAAATGCAAGAATACAGAAGAATATAGAAAAGCTATCGTAGAATTCCTAAATGGAGAAAATATAATTAGTGATGGTGATAGCCAAGTAATGCTGAAATCTGTTAAGTCAACTCTAGAAAAGTCTGAGGTTGAATGGGAACCAGAAGAGGCATTTATTTTCGAATATCTATATTCAGCATTAGAAGATTCCGAGGAAAATAAAGAATAGGAAGCGTCTTTAAGATGCTTCTCTTCATTCAATTAAGAGTAAAAGGAGTGTTATGAATGGCAAATAAAAATACAGTACGCAAATTACCACTTAAAGCTATTAAGCAAGACATAGAGAAATATAAAGAAACCGTAGATATCGACTTCATTGAAGATGGGGTCACTTACCGCATAACGTTATTCCCCTTCTTTGAACCAAGTCGTATCAATAAAGTGGTGTTTGAATTTGGAAAAGATATAAAAGCAATCCATGAAACTGAAGGGTTGGATTTTTCAGATGAATTAATTCCAGCATTTGTACTCTTTCATACGATTCTAGAGTTTAGCGACTTCCCCCTCCCTAAAACAGACGACATAAAAAAGAAAGTTTCCTATTTTTCACAAGTAATTAACAGTAAGTATTTTAAAGAGTGTACGTCATACTTAATCCAAGCGGAAACCGATAAGGTTTGGGACAAGATTATGGAAGTGATGAAGGCTAATGAGAAATTAGAACGTATGGCTAAGAAAATGAAGAAAGAACTTCAAGAGATGGATCTACAATCACCTGAGATGCGTAGATTAGTACAAGGGAAAGAATAATATGCCTAAATTTAATAAACTAAGCGACTTATTCAATCACCTTCAAAAGAATGTAATACCGGACATAATGGGAAAAGAAGTTTATGAAGTTGTTGTCGAGGAAGAATCTAAGAATGTGGAAAAATATGTATACGATGAGTATAGTCCAGCTGCTTATGAGAGGCGTGGAAGAAATCGTGGGCTAGCCAACCCTAGAAATCATACTCGTACATTTGTATATAGTGGCGTAGGTCAAGTAAAGATGTTAGTGGAAAATACCACAAAAGGAAAAGATCAAACTGGACTCGACCTTGCAAAGTTAGTTGAATACGGTCACGGAAATGGCTACGGTGAGTATCAATTCCCATACAGTTCATACGGAGAGCCTACATTCTTGAATCCAAGGCGTTTTACGTACTATACGATACTAGAATTGAAGCAATCATTAAGGCATGTGGAAGCCTTTAAGAGAGGACTTGCACGTCATAATATAAAAGTTAAATAGAACAATAGAGAAAGATGGTCATGGGATATGTCAAAGGTGAAACGAGTAAAGTATTTTACAAAAGAGAAAAAAGCTTTAATTAATCCTGACAATAAGAAACTTTATGACAAGTACTTAAAGAGTTCAATAATAAAGAATAAAGATGTGAAAGAAACCACATACAAAGTATACGAGAACTATATGACTCACTTCTTAGTGTACCTAGCTGAAGAGTGGGATAATATTGGTTTATATGAGGAAGAGTTTTTTGATGAAGCTGTAGATATAATGGAAGGATATATTGCCTTCTGTCAGGATGTTTTGTTTAATAATAAGAAAGTAATTAACACAAAAATATCCACTGTATCGAGTTTTTATCTATGGAGTATGAAGCGTGGATTCGTAGATAAGCATCCGTTCGATAAGAAACTAGAGCGTATGAAGGGTGCTAGCGAAGAAAAAATTATCAACTCTCACTATTTGGATGATGAACAAGTTGAGGAAATAACAAAGGGATTGTTAAACGATAAGAAATTTGATATCCAAGACAGATTAATTTGGTCTATTATGCTCGATTCTGCTAACCGAGTTGGTGCAATAGCTAGGCTTACCCTATCCTCTCTTGACTTAGATAATATGATGTTTGTTGACATCAGAGAAAAGCGCGGATATAAAGTTGAAGTTGCATTCACGGAAACATCTAAAGTATTAATCGAGAAATGGCTAGAAGCACGTAAAGATGAAATGGACGGGTTAGAAGTCGATGCGTTATTTATCACAAAATACAATGGTGAATATCGCCAAATGCATAAGAGCACTATCCAAGATCGCATAAGACAATTTGGGCATATTATAGGTATTGACGACTTCAGGAGTCACTCTATTCGCAAAACAACGCTGAATAATATATACCTTAAGACAGGCGACTTGTCATTAGCTGCTGAGATGGGTAACCATAAATCGGTTGAGACTACACGACAAGCATACATTAAGCCACAATCTAAGGCTGAAATACGCGAGAGAATCCATAAACTTATGGAAAAGAGTGCTAAGGAAAAAGAAAAGGAAGAATAATAATACTACCCCTCCCCCTTCATTTTGTATGTATTGCGCAAGCATATAAATTTAATAAAAGGGTAGTTTTAATGAAAAATAATGTTACATCTCCCCCTCTTGTGATATAATAAAAGTAAGAAAATTATAATTGTCACAAGGAGGAGTGATGATAAAATGGTATTCATACCTATATTTATAATCGCACTTATAGTCAGTGGGATATATTATGTATTTAAAAAAGAAGCCGACAAGAGAGAATCTAAAGTAAATTGGGTTACAGTAATACTCGCCTCCCTTCCATTTGCGATAGTTTTTGGATTCATAGCATTTGTGGGAGTGTATGGTATGTCTAGTTGAATAATTATTAACTATAAGCTATCAACTTTGATGGCTTATTTTTTATTATAAACAAAATTAATTTAAATAAAACTATTGACGGAATAATCACTTCATGGTACTATATTTATAGGGATTAGGATCGGATTAGCTACCCGATCTGAAACGGGAGGTTCCCTTATCTCCCTTTCCCTACTATTAAATAAGGGAAATAAATTATGAAGGGGTAATTTAAGATGGCGATTATCGAAGGGCAGAAAATTAACGTTAGATGGAGATATAATAATAGAAATCATTTTTTAAAATTAGGATACGAAGATAAAAGTCCTAACGACATATTATCTATACCTCCTGAACATCTAGTGAAGAGTAGCAATAAAAAGGTCAAATGTTCATGCGATAACTGTAAAGAAAAATTTGAACTAGCTTACGTCCAAGCCAATCAGCATGATTTACACTTCTGCAGCGATACCTGTAGAGCTGAATATGAGGAACCGAGCGAAGATTTCTTAATTAGTGAGTATTATAGGTTCTATGATGAGAAAAATAGACACCCTCATATGAAAGATATGACTGTTAAGAATGGATATCCCAGTAATTACCAATATATTAAGATTTTTGGATCATGGAGTAACTTTATTAAGAAATTAGATATATATGAAGAAGGAACTCAATGGCTCAAAACTGATATAGAGAAGTTAAGAAATATATATGCAAATAGCTCCAAAGAAGAAATAATGAATAGTTTAGAGAATGACTTTTCATGGGAACACATTTGTCAAACGGCTAGGAGATATGGTCTTAAGAGAAAGTATAAAGAGCCATCCAAGAAAGCATTAGAAAGAAACTTTCTAATAAGCGAATTTTGGAGATATGTTGATGAGTTTAACCGCATACCTTATATGAAAGAAATTACGACAAAGAAAGGTTATCCTAGCGAACGAGGTTATCATCGTATCTGGGGATCTTGGCACAACTTTCTAAAATCTATAGATATCATCAGAGAAGATTGCACTGACGGTTGGTATGTACACGATGAAGAAGTAGTAAAAAGATATTATGGAGACAGAACTAAAACTCCTGAATATATTATAGACAAACTTATCATTAAAAGAAAATGGGATTCAATTAAGCGCAAAGCCGGTCAGCTAGGTATTCGACGAGAAAAAGGGATTGCAAAGCTTTTTACCAAAGATTTCTTAATCAGTGAGCTGAGGAGATATTATGATGAATATAATCGAGTACCTACTCATGAAGAATTTGCAGACAACAAAGATTTTCCAAGTGCAAAGGTTATGGTTAGCTATTTTGATACATGGAATAAAGCGATATCGAGCGCTGGATTAGATGAGAACTTAATTAGATTTCATAACAAAGAAGACGTAATTAAAGAACTTCAGTACTTCTACGAGCAATATGGGCGGTCACCATACATGAGAGAGTTCAAATATTCTAGTACAGTTATTTATAATTACTGGGAATCGTGGAACGATATGCTTTTTGATTGTGGGTTGCCTGCAACAAAGGTTCTTTTTGGTGAATATACCAGAGATCAAAACGGTTACTTACATCGTTCAAAAACTGAAGCTCTTATTACAAACGTATTCATCAACAACGATGTGAACTATACTATGGAGGAAGAGTATAAGAAGTATGTCAGCACAAGTTCAAGTGAATTCATGTTTGACTGGACAATCAAACATGATGGATCGTTATTATTTGTTGAATATTTTGGCATGGCTAATAGTAACTCTGATAGACATGAGATAATTTCATATAATAAGACAACGCTAGATAAGATAAGATTATGTCAAGATAATAACTTGCTACTAATACCTATTTTCAATAAAGATCTGAATAATAATTTCAAAGGTTTAATTAGTAAATTTGAAGAAGAGGGGATTTCACTATCTGTAGAGGATGTTCTCTACAAGGATATATCTTTTTCTTAGAAGTTAAAATATTCACATATAGCAAGTAATGAGACATTTAAACCATCGTATTTGATGGTTTATTTTTTTGCCTTTTTTGAAAGGAGTTGAGGGAATAAATGAATGAAGAGTTAGGCATACTGTTAAGTTCAGGAATAGATATAAATAAATCTGTTCAGGCAATTAATAAAGATTTAAAGACTATTACAAAACAACTACAAACACTTGAATTAAATGTTGATTTGGGTAAAGCTCAGAGAGATATCCAAGAGTTTAATAAGAATATTCAAAAGTCAATGGGTAGTGCTGGGAGTAGTAATGTTGGTCAAAAAATAACCGATTCAGTGTCAATTAATATGGATTCTCTACGAAAAAATCACAGAGAAGCCTTTAATGAAATTGACAAGTTGCTCAAACATTATGGAGGATCGGTATCATCTATCCGTAAAAGCGGCGGATTAGATATAACTGATAATGGCAAGGTTACTGAACAGCTTAATAAATATAATGTAGCCATGAAGGACTTAAATGGTGTTGTGCGTAATTTTGAAATACGCAATATGGCAGATGGTCTTGAGATAGTTGATTTTAATGAAATAACCAACGTTGAAAAAGCAATGAAGAATCAAGAAAAATTAGCTGATTCAATGGCTAGAGGTAGAGAGCAGTCTATGGAAAGGCAGAGAAAAGAGCAAGAGAAGTTAGCTCAAACTCAAGCTAGATTTTCCAACAAAGCAATTGATGATGCGCACAAGGAAGCATTGGCAGAGAAAAAGAAAACTGATGAATTAGCTCACCAAATTAAACTTGCGCAACAACAAGCCGCGATCAATGTTCAGAATTTCAAGAGAAGATATAACCCTGTCATTACTCCAGAACAAAATCAGCAATTAGACGATTATGTTGCAAGCATGAATAGATTAACAACAATTACTCCTAATGTAAGTAGAAGCATTAAAGATTTAAATATGGGATTCAAACAAACGTCGGCAAGTGTTCAAGACGCGGGAGCTAAGGTAGATTCCTTCGGTAAGCAGATGATGGTTGCAATGCAAAGGATTCCCATTTGGATAAAACCAATTGTCCAAGTAAAACTCCTCTAATTCGGTGGAACTCTAAACATTCAGAAATGTAGACAATACCGAGCCAAGACTATATTAATCGACAATGTAGTAAGGTGTAACGACTATGGAGAAATCCAGTACACTCAAGCGGGTGGAAACGGGGAGCATCTTTTAAAAAGATGAAGATATAGTCTCATCTATATGGAAACATATAGCAGTCTCAAGTAGACGGCTTAAGCCTAGCGAACTTAAGTGAAGATAATTAATGGATTGGAATGTCTGCCTTCTACGCACCATTACGTGGTTACTATTTGTAAGCCACCTAATATAGAAATATATTAGTAAAAAGTGTTAAATTCAGGGAAACTCTAGAGGTAGACAACCCTGAGCGAAATTGTATCTTATACAGGACGTGCAACGACTATAATACACCATCTTAGCAACTAGGTTGAAGATGAAGGGATAGTCTGAACTACACATATAACCTAAAAAGAAAGTGTAGAATATATCAGAAATGATATATCGCCACTTAAATGTGGTCAGTAGCCTATTAGGTGAAAGTAACAGGAAGTTACAATCAGCGATAGAGCAGGTAGTAATTCTAGATACCCAGATGACAGATTTACGGAGAGTTATGGATGCAGCTCCGCATACGTATAATAATTTATTGCAAGAAAGCATTTCATTATCTTCAGAGCTGGGAAACCGAGTTCAAGATGTCAATTCTGCCCTAGTGGAATTCGCGCGCCAAGGTTACGACCCTAGTACATTATTAAACCTGACAGAAACCGCAACCATAGCCTCGAATATTTCGGAGTTGGAAACAACAGAAGCTATGTCGAGCCTTACTGCGTCGATGTCTGCATTTAATATAGAGGCTTCAGATAGTATTTCTATAATCGACAAATTAAACGAGGTAGATAATAATTTCGCGATTGATACAAAAACCCTTTCTGACGCCATCGAAAGAAGTGCAGCCGCGAGTAATACCTTCGGAGTGGAAATTGACGAATTGATCGGGCACATTTCAGCAATTGGAATTACCACCCGAGAAAGTGGTTCGGTTATAGGAAATAGTCTGAAATCAATATATTCTAGGATAACAACAATGCAACCAGCTATAGACGCGCTTGCAGGAATAGGAATAAACGTAAGAAATTCTGCAGGTGAAATGCGCCCTGTTTCTGATATATTAGCACAATTAGCTGGACAATGGAATACTCTTTCTGCTGAACAACAACAAAATATGGGTAATATTAAAACTTGCCCCTCTTATTAGTGATAGTAAGAGCAAACTCCTCTAATTCAGGGAAACCCCTAACGTAAAGCCGAGGGCAATCCTGAGCGAAGTCTATTATATAATCGAAGTTTATTATATAAGCGAAACGTGCAACGACTAGTCATTGTGACGTAGGGTGATTATTCATATCATTCGAAACGGGGAGCATCTTTTAAAAAGATGAAGATATAGTCTATTCCGACTCTCTGAAAAGAGTGTTAAAGTATTGTGAAAACAACGGTATAAAAGGTAACTTTAGCAGGAAGATATCAATTGTCAAGGTTTTTAACTTTAATGCAGCAATTCTCCACCTCAACAGATGTGACTAATACTGCGTTAACATCTCAAGGATCGGCGATGCGCGAACAGTCTGAATATGCAAAATCTTTGGAAAGTCGTTTAAATAGACTGTCAAATTCGGGAGTCAGCCTTTCGGAGAGTTTAGGATCTGCGCTTCTTACAGACTCTATTGTAGTGTTCACGGAAACTGTTGCTGATATAGCAGATGCATCATCTGAGGTTGTTAGCTTTGTGGGACTATTAGCACCTACTATTGGAACTCTAACAACAGCTTTAGCATTGCTTAGTCCCCGTTTCCGAACTGCAATAGCTGATATGGTTGTATTTAAAGGTGCTGCCGGTGGAGTTACAATTTCCACAAAGGCAATGACGGCATCATTACGCACCCTAGCTACAGCAACTGGTATTGGATTAGTATTTGCAGGTGTTGGTTTTGGGATTGAGAAACTAATCAGTATTATGGGAGATTCAATTAGGAGAAACGAAGAATTCCAAAAATCCCAAGAAACATCGCTCGATTCCCTAGCTACACAGAAAAGCACAATCAATGACTTGGTTTCCGAGTATGAAAAATTAAGCAATATTGATCGTAATATTGGTCAAGAGGAGCGATATGTAGAGCTACAGAATCAATTAGCCACCCTCCTCCCTCATATTAAGCAAGGAGAAGATGAACGTGGCAATGCAATTATAGCCAATAGTGAACATGTTAGGGAGCATATTGAATTATTAGAGGAACAATTGGCTTATCAGCAGAGATTATCTTCTGAAACGGCTGAAGCAACTATCACGACTTCTGAATCTGATATCGGTACTGCTGAGGATAAAATAGCTAAGTATCAAGAGAAAATAGCTAAGGAACAAGAAAAGCAACAAAAGCTTATTGACCAAGGTAGAATTGACGCTGCTGGTGTCGTATCTAAAGAAATTGATAAATGGAATCGTAAAATTAATGATCAATACGATATTATCAATGAGGGTCAAGAAAAAATTGCATCAGCATTTCAAGCTACAGCTCAACAAATTATCAATGTTAATGAGATAGATTTATCTGAAGATGACGTATCTTGGATTGGACAAATGGCTGAAGATGCTAGAATGTCTAAGCCTGAAATCGAAGAGTTATCTAATCAAGTTTCAGAATTGCGCGATAAGCTGAGCACTGAAATATCCCTTCAAGGATTGTCTAGTGAACAAGTTGGTATTATTAGTAGCATGACGACTAACCTAGAGTACGGTGCTATTGAATGGGATAAGTATAGAGATGCATTACAAGCAACTGGGATTGACTCAGATAGGCTTACAAATATTCTTGGTTATCTAAGAAATTCCGAAGATGAATTAGCTGAATCAGCTAAAGATGCTGAGGTTGATATTCGTACCATGTCCCCCACTTTCAATGAGTTGGGAGAAATTATCGGTTGGGTAAATGGTCAGATAGACGACAGTACCGATATGATGGACGAAAACGGAGAAGCAATAAAGGATTGGTCTGAGCGAATTTCCGAAGCTAAAGATAACTTTAGTGAATTAGCTAAGATTGCTGTAGAAATGGCTAAAGCTGGTGAACTGGATCAGGCTGCAACTCTTATGCAGAAAGACGCTTATGAGGCATTGTCTAACGAAGTCTCCCCTCTTAATGGGCTACTTGAGACATTAGCAGAAGGCAAAGCTTTATCGGCTGCAGAAGCTATGGAATTAATCAATAAAGAAGAAGCGTTAGCCGAAGCCATATCCTTTGAAAATGGTGTTATTAAGGTTAACGAGGACGCTGTTAAAAAGCTACGTGACCAAAAGGTTGCTGGTTATACTGATATGCAAAAGTCAGTTATTGCCGAAGCTCAACAAACAGCTGTTGCAACTGCTCAAAATTTAAAGAATTATGGAATAGAGATTCAAGCTATTCAAACACTTGCAGATGCTAAGGCAAGAGTCGCTCAATTAGAACTAGAGAGACGTAAATCTTTTGCTAAAGACTACACAGATGAAATGGGTCTACTTCCTAACGACGCCTTAAATAGAAGTATGGGCAGAATTGTAAGAGAAGAAATAGACACTACTATTGATAACTTTGAAGGTGTTATTGACTTACAGAAACAAGTAGAAAGCCTATCTGGAATGATTGAGTCTGGACTAACTCAAGTTGGAACATCTGCTGAGAAAATGTCTAGTTCATCTGATAAAGCTAAGAAATCAGCTAAAGACTCTAAAGCTTCATTAGAAGAGTCCACCTTTGTTGCTGATGCATATGCAAGAGTATTAGAAGAACTAAACTCAAAGATTGCTATATTAAATAACTTACATAATGATCAAGCTAAACATTCTAAGTCGTATCGTGATTCTCTACAAAAAGAAATCAAACTATTGCAACAAAAGCAGAAATTACTAGAACAACAGGCTAAGTCTCTACGTAGTCAAATTAAGAGTGGAAATATAGCTCAATATGGAATCCTTACCGATTCAACCGAAGTTACTCTCCCCTCTTCTGGTTCTGCCCAAAGTAGTAAAGTGGCTAGTGGTGGAAGTAACTCTGCGACAATTTGGAATTTCTTTAAATCAAAAGGATTCACAGATAATGTTGTAGCAGGAATTATGGGTAACTTGCAATTAGAGTCAGGGCTAAGTCCTACAGCTCTCAATAAATCATCCGGCGCATTCGGTATCGCGCAATGGTTAGGTAGCCGTAAATCTTCTCTACAAAACTATGCTAGGTCAACTGGCGGTAATATGAACAGTCTTAGCACTCAATTAAACTTCTTATGGAATGAGTTAAACGGTTCTGAGAAGCGCACAATGAACTGGTTACAGTCCAATCAAGGTGCTAGTGCTTCTACTGTTGCGCATATGTTTGATAAGCTATTTGAGCGTTCTGAGGGTACCCACGTTCCACAGAGACAAAAGTATGCTAATAATTTCTTAAATCAATATGCTGGTTCAGGTGGTTCATATCAAGCAAGTAGCGATGTAACTGACGCAGCTAAGGATAGAATTAACGCTCAAAACGAAGCATCTAGAGCTGAAGCACAAAGGCAACAAGCAGTTTTCCAAGCCGAATCTGATTTATTAGGTTTGAATCAAGAAATATCTGGTATTAATGACTTAATTGAGGACTTGAGATATCAAATCCTTGAATCGCACTTAGCTGAGTTTGATTGGCTCAAGAAGAAACTAACTGATGACTTGTCTAGGATTGATTATCAGCAATTACTTGCTGGTGACGGTACAACTAAGTGGATGAAGTTGCAGTTAGAACGAGAGGAAATACTCAAGAAACAAAGAGGACATGACCAAGACGCTCTTAAGTTTCTCAAGAATCAACTCAAGACTAACAAAGATTTAACTAAAGCTCAAAAGGCAAGATTAGATGAGGAAATAATTGATAGAACTAATCAGTTGTGGGATATGGAACAAGAAATCCTTAATGCCAGACTTGAAATGGCTGACCAAATTATTGAAACTTACAATGAAGCTTTGCGTATCCAGAAAGATGCTTCCGTTAAGGCTATTGATGATTTAATTGAGGCTATTGATAAAGAGCTGAATGAAGCTGACTGGAATAAGAAATTAAGAGATCAGCAAAAAGAAAGACAAGAAATTCTTGATGAGATGACCTCTCTAGCAATAGATGATTCTGATTCTGCCAAAAAACGCAAGGCTGAGTTGGAAAAGTTATTACAAGAAGCTGACCAATCTCTAGATGATATGTTGACAGAGAGAGAAACAGATTTACGCAAAGAGTCATTAACCAATGAGCGTGATGAGATAGAAAGTCATTATGATGACTTAATTAATGATGAGAAGCGTCTTGCTAAAATGCGCACTGATATCGTAAATGGTAGTACAAGGCAAATTCAAAAGGATTTAAGAAACTTCCAAAAAGATTTTGCAAAAAATGCTGGAGATATCGGTAAATCTGTTGTCAATAATATCTTAAGTTCAATCAATTCAGCCAATACTTATCTAGGTGGAGCAAAAGCTGTTAAAACTGCATCATTTGATACTGGTGGTTGGTATACAGGTAGTTTCTCGGGCGGAATACCTGCAACTCTCCATGAGAAAGAATTGGTCTTAAATAAGCAAGACACATCCAATTTGTTGAAGACTATTGATTGGACTAGAGGATTGGTTAGAGATATGAATAGTCTTAACTCCCCTTCTTTTGCAACCGGCTCAAGTGGTGTCGGATCAAACGACCTTACAGTTGTCTTTAATATCGACAAAGTTGAAGGTGGAAAAGCTGGTGCTGATGACTTGATTGGTAGGTCAATTGAAGGTTTTGAGAAATTAGGATTTAAATTTAAAGGGTAGATAGGCTTATGCCTGTCTCCCCTCTTTTTTTTATAGGAGGTGGATTAATGATTGGTGAGAGTAAATACTTTTCATTTGATGGGCGTAAGTCTACAGATTATCCAATTATAAATATTAACGTATCTACTGGGTCTCCTTCCCCATTTAGTGAATCGGTTGGCTCTGGGAAAACTATAAACGAAGTGTATCCAAGAAAGGCTTTCAGACCACACTTTTATGGTGTTCAGAAATCTGTAAAGCAGTTCAGTGTATCATTCGCATTTACTGAACCTTGGAATGACGACTTGATGGATGAAATTATAATGTGGCTAAATACAGATGAATATAAGCCGTTATTCTTTGAGGCTGATGTAGACAGAGTGTTTTACGCTATGCCTGTCGAGGATATCGGATTGATTCATAACGGATTAAAAGAAGGATATTTAACTTTAACATTTAGATGTGATTCAGCCTACTCATATAGCCATGAGATTATAACACCGATTTATGACACTATTGAAGAAGACTTGGAAATGATTGAAATAACCAATAGAGGTCATTATAAAATATATCCTGAAATGTGGATAGAAAAGATTGATGACGGAGACTTAGTATTAAATAATTTAACTAATGGTAATCAAGAGATGAGATTTGAAAATATTGATGTTGGTGAAGTATTACATATTAAATGTCAGACGGAAATTATCAAAACAAGTAAAGAGGACACATTTAGATATGAAGATTTTAACGATGTGTATTTAGAGATTTTGTACGGTAAGAACAGAATTAAGCTAAGCAAAAATATGAGAATTAGAATTAAATATCAGTATATCTATTCATAAGAAAGGGTGAATATAGTTGCACGGAATACACAAACATACTAAGCCGGAATCACTAAAACTGTTCTTGGCTAAACCTAACAAGAAGATACTTTTTCCTTTAAAATATGCAAGCAACGAGCGCCTAGCTTTGCATGAAGCAAGTCCTCATGAGCTTTCATTCTCCCTTCCTTATGATGTGATAGATAATCACAATGTTACGAGTTATGAGCCAGTTGAACACTTGCGTGAGAAATTTTTAATAAAGGTTATATTTAAAGGTGAAGAAATGTGGTTTGTTATCAGATCATACGGTAAAAGCTCTGACACTACTAATACAATGGATGTTACATGTTATTCTTTAGAGCATACGTTAGCTCAAAAGAAGCTAATTGATTTTCATAGAGAGTCTGTCAACTTGCTAACCGTAGCCGAGGAAGTTGCTGAGAGATATGGTTGGAAGATTGGGTATATCAATCCTAATTTAAATTTGAAGTGGCGTGAATTTGATATATCAAGCACTCCTGTTCTCAGTTTCTTCTATGATGATTTAACAGAAACATATGACACGCTTGTAGTATTTGATACAGTGAATGAGGAAATAAACTTCTATGAAAAAGGTGAATTATCTCATTACAAAGGATTCACTCTTAACGAACGAAGATACCTCCAAAGCATAGAAGAGGAAATAGATTCTAATGAAGTAGTTACTAGACTTCATTTAACAGGTTCTGATGGACTTGGCATTCAAAGAATTAATCCTACTGGTCAAAGATATATCGATGATCTTTCATACTTCTTATACCCTTTCGAAATGGATGAAGATGAGAATGTCATTAAGAGTAGTACATGGATGGAAGATGATTTAGCAAAGGCTTTAGTTAAATACAATCAATACGTATCTTCAAGAAATGATGAATTCTATGGCTATACATTAGAAAAGACAAGCAAGCAAGAAGAGCTTACAGAAGAAAGTAATGTTTTATTTGAACTCAATACAGAATTAAAGATTATAAAAGATTCCATTGCTTGGCGTAAAGAGCAAGGAATCAACACAAGTGATTTAATTAAAGAAAGAAATGCTAAGAATGCTGAAATTAAAAGGCAGCAGGCTAAAATAAATTCAATAAATAATAATATCACTGCTATTGATAACAACATTGCTAAACTTAGAGACGATTTAAAAATGGAGAACCATTTCTCCCCCACTCAATTCAAAGAGTTACAGAAATACATACATGAATATGAGTGGAACGACAGTAATAAAATTGACGATAATGACCTGTATGAGACGGGATTGAAGCGTTTAACTGAAATTAACTCCCCTCCTGTCAACATTAGTACATCAATAGTAAACTTCTTTGAAGATGTAAATGCTCAGGATGATTGGGATAGACTTAATCTTGGAGATGTTATTCGTATTCAACATGAAGGTATCAGAGTTAATGCTAAAGCACGCTTATCATCTATTATTATAGATTTTGAAGCACCTAGTATAGATGTAGAAATTTCTAATATGAAAGAGTTAAATGATATCTCTAATAAGTTAAAATCAATGTTTTATACAGTCGATAAAGTTAAGACGGATTTCAACAAAGTTAAGATTGATTATAGTCGTGTGGCGAATAACTTTAATTTACGTAATGATAGAATATCTGAAATACCTGCGACTCCTCAAGTTGGTCAAGATGCAATACAACATAAAGAAAATGACAATGCTTCTGTTGACATCACTGTTAGATGGAATTTCCCAGAATATAGTGATACGAAAAAGAACGAGCATAATATTGATGGATTTATGTTGTATTTCTATAGCGATGATACAGATGAATCTTATGAATTTACGTCACAAATGGCTCATGAACAAATAAGATATGTACCTTATAGCACTAGAACATTTACTTACCCTGCCCTACCGCCTAATAAATTTTATACAATTGGAGTTCGCGCATACCGTAGAGTTGATCCCGATATCAGTTCTGACGTTATTTTAATGTCTCCAATTATAAGATTCAATGATGGGCTAGTGCAGTCAGATACAGTTCAGACTTTCTCACTTATGAATATCTCTACACAGAATAATAGTGAGGACGAAGAAGAATATGTAGATAATAGTAAGCCGTATCAGCCGAGTAAAGAAGTTAATTATAAGGGTAAAATATTCGGGAAACGCGTTTATTTAGACGAAAAAGACCTTCCTGATACACCTGAAGTTGATGACCTACGCTTCAATTCAGAAACTAACCAATGGGAAAGATGGGATGGAGAGAACTGGATTGGCGATATTGAGCTAAGAGACTTTAAGGAACAAGTAGGTCAGTTCGAGAAAGAAGTTAAGGACTTTGAGGAAAAGTTTCAAAAGGACTTTGAAGAAAATGACGGAATCATAAAAGATACATTGCAAGATATCGCGAATGAAATGGATCGCATAAACAATGATTTGATTCCTGAAGTTGAGCAGGTCGTTTCCGAAAGACTGATTCCAAGATATGATACAGAACCCGATGTGCCGCCTCCAAGTGGATTATATTGGGACACCTCTCAGAATCCACCTAAGATGATGAGATGGGATGAAGAAAAAGGTCAATTTGTGCCACTAGCACCTACAGAGGCTGAGATAGCCGAAATGATGCAAAAGATGCGTAAGGATGCTATATCGGAAAGTGTTAATTATTCTAAAGAAACTGTAGTAAGAGTTCGCAAAGACCTTCAAGAAAAGATAGCAGATGAAATTACAACTGTTACAGAGAACATTCAAGAACTTTTAGATATCAAGGATGAATTGATTGATTTAGCAGATGGCTTAGACGCAAAACTAGAAGAATATGACGGTAAATTTGCTAGCTTTGAGCATACTGTCGATGAAGTAAATAGACAAATAAATACAACTATTGAAGAAGTAGAAAGAGTCGACGGTGTTGTTCAAGGTCATTCAAATCAAATATCAATAAATGCCGAAGCTATTGAAGCTAAACTTGATTCTGTCACTTACGAAAGAGACATGGACGGAGTTCTAGAAAGTATAGAGCAGCATTCATTAGACATTCAAGCTAATGCCGAAGGTCTAGAGGCTAGGCTAACAAGGGATGAATATAGAACTGATAAAGAAGGTATTGATGAGTTTATATCTTCTACTGAAACCACTCTAGGTGCTCATGCAGGTTTAATTGAAGCTAAAGCAGAAAAAACTGAATTAGAGAACTATATCGATTTACAAACGTATCGTAATGAGATTGGTGAATTTACAGTCGGCACAGGAACAATTATCGGTAGAGTTGAAGCAACAGAAGCTGATATCGATACAATATCAAATAACTACGACACATTCTATCAAGATTATAGTGAGTTTAAGCTAGAATCTGACTCATTCCAAGCTAGAGTTGGTACTCTAAGTGATGATGGCGTTACATTGGTTGAACAGATTGGCTCCATTGAATTAACCGCGAACAGTTTAAGGAACACGATTGAAGCCATTGAGGTTGGTGTGGGCGAAGACTTTGAAGAATATCTAATTTCTACTAAGACCGTAATAGAGCAACTCCCTAATCAAATTGAATTAGCTGTAAGTGAAGGCGTTAATGGATTGGGTGTTGGTGGTACTAACTTAGCGTTAGGAACAAAAGATGATGATTGGGCTGTTTATGGATCGGTAAGTAATACAAATTTATCTTCTAGACAAGGGGATAGAACTAAAATCATAAGAGTGGAATCTATAGGTCTACAAAATAAAGGAATACAACAAAGTGTTTCCAATAGAAAGATGAAGCTGAAAAGTGGAGAAAAATACACGCTTTCATTTTTGGTTAGGGGTACAGTCTCCTCTTTGGACTATACTTTTATTATGAATAACGGGTCAAGTAACCAGTCTATATATGGCGGAAATGATGTTGTCATAAAGTCATCTACTGAATTTCATAAAATGATTATTAATTTTACAGCTAATAGTTATGCTGATGAGTCTACAGGTAGCTACATTATGATTTCTGGTAGAGATATTCCAGAAGGTCAGTGGTTTGAAGTACAAGAAGTAAAATTAGAAAAAGGTAGCATAGCCACGGATTGGTCATCAGCTGAAGAGGATGGAGTCAATAAAACTAATGTTTTATCGAGTATTAATCTATCACCCGAAGGCGTAAAAATCGAAGGTGACAAAATTGATATTATTGGATTAGTATCTGTTCTAAATGCTGATGGTACTCCGGGAACAATGATTGACGGTGGTAAGATTGTTGCTAATTCCATAAATGCTAATAGGTTGGCAGCCGGAACAGTTATTGCAGGAGATGTTATTTTCTCTGGACACTTAGAAGGTGCTACGGGGTCATTTGCAGGTAAGTTGGAATCCATCACTACTACTGGGACAGATACTAGGGAGATTGTAGATATTAACTATGGAGGCATCATTACCCTGTCCGTTGACCAGTTTAGTTCTCCAAGTCCATCTAGTGCGACTAGAACACGTCTTTCTGGTGGAGTATTTACTTCCGCGAGATATCAACGAGGATTCACCTTTGACTATGACAACCTTCACTTAGCTCATCCGAACGACGGTCATACATTAGAGACCCTCCATTTGAGTAGTCAACAACTATTGTCAACAGTGTATAGTAGTGTCGCAGGAAACAACGATATTGAGAATCAGACACGAATGGATTTCAGAAGAGACTCTTTTATTATAGATACGCAACAACGCTTAGACCTTCATTCAAGATATGGAGATGTGTTAATACAGAGTCTCAATTATGGTAGTACAGCAGGAGAAATATATATTGGTAGAGGCAAGGTCTACTCTGAGTCTGCAAGAAATAAGGTATATATTTCTGGTTCGGTTCAGATAGATGATACAGGATTCTTGGGCAGAACTAGCTTTGAAAGTCTCGAAACAGAGCTTGGTGCACACGTAGGATTCGTTAATTCTCCCGGCAGTGGTACATTTGGAGAGACCGTAAGTGCTCTGGGATATAAAGCTGAATCTGGTGGATATAATAACGGATACACTTTTGGGCATACGACTGTAGGGTTTAATGGCAGTACTCATCATAGTCTTTCCTCGAACGCTACAACTGGTGAGGCTATACTGTATGCACATAGGTTTACTGACCAGAACTGGTTCACGTTAAGAACGCATGATCAGTTTGCAGACTTCAATAACGCATTCTATATAAGCAGACGAGGAACCATGTATGTACCTGCTACTTACGATAACACCACTACAAACTCGGCTAACATACGCGTAGGAACAGCTGCGGGTCACTTCACTAGGAATACATCTCTCAGAGAATATAAGTTAAATATAGAAGATGCAAAAGACCCATACAAGCTATTGAATCTCAGCGCTAGGACTTGGTATGACAGAGGTGATTCTGAGCGCTATGCTGCAGAGATGCACAAGAAAGAAAAAGGCGAAGATTATAGTTTAGATAATGTAGAATACATTAAGCGTATAGGTGGTTTGGTCGCCGAGGAAGTTGTTGAGGCAGGATTAGAAATATATGCAGAGTATGATGAAAATGGGAACCTAAATGGCGTTGCCTATGATCGTATTTGGACATTACTTATCCCTATTGTAAAAGACCATGATAATAAAATATCACAATTAGAACTTGAAGTTACACAATTAGTTCCACATATTGACAATGAGATGCAAAAATTAGAAATTAAGGTAACTAATGAAGTCGATTCATTAAGAGCTGAAGTAGTTCAACTAAAAACTAGAATTGAAGAATTAGAAAGAGATTCGGCATAATCTGCTGAGTCTCTTTTATTTGTAAGGAAATAAATTTACACAATTTTATTGCAGGAGATTATTAAGAAAAGAAGGTGACGTATTTGCTAGATATTCCTAACATATATGGAGACCCGATAGTTTATGATAGGCGTAAGGGTAGTCCTATTGACCCGTATAGAAAGAAGAAAGAAACAGTCTTCATAGAAACTAACTATGCGATTCTTTCTGAGATTCCGAATAGACGCGACAGAGTTAAAGTTTCAGGGTTAGATATAAATTGGGTCGAAACTGATGACAGAAGCTTTTTAGAAGAGAATTACTTCTGGGTTGATTACACATATGGTCACGTTTATTTTCATGGAATGCATCAAAATAAGACGATACATATAGAGTATACAGGTGAGGGAGTCAGAATGTTAGCCGACTCTAGGGTGTATTACTCTGCTGACAGAAGATTTCCTAACCTAAGAGATAAGCTAATTGATGTAGACAGAGCTATATTAGTTGAAAGAAATAGAATAACTGAACAAATTGTTTCTCACCCTCAACCTAGTGAAATAGTCGACTTGAGAGTAGATTATAACGGGAAAGTGTACGACGCTGCGAAACATAGAGTTGATGCAGAGCAACAGAAAATCGAAGAAGCTTATATTGATGCAAAAGGTATAAGACATGAATCGTTGAAGAAAAGAATTGACTCTCTGCAATTAGCAACGGAAGAAAGTCTCGATGAACAAGAAACAATTAACACAAATATATGGGCTGAAATCAATTTGATTCCGGGAAAGATTACGTTGGAAACAGGTATGTTGGAAGAGAAGATTAATGGAGAATTAACAAAGATAACGTCTCGAATCGATTTAATTCCGAGTCAAATTCAACTAGAAGTTCAGGAGCTAAAAGAATATACGGACGGAGAATTTTCAAGACAAGCCTCTACCCTAACAATGTTATCTAATAAAATGGAATTAAAAGTTGACGTAAACGGTATTGTCTCTTCTATTAATCTATCTGAAGAAGGTGTAAGGATTGACGGTGCTAAGAACCATATAACAGGTGAAACAAAGATTGACAATGCGGTAATCAAGTCTGCCAATATTGAATCGCTAAGTGCTAGCAAGCTCAGAACAGGTATATTAAGGTCTGAAAATGATCACACTACTTGGAATCTGAATACCGGCGAATTAACAATGGCAAGCGCTGATATAACCATGGGTAGTGGCGCTAATATTCGATTCACAGATTCAGGAAATAAAATTGTGTATACTCAGCTTGACCCACAAACTAAGAATAATCATACAGCAGGATTTGGTGTTGGGCGAAATATTAATCAACGCTTCCCATTCTCTTACTTTGGTACAGCTAGAGGAAACACTGTTGCTGCGTCGGATTCAGTTAGTTTTACTGGCTTTATAGCGAATACAGATGCACGTACAGACGTTGATAATATTGGAAACTCTGTTGTAGGAGATATGTTCCATATTAGGGATAGAGCTGTTAGTTTTGATGTTGCATTTAGATTTGATTTAACAGGCAGTGTTAAGCGTATGCACCCTATCAATACTGGAAGACATACGTATGACCTAGGTGCAGATAATAACAGGTTTAGAAACCTATATGTTGACAATGTTCGCTCGAATGGCTCTGTTAATATTCGCGACTCCCACTTGACTAGTGGTTGGCTTATGCAGACTCGCTATGCTAATGACGGTTCGGCAATCACTCTACGAGGTTTAAATGGAGGAACGTACAACTATTCTATTGGTGGTCGTAATGGTAACTGGGAAAGAATCACAACTATAAGATTGAAGAATAAACCTAATGTATCTTCCGATAGAAGATTGAAGAAAGATATCGCTATTTTAGATTTAGGATTAGACTTCATGATAGATTTAAATCCTTCAGTTTTCCGCTTCAAGAAGACTAATAGAGATATGGAAGAAAATAAGTTGGACTTTGGATTTATCGCCCAAGAGGTACGAGAAGTAATGGATAAGCATGGAGTAGATATCAATGAACACTCTCTTCTCACTCAAGATGGTGATGGAATGTATGCACTAGAACACGAACAGTTTATCGCTCCTATGGTGAATTCAATTAAAGAATTAAATAACAAAGATATTGATAAAGATAGAAGAATCAAAGATTTAGAAGTAAAGGTTAGAAAATTAGAAGAGCAGTTGGCTTCTGCATAAATGGAATTAAAAGGAGGAGTACATGTGAGTTATTGGCATCCAAACGTTGACCCGTTGCTTTTGCGTCAACGAACAGGAGAAGAAGATGACCCATACATATATCTAGAGCAAACAAGCAATGTGTTTAATGGCTCTATTGCACTTAAAGAAATACCTTCATTCTCTCATGACGTAGAAGTTTTGAACTCAAGCGATGTTGCTTTAGCTAAATCAGACAATCCGCACGAGATTGGTATCGATGAGTATATTGTAGACTATACAGATGGAGTCGTTTACTTCAACACAGAGCAAGAAGGAAATGAGTTTACAATTAAGTATTGGGGAACAGGATATCTTTCGCTCCCCTCTACTCGTATTTTTGTACCCAATGGTGGAGACGATCCGTTACAAAGTTTGCAGAACATCTTAGATAATGTAGATGAAGGTACGACAGTTATTGAACAAGTTAGAAATATTGAATTTAAGGGTGAATATGACCCTAGCGTACAATATAAGAAATGGAATTTTGTAACCTTTACAAATAAGACATTCATTGCTACAAAGACTATCCAAGGACTCTCCCCTTCTGAATCAAGTGATTGGAAATTGGTATCTAGTGGAGTAGGCTTTGTTGGAGTCTATGACTCAGGTAAAACTTATAATATTGGAGATATGGTTGCTGACAGTGAGGGTAAGAATATTTACTTTAGTAAAATTATGGATAATACATATCCTCTTACAGATGAGGGTTCATGGGAGCTTATGATATCACTAGATGATGTTCTTGTGAGTATAAATGAATCTTTAGATGAACTGGTTGAGTTTCAACAATTAATGGAGGATTCAGACGTAGAGAGAGAAATGAGAGAACGAGGTAGAGAAGATGCGTTTGAAGACTTATTAGACAACTACCAATCATTTCATATGTTAGTCCAAGGCGATGAAGAAGCAAGAGCGCTTAGTGAAGACGGAAGAACAAGTTCTGAAGCTGACAGGAAGGCTAACGAGGAAATTAGGCAACAGAATGAAGCTGAGCGTATAGCTAATGAAAGTGGGCGTGTATCTGCCGAAGGAGCAAGAGTTCAGGCATTCAATGCTCTTTTGGCTAGTATTGAAGAAAATGTAGATACTACTGTTGGAAATGTTAGTGATGCGCTAGACGAGTTAAACGAGTTGAGAAATGTAGTTAATGGTTTAATAGCTGAAGCTCAGCAAAAATACGAACAGATTGACGAGAAGGCTATAGAATTAAGTAGTTTTATTACTATCGGTGAGTTTGATATTGACGCGGAGTATCAAAAATGGAATATTGTATCCCTTGATGGTTCGTCATATATGGCTAAACAAGATACTGTCGGCAACGAGGTTACAGATGAGCTATTTTGGTTCCCTCTTGCTAAAAGAGGATTAGATAACATGTCTATTAGTATAGATGGAGTGGTTCCCAATCAGAATGGGGAAATATTTGTAGATGACTTAGACTTAGTTCGAGGAGAAGATTTCGAACAATTTTCTACTGATATCCATGCAGAGATAGGCGACCTTTCAGCTTTGACCACAGTAGACTCAGAGAACCTTGTTGAAGCAATTAACGAATTAAAAAGAAGAATAGACAATATTTCAAACGTATTGTAATGTTTACAGACTGAGTAGCGCGGAGTAACCCTCCCCTACTCTTTTTTGCTGTCTAAAACTATAGGTATATAAATAGAAACAGCCCCTAATATTTAAGGGCTGCGTCAGTTGAGTGAGAATCGCTATGACTCTCTTAATTTATTATACCATAGTTTGTTATGGAATAAAAGGAGGATTAAAAATCCAATCTAGGAGAGATGGTTTTGGTTTTACTTAGAGAGAATACTTCAGAAGTCTTATCGGCAAAGAAATTGAGGTGGTGATTGTGTCAGATAAACTAGAATGGAAAATTGAGCTTCTAGAAAAAGAAAGCAAAGAACAAGATGAAACGATTAAACAGAATACCAAAGATATAAGAGACCTTCAGTCCTTTAAAGATTCTACCGTAGAAAAATTGATTACAATCTTTACTACAATTAATGAAATCAAGGAAGATTCGAAGTGGATGAAGAGAACCGTTATTGGTGGTCTAATAACTGCTATAATCGGCGGAATAATTTCACTCATTGTGTGGCTCATACAAAACTAGAAAGGAGTGAGCCAATCGTGGACGAAAAAGAAATAAGATTAGAAGAAATTAGCGATCAAATAAATAACTATACACCTACAAAACATCTCCCTGTATTTGAAGTTTATGTGACTATGTTTTCTATATTAACAGCAGTAATGTTATTTTGGTTCCCAGACATGTTGTCAGTCAGCACGTCTAATATAACAAATCTATATTGGCTATTATTGTCTATCATGCCTCAATTTATGTGGGCAATCCTATTTTTCGTTGCAGGAATGATTAAAGCTATCGGACTGCTGGTAGATAATAATGCCACAAGGATAATTGGTTTAATACTATCAGCGTTCATATATATTGTTTTTGCAATCTGCTATGCAATTAGCTTTCCGACTATTGGATTTGTCGTGTTTACATGTATGAGTATATTTACATTGATTAGCATTCCAATGGTCAAGCATACAGGAGTTAGAGATTAACTCAAATCTTAAGGAGGAATTATTTATGAAGAAAATTAATCTAAAAGGTGTAACTAAAGCAACATGGGCAAGAATTATTACTCTATTCTTAGCATTAGCCAACCAAGTGAGTATTTCAATTTTCAACTATCAGTTGCTACCGTTTGATGATGCAGCCATTTATGAAGGTGTATCTACTGCACTAACAGTCGTTGCAGCTATAATTGCAGGTCATAAGAATAATAGTGTTACTGTTGAGGCTCAAAAAGGTGACGAAGTTAAGAGGCGCTTAGAAGGAAAATAAGAAAATACATAATAGTTTACATGTGGGTAGGTGTGAGATTGATTTCTCCCCTACTCTTTTTTATTTTACAAGGAGGAAGATAATTTATGGCTAAAATTGGACTAGATATTGGGCATGGATTTAACACTTTTCCACCATCAAAAGGTGTTTATAAGAATGGCATAGGATATCATGAACACGATGCAAATAGCCGAATAGCAGTGAAGCTTGAAGCTAAGTTAAGTGCTGCTGGACATACGGTATTTAAAGCTCAGCAACCGGGGAAAATAGATGTCCCTTTATTGACTAGAACTAATATGTATTTTGCTAACGGTGTCGATTTGATAGTATCATGTCATGCCAATGCCGGAGCGTCCAGCGCAAGTGGATACGCATCATTCTATTGGTATAATGATTCAAAAGCGAAGAGGTTGTCAGATTTATATGAACAGGAAATAAAAAGACAAGGATTCAAACTGTGGGGTGGGTCAAGACCTTCTAATCCTAATGATTGGTCAAACTTCCACATGTGTAGAGTTCCTGCCCAAAGAGGAGTTCCATCTATACTATTGGAAAATGGATTCATGACAAATAGTGGTGATTTTGAATGGATATTTGGAGCCAAAAAGGATGAGTACGCTGAAAGATGTGCAACGGCTGCATTTAATGCTATTCAACGTTATTTAGGAAAGGAAACTGAGAAGGTTACTAAGCCAGCCAAACAATCTGATGTTAAATCTGAAACAGTTACGAAGCCATCTACCCCATCTAAGACTGCTAGTAAATCCAAATGGACTAAGATTAACGGTAAGTGGACTGGTCAATCGTTATTTCAATGGCAATTTGGGCAACCTGTGAAAGAGATGCAAACAGCTTTGGCTAATAATAAGCCTCCATTCTATCCTGAGAAGGGTGCTAAAAACAATGGAGTCGACTCTTACTTTGGCGCTGATTCAAAGAATGCCGTTGAACGATTTCAAACTTACTACAAATTAAAAGTTGATGGGATTCCGGGTAAAGAGGTCTACAATCAAATTCAGAAGAATAAATCTAAACTTGCCAAGACATCTACTGCGAAGCCTAAAGCAACTGCAAAGATGCTTCCTAATGCAACTTACTACGTTAAATCTCCACTGTTCTCAGGTTCAGGTGTCAGACAAGTTCAAGAAGCACTAGCTAGTGTTTATTTTTATCCTGAAAAGGGTGCTAAAAATAATGGTGTGGATGGATATTATGGATCAAAGACTGCGGATGCCGTAAAGAGGTTTCAATCTGTACATGGATTGAAGGCTGATGGAATATATGGTACAGCTACTCGCAAGAAGTTATTACAGGTAATGAAATAAGCGCAGATACATTCTAACACAACGTTTACTCACACCATGAATTGGTTATAATATTTCTAAGGTAATTATCACTAGTGTAAGCATTCTTCTCGGTCTTATTTTGTCGCTGAGAGGAGTGCTTATTTCTTTTTTACCTATACCTCCCTTCTATTTAAACCTCCCTCCTTCTCCCCCACTGTTACTGAAAGGAGGCTAAAATAATTCAAACTTGTGCTATGTGGATAACTTTAATATAATGATGATAAGATTATAAATACTGATATACCAACGCTTCATACATATGATTTAATCAAGGGTTATTATACGTAGTTATGACAAGTTATGTACAAGCAATGTTGCAACTTTCCAAAGCCCCCAAAATGGGCCAATAGGAATTGTCACCAAGGAATCGATTATTTTTCATCATACAATCCTTTCGAGAGAGTTTTATCCAGTGTCGCAAATAACTGCGAATGTGTTTCTCTTAAAGGCATTTGCTGGTATGGACGCACAAATTATACATGCAATTCATCAAGCCAAGCCAGATGGATTGGTGATTGAAGCATTCGGTCAAGGCAATCTGCCAGCTGCGTTAGTAAAGCCCATTCAACAGATAATAAAAAGTAATATTCCAGTTGTGCTCGTCTCCAGGTGTTACCAGGGAAATGTTCAAGCAACCTATGCTTATGATGGCGGCGGCAGACAATTGAAAAATTCGGGAGTTATTTTTGCAAGTGGCCTCTCCGGACAAAAAGCGAGAATCAAACTGCTGATTGCTTTGGAGAAAACAAAAGAACAGAAGCAATTAACAGAGATATTTTCTTAAGGGAGTGAATATAAAACAACAAGCTAGCAGGTAGTTACCTGCTAGCTTGTTTCATCATTCATAAAAAATATTTTGGTCAGACCTTTGCTTCTATTTTGGACATAATCGCTTTAGCAATATGATTTCCATGGAAACGACCATTTTCAATAAAAATAGCATTATTGTTATAGCCAGCCGTGACTACACCCGCTAAAAATATACCTTGAATATTGGATTCGTATGTCACCTCATCAAAGGCAGGCATACCATTCGATTGGTCTATCTCTATACCAAGATTTTGCAGAAATGGGATGTCTGGCTGATAGCCTGTCATGGCAAATACATAATCATTTTTTATTATCTCTTCCTTGCCATCTACATTATAAAAAACGGAGTCTTCCGTTATTTGAGTAACATTCGCTCGAAAAACCAGATGAATTGATTCCTTTTTGGCTAATGAATCAAATCCGGGCAATATCCATGGCTTAATACTTCTCGAATACTCACTTCCCCTATATAGCACAGTAACTCTTGCCCCCGCTTTGTGAAGTTCCAGTGCAGCATCCACAGCAGAATTCTTCCCTCCAATAATAACAACGTTCTTATCATAATACGGGTGGGCTTCTTTAAAATAGTGAGTGACTTTAGCTAAATTTTCACCAGGAATATGTAAATAGTTCGGCTGATCATAATACCCTGTAGCTATTACAACAAATTGAGCAATATACTTACTTTCCTGTCCCTGCCTATCAGTTGTTGTAACTTCAAAACCAGCATCCAATTTTTTAATATTTTCAGCTCGTTCAAATGCATTAATTCTCAGGTCCTTTCTTTTAGCAACCTCTCGATAATAAGTTAAAGCCTCATTTCTGACTGGACGCTGCTTTTCCGTTATGAAGGCAACATCGCCAATTTCCAATTTTTCACTTGAGCTAAAAAATGTTTGATGAGTTGGAAAATTATATAATGTATTAACGATATTTTCTTTTTCTATAATCAAAGGCTCAATCCCCTGATCCTGTAATGCAATTGCTGCTGCCATCCCACAAGGACCTGCGCCAACAATAATAACCTTTTCATGATGCATCTATTCCACTTCCTTTTCAATCTCTTAAAAATTTAAAAACAGATAATGCATACTGCCATACGAAAAAACTCTTACCTATAAACGGATAAGAGTTTTTCTTGATATTTAATTTCCAGCTTATACCCAGCCCCGGAATCTTGCTGCTTCTGCAGTCTTTCTTACTCCTACCATATAGGCTGCTAGACGCATATCAATTTTTCTCGTTTCGGCTGTATGATAAATTGTATTAAAGGAGCTTATCATAATTTCATGAAGCTTTTCATCAATTTCATCTTCTGACCAATAATAACCTTGATTATTCTGCACCCATTCGAAGTAAGAAACTGTTACTCCACCAGCTGACGCTAATACGTCCGGTACAATTAAAACTCCGCGATCCGTTAAAATCTGTGTTGCTTCAGCAGTTGTAGGTCCATTTGCAGCTTCCACAATAATGCTTGCTTTAATATTTTGCGCATTATCTCTCGTAATTTGATTTTCTACTGCTGCGGGAATAATAATATCACAATCCAGTTCAAACAACTCTTTATTCGTTATTGTATTATCAAATAAATTAGTAACAGTTCCAAAACTGTCTCTTCTATCAAGTAAATAATCAATATCCAGTCCGTCTGGATCATGAAGGGCACCATATGCGTCAGATATACCTACAATTTTAGCTCCTTGGTCGTAAAGGAATTTAGATAAATAACTGCCTGCATTACCAAACCCCTGAATAACGATTCGTGCACCTTCTACGTTAATGCCACGCTTTTTAGCAGCTTCATTAAGTACAATTGTAACCCCTTTAGCTGTTGCAGATTCTCTACCATGGGAACCGCCAAGAACAATCGGCTTGCCCGTAATAAAACCTGGACTGTTAAATTCATCAATTTTGCTGTATTCGTCCATCATCCAAGCCATAATTTGTGAGTTTGTGAAAACATCTGGTGCAGGAATATCTTTCGTAGGACCAACGATTTGACTTACCGCACGAACATATCCGCGACTAAGTGCCTCTAACTCGCGAAAAGACATTTCGCGCGGGTCACAAATAATGCCGCCTTTTGCTCCACCATAAGGTAAATCAACAATACCTGCCTTTAATGTCATCCAAATTGATAAAGCTTTTACTTCTTTCTCAGTTACAGCTGGATGGAAACGAATTCCACCTTTTGTAGGGCCAACCGCATCATTATGCTGTGCTCGGTAACCAGTAAATACTTTTACCTTGCCATCATCCATACGTACTGGGATACGAACAGTCATCATTCGCATCGGATCCTTTAGCAGTTCAAAAACTTCGTCAGAATAACCGAGTTTCTCTAAAGCTGATTTAATTACTGCCCTCGTAGAACTTAACACATCCAAATTCTCATGATTTTCTTTGGTAGAATTTACTGCTTTGTCGGCTACCATGAACTTACCTCCTAAAATATCTATAAATAATATTAGAACCTTGGCTGCTACCAAGCTTTGAGTGACAGCCATAGTTGCGCTATATAGTAAGAAAGCATTAAACTTTCTTAACTACTAAAATAATAAACCTCTACTAAAAAATCAGTATACACTTTCATAGAAAATATGCAATAAAAACACTGTAATAGTCAGAATTATTTCGTGGATATTGAAAATATTACGCCCAAACAGTACTTTATTCAAATTGAATAATTATGCTCTGGAAAAATATTTCAATAAAATTGGCTGATAATTTGCTTCACTGCATTTTCTTTAAATATTTCTTTACCGTATTCCTTCAGACGATATGAAGAAAGGATGCTCGAATGGGAGTATTCAGACATAATTGCAATAACATTTTCTTTCTGCAGCTGAAGGATATCTTCTTCCTCAAACATCATGTAATACTGATCATCCAGATAATATACTTGGCCACCTTCTATGCCAAGAGGGCTTAAGTATGAAGATACGTGAATAACATCTTCAAAATCAGAAAATGAGAAAATAAGTTCATGGCTTTCATCTAAAGTAACTTTCATTTCAATAAAATCTTCATCTAAATTATCCTCATCTTCTGTCTGCGTAACAATAACCTGCATACCTTGAGCCTGCATCAAATAAACCTGTACTAAGAGCATTCCATCCAGTTCAAAATCTAATTCATTGCTCGCATCATACATTATTTCACTGAATAATTTGCGAACACTCGTTGCATCATGCCATAAATCATTACTGGTAAATCCGCGTTCAACCAAATCATCGAAGGTAAGAAAAATTGTAAATTGATCACTGGACAATCTTTCAACTCGCATACAGTATCCCCCTCAATAATAATTCGTTAATAACCCCTAAAATTAAAAATACGATACAATAAATTTATTGGTTTTATATTTATACTATATGCAATTAATTATTATTTCGCTTGTGCACCCAGTTCTCAGAATAGCTTCTTCTCTTAAAGTGCTTTTAAAAGGGAGGTGAATTCGCCATCCCAAAGATATAGCACTCCAATTAAAATAACCATTACAAGCAAACTTATAAATACTAAACGCAAAAATGGTTTACTTAGTTTAAGCTTTGCTCTTTTATTATTTGTATGTATTTCTTTTCTTGGCGGTAAATTTAATATATCAACTTTCCTTATAGATGATTCATTTTCAAAATCAAAAGAATCTTCTATTTCGCGATGTTCTGCATTTTCAACTTCATTAAAAAGCGTTCGAAGTTCATTGGCCTGATCATCTTCTCTATTCTTTGATTGCGTACTCAATGTGATCGCACCTCACTTTTTAAAGCGAATATATAGACCTAATAAAAAGTCTACTACAAAATGAATTGTAATTGTAACAATAAGGTTTTCAGTTATTATAAATATATACCCAATGTATAAACTGATAAAAACAACAGATAGAAATAATACAGGCTTCCTTAAATATCGTACATGTACAACAGCAAACAATAAACTGGCAAAAAGATAACCAAAACTTGTTTGAATAACTCCCCGGAATAATAATTCCTCTGATATCGCAATGATTAATGTAAGCAAAAAAATGGTTGAAACAGATTGATTACGAAAGATCCGTTCATTTATTCCGCCATCATCAAAGGCAGATTCAGGAAGTGCTCTCATAAGTATAAAATCAATCACTACAATAATAAGCCCCGGAAGAGTACCATAATAAATAATGTCCGACAGATTCCATTTGAAATACAATTGCCAGTCGAGAATATGATCAAATAGAAAAAAACTTAATAATACTGCGATTAAAGCAAACAGCAACTGAGAAAATATAAGGTTTTTCTTTAATTCCTCATCTGTTAATTGTTTAATTATTTCACTTTGTTTCATTGTCATCTCCAATTAGTAATTGTCTGAGTTTTCTGTGCCAATCTCCTTGACTCTCATTTACTCTGCTGTTCACTACTTGGGGGGTCCAAGCAGAAAGATTAATACCACAATTACTGCAGCATTGAAAAATTGGTTTTTTATATCCTGCTTGAAACTTTCGGTAAAGCATTTCCCTCAGGCACATATCTGTTTCTGCCCAATTAATCATTTCCTGCAGCTCAGCCTGTTTATGTAAAGTACGCTGATCTATCCACTGGATTAATTTGCTGTATATTGCTTCCCAATTTTCTCGTTTGTAGATAATTTTCTTCCCAATAATCATACCATGTTTTTCAAAATGAAACCGTAAAAAACGCCATTTTATTTCACTGATTTGGAAAAACTCACTTGCCTCAAGATTATTTATTGGAACGTCCATATTCTGTTTGTCAAGATATATTAATTGCTGCATAATTACTTGCAGTTCCTCCTGTGAGGGTAATTCATTTTGAATCATATTTCTTGGGATGACTGGATCTGTCGGAGAATATAAAAGGATACATAAACTTGGCTCGCCATCCCTTCCGGCTCTCCCTACCTCCTGTATATATGCTTCCATCTGAGATGGAATATGGTAATGAATGATAGACCGGATATTTTGTTTATTTATCCCCATCCCAAAAGCACTCGTACAGCAAATAATATCCAGTTGACCAGTCATAAATTGCTGTTGAACAGCTATACGGTCAATCTGCTCCATACCACCATGATAAAAAGCTATCTTTAGCTTGGGAAGCTTTTCACCAAGGATACTTGCAATCTGTTCAGTCTGTATTCGACTGGAGAAGTAGATTAAAGCTGGCCCATAATCTTTTACTAAATATGCAGTCAGCCAATCGAGCTTCTCCTCTTCATTTGTCACGTTTTCAATAATAAAAGTCAGATTATCCCGGTCCATTGGATAAATTCTTTTATTTACTTTTTTAAGCTTTAACGAGTGAATAATATCATCTTGAACTGCCGGAGCAGCTGTTGCGCTTAATGCTAATACAGGAGGATAATTAAGCTGTTTAATAACACTGTCAAGTTTTAAATAATCAGGACGAAACTCATGCCCCCACTGGGAAATGCAGTGTGCCTCATCTATAACAAATAAGCTGATTTTTTGGTTTAATAACCGTTGAAGTACTGTATCCTGCTGTAATAACTCTGGAGAGATATAAATCAGCTTATAATACTCTAAATTCCGATAAACAGACTGTCTTTGTTCATAATCCATAAAGCTATTTAGAGCAGCTACCTTTTTAAATCCCTTTGCCTTTAATTCCTTCTCTTGGTCTATCATTAAAGAAATCAACGGTGAAATAACAAGCGTCACACCTTTCAATAGAATCGCCGGAAGCTGATAACAAATTGATTTCCCTGACCCAGTTGGTAAAATCCCCAATACATTTTCCCCAGCTAAAACATCATTAATTATTTCACGCTGGCCCGTTCGAAAATTGGAATAGCGGAAGTAGGTTTGTAAATGTTCTTCTAAATTAATATCTTTAATCAACTAACTCACCTTCTTCTCCTATTTTATGATAAAGCACGAGCATTAATCTAATCTGGAAAAAGCTGACATCTGAGTATGTAGCCTCTCTTATTTCTTTTAATTTAAATGAGTCAGTCTGTTTAATTGCTGACAGAATCTCCCTCTGTATATTTTCAGTTAAAAACTGATGGAAAGGAAAAGATGAATCATGCAACGCTATCTCTGCTATATGATCATATATTGTATTTATTTTTAGTCTGCGGATCGATGCAATTTCCTCAGGTGTATATTCTTGCTTAAATAATCTATATGTATTAGCGGTAGAACCTAAAAGTTTTATCGACTCTTTATAGTCTTTAATAATTGTATGAATGGCTGGGAATTTCATTTCGTTATTTTCCAGCCTGCTCAAAATATTATGGATAATACCGACAAGTAATAATTGAATATCATAACTGTCTTTATTATAGGCGACTGCTAACTGAGCGACAGTCATCCCATAATATTTATACCCCGTTAAACGATCTACGAAAATATTTGCTTCTGTAGAAGAATATTCCTCCAGCAATAGTACAAGCTCTTTTTCTAAAGTATTTAAGTATGCTTTTTCCTTTCCTCTCATTTCTTTATAAAATCTTTTAACCCATTGTTCAATGTCTAATTTATCTACAACTGGGATAAATGAATAGTTATTTTCCCTCGTATTAGCGAAAGTCTGAATAAGCAAGAGCAATCTTTGATAAAATACCTTATCTTTTTCATGGTAAGCCATGCCCTTAAAATAATGAAATGGCAGCATTTCCTCGTGTTTATTTAACCAATCATCTGCCTGTGCAGTACTATCGACTAAGCGCCGCTGGTTGGGATCAAACTCCTCAATCAAAAACCCTTTTTGTATTAAAACCCGTATATATGCTTCAAAATCTTGCTTAGTCAATGATTTGCAAATACCAAAGAAATCTTCAACACCATATATATGAGCATCTTGCATCGTTTGGATAGATCGTCTGCCTGTTAATAAATGATAAATACTGGATGCAGTTCTTTCATGTTTTATATTTTTAGCTATTTTGAGAATTACACCATGGAGCAGCAACTTTTTTTCACCTCAGTCTTGATTTAATACAATGTGTTGAAATTACAACCATTCAGTTTTACAATAGTAATTGTTGATAGATTCGGGAGGATATAAAATGTACGTAATTGTTGATCAGGAAACCTGCATAGCATGCGGTGCATGTGGCGCTGCAGCACCTAAAATTTTTGATTATGATGATGAAGGACTTTCCTTTGTCAAAGTTGACAAAAATACGGGAACCCTCAAAATAAAAAATAAGTTATATGATGACTTGCTAGATGCACATGAAGCATGTCCAACTTTATCAATCAAGATTGGTCAAGTTCCCTTTAATGGAGACCCGCAGGCATTCGAGGAGTAAAAAGAATATTTTACAACTATTATATAAGAATAACCAGCCTTCGCCAAGTCTGTTAATATATGCAGCTCTCAATTAAAATACACGGCTTTCTAAGTAGGAAGCTGTGCATTTTAATTTTGCAGATATATCGGGTTGACACCGACTGGAACTTTTATAGAGTCAGAAAGTTGATACATCCCTATATTTTCAATTGGCATATTTAGAAATAAAACCTCTTTATAATTATAGCTCTTCGCAGTAAGAAGAATGGATTCTATCATTGTGACCGTAAAGTCGCTCTTGTCTATACTCTTACTCCCAACATAATCAAGAGTTAGTTCATCATGATTATTAGCATCGACTTGGAAATCAATAGTTGATGGAATTGTACCCTCCAAGCCACTTTCCGCCATTCCCGACTTTAATATATCGATTGCTTCGTTGATAGAAGTATTATCACTCTGTTCAACCGGAACAAAGTATTGTTTCTTATATATCATATAGCTTGCTTCTTCGATATTTTCTAAAGCAATTTCTTTTATTTCAGCGGCCTCGGAAGAATCAAGGTTATTAGAAGTTAAAATACTGTCTAATTCATTAAAAGATACAGGTGTTTCTTTATTCTCTGAAGTAATTAGCGTTATGGGAATGACGAACTGCAATTGCTCATCGTAAATTGCAAAACTCATCATTTGTGAATTTTGAGGAATAGCTTCAAGTACCCTGCTTTCATTCCAAGGATCCATTGCTTCGTCTTGTCGGGTCATTATTTCCGCATTATCAAAGCTTTCTTCGCTGCTTTCTGAAAGGTCAGCTTCTATAGCAGCAGAGGATTCTTCATCCATTAAAGTATTACTTTGGGAATCGAATGATTCATTCATACTTACTGTCTGGTCATTCCTTATATTTAAAACGAATGGTATTGAGAATAGCAAGAAAAGAGCAGCAGCTGCAGCAATAAATGGGATTAGTATTTTTCTTCTGCGCTGTAGAGACTTTTCTTCAGATAGACGTGATGAGATTATTTTATAAAGTTCATCTTTATCCATATCATCAACAACAACCGGCATATCCTTAAGTTCATTTATTAAATGTTTTTCATCACCGCGATGCATTACAGATCGGCTCCTTTCTTATTTTCTCGTTCAAGCAGTTTTCGCAGCGTTTTTATTCCGCGATGCTGTGTTGTTTTAACCTTACTCACTGTCATGCCAAGAATATCTGCTGTTTCCTGCAGAGTAAATTCTTGAATAAAACGGAGTATGATAATATTTTTCTGATCAAGTGTACATTGATCAAGACATTCATAAATAAGTTGCATTCTTTCATTTTGAATCATAAGTTCCTCGGGTAATGCTTCATCAGCAAGGATATTTTCTCCTTGTTCTTCCCAATTAAATGTTTCAATTGTATATTTTCTCTTTCTTTTCTGTGACCGAAAAAAATCATATGTAACATGACGTGCTATTGAAAAAAGCCATGTTTTTTCACTGCTGTCTCCACGAAAATTCTCATAGGATTTTATTACACGAATATAAATCTCTTGAATTAAGTCTTCTGCTAGTTGTTTATTTTTAACCATATAAATTACATAATTATAAAGATCTTGGTGGTACTTATTATAAAAACTGTCAAATAAAGACTTCATGGAGTTCCTCCATTCATTATAAATAGTCGTTCCCTATTTAAAAACGTTACATTTAAATCATACTTTATCAGACAGTATTTCTCAATGGCTTCTCGGCTGCTAAAGACAGCTGACGTGCAGTCGGTCGCCGGGTCTCACTTTCAATATAACAAAGTCGGAAAACATAAAATGAGTAAGGAACAGCATCTCCTTACTCATTTTGCAACCGTATTTTCATTATTGAAGATCAAATATAATTTTTTCTCCGCCGTTTAAGGTATAATCCTTCGCCGGAATATCGGAATACTTATCATTTACATATAAATTCCATGTTGTATTCGCTTCTTCATCAACTTTCATACGTTCAATCGATGTAACTTCTCCATCATCATTTGTTTCTACAAAAAACGTTTGCTGCAGCACTTCCAGTAAATTGGCATCTTTTTCTATTTCCACTTCTTGTTCATTAAGAAATTGTGCGCCGTCTTGCATAGAAATTGTAATACGAACAGTATTATCGGCAACCTTATCAGATTCACTCGTTTCATTCGTGCTAACAACGGTATTAACCTTTTCTTCCTCGTTATTACTGCATGCAGCTAGAATCGTTACAATAGCACCTAGAATTAAAAGTATGAAAATATCTTTTCTCATTAAAAACTACCTCTCTTTTGTCCATTACAAATTAAGAATTATCTATAAAGCCTTGCGGGACTTTAAAAGTAAAAGTTGTGCCTTTCTGTAATTTGCTTTTTACATGAATGGAGCCCTGATGAGCATCAATAATATTCTTTGCAATTGCAAGTCCCAGGCCTGTACCTTTTTTCTCTTTATTTCTTGTCCGCGATTTATCCGCCTTATAGAATCGTTCAAATACAAAAGGTAAATCCTCTTCAGGTATCCCACTGCCACTGTCGGAAATATCAACTTTGATTTCTGTTTCATTTGTATCGACAGTGATATGAACATATCCTTCTTCACTCGTATGGCGAATGGCATTATCAATTAAATTGGTGAAGACCTGTTCAATTCGATCACCATCAAAAGTTGCTTCTGCTTGTTCGAGATTCATTGTTAATCGCAGTTCAACATTATTGTCTTCAGCAATACCTTGGAATTTTTTAATAATTCTATGGACATAACTTTCCATTTCCATCGTCTCGAGCTTTAACTGAATGTGTCCTGCTTCCATTCTGGCGATATCCAATAATTCATTTACCAATCTGCTAAGTCGAAGCGATTCATCATGAATAATAGCTGCCAGTTCATTCTTTTCTTCCTTCGACTCGGCAACATCATCAACAATCGCTTCACTATAACCTTGCAGCATCGCGATTGGTGTTCTTAATTCGTGTGACACGTTTGCAATAAAGTCCTTGCGCATCTTATCAAGCATTCTCTCTTCAGTCATGTCACGGATAACAGCTACTGCACCACGAACATAAGAACGATCATAAAGTGGTGTCATCAGCATCATATAATATCTTCCTTGCAGGTTCAGTTCTTTTATTGCTTCTGTTTCACTTGCGATAACTTCTTCGAGCACCTCTCGCAATTCATCAGGCAGCTTCTCTTGATAATCATCTTGCCTAATATTATTTTCATAATACCAGTCTTCAATATATTTCTCAGCTGGCGGATTAATTACAATAATATCTTCATTGCGATTTAATGTTATTACTCCATCTGCCATGGAATTAACGATACTGGAAATTTGTTCTTTCTCTTGATGCAGCGCGTTAATATGAAACTTCAACTGTCTTGCCATTCGATTAAATTCTTTGGCAAGTTCACCAATCTCGTCATGTGTCAGTACAGGAACCTTTGTGTTAAATTCTCCCCTTGTTAAATCAGAGGCAGCCTCACGCATTTTAATTAGAGGTGAAGTGATTCTTGTTGAAAGGAACACCGCAAAGAACACTGTAAGAATAATTGCAAATCCTCCTGCTACCAAAATAATTTTTCTTGTTTCCGTTTTTGTCTGATTAATGATATCTAATGATTGATAGACAAAAATTGCACCATCATTGAGGAGTGGCTTTCCAACAATGATGGCATTTGTAGATTGATCAGGCAATAAGAGCAGCTGTTTTACTTCTTTATTATGTGTTAATACTTTTGACAAGTCTTTTTCTTGTTTTATCCAATCTATATTGATTGGTGTTAACTCATTATCCGTACTCATTGATACCCAATATTCCTCATTTGGATGCAGAATGACAATACGGCTCGCTGGATCCTTAATCAGTTCTGTTGTTTCATGGATAAAATCTTTATTTTCTTGCTGAATTACTACATTCGCAATTCTTGTTGCTGTTTGCAGCATTTCCTCCTCAGCTTCATTTATATAAAAGTTTTCAAAGAACTGCATTAGAAAGAAAAACAGAAAGAAAAGCACGAAAAAAACAAGTAAAATGAATGTAAGTGCAAGTTTGACAACAATATTATCTCGCCAAATCATTATTGTTCTTCATCGACCTCAAATTTATAGCCGACTCCCCATACTGTAACAATCATTTTTGCTGCTGTCTTTGAAACAGAGCTTAGTTTTTCTCGTAAACGTTTCACATGTGTATCGACTGTCCTTAAATCGCCGAAAAACTCATATTGCCAAACCTCTTTGAGCAAAACTTCACGGTTAAATACTTTATCTGGTGACTTCGCAAGGAAACAAAGCAATTCATATTCCTTCGGTGTTAAGTTCACTTCCTGCCCATCTGCTGTAACACGATGAGCATCATGATCGATTGTCAGATGAGGAAATACTAACACATCTCTTGCGCTGCCATCATTATTTGTAAATGACGAAGAACTTACTCTTCTTAATAACGCTTTAACTCGAAGCACAACTTCCCTTGGACTAAAAGGTTTTACGATATAATCGTCAGCACCAACTTCAAATCCCTGTACTCGATTCGATTCTTCTCCCTTTGCAGTCAGCATAATAACTGGCGTTGTTTTTTGTTTTCTTAATTCCTCACATACTTCAATTCCATCCATTTCAGGCATCATTAAATCAAGTATAATACATTCATAATCCTCTTCCAATGCCATTTCTAATGCATCTCTTCCATTGTCAGCTTCATCAATAACATAATCTTCTCTTTCAAGATACATTTTTACCAAACGGCGAATTCTTTCTTCATCATCAACTACTAAAATTTTTACATTCGAGTCCATATATACGCTCCCCCTAGAATCTTTCTTCCATTAATATTTTAAAAGCTTCGATGATTAAGTGGAAACATTTTTAAGGTATCGATCTTTTAATTTCCTACATAGCTAATTATAAACGAATCATACTAAAAAGTATAAGAAAATAGACGAAATCTCAGATATCCTTATCTGGGATTTCGTCTATTAAAAGCTGATTATATATCATCAGCCATCATATTAAAATTTGCATTTCAATTTATGCGTAAGAGTGCAGACCTGCAAGCACTAGGTTAACCACAATCAAGTTAAACATGATGATAGCAAATCCTGCTACTGCTAACCAGCCTGACTTCTCACCATGCCAGCCTCTTGATAAACGCAAATGTAAGAAGGCTGCGTAGAATAACCAAGTTACTAAGGCCCATACCTCTTTAGGGTCCCAACCCCAGAAGCGTCCCCAGGCAATTTGTGCCCAAATTGCGGCAAAGATTAATCCACCCAATGTAAACACTGGGAACCCTATTGCAACAGCACGATACATAATTTCATCAAGTAAATCGGGTTTTACACTCTTTAACATCGGCTGAATCGCAGCACCAACTCGCTTGCGAAGTATCAGGCGGACTAAACCGTAAAGAATCGTCCCGATAAACACAGACCAGATTACTGTATTGAATTTCCTGCCAGCGTCTTCGCCTTGCATCCAACCGGGAGTTTCAAACCACGGCTTCATTACATTTTCAGATATTAAATTACTGTTATTAGGTGCCGCAATTGCTGGTAAATGATATTCTGTTTCAATCATTTGTGTTCCTTCTTGGTATTCAAAAGTTGCTTTGTATCCAGCAGCATTAAATCCAGTTGTAATTATAATAAAACCTAGAAATAAGAAAATAGTATACATGACAATTTCCAGCCAAATATTGCGCTTATTTCGCTTCGTTTGATCAATCTGTCTAATTAAATACATTAACCCTGCAACAAAGCTAATAAATAGTATGCCTTGTCCTACAGCAACTGTAGTAACATGAATCCACAGCCAATTACTTTCCAGTGATGGAACAAGCGGTGCGATTTCTGATGGGAACATACTTGCATAGGCAATAATTAACATTGCAATTGGCAATGCAAACAGTCCTAAAAAGCCAAGTCTGTACATAAAATAAATAATAATAAAAGCAAACACCATAGCCATTCCAAGGAACGTTACAAATTCAAACATATTTCCTAATGGCGGGTGACCGCTCGCTATCCACCTAGTAATAAAATAACCAAGCTGAGCGAGAAAACCTAGTATTGTTATCGAAAGAGCAATAGTTCCTACTATTCCTCTTTGGTTTTTCTCACTTTTCCTTTGCCTTATTGTTGCACCGAAGAAAAGTGTAGCGATTAAATAAAGTATAAATGCGGTGAACAGAAGCGTTCCACTTAAATTACCGAAATCCATAAAACTCACTCCTCAAAATTAGGTTATTAGATGAATGGCTATAACAGCTATTCATCTAATTCTTGTCTATCTTCAACCATTTTTATATTTGTATTTTCTATTGCATATTCAATGTCTTTAGATAAACTAAACCAGTTTTTGTTTGTATGTCCTGCAAGCAAAATCCCCTTACCTTTAGGGTTAATCCAGATTCTTCTATGCTGCCAGTACATGCCTTGAACAACACCAATCATAAAGATTGCAGCTCCAAGCCCAAAGAAAATCAATGTATGGTCTACACGCAGAGTTAAACCACTTACATCATGTGTTTCAAAATCTTGTATGGACACCTTGAAATTATTTTCGCCAGTTGCATCAATATTCCTGCCTATTCCTAAGAAGCTGACCTCTGGAGAATCAGAGCCTGGTGGATAGACTAATAAGACGAATGCAGGATTTCTCGGATAATTTGTTTCAGATGCTGGTATTCCGTTATCATCTAAATAATAATCTGGATAATATTGATCAAGCACAACTCTGAATCCACCATCGAGTTCATATTCCTGTTCAGGATCAGTTAAATTAATTGTAAATGAATCTAATTCTTCTTCATTCTCATCATTCATTTCATGAATTTTAAATGACATGTTAGTAAACTCGTTCTGCTGATATCCAGATTGATATAATGTATAGCCATCAAATTTTGCCGGATTATTCATTTGTATTGAATCAGACAATATTTCTTCCAGCTCTGGTTCGGCACCAGGAACATCATTGTTAACAGCTTTATAAACAACAACATCGGTTTGGAAGTTACTTGCAACTGCTCCTTCAGATGCGATTGCATCTTTAAAACGCTCATCCTCTGGATCATGTGTTTCTAATATAAAATCTTTATTTTCGATATAGTATTCACTATTGGTTCCTGGAATAACAAGTGTTTCTCCTTCGCGAACCCATATGTATTCATCCGTAAACATAATAGGTGTGGTACGTAAAATTGCAGCTAGCAAGATAATAATTAGTCCAATATGGTTTACGTAAGGACCCCATCTTGAAAATCTTCCTTTTTCTGCAAGTATGTGTCCATTTTCTTCCGTAATCTTATAACGTTTTTTCTTTAATCTTTCAATCACTTGAGTCAGCTCAGATTCAGCAACCTCTTCTGTCTCGCTAAATAAACGCTGTCTGTTTAAAAAGGTCTCATGTCTCTTTGGTTTTTGAATTTTGAGCGCTTTATACAGTGGAACAAACCGGTCCAGACTGCAAATTACCAATGACACACCGATCAGACCCAGTAATACCAAATACCACCAAGAGCTGTACATATGATGAAAGCCAAGCAGATAATATATTTTTCCAATCCAGCCGTATGTGCCTTCATAGAAAACTGCTGGGTCACGTGAAATTGCATTTGGCGGAATAAATTGCTCTTGCGGAAAAATGGTTCCAAACATAGAAGCAACTAATGCTAGAACAATTAACCAAACACCGACTTTTACTGAAGAGAAAAAGCTCCACGTTTTGTCAATAAATGACTTTCTATAGGTCTGCGAACGACGTGCAGTTCCGTCATATCGCATATTTAGCAGCTTCTTTTGATCATTGCCGTCAATATGCTGATTACCTTCAATCGGTTTCCCACATGCTTCACATAGGACGGTACCTTCTGGGTTTATATGACCACATTCACATTTAATTTTATTCATTTAAATCCCTCACAGTAGTAATCACATTACTTAGAAGTAAAGAGTAAGTTAAATACTAATTTTTTTAAAAATGCACCTCATTAAAGGAAATCTGTTTATTAATTTATTTCGGTGTAATCCCGTCTAAATATCCCTCAAGCCGTTCTAAAGTCAATGCTCCATTAACAACTTCTTGAATTTCACCTTCTGGATTAATAAAGAAGGTACTCGGAATTGGTCCCACCTTATATAAATCTCTTATTTCACCTTTCCTGTCATGAGGAATTGGAAAAGTTAAATCATATCGATTAACAAACTGATCCACAACTAATTGTGTACTGTCTAAACTGACAGCAATAATTTCTACTCCTTTATCCTTGTATTCAGGATAAAGTTCTTGCATATAAGGCATTTCAGCTTCACATGGTTTACACCAAGTGGCCCAGAAATTCAGCATAACACCCTTGCCTTCATAATCACTTAAACGTAATGTTTCTAAATCGTGATTTTTGCTAATCTGATTTAGTTGAAAATCAGGCGCTGCATCCCCAGCACGATATACTGTATTGTCTTTTTGCAGATTGGAAACAAGCGCAAAGATAATTGCCCCTACGAGTACAGCTAAGATAGCACCTCTGTATATTAAACGATTGCGCTTTTTATTTTTCTTAGCTTGCTTCGCTTTCTCAATACTCAAATCTATCACTCCCAGTGTATTATATCACTATAATAGCGTGGCTTGAAAATTTATACTATGTCTAAACTAGTACAATTATTTTGCCATATTTACCATTTGTTTAATTTCCTTTGGAGTTAGAGGGCGTGTTTCCCCAGGCTGCAACCCCTCGAGGGTTAAAATTCCATATTTTTCGCGTTTTAATTTTTGTACTGGATAACCCAATGCTTCCATCATTCTTCTTACGTGACGATTCTTTCCTTCAATAAGTGTTAATTCTAGAAGCATGGTGTCTTTTTTGCGATCCAATGACAGGATGTTGTAGCGAACTGCCTTCAAAAGATCTTTGTCCACCTTTATCCCTTTCTTCAAACGGCTAAGCTCTTCTTTAGATGGAATCCCGCGCAGCTTCGCGACATACACCTTTTCTACCTCATGCTTAGGATGCATCAGAAGATTAGCAAATTCACCATCATTTGTCAGTAGAATTATCCCCGAACTATCATAATCGAGTCTGCCAATTGGATAAATCCGTTCTTCTACTTCAGGGAAAAAGTCAATCACCGTTTTTCTCCCCTTATCATCATTTACCGTTGAAATGACACCTCGCGGTTTATACAATATATGGTGCACTGGAATTTCTTTTTCCAGAGGCACACCCTCTACTTCTACCTGATCTTGAGGACCCACTTTCGTACCTAATGCAGTAACAACTTCCCCATTAACTTTTACCTTACCTTCTAAAATCAGTTGTTCTGCTTTTCTTCTAGAGGTTACTCCACTCTGTGCAATAACCTTCTGTAGTCTTTCTAATGTATTTGACATATACTTCACCAACATTCTTTTAATATTTATTAACACAATAATAGCGTTTAATAGTCATTAAACGCTATCAATCCGCTTATCCAAATACAATCGTTACTACTATGACAGAAACAATTATACCAACCAAATCCGCTAATAGTCCAACCTTAAGTGCGTATCGCATACGTTTGATTCCAACAGCACCAAAATATATTGTTAAAATATACAGTGTAGTATCTGTACTTCCTTGCATTGTAGAAGCCAGTCTGCCAATGAAAGAATCGGGACCATGCGTTTGAATTAATTCTGTCGTCATGCCTAGTGCCGCTGTTCCCGAAATTGGCCGAATGAGAGCGAGCGGTAATACATCAGGGGGGATTTTTAAAAAAGTCAAGACTGGGGTAAGCAAGGTTATCAGTGCATCAAGCACTCCTGAACTCCGCAAAATAGAAATTGCAACAATCATTCCGACTAAAAAAGGAAGTAAAGAAAATGCCATCTTGACACCTTCTTTGCCTCCTTCAACAAAAAGTTCATAACTAGGCAGACGCTTCCAGGATGCTGTCACAAGAACAATAAGCAAAAAACAAGGAATAATCCAAATACTAATCGCAGTCATCCAAGACATATTATTTCCTCCATGATTCTTTTTTAAAATAAAATCTATCAATTAAGATTGCACTCGTCATTCCCGCCAAAGAGGCAATCAAAGTAGTACTGACAATTTCTGTAGGAGAAACAGAATTATACTGCATTCGTATTGCAATCACTGTAGTGGGTACTAAAGTTAAGCTAGATGTGTTTATCGCTAAAAATGTTATCATTGATCTCGAAGCTGTGTCAGAGTTACTCAATTTTTTCATTTCTTGCATTGCTTTTATACCTAATGGTGTCGCCGCATTCCCCAGACCAAAAAAGTTCGCTGTGAAGTTGGATAGAATATAACCTATAGCTGGATGGTCCTTCGGGATTTCAGGAAACAACTTAACAATAAACGGCCGCATGATTTTGGATAATAAATTAAGAATTCCTGCTGCTTCAGCAACCTTCATAATTCCAAGCCAAAACACTAAGATACTGATTAGTCCAATAGATAATGTCACTGCCTCACTTGCACTTTCTATAATTGCTTGATTGACCTCCTCCATCTTCCCATTAATCATCGCGTATAGAATCCCAACAATCGCCATTATTGCCCATATAATATTTACCATGATTTTACGCCTGTCATTCTCTGTAATATATCTGATATATCTGTCATAAAATTGAATACACGCTGGTTTTCTTTCCCCGTCAATTCAAAAGCTGAATTCTCGTCAATTGACTTATCTGCTGCCAGTCTGTCAAAGCCCCATTCAAAAAGATTAATGTGATCATTCCAGTCATCCGGACCATTCAACGTCACTGCAATTAACTTCTGACCATCTTTTTCCGCCGAGGTCACTAAAGTTCTTCCAGTTCGTTTTGTATAACCAGTTTTTCCGCCTGTCGCATTAGAATAATATCCCGTTACAAGCTTATGTTTATTCTGCCAGCTGTACGAACGGGTGGCAGATTTATAGATTTTGCTTGCACTAATTTCTTGAAATGTTTTATTCTCCATTGCGTTTTTCATTAATATAGCCATATCATAAGCGCTTGAATAATGTTCTTCATGATCTAGTCCATGCGGGTTTGTAAAGTGAGTATGATTCATGCCAAGCCAGGCTGCCTTTTCATTCATTAAAAAAATAAATCCCTCTTCACTTCCGCCAATATGTTCAGCAATCGCAACTGCAGCATCATTTCCCGAACGCAGCATCAGGCCATAAACTAGATCATTTACCTTCATTTTTTCACCCTGCTCTAGATAGATGGAAGAACCTTCTGTATAAATTGCCTTTCTTGAAACAACAGCTTGCTCATCCAGCTTCCCTGACTCGACAGCAAGAAGAGCTGTCATTATTTTAGTAATACTGGCAATTGGCCTTTCCTCATGTGCTTCCTTTTCAAACAAGATTTCACCTGTTTCATTGTCAATTAAAATAGCATTGGCTGCGGAAACATTCGGTGCAGCCTGTCCAATGCCAGCGGTAAATATAAACAGAGCTTGTACAAAAAGCATCGCAAAAAGTAACCTCATCATTAATCCTCCCAGCTCATTTCTATTTTATTCTATGCACATGGTAATTCGTTATATGCCCGTAAACAACTAAAATTAAGCTTTCTGAGAAGAGATAAACAATTGATATTACTTTCACACCCATTAAGTTATCCATCTAATATTCGCGGTCTTGAATATGCTTTTAAATGAGCACTAATTAACTTCATTAAAAAAACCCACTTAGCAAGTAAGTGGATTTTTTTAATCTTCGCTGTCTACATTTAGTTCCTCGTTAAATCTTTCAAAGAATAAGTCAACTTCTTGACTGGAATCTTCATCCGTTTCTGTATCAGGAAGTAGTGGCAGTTCCTCGAGAGATGTTAACCCAAAAAAGGTTAGGAAGTCCTTTGTTGTGCGGAATAAAATTGGTCTCCCTACAGTATCCTTCCTCCCCATATCCTCGATTAAATAACGATTAATTAGTGTTTGCACAGGCCCATCACTCTTAACCCCTCTAATTTCTTCAATTTCAGTTCTCGTAATCGGCTGACGATAGGCTATTATCGCCAGGGTTTCAAGTGCTGCTTGAGATAACCTCGTAGATTGTGGTGTTTCTAGAAGTTTTTTAAAGTACTGGCTGTGCTCAGGTTTTGTCGTTAAATGAATAACATCGTGTGATTCCATAATCATTAATCCGCGATCTGTATGTTCATAATCGTATTTTAATTCTTCAATCAAATGCGCTGCTGCAGATTCAGTGATATCTAAAATCTTACTTAATTGTTTCATAGTAATCCCTTCATCACCAGAAGCAAAAAGCAATCCTTCAACAACAGCTTTTAAATGTCCAATTTCCACATTTATTCCTCCATATAAAACAAATATAGCTTATCGAAATGCTTTGTTTGTTTGCAATATACTTGCTGTTCCTTCATCAATTCTAATAGAGCGAGAAAGGTAACAACAACATGGGTACGGGACGGCTTTGGAAATAATTCATCAAAAGCTATTCCATCCTTCGCCTTTTTAACTAATTGTAATACATCACCCATTCGCTGTTCAATTGATATCTCGGCACGCTGGATTTTAGTATCAAGCGGCTGATTCCACTTTTTCCGTTCAAGCATTTTACCAAGTGCACCAATCATGTCATAGATTGTTAAATCACCTTGAACAGTTGGTGACTTTTCAAATGATAAATCATTGAAAGCAACTGGCGGTCTTGTATAGATATGTGTCCCTTCTTTTTCTTTCTCCTGCAGTTTCTGCGCAGCTTCCTTATATTTTCGGTATTCAATTAATCGTTGCATCAATTCATCTCGAGGATCTTCTACGTACTCCTCTTCATCGTCAGGGAGCTCTTGCTTTGGTAATAGCATTTGACTTTTAATAGCAACAAGCGTAGAAGCCATTACCAGGTATTCACTTGCAATATTTAATTCAAGTTGTTGCATCGTATGGATATATTGCATATATTGCTGTGTGATTTCAGCTACAGGGATGTCGTAAATATCGATTTCGTATTGTTTAATTAAATGAAGCAATAGATCCAATGGACCTTCAAATTGCTCAAGCTTTACTTCATACGCTTCTTCCATCGCGTTCTTCCTTTCTAAATAAAAAAGCAAATTATTTCTATAATAAATGCCCAAACATAATTAATGAGTCAGCCATAAGCTATAACGTAAGCAGATGTAAAAGCTGGGCATCATAAATTCATCATTCATATTCGCCCAGCTTTTACATGTATGTATTCACTAAAGGAGGTTTTCGTTATGAGTGGTAGTTACGGTGGAGGATTTGCATTGATCGTTGTGCTGTTTATACTCTTAATTATCGTAGGTGCAGCATGGCTGTAAAATTTTAATCCATACTTGCTCACCAGATTGAGTAGGTGTAAAAGCCAGCCCATTTTACATGGGCTGGCTTTTACTTATCATCAATACTTTCACATTTATCGTAAAAATGCTGAAGCTGCTCCGTTGGAGAGACAGTATATTTTCCCTGATAAAGCTCATTGACTTTATTTACCATCTTTTTCCCAATACCCACGTTTCGATGAGAAGGGTTGACAGACAGGTCCTGGATAACCACACTAATTTCATCTTCAATGCGTATACCAATCGCCCCGATAATATCATCCTCATCATCTTTCCATAAATACAAATGCCAATTGTCATTTGTCTCATATTCTTTAATATACTGCTGAAGTTTTTTTACATCCTTTTTTTCATCAGGCATAAACGACAGCAGCCCCATTGCAATTTTTTCCATATTTTTTTTATAACGAATTAACATAGTAACCCCTCATTAAAAAACTTAGAATCATTTTGTGTCTCATATTCATCACTTTATAATCTAAACGCTTAAAAGCATATATATATTAATGGCACTTAATTCAGAGTTTGTCAAATAAAAAAAGAAATCAGGAGCGTATATTGTCGCTATTTAGCCTGGGATTGAGCCTGTTATTACGAATTAGATACGAGATGAGCCTTCTCTTCCTATAATATGAAACAAGCTCATCATTGTTTGTTTTTAAGCAACTGTATAATTGCATAACCATCCGTTTGTTTCTCGTTTATGCGGAATGGAATAAGATTGGCAATTGCCAACCACATATTAAACCAGAAGAAAATTTCTAAATAAACATTTGGAAATATCATCAGCAAGAAGTAAATTACTCCAGCAGCGATTCCATTAAATACTGGTCCTAAAAGGGTAAGCCATATCATTTCTTTTGATGTAAATGGTTCGTCTCTTTCATAATTAGATGCCCCGCCAATAAAATAAAAGATATTACATTTAACTATGTATCTTTTCCATTTTACCACATAGAATTCCCTTCCGGAACCAATTGTAATTGTAATATCATTTGCTCTTATAGCAATTGCGGCCAGAGCATGTCCAAATTCATGTATGAAAATACTTATAGGAGAACCAATGAAAATAAGAAAGAGTAATAGATTGATATCCATAAATGATCCTTCTATCGATAAATATGCAGCAATATTCACTAATTCTTACTAGTGGAATATTACTGCAAATAAGCTATTTATGATTTGCTTAATTTGAATATATCATTATTCAGTGATTACTCTTACTTCTTTCATTACATCACCATTACTCATATTGCGAGCAATTTCCAGACCTGAAGTGATCTTTCCAAAAACAGTATGCACTCCATTTAGATGCGGCTGTGGCTCATGCACCAAGAAAAATTGGCTGGATCCAGTATCTTTTCCAGCATGTGCCATTGATAGAGAACCAGCTTCATGCGTATGTGGATTACCTTCTGTCTCACATTTAATTGTTTTGCCGCTTCCACCAGCCCCAGTGCCAGTTGGATCTCCGCCTTGACTAACGAAGCCTGGAATTACACGATGGAAAGTAACCCCATCATAAAACCCATCATTTGCAAGCTCTTCAAAGTTTTTCACTGTATTTGGTGCTTCTCCTGGAAAGAATTCTATTTCAATTTTTTCCCCATTTTCCATTAATATATAGCCCGTTTTTTTCATTTAAAACGCTCCTTCTTAATTAATTTCATTTTCTCGTATAGTTTAACATTATACTAGATTTTTTAAAAGAAAACCTGCATTATTCATAAGATAAATCATTTTTCACTATATCATCTAAAGATTCTCTTTTTACTACTAGTCGATCAATGCCATTTTCAACAAAAACAATTGCTGGTTTTGCAAGGCGATTATAATGGCTCGCCATTGAATAACCATAAGCCCCTGTAGCAAATACAGCTAGAATATCCCCAGGTTCTGCTTTAGGTAGAGGCAGATCCCAAATTAACATATCCCCAGACTCACAGCATTTGCCAGCAATCGCTACTTCACCTTCAACTTTTTCTTTCACTTTATTAGCAATTACTGCATCATATCGAGCTTCATAGAGGGCTGGTCGAATATTGTCTGCCATTCCGCCATCAACAGACAGATAGCTGCGGATTCCAGGTATTTCTTTTGAAGAACCAATCGTATATAAAGAAATACCTGCATTCCCTACAATGGATCTGCCAGGCTCGATCCAGATTTCCGGCAGATCAATATTTAATTTTTCACTGTTTTCTTGTACAGCTTTTACCATCTCTTTTACGTAAACATCTAGTTCTATTGGTGTATCATTTTCTGTATATCTTATTCCATAGCCTCCGCCAAGATTTAAAACTTCTGGAATATAATTAAAATCGTCATGCCACTTTTCGATATACTCATATAACAATTTTATTGCAACTGTAAATCCTTCTGTTTCAAAAATTTGTGAACCAATATGACAATGCAGGCCTCGTAAATTAATCCGATTATGATTGTGAAGCAATTTAAATGCTTCTTCTGCTTGTCCATTGACAAGATTAAAGCCAAATTTCGAATCTTCATTTCCTGTCATAATGTATTGATGTGTATTTAATTCAATTCCTGGCGTAACCCGAATAAGAACATCGATTTTCTTATCCGCTTCCTCTAAGACTTCTTCAAGCAATTCAATCTCATGAAAGTTATCAATAACAATACAGCCTATCTGTTGATCAACTGCCATTTGCAATTCATCTTTACTTTTATTATTGCCATGCAGATGAATACGTGCAGCTGGAAAGTCAGCCTTCATTGCAGTATACAATTCCCCTTCAGATACAACATCAAGATGGAGATTTTCTTGTTTAGCCACTTGCAACATTGCTATACAAGAGAATGCTTTACTCGCATAGGCTACTTTTGATTTCACACCTAATTTTTCGAATGCCTGAATAAACTTTCTTGCGTTTTGACGGATTAAGGCAACATCATAAACATAGAGCGGTGTTCCATACTTCTTTGCCAGCTCCGTAGCATCTGTGCCACCTATTACTAAATTGTTCTGATCGTTCACAGTGAATGGATGATGATCAATTATCATATAGCGGTTTCCCCCAAATTTTCATATTAGTAAAATAATAAATCACTTTACCATATAAAACAAGAAAACGAAAGAACAACCACTTGTGTCCTTCTATTTTGTCGGGATACGATAATTATTTTTGGGGTGTACGATACTTGGACGCTTTTTAGCGTATGGTACTGGTATTCGGAATATGATATGCATAATCGCTCTTGGATTAAATGGAAGAAATGGCCATAAATAAGGTGTTTTCAGTGATTTCAAATTAACAAGAAAGAGGATATTGAAGGTAAATCCAACAATAAACCCGGCTACACCAAATATTGCAGTACTTAATATCAATAAATACTTCATTAACTTATTCGCAGCCCCAAGTTCATAACTTGGAGTAACATATGATCCGATTGCAGATACAGCTACATACAAGATAACTTCAGGACTGAACATCCCCACATCAATCGCTATTTGGCCAATTAATACAGCCGCAACGAGTCCCATTGCAGTCGATAAAGGAGTGGGTGTATGGACCGCTGCCATCCGCAGAAATTCAATTCCAATATCTGCTACGAGGATTTGTACGATAATAGGGATATTCCCTTCCTCATTTGGACCAATAAAGGCTAATTCCTTTGGTAAAAGTTCGGGATGAGTGACAAAGAGTAACCATAATGGCAATAAATACAGTGATACTAATACAGCCAAGAATCTCGTCCATCTTACAAATGTTCCAAATGATGGGGATTGCCTATATTCTTCTGCATGCTGCAAATGATGGAAATAAGTTGTTGGCAAAATTATTACGCTTGGTGATGAATCCACCGTAACGATCACATGCCCTTCCATTAAATGATTCGCAGCAACATCCGGCCTTTCTGTATAGCGAACAAGTGGAAAAGGGTTCCACTTCCGTTCAATGATAAACTCTTCTAAAGATTTATCAGCCATTGTAAGTCCGTCTATCTCTGTATCTTTAATCCGTTTCCTTACAAACTCCACAAGATTGTCGTTTGCTATATCCGCAATATAAGTAAGACATACATCTGTCTTCGATCTTTCTCCAATTTTCATCATTTCGTTTCGTAACCTGGCATCACGGATTCTTCTTCTTGTCAGTGCAGTGTTTTCTATAATATTTTCAGTATAGCCGTCCCTTGAACCCCGAATAACCTGTTCTGTGTCTGGTTCTTCTGGTGTACGTCCCGGATAATTACGAATATCAACAATATACGCCTTATCATAGCCATCCAGAAAGATTGCAACAAGACCAGAGAGGACTTGGTCAACAACTTCATCCATACTATTGACTTTCTCGACTTGCTGATGTACAAGACGGTTGGTAAGTATTTCTTCCATTGCATCGGAATCAACTTCATTATCATTGATTTGAACGATAACCTCTAATATTTTTTGAATAACACTGGTATCACACAACCCTGTAACATAGTAAAGCTGAATTTTTCTATGGAGAATAATCATTTCTCGATAACCCATATCAAAGGATATATCTAAACCAAGCCTTTCCTTCATATAAGTCTCATTTTTCGAAATATCTGAGTAAACATTTATTTCCTTTGCCATTACATCCATTCCCGTCCTCACATTTTTCTATCATTCAGATAGTAACAAAGTATAACCATTGAAATAACGAACCAATTATCTTTCCAAATACAATAGCCATCAATAGCCATAATAAAATCCCTTCCATTCTTACTCGTTTTGAAAGGATTGGAAATACATGTAAAACTTCAGTCAATGCTGCTGCAAGCAGGCCATTAAATATCCCGTGAAGAAGTCCCCATAAAAGCAAAATGATAAGTGGTTGATGAAAATTCCCTGGGTAAAATGAAAGAAATGTTCCAAATAATAAACCAAGTACAATACAGGCAGAATACACTTTGATAAACTTCGCAGTTTTACTTAGCTGGATTAATCGAGGTATTATATTCAATACAGTAATAAAAGCAACAAAGCCTGCTCCAACAACAAGTCCGCCACTAAAGCCAATGAATATTTGTATAAAGTTAATTAGGTTCATTTAATTTATTCTCATGCAAAATGAGGTAATCATCGAGATTCTGCTGGTAGTTGTATATTTCCACTTCTAGTGGGCTCGGTTCTTCATTAAAGCGGCGATTAAACCAATGATTAAAAAATAGCAGCGTGCCTGCCCCTAGACCAATTGAATAAGGGATTTGAATCCATAGAGGAAATTCATTGTTTTCACCTGTCAGTATATAATGGAGTTTCTGCTGCACTTCCTGCATGCTTACATCATAATGAAAGTTCATGATTGTCATTGCTGTGCCAATAAACAAAATCAACCAGACTATAATTGCCAGAAAAACATTTGTTTTTACTGGTTTCTGAGTCATGCGAACCACTGTTTGTTCAGGGCCCACTAGCTGAATATCCAAGTCGGAAAATTCTACTAAAATGTCTTTTATAACTAAAAACCCATCAATAATAATTACATTATTATCTTTTTTTGTTACACGATAAACAGGCCGTTCTTCCAATAATTTCATCAATTTATCTTCTGCTGCTACATGAGCAATATCTTTTAGAAAGAGTTGTTTATACTCATTGATGTTTACATTCCTCTTCATCCTGAGATAAATTGTTGTAGGCATTGTATAATCACTCTCTCTTCTTTATTTTTCATAGTATGTGCGCCGTTTCATATTTTTATCCAAGTGAATTGAAAACAGCTGAGGAAACATTAGCTTCCTCAGCTGTAAACAGTAAATAACAATATGGAGAGTATATATCACCCATCAAGGAGCTTTATATACCTAAGAAACTTTTTATTTCCTGAAGCAGCTTCTTTTCAATCCTGGAAACCTGAACCTGGGAAATCCCTAGTCTCTCAGCTACTTCGGTTTGAGTCTGGTCTTTATAGTAACGCAAATATACAATTAACCTTTCTCTCTCACTTAAATTCTGTATTGCTTCTTCCAAGGAAAGTTTTTCAAACCATTTTGTATCTTCTAAAGCAAGCTGATCCAATAATGTGATTGGGTCACCATCATTTTCAAACACAGTTTCATGGATGGAATGTGGAGTTCGGCTCGCTTCTTCCGCATGAATAACCTCTTCAATCGTTATTTCCAGCTCATCGGCAATTTCGTTTACCGTTGGAGATCTGCCGAATTTTTTAGTTAATATATCTTTTGTTCTTCTTATTTTATTCCCCGTTTCTTTTAAAGTACGGCTTACTTTTACACTGCCATCGTCCCTGAGAAAACGTTGAATTTCTCCGATTATCATTGGAACTGCATAGGTAGAAAAACGTACATCATATGAAAGATCAAATTTATCAATTGATTTAATTAACCCTATACTCCCGATTTGAAATAAATCATCTGGATCATAACCACGATTCATAAAACGCTGTACGACAGACCAAACAAGACGCACGTTAGCTTCAACCAGAAAATCTCTCGCTTCTTTGCTGCCATTTTGACTTTGATAAATTAAGTCCTTTACTTGTACGTCGGAGAGTTTTTCTTTACGAGTATTAACTTTTAAATTAAGATCCATTGGCATGCATCCTAATTATAAACCGTTTTAGTTTTTATAAACTGCTTTGTCATTTCCAAAATTGTCCCTTTTCCGGGTTGAGAAGTAATGTCAACAGCGTCCATAAAGTTTTCAATAATGGTGAAACCCATTCCAGACCTTTCAAGTTCTGGTTTTGATGTATAGAGCGGCTCACGCGCAGCATCAATATCTTCAATACCGGCTCCGCTATCTTCAATTGATAATTTTACTTCGTTTCCATCAATTGCACAGGCAAGAATAATTTTATGATCGGGTTCATTATGGTACGCATGAATAATTGCGTTAGTAACTGCTTCAGATACAACTGTTTTGACCTCCGTAACCTCATCTAAAGTGGGATCAAGCTGAGAAATAAAAGCCGCTACTGCAACACGTGCAAAAGCCTCGTTCTCACTTACACTCGAAAACTCCAGGCGCATTTGATTCTTCATGAAGCCACCCCCAGTGCTTCCAAAGCAAAAATTTCATTTTCTTCAAGACGAATAATTTTAAACATTCCTGACATTTCAAACAATCGTTTTATAGATGGTGAAATAGAACAAACTACCATTTCACCATCAAGTTGAAGTACTTCCTTATATCTCCCTAAAATTACTCCCAGACCAGAGCTATCCATAAATGTAATTCCTTCTAAATTAAGGATGACATGCTTTACCCCATGTCCATACAGCATATCTTTCCACTTGTCCCGGAGACTTTCTGTTGCATGATGATCCAGTTCTCCAATTAATCGGACAATCAAAACATCTTCCTTTACGGAAAATAATGATTCTAAACTCATTATTTCTCCTCCTCTTTAAAGTCGTTACTCTATCTTTCTTTTTATAGACCGATAATTCCTGCTATTCGACAAAACTAGAAAAAATACAATGTTTTTATTCAAATATAGTCAATTCCTGCAAGGACCGTTTCCAAAGTGTTAAGAACGAAGCATTATCAATTGATTGCTCAACAGTTAAAGGTGCTTCTACAAGAACTTCATCATTATTCTTTACGAGTAATCTTCCAATTTCGTCTCCCGCATGAATTGGTAATGTTAAATTATCATCCAATTCGTATACAGTAGTTAAGTTTTCAAATGCTTCACCTTTAGAATGAAGCGTGCTGATTGCCTGGGATGTGATAATATTTGTTGATTTTCTTTGTCCCTTAATAAATTCTATCTCAGTGATCTTCTCTCCTTTATCAAAGAGCTTTGTCGTTTCATACCGATTAAAAGCATAATCTATCATAGAAGAAACTGCAGAATTCCTTTCTTTGGAGGAGTCGTATCCAAGAACAACTGCGATTATGCGCATATCATCTTTTTTCGCTGTTGCAGTAAGACAGTATTTTGCCTCGCTCGTATAACCCGTCTTTAAGCCATCTACATTTGGATGAAAACGAACCAGCTTATTCGTATTTACGAGCCAGAATTCATTTTCTTTTCCTTTTCTTAAATAATCTTCATAGATAGAGGTGTACTCAGTTATATTTTCATACTTCAATAACTCTCTTGCAATAACTGACATATCATACGCTGTACTATAATGATTTTCAGCTGGCAAACCGGATGTATTCTGGAATAAAGTATTCTCAAGTCCTAATTCCTTCACTTTATTATTCATTTCCTTTACAAAGGCTTCCTCACTGCCACTGATTCGTTCAGCTAATGCCACACTTGCATCGTTAGCGGAAGCAATCGCAATCCCTTTTAGAAGATCACTCACTAACATTTCTTCTCCAGCTTCCAGGAAAATTTGTGACCCGCCCATGGAGGCTGCATTTTCACTGACACGAACAAGCTCATCTATCTTTAATGTTCCCTTCTCCAATGCCTCCATGATTAAAAGTAATGTCATTATTTTCGTCATACTTGCTGGCGGCAATTTTTCCTGGGAATCTTTTTCAAATAGAATGGTTCCTGTATCCTGTTCAATCAAGATTGCTGACTTAGCTTCACTTGCAAGTTTAGAGTCAGAATCCTTTTCCGATGCAGCATCCACCGTTATATAAGGGACAAAACTTGTAAATAAAATGAAGCTAATCATAACTAAGTAAATACAGTATTTATTCATAGATTTACCTCCACTAGATAATATAAAATTAGGATGCCCAAAACGAATCTTTTTATACGCAAAAAAACACCTTTATTGATTATGTAAGATTCTAATCATGAAGATGTTTTTTTGCGTATATTTTTCACCCGCAGGCAGATATGCAGATGCAACTTAGCTAGATGAATGCTGCAGAAATTAAGCTCTTGGATGATATGCTTTGTACATATCTTTTAATCTGGTTTTTGTAACATGTGTATAAATCTGGGTTGTCGATATATCTTCATGACCAAGCATTTCTTGGACGATTCTTAAGTCTGCCCCATTTTCTAATAAATGAGTGGCAAAGGAGTGACGAAGTGTGTGTGGAGTGATGTTTTTTCGAATACCTGCTTCCAAGGAAGACTTTTTAAGTATTTTCCAAAATCCTTGCCTTGTTAAGGGTCTGCCATGTTGATTAACAAACAATGTGGAAGTTGTTTGCTGCTTCACCAAATGCGGACGGGCATGCTGCAGATAATCCTCCAGCACATGCTTTGCAGTATTACCTAAAGGTACAATTCTTTCCTTTGATCCTTTTCCAAAGCACTGAACAAATCCCATCATTAAATGGAGATCATCTGTTTTAAGGGTAATCATTTCAGTTACTCGAAGTCCGGTCGCATATAAAAGTTCAAACATTGCTTTTGTTCTTAAACCTAAAGGAGATGAATCATTTATTTCGAGAAGTTTAGTTACTTCTGCTTGAGAAAGAACATCTGGTAAAGTTCTATCCTTTTTAGGTTTTTCAATATGTAAACTTGCATCCTGTTTCACAATTTGTTCTCTGATTAAAAATTGATGGAAAGATCGAATGGAAGAGATATGGCGTGATATTGTTGCTGTTGATTTGCCATTATCCTTTAATAAATACAGGAAACTGAGAATATCATGCCTTGTCACTTTATTCCAGTCTGATAATTCCTTCTCCTTTAATATATATTCCGTGTAATGAAGCAAGTCACGACGATATGAATTTAATGTGTTTTCTGCAAGGCCTCTTTCAATTTGCAGAAAATGAAGGTAATCTTCTAATTCATTTTGCAGCATGTATTATCCCCCCTGTTTGCGAATAGATATAAACATAATTACTTATTCAATCATTTTTTTACTGAATGGATTCCCTCTTGTACATTGTTTTGCGGGAGTCTGTTCTATTGTCCAGACAAAAAGAGCCTCATCCAAACGGAGAAGGCTGGGGCTGAAAATTTATGTGGCTTTTACAGCCGCTTCTTGGCACTGCTTACAGATTCCATGGAAAGTTAACCGGTGATCTTTTACTTGGAATCCCCAATCACTTTCTACAATCTTTTCGACATCTTCTAATAAGTCATTGACTATTTCTTCAACCGAACCACATTCAATACATACAAGATGATGGTGGAAATGCTTAGCACCTTCTTTGCGAAGATCATAGCGTGATACACCATCTCCAAAATTAATTTTATCCACAATTTTTAATTCCGATAACAATTCTAATGTACGATAAACGGTCGCTAAACCAATTTCAGGCGATTTTTCTTTTACTAGTAGATAGACATCCTCTGCACTCAAATGGTCTTCTTCTCTTTCAAGCAGAACGCGAACTGTTGCCTCTCGTTGTGGGGTCAACTTATAATTCTGTGCATGGAGCTGTTTTTTTATTTGTTCAATCCGATGTTCCATTTGCAATTCGCCTCCTCATATCCCAACTTTATTATATGCACCAATCGACATGCTGTCAAAATTTATTTTGCTTAATTGTATTTATAATAATTATAAAGTAGGTTTTATTATAAGTAAAACGATTTGATCAGATATTGCATCGCGCCATTCGAAACATAGGATTCGAGAACCGCAGCTCCAATTGAGAATATAATCATTATGGAAAAAGAGATCATATAATTGAAAAAAGGCTGCCAAAGCGTAAAAGCACTCCCCTTTGAAAAGATTTTCTTTAAGAGGGCCAGTGCAAAAATCATGGCTAATGAACCTGCAAAAATGTAAATTGGAATAACGATAAAGTTATGCGGGGCAATCGAAACGGCTGAAAAAAGCAATCCTTCAGAGCCTAACTGTTTTACTATAAATCCAACTGAAAATCCAACTACCAGTCCTTTAATAAATAATAATATCCAGATAATTGGTAATCCAATTATAGAAAGACCTAACACAAATAGCAAGGCAAGATACTTTAAATGAAAGAAAAAGCTTTCTTTGAATAAAGTAAATTTATCAACTGCCTGCTCCTCTATCGTATAATTAAAGAAGCGTTCCAAATAAAAAAATAAATCTTCCTTCTGAACGAAATTCATACTATTAACAATAACTGCTCCAAAAATAATACCTGATAAAAATAAAATAATCATGAATAAATAAATAATCGAGTAATTTTTTAAATGCTGTGATAGTATCATTCTAAAATTTTGCATTGGCATCCTCCCATTTAAGCAGTGATTCATATAATCATGCTATGAAGGACACACTTTAAATAGAACATTTTAGTAGATTTACTATTTATAACGGTATTCTATTGATAGATAATCCTTGAATTAAAAGAAAGGAGAATTCCTCCTCCTTTCTCTCTTCATTCATATTATTTATTACTTTTATTTTTAATAATAGAACCGTATTTCCCGCCGCCACCTGGCTGAATTTGTAAGCTGCCACTGCGGTTATCAATAATAGCTTGAGCTAATTTTTCTGGAACAACTTCCTTTAATTGCTCCATTTCTGCCCGGTGGACAATGTTCATCTCAGTTCCAAATTTATCCAGTAATTTTCTGAATGTCTTCGGACCAAGTGATGGCAGATATTCAAGAGGTATTTGATGAACATATGGCGGTCGTACTGGCTGCTCTTGTTCTGTCGTGAGCTCCTCTATTCGTTCTTTCACACCATTTATTTTTTTCATAGAGCCACAGTTCGGGCAAGGATTTCCTTTCACTGCGGGAGTGAGGCATTCTTTACATACGGTATGGTAATACTTTCCCAGCATTGGATTCATACCAAAATTGCTTACAATGCCTCTTCCGTCAACTCGATGCAATGCCCAATTAAATTCTTTAAAAGAAGGTTCCTGCATATTAATCTCTTGATACTCTCTTCCTATTTTCGGCAAAGAATGTGCATCAGAATTAGATAAAAAAGTATACCCTGCAATCTCAGAAATGCCGTTAGCCATTTCCGTATCGGAGCTTAAACCTAATTCTACTGCATCAATTAAGTCCGGATCAAAAACTTCCGTTAAAGAATGTGCAACACCTTTTCCATAGAGACTTTTAAAAGGTGTGAAAATGTGAGCTGGTATAAATAGACCAGATAATTCTTTTACTTTATACTGTAAATCCTTTGCAGAACCATAATAACGCTGTGAGCTAAGCGTGATATTTGTCATTCTTTCACTCAGCCAGTCAGTAAAAGCCGAAATATTCGACAGGTATGGGAAAAAGCAAAGTACATGAATTGGCCCGCGGCAATTGTCATCATAAATTTCAATTTCTGTCCCTAAAAGCAGTGTAACCTTTTCGAAGCGAATGCCTCCGTCCTTATGTTCAATTGCTTTGTTTTCCGCAATCAGCTTTTTGATTTCTTCTTGTACAGCTGGTACATGGCAGTCAATTACACCAATTAAGCTGATTCCCTTATTCCGACTTGCATCGATTAAAATGTTTGTCAATGTCAGATTGTTCGCGCCTGTTATTTTTACCGGCTTATAATTCCAGTCACGACCAATATGAATATGAAGATCTGCAAAATACGAATTCAATGTTTTACATCCTTCCTAAAGCGTGTAGATATAGTATTGCATAATTTGTTTTTGCGTCATGGATTTTCTCTTCTTCAACATATTGTTTTGCTTCATCTAATGATAATTCTAATATCTCTATAAATTCATCATCATCTCCTTGGACAGGAGTTTCTAATTTTTCCAATGTATCTGTAATATAAATATATATTAATTCATTAGCAAACCCAGGTGATGTATAGAATGATGTAACAAAGTTAAGTTCTTTTGTTGTATAGCCCGTCTCTTCTTCAAGCTCCCGAATAGCCGCTGCCAATGGTTGTTCATTCTGATCAATTTTTCCAGCTGGTAATTCTACTAATGTTTTTTCTGTGGGTTTACGATATTGTTTCACTAAAACGATTTTATTATCCTTTGTAATCGCAATAACTGCCACAGCGCCAGGATGTTTTACGATTTCGCGTTGGGACACTTCACCATTCGGCAAGGAAACCTCATCGACCTGCAGATCTATCATTTTTCCTTCAAATATTTTCTTTGTATTTATTGTTTTTTCCTCAAAATTATTCATGAAAATTCTCCTTACTATTACTTAGTCTTTAGTTTAGCATACTTAGAAGACAAATGAATAGCAACCATTTATCACTGAAAAATGTCAATTTCCCCGACCTGTACAGTCTATAAATACGCTTTGAGAATGTCATTCAGAATAGCTTATATTTCGGATTTGCTGTCCTATCTCACCTTGTGAAGCCCAAAGACCAAATACCTCTCGCTTTTCTATCCATCCGCACGGAAAGTCCTGCAGAGTGAGTCTTCGCTCAGCAAGCGGAACACGAACCCTAGATGCCTGGTATTAACAAAGCTTTAATCTAAATTGAGGAGTCTGCTATTACGTTTTTTAATTCATTTTATTGGTATGCTGGATGGATTATTTACTATAATAGAAAGAAAAGTGGAATTGGAGTGTGTTCATGAAGAAAAATCAATTGGGCAAGTCAGGTATTTATATTTCAGAATTAACTTTAGGCTGTATGTCAATTGGAACGGATAAAGAGAAAGCAAAAGCAATTATTGAAACAGCTTTAGAAGCAGGAATCAATCACTTAGATACTGCAGATTTATATGATTTCGGCTTGAATGAAGAATTAGTCGGTGAAATTATCAAGGATTTTCGCCGAGAAATTATTTTAACTACTAAAGTTGGAAATCATTTCAACCCTAAAACAAAAAATTGGTACTGGGACCCTTCGAAAAAATATATTATGGAAGCAGTCAAAGACAGCTTGAAACGCCTTAAGACAGATTACATTGATTTTTACATGCTTCACGGGGGAACGGTTGAAGATCCAACTGATGAAACAATAGAGGCTTTTGAACAATTAAAACAAGATGGATGGATTAGGTCGTATGGGATTTCATCCATTCGCCCAAATGTAATCCGTGATTATATTAATAAATCTTCTATTGACGGAGTGATGCTGCAATACAGCTTATTAGACCGCCGCCCTGAAGAGGAAATTCTTGATTTATTATTTGAAAATAATATTAGTGCCCTTGCTCGCGGCCCGCTTGCAAAAGGTATGCTCAGCATTCATAGTGACCGTCAATTGAGTCAAAAAGGACATGAAGGATATCTTGATTACAGCTTTACAGAACTGAAATCAGTATTAAACAAAGTTTCAGAGCATATCGACCCGTCTATATCTTTAAATGCTTTAGCATTAAAATATTCTCAGCAGCATCCAGCAGTGGCATCCGTAGTCTTTGGAGCAAGTAATGTAAAACAGGTATCGGAAAACACTGATTTTGATCATTCTAAAAAACTTCCTTCAATGATTTATGAGCAGCTGCAGCAAATTACAAAAGCAAATGTGTATACAAATCATCGGTAGACAGAGCTGAGGGGATATTCAACATACCCTCAGCTCTATTTTTCCCCTTTTCAGAAATATGCTATGATAAACAAACACTTAAATAGTAACCAGACTATTAGCTGGAAGGTTCTGTCGCGTGCTGTTTATTGACTTTTTAACACGCTTCCAACAGAATAAAGGAAAGGACTGATTTGTTATGAAAAATCGTATAATTGCTCACCGTGGTGCTAGTAAGTATGCTCCTGAAAATACAATGCCTGCCTTTCAGCTAGCCTACGACATGCAAGCGGAAGGAATCGAGACGGATGTACAGCTTACAAAGGATGGCATTCCTATATTGATTCATGATGAGACACTCCAGCGTACAACTGGAGTCAAAGGTTTTGTTAAAAATTATACACTTGAAGAAATACAAAAATTAGATGCAGGGAGTTATTTTTCCCCTAAATTCAACGGTTCGAAGCTGATTACATTGGAAGAATTCCTGGGATGGGCTTGCAACAAATCTTTATACGTAAACTTAGAGCTGAAAAATAATAAAATAGATTATAAAGATTTGGAATCGAAGGTTTTAGATTTACTTGAAAAATATCAATTAAAAGAGCGAACTACAATTTCGAGTTTTAGTTCTAAAAGTGTAAAACGGATGAGAGAACTTGACAGTAATATGGATGTCGCTTTACTAAGATCGAGAAGGCATGAGGATCTTACGGGATATGCAGTATCGCTTGGAGCCAGCTCCTTGCATATTAATTATCGTTTATTAAATCATCAACTTATTGAAGATAGCAAAAATCAAAACCTCCCTCTTCGGGTATACACAGTAAACCGCCGAGGTTCAATCATGAAATGCTTAAAACGACAGTGTGATGGAATAATTACTGATGTGCCTGACAGGGTATTGAAAATAAGACAGAAATTTAATCTATAAGGACTGGAACTGATAGGCTAAGACTCTGTTCCAATAAACGGAGGAAATCGTAATGGAAATAACTTTTCTTGGTACAGGAGCTGGAGTTCCTTCAAAAGAAAGAAATGTATCTGCACTCGCCTTGAGTCTACTTCAAGAGGAGAATCATATTTGGTTATTTGACTGTGGCGAAGCTACTCAACACCAGATTTTGCATACCTCTATTAAACCGAGAAAAATAAATAAAATCTTCATTACTCATTTGCATGGAGATCATATATTTGGGTTGCCTGGTTTTCTTAGCAGCCGTTCGTTTCAAGGTGGCGAAGAAGAACTAACAATATACGGGCCAAAAGGAATTAAACAATTTGTGGAAACATCTATTCAAATTAGCCAATCACATCTCAGCTATCCCATTCACTATATTGAAATAGAGGATGGTTCTGTAATTAAGGAGCATAACTTTACAATTCATGTTAAGCAACTTGATCACGGGATTCCCAGCTACGGCTATCGAATCGAAGAAAAAAATTACCCAGGAGAATTGCTTGTGGATAAATTAAAAGCAATTGGCATAACTCCCGGCCCATTATATGGAGAACTGAAGAATAGTGAATCGATTGAAACAAAAGAACACGGTACCCTATACCGCAAAGACTTTATTGGACCGGAAAAAGCTGGTAAAATCATTGTAGTTATGGGAGATACCCGCTATCAAAAAGAGCATAGCGGTTTTGTTCAAAATGCAGATTTACTTGTTCACGAGGCCACATTTAACCGAGAGCAGGCAGATTTAGCATCCAGATATTTTCACAGTACAACACAACAAGCAGCATTACTTGCAAATAACAGCAACGTAAAGCGTTTAATTATCACCCATATTTCCTCTCGCTTTCAAAATATACAATATGAAGCATTACTAAATGAAGCTCGGGAGATTTTCCCGAATACCGTGCTTGCGAGAGACTTTTATAAAACAGAGATAAAGTAATTTTGAGGAGAGACAGCTATGGAACGCATACACACTTTAGTTGAAAATCAGCGTACATTTTTTATGAATGGAAATACGATAGATTATGAGTATCGGAAAGAAAACTTGAAAAAATTAAAGAAAATGCTGAAAGATTATGAATCAGAAATTTATTATGCTTTAAAACAAGATTTAAATAAATCCAAGCATGAAACATTTACAACAGAACTGGGTTTTCTTTATTCCGAAATTGACTTTGCACTGCGTAATTTAAGATCATGGATGGCACCAGCAAAGGTACCCTCCCCCCTTTCACATAAAGGGTCAAAAAGCTATATTATTCAAGAACCATATGGAGTCGTGCTTGTCATTTCACCATGGAATTATCCCTTACAGCTCGCGATTGCTCCGGCAATTGCAGCACTGTCCGCAGGAAACTGTGTCATATTAAAGCCTTCTGAACATGCAAAGGCAACCTCTCAGCTATTAGCATCTATGATTCAAGCTACTTTTGACAGTTCGTTATTCCATGTTGTTGAAGGTGAAGTAGACATAACGGAAGCATTGCTGAAAGAAAAATTTGATTATATTTTCTTCACAGGCAGTTCCAATGTCGGAAAGATAATCATGCGGGCAGCAAGTGAGCACTTAACTCCTGTAACATTGGAACTCGGCGGGAAAAGTCCAGCAATCGTAGATGAAGATGCAAACATCAACCTGACAGCAAAACGCCTAGTCTGGGCGAAATTTACCAATGCTGGTCAAACATGTGTAGCACCCGATTACCTCTATGTTCATGAAAGAGTTAAATTTAAGCTCATGAAGGCAATAGTGAAACAAATAAAATCCTTATATGGAAAAAACCCGCTCTATAACGAAGATTATACTAGAATCATAAACGAGAAACATTTTAATCGTCTGCTTCATTATCTAGATAGCGGAAAGGTAATTCATGGCGGAAATTCCGAGGAAAGCACACTTATGATTGAACCAACAATTTTAGATAAAATTACCTGGCAGGATGAGATTATGCAGGAAGAGATTTTTGGTCCAATTCTGCCAATACTGACCTTCAAAAATATTGAGGATGCTTTATATGAAATTAAACGACGTGATAAAGCACTTGCATTATATTATTTTGGCGAAAATGAAAAGATTCAGCAGCAGGTAATTGAATTTATTCAATTTGGCGGTGGAGCAATAAATGATGCTGTTTACCATTTAGCAAATCCCTACTTACCATTTGGCGGTGTTGGCAGCAGCGGAATGGGGCAATACCATGGGAAATTTGGCTTTGAGACATTCTCTCACCAAAAGAGTATTTTAAAGCAAACAACCAAAATTGATTTCCCTTTCCGTTATCCTGGAAGTAAATTAAATACATCTGTAGTCAAAAAAATTATGAAATAAAAAACAACCCATAGCTCCTAAGTGAGTCCTATGGGTTATTTTTTATAATCATCCAAGAAATCCTTCTGGAAACTTGTCCGCAATTGATTACCTGTGTTTCTATCTGAGCCTGATTCTTTTAACGGTTTAAAAGGATTCTCACCAAATTTCTCGGCCAGCTTATCAATTGTTTGCTGTAATACTTCTTTTTTTTCAGCTTCTTCATAAGTAAATAAACTCAGCTGCTCTCCAATGTTCCTCTTCTCTTCAATGTGCTGAACAGTTATTCCGATAAGACGAATCGGGTCTTCATTCCAGTGCTGCTCAAACAACTCATTGGCAATTAAGAATAAATCCTCTTTATTGTCGATATACGTATCAAGTTTCTTGCTTCGCGTAATTGTTTTTCGATCATAGTAGCGGATCGTTAGCTGCACACTTTTTCCAACCGCATCTTTTCTGTCCATTCTTCTAATCACATTATCAGCTAATCGTTCCATTAAATCTTTAATTTCAATTTCATCTGTAGTATCATTTCGCAGGGTCTGTGAATTGCCAATGCTCTTAAATTCATGAATCGCATCTGGGTCAACTTCACGATTATCAATTCCATTTGCACGGTTTTTAAGCCGCTCGCCATTTATCCCGAGTATTTGCCGCAGTTGATAAACATCAAATTTTGCCAAATCACCAATCTTATGAATATCTATTGCCTTTAGTTTTTCGGCAGTTTTCTCACCTACCCCGTACATTTCCTCGATAGGCAACGGCCACAATGTCTTGTCCAATTCCCTTTTTCTCACTATCGTAATGCCCAGTGGTTTTTTCATGTCAGATCCCATTTTCGCCAAGAATTTGTTTGGAGCAATTCCAATACTGCAGGGGAGGTCTAACTCTTTTAGGATTTGATTTTGAAGATTTTTTGCGATTTCTAAAGGGTTTCCTAAATGTTTAACCTCTGTCACATCTAAATAGCCTTCATCAATGGACACTGGTTGTACAAGAGGTGTAATTTCAGACATCATTTTAAATATTTCACTGGAAGCTGCCCGGTATCGTTCAAAATTCGGTTTTAGAAGAATTAATTCAGGACATAGCTTCTTAGCCTGCCAAACTGTCATTGTCGTACGAACGCCCTTAGCTCTCGCTTCATAACTGCTTGTCACAATTATCCCTTTTCTTTCTTCCGGATTACCAGCAATTGCAATTGGTTTACCTTTTAAATCAGGATTAAACGCCATTTCTACGGAAGCATAAAAACTATTCATGTCTATATGAAAGATAATTCTCCGTTTCGTTTGCAGATTCATGTTGGACATAGCGCAACATCCTTTTATGCTTTTTTCTTTATTATATCATATGAAAAACACCCTTTAAGAAAAAACCTAAAGGGTGCATTCTTTATCATTATTTTGCGGCTTCAATTACAATCGCTGTAATTAATTCAGTAATTTTAACTAAATTATCTACTGAGATGTGCTCATTTGTTGTATGAATTTCTTCGTAGCCGACTGCCAGATTTACTGTTGGAATGCCTAAACCAGCGATAATATTTGCGTCGCTTCCTCCCCCGCTTTTTAACAGCTTGCTTTCTCTGCCAATTGTCTTTGCAGCTTCTCGTGCTATCTCAACGACCTGATCTCCTGCTTGCTGTTTGTAGCCAGGATACATTAATTGTATTTCGACTTCCGCTGAACCACCCAACCCTTCAGCAACAGATTCAAATGCATCTTTCATTTTTGTTACTTGTCTATCTAATTTTTCCTTTTCAAGTGATCTGGCTTCAGCTAAGATTTCTACATGGTCAACAACAATATTTGTTTGTTTTCCACCCTCAAAACGGCCGATATTAGCTGTTGTCTCGTCATCTATTCTTCCAAGAGGCATTTTAGAAATTGCTTTCGCAGCGAGTGAAATTGCTGAAATTCCCTTTTCAGGTTCTACACCGGCATGAGCAGTTTTTCCTTTAATTGTTGCAAAAATTTTAGCTTGGTAAGGGGCTGCAACAATGATGTCGCCAATCTCTCCATTACTGTCAATTGCATAACCATATTTTGCCTTAATCAAGGAGGCATCCAGCTCTTTTGCTCCTACTAAACCAGATTCTTCCCCTGCAGTAATGATGAATTGAATGTCACCATGCTGAATGTTATGTTCTTTTATTAAAAGCACCATCTCCAATAACGCAGCTAATCCAGCTTTGTCATCAGCTCCTAAAATTGTTGTGCCGTCCGAGCGAATAATGCCATCTTGAATTATTGGTTTGATATTTTTCCCGGGAACAACTGTATCCATATGTGAAGTGAAATAAATTGGATCTGCATCGGGTTTGTTTCCTTTTAATGTACAGATTAAATTACCTGCACCATGTCCTGTAGCTTCTTTACTATCGTCCTCGTATACTTCAAGGCCTAATCCAGTTAATTTTTCTTTCAATACTTTCGCTATTTCTGCTTCATGTTTTGTTTCAGAATCGACTTGCACTAATTCTATAAATTCGTTTACAATTCTATCTTCATTTACTTTAATCATTATTATCTTGCCTCCAACTTGTTTATTTTACCATTATAACGGAATGTTTCCGTGTTTTTTGTGTGGACGTTCTTCCCGCTTATTCCGAAGCATTTCAAGTGCCTGAATTAATTTAATTCTGGTTTCCCTTGGGTCTATTACATCATCAACCATACCAAGTCCAGCTGCAACATAGGGATTTGCAAATTTTTCGCGATATGTATCAATTTTCTCCTGACGTAATACCTCTGGTTTTTCACTCTCAGCAATTTCCTTAGCATAAAGTATATTAACTGCTCCCTCAGGCCCCATAACTGCTATTTCCGCATTTGGCCATGCATAAACTAAATCCGCACCAATTGACTTGCTATTTAAGGCAACATAGGCACCACCATATGCTTTTCTCGTAATAACGGTAATTTTAGGTACAGTTGCTTCAGAATATGCAAAAAGAATTTTCGCTCCATGGCGAATGATTCCACCATGTTCTTGTTTTACACCTGGGAAAAAACCAGTGACATCTTCAAATGTTATAAGTGGAATATTGAAGCAATCACAAAAGCGAATAAATCTTGCAGCTTTATCACTTGAATCAATATCTAATCCGCCAGCTAAATATTTCGGCTGATTACAAATAAGACCGACGGATTCACCCTTAATACGAGCAAAGCCTACAACAATATTTTTCGCAAAATCTTCGTGAATTTCAAAGAAACTATCTTGATCGACTACTTGATCAATTACTTTTTTTACATCATAGGGTCGTACGGGATTAAATGGAACGATATCAGTCAGATCTGGGCGCATTTCATTTTCCACTATCTCTGATTTATATGGCAGATGCCTCGCTTTTTCTTTATAGCTTGATGGGATATAAGATAATAACTTTTTAACAGTATCTAAGGCCTCTTCCTCTGAAGGTGCTTTTAAATGGGCATTCCCGCTCCTTGAATTATGAATTTCTGCACCACCCAGGTCTTCGGAGGAAATTTTTTCACCTGTAACAGTCTCAATTACTTTCGGGCCGGTAATAAACATTTGTGATGTTTTGTCTACCATAATTACAAAATCTGTAATCGCGGGAGAATAAACAGCACCACCAGCACTGGGGCCCATGATTACTGAAATCTGTGGAATAACCCCAGAGTAAATTGAATTCCTATAAAAAACATGCCCGTATCCATCAAGCGAAGATACGCCTTCCTGGATTCTTGCACCACCAGAATCATTTAATCCAATAAAAGGGACAAGATTTTTCGCAGCAAGATCCATTACTGCAGCGATTTTATTCCCATGCATCTCTCCAAGCGCCCCGCCAAATACTGTGAAGTCCTGTGCAAACAAATATACGGGATTCCCATCTATTTTAGCATAACCAGTAACAACACCTTCACCTTTACCACCTTGGCTATTGACATTAAAATCAGCTGTTCTTGTTTCAATAAATGGATTTAATTCAACAAATGAATCTTTGTCTACTAGGTACTCAATTCGTTCCCTTGCTGTCATTTTACCCTTGGCATGCTGTTTCGAGATTCTTTCATCTCCACCACCAAGTTCAATTTCTCTGCGTTTATCATACAGCTCATTAATTTTATCAAAAATATCCATTATTCTCCACTTCCTTCAGCATGTTGACATAGTTCGAATAATACACCATGTGCTGCTTTCGGATGAATAAAAGCAATTTGACTGTTATGTGCACCAATTTTAGCTTCCTCATTTATTAACTGAATACCTTTTATTTTTAACTGATTCAGCCTGGAATGAATATCATCCACTTCCAAAGCGATATGATGAATGCCTTCTCCTTTTTTATCAAGAAACTTTTTTATTGGCGAGTTATCATGGAGGGGCTCTAATAATTCAATCCGTGTCTCTCCGATTTTGAGAAAAGCGACTTTGACACCTTCTTCCGCGACTTCCTCCATCCCCTCGGCAATTAACCCTAAAGCGCTTTTGTAAAAAGTTAAGGACTCCTCAATATTATGAACTGCTATTCCAATATGCGCAATTTTTTTAGGCGGCTCTGCAGATTCCTCCAGTCTAATCAATTGTTTAATATAAATCGCCATTTCTTCAGTAGAAGAACCACTGGTAAATATGCGTTTAATGCCCTTTTCGATAAGAAATGGGATATCTTCATTCGGAATAACACCCCCGGCTATCACTGGAATATCCCCTGCATCTCTTTTCTTCAGTTCTTCAATTACTTTTGGAAATAATGTATTGTGTGCACCAGACAATGAAGAAAGACCGATTATATCTACATCTTCTTGTATTGCTGCATTTGCAATTTGCAGCGGTGATTGTCTTAGTCCCGTATAGATTACCTCCATGCCGTGATCGCGCATTGCCTGCGCAATTACTAATGCCCCGCGATCATGTCCGTCTAGTCCAGGTTTTGCTATTAAAACACGGATTTTCTCCATATTCTTTTCCCCCTTAGAATCCTGTATACTCCCCAAACTCATCCCTTAGTACATTACAAATCTCCCCAACAGATGCATAAGCTTTAACTGCGTCTAAAATATATGGAATTAGATTCGTTTTACTGTTTTTAGCTGTTTTCCTTAAGTTTTCAAGCCTTGATTCTACTTCTTTTTGGTCACGTGTTGAACGAATAGCTTCTAAATTTTCTATTTGTGCTTTTTCTAATGCTTCATCAACTTTCAATAGATCAGGATTTACTTCTTCATCCAGTTTAAATTGATTTAAACCAACAATTACTTCTTCTTGCTTCTCTATATTTTTCTGTGTCTCATAGGCATTCTGTTGAATTTCTCTTTGCATGTAGCCTTCCTCAATTGCCTGTACAGCCCCGCCATATTCTTTAATTCGCTCAATATATTCTAAAATTTTTGTTTCCATCTCATTTGTCAGCGCTTCCACGTAGTATGAACCACCAAGTGGATCGATTGTATCAGCAATACCGCTCTCGTGAGCAATTATTTGTTGTGTACGCAGTGCGATTCTGGCTGAGTCTTCAGTCGGCAGAGATAATGCTTCATCACGCGAATTAGTATGTAAGCTTTGTGTTCCGCCTAGTACTGCTGCGACTGCCTGTAATGTAACCCGCACAATATTATTATCAGGCTGCTGAGCAGTTAATGTTGAACCCCCCGTTTGTGTATGAAATCGCAGCTTCCAGCTTTTCGGGTTTTTTGCTCCATATTCTTCCTTCATTATTCTTGCCCAAATTCTTCTTGCAGCTCGATACTTAGCAATTTCCTCGAAAAAATTATTATGTGCATTAAAAAAGAAAGCTAGACGGGGTGCAAATGAATCCACATCTAAGCCAGATTCTATTGCTGCATCCACGTATGCCATCCCATTCGCTAAAGTAAATGCAGCCTCTTGTACTGCGTTTGATCCCGCTTCACGAATATGATAGCCAGAAATACTAATCGTATTAAACTTCGGAACATTATTCTGACAAAACTCAAAAATATTGGTAATTAAACGCATAGATGGTTTTGGCGGAAAAATATAAGTTCCCCTAGCAATATATTCTTTTAATATATCATTTTGAATTGTGCCCGTGAGTTTTTCCAAGGGAACACCCTGCTTTTCCCCTACAGCAATGTACATGCATAAGAGAACTGCTGCTGGGGCATTTATTGTCATCGATGTACTTACTTTATCTAAAGGAATCTGATTTAGTAATGTTTCCATATCCGTTAAGGTATCAATTGCTACACCAACCTTGCCGACTTCCCCTTCAGCCATTACATCATCAGAATCATAGCCAATTTGAGTAGGCAAATCGAATGCTACTGAGAGACCCGTCTGTCCCTGTTCTAATAAATAGCGGAACCTTTTATTCGTCTCAGATGCCGAACCAAATCCAGCATATTGCCGCATTGTCCATAAACGACTGCGATACATCGTTGGTTGAATGCCCCTTAAATATGGATATTGACCTGGATAACCAAGTTCATATGTATCTTCGTCTGAATCATACAGTCGATCTACTTCAATATTTGAAGAAGAACGAAAGCTTTGCTTTCTTTCTGGAAAACGCTGTATTGTCTTTTCTACTTCTTGTTCCCAATCTTTTTTTTGATTCGGATTTATATCTGTCATACTTTTCCCCATCCCCTTAATTCAATTATATGAAAATTTATATAAAAATGAGGCTTTCCCCTTGTCCAATGCTATAATTCGCGATAAAATACAAAGAGTAGGATTCGCGATAAGGAGGTTACACGAATGTCTAAACATTCTTATACTAAAAAGAAATCTAAACGAGAACGCAGAACAAAGCTTATGGTTTATATTATGATTATACTAATGTTATTGTCAACGCTAACATATGGATTGGCTTTCTTTATCTAATGAAAGGTAAATCATATTTAAATAGCTTGAAAGTGAAGACTGGATATTACCTCCAGTCTTTTTTAATGTGCTAGATTGGAACACCTTGAATAAAAAGAGGCTGACTTTTTTGCTGTCAGCCTCCAATGAGAAATAATTTAAATTTCTTCACAATGTTCATCAAAAAGCTGCTGAAGCTTATTTGTTACTTCCATTGCAGAATAACCTTCAATATCATGACGTTCTAGCATTGTAACAATTTTTTTATCTTTTAATAATGCAAAAGATGGTGAAGATGGCGGGAATCCATCAAAATATTCTCTTGCTTTTTCCGTCGCCTCACGGTCCTGACCTGCAAATACTGTAACTAAATGATCTGGTCGTTTGTCAAAATGAATAGAATTTGCTGCTGCAGGACGTGCAACTCCCCCGGCACAGCCGCAGGTTGAATTAATCATTACAAGAGTAGTCCCCTCACGGTCAAGTGCCTTCTCTACTTCCCCAGGTGTCTTTAATTCTTCATATCCAGCCTCTGTAATATCTTTTCGTGCCGCGTCAACAATATCATTCATAAACAAGTTGAAATCCATTCGAACCTCTCCTTTTCAAATAAAGAAATATTTCAATTTATAGTTCTTAGCTTAACAACTTACACTTTGAAATTCAATGTAAAACGCTTGGGTTAACAACAAACTATTGAATTTAAAAGTTTTTTAACACTAATCTTTATTTGAAGTATATTCACCAAAACATTGCTTAACATTACTATTCGCGGACTGTTTAAAATTCATTTTCCATGAGCAGAACTAGCTATCTGATTGTGATAAATAAAAATTAATAAATTGAAGTATTTTCTTCGTTTGTGTTCTCTAGAATTTCCTTTACTCTAGCCAGGAATTTTCCACAAATTAATCCGTCAAGCACACGGTGATCCAGTGATAATGAGAGATTTACCATATCTCTTGCAGCAAACATATTGTCGATGATAACCGGACGTTTTACAATAGACTCCACTTGCAGGATAGCTGCCTGTGGATGATTTATTACTCCCATCGAGCTGACAGAACCAAACGAGCCAGTATTATTCACAGTAAATGTGCCGCCAGACATATCATCTGAACTTAGTTTTCCATTTCTTGCTTTTTGAGCTAGATCAACGATATCGCGTGCAATTCCTTTTATCGACTTTTCATCTGCATGCTTAATAACTGGAACAAATAGCTGTTCATCACTTGCGACTGCAATAGAGATATTAATATCGCCCCGCTGGATAATCTTATCTCCGGCCCATGTACTATTTAATTGAGGATATTCTTTCAGCGCTTGTGCAACAGCTTTAACAAAGAAAGCAAAGAAAGTCAGACTAAATCCTTCCTGTTTCTTAAATTCATCTTTCAAGGCATTACGGTACGCGACCAAATTTGTAACATCCGCTTCAACTGTCATCCATGCATGTGGTATTTCCTGTTTGGAAGTAACCATTTTTTGTGCAATTGCCTTGCGGACACCGGTAACAGGGATTTCTATATCTCCAGCTTGCATTTTAACACTAGGTACAATAGCTTTTGCTGGTTTTTCTTCTCGTTTAGTTGGTTCAGCAGCTGCAGGTTTTTCAGATGCTTTTGACATTTCTCCAGTCGCAATTAGTTTCTCGATATCTTTTCTTGTAATTCTTCCCCCACGGCCAGTTCCATTTACTGCACTTAAATCGATATCATTTTCCTGTGCCAATCGCAGAACTGCAGGAGAATATCTTTTTTTCATCGATTGATCAGCCGAAACATTTGAGACTGTTTCCGCTTTTTCACTTTTCTCCTCATCCTTGTCCGCCTTCGTTTCATTTGAACCGCCGTCGACTTCAAGATGACACATAATTTCACCAACAGCAATTGTATCTCCTTCTTCTGCGACAAGTTCTTTTATAACACCAGAAAAAGAAGACGGTACTTCCGCATTTACTTTATCGGTCATTACTTCTGCAATCGGATCGTACTTATTTACATGATCACCTGGCTGAACAAGCCATGTCGTAATTGTTCCTTCAGTTACACTTTCACCTAGCTGAGGCATGGTGATTTTTTCTGTAGCCATTATAAATCCTCCCTATTTTAATATTCAGCTAGCTCGCGCATTGCTTTTTCAACTTTATCTGGATTAATCATAAAATATTTTTCCATTGTCGGAGCATACGGCATAGCTGGAACATCAGGGCCTGCTAAACGTTGAACTGGTGCATCCAGATCAAATAAACAGTTCTCTGCAATAATTGCAGCAACCTCTCCAATGATGCTTCCTTCTTTATTATCTTCGGTTACTAATAAGACTTTCCCGGTTTTCTTTGCTGCTTCTATTATAGCTTCTTGATCAAGCGGATATACTGTACGTAAATCTAGTATGTGTGCCTCGATTCCATCTTCTGCAAGCTTTTCTGCTGCTTGAAGTGCAAAATGAACGCCTAAACCATAAGTAATTACAGTAATATCATCGCCTTCACGCTTTACATCGGCCTTTCCAATTGGAAGAACATAATCTTCATCTGGAACCTCGCCTTTGATTAAACGGTATGCCCGTTTATGTTCAAAAAATAATACTGGATCATTATCACGAATTGCAGCTTTTAATAAGCCCTTCACATCATAAGGCGTTGAGGGCATAACAATCTTAAGTCCCGGCTGGTTTGCAAAGATAGCTTCTACAGACTGTGAGTGATATAGTGCTCCATGCACACCGCCTCCATATGGAGCACGGATTGTTATCGGCGCGTTCCAATCATTATTGGAACGATAGCGGATTTTTGCTGCTTCTGAAATAATTTGGTTTACCGCAGGCATAATAAAGTCGGCAAACTGCATTTCTGCAACCGGACGCATTCCATACATTGCTGCACCAATGCCAACACCAGCAATAGCAGATTCAGCAAGTGGTGTGTCAAGCACACGGTCAGCCCCAAATTCTTCATACAGACCATCCGTTGCACGGAAAACGCCACCTTTTTTTCCAACATCCTCACCTAATACAAAAACTTTCTCATCACGTTGCATTTCTTCGCGCAATGCTGTTGTTACTGCTTGAATATAAGACATAATAGCCATGGCAGTTTCCCCTCCTATTCCTCGTAAACATATCTTAAAGCATCCTCTGGCTCAGCATAAGGTGCTTCTTCTGCATACTCTGTTGCTTCGTTAACAATAGAAGCTATTTCTTTTGTAATTTCTTCTTCTATTTCATCCGTTAACACGCCGACTTCTTTAAGATAGTTTGCAAAAGTAAAGATAGAATCTTTTTTCTTCGCTTCCTCTACCTCTTCCTTCTCACGGTACGTACGGTCATCATCATCACTTGAATGTGCTGTTAGGCGATATGTGATTGCCTCTATCAATGTGGGTCCTTCACCACTTACAGCGCGTTCTCTTGCTTCTTTCATCGCTTCATATACTGCTATCGGATCGTTCCCATCAACGGTAATACCAGGCATGCCGTAACTGCTTGCTCGAACAGAAATGTTCTCACTCGCCACTTGTCTGTCGAAAGGAACGGAGATAGCATATTTATTATTTTCAACCATTGTAATTACCGGCAATTTATGCACACCAGCAAAGTTTAAACCTTCATGGAAATCTCCTTGGTTACTTGATCCTTCACCTAGAGTAACAAAGGATACAAAATCCTTTTTCTCCATTTTACCGCCTAAAGCAACTCCTACAGCATGTGGCAACTGTGTTGTAACTGGAGAAGATCCTGTTAAGATCCGATTTTTCTTTTGGCCAAAGTGACCTGGCATCTGTCTGCCGCCTGAGTTGGGATCTTCCGCTTTAGCAAAGGCCGAAAGCATTAACTCCTTCGTTGTCATCCCAAATGCTAAAACAACACCAAGATCACGGTAGTATGGTGCTGCCCAATCTTTTTCGAGGTCTAAAGCAAATGCAGCACCTACTTGTGCAGCTTCTTGCCCCTGGCAGGAAATTACAAATGGAATTTTCCCTGAGCGGTTCAAGAGCCACATTCTTTCATCTATTTTTCTAGCAAGCAACATCGTTTTGTACATTTCAATTACCTGTTTATCCGATAAACCTGCCTTTTCATGACGTTTTTCTGTCATACGAAATTCACTCCCTTTTAAAAATATGAATCATCCATGTATTTGCTTCCCATCAACTGCTAATGCAGCCTCAGCAATACCTTCTGATAAAGTTGGATGCGGGTGAATCGAGCTTGCGATTTCCCAAGGTGTGGCATCCAGCACTTTTGCAAGACCCATTTCTGAAATCATATCTGTTACATGGGGTCCAATCATATGGACACCAAGTAAATCATCCGTATTTTTGTCGGCAATAATCTTAATAAAACCATCTGATTCGCCATAAACTAAAGCTTTTCCAATTGCAGCAAATGGAAATCTGCCAACTTTAATTTCGAAACCTTCTTCTTTAGCTTGCTTTTCGGTTAAACCGACACTTGCTGCTTCCGGATTTGAGTAAATGCAACTTGGAATCGTTTGATAATTGATCGGCAAGGGATTGTTATTTGAAATATGTTCTACTGCTGTAATCCCTTCATGTTCAGCAACGTGCGCAAGTTGCATACCGCCAATCACATCTCCTATTGCATAGATATGTGATTCTTTTGTTTGATAAAAATCATTTGTTTTTATAAAACCATTCTCTACAAGAATATCCGTATTTTCGAGGCCAATATTTTTTACGTTTGCTTCTCTTCCAACAGACAAGAGCATTTTATCAGCGGAAAAGCTTTGTTTTTCACCATTTACCTCAGCCTCAATAGAAACACCGTCATCTTTTGTAAGTGTTTCTCCCAGTACCTTAGCATTTTTTACAAACTCAATGCCTTTTTTCTTGAGTAATCTTTCCATTTCTTTAGCAATCGCTTCATCTTCTGTAGGCAAGATTTGTTGTCCGTATTCAATAACTGTTACTTTCACTTCAAAATCACTGAGCATAGACGCCCATTCAATCCCAATTACTCCCCCACCAATAATCAAGATAGATTTTGGTAAAGTCTCTAATTGAAGTGCCTCATCCGAGCTCATCACAAAGTCACCATCAATTTCCAGTCCAGGAAGGCTCCGAGGTTTTGATCCTGTCGCAATAATTACGTTTTTCGGAATCAACATTGTATTTTCATCGCCATTTTTATATTCAACAGAAATCGTCCCAGGCATTGGAGAGAAAATACTTGGGCCTAAAATTCTTCCATAACCTTCGTATACATCAATTTTTCCTTTTTTCATCAGACCTTGGACACCTTGATGCAACTTGTCTACAATACTCTCTTTTCTTTCTTGAACTTTTGTGAAATTCAAAACTGCATCCTTCGTATCTATCCCAAACAATGTGGCGTCCTTTGTTTGGCGATAGACCTCTGCACTTCGCAACAACGCTTTAGATGGGATACATCCGCGGTGCAAACACGTGCCTCCCAGCCTTTCACTTTCTACAATTGCTGTTTTTAAACCAAGTTGTGCGGCGCGGATTGCAGCAACATAACCGCCTGTTCCGCCACCGAGAATAACTAAATCATAATCCTCTGCCATTTATATCCACCCCTAGCTCTTATCCTATTGATTAGATGTATTATTATCTATTTAAAATATGACGTTCATTTAAGAGGAACTGGCCACGTGATTCACGCGCAGCTCTGATTCTCTCTTCTGCCATTCGGTCAGCCGCAACATATGTCGGGATATGGTCACGTCTTGAAATTTCAAATACGCGCTCTAAATTATCATAAATAACTTCAACCTTCTTAAGCGCTCTTTCCTTATTATAACCCGCTAATTCATCCGCTACGTTGATTACGCCCCCAGCATTAATTACATAGTCTGGCGCATAAATAATACCTTTTTCATGAAGCATATCCCCATGTCTTTCCTCTGCAAGCTGGTTATTTGCTGAACCTGCAATTACTTTTGCTTTAAACTGTGGAATTGTATCATCATTGATAACAGCACCAAGCGCGCATGGTGCATAAATATCACATTCAACACCGTAGATATCATTTGGACCAACCGCTCTAGCATCAAAAGCTTCAACCGCTTTGTCAACTGCTGCTTCATTAATATCTGTTACAATTAAATTCGCACCCTCTTCATGAAGGTATTCACAAAGTGCATACGCAACATTGCCAACTCCTTGAACAGCAATTGTTTTTCCTGCTAATGAGTCACTTCCAAAAGCTTCTTTCGCTGCTGCTTTCATTCCTTTGTAAATTCCGTAGGCTGTAACTGGTGATGGGTTTCCAGCTGCTTCAGGTGTAGTTGGTGACGTACCTGTCACATATTCTGTTTCAAGATTTATTAAATCCATATCTTCAGTAGTTGTTCCAACATCCTCTGCAGTGATGTAACGGCCATTTAATCCTTGAATATACCTTCCAAATGCACGGAACATTTCCGGATTTTTATCTTTTTTAGGATCACCGATGATTACTGTTTTACCGCCACCTAAATCAAGACCAGCAGCCGCATTTTTATAGGTCATACCTCTTGCTAAGCGGAGAGCATCCTCAATCGCTTCATCTTCTGACGCGTAGGTCCACATTCTGGTACCCCCCAATGCAGGACCCAATGTAGTATCGTGTATCGCTATGATTGCTTTTAAACCTGATGCCTTATCTTGACATAATACCAATTGTTCATAATCATATTTCTCCATATAGTTGAATAATTCCATCCTAATTCCTCCCCAAAAATTTAATATTATATATTTTATTTTAATCTCTAAAAAATAAATGAAAGCGCTTCCGACTGATTGAACAACATTAAACAGTTTTACTCAAGCTGATACTTCTCGATTTTATAATATAAATTCCGGATCGAGATATCCAACGCCTGGGCTGTTTTCGTCTTATTAAAAGAATTGCTTTTATATACGTCATAAATATATTCTTTTTCAAATTTTTCTACAGCTTCATTCAGCGGTTCTGTATTAGAAAATAATAAGCTCGCTCTCTTTTCTTTTCCAGTCGAATGTTCCAGCTTTGGCAGATACTCTTTCTTAATCGTTTCTTCCTGCATGTCCATATAAATCATTGCTCTTCCAAGTACATTTTCCAATTCTCTTACATTTCCCGGCCAATGATAATGTTCTAATAAATGAAGTGCCTCATCACTTATGGAACGAACACTTCTGCTGTAATCTACATTTAGTTTCTGAATCAGGTGATGAGATAGCTCTGCTATATCTGCTGTTCTTTCACTTAAAGATGGTATGAAAATTGGCAGTCGATTTAACCTGTAATAGAGATCCTCCCGAAATGTCCGGTTCATAATCGCCTTTTCTAAATTTATATTTGTTGCAGTTATGATTCTCACATCGACTTTTATTGGCTCTGTGCCACCAACACGGACGATTTCATTTTCTTGAAGCATATGAAGTATTTTTGCTTGCATCTTAAGGGAAAGTTCTCCGATTTCATCCAAGAAGACACTTCCATGATTCGCTTCCTCAAAAACCCCGATTTTTATATCCTGTTTGCTTTTATCTGAGGTGTCAGCTTCGACCCCAAATAATTCACTCTCGAGCAAAAATTCGTCTATCGCGGCACAATTAACACGGATAAATATATTATGTTTTCTAACACTTTCATTATGGATTGCATGAGCAAAAAGCTCTTTTCCTGTACCAGATTCTCCTCTTAATAAAACGGTCGCTGGAGTCCTTGCCCCAACTTTCGCTTGTTCCAATGCTAAGCGCAATTCTGGTGAAGAACCAATAACATCATCAAATGTATATCTTGCTTCCAGACTTCGTATAATTTGCTGGGCACGTTTTAATTCTCTGGTCAATGACTTAATTTCAGTTACATCATGAAGAACCCCAACACTTCCACGCACGGTATTGTTAACAATAATAGGTGCAACATTAACAATCACTTCTTTTTTATATTGACCTACTTTCATCCGTACACCATGAAATGCCTTCCCTGTCTGCAAGACCTTCATATGCATGCTTTCGCCTTCATAAATGTCAACATCAGCTGGCTTTCCAATAACGTCTTGTTCTGCCAATCCAGTAATTCTTGTATACGCAGGATTGATCATAATGCCATTACCATTTTCATCCACTACACTTATTGCTTCGTATGAGGATTTAATGATTGCCTCCAGCATATTTTTCACTTCAATTAAGTCTGTATTCTCTTCGGCAAGCTTCATTACCTCAGTTATATCCTTAAATACCGTAAATGCTCCAACTAAGTGTCCATTATCAGTGATGATTGGAATTCGAGTGGAGATAATTTGCTTTCCATTATTCAGTTCAAACTTTTTATTGATTTCTTTTACTTGTGTTGAAAGCACTTCTGGTAAGCGCGAATTTGTAATCACTTCTCTGATATGCTTCCCCAAAAAGTCTTCTCTGCTGCAGCCGACTATCTCTTCAGCTTGCTTATTTACGAATTGTACAGTCTGCTGATTATCAATTACAATCATGCCATCACGAATATGATTTAGAATTAGTTCTTGTCTATCGCTTTGTTGTTTAATTTGTTCCAGCAATTCGTTCTTTTCATCAAAAAGCTCGGAGATAATATAAGCTACGGCCCCTGGAATTACAACAGTATTTTTATGTTTCGAGGTAATTATATCTTTTAGTACTGTTTCGTCCCCCGTTGCTTCCATTATAATATCAATGTTTTTATCTACCCATTCACGCCAATCAGAACCAGTTTTAATATGTAATTCTCTTGCTAATGTTAACCCTTTTGCATCTTGATTGTGATCAATGACTGCGCTTATTTTCATACTGGCTGTTGAGCGAATGATATTAATTAATGCAGTTCCACCTTTTCCGGCACCGATAATGAGAACATTTTTCATCGATTCACCACCTTGCATTAATTTGCATATTTCTATGATACGTTAACATGAATAATTTAGCAAACATTATTTAAGTCGTGATAAAAACTGCATGAGACTTGCTAATTTATTATAAAATGGAGGATTCTACTATTAAATTCAGCTAAAAACGGATATATCCTGAAAACAAATACATCTTGCTATCCTTGTTCATCAGCTGCCTGCAGAAAGTGAAAAAATGTAGACGCCGGATTTTAAATGCAGAAGCATGCCAGCTAATATAATGAAGTTATAGACAGATTTCGTTCCTCTTTTTGGTTTGTTTTGTTATACTTTATCTAAATACATACAGAAATTTGAGTAAGTATAGAGGAGAATTATAATGGTAAGAAATTTGGCTATTTTGATTTTATTAATTCCTGGTGTAATTGCTGCTATTGGCATTAAATTAATGCGTGACACGTTGTTCGACGATTTTTATTCTATTTTCTTTTATTCATGGATCCAATTTACCTTCGGATTACTCTTATTTATTGGAGGAGTCCTGTTTTTAGGAGGCTTTATTATTTATCGAGATCGGAAAAATAAGAAAAAAGAAAAGGATTTACACTTAAAAGATGGATAATATCCATCTTTTTTTATTTATTTCGTTATTTTCAGCGAATTTTGTGATATTATTATTAGAAAATTATCTTTAGGTTGTTAAGGGGGATTAGAAATGAAGGTTGCAAAATTTGGTGGAAGTTCTATGGCCAATGCAGACCAATTAATAAAAGTTGGTGAAATAATTAAGAGTGATCCGAGCCGCAAATTTATCGTAGTGTCTGCTCCAGGAAAGAGGGAAAGTATAGACACCAAAATAACTGATTTGCTCATTGATTTGGGACAAGCGTATATTAAAAAACAATCACACGAAGAACAGTTCTCAAAGATTATGACTCGCCTCACAGAGATTGTGTCAACTTTAAATCTCCCGAATGAATTATTGGATGAATTTGAAGCGGCATTAAATAACGCGAAGTTCAATACAGGTTCTGCGGAAAGCTTAATGGACACTGTAAAGTCAATCGGTGAAGACAGTTCTGCAAAAATACTTAGTGCATATCTTAATGCAATTGGCATCCAAGCTACTTATGTTAACCCGAATGAAGCTGGACTTATTCTTAGTGACGAACCAGGTAATGCTCAGATACTGCCAGAGAGCTTTGAGAAAATATATCAGTTAAGAGAAAAGAAAGGTGTACTCGTAATTCCAGGCTTTTTCGGTTATACATCAGAAGGTAAACTTGTCACGTTTTCTCGAGGTGGTTCTGACATAACCGGTTCAATAATAGCTGCTGGAGTGAAAGCCGAGCTATACGAAAACTTTACTGATGTGGATTCCGTCTATACCGTTAATCCAAATATTGTCCCAAATCCTAAAAAAATCACTAAATTAACTTATAAAGAGATGCGGGAACTGTCCTATGCCGGTTTTTCTGTATTTCATGACGAAGCTTTGATACCAGCAGTAAACGCAAAAATTCCAGTAAGTATCAAAAACACAAATAATCCAGGGGCTAAAGGCACACTTATCGTTGCGGAAAAGGAAATGAATGATCGGATTGTAACTGGAATAGCAAGCGATACTGGTTTCTGCAGCCTTTATGTGAGTAAGTATTTGATGAACCGGGAAATAGGATTCGGAAGAAAATTACTTAATATTTTTGAAGATGAAGGTGTTTCTTTCGAGCATGCTCCTTCTGGAATTGATAATATGTCAGTCATTTTTCGCGAAGGTAACTTTACAGTGGACAAGGAAAAAATTATCTTGGAAAGAATTAAAAATGAATTACATCCTGATACAGTCAGCATAACAAGAGGCATTGCAATTATTATGGTTGTTGGAGAAGGTCTGGTGAATTCTGTAGGTGTGGCAAACCGTGCTACCTCTGCATTTACAAAAGCCAAAGTCAACATTGAGATGATTAACCAAGGTTCATCAGAAGTTTCAATGATGTTTGGAATTCAAGCAAGAGATATCGAACGCGCCATTCGTTCTCTGTATGAATCTTATTTTGTTGTGAAAGAAGATATTGTTCAAAATGTATAATGGAAAATATAACTGCAGTGGAACACACTGCAGTTATGTTTTATTATCCCACTTTATGTTCGAGTCTTAATCTGTCTGCCACCATCGCAATAAACTCGGAGTTGGTCGGCTTTGCTTTGGATAGATTAATCGTATAGCCGAACAATGCAGAAATAGAATCAATATTGCCCCTGCTCCAAGCCACCTCTATTGCATGCCTTATCGCTCTCTCAACACGCGATGCAGTTGTATTAAATTTCTTTGCAATTTCCGGATATAGTATTTTTGTTATAGATCCCAAGAGTTCGATGTCGTTATAGACCATTGTGATTGCTTCACGTAAGTACATATAACCTTTAATATGTGCTGGTACTCCAATTTCATGAATAATATTTGTTATGCTTGCTTCCAGATTTTGTTTCTTCTCCGTCTTTTTAGGTTTTACTGTTCTTGTTTTATATCCAGTATTGTTTTTAATCGTTCGAATTTGTTCAGCCAAGTGATCCAAATCAAATGGTTTTAAAATAAAATAGGAAGCGCCGTATTCCACTGCTTTTTTCATCACTTCCTCCTGACCAAATGCAGTTAGCATGATGACTTGCGGACGTTTTTTGAAATCCATTGTTCGTAACTGATTTAATACAGCAATACCATCGATATGGGGCATAATAATATCAAGAATAAGTATATCTGGTTCAAGCACATCCAACATTTCAATACAATCTCTGCCATTAGATGCTGAACCAATTACTTCAATATCGTCTTGTTCTTCAAAATAATCCTCCATTAATGTCACTAATTCTTGGTTATCATCGACTAAACAAACTGAAATACTCTCCACTTCTCTAATCCTCCCTTATGTGCTCTTTTCCTCTTTTACATATTCAACAAAAGAAGTAATAATCCTTCTTTTATTTTTAAATGTTTGTATATTTTTATATTTCTATATTTTCACGCCATTGTTCGATTACTTTCAACAAAAGTCTACAAAATAAGCCTGTAACGGAGATTATCCATTACAAGCTTACAATCATGAAGCGTGTTTTTTTACCTGCTGTAAATTAATGCCTGCATCGCGAAGCATCCATTCAATATGAACTCCATAGCCGGATGTGGGATCATTGACAAATACATGTGTTACTGCACCGACAACTTTTCCATCTTGGATGATTGGACTGCCACTCATTCCTTGAACAATTCCCCCAGTTTTCTCAAGTAATTTGGGATCTGTAATCTTTAAAACCATTCCTTTAATATCCGGTTTTTTCTGTGGTGTTGAACTGACAATTTCAATATCAAATTCTTCAACCTTCTCTTTATCCACCACAGTTAATATTTTCGCTGGTCCTTCTTTCACTTCATCCGAACGCGTAATTTCTAAAGGTTCATCATAACTCCCATTACTAAGTTTCGTATCAAGCACCCCAAATATTCCATGTGGTGTGTTCTTAATAATACTACCTAATTTATTTCGTTCTGCAGAAAACTTTGCCTGTTTTTCCCCAGGTGTACCACTGTTGCCTTTTTCAATATTAACAACTGAAGAGCGAACAATCGTTCCAGCCATCATTTCGATTGGCTTTTTAGTATTAATATCAGCAATAACATGACCTAACGCTCCATACCGCTTGGTTTCTGGTTCATAAAAAGTCATTGTGCCAATACCCGCTGCAGAGTCTCGAATATATAAGCCAATTTTATATTCCTGTTCTGATTCATCAAAAATTGGGTGTAATGATGTTTCGATTGTTTCCTTTCCGCGTTTCAATTTCACTTTAAGTTCTTCATTCTTTTTTCCTGCTTCACTTACATATGGTTTAATTTCTGTCAATGCTTCAACAGGCTTCCCATTAATTTCAACTATAATATCCCCTACGTGTACCTTAGCTTCTTCTCCTGGAGAAACTGTGCCAGTTTTCCCTTTAACTGCATGATGCCCCACAACCAATATTCCTGCCGTCTGTAATTGCACCCCTATCGACTGCCCACCTGGAACAACCTTAATTTCATCTTTGACCAACGTTTTTAAATCCGAACTGCTTACAGTCTGCACCCGGTCGAAAGCAACTACTTTCGATTCAGATTGTGCTTGTTTATTATTCTGACTCATTACAGGCAGGGTATTTTCTTCTACAGTTTGATTCGGTATAGATAGCATTAATAAACCAGTAAAGCTCATCATTATAAATAAACATAAATACATCCGTCCTCTTGTTCTCTTTGTCATCATTGAACACTCCTCGTATTCTCACCCATACCAAATTTATTATTTCTGTACCTCTAATTTGACCGGAGAGCGTTGTTTTTAAACTGGTGATTCATTAGTGTTTTGCTTATGTTTTCCTTGAATAATTAATGAGGTTATGTAAATGCTGATACTATGAAAGAAGAAAAAACAAAATAAAAAAAAGCCAGTGATGTTAGCTTCTGGCTTATAAATAATATTATTCCTTGTTATTTTTATTTTTAAATCGTTCTGCTAAGTCAAGCATCTCTTTTGCATGTTCTTTTGCAGTTTCAGTCAACTCAGTACCGGTTATCATTCTGCTTAATTCTTCCATTTGTTCAGTAGTTGTTAATTCAATAACTTTAGTAGCAGTCCGGTTATCTTTTTCCAGTTTCTCAATTAATTTATGCGTATCTGCCATCGCTGCAACTTGAGGTAAGTGGGTGATGCACAGAACTTGTGAAGCATTGGAGATTTCATATATTTTTTCGGCTATGGCTTGAGCTACTCTTCCACTAACACCTGTGTCCACTTCATCAAAAATCACACTTGTGACACCTTGATGTTTCGCAAATATTTTCTTTAAAACAAGCATGATCCTAGAAAGTTCACCACCAGAAGCAACTTTTGTTAATTCCTTCAAAGGTTCGCCTGGATTTGTGGATATCATAAAGCGAATGAGGTCATAACCATTTTTATGAAGTTTAGGATGTTGATTTGTCTCATTATCAAAGGATATGGAAAAAGCTGCTTTCTCGAGATATAAACCTTTTAACTCGTGATGGATTTCCATCGTTAATGAAGCTGCAGCTTGTTTTCGTAAATCATGCAGCTGTTTTGCTTCGAGCATTGCATCCTTTTCCATTTCCTCAATCTCTTCAACGAGGGCAGTCAGATGAAAGTCTTTATTTGTAATTTGCTCAAGTTCTTCCTCTACTTTCGCCATATATTCAATCATTTCGTTGACGGTTGTACCGTATTTCTTCTTCAAACGGTTAATTTCATTTAAACGATTTTCTATTTCATTTAGACGTTCTGGATTATATTGCAGTTTGTCTATCTGATTCCGAAAGTCAAAGGCCAGGTTTTCCAAGGAATAATAATGGTTTGCAATTTCTTCCGATTTTTCATCAATAAAAGGATCTATGTTACTATTGTCCCCAAGTGCAGACATTGCCTCATTTAACCATTCCAATCCTTTCCCTTCACCGTATAGTGCATTATACGCATCATGCAGTGCTGTATAGATTCGTTCATAATTCGCAAGCGCACTTCTCTCTCTTTCCAAAATATCATCTTCTTCTGGCTTAAGATTTGCTTGTTCAAGCTCTTTTAATTGAAATTCTAAAAGGTCCTGGCGATGTGCGGTTTCCTGTTCGTTTTCATTTAACTGACGATATCTTTTCTTCAAACGAATCAGTTTATCATATAAATAGCGATATTCATCTTTTGCTTGTTTAATCCGTTCATTATCGTATAAATCCAAAAGGTTAATATGATTATCGGCATCCATCAGTGACTGTGTTTCATGCTGACTATGTATATCAATTAGCGTTTTTCCAAATTCCCGTAATATCGCGAGTGTAACAAGCTTACTATTTACTCGGCAGATGCTTTTCCCGCTTTTTGTTATGGTTCTCTGTAAAACAATTTGATCATCCGTAATATCAATTCCGAACTGCCTGCCAACCTCATAAATTGGATGGTCTTTTGTTTCAATACTGAATAAACCTTCGATCTCTGCTTTATTCGCTTTATGGCGTACAAATTCGACTGAACCTCGCCCGCCTGCTAAAAGCTGGATAGCATCAATGATAATTGACTTACCTGCACCGGTTTCACCAGAGAGAACCGTCAAGCCTTCATCAAATGTAATTGAAATTTGATCGATGATTGCAAAATTTTGAATAGATAGTTCCGTTAGCATGATTGTTCACCTCTTTTTAAAACTGCTCTATGCTGTATTAGAGCATACTAATTAATCGTTTTTTTATTTCGACTGCATTTTTTTCTGTTCTGCAGATAATTAAACATGTGTCATCACCACAAATTGTCCCCATAATTTCTTCCCATTCCAGGTTGTCGATTAAAACACCAATTGCATTTGCATTTCCTGGAAGTGTCTTTAAAACAATGAAATGATTTGCATGATCTATATTTACAAAAGCATCAACGATCAGTCTTTTTAGCTTTTCATATGGGTTAAACTTCAAGTCTGCAGGCAAACTATATTTATAATCCCCTGACAGTGTTGGAACCTTCACTAAATGAAGTTCTTTAATATCTCTTGAAACCGTGGCTTGCGTGATATTGTATCCCAATGATTTTAACTCATCAACTAATTCATCTTGTGTGCGGATTTCATTTCCATTAATTAATTCCCGAATTTTAATATGGCGTTGAATTTTGCTCACTCATACCACCTCCATGTTATTTAGGGGAATGCAGCAATTCTTTATGTGCTTCCATAACGACTTCTTCCAAATTAATATCATTCTTAATCATACTATCTGCTTCGTATTTAAAATGAGCTAGGAATTCAATATTGCCATGACCACCTGTTATTGGAGAATAGGTTATGCCGTGTAAATTAAATCCTTCTTTTTCTGCAAAATGAACAATCTCTTCAAGCACTTCGATATGTGTTGTTTGCTCCCTTACAATTCCGCCTTCGCCAACTTGATATTTTTTCGCTTCAAATTGAGGTTTAATCAGTGCAACCACATCATTATCTGTAACAAGCAATGTTTTTAAAACTGGCAAGATTAATTTTAAAGAAATAAAAGATACATCGATTGAGGCAAATGATGGTCTGCCTTGTTTTAACTGGTCATTTGTAACATATCGAAAATTTGTTCTCTCCATTACAATAACGCGTTTATCATTTCTTAACTTCCAATCCAACTGATTATAACCTACATCAATAGCATAGCTTAATTTAGCTCCATTTTGTAAAGCACAATCAGTAAAACCACCTGTCGATGAACCGATATCTATTAAAATTCTCTCTTCCAATTTTAAATTAAAATACGCAATCGCCTTTTCAAGTTTTAGTCCACCCCGACTGACATATGCTGTTGTTTTTTGCTTAATATGCAGCGGGAGTTTATCATCTACCTTTATTCCAGGTTTATCCAGGCGATTTTGCTCAGAGAAAACTACTCCAGCCATAATTAACCTTTTAGCTTTTTCCGTATTATCCGCTAACTCTCTTTCAACTAATAATTCATCTAAGCGTTTTTTACTCATTTTTTTATTTCCTTTACAGTAAACTTAAACTTATCTTTTTTTTATAATATATTTCTTGTATTTTAAAAAGCTTTTCTGATTTATTATACATCAAATTCACCATCCAAGAAAATAAATGTCATTTAGTTAAAATGCATGTTATAAACAAGCGCTGAAATATAATCTATAATCCACAGAAAAAAATGCAAAACAAAACCGCACAGAATCAAATTTTCGTGTTCAATCTGATCCCATGCAGTTTACCTTTTCTAATCAAGATAATAATTAATGATCACGATTACTGAAATAATCAACCAATAATTCGAGTGTTGAATTTGCTGCATTTGCTTTGGATAAAGCTTGTTTTGCATTTTCAACATAGATTTCTTTCTGTTTCATTGCACCATCCAATCCGAGCAATTTTGGATATGTGCTCTTTTCATTACTCTCATCACTGCCAACAGGTTTGCCAAGTTTTTCTTCTGTGCCCGTAATATCTAAAATATCGTCCTGAACCTGAAAAATCAATCCTAAATAATGTGCGAATTCAACTAAATGTTTTAATTGTTCTTCTGTAGCTCGAGCTAAATACGCACCCGCATAAACTGCAAATCGCAGTAGTTCACCGGTTTTTAATTCATGGATTCTTTCAAGTTCTTCTAATGAAACAGAACGCTTTTCTGCTTCCATATCAAGAATTTGTCCAGCAACCATACCAAGCGGCCCGCTTACTTGAGCAAGCTTAGTAATTAATTCAGCTTTTTCAACGCTGCTGAGCATAGAATCTGCAGCGATTTGCTCGAAACTGTTTGTAAGGAGAGCATCTCCTGCTAGAATTGCTGTTGCTTCGCCAAATTTCTTATGATTTGTTAATTGACCACGTCGATAATCATCATCATCCATTGCTGGCAGGTCATCATGAATTAATGAATATGTATGAATCATTTCTAAAGCTACTGCAGATGAAATTGCCTTCTCCACTTCAGTACCATATGCCTCAAAGCTGGCAATTAATAGAATTGGCCGAATTCTCTTTCCGCCTGCTTGCATAGAATAAAGCATAGATTCTTTAAGGTTTTCAGGTATTTCTAATTTACCTAGCCGTTCGGCAATCTCTTTTTCAATTTTTGTTTTGTAGGATATAAGATAATCTCTGAGGTCTTGCTGCACTATTCTTCCTCCTGTATTTCAAATGACGTGACTTCACCTTGCTCATCCATTATTTTGGTCATTTTTTCTTGAACATTTACAATTTTATCACTGCAAAGTTTAGATAGTAACATACCCTCTTGATAAAAATCAATGGCCTGTTCCAGTGGGACATCACCTGTTTCAAGCTTCTGTACAATTTCCTCGAGTTTTTCCATAGCTTGTTCAAATGATAAATTTTCATCTTTTTCGGTCATTTAGATTCTCCTTTATTGTTAATACCTTACAATTCAGATCTCCATCATTTAGCTTAATCGTGATTCTATCTTTCTCATTAACATTTTGAACAGTCTTGATCAATTCGCCGTCATCACTATAGGGCAGTCCAAATCCGCGCTTCAAAATTTCCAATGGGTTTACTAAACTTAGTTTATCTAGCAGATTCACTAAACTCAATTGATGCTTATCAACGATCTGTGACATGATCAGCTGATGTTTTCCAGTTACATCTTTTAAAGCTTTTGCAGCCTGTTCCATCTGCTGTTTTGGATGCTGTAACTGTAAACGATTGTAGGCTATTTGAAAACTTGATTTTTTCTCTTTTAATTGCAGCTGAATACTGCGCTCCAGATTTTCAAGCTGATTATCCAACTCTTGCTCTTTCTGTTTGACCAGTTCTTTAGGATAACGAAAAGCATAAGAAGACTTTAAACTTTCAAGTTGGCGCCCATGAAAATCAAGCTGCCGATTCATTTCCCTGGTCAGTCTTTGATTCAATTGACTAATATGGTTCTTCAGCTCAACCTGTGAGGGCACAGCAAGTTCTGCAGCTCCCGTCGGAGTCGCTGCACGTAAATCTGCTGTGAAATCACTGATTGTTGTATCGGTTTCATGACCTACAGCTGATATAATCGGAATTTCCGAACGATAAATTGCTGCAGCAACAATCTCTTCATTAAAGCTCCATAATTCCTCAATCGATCCGCCGCCACGCCCTACAATCAGGGTATCAAAACCGCCAATCGTGTTGGCATGTTCAATTCCATTTGCAATTGACACAGCTGCGTTTGGTCCTTGGACAAGCACAGGGATAACGACTAATTCAACAATTGGGTAACGTCTTTTTATGGTTGTAATGATGTCTCTCACTGCCGCCCCTGTCGGAGATGTAACCACACCAATCCGTTGAGGAAACAAAGGTATTTGCTTTTTATGCGTCTTGTCAAAATAGCCATTCTTTAGTAATTTCTCTTTTAGTTGTTCATATGCAAGATATAATGCTCCCAGTCCATCGGGCTCCATTTCATTAATATAAAGCTGGTATTGGCCATTTGCTTCGTAAACACTAATATTTCCACGGATAAAAACCTTCATCCCATTTTCAGGAATAAATTTTAAATGCCGATTATTGCCTGCAAACATTACAGCTTGGATTCTCGATTGCTCGTCTTTGATAGTTAAATACATATGGCCGCGGCTATGATGCTTGAAGTTTGAAATTTCTCCCTTTAACCAGATGTTCTGCAGATGACTGTCTAAATCAATTTTCCTCTTAATATATCTCGTTAACGCAGTAACTGTTAAATATTTATCCTTCAATGGCAGTCAATCCTTTAGCAGCTTTTACCGTGTTTGCTAACAGCATTGTAATAGTCATAGGACCGACTCCTCCAGGGACTGGCGTTATGTAGCCCGCTTTTTCAACTGCACTTTCAAACGCTACATCTCCGGTCAGCTTTCCTGCCTCGGTACGATTAATGCCTACATCAATTACAATTGCTCCCGGTTTTATATGCTCAGCAGAAACAAAGTTTTCTCGTCCTATAGCTACAATTAAGATATCAGCATCACGTGTATACTTTTCAAGGTTCTCGGTTTTCGAGTGACAATATGTAACAGTAGCATTTTCATTCAATAAGAGTTGTCCGACTGGTTTGCCTACAATATTGCTCCTGCCTATAATAACTGCATGCTTTCCTGCAATATCGATATTTTTAGATTTAATTAGTTCAATAATCCCAAATGGAGTGCAAGGTAAAAAAGTATCTTCACCAGTCATCATTTTCCCAATGCTAATTGGATGAAACCCATCCACATCTTTCTTTGGATCAATTGTTTCAATAACTTTTTGCTCACTGATTTGTTCTGGCAGTGGAAGCTGTACAAGGATGCCATGAACAGTCTCATCCTCATTTAACTTTACAAGAAGGTCTAATAGCTCATTTTCTGATGTTGATTCCGGTAGTTTAATTAATGTAGAATCGATTCCGACTTCAGCAGCTGCTTTCTCTTTACCTTTAACATAAGATTGAGATGCTGGATTGCTGCCAACCAATACAACAGTTAAATGTGGTATGAGGTTTTTCTCTTTTAATTGTTCAACCTCATGTTTTAATTTACTTTTATATTGTGCTGCTACTTCTTTTCCGCTAATTAATTCTGCTGTCATTCCGTATTTCCTCCTTACTTAATAACTTTGGATAAAACACCGTTAATAAATTTCCCTGATTTTTCATCACCAAATACATTCCCTAGTTCTACGGCTTCATTGATTGTCACGTTTGCTGGAATATCTTCCATATAATGAATTTCAAATGTAGCAAGCCTAAGAATTGTACGCTCAACAGCTGGCAAACGGTCTAAAGTCCAATTCTCAAGATGCTTGGCAATCATTTCATCAATAGCTGGCTTTGCTTCTGTTACACCTTCAATCAAATCTTTTAGAAAACGATCATTTTCGTTTTCTAAAAGATAATCCTGCATTGCTGCTTTAGGTTCATTATCGTTAATATCTATTTGAAAAAGAAATTGAAATGCTTTTTCTCTTGCTTCGCGTCGTTTCATGTTCTAGCTCCTTTTAGAAATTGGTCCTTCTTTTATACTATTCTTCACAAATAATAACATGGTTTAACTCTATAATGCTATATATAACATATTCTAATTAAAACAAGGCCAAAGAATATTGCCTTGGCCTTGTTTTGAACTACTCGTTATGCTTTGCTTGTTCTTCCTTTTCATCCATATTTATACCAACAACATGGACATTGATTTCTGAAATCTCAAGCTGTGTCATATTTTTAAGTGTTTGTCTGATATTCGTTTGCAGCTTCTGGGCGACTTGCGGAATAGACGATCCAAAATTGAGTATACAATATACATCAATTGTAATACCTGTATCTGTAAGTTCTACTTTAACACCTTTATTATGGGTTTGCTTACCAAGACGCTCTGCTACACCTGATGCAAAGTTGCCTCTCATTGCATAAAGTCCTTCTACTTCAGCTGCAGCAATTCCAGCAATAATTTCAATCACTTCAGGAGCAATCTCAACTCTTCCTAAAGAAGCATCATCACTTACATTTAATAGTGGTTGTTCACTCATGATATCACACCTTTTTCGTCTTATTTTTCCAAAATTGGATTCTCTTCCAAGAAGTTTGTATTAAAGTCACCTCTTTGGAAGACCTCATGATCCATGATTAAACGCTGGAATGGGATTGTTGTAAAAATACCATCAACAACAAATTCATCTAGCGCTCTTTTCATCTTCTTAATTGCCTCTTCTCTCGTTGGAGCATAAGCAATTAATTTGGCAATCATCGAATCATAGTATGGCGGGATTGTATATCCAGAATAAGCTGCTGAATCAACACGTATTCCGAATCCTCCTGGTGCAAGGTACATATCTATTTGTCCAGCTGAAGGCATAAAATTCTTAAATGGATTTTCTGCATTTATTCTGCACTCTATTGCCCAGCCATCAAATGTTACATCTTCCTGATTCAAAGATAATGGTTCATTATTTGCAATTTTAATTTGTTCTTTAATTAAATCTACACCTGTCACCATTTCAGTTACTGGATGTTCAACTTGGATTCTTGTATTCATTTCCATAAAATAGAAATCATTTGTTTTACGGTCAAAGATAAATTCAATTGTTCCAGCACCGACATAATTTACCGCAGCAGCAGCACTAACCGCCGCTTCACCCATTTTCTTTCTTATTTCTGGCGTAATCGCTGGTGATGGTGTTTCTTCGATTAACTTTTGCAATCTTCTTTGAACCGTACAGTCACGTTCACCTAGATGAATGACATTTCCGTGTTTATCAGCAAGGACCTGAATTTCTACATGACGAAAATCTTCAATGAACTTTTCCAGATAAACGCCAGGATTACCGAAGGCTGTTTCAGCTTCTTTTTGCGTCACTCGAATACCATTAACTAATTCTTCTTTGTTTCTTGCAACACGTATCCCTTTACCGCCGCCCCCAGCAGTTGCTTTAATAATCACTGGATAGCCAATTTCATCTGCAATCTCTATTCCAGATTCTTCACTTTCAATAATACCATCTGAACCGGGAACAATTGGCACATTTGCTTTAGCCATGGTTTCTCTTGCTACGTCTTTAATTCCCATTTGCTGTATAGCTTCTGGGGAAGGGCCGACAAAAGTAATATTACAAGCCTCGCACATTTCTGCAAAGTCAGCGTTTTCTGCAAGAAAGCCATAGCCAGGATGGATTGCATCTACATCTGTTAATGTTGCGACACTTAATATATTTGTGAAATTAAGATAGCTGTCTTTACTTAATTTTGGCCCAATACAATACGCTTCATCTGCCATTTGTACATGTAAAGATTCACTATCCGCCTCAGAGTACACTGCTACAGTCTCAATGCCCATTTCATGGCAAGCTCGAATAATCCGAACAGCAATTTCTCCTCTGTTGGCAATTAACAGTTTTTTAATCACTTGCTCCATCCCCTTACTTTTTCTTTACTCGGAATAATGGCTGTCCATATTCAACCAATTCTCCATTTTCTACCAATACTTCAACGACTTCTCCACTCACTTCAGCTTCGATTTCGTTAAAGAGTTTCATTGCTTCAACAATACAAACGATTGATTGTTCTTCTACTTTGCTTCCTACAGAAACATATGGAGCATCTTCAGGTGATGGTGATGAATAGAATGTTCCAACCATTGGAGATACTACTTCATAATCAAAATCCTGTGTATTTACAACTGTTTCTTGCTCGTCCTGAACTGCTGCTTTTTCTTCTGCTCTAGGCTGGTTATTTTGTGCTGACTCAGCCACTGCCGGTGTTTCTTTTTGTGGCAGCTGATTAACTGCAGCAGGTATTGCTTGTACAGCTGCTGTCTCGCTAGTTCCTTTCTTTAAAGAAACCACAGTTCCTTCAGCCTCATAATTAAATTCAGTGATTGATGATTGATCAATTAATTTAATAATTTCACGAAGTTCTTGTACTTTTAGCATATTAAATTGCACCCCTTATTTGTTTATACGTCTAAGTATTACTATCATATTGTACTTAATTGAAGGTAAACCTACAAGATTATTTAAATAATGCACAGTTGGATGAGATAGTCACCTTCTATTTTAAGCCAGATGAATCACATCTATCAAGTCATAACATATTTATGCTGATATCCAGTAATTCTCCACATTTTATCATTATAACAGTAGTGTTTCTCTATAGCCATCCTAATAATGAACTAAATTTCACAGACAAACTATTTCTTATACAATTTTAACAGCATTTAATTCCATCAAAATACCTTATATTGCAACGTGTTAAAGATTTATATAACAAGGTTGAAAAACTTAATATTAATAAAAGGTGCTGTGTACTTTAATGCCAGTGGACATCCGCTGTATGTTTCCCGCGGAATCACCAGCCGCGTACGAAAAACGAGGGGGGATTTGGACTGCAGACTCCCAGCCGCAATAAGTAAACAGTAAAGTCACCAATATAGTGACTTTACGTGTCAGCGTTTATATTGAATGGAAGGAAAACAATAAATAAGCCGGGTTTATTCAGGAATGTTGTTTGAATAAGCCCGACTAACTTTATTATTTTTAATTAGGAATCACTGTTTATTCAGCTGCAAGCGATTGGTAGTTAACTTCTACTGGAAGATCCTGATTAAATTCATCTCTTACCAGTTGCATAATTTTAAGTGCTTCTTCCGTGCTTAGCTCATCTGCCCTTACATGCACATGAACTTTCTCTCCTTTTGAATTTCGTACAAGTACATCTTCATACCCTTGCTCTGAGATGATTCTTTCTTCAACAATTTTTTCTGTTGTTTCCATTGTCCCAATTGCATCGATCTCTTTTAAAGCATTATCTTTTTCTTCAATGCTTGATGTGCTGGAAGAAACAATCGACTCTAATCTTGCTTCTTCCCTGCTGCGGTCATCCTGTATTTCCAAACGAATTGTAGCAAATAATTCATCATTATTGAGATTTGCAATATCTGCCGCATCTTCTTCACTGTTATTAACAGCATTAGCATTCTCTTCTGTTGTCGATTTCTGATTATCTTCTCCCTGGTCAATAAAAGCTAAGTCATTATTATCCTTGGGTATTAAAATATAGTACACACTTAAAACCACCAGCAAACTCAACATTGTTAATAACCATACTGTTTGTTTTTTCAACATCACGTATCCTCCTAGTCTTTAGGCATTACTGAAATTCTATGGGAAGGAACATCAAGAACACTAGAAACTGCTTCTATAATCCAGCTTTTTACTGTCGCTTGCTCTGCCCCTTTTGCCACAATGAAAACTCCTCTTATCTCTGGTCTTTTTGTTTGAACAAGTATAGGTGTTTCTGTGTCTCCTTGTCTGACAAGAACCACCTGTGTATCTTCTGTACGATCTTCAACTTGGCGTGTACCGCCATTCTGGTCCTCTTCATTTGTAGTCTGTGTACCAGAGATCAAATTCTTTTCATAAACTTTCACATCTGAAGAATCAAGATTTACCATCACTTCACTTTCAGTTACTCCTTGAATTTTATTTAACATCGTGCTTAAATCCTGTTCATAGCTTCTCGCAAGCTGTTCAATATCTGATGTGAATCCTGCTTCTGTTTGTTTCCCCGTTTGTGCCTCTTGTTCTTCGATTTCATCTGCAGCCATGTTCGTTTGTCCCTCGTCATCATCAGAAAACAGATTGCTGATCATTAACAGAAGTACGCCAATTAATCCCAGTATAATAAAGTATCGGGGTTTCCAAGAAAGTTTTTCATTATCACCTTTTTGCTCTGTACGGAACAGTTTGTCTATGATTCGCTTCAAGATGCCCCCCCTTCCCAATAGACGGTTATTTTTTTATCTGTAAGCTCCCAACTCTCTCTCAATTGATTAATGATTTCGTCATCATCCTTTATTTTCTCTTTATCAGAAGCACCAATGACTACCTCCTCAACTGTTCGAATTCCTCCCTCCTCAGCAGTCGATTCTTGCAAGTAGACAATTACTTCTTCCAGTCCCTCATAGGACATGGCTGTGTCATCATTAAACACAAATTCTATGTTTGAAATTTCAGCTTGATGATGCTCGTTTAATGATTCATTTGCGAGAGATTTTAATTGGACAACCATTTCTTCTAAAATATATGCATCATGAGTCATTTCTATTTCACTTTTTTGCATTTCAATAGCATCATTTACCTTTTCTAAAGAACCTTCTTGCTCAAAAACCGTGGAATACGTGTGCTTCAAGGCACTTTCTATGTCTAATTGAAAAAGGGCAAAGATTGGTGCCAAAAGAATTAAAATCAAAATTAAACCAATCACCAGCTTAATATATTTTTTCATTCCTATATTGGGGATAAGCAGGTCAATGATTGTTGCAAGCAAGATAAAAATAATGATTTGTGCGATCCAGTCTGTTATAAATTCCATTCTCATCACGCTACCTTAGAAGAAGGGTTAAATTACTTGCTGCTACGATAATTACAATCGCTAATAAGAACATAAATGATACAGTCAGCAAACAGGCAAAGACATACAAAATATATGTGCTTAGTGCTTGCAATGACGTTATTACAGGTCCTTCCCCAACCGGTTGCAGCACTGCTGCTGCAGCTTTGTAAACAAAAGCGATAACTAGGATTTTTATGGCGGGAAACAAACAGATAAATAGAATGATAATCAAACCAACAATCCCTAAAGAATTTTTGAGAAGCAGCGTCGCACTCAATATGGTATCTGCTGCATCTGTAAATGTTCTCCCTACTACTGGTATAAAGTTTCCCGTAATAAATTTAGCAGTTTTCATTGTGACTCCATCTTGAATTGCACTTGCAGCACCTTGAACTGACATAACACCAAGAAAGATTGTTAAAAGAACTCCTATACTGCTTAAAGCAACCGTTTTTAAGAGATTAGCTAAATTTGTTACTTTATAATTATCAGAAACGCTGCTTATAATAATAAGCAATGCCGAGAAAGAGAGTAACGGCAATACAAAAACAGAAATAAACACACCTGTAAAATTAATTAAAAAGATAATAATTGGATGGAAAAATGACACTGCAACAAAGTTGCCAAAGGTTGCCATTAAGCCCAATATGAGTGGAATTATACCAATCATGAAGCTGCTCATTGTGTCAATCGCTTCTTTTGCATAAGTGATTACAGTGTAAAAACTATGCAGTGCAATAAAAATTAATACGAGAAACACTACAAAATATGCAATTTTGCTTACTGCACTTTTTTCAAATGCTGCATGCATGGTCTGCAGTACAATCGAAAAGATTGTTAGTAAGAGAAGACTTCCCAAGAGTTTCCCGCTTTGGATTAATTCTTGGAATAAAAACTCCGTAAATCCGGAGAATACACTCTTTAATGAAAGTCCCTCTTCTTTCTTAAAGAAGTTAGTTAATGAAGTTTTCTCTAATTCCGGTAAATAATCACCATACTCTTTTCCTATATTGCTCCAGTATTCCTCAACGCCTTCAAGTGACACCTCTTCAAGAAGATCATTTTTTAGTACCAACGCAGCATCTTCTGCATGTGATTTATCTGGGACAGCAAAACTTAATATAAGCAATAAAATGATCAGATTAAATAGTTTTTTATTCATCGTCTTCTTCCTTACACTGTTGGCAGAAAGTTAATAATTGCCTCAACTACTGCAGTAATAATTGGAATGGCCAATAAGAGAATAAAAATTTTTCCAGCAAGTTCGATGTTCTTTGAGACGGAATGCAAACCAGCATCCTGCGTCAGGCTTGCACCTAACTCGGCGATATATGCAATACCAATAATTTTCAATACTGTTTCTAAATAAAAACCCGGGACATTTGCTTGCTCTCCTAACGATTGAATCACTTGAAAAATAATTGTTATTTGCTGAATGACATTCATAAAGATAATGAGCCCTACAAATAAAATAATCATAAAAGCGAATGTAGGATTAATGTCTTTCATTACGATATAAATGATGCTTGCAATAATGGATACTATAACAATTTGTAATATGTCCATTTTTTTCTCCTAAAAGATGAATACTTGTCCCTTATTCATACAGCGTGAACTTAATAATTACAGGTGGAATCAAAAGATAAAGACCGATTTAATCTGATTAAATAAATCTGCAAGCCCATTGATTACGATATAAAGAACAATAATAAATCCAATCAAAGTAGCAAATTGTGCAATTTCTTCTTTCCCCATTTGTTTTAAAATTGTATGAATTAACGCTACAATAATGCCTATGCCTGCAATTTGAAATAAAACAGATATATCGGTAAACATGGAATACCCCTTTCTAACTAAACGAGCAATAACACTAGAAAAACGCCGCTTAGTACACCTAAACTTTTTGCAAGCTTGCTATATTTCATTTGTTCGTCTCTTGCCTCTTCAAGTTCTCGATCAAGATGTGTTAAGGTCAGCTGTATTTGTTTTTGCTGCTGGATAAAATCATGTTGTCCTAGCGAGCTGCCAAACTGTTTAATAATCTCTGTCTCATTCAGTTTATAGCCTGCATCCCGGGCAAGCTGTTCAACCGCTCGATCCCACAAATCAACAAAATTTGCTTTTTTCATAAGCATGTCCTCACTTAAACGGTGGAAAAAGTTGTTTAATGGTTTCGGCAGTTGTGTTGCTAATGTTTGAAAAGCAAGCGGCAAAGCGACCTGACTATAGGTTATTTCCGCTTCAAGTATTTGCAAAGCATTTTTAAATTGCCGGATATGCTTTGGACGCTTTTCTAAACGATGACTTACATACAATCCAATACAGGTTGTTGAAATAATTAATAAAATAGCTCCCATCCATTTCATATCGCTATCAATCCTTAAAAACCTTTAATCTTCTTCCTTCTGCATCATATAATTCCTTTTTCTGATAGCTGCCTGTCCTTTTATCAAGCACAATATAACGTGAAAATATTCCATTTTCAAAAAGATTATTGCTTAGGGGATGTTCCTTCAAATCAGCAAGCGATTGGCCGTGAACAGAACAGAAAATAGTTACACCGGAATAAATTGCTTCGAGCAATGCATCAAAGTCTTGTTGCCCTCCTATTTCATCAACTACAAGTACTTCTGGAGACATGGAACGTATCATCATCATCATACCTTCTGCTTTAGGACAAGCGTCCATAACATCCGTACGCAGTCCAAGGTCGTGCTGAGGAATTCCATTAATTGCTGCGCCTATTTCCGATCGCTCATCAATGACAGCTACTTTTCTCGGATTGTGTATGTTCCAGCCCGTAGAAACCATACGAACCATGTCACGGATTAGTGTTGTTTTCCCTGATTGCGGCGGCCCAATAATTAAAGTATTTAAATAGTTCCTCTGGAAGAGGTGTGGCATTAAAGGCTCCGCTATACCTATCCGTTGTTTGGCAATTCGAATATTAAAAAATGTGATGTTTTGAATTGCTTTTACGGTCCCTCCTCGGGTATTAACTTTCCCTGCAATTCCAACACGGTGTCCTCCTTCAATCGTGATATAGCCATCTCGTAATTCATTTTCCATTCGATATAGTGAAAATTCGCTCAGCTGATTAACTAAATACATACCAGTTTGATTATTCGGGGGTATTTCATGAATCCATTCCACTGTATTCTCGTAGATTAATTCAATAGGAAGATAAAGTCTGCATCTTATTTCTTCTAGTTTCCCCCAGCGGTTACCAACTTTCTCTGCAATCATTTGTTTAAAATCTGCAGGGAATAATCGTAATATTTCTTCCATGGTAATCCTCTTTCTATAAGATATTAAATAGAGACTATATAAAAAATGTATGTAAGTTGTAATAAAATATGACAGGATATAAAGTAGATTTCTCTATATAAAGAAGTTAAAATTGAGGAATAATATGCCAATAGAAAAAAGCCCTGTGTTTACAGGGCTTTTAAGTGTGATTTTTCATTTATTAGTTTGCTCTAGAAACATATTTACCTTCGTCCGTACTGACAACTAAGATATCACCTTTGTTTACGAAGAATGGAACCTGCACAGTTATGCCAGTTTCCAATGTTGCTGGCTTAGAACCACCACTTGCTGTGTCTCCTTTAATTCCTGGTTCTGTTTCGGTTACTTCTAATTCTACGTTCTTCGGTAAATCGATTCCAAGTATTTCGCCTTCATAAGTTATAATATGAACTTCCATATTTTCCTTAATAAATTTCAATTCATTTTCCAGTCTGCTTCCTGGAATTTCAATTTGTTCATAAGTAGTTGTATCCATAAATGCATGGGAGTCACCAGACGCATAGAGATATTGCATCTTCTTCGTTTCAATATGCGCTCTTTCTACTTTCTCACCACCACGGAAAGTCTTCTCTTGAATATGGCCGTTTCTTAAATTTCGAAGCTTTGAACGAACGAATGCCGCTCCTTTTCCTGGCTTAACATGTTGGAACTCAATTACTTGTAAAATGTCATTATCTACTTTTATTGTTAATCCTGTTTTAAAATCGTTTACTGAAATCATCTAATATCCTCCCCAACCATATACTATAGTTGAATAAATTCTTTTGTTACCCATGTTAATCTTTCATTTCCATTTTCCGTTATTACAATATCATCCTCAATACGACAGCCCCCAAGACCAGCAACATAAATACCTGGTTCGACTGTTACCACCATTCCGGGCTGTAATCTTTGATCGGAGCGGTGGGAAAGTCCTGGTGCTTCGTGCACTTCCATCCCTAGACCATGACCTGTTGAGTGACCAAAATGTTCGCCATAACCCATTTCAGTAATGTAATCCCTTGTAATAGCATCTGCTTCTCTTCCAGTCATTCCTGGTTTAATTTCCTTTACCCCGCGCAGGTTTGCTTCTAACACCACATTATAAATTTTTCGCAGTTCATCACTTACTTCACCAACCGCAACTGTTCTTGTAATGTCTGAACAATAACCATTATATAATGCACCATAATCCAGGGTCACGAGCTCACCAGACTGAATTTCTTTTTCAGAAGCAACTCCATGAGGCATTGCAGACCGATAGCCGGATGCAACTATTGTATCAAAGCTGGATGATACTGCACCTTGCTTGCGCATAAAAAATTCTAGTTCATTTGAGACTTCAATTTCTTTTACACCGGGCTTTATAAAGCTTTGAATATGTAAAAATGCATCATCCGCTATTTTCGCAGCTTTTTTCATAACCTCTAACTCTTCGCTTGTTTTAATGATGCGAATGCCCTCTACCAGACCAGTTACTGGGACAACTTCAGCTTCAAATGATTGCTTGTAGGTCTCATATTGTCCATATGTCGTATGATCTTTTTCAAAACCAAGCCTTTTTATATTACTTCCCATAAGCTGCTTTTGAATTTCTGCTACAATTCCTTCTTTATGCTCAATAATATTAAATCCCTCAGCCTGAGCTTCAGCTTGTTCAGTATAACGGAAATCTGTAATAAAAACAGCATTTTTTTCTGAAATGATAACTGCACCCGCGCTGCCAGTAAATCCAGAAATGTATCTCCGATTAATTGGACTGGTAATTAGAATGGCATCAAGATTGTTTTCTGCCAATGCAGTGCGTAATTTCCCTAGTTTAGACATTTGCTCATCCCCTCCATTATAACTACATAAAAAAAGAATCGTATTTTTTTCAGTGTATCATAATTGAAGGTGAATAGTAACTATTTTATAGCGCTATCCTCGGTTGTTTCACTCTTTTCATTCTCCGTTTTAATCTTCATTTCAAGATAATCAAATGATATTGAATAACCAATAAAAGTCCCGTATAGGATAAAGACACATAATGTCGTAATAATTGTGTCTATACTTAAATTCAATATAGGTTTAACTGGTGTCAGCAAAGGATTTAACAAAAGGAAAACAATGCACCATAAAATGATGCCATAACCTGCTCCCACCCACATGGAGTGTATTTTTTTCAATAGGATATAATAGAGCATCGCAGGTATGATCGAAATCATTCCAGATAAGAAAATTGACAAAAGATGGCCTTGCCAATGGTCCGTCCATTTTGTTTGCAGCCAAGGACGAAGTAAAAATGTTTTCGGAGCTACCTCAGTAAAACTAAAATAATATAGAAAAACAAAAAAAGCACTCCAAATCGTACCGCCCACTAATGCAATTATGATAGACCTGGCGATTAATAACCCAGATGAATACGTTTCATTATCAGCATTTTGCTCAGTCAATAGTCTCACCTCTGGTAAGTAGTATTACCATAAACCATATTTCTATCATAATTATTTAAAACGAATTTATCTGTTCATTATCTCAGCTTCTAAATTGAACAGATTTATTTAAAGATGATTGATTATAACTTTATCGTCTCATCAATTAGGGGTTATTCTGCATAATAATTTTCTGCATATTCGTATCGACTGTAATTCATTGGTGAAAATTATTCTTTCTGCTTCTGCACATGCAAAGATTGATTCTTTCCCATGATGAAAGCTGTTTTTATTTAGTACAATAGAAGTGATCCTTCCAATGCAAAGATAAACATGATATAAATATGGTAATAGAATTGAAAAAGCGGTATACTTTAGCAAAATTAGTTAAGACTGTTAATAAACATTAATTTATGAAAAAAATATTATTTTCAGCTTATTATTGACGTATCAATACCTTTCATAGTTTTTTAATATTAAAATGTGGTATATAAATAATAAGGATGTATTTTCCGTGAAATGAATGAAAGGGGGACTTTTTATGAAGCGTAGTAAAACAGCTATTCTTGTATATTTAATTGTCGGGTTAGCTGTCATTGGTCTCTTCTCACAACTTTTTGGGAACACAAAGAATTTCTTATTGAATATTTTCGTTATGATTGGCGTTGCAGTAATTATCTTTGGTGTATTTTACTATTTTATCTCTCGCAAAAGAGGAACATCTGATGAAACAAAAAAATATAAACAGGCAGTTAAACAATCGAAACAAAAATACCAGCAGAACCCTTCTCCTGGGAAAGGAGAAGATAATCCGCGATGGAAGAAAACAACTAAGAGCACTGCTATAAATCGCAAGGGAAAGAAGCGTGCTACACATTTACGGGTAATTGAAGGTAATAAATCAAAAGGAAAAGACCGTGCCACATTTTAACTGGCCGGTTTTATTTTTTGTTCTAAAACAATAGCACAGCAGGATCCGATAGCTCCATCCGTAAAAACGCGGGAACTGCAATCGGTTTGGCTGGGTGATTTTGTTATCTTGGCCATTTTTCCAGAAAGGTGTCTGCTTTTTCTTTTCCAGTGGCTGCCAGGTTTTGTTTCTCCTTTTCAGATATAGAAAAATCAGTTGCTTCGATATTGTCAACTGGAACAAATAATATGTTTTTCTCTTCATCTTTTGAAATATAGCGCATATCATGTGCTTTTTTCATCGTTAAAAACAGAGCTTGAAACATATTCAATGCATTCGTTATATTATTTGTTCCATTTCCTGTTGATTTCTCTGTTAATTTCACTCCAAGCACAGGCCGCAGATAACTATTGCCTTTGCCGAACACCCATAGTGGAAAATTGCTTAATAAACCTCCATCCACAATAATGCTCTTCGTTTTTGACTTTCCTTTTATTTTTTGAGGCATGAAAAAGAAAGGAAAGCCTGCACTCATCCGAACTGCTTTTGCTACTGAAAAGTCATTTGCGTCAATCCCATAATATTCCTTAAGATCGTCTGGAAGAACGACAAGTTTGCCAAGTGACAGGTCACTCGCAATAATTTTCAAATATCCTGGTTTTATATCTTTAAATGTATGGATATTCTTTTCTGCCAACTTCATAGTCAGCCATCGTTCCAATTTATCTCCCCGGTAAATTCCCATCTGAAAATAGAGAAAAAGCCATTTAGTGAATGGGAAATATCTCGTGAGTACTGGCGGATCCATAAATAATTTTACATCTAATTCATGGACAGCTTTTTTTATTTCATCAATAGTAAAGGATGCTGCGATAAAGGATGAAATAATAGCGCCTGCTGATGTGCCAGCAACTCTTTCTATTTGTATTCCTCGTTTATCAATGCTCTCCAATACACCAAGATATGCGAAAGCCTTTACTCCGCCTCCGGAAAATACTGCATCAATTCGCATCGATTCTCCTCCCAGTTTTCTAATACTATATTTTACGAACTGAAACGAGCTGTTTAGAACATAAAAAATACAGAACATCTGCTGATGTCCTGTTTATTTACTTTTTGTTATATCCTGAATCTTCTTTAAGTTGTTTAAGCGTTCTTTGTCTTCTTTGAAATAGGTGACTAGGTCGCCAATCCGGTCAATGGAATTCCAGCTTAAATGATGTTCGATTCCTTCAACATCGTTATAAATATTTTCTTTATCTACCCCAATAACTTCTAAAAATTGTTCAAGTAAATCATGACGATATAATAAACGCTCACCAATTTTTTTCCCTTTAGGGCTTAAAACAAATCCTCTATATTTCTCGTAATTAACATAATCGTCCTTATCTAGCTTCTGCACCATTTTAGTAACCGAAGAAGGATGAACCTCAAGTTCCTCGGCTATATCGGATACACGAGCATATCCCTTTGTTTCAATTAATATATATATTTGCTCAATATAATCTTCCATACTTGGAGTTGGCATATGTTCCCCTCATTTCAAAGCATAATTTTTTATTCAGTGCAAAACTCTTTCTTTGATTATAGAATACCCCAAAAAAGAATAGGAGACAAGTAATTAGATATTTCGGCAAAAAAAAGACCAGAATTGGTCTTAAGCCGTATAATAGTTGAAATACTAGCTTTATCCAATACTGGTCTTATTCTTTATAATCCGCATTTCAGCTGTGCGCCACAGCTTGTACAGGTGTTACAGCCCCCGATATCTTCAATGCTGCCTTCGCGGCATACTGGACAAGTATCACCAATTTCCGAGCCAATTGTAACATTAGTAGAATCAAGTTCTTGAATTGTATCCATTAATACAACCTTTGGTTTTTCTGCCTCTTCATCAAATAACTCGGTTTGCTCACCGAATGTATTCTCTTCCGCTTTTAATGTAAGCACTTGGGAATCGCGGCTCCCATCAACATACACAGTACCACCCTTAGCTCCACCTTTATAGAGACGCTGGTATACACTTTCGACTTGTTCAACTGTATAGCCCTTAGGTGCATTTACTGTCTTAGAAATAGAGCTATCTACCCAACGTTGGATAACACATTGTGTATCCGCATGTGCTTCTGGTGACAGGTCCATAGACGATACAAACCATTCTGGTAAATGATTGGGATCTTGCTCTGGATGTTTATCTAAATATTCTTGTACAATCTCAGCTTTTACTTCAATAAACTTGCCAAGACGTCCACTTCTGTAGTACGAGAATGAGAAGTATGGTTCCAGTCCTGTAGATACACCAACCATTGTTCCTGTACTTCCAGTTGGAGCAACAGTTAAGAGATGCGAATTGCGAATGCCGTATTTTAAGATATCTTGTCGAATATCTTCCGGCATCTTTTTCATGTAGCCTGTATTGATAAATGCATTACGCAACTGGGCTGTTTCTTCTTCTGTTTCACCAATAAGGAACGGGAAACTTCCTTTTTCTTTTGCAATTTCAATTGAAGTACGATAAGCAGTTGTAGCAATTGTTTCAAATACCTTGTCTACAAGTTTATTTCCTTCATCAGAACCATAGGTCGTTTCACAGTAAATAAGTAAATCATGCATTCCCATTACACCCAAACCAACACGACGTTCTCCCAATGCTTGTTTTCTATTTTCTTCTAGGAAGTATGGTGTCGCATCAATAACATTATCCTGCATTCTTACACCAGTTCGTACGGTTTCTCTGAGTTTCTCATAGTTAACTGTTTTTGTTTCCTTATCAGCCATTTCTGCAAGGTTTACCGCTGCTAGATTACAAACACTGTAAGGTGCTAAAGGTTGTTCACCACACGGGTTTGTTGCTACTACTTGCTGACCATAGCTAGTCGCATTTGTTTCTTCATTTGCATTGTCAATAAAGAAGATGCCCGGCTCAGCTGAATAAGTTGCACAAATATTAATTAAATTCCAAAGCTCTTTCGCTCTTATTTTGCGGTATACGCGTACACCATACCCCATTTCTTCCCATTTACGCACGTCTCCAACTTCATGCCATTTTTCATTATATGCTTCCATTTCTTCAGGTGTATAGTTTTCAACGTCAGGGAAACGAAGCTCGTACATTTCATCATTTTCAACGGCTTCCATAAATTCTTTCGTAATACATACAGAGATGTTTGCACCTGTAAGAAACTCAGGATTATGAACGTTATACGTTCCGCCAGTAGCCAGTTTTTCTTCTGTTTCTCTCATAGCTGCATTAGTAAACCCGCCTTGACCTGGAATTCGTTTATAATTTAAGATGCTTTGGTAAAGATCAAATTCCGTCTCCGTAAGTGGCGTAAAGTTTAATTTTTCTTTTGCTAGCAGTTTAATCTGTTCATCTTCAATATTTTCAATTAGATAGCGAAGAATACGTGGGTTCTGCATCTTAGAGATAATGAATTCGATAATATCAGGATGCGAATCTACTAACATAATCATTTGCGCACCCCTTCTCGAACCGCCTTGTTCAACAAGATGTGTGAGCTTTGCAATATCGTCTAACCAAGAAACAGAACCGGATGATTTTCCATTTACTCCTCGTGCCAATGTATTTCTTGGACGCAGTGTCGAACCATTTGTTCCAACACCACCACCACGTGACATAATTTCCATTACTTGCTTACGGTGATCAGAGATCCCCTCACGAGAGTCTTTAATATATGGCATCACATAGCAATTGAAATAAGTTACATCGGTTTTTGCACCTGCACCGTATAACACACGTCCTGCTGGTACAAAATTCAGATCAGATAATTCTTTATTAAACTTATCAAACCAGCTCTTTGCTTTTTCATCAGTTTCTTCAACTACTGAAAGACCTGAAGCATTTCTTCTTGCAATTTGTTCATAATATATTTCCAATGGTTTATCTATTACATCAAGTGAGCGAACGACAATGCCAGTTTTTGTTTCATCTTCGTTATCAAGCACTGCAACATAATCGTCATGAACTTTAATTTCAGCTTCTTTTCTATCCCAGTTAATAGATTTCACAAATCCCAGGCCTCTTGCTGGAAACTTCGGATCAGACTTTACAGTCAATACAACAAAGTCCCCTGCTTTTAATGTTTTCTTTTCTGTATCTTTAAAAGAATATCTATCTAACATTACTAATCGTGAAACCCCACTATGTGTAAGTTTCATATCTTCTGTAATCGGATGAACGGCATCAAATAATGCAATATCACTATTCAGAGCTTCAATATTTATTTCGTACTTTTCTTTAACTAATGTCGACATGAAATCTCTCCTCAAAAAAGTTAAATAAGCTTTTTTATTATTTTTATGGTACAATTACAATATCATAAACGAACGAATAAAACAATATATAGTATCCTTTTTAATTATTAATACTATATATTGTAACTAAACTAGATGTAAGCTCTTTTGTCAATAAAAGAAACCATTAGGATTTTAAAGCTATTCAAGGATAACACACTAAAATTCGACATTCTTCTTAAAAAATAAAGATTTTAAAATTACACAAAAAGAATAACGAAAAACTTTAAAATACAGGCAAAATATCCTATAATAGAAAGTGATATATGTGAAAGACGGGGGAAAATGAAATGGAAGTTTTAATTATAGTATTGATTGTACTTTTAGCTGTAACGGTATTCCGTTACTATAGACAAAAAATGTATCTAAAAGTATTAACCCAAGATCAATGGGTTGAGGGATATCGCAAAGCACAATTAATTGATGTCCGTGAACCGCAAGAATTTGATGCCGGCCATATTCTTGGTGCGCGAAACATCCCAGTAACGCAACTTAAACAGCGTTTAGTTGAAATCAGAAAGGATAAACCAGTTTACCTTTACTGCCAAAAAAGCAGCCGTTCATCTCGTGCGGCACAGATTCTCCATAAAAAAGGCTATGAAGATATCTACCAATTAAAAGGCGGATTTAAGAATTGGACAGGAAAAATCAAAAGAAAATAAATTATTTCTTTCAGCAAATTTCTGTCATGATTAAAAACGGTACTGAACTTTCTTCTATGAAAGTTTAGTACCGTTTTGTTTTATTATAGCTCAGTTATCCTTACTTAGATTCAGTATGATAGCGCAAAACAGGTTTACGTGCAGCAGTTGTTTCATCCATACGCTTTAAGATAGTATGATGTGGAGCTTCCTGTACAATTTCTGGGTTCTTTTCAACCTCAACGGCTATTTCAAGCATCGCATCAATAAATCCATCTAACGTTTCTTTTGATTCAGTTTCTGTAGGTTCTATCATCATGCCTTCTTCTACAATTAACGGGAAGTAAATCGTCGGCGGATGATATTTAAAATCAAGCAAACGTTTTGCGATATCGAGTGTACGCACACCTAATTTTTTCTGTTTCTTCCCTGATAATACAAATTCATGCTTACAATGCTGATTATATGGCAAATCATATGCCTTCTCTAACTTACGCATCATATAATTGGCATTTAATACAGCATATTCACTTACCTTCTTCAGCCCTTCTGCACCCATTGTACGAATGTATGTGTATGCACGAAGATTAATCCCGAAGTTCCCATAATAAGGCTTCACGCGTCCAATAGATTGTGGTCGATTATATTCTAATTTATATTCATTCTCTTCCTTTACAATTACCGGCTTTGGTAAAAACGGTGCAAGCTCCTCTGAAACCCCTACAGGTCCAGAGCCGGGTCCACCACCTCCATGGGGCCCAGTAAATGTCTTATGAAGGTTTAAGTGAACAGCATCAAACCCCATATCTCCAGGTCGCGTATAACCCATAATGGCATTCAGGTTGGCACCATCATAATAAAGTTTTCCACCAACACTGTGAACAATTTCTGCCATCTCCATAATTTCTGTTTCAAATAGCCCTAAAGTGTTGGGGTTGGTCAACATTAATGCGGCTGTATTCTCATCAACAACCCGCTTTAAATCTTCAATATCAACAAGACCCTGCTCATTTGATTTAACCGTCACAGAATCAAAACCAGCAACAGCAGCAGATGCTGGATTTGTACCATGTGCTGAGTCTGGGACAATTACCTTCGTGCGATGGAAATCTCCATTTGCTTCATGAAAAGCACGAATCATCATTAATGCCGTCCATTCCCCGTGCGCTCCTGCAGCTGACTGTAAAGATACTTCATACATTCCTGTAATCTCTTTTAAGGAAGCTTGCAAATCATAAAGCATTTCCAACGCCCCTTGCACCGTCTTAGGGTCCTGATGAGGATGGATATGTGTAAAACCAGTTAGTCTGGCCACATCTTCATTAATCTTAGGATTATACTTCATTGTACATGATCCTAGTGGATAGAACCCTGAATCAACACCATAATTTCGGTTAGACAAACCTGTATAGTGGCGCATGATTTCTAATTCGCTCACTTCAGGCAATTCTGGTGCATTTTTGCGAATATATGCCTCATCAAGTTCATCTTCTATTTCAATATCGGGCACATCAAGTGCCGGAAGACTGTAACTTGTTCTTCCTTCTTTACTTCGTTCAAAAATTAAAGGAAAGTCTTTATTAGCCATCGATATCCCCCACTTCTTTAATGAAATAATCAATTTCTTCTATTGTACGAATTTCCGTGACAGCAACTAACATTGCATTACCTAGTTCTGGATAATCGCGACTAAGATCATAACCACCAACAAATCCTTTTTCCAGCAGCAATTCATTTACTTCGATAACAGGCTTCTTTAATTCAATAACAAATTCATTAAAGAATGGATGGTCAAAAAGTACATTGATATTCATTTCAGCAAATTTCTTCTTTGCATATCTTGCTTTCTTCATATTCAGTTCTGCCATTTTCTTTAAGCCGTGCTTACCTATGGAACTCATAGCAACTGAACTTGCAAGTGCATTTAACGCTTGATTTGAACAGATATTGGAAGTTGCCTTATCCCGACGGATATGCTGCTCTCTTGCCTGAAGTGTTAATACAAAACCACGGTCACCATTTTCATCTGTTGTTTGACCAACTAATCTTCCAGGAGTTTTTCGCATCAGTTTTTCTGTTGTAGCGAAATAACCACAATGCGGCCCGCCAAATTGTGCAGGTATGCCGAACACTTGCGTATCTCCAACAACGATATCTGCACCAAACTCTCCGGGTGGAGTCAAATATCCTAAGGCAAGTGGATTACTTGATACGACAAACATGGTTTTCTTTTGTGAATCGATTCGTTTGCGAATTTCAGCTAATGGCTCAATTTGGCCAAAAAAGTTAGGATACTGCACTACTACGCTCGCTATTTCGTCATTTAACGCTGCTTCAAGCTGTTCTAGATCCGTGATACCGCCATTATGATCAATTTCAATAATTTCTAAGTTTTGTCCTTTTGCATATGTCTTCACAACTGCAAGTGACTCAGGATGAACTGCCTTTGATACTAAAATCTTCTTTCTTTTTGTGTGTGCTGCACTTAAGTTAACTGCTTCCCCTAATGATGTTGCCCCATCATACATCGAAGAATTAGCGATCGGCAGACCAGTCAGTTCAGATATCATTGTCTGAAACTCGAAGATTGCTTGCAGTTCTCCTTGGGAGATTTCCGGCTGATATGGCGTATATGCTGTATAGAACTCAGAACGAGAAATTACATGATCCACAACCGATGGAATATAGTGGTCATATACACCTGCACCCAAAAATGAGCTGTATTCCTTTAAGTTAATATTCTTATTCGACATTACAGTAAGTTCTTTGATTAACTCATGTTCATTTTTTGGCTTTTTTAAATTCAGTTCTCCCCTAAAACGAATTTTTTCAGGAATATCCGAAAATAATTCTTCCGTGGAATCGATGCCAATCACGTCCAGCATTTCCTTTTTATCTGTTTCTGTCATAGGTAAATAACGAAATTCCATGGTAACCCCTCCTTAATTTTCCCGTTTATAGAATGGTGTGGGAACTATTTTTGCCTTAAGCTCTCTTTTTCTCACTTGAATCAGTAATTCTGTTCCAACATCAGCATACCCTGCTTCAATTATTGCCCGGCCAACATTCTTTTTTAATGTTGGTGATTGTGTACCCGATGTAATATGACCAATGACCTTGCCGTCATATAGCACTTCATAATTTGTACGAGGAATGCCTTTATCAATCATTTCGATTCCGACGATTTTTCTTGCCGGGCCATTGTCAATTTGCTTTTTAAGTGCAGTTTTTCCAATAAATTCAGCTTCTTTATTAACTTTTACAGCAAATTTTAAGCCCGCTTCAATAGGTGAGATATCCTCCGAAAGTTCTTGCCCATATAAAGGAAGATTAGCCTCAAACCGCAATGTATCACGGGCCCCAAGTCCAGCAGGAACTAATCCTTTCCCCTTTCCTTTCTCTAAAATCAGGTGCCAAAGCTTTGCCGCACTATCAGGGGAAATGTAAATTTCAAAACCATCTTCACCTGTGTAGCCGGATCGAGAAACCAGACCTTTATCCTCAATAGATTGGAAGGTTACGTCTGTTGCAAATTGGAAAAATTTAATTTCATCTAGATTTGTATTTGTTAGTTCCTGTAAAATCGATTGTGCGAAAGGACCTTGAATTGCAAGCTGTGCATAATCATTCGAGTCATTGGTCACCTTAAGTTCACTTGCATCATATGAATTATGCTTTGTTAACCACTCATAATCTTTTTCCGTATTCGCTGCATTTACAACAAGAAGATAATTATCCTCTTCCAGCATATATACAATTAAATCATCAACTACTCCTCCATCTTCATAGCATAGAAAAGTATAGTGGGCTTTTTTCGGTGTCAGTTTGCTAATATCATTCGTTGTCATTCTTTGCAGGAATTCTACAGCTTTTGTTCCTCTTACAGTAATTTCTCCCATATGAGAAACATCGAATAACCCAGCTCTAGTCCTTGTTGCCTCATGTTCTTCCTTTATACCAGAAAACTGTACTGGCAGGTCCCAGCCGCCAAAGTCAATTGTCTTCCCGCCATCCTTAGCATACTCAGGAAAAACCGGCGTTCTTCTTAATTCTGTCGTCAAGCCTATCCTCTCCCCCTAAAGAATTTATTGCGTCCTTAACAAAGCAAACCCGAATTAAATGCATTATTCAGATTTCTCGGACATGAAAAAACAGAGATTTCTGATGTTAAAGAAATCTCTGTCCTTGTACCAGAAAGTTGCGCACTTACATGTTTATAGCAATGTAAGCACTTGCTTCTTGGGTGGTTTACAAAATGTAAACGCTCTCCAGAGTTGTGTCTGATAAGAGTCTGTTTGCCTGAGAGATTCGTCTTTTAGCTTGCTCCTTCGGCGTTACAAAGAAATTGTAAGCTCTCCCCTTATCTTCATCCACAGCATATTTTTTAGATATAATGGTAAAACTAAAAGAATAAAACAGAAAACCTCTGCCTTTTCTTGAATAATACCATAATTATAGGAAAAGGTATAGTGAAATCCAAATTTTAATAACAGGAAAAGGGAGTATCATATGGATTTTATTCATTTACAAAAAGACAATAAATATATTAGCAATCTTGAAGAGAAATTGAATAAAGATGGACCCTTCTCACCCTTTCATTTATTATCACTTGCTTATCAAGCTGAACAAAATAGAATCATCCCGACATTTACCGGTTTAAGAAGCTTAGACCTTTTACCACAGATGAATTTTCTTGATCATCAATTGCAAACAGCGAAAAAAACAATTGAGAAAATGAATGGGAGAGCCATTCTGGCAGATGAAGTTGGTCTGGGCAAAACAATCGAGGCTGGGTTAATTTTAAAGGAGTATATGATACGTGGCCTGGTAAAAAAAGCGTTGATACTTGTGCCTGCCTCCTTGGTAAATCAATGGGTCAACGAATTAAACAGTAAATTCCTAATACCAACAGTTGCTTTTCGCAAGAATCATAGCTGGAATCAAAACGCGGTAATTGTATCTTCATTAGATACTGCAAAACGTTCTCCCCATCGTGAGGAGATCTTAAAAAATGAATATGATTTTGTTTTGATTGATGAAGCACACAAACTAAAAAACCATAGAACGAAAAATTATGAATTTGTGCGGGCAATTAATAAAAAATATTGCTTGCTATTAACAGCTACACCTATCCAAAATGACCTGATGGAAATATTCCATTTAATTGCTATTTTAAAACCCGGGCATCTTGGAGACTTCACTTCTTTTAAGAAAAGATATGGAGGAAAAGCCAATCATACAGGGGATCATAATTATCTAAAACAACTTATCGACAGTGTTATGATTCGCAATACAAGAAAAAATACAGATATCGCCCCATCAAATCGGTGTATCCAAACAATCTGGGTCGACTTCACCAAAGAAGAACAGAATGTATATAGCTTGCTCAATCAATTAGCACCTGATTTTAATTCTTTTACAAAGATTACTTTGCTGCGCGAATTATGTTCTTCACGGGAGGCTTGTTACCTCTCTCTCGCAAAGCTCTTAGACAATAGTCAAGAAAAACACGAATTACAAAAGGTTATTCAGACAATTGAAACCTTGCCACACCATGCAAAGGCAAAAAAGGCAATCGAATTGATTCAATCTATCGGTAACGAGAAAATCATTATTTTCACAGAATACCGTGCAAGCCAGGTTTATCTTCAATGGTATTTACAGCAACACGGGATTAGCTCTGTGCCTTTTCGGGGAGGTTTTAAACGCGGAAAAAAAGACTGGATGATTCAACTTTTCCGAGACCAAGCGCAGGTCTTAATTGCTACAGAGGCTGGTGCAGAAGGAGTGAATCTGCAATTTTGCCACCATCTGCTAAATTATGATTTGCCATGGAATCCCATGAAGGTCGAACAACGGATTGGAAGAATTCATCGCTTTGGTCAAAATCATGATGTAAAGATATATAATATGGCAGTGCGTCATACAATTGAAGAACATATCCTGACCATTCTCTATGGAAAAATTCAATTATTTGAAAATGTAATCGGAAAGTTGGATGCAATACTATCTGAATTAAATATTTCGAATATGGAAGAGGAAATTAAAGCAATTTATTCAGAGTCAAGCTCTGAGGGGGAAGCAAAAATTAAGATGGAGCATTTAGCATCAATTGTAAAGCAGATGGCAGAAGAATCTGAAACGGCAGGTGAAGGAATTGAACATAGCTGACTTAGAGAAATTTATCGTAGATTTTTTCGCAGCAAATCAATGTGAAATTTTAGCACAGCACGATGGGGTAATTAGCGTTCAGCTTACGGAGGAATTGGATAAGGTTTTAATGAACCGACCCTTCTATTGGCATTATATTAATAGTATAGGTGAAAAAGGTTCTCCAATGACATTAACGTTAATAACTAACCCCGACAGGAAAAATGAGGAAGGAGAATGGATACATTTTGGAAGTCCTCGACTCCAGCAAATTTGGAATTACTTAATTGAACAAGAAAAATACACACTGCTTTTTGAAGCAATACATGCTGAACAGAATACGGCATTGTATCCCTGGCTGCTGACAAATATAAAAATAAGCTATAAAGGCAGACAGAAAAAAGCTGAGCTTATTTCCTTAGGTATTCAATTAATAAATGGCAAAATTATTGTCAACATGATGGAGGAATTAAACAAGCTGGATTTGAAACAGCAAATTTCAAATTATTGTTTCACCCTCTCTCCACTTATTTCATTGACGAATGGCTATCGCAGAGTTGAAAGTGTTGTATTAAATTATATTGAGAAACAACCACATGATTGGGCCCTTGAGGCAGAACAAACATTAAAAGAAGAAATTGCAGTATTAAATCATTTTTATCAGGATAATCAAAATGACAAACTGCTTGCGAAAGAAATAGAAGAATTAAAAACGCGATACGAACCGGAAATAAGACTGGAGGTAGTAAATGGAGGACTGATTTATTTAAATGAAGCATTATAATGCTTCATTTATTTTTTATAAATAATCGAAAAGAAAATGGCAGCAAACCAAACCAGCGATTCATATAAAATACTTTTGTCTGTCTCTCTTCCTCCTTTTTCTTCTTCCTTTCAACTTTCGAATGATTAAAGTACCGGACTACCTCTTCTGTTAAAAATTTCAAATAGTTGTTTGTTGACATCATTCTAACCTCCTTGTTTCTTATAGCATATACGAGTTTAAAAAATATATACAAAAAATAAAATAAAAAGAGGATATACGATTGTTGTGTCGAATAATATTATTTAAACAAAGAATAAGGAGGTGAACTTTACATTGAACCCTGCCCTGCCAATTGTTGAAAGGCTAATTAATAAAGCAATTGATCAACAGGCCACAGATATTCATTTCTATCCCTTCTCCAATGAGACAAAAATCTACTTTCGCCTCCAAGGTAAACGCATTTTCCAGCAAGCCATTACCATCAAACATTATGAGCTCTTACTCACTTATTTTAAATTTACGTCTGGAATGGATATAGGTATATCAAAGAAACCACAGGATGGCAGCATCCCTCATGAAATGCATCCATCAGGCATATTTTCACTAAGGCTTTCCACTCTCCCGCTTTCAGATTTAGAGAGCCTCGCAATAAGAATCCTGCCGCAAGAAGAACAGCTTCCTCTCGAACGTTTATTTCTTTTTCCACAACAATTAAATAGGATAAAATCCTGGACAGAAAACCGCTCTGGAATAATACTTCTTACTGGACCTACAGGCAGCGGAAAAACCACTACCTTATATGCATTACTGCAAAATATCATTAATGAAAAGTCCTATCAGACAATTACGTTAGAGGATCCTATCGAAAGAAGATTAGATAATGTACTCCAGGTGCAAATAAATGAAAAAGCTGGCATTACTTATCAAGCGGGCCTAAAAGCAGCACTTAGACATGACCCAGATATGATTATGATTGGGGAGCTTAGAGACAATGAAACGGCAGCATTCGCGTTCAATGCCTCCTTAACTGGTCATCTTGTTTTAAGCACCTTACATGCAAAAAATGCCCAAGGCACAATTTTTCGGTTACTTGAAATGGGAATAAAACAACAGGATCTGCTTCAATCACTAATTGCTGTTGCAGCTTTACAATTAATCCCAATCAAACTAAAAGGCAATGTCGAACGACGCGCTGCAATCCTGGAACTGCTTGAGGGAGATAAATTAGAAAAAATAATACTGAATCAGAACAGCAATCAATATGATGGTTATCATTCGTTCGAACACTTAAGGAGGAAAGCATATGCATATGGTTTCTTCAATGAAACAAATTTTTACGAAACAGCAAAATAAATTTCCTGAACAAATTCAATTGCGTTTCCTGAAGCGAATTGAACGTTTACTTGGTAATGGTTATCCGCTGCTGGAAGCATTAGAGGTTATCGCATGGGATAAAGAACTGACAAAAATAGCTGACCATTTTATTACCGCTCTAAAAGCAGGAAAACGATTTGATTATATTTTGGAAGAGTTAGAATTTCACGATATAATCCGCTCCTTTCTTTATTTTACTCGAGCAAATTCCAATCTTGCTGAGACTATTGGCAAATGCGCTGAAATGTTTGAACAACACTTGCAGAACACAAGAAAGTTCAAGCAGATTTTGCGCTATCCGCTTATCCTATTGTTTATCTTTTCCCTCGTACTTTTCTTTATTAATCAACAAGTGCTCCCATCCTTTCATTCCCTGCTTCAATCTTCAACCCATGCACAGCAGACCATATTTTGGCTTATTCTCATAATGGATATTCTTCAATATGTTTTTATAATTGGCGTACTTTCACTTTTTATTTCCGTACTATTTTGGAAAGTATGGAAGAAACATATTAAGATTGACAAGCAACTGAAGTTTTATAACTCTATCCCCATTTACCGCAGCTTTCTCCGTCTGCAAACTTCCTTTCAATTTGCTGCACACTTTTGTTCTCTCCTTAAGGCTGACCTTTCACTCAAAGAGATACTGCAGGAATTAGCCACTCAGCAAAAACTGCCAATAATAAGTTTCTATGCACAATTATTGATTCAAGATTTAAATCGCGGCTTTCACATCAATACTTTGCTTACAGAGTTACCTTTTATCGAAAAGCAGCTATCTGGAATATTTCAGAAGAATGCAGATGCGTCCGCTCTTGAAAAAGATTTAGCTATGTACAGTGAGATGACTTTAGAAGAAATACAACGTATTATTGTGCAGGCTATAACATTAACTCAACCAATATTTTATGTAATACTGGCAGTTTTTATTGTTTTTATATACGCAAGTTTAATGTGGCCCATGTTCCAATTAATAAATACATTTTAAAGGAGAAAGAATAATGTTAAAAAATCAAAAAGGATTCACACTAGTAGAGATGTTAGTCGTCATGCTGATTATAACTGTACTGCTTATATTAATTATTCCAAACTTAACCAACCAGACAAATAATGTAAATGATAAAGGATGTCAGGCACTAGCAGCAGTTGTCCAAGCGCAGGCGGATGCATATTATCTGGATAATGGCTCCTATGCTTCATCTATCAATGATCTACTCACAAATGATTATATCGATGAAAGCCAGACAAGCTGCAATAATGATACACGTTTAATTCTATCGAACGGAAAAGTAATTTTACAATAAAGATGAGAAAGAATGCTTTTACCTTAATCGAAATGCTGCTCGTATTAAGTGTTCTTTCAATACTTATCTTATTTGCCGCACCCTTCCATGCTTCGACTATTACAAAGCAGGAAGAAAAACAATTTATTGAACTTTTTCAGTTTGATGTACTGCTAATTCAAAATCAAGCGAGTATACAATCCAAACGTAAGATGTATATACGATTTTTTGATGACCATTATTTAATTCTTCATGGAACAAATGTCCCTTATGCAAAAAGATCTTATCCACGTGGATGGTCGATAGTTGGAATTAATCGAATTCTTGAATTCCACAATAGCGGCACATTCCTTAGTCCCAGGACTATTACGATGTATTCAGAGGATGAAAGAATTGCTTTTATTTTTCCGTTAGGCAAAGGAAGGTTTTATATTGAAAGAGAAAAACGGATATTCAATAATTGAAGTAATTATTGCTGCAAGTTTGTTTCTAAGTACAGTCGCTATCTTTGTCCCGATTCTAAACCAATTACAAATTGAGAAAAATATACTACGTGATAAAAGAATTGCCATTTATCAGCTGCATGAAGAACTGCAGCAATATATTTGGACAGACACACCTATTTTACCTGCAGCATATAGCGATAATATTTCAGGCACCCCCCTGCAATTCAAATTTATTGAAATAAATCAATTGATTAAAGGATGTGTTGAGTGGAAAAATGCCAAACAAATCAGCGAAACACACTGTTTATATGCCCATTCTAACAAATGAAAAAGGCTTCACTTTCATCATAGCACTTGCAATGATAGCTATACTTGTAATGACACTTCCCTTTCTCAGCTACACAATTAGAATCGTTCATCCAAATACCAGCTATGATGAACTTTCAGTAAATGAATTTTATCGTTTTATTCGCGATGAGCTAATTCAAACTCATACGTTCTCTGTTATTGATAACAAGCTATATCTTTTACAGGAAAAAGAGCGGGTCTCGGTAATAAGTAAATATAATGATCAAATCCGCAGACAAGTTGATAATAAGGGACATGAAATATATCTGCGTGACGTTGCTGCAGCAGATTTTATTGAAAATGATTATGGAATTAAAATTGTAATCACAAATAAGAAAGGAACAACATATGAAAGGACATTTTCATTCTATAATGAAAAATGACGGTTTCATTATGCTGCAAGTATTATTTACTATTGCCCTATTATTCATTCTTGTCACAAGCAGCATAGCTAGTTATCGCAATGAAGTTTATATCACTAAAAGACAGATAGAACAAGTTAAAATTGAAACACTTTTTCAAACAGCACAAACGAAGTATAAACAAACTTTATCTGAGTCAGGTCCCCCTCTATCCCCAGTCAGCTACAATTTTCCTGATGGAACAGTTGACATTTCGGTTAGCGATTACACAGAGCATTATGTGAAGCTACAATTCCTTATTACGTTTCATGATAAAGAATCTGATGCATACTTTTCAATTAATCATTTGCTTGTCCGTTGAATAGCAGGCACTTTGAATTATGTACACTTTTTAACAATGTGAATTTTTTCACCAATCATTCAACGCTTTCTAATATAATAAAGATAATAATAAGAATAAGGTTGAGGTGATTTTAATGGAGAAAACATTAAAGGTAACAAATGTTATGAGTGATCCAACCAGATTCAATATTTATCAATATTTAGTAGAGAACCATGAGGATGTTAATGTTACAGAGATTGCGGAACTATTTGATATTCATCCGAACGTTGCAAGACTTCATTTATCTAAATTAGAAGATGTGAACCTTGTAACTTCTTATTTATTAAAAACAGGAAAAGGCGGTCGCCCCGGAAGGCGTTATAAACTTTCAGACGAAGTAATTGAAGTGAACTTCCCAGCACGCGATTATAAAATTCTTTCTTCTATTACACTTGAGTCTTTAATAGAGCTAGGCGAACCTGGCAAACAAGCCCTATATCAAACAGGTAAAAAATATGGAATAAAAGCCATTGAAAATTATACTTTACCCCAGAATACTGATACAACTATTGACCAAAAGATTATAATGCTGGAAAATGCCGGGCGTATGCTTGGGATGTACCCCACATTTACCTATCAACCTGAAAGTGAAAGCATCTCCTTTTCCGTCCAAAATTGTCCATTTAAGGAAATTGCGACAGACAACTATGAAATAGTTTGTGATATGCATCATTCATTTCTTAAAGGCATGTTTGAAGCTTTATTCACTGGGATAGAATTAATTGAAGAGAAAAATATGTTCACAGACGGCTGCAGTAATTGTGCTTACACCGCGAAACTTACAAATGTTTAATGTGAATCGTTTACAATATTTGTTTCCTCGTTTATAATAACAATGAAAGGTATTGTAAAAGGAGGGGGAAAGGCATGGATCGTATGTTTCGCGTGCTTGCTTTTTGGACAGGTATTTTTTCTGTAATGTTCTACGTAGGTGATATGATGGGACCTGCAGTATTATCCTTAGTCCAAACAGTATTTTTCCTTACAGTTAGTTATTTGAGATTGTCTGAAAGAATGTATATGTATTTATTCGGAGCGTATTTAACGGTGTTCATCGTAGGATATACATGGTATTCTGAATTTATACTTGTACCTGGTTTCGGCAGCTAAAACTCAAGAAAAAAGTCATGCATGGAAAGTGCATGACTTTTTAATTTGGCGATAATTACTTTTCTTATAAAATCATTAGAATAATCCATTTCTTATAAAAGAATAAATAGTGTTCTGTTCAAAAATATGATATAGACACTCACCTATTGTAATCAGAAAAACATTAAGGATAGCTTTGCTGTCCTCCTATCTTCTTGCACAACCCCAGCAGAAACGATTATTAATTTAGAAGCTATCGTTGTTATATACGAAAGAATGGATTATTCTCTTTCTCAAAGCCTATAGAAGTACTTGGACCATGACCAGGATTAATAATATAATGTTCATCAAGTACATATAACTTTTCTTTTAGAGACTTTTCAAGTACAGACAGATCACCGCCAGGAAGGTCTGTTCTTCCAATCCCTTGATTAAATAATATATCCCCGCTAAAAATCTGCTGAGACTCAGGGAAAATAAAGCTGACGCTGCCAGGTGAATGGCCTGGGGTATGAATTACTTCCAAAGTAAAGCTCCCTATCGTTAATTTCCCTTCATTTAATAAATTTTCAGCAGGTGATGCAATGATCTCCTCTCCTATTAATTTATATGAGCCATTCATTTGAGGATTCCCTAACCATGCTTGCTCTGCTGCGTTTATGTATACACCAACATTATAAGCCTTTCTTAGTTCTTCTAAAGCACCTATATGGTCAAAATGAGCATGTGTTAATAATATTGCTTGTACGGAAAGTTGATTATCGTCAATATAATTACGAATACCTTCTGCATTTCCACCCGGATCAATAACCAATGCTTGATCTTCCTGAGAAATGATATAGCAATTTGTAGAAAATAATCCAACTGGCATGACTTTAATCTCCATTATTCTGCTACCTCCCTATTCTTTCTAAACAATTACATATTATGCCACAAACTAACTTCAATAGCGAACTTCTTCTATAATTTATTCTTCCTCCTTCTTGAAATACTTTTTAAGATTATGTATATATATCTGTCAACCAATTTAAAGGAGTAGCTAATAATGTTACTGTGGAAAACATTTCAATCCTCTGTTACTAAAGCAGTGTTCAGAACACAAAATAGCTGGAACAAAATAGGCTATCGGCCGTGAGAGAAACCGCTCGGGTATTTGAACGAAAGGTATCATGTAGAATGGCTTGCAGCTAGTTTAACATGAAACCAATCAAATAATATGGTTTTATCTCGACAAAATTACGAATATGCATTAGAATAACTATAGAGTACTTACATAATAATACTAAGGGGTCCTTAGCTCCACTTCTTAAGTGTGCTGGGGGAGAATAGAAATAAGGAGGTTACATTCATGTTTCATATCATTTTAGCAATTTTATTTTTACTAGTTGCTCTTCTTGCAGTTGTATCCGTCATTCGTCAATTGAAAATTAAAAACCTATTTGCATTAGCATTCTCAGCTCTTACCGCTGTATCATTCGGATTTTTCTCCATTGCAACTTTAATTTCCGAGCTAGGCAACTTATAATTAAATGAACAATAAAAAATAAAACAAAAGATCAGCAGAACAATTGATGTTCTGCTGATCTTTTGTTTTATTCGCCTTTTCTTCTCTATAAGAAATGCAGATAGGACAAGAAATGTCCTACCTGCAATCATTTGTATTATTTATTATCAAAGTTAATAAATCTGAAAAGATCTCCATATATCAAATCATCAGAGTATCCTAATTCAAGATCAACTTTGTCCTGAATTGCATTACATGCAGAATTTGCTGTCTGAGCAGTATTTTCATCTGTCTCTTCATCAGAATCGAGCAATTCACCAGTTTCTATATCATAACAAAGGCCAGCAGTTGAGATATAATCATCGCTGACAAAGTCTCCATTCCTTAGCGCAATATAACCTTTTCTTTCGTTAGCAAATAGGTCATTACCAAAATAGAGATCAGACTCATTCTCAATACCTAAAAGGCTAAGAATAGTTGGTTTTAAATCAATCTGTCCACCTAATGTTGAATTCACTTCTCCTTTACCATGTCCAGGTATGTGAATAAATAATGGAACCTTCTGTAATTCAACTTGATCAACAGGAGTAATCTCTTCTTTATCCAAGTACATACTCATTGCTTTATTATGGTTGGCACTGATACCTATATGGTCTCCCATAATAACAATAATTGAGTTTTCATACACTCCCGATTCCTTCAAGTGTGCGAAGAATTCTTCCAGTGCTTCGTCTGCATAGCGTACAGCTGGGAAGTAGTTATTCAGTGTATTAGAATTTGAATCATAAGGTTCAATTGACTTGTCTTCTTCGTCCAGCTGGAATGGAAAATGGTTCGTCAATGTGATTAATTTAGAATAAAACGGCTGTTCCATTGATTCCAGATACTTAATGGATTGTTCAAAGAACGGTTTATCTTTAAGGCCCCATCCAACTGAATTTTCCTCATTAATTTCGTATGCATCTTCACTATAAAAATGATCAATCATTAAACTTTGGTACATCCCATCTCTATTCCAGAAACTCTTATTATTTGCGTGGAGTACTGAAGAGAAATATCCTTCCTCTTTTAGAATTTCTGGCATTGCATGATATTCATTACCACCATGAGTAAAGAATACAGCCCCACGGGAGAGTGGGTATAGTGAATTTTCGACAAGGAATTCAGAGTCTGATGTTTTTCCTTGACCTGTTTGTTCATAGAAATTATCAAAATAATAGGTATCCTCATCTTCTGCTAATGAATTTAAAAATGGAGTTATCTCTTCGCCATTTACTTCATTGCCAATAACAAAGTTTTGAACAGACTCTGCATTCACGAAGATAACGTTTTTGCCTTTAGCTGCTCCAAATAATTCCGATTTTTCATCACTAAGCTTTACATTCTCATCAATATACTGCTCAATTTCAGGAAGCTCATTCCCATCTGCAAAGACGCGCTGTGATTCAGCTTTTGAATGAACCACTAAATCATATACATGGTAGTTAAAAATACCAATATTTTTAACTAAATACTCCCTGTCAAAAGCACGTGTAAATAATTGTGGTCTTTCCATTTCTGCCAGGAAAAAGTTCCCAGCAAGCAGAAGTAAAGACATTGCAAGAGCAAATACCTTGCCTCGTTTTAAGTAATTTACAGATATTGCATTTTCATGTTTCTTACTCAGATACCAAATAAGCGCTGCATCTGCAAATAGTAAAATATCATAAGGCTTGATCAATGTTAGAATACTAGAACCTAAATCAGCCATGTTGCTGCCCATAAATAACTGTGGAATTGTAATAAAGTCAGTAAATTGACGATAAAACACTAGGTTTGCAAATACAACAAAACTCATGATAAATGCTGTATATCTCAAATACTTCATCTGTCTGGATGGTTTACTGAACCATACTGAAATAGCAAAGATCAGAAATGCAGACACAAATGGGTTAATAAATAATATAAATTCCTGCATACTATTATCTAACTCAATATTGAACATAAATCGGTAAACAATATATGTTTTAAGACCGAAAAGCAAGCTGGTTAATATATATAATGGTATTCTTGCTTGTTTATTTCTCATTTTAAATCCTCCCAAATATTACCCGAACATACGCAAGAAAAGACACATGTTTTTCTTCCATAGTTCCCTAATTGAATAGATTGTAAACACAACTTAACAATCCATCTATACTATAAGACGTCTATAAAGGGGTAAAGGTTTCATTTTTATGCATTAATTTTATATATTATTAATGCTAAGTTTATATTCTACTAGATATTTAGAAAAAAATCTAGAATGAAATTCCTTCCACATTCTGCTTTACAAGAAAAGCAGCTCCAATGATTCCTGCATCATTACCAAGCTGAGCAAGTTTAATTTCACATCCATCAATTACTCTCGGCAATGCATTTGCTTCAAAGGCAGCAATAATTTTATCTAGAAACGGCTGACCTGCTTTCGAAACTCCCCCGCCAATTAGAATTTTTTCAGGGTTTAAAATTACACCTAAATCAGCAAAAGTTTTTCCCAATACTTCAGCAGTGTAATCGACAATTTCCATTGCCAATGGGTCACCATTAGCCGCCAAGAGAAATATATCCTGTGCGGTTATTTTTTGTTTTTCTTGATGAAATGCTGCAATGGAGGAGTCAGGGTATTCCTCAATTTTTCTTTCCGCTTGTTTAACGATTCCTGTTGCAGAAGCAATTGTTTCCAGACAACCACGGTTTCCGCAATTACATCGTATACCGTCTTCTTCAATCAATATATGCCCAAGCTCGCCAGCCATGCCATTTGATCCATTTAAAATCTTGCCGTTGGTGATAATTCCCCCACCAACACCTGTTCCAAGTGTTACAGCAATTACATGTCTGACTTCATTTCCAGCACCTTGCCAGTTTTCACCTAAAACAGCGGTATTTGCGTCGTTTTCAATGTGAACAGGCAGTCCAGACAGACTCTCGAGTTCTTCCTTAAACTTTAGATTTTTCCAGCCAATATTCACAGCTTCATAGACAATCCCGTCTTCTGTATGAATAAATCCGGGAATCCCTGCACCAATACCAATAATATGCTCTTTTTCAATTTTATTTTTTTCTAATACATTTGAAAGAGAAGCCCAAATATCCGAAATAATAGTTACACCATTGTCTTCCGTGTTTGTGTCTATGCTCCATTTTTCCAATAGTTTTCCATCTGCAGATATTAAACCAAATTTAATTGCCGTCCCGCCAATATCCACGCCCGCAATATAACTAGCCATTCAAAGTCCCTCTTCCTTTTTAAGTTCTAATCGATTTTTTTCTTGAAGCAAAATCACTTTTCCAGTTGTATATTCTTTGTTTGTAATAAATTGCATATTGTATAAATCATTTAGTTCGCCATCCATTAAAATGAGATCACCAATTCGATCTCCAGAATAAATAAATGTGCCAAAACGTTTTAACAGCATACGAACGTCATAAACTGTGTGCATAATATCACCACTTTTTATTATATCAAATATACGATGATAAGGAAATTTTGGATAGTTATCTTTGGGTATATTGCACGTTGTGTCTTTGATTAGAAAAGACTCGAACCTTTTTGTCCGAGTCCAGTAAGTAAGTGATTAAAAATTTAGTCTATAACCATTATACCCTATATTTAAGAATTAGGAATAATTATTTTTTACCTGGTTCTTTTATTATTATTCCAATGGCTTTTCTCCTGTGATTTTTTCATATTGTTCTGCAAAGCCTTCTCCTTCTGGATTCATTTCATAAGCCTTCTCTATAGCCGCTGCTGCAGCGTCTTCCCGTCCATCCATTTGATACAATAGCGCCAAGTTATAATATGCTTCTGGGAGCGGATTGGAGTAAGAAGTACTCTTCTCTAAATCTACAAGGGCTTTATCATATTCACCAAGTTCAATATATGCATAGGAACGCTGGAACAATATTACACTTTCCAAGTCACCCTCTAAGTTCAACGCTTCCGAGGCTATTTCAATTGCTTCTGGATATTCTTCTGCATCTATATATTCCTGCAGCTTTAATAATTGAAAGGATTGACTGCCAGTATTTGCATGGACACCATAATAAGCAGTGCCGAAGAATAATATAATTGTTGCTAGGCAGGCCAGCAATTGTATTTTTAAATTTTTATTCTTAGGCAGATTAACAATAGCAGCCGCAAAAAATCCGACAACTAGTCCTCCGAAATGAGCAGCCATATCAATTTCCTCAATTGATAATCCTATAACAAAGTTGATAGCAATAATTAATAAAATACTCGATCCCATTGTCTGGAAAAAAAGCCGCTTATGAACGGTCCCGAAATAAAGTAATGCACCAAATAAACCAAATATTGCACCCGAAGCACCAGCACTAATACTTGTACTAAAAGCAAAGCTGGCAATGGAGCCACCAATACCCGCTATTACATATATAAATAAGAAACGCAAACTGCCATAGATTTTTTCGACGGCAATTCCCAAATAAAAAATTGCAAGCATGTTCATAGCCAGATGGAGGATGCCTATATGGAGAAACATAGAGCTGAACAAGCGCCACCATTCTCCATTTTCCATTATCGCTGTATTATATTTAGCTCCATAATTTATAAGTGTTTCAATGGATGTGCTTCCACCATTCATTTCTAAAAGTATGAAAAGAAGAATATTAATTGCAATTAAAATATAAGAAAATATTGGTTTCCCAAATCTGAAAATAGTAGTATACTCCTGTTGCTTATTATTGAGCGCATATGCAAAATTTTGCTTTGCTGAAGAAATCACATCTTCTTTGACTTCATTCGATTGTTCTAAATCATAATTAATAGGTGCAGCTAAGAGATCATTTTGGAATCTTTCTATTTCATCCGGATAATCATTCTCATCCAAGTAATAAACATGCATTTTTATAGGTTTTTTTCCTTGTGAGAGGATTGGTCTCTTTAAAGCTTCCCATGTGTCTACTGGTGGATGTGTTGTAAAGTATAAATTATATACTTCGATGTTTTTCCCAAATAAACGTTTTGCACTCATTATCCGCTGGTAAAGAAATGAAATATCTCTTTTAAGATGGTTTTTCCAATCAAACCCTTTATGTATCATTCGTACAATTTTAGATGAACGATTTTCATATTTCTCAAGCCATACTTCATTTGTTTTATGATTTATATACACAAGCTTAAACTGATGATTCTTCACGAGATCTGCCGCAAATGTATATAATAGATATTGTTCATTTATAATCATGTATTCACCGTCCTTTCATTTATCATAGCAAAGTGCTTCCATAAATCATATGAATACAGTTCATATAATTTGTATTAACAGCAAATATATTTTTAATATGCAAAACAAATAAATAAAACTCTTATCCGAGGATAAGAGCTCCATTTTTTTCTTTATTTAGTTTCACGATGTAAAGTGTGTTTTTTAAGACGTGGACAATATTTTTTAAGCTCGATACGCTCAGGATTTGTACGTTTGTTTTTTGTAGTAATATAGTTGCGATCTCCTGTTTCTGTACAAGCTAAAGTAATGTTAACGCGCATGGTCTTCCCTCCAAACTATAAAAACTATCTTTCAAATTTCATAACATTTGTTTTAAGACTTTATTTATAATACCAGAGTTTATTAAAAGTATCAAGAATTGAAAGGAATTTATTTAAGGTTTTCACAAACAGCATTCTGTGATATAACTATAATGTAGTTAAAGGGAGGGAAACGAATGCTTATCACAATCATTACTATTCTAGCAATTGGTGTTATACTTTTTGTACTATCCTACTTCATGAATGATAGACTCGAAGAAGTGGAAAACCAATTAGAGCAATTTTCAATAACCACAATGCAGGACTCGTATCAAATGAAGAAAAAGATAAAAATCCTGGAGGAAGAATTGCTTCCGGAAAATACTAGCCACTCCACAGTCTCAAACGACAAAGACTGATTGGACAGAGAATACATTCAAAAAAGGAGTAAAGTATGAAATATACAGTACGATCATTTTCTATCGGCTTGCTAACTACGGCTTTAATCATGCTCGCTGTTTATTATTTCCTGGGTGATGCAGCAAAAAATCAAGCAAATTTAGAAACAGATGAAATGATCTCCCACATAGAACAAGAAGGCTACCGGGTACTTACGGAAAAAGAATACATCAGCTATTCAGTAGCAAACGCCAATCAAAATGAAACAGAAAGTGAAGAGCAAACTTCAAAAGAAGAAGCTCCAGAGGAAGAAACTGCTTCCGCTAAAGATACCGATAAGAAAGCAGATAAGAAAAAAGAAAAAGAAAAGAAGAACACTGAGGAAAAAGAAAAAGCTGAAAAAACTGAAAAAGAAAAAGACAAAAAAGAGAAAGCTGATAACAAGCCTAAATCAGTGACTATTAATATTGCATCTGGCATGGCTTCTTCGCAAATCAGTTCACTACTTCAAGAGAATAAGCTAATTGACAATGCTAAAGAATTTACTGCTTATCTAGAGGATAATGACTATTCCTTACGTGTGCAACTCGGTAAACACACACTAAAACAAGGCATGTCATTTTACGAAATAGCCGAAGCACTAACAAACTAAAAAATGAAAACCAGCATCTCATCTTACGTATGATGAGATGCTGGTTTTTTGTAATAAAAATCAAAGGTTATAAAGTCATTAAAAATATGCCTTAATAATACCTGTCTTACTGTTAATTTAAATTAAAGTTTTTACCTTTAACTAAGTATAAAATACTTTCCCCAATGTTTGTAATATGATCAGCAAAACGTTCTAAATATCGAGCACAGAAAGCAACCTGCATAATATATTGAATACGGTCCGGATTTGTAGCTGTTTCCCCCAATAATTCGCTGACAATATGTTTATAAAGTTTATCTACTTTATCATCTGTCTCCGCTAAGTTTCCAGCAATTGTGATATCTTCATATTTAAACGCATGCATTGAAGATTTTAGCATATCAAGTGTAATTTCTTGCATTTGTTTTAAACCTTCTGGAATAGTAGATAAGTTTTTATCAAGATGTATTGCAGCCTTTGCAATATTTTTTGCATTATCACCCATTCTTTCAATATCCGTAACTACACGCAACGCAATAATAATTTGTCTTAAATCTGTAGCAACCGGCTGTTGCTTTGCAATTAATAATACTGATTTTTCATTTATGTCGGCTTCTAATTCATCAATGTACTTGTCTTCTTCAAGTACTTGTTTTGCAAGAGCCACATCTTGAGTAAATAACGAATGAACTGACCTTGATAATGCCTCCCCTGCCATATTTGCCATTTTAATGACTTCTTCTTTCAATTGTTCTAATTCACTTTGAAATTGTTCTCGTGTCGGTGCCATAGAATCTCCTCCAATTATATAAAAGCTGCACTAACAATAATAGAATAGATATTTTCCTTCATTATACCCTATAATTGTTAAAGTAATGTTAAACGATTGTTATTAATATATTTATAAAAAGAAGAGACAGCATTACTCATCTGCTGTCTCTTCTTTATCTTCTTCTGACTCATCCTGTATAGCAAAGTACGCGTCTAGAATTCTCTCACTAATTCTGTTTGCGACATTTCCATCTTCTTTAGCGTTAATGCCTATATAAGGTACGATTACCGCAAAAGCAATCTCTGGATTATCCATTGGAGCATAGCCAACCATGGAACGATTAATTGTTTCGTACAGCTTTTCTTCGGCATTATCCCAATAGAAACTTTGAGCTGTTCCAGTTTTTCCAGCTGGGTTATAATCTTTACCTCCGAAGTAACTATACGCAGTACCACGCTGTTCCTGAAACGCCTGTCTAAATCCTTCCTGAACGCGAGCAATGTTTGAACTGCTCATTTCAATACGATTCATGTATTCTGTACTTGAACTTTTATACAGTGGTCCTATTTCTGTCAAAGAAGCAATCGGTTCCCTGATTTCTTTCACGAAATGCGGTTTTACACGATATCCATCGTTGGCAATGGTAGATACATACTGTGCAAGCTGCATTACAGTATATGTGTCATACTGGCCTATCGCATAGTCCATTAGCAACCCTGGTTTAGCTTCAGCTTTACCTTCGACTCCCAGCGATTCATATGGATAGTCAATACCTGTGTGAGCCCCTAAACCAAATTGACGGAAATAATTTCTAATCTCTTGCCAAGCTGCTGTATTGATAGATGCAGGACTATTATTTGGAAACGGATTGCGGGTTTCCCCACCCATTCTTAAGGCAATATAAAACATATAAACGTTCGATGATTCTTTTAAAGCTTTAATGTCATTCGCATACCCGATGGTTTTCGATAAAGATTGTTTCCAAGGAGTACCTTTTATTTTGATTGGCTTATCAAGAAATGACTGTCCTGGACTAATTACGCCAGATTGCAAACCAGCCAATACTGTTGCACCTTTAATCGATGAACCAGGCATATATGCATCATAAAGTGTCTTATGCGCACTATCCATAAATGAGTTATCCTTTTTGTCATAACTTTGTCCGGAAACAGACAAAACTTCGCCAGTCTTCGGATTCATTGCTACAGCCAGTGCATCGGTTAAAAAGCGATTATTATATGGATCTGTCTTAATTGCATGTTCTAATTCTTCTCGTATTATTTTATCAACTTCCTGCTGAAATTCCATATCAATTGTAAGAATAAGGTCTTTTCCTTTTTCACCTTTTACAATTGTTTCGGAATCAATTACAACTCCAGATTTTGTTGTTGTATACTCTATCTGTTCTTTCCTGCCTCGCAGCACCTCTTCATATTGCTTTTCCAAACCACTTAAACCTACGCGATCATTTCTGCTGTAACCTCTTGTCATGAAATAATCAACACTGTCTGCTGGTATGCCAGTTTTGTGTGTTGTAATATTCCCTAATAGAACGCGGAATGTCGAGTCATACGGATACTCTCTCTCCCAATCTGTTGTAGCATTTATTCCTGGGAGTTCAGCAAGGTTTTCGGAAACAAGAGCATATTCCTCTGCAGTAACATTTTCATTCTTTACAATTTGTGGTGTCAACGAATATGCTTTATCTAATTCTTTCTTAATTCTTATAACTTCAAGCTCTTGTTTGCTAAAATTACTTTCACTAATTTCTTCATCCGTTATTTTCTCTAGAATTAGTTTATATTCCTCTGCATTAGTTAGATCTTTTGTTTCTTCTTTGGATAAACGATCAGCAAAAGTTTCTTCTTTTTCTTCCTCTGACTTCCCTTCGTTTTTACGGAGGTCAATTAAATATAAATACTCACGCTTATCTAGATCACTAACTTTTTTCAATTCATTCTCACTATCCATTGAAATAAACGCTGATAATTTTTCAGCAACCTCTAGCCTTTCCTCAGCCTGGACACCTTTAGCTGGTGTATAGGTAATCGAGTAAATTGGTTTATTATCCACTATCAGATTCCGGTTCGAATCATAAATCTTGCCTCGAGGCACCGGAACTTTCGTTGTGTCTTGGATGGTACGATCTATTTCAACTTGAAAAGCTTCACCATTTAAAATTTGAACTATACCTAATTGAAAAATTAATAATGAAAATAATAAAAACACAATAAAAAATATTATATTTGTCCGAAAGGGAAGCTGCGCTTTTTTCTTCTTTTTCTCGTCCATTTATTCTCCCCGCTTTTTCGATTTTTATCAATGACTCATTTATTTTACCATACTTCAAGCAATTTTTCGTCTAAAAAGGAAAGTTTAATTAATGAATGCATAAAAAAACACGCGAAGGAAATACTTCGCGTGTTTTTGCAGGGTAAAGCCCTATTTTGCTTCGTTATAGTTCTTTGTAACTTCATCCCAGTCTACTACATCCCAGAATGCAGCAATGTAATCAGGACGCTTGTTTTGATATTTTAAATAATAAGCATGTTCCCATACATCAAGACCTACTAATGGCTGCTTACCTTCCATTAATGGAGAATCTTGGTTTGGTGTGCTTGTAATTTCAAGCTCGCCATTATTTAATACGAGCCATGCCCAGCCAGATCCAAAACGGCCAGTAGCTGCAGCAGCAAACTCTTCTTTGAATTTATCAAAGCTTCCAAACTTCTCATTAATTTTATCAGCTAGTTCACCAGTTGGTTCACCGCCGCCGTTTGGTGATAAAACTTTCCAGAAAAGGCTGTGGTTTGCATGCCCGCCACCGTTGTTGCGTACAGCAGTACGAATATTTTCTGGTACTGCATCTAAATTACTGATAAGCTCTTCTACAGACTTCGCTTCGAGATCTGCATGACCTTCAACAGCATCATTCAATTTTGTAACATACGTATTATGATGTTTCGTATGATGAATATTCATTGTCTCTTTGTCAAATGATTTTTCTAATGCATCATATGCATATGGTAACTCTGGTAATTCAAATTTTGCCATAAATAATCTTCCTCCCTGAATATAATTGTTATAATTACCTTAATTCTTAGATTATCAAAGCTTTTATGCTGTTGCAAATTTAACGCTTCATACTTTGAACAATTATTAAATGAACTTTCTATCTTAAATATAAAACATAATCCTAAAAACAAAAAAACAAGCATTTCGCTTGTCAATTATAAAATGGTGGCTCGGGACGGAATCGAACCGCCGACACACGGATTTTCAGTCCGTTGCTCTACCGACTGAGCTACCGAGCCATATTATAAATTAAGGTCTTTAAAAACTTCTCGCTTCAATATTTTGTTTCGAAGCGTATTCAAGGATGTTTGTTGCTCGTCGTGTTGCAAGTTTATCCACTCTGCACTCCTCGCATAGCTGCGAAGAAGTTTTTCAATGTAGCAGACGCTATGCTCTACCGACTGAGCTGACGAGCCTTGGTATAAAGTATATTATTATGTATGGAGGAGGTAGAGGGATTCGAACCCCCGCGCGGTTTGACCCGCCTGTCGGTTTTCAAGACCGATCCCTTCAGCCGGACTTGGGTATACCTCCCCAAGAGATAATTAATGGTGGACCCTGCAGGACTCGAACCTGCGACCGATCGGTTATGAGCCGATAGCTCTAACCAACTGAGCTAAGGGTCCTTCTAAGTATAATATGGGGCGACCGGTGGGGATCGAACCCACGAAGTGCCGGAGCCACAATCCGGTGCGTTAACCGCTTCGCCACGACCGCCATATTTTTTAATGTTTATACAATATATCAGCTGTCACAACGACTTGGAACTAGCAGGCCTTCTGAATGGTTTTCCAGCCTGCGTTCTACATTAGTCGTTCTCACAATGCTATTTATAGCGGCGGAGGGGATCGAACCCACGACCTCACGGGTATGAACCGTACGCTCTCGCCAGCTGAGCTACGCCGCCATGGCTCCACAGGTAGGATTCGAACCTACGACCGATCGGTTAACAGCCGATTGCTCTACCACTGAGCTACTGTGGAATATGTAAAAAATAATTAACAACAAGATATAATTTATCATGTTAGAACAAATCTGTCAACAACTATTTTGCATTTTGGCAAAAGTTTTTATCTCTGTCGAAATTTGTCATCGATAGTAATAATATCATGCTTGCCAAAAAAATCAAGTGAAAAGTAAAAAAAAGTAAATTCACGTTTCTTTTCAATGAAATTTCATTATACTATATTTTTATAAATAATGCATATAAAAAAAGAGAGGAAAAAGTTTCCTCCCTTTTTTAGTCTTCTAATATCTTCTCAGCAATGTTTACGGCATGATCTCCAATGCGCTCTAAATTGCTTAAAATATCAACGAATACAATGCCTGCTGTTGCAGAGCAGAGACCTTCGTTAACACGTATAATATGTTTCTTGCGGTAATTTCTTTCCATTTGGTCAATTTGCTCTTCTTTTTTCGTTACTTCTAATGCAGCTTCTTTATCTCGATCATTTAGAGACTCTACAGCTTGTTTCACTGCTAATAAGGTTAAATCAATCATATTATTTAAATCTTCCATTGCTTGTTCTGTAAGATTTACCTTATTTGAAATCTTATATTCGCCAAGTTCGATAATATTCTCAAAATGGTCTCCTATCCTTTCGATATCACGCACACTATCTAATAAGAAACTGTGTTTCGCTCTTTCCAGCTTCGTCATGGAATCTGCAGAAATATCGACAAGATACTCAGTAACTTTATGATCAAGATTATTAAGCGCTCCTTCTATTTGTAAAGCTGTTTCCGAGTGCTTTGGATTCGAACTCGATATAAATTTAGATGTTTCTTCTAAACCTCGGTATGCGAATTCACCCATATGCACAATTTCTGCTTTTGCTTGTTCTAAAGCCAAAGAAGATGACTTTTTAATTACAAGCGGATCTAAATGTTTTGGTCGATATTCAATCACACTGTCTTCACCAGGTATTAATTTAGTAACCAGCCAAGCTAATGCGCCAATGAATGGGAATTGAATTGCTGTATTCAGTAAGTTATACGAACCATGCGCAAATGCAATTGTCATTTGTGGATTTAAGTTTAATTGCGCTTCAAAAAATACGATTAACGATGTAAATAATCCTAAAAACACTAAAAAGAAAATCGCCCCAATTAAGTTAAATACAACGTGCGTCAATGCGGCTCTTTTGGCTGTGATGGATGCACCAAGTGAGGCAATAATTGCTGTTATTGTTGTTCCAATATTATCTCCGAGCAACACCGGAAGAGCAGCATATATATCAATTGCTTCTTGCGAATAGAGACCTTGCAATATACCGATTGTAGCACTAGAGCTTTGAACAATCATTGTAAATACCGTACCAATTACAACACCCAAAATTGGGGTTTCGCTCATGCTTAATGTTAAGTTATGAAATGCTTCTAAATCCCGCAATGGAGACATCCCGCTGCTCATTAGATCCAGACCGAAAAATAGCGCTCCAAAGCCAAATAATGCTTGTCCTATAGCTGTAAGTTTTTGATTATTGAAGAAGAAAATCATAAAACTTCCTATTGCTAAAATTGGAAGCGCGTATTCTCCGATATCAATACCGATAATAAATGCTGTTACTGTCGTACCAATATTCGCTCCCATGATAACGCCGATCGCTTGTCTCAGTGTCATAAAACCTGCACTTACTAAACCAACTGTAAGCACGGTGGTTCCAGAACTACTCTGAATCAATACGGTTACAATAATACCTGTAAGAACTCCTAAAAATGGGTTGCTCGTATACTTATCTAAAAGCTCACGTAATCTGTCACCAGCTGAACGCTGAAGCCCTTCTCCCATAAATTTTATTCCAAGCAGGAAAATACCAATACCGCCCAAAAATTCAAATATGAGCGACTGAATGTCTATATCCAATTACATTCATCCTTTCATCCAAAATACATACCTTCTTATTATTAAATTACTGTGAAGGATTTGTAAAGAGTTATTATATAAATTTACATAAACTTAATAAAAGGATATTTTAACTCGAATTATGTATTATTTTGCCGCACTGTCAATACTTTTATTTATAAAAAATAAAAATAGCCCTTAGTAATCAAAACCTAAGTGCTATTTATGTCTTTTTTATAAAGTTTCTTCAACTAAAATCTTTGTGCCATCTACTTTAACAACCCTGACTTTACTATCTTTTTTAATCCACTTCCCATCAGAGATTGCACTATAATCTTTGCCATTTATTTTAATTGTTCCGACTGGACGCAGATCATTTAACGTGACGCCTACCTCATTTACGAGCGTCTCATACTCCATATTCATTGAATTATAACCAGCTTCTTTGCTCAATTGGTCTTTTAATGCAATTTTCGTCCACATTTCTCTTCTTTTGAAAACCTTTAAGAAAAAGAATGAACAGCCTACCCCAAGTAAAACCCCAATTATCGCGTAAACTGCTGCAGCTACGCTGGGAGCAGCAATACCAACTGCTGTAAGCATGCTAACTAGTCCAATCGTTGCCAGTGTTCCGTCATTGACTATTTTACCGTCAATAACAATCAGTACTAAACCAACGAAATAAATAATAATCATAAGAATAACAGACTCTGTACCTACATATGCACCAAAGTAAACGGTGATAAAACCAATACCTAATAAAGCAAATAATCCACGCATATTAACGAGTACTTCACCGATTAAAAAAAGCGTTCCTAAGAAAGTAATGACAAAGCCAATCCATTCATAATCAAAAATTGCCATTCATATTCCCCCTCTCCTACTATCTTTACGAATGAGCAAGGCAAATTGTTTCAAAAAAGGAGTAAAATATCTCAATGAAAAAATTATGCCTTATTTTATTGATGTTATTCTTGCTTTTAAGTATGATACACGATTTATCAAAACCAGGTGCAGACAGAGAAACAGTCCCTCAAAATGCAATTCAAGTTAAAATCACTCCTGGCGATACAGTACTATCAGTCACAGAAGAGATTAATTCATTAGAGGATTTAGATATCGAACAAATTATTCACGATTTTCAAAAGTTAAATCCCGGAATTGATTACCGTATACTTTCCCCCTATACATTCTATTACTTTCCATTATACTATGACAGTAATTAAAAGCATAAAAATAGAGGCTGAAGTTCCAGCCTCTGCATTCACTAAAAAGGAAGCATAATTAATCGGATTAAGATTGAAATCACACCAACTGTAATTGCAATATTTCCCAACGTATTCGCACCCTTGCTTCGAGAAACAAAACCTAATACAATTCCAGCCAGTCCTAATACTACAGGCCACATGAAAAACGAAATTACGGACAAAGCCAAACCTATCCAGCCATACATGCTTATTACTTCAGGACTATCTTTCTCCTTATAGTCATCCGCTGTAAATTCGGCTGCATATTCTTCGTCCCGTGAATAATTATCTCTTCTGCTTTGTTTATTATATTCTAACTGTGGTTCTACATTTGACTTATTGTCAGAGCGATTCATATGGTAACCTCCCTTTTAATTTGGTGCAACTATAGTTTATGGAATGATTGTTTATCTATGATGTTATTTCTTGCCAGCCACAAACAGCTTATTTCACTGTTTTTTACTAACAATTTGCTGATTATCATGCATTCTAAGCAAAGATATACATTTCGCTGCATAGGCTATATAGGAGAAACTAAAGAAGGAGGTAAAAAATGTCTGTCATTTTAAAAGAAATAATAAAGAATAAAATGAAACAACTGAGAAAAGAGGAATTATTATACTATAGCAATCAATACGGAATAACATTGACTGAAACGGAAGCAAAACATATCCTTAAATATATTCATGAAAATGACTTTGATATTTTTTCTTTACAGGAAATCGATAAGCTTCATAAGAAAATTGCTGAAATTACAAACCATGCTACAGCAAATAAAGCTAAAAATTTATTCCTGCAAATAATAACAGCCTATGGTTTAGAAAATTATTTTCAGTAAAAAACAGGCTCCAAAGTAGTTAATGCCACTTCGGAGCCTGCTTTATTCATTATTTCTATATTGACTGAGATAATATCATTTCTTTTAATTCAGACTGAAATTCACCTTTTTTAATCATTTCAATTTCAAACTTATATGGAGCTTTTTTATTTTTCTTATCTTCACCTACAAATGGTGTTTCTAAAATTTTCGGTACTTCCTGCAGCTGTGGGTGGTTAATGATATAAAGTAATGGATCAAAGCCTATATGTCCAAAACCTATATTCTCATGGCGGTCTTTATGTGCTCCCAGTGGATTTTTACTATCATTCACATGAACAACTTTAATGCGTTCTATCCCAATAAGCTTATCAAAGTCATTTAGCACACCATCAAAGTCATTAACAATGTCATATCCAGCATCATGAATATGGCATGTATCCATACACACGGAAAGCTTTTCATTTAAAGTAACACCATCAATAATCCGAGCAATCTCTTCAAAATTCCTTCCAATTTCTGTACCTTTTCCTGCCATTGTTTCTAATGCAATTTGCACATCAATGTCCTTGGACAAAACCTCGTTTAGTCCTTCGATAATTTTTTTAATTCCTTCATCTGATCCCGCTCCGACATGTGCTCCAGGATGAAGGACGATCTGTTTTGCCCCAATGGCTTCAGTTCTTTCAATTTCACTTCGCAGGAAATTCACTCCCAGTTCAAAAGTCGCTGGCTTTTGTGTATTTCCAATATTAATAATATACGGTGCATGAACAATAATATCACTGATGCCGTTTTCTTTCATATGTGCTGTTCCTGCTTCTATATTTAGCTCTTCAATAGGTTTTCTTCTTGTATTTTGCGGAGCACCGGTATAAATCATTAATGTATTTGCTCCATATTTAGTTGCTTCTTCGCTCGATCCCAAGAGCATTTTTTTCCCGCTCATGGATACGTGTGAACCAATTTTTAACAAAACTGACACCTCTCCTATACATTTTTTTATCTTCTTCGTTTGCTTTTCTGCTTTGCAGCTAATTTTCTTTTAATGTTTTCTTGTTCTTTTTTCATTTTTTTCTTATAGCCAGGTTTTACCTTTTTAGACTTACGGACTTGTTTCCAGGCTTCCTTTTCAAGTACCGTGGTATTTTTTTGTCTCAGCTGCCGCTTATTCCATGGTTTCGCCTCAACAAAGGCTTCGTCCACGATATCAACATAAGAAATTGTAAGTCCTTTCTGCTCAAGGTTATCGATCAACTTGAAGTCGTCTTCAGTATATAAGCTGATTGCAGTTCCCTCTTGTCCTGCCCGAGCAGTTCTTCCAACCCGATGAATGTAGAACTCTTCTTCTTTTGGAAGGCCAGCATTAATTACATGGCTTACACCCTTAATATCAATTCCTCTTGATGCTAGATCTGTCGCTACAACATATTCGTATTTCAGATTTTGAATTTCTTTTAATACGCGCTTTCGTTCTCTGGGGGTTAATCCACCATGAATGATGCCAGCATTTAATCCTTCATTTAGCAGTTTTCCTAATAATTCATCTGCTTCATTTTTACCATTTGTAAATATTAATGCTAAATATGGCTGGATAGCCTTTGATATTTCTTTAATTACAGCAGCTTTGCTTCGATGTTTTAGAGCAATAAAACGATGTTCCATTGTTTCTGGTGAAAAATGATCATCTATTCTAACATATAGCGGATTTTCAAGATACTTCCTGAAAAAGTGTTGTAACCGCTCTGGTATCGTCGCAGAGAATACTAACAGCTGAATATCTTGTTTTGCACGAACAAGCAGCTTGTCGACATCATTAATAAATCCAAGGTCTAACATCAAATCTGCTTCATCAATAACAAAAGTTTTTGCCGAATAGACAGAAAGTGCTTCAGATGTAACAAGATCCAGTATGCGCCCAGGTGTACCAACGATTATATGTGGCGGATTTTTCAACTTTTCCATCATTCTTTGCTTATCCGTTCCGCCGATTAATAGCTTAGGAATCCAAATTTCTTCTTTCTCAGCATAATGTATTATTTTCTTCACTTCATCATAAATCTGTATTGCCAGTTCTCTTGTTGGAGCTGTAATCACAAATTGAACTTCACGTTTACTTGTATCAATCTGATTAAAGAGCGGCAATAAAAATGCATGTGTTTTCCCAGATCCAGTGCGGGATTGGCCTATTACACTCTTTCCTTGAATTATTGATGGAATAACTTTTTCCTGGATTTCTGTCGGTTCCCTAAATTGCAGTTTTTCAATGACTTTTGATAGTACAGGGTGCATACCTAAGGATTGAAATGATTTTTTCGTCATAATTGTACTCCTTCTTCTATTAAGTAATGCGCATTTATAAGTACTTGAATGGGTCTGTATCTACGTGAGAAACTAGAACATCTATATTAGATTCTCCTAGCTTGCTTTGCAGATAATCGCATATTGCATCTTTCATAGTTGCCTCAATGTAGTGACCGGCATCGATAACAGCCAGTCCTGATTGCCAAGCAGCTTGTGCCGGATGAAAGCTTAAATCGCCTGTAATATAGACGTCGGCACCGGCTCTTAAAGCATTGTGAATATATTTTTCTCCACTGCCACCAACAATGGCAGCTTTTTTAATTTTCTTGTTTAAATCTCCAACAACACGCACATCCGTTAGATTTAGCTTCTCTTTAACTTTGACCACATATTCTTGCAGTGTAACTTCTTGAGCAACCTTGCCTACCCTTCCCAGTCCCCAGGCTTCTCCTTCATTCTTAAGTTCAACTATATCAAAGGCAGGCTCTTCGTAAGGGTGGGCAGTCATTACTTGCTTTATGACACGATTCAACCGTGATTCAGGAACAATAGCTTCAATTTTAAATTCATCAACAAGAGCAAATTCATCAACTTTACCGATGAATGGCTCTGCACCAGTTAATGGTTTAAATGCTCCTATTCCCTGAACCTGAAAGGAGCAATGACTGTAGTTTCCTTGCAAGCCTGCTCCAGCACGCCCGAGTACTTCCTTTATCTCATGCTCGTGACCTTGAGGCACATAAACAGCATATTTATAAAGCTTTTCGCTTCCAAGTCCTATAAGGGGTTTTCTTTCTGTTATATCCAGCTTATCGGCCAGTATATCATTTACACCCTGTTCCACTACATCAAGGTTTGTATGGGCCGCATATACAGTAATATCATGACGAATCAGCTTGGATATAATTCGTCCTTCCGGGGTGTTCGTATCAATTCGTTTCAATGATTTGAAGAAAAGAGGATGATGCGCGATAATCAAATCAACATTGTTCTCGATTGCTTCATCAACCACTGCCTCTATGACATCTAACGTGATCATAATTTTCTTGGGTTGCTTCTGGTAATTTCCAATCTGCAGACCAACATTATCCCAATCGTAGGCTTTCGTTTTCGGCGCTAAATCTTCGATCAGCTTGAAGATATCTGAATTAGTCGGAATACTAGCCATCAGTTAATTCCTCCTCGATCCATTTTAATTCATTTGTAAATTGCTCTATTTTTTTAACATTTAACACATTAGCTTGTTTCATCTGATGAATAACAGACATAAGCTTTTGTTTTTCAAGTGTCCATTTTTGATAAAATGCTTCTGTTTTGTTTTTCATTAAATAGGGCCCGAACAATAATTGCTTATTAAAAAGTTCGTCAGTATAAGGAGACTCTACTTGGCGATCGGCAACTAGGATTTCATAAATATGCCCTTTTTCATCAATAATTTGTTCATCTGACAGTTGAAATCCATGTTGATGAAGCCATTCTCTGACTTGTCTTGCGTCAATATTCGGCTGAGCAATAATCCTTGTAACACCAGTTAATTTACCTTTGCCTTCTTCAAGTATCTGTGCAATCAAAGCACCACCCATACCGGCAATTACAATTTGCTTCACTTCATTCGCATGCTTTAATACTTCAAGGCCGTTCCCCAGACGAACCTCTACTCTATATTCTAACCCATTTTTTCTCACATTTTTCTTTGCACTTTCAAATGGCCCTTGATTCACTTCACCGGCAATTGCAGCAGCTGTCTGGTCCTTTAAGCATACATAGCATGGTAAATAAGCATGGTCAGACCCGATGTCCGCAAAAGTCGCACCCTCAGGCAAATAAGAAGCTACGTTGACCAAGCGTTGTGAAAGCTTAAAACTATTTTCGTTCATTGTATACTCCTTTTGAATAAGAAAAGCTTTCTGATATCAGAAAGCTTTTTGATTCCTTTATAGATAATATTGTTACTGTTTTTCACTTAGCCAAGTTGCAAGCGCTTCTAGCTCTTCACCTTGAACTGCTGGAACAGGAGGCATTGAGCCAGTTCCATTTTGAATAATTTCTTTAATTTCATCTGCGGAGTGACTTGCTCCAACAGCAGTTAAGTCAGGACCTGCTCCACCGGAAAGATCAGCACCATGACACATTGCACAGTTATTTTGGAAAACAGCATCTGCATCTCCTCCAGCAGTTTCACCTTCTTCAGATCCGCTTTCTTCGCCGCCATTTTCAGTTTGTTCCGTTCCATTATCTGTACCTTCAGCAATCTCTGCACGATGATTCAAGCCAATAACCGAAATAATGATTACTGCTACAATCCCTAAAATAGCAATAATTGCGTAAGGTAACACACCTTTTTTCATTATGTTTCCTCCTTATGTAATCCCCTAAATTCTATCTATAAAAGACTATATATAGTTTACTCTATATTTCAAGACTTTTAAAGGGAAATGCTAGTAAATTTATAGAAATAAATAAACAATGACAAAAATTAGCCCTAATATACCTCCAATAATCAAATATTGAAGTTTATAATATCTTCCGATCACCAACCACAGAATAAAGTTAAGTATGATAATTAGATTAACTGTATCTGACTGATTGAAGAGCAGTTTAGCAAAAACGATTGTAAAAAACATCAGCAAGAATAAACTAATCATCAAGCTGAGATGGTAATAATTATTCGATGTTTGTTTAAGATTAAAAAAACTCCAGAAAGCGTAGCTAAAAAACAATGCTAAAATTCCCAGTTGCAAATAGCTGTGAAATTCAGTAAAATATAAAACAAGAAATGAAAACGGTAACAGAAGCAATAATATGATTAATTGCATCATTTTTATCATTCTCGATTCATGGCTTATGTTCATTTTACTTTTTCCCGGAATTTTCGTGACTTTTTCTCCATTTGTATACAGTGCAAGTAAAAAATCACATTGCTGATCTGGCAGGAGTTTATGTTTTTTCCAATACTCAATTTCATTAACAATCGTAGCAATACGCTTTTCTTCCATCCATATCCACTCCAATGTCATATGGCAAGAAAATATTTCTGCTTTATTTTCCAGCTAAATAGCCATTGCTTACACATATGTGTAAACAATGACCATCATCATTAATCCAAAAAGTCTTTGAGACGCTTGCTGCGACTAGGGTGACGAAGCTTTCTTAAAGCTTTTGCTTCAATTTGGCGAATCCGTTCACGGGTTACACCAAATACTTTCCCTACTTCTTCCAAAGTTCTTGTACGGCCATCATCCAGTCCAAAACGAAGACGAAGCACATTTTCTTCTCTATCTGTCAGCGTATCTAAGACATCTTCAAGCTGCTCTTTTAATAGCTCGTAGGCAGCATGGTCTGATGGTGAAATTGCTTCTTGGTCTTCAATAAAGTCACCTAAATGTGAATCATCTTCTTCACCAATCGGTGTTTCTAAGGATACAGGCTCTTGAGCAATTTTCAAAATATCTCTTACCTTTTCTGGTGAAAGTTCCATCTCTTCACCGATTTCCTCAGGTGTCGGCTCCCTGCCTAAATCCTGAAGTAAAGAACGCTGCACACGGATTAATTTATTAATCGTTTCGACCATATGCACTGGGATACGAATCGTTCTAGCTTGGTCCGCAATTGCGCGAGTTATCGCTTGACGAATCCACCATGTAGCATACGTACTGAATTTAAAGCCTTTTCGGTAATCAAACTTTTCCACTGCTTTAATCAGACCCATATTTCCTTCTTGGATTAAATCAAGAAACAGCATACCGCGTCCTACATAACGTTTTGCGATACTTACTACGAGACGCAAGTTTGCTTCCGTCAGTCTGCGTTTCGCTTCTTCATCCCCTTCTTCAATACGGGATGCAAGTTCAATTTCTTCTGCAGCAGATAATAAATTCACACGACCAATTTCTTTAAGATACATACGCACTGGATCATTTATCTTAATCCCTAATGGCACACTTAAGTCTTTCGTATCGATTTCTTCTTCCTTAGCTATTTGCTGCATACTTGGATCATCCTCAGACTCTCCAATCACTTCTATTCCTTGTTCACCCAGGTACTCATAAAATTCATCCATTTCATCCGATTCAATTTCAAAATTAGAGAGTCGGTCAGCCACCTCTTCATAGGCTAATGTACCGCGCTTCTTTCCAATCTCAACTAATTTCTCTTTCGCCATCTCCAATGTTAATTCAGTTTCCTTTGTTTGAGTAGGCTTTTTTTCGGCCATGAGTCCCCCTCCTTCCAACTATATAAACTTAAGAATTCTTCTTCAATTTCCTGCGAATTTCTAATATTTGCTGTCCAATTTGAGCAGCTTTTAAAGGATCGCTTTCCTGTTCTGCAACTTTCAATCGTTCCTTTAACTCACTAATCGTGCTTTGTTCGTCTGTTTGTTCTTTTATAATGTGAATATAATCCTGGAGTGCTTTATCAATGACCTCTTCCATCTCAGGAAGCATCACAATCTCCGTTATTAATTGCTTTAAATGTTCGTCTGTAATATTTTCGATAAATTTACTTACATCCGGTGCGTTGCCTGCTTCATAAAACCCATAGAGATGTGTCACAATTATTTTGTGATCATCTACTCTAAAGTTTGCACCTATTTCGGATTGAACTCGTTCGGCAACCCACTCATTTAACAGCATATGATAAATAACTCTTCTCTCGGCATTATGAAATGCTGGCAATAACTTCCTTCGCACTTCATAATTTCCAGTCTTCTTAGTATTACTGTTCTCAACAGACTTATGCTGTTTATTCGCTGATTTTACTGAAATACCTTCTAATTCTTCTCTCAGAGCCTCAATTGGCATTTCGAATTCCTTACTTAGCTCTTGTAAATAATATTCCCTTTCTATAGAGCTTTCAACCATGGAGAGCTCCATTAAAACCTTTTGAATATAGTTTAATTTTTCTGCTTCCAGACTTAAATTATAATCCTTTTTGATATAACGCATATAAAATGTTATATAAGTGTCACTTGCCCGGATTACTTGATTTCGAAAAGCCTCCCCGCCATGCTCTTTAATAAAGCTGTCTGGGTCATCTCCTTCTTTCAGATAAGAAACCTTCACTTCACAGCCAGCATTTCTAAGAAGGTTTGCAGCTTTATAACTTGCTTCCTGACCAGCAGCGTCGCCATCATAACAAATAACGACCTCATTGACATAGCGTTTTAGAAGTTTGGCTTGATGCTCCGTGATTGCCGTTCCCATTGTTGCAACGACATTTTTTACACCTGCTTGATATGCAGAAATAACATCCATATATCCTTCAAATAATATTGCTTCATTTTCTTTGCGAATATACCTTTTTGCAAGATCAAAATTATATAACAGTTTTCCTTTATGAAAAAGCTCACTTTCAGAGCTGTTTAAATACTTTGGACCCTGATCATTGATCGAGCGGGCACCAAAGGCCACCGTTTTTCCTAAATGATTTCGAATTGGAAAAATAATCCTGCCGCGAAAACGGTCTATTACGGTATTATCCTCCTGTAATGAAACTAAACCCGCTTTAACAAGAAGTTGTTTGTTAAAGCCTTTCTTCTCTAAAAATTCAACAATAAAGTCCTTTGCATTCGGAGCAAATCCCAATTGAAATGCTTCAATTGTCTCATCATTTATATGTCTGTCTTTAAAATAACTATACCCTGCCTTTCCATCTTTGGTAAATCGGAGTAAATGATGATAGAGTTTAGTTAACCACTCATAGGCATCCAGCATGCTTTGGTTTTCTTCCGAATGGGAAAATCTTTTTTGCCCTGAACTCTCCGGCAATGAAATACCAGTTCTTTTTGCCAGGAATTCCAAGGATTCATAAAAAGAAAAACTCTCCATTTCCATTAAAAAGGTCACTACATTACCGCCTTTTCCACAACCAAAGCAATGGAAAATTTGTTTCTCCTGTGTGACTGAAAATGAGGGAGTCTTCTCTCCGTGAAATGGACATAAACCAAAATAATTTCTTCCTTGTTTCGTTAATTGAACATATTCTCCAATAACATCAACTATATCATTGGCTTTTCTTACTTCTTCTATTACTTCCTCAGGTATCTGATTGCTCAACTTTACCACCATATTCTATTTATTCGCGATGAAGAGATAAATTCCTTCATAATACGACAATTTTCTTCAAAAAACGGACAAAATACGGATGCGCTTGATTGTCTGTTGTTATAGTTCATTTTGTGCTTTCTTAGCAGACATGAGGATATGCATCTATTTTATACTCGTTTGGCTATTCTCCTTTCATTTCGCTTAAAACTTTCCTAATTCAAGAAAATTAGAATTGCTTTCTTAAAGAAAATAGTTTTGACGAATAAATATCACCATTATTGTATATTTCTATACAAACAGGCAACATTCCTTCTTTTTCGTGAATGTTTTATTTTTCAGAATATATCTCAGTCCGATAATGTTAATAGTAATATGTTTACACAAAAAATCATTATAATACATATTTGTCGTTTTTTCTATTATTATGACTCGAATTTTTCTATACATAAGAAAACACTCTACAGATTTTCTGTAGAATGTTTCTTATAGTAACAAGGATAACAAGTGTACAATAAATTATATTATAAAAACCTTAATTTAAAACTTATTTTGTTTTTTCTTAAACATTTGCAAAATCAAATTTGCTGTTTCTTCTACTGCCTTATTCGATACATCAATAACCTCACAACCAATTTTATCCACTATTGAATTAAAATATTCCAGTTCTTGATTAATGCGGTTCAGTGTAGCATATGTAGCCTGATTTCCCAAGCCTAGTGCCTTCAGTCTTTCCTTCCGAATTTCATTAAGTTTATCCGGGCTGATTCTGAGTCCAATACATTTCTCAGGATTTACCTCAAATAGCTCTTCCGGCGGGTCGACTTCTGGAACAATAGGAACATTGGCTACTTTAATTCGTTTGTTTGCAAGATACTGTGATAATGGTGTCTTTGATGTACGGGATACTCCCACCAATATAATATCAGCTCGGGAAATCCCGCGGGGATCTCTCCCATCATCATATTTTACAGCAAATTCGATGGCTTCTACTCTTTTAAAATAATCCTCATCGAGCTTATGTACTAGTCCAGGTTCAAGTCTTGGTTCCGTTCTGAAGAATCTTTCCATCGACTTTATCGTAGGTCCCATAATATCAATAGCTTCAATACCCATCTTTTCTGCTTGGTCGTTTAAATAGCTTCGCAACTCTGGCTCTACTAAAGTAAAACCAATCATCGCATTATTCGCTTTTATAATCTGCAAATATTCATCAATCGTTTCTTTGTCCTCAACATAAGGAACGCGGTGAATTTTATATTCGCCATTATTAAATTGACTTAAACCAGCCTTAACAACTAATTCAGCTGTTTCTCCTACAGAATCAGATAAAATATAAACATTTGGCTGAGTACTCATCCTATTCCTCCCCAGAACATTTAATAGCGATCTTCCAATGTTAATTCCACTAAGGCTTTTGTCATTGAAGTCTTTGTAATTCTGCCTATAATCTCCATACCCTTTTCTGTATCTTTAACAACTGGAAGTCCATCGATTTGTCGACTAATTAATTTTTGTGCTGCTTCGATTAATGGATCATTCTTTCTGCATACCGTTATATTTGGCATCCGTGTCATAATAATATGCACAGGAATCTCATTTAAATGCTGCTGCCCGATGCTAGCACGAAGTAAGTCCTTTCTTGATAGAACCCCTGTCAAGCATGAATGCTCATCAACTACAAACAGGGTGCCAACGTCTTCTAAAAACATCGTAGTAATTGCATCATATACGGATGAATCTTCTCGAACCGCAACAGGAACTTGCTGATATTCATAAACCTTCATTTTCTTTATGTTTTCTGTAAGCAATTCCGAACCTGTTTTACCAGTGAAGAAATAGCCAACACGAGGACGGGCTTCCAAGTATCCAGCCATCGTTAAGATTGCCAGGTCAGGACGAAGAGTTGCCCTCGTCAAGCCTAATTGCTCGGCTATTTTTTCACCAGTAATCGGCCCATTCGGTTTTACAATCTCAATTATTTGTTCTTGACGCTCCGATAATTCCATTTTCTCACCACCCAAGAAAAAGCCATACTAATATTAGTATATTATACACTAAATAGCGGTAGAAAGGAATTATGTTATACTCTTGCCTTTAAAAACTTTGCTTCCATTCAATTAAGGATAAATCAGCAAAATCTTTTACAAGCTCAGCTATCTCCAAGACAAGTGAAAGACGGTTATTTCTGATTTCAGCATCATCGGCCATAACCATATTATTGTCAAAAAAGTGGTGAATTGGAGATGCCAGCACTTCTAATTGTTCAAATGCTTCATCTGCTTGATGTGCTTTATCAAACTGATAAAATGCTTTTTTTGACTGCATGAATCGTTCATATAATGCCTTCTCAGAATCTGTTTCAAATAAATCCGGCTGGATATTTGCATTCCCTGCCTTGTCAGCAAGATTCAAGATACGGACAAGTGCTTCCTCCTTCTCTTTGAAGGAATGTTCTTGCCGTTTTTCTGATAATAATTTTGCCTTTTGAACAGCATATTTAAAATGACCGATTTTATTTACAAGAACAGACTGGATAATATCCTGTTCAATTCCTATTTCCTTCATAAGGAAGGCTGCTCGCAATTGGAAGAAATCATGAATCTTCTCATCGTGATCAGATACTTTTTCAATTTCAAGTTTCTGATAAAGCTCTTTTGCAATCTGTAAAATAGATTCGAGTGTAATATCCCAATTTTTATCTTCTAATATCCGCATAACTCCAGCAGCCTGTCTTCTTAAACCGTAAGGATCCTGAGATCCAGTTGGGATTAAACCAACAATGATAATACCGGCAATCGTATCTATTTTTTCCGCAACACTTAACAACGCACCAATTTCAGTCTGAGGAAGCTCGCCCTGTGCTTGTTTTGGTAAGTATTGTTCACGTATAGCTGATGCAACTTCTTTGTTCTCACCGAAGTTCTTGGCATATATTTCACCAATGACACCCTGTAATTCTGGAAACTCATTGACCATATTTGTTGTTAAATCAAATTTACTGATTTCCGCAGCTCGTAGTGCTAGAGCTTTTGTGTCACTTTCTAATTCTAGTTTATCTGCAATTTTGTCTGCAATATATTTGACGCGTTCAACTTTTTCAGCGAGTGTACCAAGTTTCTCCTGGAAAACAACTCGACTGATTTTATCCAAATAAAAGTCAATTGAATTTTTTTGGTCTTCCTCATAGAAGAACTCAGCATCCGCTAATCGTGCACGCAGTACCTTCTCATTCCCTCTAATCACTGTATCAAGCGCATATTCATCGCCATTTCTAACACCGATAAAGTGTGGAAGCAACTTGCCCTCATGATTCGTGACAGGGAAATAACGCTGATGCTCTTTCATCGAAATAATTAATACTTCTGCTGGAAGGTTCAGAAATTCTTCTTCAAAAGAACCAAAGAATACAGTTGGGTATTCAACAAGGTTTCTCACCTCATCAAGTAAATCTCTTTCGACGATAATTTGACAATCTTTATTCTTCTCAATGTTTTTAATCCCTTTGACAATCATTTCTTCCCTTTTCATTGGGTCAACAATCACAAAGTTATTCTTTAACGTTTCTTCATATTCTAATTCATTGTCAATCACTGTTTCAGAACCTAAATAGCGGTGACCGTATGTTTTGTTTCCGGTTTTTACACCAGCAATCTCAAATGGAATAACTTTCCCGCCATATAATGCAACTAGCCAGCGAATCGGACGTGCAAAGCGTAAAGTTTTTGTTCCCCAGCGCATGTTTTTCCCAAATGAAATCGATTCAATAATCTCTTTAAGTCCCGGCAGAATATCTTTTACAGGCTGACCCTCAATGCGTTTCGTTACAAACACATACGATTTGCCCTTGACTTCTTTTTCCACAAGATCATCAACTGTTTTTCCTTGGCCTCTTGCAAAGCCAATCGCTGCCTTTGACCATTCACCTTCACTGTCCTTTGCAATGTTAAGTGCTGGTCCTCTTGCTTCTTCTTCGATAGTAGCTTGCATTTCGTCGATCCCATGAATAATAATTGCTAATCGTCTTGGCGTTGAGTAAGAAGTAATCGATTGATATGCAATTCTTAATTCATCAAGCCATGCAGCAGTTTTTTCCTTTAGCTGTTTTTGTGCATCATCAACATAACGTGCTGGCAATTCTTCTAATCCAACCTCAAGTAAAACATTTTCAGCCATTTACTTCTCCTCCTTTTTCAGCATTGGAAAACCAAGCCTTTCCCGTTCTTCAATATAGGCCTTAGCAATGCTTCGCGCTAAGTTTCTAACCCTTGTTATATATCCTGTTCGTTCTGTTACAGAAATAACACCCTTCGCATCTAAAAGATTAAAAGTATGCGAGCACTTCAATACATAATCATAAGATGGGAATACAAGTCCTTTTTCCATCGTTCTTTTTGCCTCTTGTTCATACATTGAAAACAGTTCAAATAACATATCTGTATTTGATTCTTCAAACGTATACTTTGAATGTTCTACTTCTGGCTGGTAGAAAATATCCCTTACTGTAACGCCATCTGTCCATTCTAAGTCAAAAACATTTTCTTTATCCTGGATATATGAAGCTAGTCGTTCTACCCCATATGTTAATTCAACCGAAACTGGATTTGCCTCTAGGCCGCCGATTTGCTGAAAGTATGTAAATTGTGTAACCTCCATACCGTCAAGCCACACTTCCCAACCGAGACCAGCCGCTCCCAATGTCGGATTTTCCCAATTATCTTCTACAAAGCGTATATCATGCTGTAGTGGATCAATCCCGATTTTTTTCAATGATTCCAAATAAAGCTCTTGAATGTTATCTGGTGATGGCTTCATAATAACCTGGAATTGGTGATGCTGATAAAGTCTGTTTGGATTATTACCATATCGTCCATCAGCCGGTCTGCGGGATGGCTCAACGTAAGCCACATTCCAAGGCTCCGGCCCCAAACTTCGCAGCAATGTCATAGGTGACATTGTCCCTGCCCCTTTTTCTACATCATAGGCCTGTACAAGGATACAATTCTGTTCAGACCAGTGCTTCTGCAATGTTAATATCATTTCTTGAATATTCATAGCATGTACCTCCATATTCTTATACTTCATGAGCAGATACTTTTTAAGTTTTAATTAAAAGAAAAAAGCCGTCCCTATGTTTGCCATTGGACAAACATAGGGACGGCTTTTTTATCCGCGGTTCCACCCTACTTACTCAAACTCAGAGTCACTTTAAAGTTAAGCTCAGGAACGCCTTTCCTTATTTTTCCAGTATCCAGATTCCACCATCCTGGACTCTCTATAAATAGAAATGTGATAAGTACTCTTTTCCTTCAGCGCTTGAATTATTCATTTTAAATATGTAAAAATCATACTTCAGAATTACTTTTCTGTCAAATTAAAGTGTTTTATTCCCGAAACTTATCAAGTTGATTAAGAAATCTCTTTGATTTCAAATAAAATCCTCCATAACGATCATAGTATGCATCGATTATCTGGCGAAACAGTTTTCGGTTCTCCGGTTTAACCGATATATCACCAATTTGTTCCAGCCCGACATTCTGGAAAAGATGAAGCATTTTTATTTGTATTTTTGATAATTGAATCGCATCAGGATCTACATGCTTACACTTATTACATAATAGACCGCCTTCGGGAATTGAAAAAGCATTTGCATCTTCTCTGGTCCCGCAATGCGCACAGTGAGAAAAAACAGGGGCGAACCCGCCTTTAGCAAACATTTTAAGCTCATACATCATAATCGGTATTTCACTGTCTTCCTTTTCAGCAATCCATTTCATCGTTTCATATAGCTGTACATATAAAAATGGATCAGGGGATTTATCATCAAGTAACTTTTCTGTGAGTTCAGTTATATAAGCTGTATATGCAGTTTTAATGATGTCCTCACGAATCTTACGAAAGGAATGAATAATTTCTCCCTGCTGAACCGTACTTAAACCCCGATTAATATAAACAAAAAATTGCCCGAGTATAAATGGCTGTGCGACTGCAGCCATTCTACTGCGGGGCTTTTTAGCACCTCTTGCCAGTGCAGTAAATTTACCTATATTCTTACTGAATATCGTAATAATTTTATTTGTTTCTCCATAATCAATCTGCTTTATAATAATCCCTTCGATTTTTTCAAGCATCATGCTTCAACCCTTTTCATTCTTACAAACAAATCAGCATATATTATATATCATTTAGCGTTTCAGCTGTTGTAAACATGCTCAGTTCATTGGCATTTTGTTCTTCATTCACTGCATCGCCTACATTTTCCATTTCCTTTAGTAATAAATAGGTTTCAATGTTTCCTGTTTGACTAAAAACTCTCCATGTTATATCGAGCACAAGAAACCCCGCCTTTCTATTTGTTGTTGAAAATGTAACTATATCTTATCGTGACCGTAAGTAATAGAAATAATAAGTATTAAAATTTACCAAGATTAATATTCGTCTTTTCTGAATCCTAATTCATGAAGCTGACTTTGTCTGTTTCTCCAATCCTTTTTCACCTTTACCCAAAGCTCCAGATATACTTTCGAACCAAGTAAAGTTTCAATGTCTTTTCTAGCCTGCTGTCCAATATTTTTCAACATACTTCCTTGCTTTCCAATAATTATCCCTTTTTGTGAGCTTCTTTCAGTAATAATTGTAGCTTGAACTAAAATTACCCCATCTTTTCTCGTCTCCATATTTTCCATTGCCACTGCAATGGAATGAGGAACTTCTTCTCTAGTTAGATGGAGCGCTTTTTCACGAATAAGTTCTGTAATAACAAACCTTTCGGGATGATCAGTAACCTGGTCAGCCGGGTAATATTGCGGCCCGTCTGGTAAATGCTTCAACAGTTCATTTAGTAAATGATTCACATTATTCCCTTGCAAAGCAGAAATTGGAATAATTTCCTCAAAATCACCCTTATCTTTGTATTCATCGATTATTTCCAGTAATTTTTCCGGAGTAACTAGATCAATTTTATTAATGATTAAAAAGACTGGACTCTTCACTTGCTTTAAACGGTCAATTATAAATTGATCACCTTTGCCAAAGCCCTCATCCGCGTTTATCATAAACAATACTGTATCTACTTCATTTAACGTATTTTCCGCAACCTTCATCATAAAATCCCCGAGACGATGTTTTGGTTTGTGAATGCCAGGTGTGTCGATGAAAATCATTTGAAAATCATCTTTTGTGAGCACACCTTGAATCTTATTACGTGTAGTTTGCGCTTTGTCACTCATGATTGAAATTTTTTGACCTATAACCTTATTTAAAAATGTAGATTTACCTACATTCGGTCTACCAATGATTGATATAAAACCTGATTTAAAATTCGTTTCCATATGTTTTCCTCCGAGATGTCTTTCTTTTATCTTATCATACTACAAAAAGAAGTACGATTCACACTTTCGACAAAAGTTATAAAAACTTCTGATTCTTTTCCAATATTCACTAATTCCCTCTCTTATAGCTATTCCACAAAATACCTAATGTCGAAACATCAATTTCCTCTTTTTAAAAAACTTAACATAAAAGATATTTACTGTTACAACTGAAACCGCTTGTAATATCTTCTACTGTGGTCCGCAGTCCGAATTGTTGTACAGTTTACACTCCTTGCTAAGGCGAAAAAACAGAGCTAAAACATTAGCTCTGTTAGTATGTTCATTTAAAGTATTGCTAATAATTTTGGCAGGAAGATGATAATTCCTATGATAACCGCTGTAATTGCACAAATCAGAACTGCTCCGGCTGCAGCATCTTTAATAAATGCCGCCATTGGATGATGTTCAGGCCTTAAGTAGTCAATTGTTTTTTCAATTGTTGTATTAAGCATTTCACTGGTAAATACCATACCACTTACAATCACTACTGCAATCCACTCAAATGCACTGATTTTAAAGAAAAAACCACAGGCAGCGACCACAAGCAGAAACATCAGGTGAACACGAAAATTCCGTTCTGTCTTCAGTACCGCAATAATGCCTTTTACAGCAAAAGAAAAGCCAATTTTTCTGTTTTTATCTTTCAATGCCAAAATCACTCAATATTTCATTTTGTTTACCAAACATTTCCTTTTCATCTTCCTCAGTTAAATGGTCATATCCCAGAAGATGAAGAAATCCGTGGATTGTTAAAAAAGCAAACTCTCTTTCTATGGAATGACCATACTCTTCGGCCTGTTCCTTCGCTCGATCTACGGAAATCACAATATCCCCAAGGATGACCGGCATATCCAGCCCTAAAATATTCACTTCTCCTTCACCAGTTTCCTGCATGGCAAAAGAAATTACATCTGTTGGACTGTCCTTTTGCCGGTAATTTCTGTTTAATTCTTGAATTTCACGGTTATCAACAAAGTTGACTGACATTTCTGTTTCACCAGAAATACCTTCTCTTTTACCAGCAAACTCAAGTAGACGCTGTAGTAAATCAATAAAATCTGCAGGGACTGAATTTGTATTATCATGAAAATCAATATGCATTATTTTGCCTCCTTTATGGGGTATTGAATTCTTGAATGGAAAATTCCTTTCAACGCTTCACAAATTGACTGCTGAATCGTTTTTAATTCAATTAATGTTAATGGACTTTCATCCAATTGACCGTCAGAAATACGATCATTCATAATTGAAGCTACAATTTCTTCGATTTTTTCTTCTGTTGGCTGATTCATTGAGCGAACCGCTGCTTCAACTGAATCACAAATACTAATTACTGCCGCTTCTTTTGTTTGCGGTTTAGGACCAGGATAGCGGAATTCCATTTCTTTTGTATCTGGATTTTTCTCTTTTTCTTTGAAGTAAAAGAATTTTAATAAAGAAGTTCCATGATGTGATTTTGCAATCTCAATAATTTCCTTTGGCAACTTATTCTTCTTCAACATTTCCGCTCCATCATAGGGATGATTAATTATAATGTTTGCACTTTCCTTGGGTTCCATAAAATCATGGGGATTACGGCTTCCCATTTGGTTTTCAATAAAGAAATGCGGACGTACTGTCTTTCCGATATCATGATAATAAGCACCAACTCTAGCCAATAATCCATTAGCACCAATTGCTTCACAGGCTGTTTCACTGATATTCGCAACCATTACAGAGTGATGATACGTTCCTGGCGCCTCTACCAGCAGCTTTTTGAGCAATGGTTGGTTTGGACTGGAAAGCTGCAATAACTTGATATCTGAGAGTATACCTAAACCAGTTTCGAAAAATGGCAATAAACCTATTGTTAAGACAGCTGATAAAAATGCTGAAACAAATCCAAATGTTGCCTGATATAGAAAATCAGTTAAGGAATACTTTTCGAACGAAAGGAATAAGAATAATAATACAGTGAGCACGTTAACTATTGTAATGCCTATCCCCGATTTTAAAATTGCTAAACGGTCTTTCACATGCACAAGGAAGATTATACCGGCAAGCTGTGAAAAGAAGAGATAAATCGCAACTTCAATATTTAAATCACCTGGTATGGAACCATTAAATATGATGCTTCCCAAAATAGCATATACAGCAGCCATCACAATCGCTATACGCTCATTTAATAGAAGTTTAAGCAAAAGTGCGCCTGTTGCAATTGGCATAATATAGAAAAATTGGTTGCTGTCTGTAGAATACAAGCTTATAACTTTCATCAGAATACCTACAATGATGCTAATAAAAAAGATGCCAAGTAATATACGATTATCAAATAGTTTATTTTGCGTAATTTTATTAAATTCAAATGCCATTATTCCACTAACTATTAGTAATAAAAGAATTAACCCAAATACAGGAAAAATATTTCTTTGACCATCAAGCAAGCCGACAAGATTCAGTTGTTCATAAATTTCATTTGTAATGATTTGCCCTTCACTGACAATTATTTCACCAGCTTTTATCATTACTGGGTCTACATTGCTTGCAGCTGTTTTTCTTGCTTCATTTGTTTCATCCAGGTCAAAAAAGGAATTTTCCGTTACAATAAAAGCTGATAGCTCCACTAACGCTTCCTTGAGATCCGCATCTAAAGAAGAATACTTAACTTCATCTTGGACAAGCGTTCTAGCTGTTTGCAAGTTTTCAGTTCGGACACCGTTTTGCATGACCTCATTTACCGTTTTAATAAAAAGCGACTTTGCGTCAGCAACTTCAGATTCAGATGCATGAAGCAATGTCAGCATTACTTCTGAATTAACTTCCTGAACAATATCGTCTGATAAAATCTGTCTCAGTCTTGCAATTTTTTCATCATTCGTTAAAGGCTCTGGGCTTGTAGCTGATTCATCTGTTTTCTCTTTCGTCTTTTCGTTCTCGTCTGTTTTATTATCTTCTTGAGTTTCTGTATTTAAAGTTAAAATTGCATCAAATATCTCTTCAGTATGTCCGATTGCTTCATTATTAACTTGTTCTGAAATAGAATACCTATCTTCTACTTGCTGAACAGCTTCCCTCGTTTTTCTTTCCGTCTCTTGCTCATTCTCAATTGATATCGGTGACCTGATTGTTGTGTTTGCAGTAGCAAATCGCTGCAAATCATAAGTCTCGGTATAAACATTGTTCAATGAAATGAAAAAGAAGAATATAGCCTGTAATAAAATCGTTACAATTATTAAAAACCACGTTGTTCGTTTTTTAATCCATGATTCAATATTAAAGTTAAACTTCTTTTTCATTGTTTCACCTCTTTAATATGTAGAATTACAATTAGAAAACCAGGTTGTCGTCAACTTAATGACAGACAACCTAATTTGCACTTATGTAATAAGACCAAAAATACAGGTCCTATTATTCCATATTTTCATTATCATACGCCTGAATAATACGCTGTACAAGAGGATGTCGTACAACATCCGTCTCTTTAAGATATATAAATGAGATTCCTTCCACTGATTTTAGTAATTTCTCAGCGATTTGCAAACCTGATTTCACACCTCTAGGCAAGTCAATTTGGGTGATATCACCCGTGATAACCATCTTCGAACCAAATCCAAGCCGAGTTATAAACATTTTCATTTGAGCAGGAGTTGTGTTCTGTGCTTCATCAAGAATTACAAAGGCATCATCCAATGTACGTCCTCTCATATAAGCTAATGGTGCTATTTCAATTGTTTCCCTTTCAATCAATCGTGCAGTATGCTCTGCCCCCAATACATCATGCAGCGCATCATACAGAGGTCTTAAATAAGGATCAACTTTTTCTTTCAAGTCACCAGGCAGAAATCCTAAACTTTCCCCCGCTTCAACTGCTGGACGGGTTAAAATGATTTTTTTTACCAGACCTTTTTTCAAAGCATTTACAGCCATTACTACTGCCAGATAGGTTTTCCCTGTTCCAGCCGGCCCAATGCCAAATACCAGATCTTTCGCCCGAATAGAAGCTACATAATCTTTTTGTCCTAACGTCTTTACCCGGATAGATTTACCTTTAGCACTTTTCGTGATTTCATCTTCAAACAATGCTTCAAATTGATTAATATTTCCTTTTTTCGCCATTTCCACAGCATATACAATATCTCTTTCTGTAACAGATATACCTTTGCGAATTAAAGAAAGCACAGTAAATAGGATTTGTTCCACATGTTTAATGTCTTCTGTGCTGCCAGAAACACGTACTTTTTCACCGCGAGAAACAATAGTAACGTTTAGCTGTGATTCAATCTGCATTAAATGTATGTCATTATTCCCGAATAAAGCAAGAGCTTCCGTTGGACTGGTTAATTGTAAATCAATTTCAGTTAAATTTTCTGTCATACTTAATCTCCTTGATTTAATGGCTGCTCAAAAGCAATATTTTCTTCCACAGTAAGATATAAACTTAACTTAACTTTACCATGCTCTATAGTTTCATGCAAAACTTTTTCCGATAGAATACGAGCATCTTTACCTAACTCGCGCAATAGATCTTTTTTTGTTTGTTCAATTCCAATCTTAATTGCTTCTTCTTTTGCTAATTTCTTCTCAATTATCGTTTGTTCAAGTTTCTTTTCTTCCAAAAAGTGAACTGGCATGTCCCACCATAGCAGTTTTAACTGTGTTTTATCAATCTCTTTAAATTCATTCTCAAATTCTTCTTTGTGCCATGGCCAAAGCGGAAGTGTAAAGCCACCTATCTGTAATTTATAACTCTCCGTAAAATTCCCGGTTAATTCTTGATGCCCCACTTCTAATGGTACTGTGACATGAGCGGTATACCAGGTTGTTGCCCAAATTTCTCCCTCCGCAGCAATTCTTTCAAAAGCTTGTTTTTGATCTTCTTCCTCTTCTTGATTTGATTGTATTTTTTCAATTTCCCCAGAAACAAGGATTTTCCCTTTCTTTACGTAATCATTCACCTTTACATTCGGTTGACCATTTTTTACATACATCCTTTTAATAACAGCATTTTTCTTTGCGATAAGGTTGGCTGGCGATTTTTCTTCTTCATCTTTAATAATAATCTTTTCAACACCTTGCAATTGGTAGGTTGTCCCTTTTTGCTCTACACCAACCCATAGAAGCTCTGGGACATCTTGGAGGAGTAATTGCTGGATCTGATTTGGGGAGTCAATAGATAATTTAAACGCTCCAGGCTGAACACCATAGCTTGTTAGTTTCGTATATATCTTTTTTTCTAACTCCTCTGGCACTCCTGTGATTGAAACTTGCCAAATCATATTTGATATTGTAATAAATAACAATATACTTAAAATTAACCCGATAAGCAGGGGTTTCTTTTTTAAAAATCTGCTTTTCGCAAAAGGAAAACCATATTTATTATTAAAACGGATTTTATATTCTGTTCCTTTTCTAAATTTTCTTATCTTATGGATATCCTTGAGATGAACTTTTGCCAGACAGTGATTTGGATTTGGCTTTGAAGCATCCCATACCATAATGCCACTTTCAACACATCGATTTAAAAATGTTTCAGGTTGCTCTCCTTTAATTGAAATTTGAACATAGCCAGAAATATAAGACCCTTGATTATGCTTCATATGGCCCTCCCTGTTAGCCTGGTTGATATTTGATGTCCTGGATTTTACCTTCCAATAAAATTTCTCCAGGCAGCATTAGCTTTAAAACAAATGAATCACCAAGTATTTGAACATACCCATTATTTGTTTTTAATTTTAGTTCTTTTTCTGAATATATTTCGAGTCCTTTGTGGTTTTCGATATACAAATGAATATCTCCAATTACTGTTATCCTTGGTAATTCAAGCAGAACATCGGAAGGAAGCGCTAAGTATTTAACAAATAAGTTGCGGACACGCAGATGCCATTTTTTCACTTATACATCCCCCTCTTTTCTATATTTATGAAATGAAGAAGCGATTAAGACCTGCTCAAAGCAGATTGCTTCGTAAAAATTCGATAGTTTCCAGCCTTACAACGGACTGATCCTTTTTTGATCTAGATATTATATTTGGTATGTAATTCATTTATGAAATATAAAGAGACTTTTAGCACTGTCCATATATTTAGTACTTGACCTTACGCACATAGCGGCTTCTAAGGAAATAAGAATTATAGGCTAGTAGAAAGAGATGAATGGACTACGTATACCATAAAAAAACAGAATTGTTAAAGTCTGCAGTCCAGGGCGAAGAGTTTGTTTTTAATGTAAGACAGTATGGAGGTAAAAGGAAAGCCATCCACATGCAGTCAAATGACTATATATGGATGGCTCTGCTTATTTTTTATAACGTTCTAGTATGACACTTTCATACGGCTTTAATGACCTTGGTTTACCAAGCACTTCTGACATGATGATCCCATTAATAAGCCCTTTATTTCTCAAACTTTTACGGAGGTCCTTCTTTAATACCTCTTGTTCCTCAGTCAGGTCTTTTGTGTTCACCAATGATTCACCTAAATTAAGCCCTTGACTGACTAAATCTTGATCAGTTAAATCAGTGGAAGTAATTCCGTATTTTTCTTCAAGTCTTTCCATCTGTGCCTGTTGTTCATCAGCAATAGAAGATGTCATTGTTAAATCTTGTTCATTTGTCTTCGTTTTTGTCTGATATACCTTTTGCCTCGGTTTCGCTTCTCTCGGTCCTGAAGGCGTTGGCGTTGGATTTGGCTCATACGCTGGCTTCGGTGCCCTTGGGCGCTGCTGCTGGGACTTTCTTTGCTGCTGCTTCTTCTGTTCTTCTTTATTATTTGACAGGAATCCAATTATCCCTGAAATGATTATAATAACAAGAAACATATTACCCATTATAAACTCAATAATTTCACCCATTACTTCCCTCCTTTACAGGAAACAAAGAAGTTTTACTGATTATTATCATCATTGTCTTCAGAAAGTTTGCCGATTGTATCACGCATTTCTGTATCCGCACTAATATTTCTGTAGTTCATATAATCCATAACTCCCATATTGCCTGTACGTAATGCTTCTGCTAGCGCTAAAGGTACATCTGCCTCTGCTTCAACAACCTTCGCACGCATTTCTTGCGTACGGGCAACCATCTCTTGTTCTAGCGCTACAGCCATTGCACGACGTTCTTCCGCTTTAGCTTGAGCGATATTTTTATCTGCTTCAGCTTGATCCGTTTGAAGAATTGCACCGATGTTTTTGCCGATATCTACATCCGCAATATCAATCGATAGAATTTCAAAAGCTGTACCGGCATCTAGACCTTTTGCTAAAACTGTATGTGAGATTGAATCTGGATTTTCCAATACTTGCGCGTGTGTATTCGCGCTACCAATAGTACTAACTACACCTTCACCTACACGAGCTATAATTGTTTCTTCACCAGCACCCCCAACTAAACGGTCAATGTTGGCACGTACTGTAATTCTTGCCTTTGCTTTTACTTCAATCCCATCCATCGCAATACCTGAAATGAATGGTGTTTCGATTACTTCAGGGTTAACACTCATTTGTACTGCTTCGAGAACGTCACGACCAGCCAGGTCAATTGCAGCCCCTCTTTCAAATGGAAGCTCAATATTTGCACGATGTGAAGCAATCAAAGCATTCACTACTCTGTCAACATTTCCTCCTGCCAAATAATGACTCTCCAGCTGATTCGTTGTTACATTAATTCCAGCCTTATGTGCTTTAATTAACGGATTAATTACTCGGCTCGGAATTACTCGACGGAGACGCATTCCTATTAATGTGAAAATATTTACCTTTACACCCGCAGCAATTGCACTAATCCATAGTGCAACAGGGATAAATGTGAATAAAATTGCAAGTGCAATCAGGATAATTCCAATTATAATAATTGGCAAAATGTTCATATCCATAAATCTTCCTCCTAATGTTTAAATATTTATTATTGTATTTCTCTTACAACCACTCGTACACCTTCAACTTTAATGATTTTTATTTCCTTTCCTTTTTCAATAAAGTTTCCTTCAGATACAATATCTAGCTGCTCATCGTCAAATTTTCCTATCCCAGAAGGCCGCAAAGAAGTTATTGCTACACCTTCTAGACCAATTAGTTCCAAACGATTTGCGGAAGAAACATAACCCAACTCTGTTAAGGTCTGGTCTTTTAGTATAACATGTCTAAACAGTCCCTTATCCAAACCAATCCTTTTATACAACACAATTGCAATAACTACAGCAACAATGAAAGCAACTGAGATGCTGAATGCCATATGTCCAATATCATAGCCAGACATAAATAGAGAACCAATTACCGCCCCTACACCAAGTAAACCGACAATTCCACCAGGTATAAAGAACTCCACAATAATTAAAACAATACCTATGATAAGCAAGAGAATTGCTTCCATTCCCGCTAAACCAGCTACAATATGACCATAAAAGAATAAGAGCAGTGAAAGAATCCCCATACCTCCAGCAACACCAAATCCCGGTGAGTAAAGCTCTACAATCAAACCTATACTCGCAACAGAAAGCAAGATTGGAATCACTGTTGGATGCGTAAGGAACCTAGCAACTTCTTCAGCAAATGTCGGCTCTGTTTCAACAATCGTAGCATTAGCTAACCCAAGTGCATCTAGAAGTTCCACTTGATGATGAACAATCCCTTCAGCATACCCCACTTCAACTGCTTCTTGTGGACCAAGTGTCAGAAACTTCCCTTCTGGCGCTCCATATTCTGCCAGGTCGATAGATTCATCGGCCATCGCCGCCGCATAGAGCGGATCTCTCCCCTGTGATTCAGCGGCACTGCGCATCGCTGCAAGCCATGCAGATTGAGCTTTAAGATTAGCTGCATTTCCATCACCCGTTATGACACCACTCGCCCCCATTGTAGCATGTGGCTTAAAATAGATGTTATTGGTATTTAGAGCGATATATGAGCCTGCCGACAACGCTTCGTTAACAATAAATGAGGTTGTTGGGATTTTTATATTTTGCAGTATACTTGCAATCTGACCAGCAGAGTCAACCCTTCCACCTGGGGTATCTATTTCGAAAATAATATGATCAGCATGTGCTTCTATTGCGTCATCTGTTGTACGCTTCAAAAATGCTTCCAGTCCCCGTTCCACCTCGCGTTCTATCGGAATGACATACACAAGTTTCCCGCTTCCCTCTGCCATTGTATCAGATAAATTAGGTGCCGGTAATAAAACAAACACAATGGATAAAATAAGTACTATGTATTTTAATGTTTTTCTGTTTGACAATGATTAACACCCCCTTTGCAGCTATTTATTTATACGGATAATATTGATGATTAGTTTCACTTTTATACGATTTATTTAAATATATGATTAAATCCAGAAAAAATATACGATTACAACTAAAATAGTACCATACTACAACCTTCTAGGGAAAGAGAAGCTGCATATTCAAATAAAAAAATCCTTATCAATGATAAGGATTTTTTTATTTGGGATCTATAAAATAGGAATAGGCTAATTGGGAACTGAGTTACCTAAACTGCCTTCATCCAGTCCATACCCAGTGTCTGCGCTTTTGGCGCTTACTTTAATTTACGTTCTACAATTTCTTTTATTTGTGAGCCATCCGCCTTGCCTTTTGTTAAAGGCATGACCTTGCCCATCAATTTGCCCATATCTTTCATTGATGTGGCATTAACTTCTTGAATCACTTGCTCCACAATTTCTTCTAATTCTTCATTAGAAAGTTGCTTCGGCATATATTCTTGTAAAATATCAATTTCAGATTTAATTTTATTCACAAGATCTTCTCGGCCAGCGGCATTAAATTCTTGGAGGGACTCTTTTCTTTGTTTAAGTTCTCTTGACAAGATTGTTAATTCTTCATCCTCTGATAGATATTCTTGCCCAAGCTTTATCGATTCATTCTGTATCGAAGCTTTTACCATACGAATGACGCCAAGGGTTTCTATATCTTTCTCTTTCATTGCTTTAATCATATCCTGATTTAGCCGATCAAGTAAAGTCATACCTTCGAACACCCTCTTTTAGAATTTACGCTTTCTAGCAGCTTCAGATTTCTTCTTGCGTCTTACGCTAGGTTTTTCATAGTGTTCACGCTTACGATATTCCTGTAGTGTACCACTTTTTGACACACTACGCTTGAAGCGACGAAGAGCATCCTCAAGAGACTCGTTTTTACGAACGCGAGTTGTATTTGACATGCTTGTTTCCCTCCCTCCGAAGCACAAAACAAAATTAGAAGCATATGAAAATAAATTCATATGCTTATTAAAGTATAATATAATCCCACTTTAAGGTCAACTTAATTTTTCTAGTATTTTAAAAAACTTGATTGAGACAGGAACTGAAATAAATTAAACAGCATTTTCAACCTTGCATTTTTTATTACTGCTTGATGAATGCATGTGTTGCATTTTCCATAACACGTACAAATTGCCCTTCATTGTATGGATAACCAGATTTGTTTATTTTTACACGAACGAGCTTACCGACCATATCCTTTGTACCTTCGAATTGGACTTTCATATAGTTATCTGTATAGCCAACGAGAAGATCAGGTTGATCTTTATTCAAGATTGTTTCTTCTGGAATCACTTCAAGGACTTCATTTTCGTACTGTGAAGCATACTCCTTAGCAAGCTGATTTGATAATTCAATAAGTCGATGTACGCGTTCTTCCTTCACTTCGTCATCAACTTGATTATCCATTCTGGCAGCCGGTGTTCCAGTACGACGCGAGAATGGGAAGACGTGGAGTTCCGCATATCCTATTTCTTTAATAAAATCATAGGTTTCTTGAAACTCTTCTTCTGTCTCTCCTGGAAATCCAACAATTACGTCTGATGTAATAGCCAGGTTTGGTAGAGCCTCTCTAATTCGTTCTATTTTCTCTTTATAGAAAGCAGTAGAATATTTGCGGCGCATTCGTGCTAATACTGGATCGCTTCCTGCCTGAAGCGGAATATGCAAGTGACGTACAATTTTCTTCGATTGATTCAATACCTCAATTACTTCTTCTGTTATTTGGCTCGCCTCAATGGAAGATATACGGATACGTTTTAGACCATCGACTTTTTCCTCCAAATCTCTGAGAAGCATTGCAAAGTTATAATCTTTCATGTCTTCCCCATATCCGGCTGTATGGATTCCTGTAAGCACAATCTCCTTGTAACCTGCATCAACAAGCTTTTGAGCTTGTTGTACCACATTTTCCGGATCACGGGAACGCAATAGACCACGTGACCAAGGAATAATGCAGAAAGTGCAAAAATTATTGCAGCCCTCTTGGATTTTCAGAGACGCACGCGTGCGGTCAGTAAACTCTGGAACGTCCATTTCTTCAAAAACGCGGTTCTTCATTATATTGCTGACACCGTTTACTGGCAATCTTGTCTTTTTATGTTCTTCAATATAGTCGAAAATATTTTTTCTGTCCTGTGTGCCTACTACAACATCCACTCCAGGTATTTCCATAATTTCTCCTGGAGAGGTTTGTGCATAACAGCCAGTCACGCATACAATTGCCTCAGGATTTTTTCGTATTGCTCGACGGATTACCTGTCTGCTTTTCTTATCCCCAGAATTTGTAACAGTACATGTGTTAATTACATAGACATCGGAATCATGCTCAAAGTCAACACGTTCATAGCCTTTTTCCATAAACATGCGCCATATTCCTTCTGTTTCATAATGATTCACCTTACACCCCAATGTGTGAAATGCAACTGTAGTCATTTCTCCCACCTCAATTCTTCAAAATGATAAGAAATACTTGCCAATGCATATAGTGCAGCAGTTTCTGTTCGTAAGATTCGTGGGCCAAAGCGAACAGGCCAAAATTGATTTTCTTTTAAAATTGCAGCTTCTTTCTCAGAAAATCCGCCCTCAGGTCCAATACAAATCAGCAAACGCATTCCAGCTTCAGTCTTTTTCAGCATATTTGCTATCGATTGGTAGCTAGATGTCCTTGCTTCCTCTTCGTACGCAAATATTTTATAGTCATAATCCTTACTAAGTATAAGCAATTCATTAAAACTAACCGGAAAATGAACTGACGGAACGCTTGTGCGATGACTTTGCTCACTCGCTTCTTTCACAATTTTTTCAAGACGCTGTATTTTCTTATGCTTTTTCTTTTCATCCCAATTTACAATTGAGCGTTCTGCTTTAAATGGTATAAAAGCTGCTGCTCCCAGCTCAGTACCCTTTTGAACAATTAAGTCTAACTTATCACTTTTAGGCATCCCTTGAACGATTGTGACTTCTACAGGAAGTTCAGTATCTTGTTCAATCCATTCCTCTATAACTGCTGAAACCAGTTCACTTGTAATTTCCATTATTGTACATAATGCAGCATGCCCATTCTTATCATTGCATATAATCTGGTCACCCGGCTTACCTCTCATGACACGACTGATATGGTGAACATCATCTCCACTTATCTTCACATGATTGTCCAGCCAATTATCCTGGTTGAGTATAAAATATCTTTGCATTTTATTCACCTACTACTCGTTTAAAAAGACAATTTATTTAGGTTTTCTGGCAATTATAGATATCCATTCATCTAGTTCGTTTACTTCAACGATGTCAAAACCATGTTTCTTCATTTCATCTAGTACTAAGTGCTTCTTATTAAGAATAATTCCAGATGTTATAAAGATTCCTTCTCCTTTGAGGTTTTTCCATGCATCATCAACAAACTTCACAATAATCTCAGCTAGAATATTCGAAACAACAATATCTGCTTTAATATCTATATTTTGCAAGAGATTATTCTGTTCCACAACTATTTTATCAGATAGTTTATTTTGTTCGATATTCATTTTGCTGCTCTTTACCGCTACATCGTCCAAGTCATATGCATATACTTTTTGGGCACCTAATTTTACTGCAGCAATACTTAACACTCCAGATCCACAGCCAACATCAAGAATAACCTCATTGCCCTGACAATACTTCTCCAAAGCCTGAATACTCAGCATTGTCGTAGGATGTGTTCCTGTACCAAAAGCCATGCCTGGATCAAGCTCTATAATTACTTCATCATCACGGCTTGGCTCATAGGTTTCCCAGGTCGGTTTAATCGTAATCCGTTCAGAAACTTGAAGTGGTTTATAATATTTCTTCCAGGCTGTAGCCCAATCTTCTTCATTAACTTCAGTGAGTGTGACTTCATTTGCCCCAATTTCCAAACCAAAGTTTTGCAAATTGTTAATTGCTTGCTTTATCTCATCGACAGAATCTTTAAGATAGCTGTTAACGGGAAGATAGGATTTTATCCGAACACCTTCTTCCGGATAATCTTTAGGATCCAATTCATAAACTTCACCATATGGAGAATCGTAGACATCATGCAAATCTTGAGGATCCTCTATTACCAACCCGCTGGCTCCATTTTCATGAAGAATAAAAGAAATTGCTTCGACAGCCTCGTTTGTAGTCTGTATGCAGATTTCTGTCCATTTCATTTTCAATCCACTCATTTCTTATAAGGATTTCAAGAATAAAAAATATGTAGACGATGTTGCTGGCCACAACATCGTTAATCACCCTTAAATGCTTTTTTAAAACGCTGAAAGAAATTAGTATCCTGTTCCTCTGTTGAGCCATTACCACCAATTTCGTTAAACTCTCTTAGTAACTCTTTTTGCCTATCAGTTAATTTAGTAGGTGTGATAACACGCACTTGAATGTGCTGATCACCCTGTCCGCGTCCACGTACGTTTGCAACACCTTTACCTCTTAGACGGAAGGTTTTACCTGATTGTGTACCTGCAGGGACTTTCAATTTCACTTTCCCATGAACGGTCGGAACCTCTACTTCATCCCCGAGTGCCGCCTGAGTGATAGTCAGTGGGAGCTCACAATAGATATGATCTCCTTCCCGCTCAAAATAATCATGCGGGCGTACTGAAATTACTACATAGAGATCTCCAGGAGGACCCCCATTTATTCCATCTTCACCTTTACCTGCAACTCGGATTTGCTGACCTTCATCAATACCTGCAGGGATGGAAATATGAATTTTTCTTGATTTCTTTACACGGCCATCGCCATGACAGGTTGAACATTTTTCTTTAACAATCTGACCTTTCCCGCCGCAGTATGGGCAGGCTCTGCGGTTTACAACCCGGCCAAATGGTGTGTTTTGCTCTTGATTGAGCTGTCCTGAACCATGACAATGTGTACATGTTTCCGGCTTCGTCCCCGGCTTCGCACCACTGCCGTTACATGTATCACATTCTTCCTCACGAGGGATATTAATATCTAATTCCTTACCAAAGACAGCATCTTCAAACTCCAAATTCACTTGGTATTGTAAATCTGCTCCTTGTCGCGGTGCATTCGGGTCACGGCTTCTTCCACCGCCGCCAAAGAACATATCAAAGATATCGCCAAAGCCACCAAAGTCTCCAGCACCGCCAAATCCTCCAAAGCCTTGTCCGCCTGCAGCTCCTGCATGACCGAATTGATCATATTGGGCGCGCTTCTGTTCATCACTTAAGACTTCGTATGCTTCTTTTGCTTCTTTAAATTTGTCTTCCGCACCCGGATCTTTATTCACGTCTGGGTGATATTGTCTAGCTAACTTACGGTATGCTTTTTTCACTTCATCTTTAGATGCGCCTTTTTCAACTCCAAGGACATCATAGTAATCACGCTTACTCAAAATTTCATCACTCTCCTGCCGAACTTTTGCATAGGTTTTATCATATCATTATTTATAAACGAATGGCAACTGAACCTATCTTAGTCACTTATAGTAATATCTTTCGTACCTTAGAAAAAAGTCAAAGCCAAGAGAACCCTGACTTTGACTTTTGTAAAACCAACTTGTTTTCTAGAAAGCTAATGATTGGAATACGATAGGTAATATTATTTCACCTATACAGCTGCGGTGACTGTCCCTCCAATTAGCGAGAATTTATTTATCTCTTAAAGTTAGTTCAGTCTGTATGCCGCTATGCGTGTGCTTCCTGTTTATTTATTTTTTATCTTCATCATCTTCTACTTCTGAATAGTCTGCATCAACCACATCATCCGCTTGATTCGCATCTGCTGATTGGCCTTCACCTTGAGCTTGCTGTTCTTGCTGCATTTGTTCATACAGTTTTACTGAAAGTTGTTGAACATGCTCTTCCAGTGCCGTTTTCTTCGCAGTAATATCTTCGATGTCTGTACCTTCTAAAGCTTTTTTCAGTTCATCTTTTGCAGTTTCCGCTTTTTGTTTATCCTCATCAGATACTTTGTCCCCAAGATCTTTAATCGTTTTATCTGTAGTAAAGATAAGTTGGTCTGCTTCATTGCGAAGATCTACTTCTTCACGGCGCTTTTTATCAGCTTCCGCGTTTTCTTCTGCTTCTCTTACCATTTTTTCAACTTCATCATCTGATAAACCTGAAGATGATTTAATTGTAATCGACTGTTCTTTATTCGTTCCCATATCTTTTGCACGTACATTAACAATTCCGTTAGCATCAATATCGAAAGAAACTTCGATTTGTGGAATTCCACGAGGTGCTGGAGGAATATCTGTTAATTGGAAGCGTCCAAGTGTTTTGTTATCTGCAGCCATCTCACGTTCCCCTTGTAATACATGGATATCAACTGCAGTTTGATTATCTGCTGCTGTAGAGAAAACTTGTGAATGACTTGTTGGGATTGTTGTATTTCTTTCAATTAATTTTGTAAATACACTTCCCATTGTTTCGATTCCCAGTGATAGTGGTGTAACGTCTAAAAGAAGTACGTCTTTTACATCACCAGCAAGAACTCCACCTTGGATTGCAGCTCCTAAAGCGACTACTTCATCTGGGTTAACCCCTCTAGAAGGCTCTTGTCCAAGTTCTTTTTTAATTGCTTCTTGTACTGCTGGAATACGAGTAGAACCACCAACAAGAATTACTTTATGGATATCACTTGAAGAATACCCAGCATCCGACAAAGCTTTACGTGTAGGGATCATTGTACGCTCTACAAGCTCAGATGATAATTCCTCAAATTTCGCACGTGATAAAGTCATTTCTAAGTGCAAAGGTCCAGCTTCTCCCGCTGTGATAAATGGCAGAGAAATTTGTGTTTGAGAAACACCAGATAAATCTTTTTTCGCTTTTTCTGCAGCATCTTTCAAACGCTGTGTAGCCATTTTATCCTGTGAAAGGTCAATACCATTTTCTTTTTTGAATTCTTGAACCATGTAATCAATGATCACTTGGTCAAAGTCATCTCCACCAAGACGATTATCACCAGCTGTTGAAACCACTTCAAATGTTCCGTCACCAATATCAAGAATTGATACGTCAAACGTACCGCCGCCAAGGTCAAAAACAAGAATTGTCTGATCTCCTTGATCCTTATCGATGCCGTATGCTAAAGCTGCTGCAGTTGGCTCGTTAATAATACGCTCAACTTCTAGACCAGCAATTTTCCCAGCATCCTTTGTAGCTTGGCGCTCTGAATCATTGAAATAAGCTGGTACAGTAATAACTGCTTTATCAATTTTTTCACCAATATAATCTTCTGCGTATGCTTTGATATGCTGAAGAATAATTGCTGATACTTCCTGTGGTGTATAGTCTTTATCATCAATTCTTACTTTATAATCTGTTCCCATATGGCGTTTCACAGACTGAATTGTATCAGGGTTTGTAATTGCTTGACGTTTTGCAACTTCCCCTACTTGTCTTTCACCATTTTTAAAAGCTACTACAGATGGAGTTGTTCTATTACCTTCTGGGTTTGGGATAACAACTGCTTCTCCACCCTCCATTACAGATACACAAGAGTTTGTAGTTCCTAAGTCAATTCCAATTATTTTACTCATAATATATATTTCCTCCTTGACAGACTCAATTATTTATTAACTTTAACCATTGCTGGTCGAATAACACGATCTTTAAGTAAATAGCCTTTTTGCAATTCTTCTACTACATGATTTGTTTCAACTGAATCATCTTCTACTTGCATAACAGCATGGTGCTTGTTCGGATCAAACTCTTCCCCAACTGTATCGATTGCTTCTACACCATTATTCGTCAAAGCATCTTGCAGCTGACGATGCACCATTGAAATCCCATCAATTAGTCCAGCTGTTTCTTCAGTCTTTTCAACTTGTAATGCTCTTTCAAAATTATCCAGCACCGGTAAGATATCTGTAACAATATCCTGTGCTTTATATTTACGCTCCGCTTCCTTTTCTTTTTGTGTGCGGCGCTTGAAGTTGTCATATTCTGCTTGAAGCCTTAAGAGTCGATTATAAACATCTTCTTTTTCCTCTTTTAGCTTCTCTATTTCTGCATCATTCTCTCTGTCTGCTTCTGCTTTATTGTCAGAGTCAAGAACTTCAACAGTTTCCTCGGTTTCTTCGATTTCTTCTTTATTAATTTCTTCAGTTAGATCTTCTTTCTGCTTTTCCGTCACAAGTGACACCTCCGGATATTAATATAGCAAAGTTGTTAAATAAACAGTAAAAATTGTGGAAAGGAGATCTAGAGACCAAATTTCCTCCTTCACCACACCATCCAACTTCTATTTATTATTCATTGTTCTTATACCACATGTACAGCGTATCTGTCATTTCATTTGATAATCCTCTTAATAAAGAAATGACCTTCTTATATTCCATTCTAGTCGGACCAAGTAATGCAATTGTTCCCATATATTCTTCACCGTTATGAAAAGAAGATGTGATTAAACTAAAATCTTTAATCGCTTCTATTTCATTTTCTTTGCCGATTGTTACCTCAATGCCTTTCGTCGAGTTCTTAAGTAAATCCGCCAGTGTCTCTTCCCGATCCATTAAGGTATAAAAGGAACGGATTTTATCAATATCATTAAACTCTGGCTGCATTAAAATATTCGATTTCCCGCTTACATAGAGTTTTACTGGGTAATCTGTTAAGAATATCTTTTTCAAATATACTAATGATCTCTCATAGTCATCGAGATAATGCTGCATGATTTCAGCGATTTCAGTATAAAATATATCCTGCAGCTTTAGAATTGGTATACCGATAAGCTTTTGATTAATTATGTTTACCAGTTTCTCGAAATCAGATGGATTTACTCCTTTTGGAATCGAAAAAGAACGATGTTCAACATGACCAGTATTTGTAACTAAAATTGCAACTGCTACTTGTGTAGAAAGCGGAACAATCTGCAGCTGCTTTAGTTTGGTCTCAAATAGTTCAGGCCCCAAAATAATGGAAGTATAGCTTGTTAATTCAGATAGAACTTCTGCAGACATTTGGATAATTTGTTCAAACTCATAAAATCCTTTGTCTATCAAATTACTTACAATGCCTTTATATTTATGGTTTGATACTGGTTTAATTAAGTGATCTACATAATAGCGATATCCTTTTTCAGAGGGAACTCGCCCTGAAGAAGAATGCATTTTTTCTAGAAAGCCTAACTCTTCAAGATCAGCCATATCATTTCTTATTGTAGCAGCACTAAATGGGATTGTCCCTTTCTTAGATAGGGAACGTGAACCAACCGGATGTGCTGTCTCAATAAAGTCATCAATAATCACCTGTAATAACAATAGTTGCCTTTCCGTCAGCATGATGATCACCTCTGTTAGCACTCCCTTCATCCGAGTGCTAATTCTATATATAAATTATCAAATCCATTGTTTTTTGTCAATCATCACGTCTTCGGAAAGCCTATGTCATTCCATTAATTATGATAACTTTACCAGCTGTTCCTCTTCAAGGATAAATTCTTCAAAAACCCGATTACCAAGCAGTATTCCTTGATCTGTCAGCTTCAAATACTTGGCATCCCGCAAAATCAGTCCATTATTCTCCAGCTGCTCCAACTGCTCTTGGTAGAGAGCCTCCAGTGGGAAACCGTATTTCGTTTCAAAGATTTCGCAGTTATAACCTTTTATTTTTCGTAATCCTAAAAATAACTCTTCTTCAATTTGTTCTTTTATTGTAATTTTATCGATTTGCAGGATTGGCTTTTCTTTTGCCAATGCTTTCTTCATATATGCCGGCAGCGGTTTGATATTCGTAATCCGCTCACCTGGTATATACCCGGAAGCGCCAGCTCCAAATCCATAATAATAGTCATTGCTCCAATAAGCTAGGTTATGCTTGCTTTCATATGATGGTTTTGCAAAGTTACTTATTTCATATTGCTCTATGCCCTGCCTTCTCATAGAATCCTGCAAAATTTGATACATTACTACCTCGTCATCTTCAGTTGGACGATGTAACTGCCCTTTCTTATGACGCTGGAAAAATACTGTTCTTGGTTCTATTTGCAGAGAATATGTAGAGTAATGCGGCAGATTGAAAGCCAAAGCCTCTTCCAGCGACTTTTGAAATTGCTCAACCGATTGATGCGGAAGCGAATAAATTAAATCAAGGCTAATATTTGTAAATTCATTTTTCGTAAATAAATCAACCGTTTGATATACATCCTTTACTCGATGAACACGGCCGAGCTGTTCAAGCATCTGGTCATCCATTACTTGAACACCAAAGGATATACGATTTACACCGTAGTACTTCAAAAGCTTAGCTTTTTCATCATCAATATCGCCTGGATTAACTTCAATTGTAAATTCATCCAGCTGCGAAACATCAAATTTCTTATGAATAATCTCAAATAAAAAAGTAAGCTGCTCAAGATTTAATGCCGTTGGTGTTCCTCCGCCAATATAGAGTGTTGATAATCTATTTTTACTTTCAGGAAGATAACTATTTATTTCTTTTTCTAAAGCAAATAAATACTCAGTCGCAAGCTTTTCGTTGTAGAAAAACTTTACGAAATTACAATAATGACACATTTGCTGGCAAAACGGGATATGTATATAAGCAGATTGAATGTTTGTCATGGTTTCCCTTCTCTCATTAAATGTCGATGATGATCCTTCACGCGGCTGAAACACTCTCAACTCCCCCAACTTCTCTATTAAACATTCATAGAGCCAAGAACCGAGTCTGTCTCATTTTAAAATCAGGTAGCTTAGATTTAAAAAGGGAAAGCCTGAGAGCAACAAATGCTTTCAGACTTTCCAGGGCAAAACATTTACTCATCATCCATTTTTAGTACTGCCATAAATGCCTCCTGTGGCACCTCCACAGAACCCACCATTTTCATACGCTTTTTACCCTCTTTTTGTTTTTCAAGAAGTTTACGCTTACGGCTGATATCTCCACCATAGAGCTTAGCAGTAACATCTTTTCTGACTGCCTTGATTGTCGATCTGGAGACAATTTTATTCCCGATAGCCGCTTGTACAGGTACTTCAAACTGTTGTCGCGGAATAAGTTTTTTCAGCTTTTCAACGATTTGTTTACCTCTTTCATAAGAAAAGTCACGATGGACAATAAAGGATAAAGCATCAATTGTTTCACTATTTAAGAGGATATCCATTTTCACAAGATTAGATTCCTTATAGCCAATAAGTTCATAATCGAATGAAGCATAGCCTTTTGTATGTGATTTTAGCTGATCAAAGAAATCATAAACAATTTCAGAGAGTGGAATATGATAAATAACGTTAACACGAATATCATCTAGATATTGCATATTAATAAATTGCCCGCGTTTTTTCTGAGCAATTTCCATTACTGGCCCAACATAATCATTCGGTACCATGATGGTTGCTTCCACATATGGCTCACTGATCGAATCGATAACTTGCGGGTCTGGCATATCAGCCGGATTATCCACAATTATTTTCTCGCCATTTGTTTTTACCACTTCAAATATAACACTCGGTGCTGTCGTAATAAGGTCAATTCCGAACTCTCTTTCAATACGTTCCTGGATAATTTCCATATGAAGGAGTCCTAAGAAACCACAACGGAAACCAAAACCAAGTGCTTGTGATGTCTCTGCTTCATATTGTAAAGATGAATCATTTAACTCAAGTCTTTCCAATGCTTCGCGTAAATCATTATAATTATTAGATTCTACAGGATAAAGTCCACAGAATACCATTGGGTTTAGACGGCGATAACCTGGCAATGCTTCAGCAGCAGGCCGCTCAACCTTTGTAACTGTATCCCCTACCTGTGTATCACCAATGTCCTTCATTGAAGCCGTGAAGTAACCAACATCACCAACCGTTAACTCATCTATTGCGGTAATTTTCGGTTTAAATACGCCTACTTCATTTACTTCAAACTCTTTACCATTAGACATCATTTTTATTTTGTCTCCGACTTTCATGGAGCCTTCTTTAATACATACATAAGCTACAACACCACGATAAGAATCATAAAGGGAGTCAAAAATTAATGCCTTTAATGGTTCATCCATATCCCCGGCAGGCGGCGGAATAACTTCTGTAATTCTCTCAAGTATTTCTTCAATTCCAATGTTTGCTTTAGCAGAGGCCAGAATTACTTCGTCTCCATCGATTCCAAGTACATCTTCTAATTCTTTCTTAACCCTTTCCGGATCAGCACTTGGTAAATCAATCTTATTGATAACCGGAATAATTTCTAAATCATTTTCCATCGCTAAGTATACATTTGCTAATGTTTGTGCCTCGATGCCTTGTGCAGCATCCACGACCAGGATTGCTCCTTCACAAGCAGCAAGACTTCTGGAAACTTCATACGTAAAGTCGACGTGGCCAGGAGTATCAATTAGATGGAAAATAAACTCCTCTCCACTTTTACTTGTGTATCCAAGTTGAACTGCGTTTAATTTTATTGTAATTCCACGTTCACGTTCTAAATCCATACCATCAAGCACTTGTTCTTTCATTTCACGTTCACTGAGTGCCTGGGTATTTTCTAATATACGATCCGCTAACGTTGACTTTCCATGGTCGATATGTGCGATTATCGAAAAGTTACGTACATTTCTTTTTTTCTTCACCATTCCTGTTGCTCACTCCTACACCCCTATGCTTCATTAACATGAGGGAAAATAAATTTGGTGATAATTGCTAGCATTGATTATAGCAATTGATATAAAGATATTCAAGAACTTACCTATTATATCATGCAGAACAACGGAATAGTTAAAATCAAATCGTGTAATTATTACTAGTCAAACTTGTATATTAATTAAGTTTTGTTAAATCTTTTATAGCTTCTTACTCTATGCAAATTATTGATTACTTTAATAGTAATTTGAATATTGCAGACTCACTCCCCACTGGTGGAGAGCAGCAGAAGCTTATCAATATACACGTTAGATAATTTCCCTCGTGTTATTTTAACATCTATTCACAGATACTGTTTTAATTTAAAAACCTAAGCAGAGACCAATGGCAGCTATATTTTCAAGGTCTTTTTCACGTAAGGTTTAAATTAATAAAATAGTTTTGATACTTGGTAAAGGATATCTACGATTATTTCATAAAAAAAGCTAACAACAGTTTCCAGTGCTGAGGCTGCTTGGAATGCAGGTGTGTCCATTTTCTGTACAGGAACTGTCTCTTCTGTGACTGTATCCTGCTTTTCTTCAACCAAACTCTCTTCTACGCCAGTATCCTGCTTTTCATCAGTCACGCCCTCGTCTATTTCAACTGCTGTATTATTAGTTAAATACGGTTCTTTGACTGTCGCTTGGTGATCTGTCGCATATAAAACACCTGCCAGAAAACATATCATGAGCAATAGGAAAAATATAATTGTCCTCACTTAATTGCCTCCTTCTTTTCCTTGTACAGCTTCTGCATCCCAATAATAATCACTGAAAACATCTGCAATGGCTTCGACTGTTCGATATGCTTCTTCTAGTGTGTTTCCAGTCCCGCCAATTTCTAATAAAAGTGCGTTTTCTGAGAGGTCTTGGTTGTAAACCCCATTATTTCCCGCTCCTCCTTGAGGAATTACTCCTCGGCTTAAACCAGGATAATCTGTCTCTAAAGCTTCATGCAATTTTTTAGCTAGCTCCGTATTTTTCTTGAAGTCTGGATTATCTGATCCAATGACAAACATAACGCGCGCATAGTCTTCTCCACCAATATTCTTAGTAGTCTGTTCTCTCGCAATCGCGTCTCGATGTAAATCAAAGGTAAACTTTATATTTTTATTCTGGGAAAGCGCTGCACTGACAACTTCCCTTGAAGCATGATATGATTGCCAATATTCCCAGTCCTTTTCAACTAACACTTCTCCAACAATATCTGTTTCATCCACGATAGCTCCAATTCCTTTTTCAGCAAGGGCTTGCTGCAGCCTTTTGCTAACCATCGTAATATTGACTTCTCCATGATGTGCTGAGTCTGGATCTGAGATCCCAGGCAAGTGTGGCAAAAACGACTCACGATTATGTGTGTTATAAATAAAGACAACATTTTCGAGGGTTTCACTTTGCTTAGGGCTGTCCTCTTCCTCTGCTTCTTCCTCTTCATAGACTGCCTCTCTATCTTCCAGAACATCCTCTAATGGAAAAGAAGACTCTACTGGTAAATTGGTATAATCTGTTCCCTCTCCTGCAATTAGGATTTCCGTATCAAAAATTGAGAATCCAGGCAGCTCATTGCCTAGCAGACTACGAAAATCATTCGGCTTAATACTTGTAATTAAATGAAACAGCGTGCTTGAGAGAGAGGTGAATTGGTCGTCCTCTTCATGCACTAGCAGCAATGCTCTATTTTCCATCCCTAGTAATCGAAGAAAAACAGAACTTTCAATATCATTTGTCCACTTCGTAATCGTATTGGAGGAGAGCCGATAGGTGGAGTTGCCCGCTGTCATAAATCCTATTAGAACGAACACGATTACTAAACTTACTAGAAAAACCCCCAGCTTTTTAGGCATTCCGTTTTTATACTGTTGTTGTTTATAATGAAAAGACATGATTCTATCCCTCCTGTGATTCCTGTACTTTCAAATCTATGACAGAAAATCATCTGATAGAACCATGTCATTTATTTAATATATTTTGTTTAGTAGATGCAACCTTATCTCGTATAATTTGCTACATTGCCGTCATCTATGTTTTCATGCAGTGCATGATTTATCCCATTGGCAATCAAATGCGCCATATCAAGCATAAACCCGTCCACTTCCTTCGGTGTTACCATTAAGTTATGTCCAATTGGCGTCAGGACTTCTGATATGAGCTGTCTTTTTTCTTCTTCGGTCAGTCCTCCAACAATGCCCAGAACCGTCTCCCTTTGTTTTGCATCAGGTAAATCTTCCTCGGTTAAGTTTTTGGTGCCCAATGTAAAGCCAGCTGGTGTCAGTGCCTTGCCAGGCATATCCTTTTCACGCCACTCTTTTCCAAAATGTTTAAGAAGAAAATCAATTGTGTCACTCGTAATCGTTACCGCATCAACAACTGTTGGCACACCAAGAGCGATGACTGGAATACCTAATGTCTCTTTGCTCAATTCTTTTCGCTTATTTCCCACACCAGAGCCTGGATGAATTCCTGAATCAGATAATTGAATCGTTTCGTTTACCCTTTCAATCGATCTTGATGCAAGTGCATCAATTGCAATCACAAAATCCGGCTGTGCCTTTTCAACGATACCACGCACAATGTCACTCGTTTCAATACCAGTAATCCCCATAACACCTGGGGTAATCGCTGAAACTGGACGATATCCGCTCGCAACCGTTTCATATTCCAGCTTAAATAAATGACTCGTAATTAATATTTTCTCTGTGGCCATTGGTCCTAAAGCATCTGGAGTAACATTCCAATTTCCCAATCCAACAATTAATCCTTCAGCATCTGGCGGTATATTATTTTTTTCAAGCAGCCTGCGCAGTTCAGCAGCAAGTATTTTTGCTGCTTCTTTCTGTCTATTTGTATCCTGCTTCTTTACACCATCGGCATAAATCGTAATATAATTACCAGATTTCTTGCCAATTCTCTCTTCCCCCTCATTATCAATTTCAACATAAGCCACTTTAATACCGTTATGGTCTACTTCTTTAAATGCCACACCATTAATTTCATTTGACTTATTGTCCTTTTCGACATACATATCACGCGCTTCGACTGCAAGGTCAGTTCTCACTTGAAAGTTCTTCTCTTCCGACATATCGTTTTCTCCTTATATGAAAATTTGGTCCGACTGGATTTATTCGTTAAATACAAGTATTATTAGGATGAACCAAAGTATAGAATTCATACAATTTGTGTTATAAAATAACAATACTATTGAAAACTTGCGGCGCGTTTGATAAAATAACTCTTGTTAATGAAAAAGCTAAATGTTAAATTTGTATTCTTTAAAATAGGTATGCTTTTATTAACCACATAGTCAAGCTTATCTAGGAGGTGAAAGAATGGCTAATATTAAATCAGCAATTAAACGTGTTGAAACAAACGAAAAGAAACGTTCAGAAAACCAATCTAAAAAATCTGATATGCGTACAGCAATTAAACAAGTTGAAAAATTTGTTGAAGCGAATGATGTTGAAAACGCAAAAGCTGCATTGAAAGACACAGTTAAAAAGATTGATAAAGTAGTCCAAAAGGGTATTATTCACAAAAATAACGGCGAACGCCAAAAAACTCGTTTATCTAAAAAGGTTAATGAGCTTGGTGCATAATCCAAAACAAAAAACGATCCAGAAATTGGATCGTTTTTTGTTTTTATCAAGCTGCTTCAATCAGTTCGTAAAGCAATAATTCAAACGCTAAATCTTTCTCCATTTTCCCCTGTTTAATTGCCGCATCTGTATTTGTTAATTGAATGATAATTTTTTCAAGCCGATCAACTGAGAATTGTTTTTCTCGATTAAGTGCAATTTTTACAACATATGGATGTATGCCAAGTTGTTTTTGAATCTGGAATTGACTATAACCCTGCTGTTTTAAGAGCTTCACCCGAAGAATAGAGCGGAATTGAAATGCAATTAGAGAAATTAGCGCAATTGGCTCTTCCTTCATTTTTAGGAGATCCTTAAAAATAGTAATAGCTTTATGTAAATTCTTCTCAATTACTGCGTCCACTAAGCGCAAGGAAGAACTGTTTGTCGTGTGAGAAATCAATTCTTCTGCAATTTCCTTTGTGATTTCTCCCTTTGGACCGGTATAAAGAGCCAGCTTATTAAGTTCATTTTCCAATTGGTGTAAGTTTGTAGATAATTCGGCCTCAAAGATTTCATATGCTTCATTTGTAATTGTTATATCAAGCTTGCGTGCGAGAGAGTTGACCCATTGTTTTAAATCATTATCTTTAATTTCATTGCACTCAGCTACTGTTGTTTGTTTTTTTAGCAGTTTAGTAACTTTTTTTCGTTCATCAATTTTTTCGTATGGTGCAATAATAACTAATGTAGAGTATTCTGCTGGAGATGCAATATATCTTTCCAGCTCCGCTATATTATGTTCAAATGGCAGTTTATCTGGCTTCGCCTTTAAAAATACAGGGTTCATTGCTATAACTAATTTTCTGTCACCAAAAAAAGGATATGTCTCTGCATCACCAACCGCATCTTCTATTGGCACTTCTTCCAAATCATATACCGAAAGACTGTCTTCATTATTTTCCGTTACTTTTTCGATTAATTGATTCTTTAGATTTTCTATAAAATATGCTTCCGAACCATATATAAAATATACTGGTGCTATATTTTTCTTCTTGATTTTCTTTAGTACTTCCATGTACGACATGTCCTATCCACTCCAATAAAGTATATAGTTATCGTAAATCCTAACAAAAGGAATAGCAAGTTATTTTGTCAGGTAAAATAGAAATAAAAAATCTCCTGCAAGTATTTTCAATGAAATTAAGGTAAAACAAGTGGATTTTTCATTCATTTTATCTTATACTAATGTTGGATGATAGGAGGGGTATTTATGAACGAGTTCGAAAGTAATCCACAATCTAAAAATAATGATGTAATTGATTCAGGCTTAGGTTTTGTTTTCTCATTTGTATTCTTTTTCCTTATTTTTGGAATTGGAGTAGTAATTAGTGTTTTAGGTGGTTAATTCACCATCTAGAAATCAATTCGTAATTAAATGATACTTATCCTAAAAGAGACTGCTGCCGAAAACAGTCTCTTTTTGTATGGAAAGATAATCCTAACGCATTGGAAAGTATGTATAAAACTCTCCATCTTGATCGATATATTGATATTGTACAGCTCCATGTAAATCTGTTCGCAGAATTTGAATCCCAAAAGCTGTTAATGTATCAAGCACCTCTTTTGTTGGGTGACCATAGGAGTTATCCTTGCCAACTGAAATTATTGCTGTATCTGGCATCACTTTTTCTATAAAAATAGGATCGGAGGATGTGCTGCTTCCATGATGTGCTACCTTTAAAACATCTGCTTTAAGCTGATAACTATCAATGAGTTCCCCTTCCTCTTGCTTACTGATATCACCTGTAAATAACCAGCTCTTTCCACCCAATTCTGTATACAGGACGAGTGAGTTTTCATTCGCACTTCGCTTATCTTGAATTGGAGCAAGCACATTTAAGCGCTGCCCCGCCACATCTAAGGTCCCCCCTGTTTTTAAGCGGTACACTGCGACATTTTTATCAACCCTTTTATTTGCCAGATTTTCAGGCATAGCAAAAAATTCACTGATATATAAAGCATCTACTATCCCCTCATCAATCATAAACTCAGCACTACCTATATGATCAATATCTTCATGCGTCAGAAATAGGCCATCCAGTTTATGAATTCCGCGATATTTTAAGTAAGGCAAGATTACCTGCTTATATACCGACTTTGTTGGCTCCATATCGTTAAATGAAAAGCGTGAACCCGCATCAATCATAAATACTCCCTCACGATATGGAAGTTCAATAATAAACGCATCTCCCTGACCTATGTCAAGCATTGTCACATATCCTTTACCAGAAAAATATGGCACAGAGGCATAGCCAACTATTAGTAAGGTTAAACAGGAGAAACTTAAAAATGCCTGCCTCAAGTACTTGTACTCTAATAGATAATGAGAAATTAGCAATAATAAATAATAGAGAATGAAGATCCAGATTGGCAAATCCGTTACTAATAATGAAAAATCAAAATGTTTGTCAATAAATGCAATTGACTTCATGACAAGTTGATGTATTGCAACAAAGGAACCATCGAATATTTGCAATAGATTCTGCGGTAAAAATGAAGCGAATAAAAAGACAAACATAAACGGAATTACAAATATCGAGAAATAGGGGACAATAATTAAGTTTAGCAAAATAGATAGAGGCTGAAATAGAGCAAAATAGTTTAATTGCAGCGGAAGAATAATCATTTGTGATACAAAACTAATTATAAGAAGTTGAAAAATCCGTGAGTTTACCGTACTCAGCCACTTTCTTGATAGAATAATTCCAAGTGTAACTATAAAAGAGAACTGAAATCCAATGTGGTAAATCAAAAAACCATCAAAGAAAAATAAAACTAAAAATACAATACTGATAACATCAAGCACTGAAATCTTAACCATGAAACGCCTGAAAATAAGTAATAATAACACCATCATGCATGCTCTTAATACAGAAGGCTCGCCACCAGCCAGGATAGCGTAGATTGGCAGAAAAAACAGCATTACCAATTCGCCTTTTTCTCTTGTAAAGATGTTTAATTTAATCAGAATAAAGTAGACAATGCCTACCACGATACCAATATGAAGCCCAGAAATCGCCAATAAATGTGAAAGTCCCCAATTTTGAAAAAGCACAATAATACTTTCATCAATTTCGGAATCATCACCAAGAACAAGAGCATTAACCCAACTAGAAGTGTAACGACTAAGCTTTTCTTTTGCTTGTTCAATCAATTTTAATCTCAATGCGAAGAACCGCTGCCAAAATGAAGCCCCTTCACATTCTATTTTCTGAAAGTCTTCCAGGATCAATTGATAAGCAATATCTTTGGTCAGTAAAAACTGTTGATAATCAAATTGGCCCGGGTTCCTTGCTCCTTCCGGATACTCGACTATCCCAGAAAAATTACATGTCGCCCCATATTTTAGCGCTGTAAAATCTTTCTCAACATCGTCTTCATTCGGGAAAAATAGCACCATGACTTTTTCTTCTGTTCGTGTCTCTTCAACGATGAATTCTACTTTTTTACTAGTTATTGTGGGCTCACTGACAATTCTTCCAGTATAAACTTGATCTGATGCGTTTGAATTGAAAGCTTCGGGGTTACTATTTAAGTGCGGGGTATGATAATAGAAGAAAAAGAAACAGAATAACGAAAAAATGAGTGGAAATAATGGAATCCGCTTATCATAGAACAGAAACAACAGCCAGAGTAATACGAAAACAAAAAGGTTTTGACCAAATATAAAAGAAATTGCCGCAAAAACAGCAGCTAATGCAGAAATATGCCAATATCCTTTCATACACTATCTCCTATTAATAGATTAAATATTAAAATAACATGCAAAAGAACTGGACAAACCAGACCCTGCATTAACCGTATATGCATTTACTATCATAATGGGCTCCTCTTTAAACACTCAATGGTTAAATGAATAGCATTTAATGGATCCAGTCCAAATCCCCTGTACTCTATGAGATGAAAAAGACCATAAACACGAAATATTGCCTAATCGTTCATGAAAGTAAGGGATATTTGGAATACAGATTCCACATTATAAAATAACCAGTTTATACATAGCATACGTACGAACATTAGTTGGAAAATAATCGTTCCGCTTCACTCTTAAGTTCGTTTATATCCGCTTTACTTCCTGGAGATTCTAATTCTGTAAACAACTTCTCTACTAGTTCTAGCTTCTCTTGATATTTTGTATCTACAGCTAAGTACTCTAATTCAACCTTCTTCGTTTTAACTCCAGCTTCTTCGAAAAGCTCGATTGCATATTCATGGTTATGATAATCTTCTGCATAAAACACAGTTTGAATACCACTTTGAATTAGTTGTTTGCAACATTGCAGACATGGAAAATGGGTAACATAAATGTCAGCTCCATCTGTTGGCACACCAAATTTAGCGCACTGCAATAAAGCATTTGCTTCCGCATGAACTGTTCTTACACAATGACCATCTATTACATAACAACCATCGTCGACACAATGTGTACTTCCAGAAACACTTCCATTATAACCACCAGCAATAATCCGCTTATCACGCACGATTGTTGCTCCGACCATTAATCTTGTACACGTGCTTCTCAAAGCTAGCAAATGACTTTGAGCCATAAAATATTGGTCCCATGAAATTCTGTCCATTTGAATCCCCCTATAAAACTGCTTTTTATCTAGTGTAACCGTGAAGCTGTTTAATCGTCAATGAAGATTTATGGAATTTGAATTTGATCGATGAAATTTTGCAGGGTCTTTTCTCCAATTCCGGAAACTTGCAATAAATCTTCTGGTGTTTGAAATAATCCATTTTCTTCCCGATATTGAATAATTGCTTGTGCCTTAGAAGGACCAATTCCATTTAGCGTCTGAATCTCTTCCAGAGTAGCATAATTAATTCTTATTTTTTGACCTGAACCAGAGCTATCAGAACTACCTGTGGCCTCCCCTTCTTCTCCTTGCTTATTAACAATAATAATCATTTCATCCTGCACTTTTTGCGCAAGATTAACCAGTGTCTCATCTGCAGCATCAGTAAAACCGCCAGCTTTTATAATCACATCATTAACTCTTGATTCAAGACTCATCTCATACACTCCAGGTTTTTTCACTTCACCTTTTACATCAACAATTGCAATTTGCTCAGATGTCACCTCCTGCTGCTCAATCTCTGGCGATTCATTTGGAATAAGTGCAGCCTGAAGCTGTTGTTCTTCAATATCTGTTTTATTAGCGGGGTCATTTGTAATGACAAAAAAGATAATAGCAGAAATACCTAGACCGACGAAGAAAATTATTTTCTTGATTGACTCTGACATTGCGGGTTCACATCCTTTAGAGAGAATAAGGCGAGGAATTGTAGAAGTGACCTAAATAAGTACTACTTTAATCAACTAGTTCGACATCTATAACAAAAACCCTTTTATTAAAAAAAGACCGAGATTTTAAATTATCTCGATCCTTTACTCGCTGAAAAAAAGATTCTAGCAGAGTTTTCATCCATATTATTCGGTATTGGCGAAAAATCAGCATATACTTCTATGTTTTCAAAGCCTGCATTTTTTAAAATTTCTTTGTAAAACCTTTTCGCGTATGTACGCTGGTGATGTTGTTCATCAAAACGCTCATATTTGCCATCCTCCATATAAAAGAATGTCAGGTCATGATACATCTCTCCAGGCTCTTCACCTGGCGTGCAGAACCAAATATAAGATGCTTCATCCGTAACTTCAGCAAAAGTTTGATTTAAATAATTTTCACTTATATAATTTAAATCATGAACATCAAATATAAATAGACCGCCTGGCTTTAAAGCCTTATAGATGTGATGAAATGTTTCTTGCAGCTCTTCTGGCTCAGTTATATAGTTCAAAACGTCACAATAGCTGATCGCTGCATCCAAATCATACAAGCCATCTAAATCCCTCAAATCTTGATGCAGCCATTGAATACTCAGTTTTTGCATGCTTGCTTTATGCTCTGCATAAGTAAGCATATCCTGTGAATTATCTACACCGATTACTTCATAGCCCTGTTGCACAAGTCTTGTAGTAATTTCCCCGGTCCCACATCCGAGATCTGCAATTCGCTTTCTTGATGCACCGGAATTTGCAAAGACCTTTTCTGTAAATTCAATCCAGCCATCATATGGTGCATGAGCCATCAGCTGGTCATATAGATAGGCCATTTTTTGATAAGCCATTTCCTAACCCTCTTGTCCGATATGAAGTGGAAGCTCTTCTGCATCTCCCCATAAACGTTCCAGATTATAATAACTACGCTCTTCTTTATGGAATATATGACAAACTACATCACCAATATCCAAAAGAATCCAGCGTGACTGTTCCATGCCTTCCATACGTCCAACTTCAATATTTAATTCATCCATTTTATCTTTAATGCCTCTCGCAATTGCTTGTACTTGCCGTTCTGTATTTCCATGACAAATCAGGAAGTAATCTGCTATTAAAGACACTTGGTCCATGTCTAATGCAACAATATCCTCCGCTCGCTTATCATCACATACCTCTGCAATTACTTGTACAATTTCCTTCTTATCCATTAAATTTTCCCTCCATTTTCATTTTTCTCGTGAAATCATTATATGCATGGATAGAATCAGGATAAATTGTTGCTTCCTTATTTAGTAAGTGATTGATTGTATTTCTTGATACAATCCAGCATGCATATAGTAAATCACCTTCAGCTGCTTCTCTGACCTCTTCCAAACCTGGAAAATCTCTTCCAGGTTCAATGTAATCTGCCAAATACACAATCATTTCAATCTTATTCATATGTGGTTTTCCAGTAGTATGGCAATATATTGCCCCTAAAATTTCTTTGTCGGTTATACCATACTGCCGCTCAGCTAATATCGCACCTACTGGTCCATGCCACAGCTCTGAATGATAATCCAATAAATCCTTTGGTAAATCGCTGGAAATAATCTCTCTTCTTAAATCCTCAGTCGGACGCTGCTTTGCATAATCATGAAAAACGGCTGCGAGTTCAACTTTTTCCAATGGTGCATGAAAGCGCCGTGCTAATTCCCGAGCTGTTTCTAACACTCGCAGTGTATGATCAAATCGGCTTTTCCCAAGTTGGCCCTTTACAATTTCAATTGCTTCATTTAGTTCCATATAACTTTTCTCCCTCTATATAAGAATGAACCGCCTCAGGAACAATGTATTTTGCAGTACGATTCTTTCCCAGCCAGGACCGGACCATCGATGAAGAAACATCAATTAACGGGATGTCCACTGTCAGAATATCATATGGCGTATTCAGCTCATAACTTGAACGTTTTACACCAACAAATTGTACGAGTTTAACAAGTGCATCAATCTCTTGCCAGTTCGGCAAATATTCCACCATATCTGCACCAATAATGAAATAAAACTCGCAGTCCGTGTGGTTTTTTTTAAATTCTCTAATCGTATCTATAGTATATGACTTTCCGGAACGTTCTATTTCTATCGTGTTAATTTTAAAATAAGGATTACTGGCAATCGCTAATTTCGTCATCTCAATTCGATCATTAACACTAGTCTTTGTCGAATCCTTATGCGGCGGTGTATATGTTGGAATAAACCACACCTCTTCTAATTCCAGAGCAAGACGCACTTCTTCAGCAATAATTAGATGTCCAATATGTGGTGGATCAAATGTCCCGCCTAAAATGCCTATCTTTCTCATCGTATACTCCCATCCATTTAAGGTAATTGTATTTGTTTATTTTCATCTGATTCCTTATAAAGGATAATACTGTTTCCAATGATTTGAACAATCTCTGCTTTTGCACCTTCTGATAGTTGCTCAGCAACAACGTCTTTATCTTCAAGACAATTTTGCAGCACACTTACTTTAATAAGCTCTCTTTTTTCCAATGCATCACTAATTTGTTCAACCATATTTTCATTTACCCCTATTTTACCAACTTGAAATATAGGTTTTAAATGATGTGCCTCTGCTCTTAAAAATCGTTTTTGTTTACCTGTTAACATATTATCTTCCTTCCAAAATTTGTTGTAATTGTGTGTCCATATCTGTAACATTGGCCAGTTTTCCAGTCCAGATTTCAAAAGCTGATTGGGCTTGATAAAGCAGCATTGTATGTCCAAAGTGGATATTCCCATTTACTTGCTCAGCCTGCTGTAACAGCTTAGTTTTAATTGGCTGATAAATAATGTCACTTACCACAGCATCCTCTTTCAATTCACGGATAGTCAGTGGTGCTTGTTCTTCATTCGGCATCATCCCAACCGATGTCGTTTGAATAATTAAATCATAGGAAGCAAGTACACCTTCTGCTTCAGAGATCGAATAGATTTCTGTATTTACTTTATCTGTACCCAAAGCGGCTATTTCTTCTGCCTTGGATCTGGTGCGATTTGCAAGATCGATTACTTCGCTTCCCGAACGTGCCAAGGCGTAATAAATCCCTCTCGCTGCACCGCCACTGCCGATAATTAATATTTTTAAATCTGTCATTTGAAAAAGGCGAGGATAAGCACTAGTAAGTGCACGAACATAGCCAATGCCATCTGTGTTATAGCCAATCCACTTTCCATTCTTTGCAACTACTGTATTTACTGCTTGCATTTCTCTTGCCGTCTCATCAATTTCATCGAGATAGGATATAATTTTCTCTTTATATGGTACCGTAATATTAAAACCATCCGTTTGTTCTTTTTTTAGCTGCAGAAGTTTTGCTTCAAAATCATCCTCAGGATTTATTTCAAATAAAGAGTATGAACCTTCAATACCTGTTCTTTTTAAGAATTCTTTATGGATCCAGGGTGACATGGAATGTTTAATCGGATAACCGATTAGTTTTAAGTTGTATGGCATGCTTTCTCCCCCCTTTTAAATATTATATCAATGAATTTCTTACCGATACCGCAACATCTTTTGGACTGTAAGCAATAACTGTAGTCTCATCCCCAGTTACAGTTACCCATCCAAGACCCGGAAAAACAATATCTGTCTTACCGCCTGATAATTTAAACGAGTGCTGTGTTAATGGGGGTAAAATCTTTAAGCTGTCTTCATTTGGCGGTGATAACAACTCCCCATTATGCTTCTCATACAGTGCATCCGCTTTTTCAACTTTTGTACGGTGGATTTCTAATTCATTGGAGAAATAGCAAATAAATGACTGTCTTTCTCCTTTAATAAAGTCTAATCTCGCTAAGCCACCAAAAAATAATGTCTGCTGATTGTTTAATTGATATACACGTGATTTAATTTCTTTTCTTGGTGTGATGATTTTTAAATCTTCTGGTGATAAATAATGTGCCATTTGTTGCTTATTCACGATTCCTGGCGTGTCAATTAAAGATGAATGCTCATCCAGCGGTATCTGAATAAAACCTAAAGTTGTTCCTGGAAAATAAGAAGTTGTAATGACATCACTGTAACCAGTAGATTCTTTAATTAATGCATTAATAAATGTCGATTTTCCAACATTGGTTGTTCCGACAATATAAACATCTTTTCCATTGCGATAATCTTCAATTTTCTGTTTCAGTTCATCGATACCAGTCTTTTTCATAGATGATATGAGGAAGACATCCTGCACTTTTATACCAGCCTCTTTGGCTTCTTTCTTAAGCCATTGAATCAGCTTGTTTTCGCTTGTTGATTTTGGTAATAAATCAAGTTTATTTCCAACTAATATAATTGGATTATCTCCAGTGATTCTTGGTAAACTTTTTATTAAACTGCCATTTACATCAAAAATATCAATGATATGTACAATTAAGCCTTTTGAGTCGCTGATACTGCTTACCATTTTCAAAAAATCATCATCTGTCATTGGCACATCTTGTGTTTCATTATAATGCTTTAAACGAAAGCAACGCTGGCATAACACGGTTTCTTTTTCTAATGCAGACGGCGGGGTATAGCCAATTTTCTCCTTATCCGTTGTCTGAATGACTACTCCGCAGCCTTGACATTGTATTTTTTCCATTTCCTAATCCTCCCAGCTGATTTTACCTTTTCTCTTAAAGTAATTTAGAATCATTCTCTCAATTTTTCGATTAAATTGAGTGATTTTCGCATCAGATTGTACAATTGGCACGACCAAAATGGTATAAAACCCGGCAGAATTTCCTCCAAGCACATCCGTTAAAAGCTGGTCGCCGACCACAACTATTTCATCTTGATTTAATTCCATCTCATTAGCCACTTTTTTAAAAGCACGACCAAGCGGCTTTCTTGCACTATAAACATATGGTGTTCCAAGCGGATCGGAAAATACTTTTACCCGTTCCATATTATTATTAGAAATAATCGTTATTTTTATATCATGACTTTTCATTGACTCGAACCACTGCGTCACTTCTGGTGTTGCATTTTTGACATCCCAAGCAACCAGGGTATTATCTAAATCTGTTATTATTCCTTTTATCCCGCGTTCTTTAAGAACCTCTGGCTGGATATCAAAAATACTTTTCACATTTTCATTTGGTAAAAACCGATTGAGCACTTCCATACACCTCATTATACTTCTATTCGAGAACGAACCGTTATTTATTAACCTTCTTTTATCTCTATCCTATAATATCCTAATTAAGATTAAAGATAAACCAACAAAAGGAAAAACATATCTTATCATACTTTATAAGTTATGGAAATGAAGCAGCAATTTAGACGATCCATTTAAGGTAAATAAATCGAAAATTTAAAACACGAATTGTCCCCCATCTTAAAAGTATGCATCATTTACGGAAGAATCGTTCGACAAATAGTGACAGTTCCTAAAATGTGGATAACTTTATGCACGAAAAAAATCGCTTTATCTTAAGTTTTACCTCGATTATTATCAACTTATTCACAAGTTATCTACATTTAGCTGTAGATAACTCACTACTTGTCCTCATTTAGGAAACATGATAAATTATGTTTACTTAAGTAATTATTCTTTGTTAGGAGGGCTGTATCATGGAAAATTTATCAGACGAATTGCTATTAGAATCCTATTTTACAGCTAAGAAATTAAATTTAAGTAAAGACTTTGTTCTACTCATAAAGAAAGAAATTGACAAAAGGAGCCTATTGAATAAAATTAACCATTAAGATGCATACCTCAAACATGACTGCTTGAAAACATAATACACACGTTTAATATTAGAAAACTTTTACAGGACAAACACAATCCGCCACTGCCAATCATACACATAACTATAGGCAATTGCCTATACGGAACGCTATTATTATGAATTGGTGGAGGTGATTTTTCTTGTCAAGCATATTATCTGTTCTAGCAGTACTAATTAAAGAAGCAATGTTTTTTGTTTCTTATATTAAAAACCATGCATTTCCCCAGCCATTATCCTCCCAAGATGAAGCTAAATATATCAAAGCAATGCTTGAAGGCGATGCAGATGCAAGAAATAAGCTGATTGAGCATAACCTGCGGCTCGTTGCCCATATCGTTAAGAAATTCGATAATACGGGGGAAGACACGGAAGACCTTATCTCTATCGGTACAATCGGTCTAATTAAAGGTGTAGAAAGCTTTTCTGTTGATAAAGGCACAAAGCTTGCTACATACGCAGCACGCTGCATTGAGAATGAAATCCTCATGACTGAGGGGCAGAGCGAAACATGCGCTGCCCTAGAATGTACGGATATGGACTGTTTCGGAGTCAATCACCTCAACTTCTCGAATAATTAGTCTTAAGATATTTTGCCTCTTATAAATGTCTAAGTGTGATCCTGGTGCTTTCAAATAATGCTTTATGGCTTCCTCTAATGCATAGATGCTTTTTTTGTTATTCTCCTCTTCTGCTTCTTTCAGCAATACCTCGAGCTTTTCCTTAAAAGAAATCTCATTCACCCGCAGTTCTTTCATTTTTTCTTTAATCTCTTGGAGGTCAATGTCTTCATCGCTTTCGGATATTGTAATCAACCTCAAAAGACGATTTCTGCCATTTTTCGCTATTCCTATTTGCTTTTTTAAGTGTTCTATCTCGTCAAATATATAACTTTTCTTTTGAACAACATGATGTTCATTTATTTTTTGCACATTATCTAGTAGTTCTACAGCTTCACCCCAGACAAAGCCATTTAGCTTATTTTCACTCATCTGACGTCCGCATCCTTTACTTTTAGCTCCAGCATAGCTTTTTCTGCACTGATATATATAGAAATCTTTTCCATGTGATTTCGTTTTTCTTCCATTCATTGTTTCGCCACACCTGCCGCATCTGACTAAGCCTGAAAGCAAATAAGGATGGCGGTCAACAGATGTGCTTCTGCGTTTTGCTTCGCTTAGTAGAGCTTGCGCATACTCAAATTGTTCTGTGGTAATAATTGGAGGAATCTCAGTAACTACCCACTCCTCTTTAGGTCTCAGCTTTCCATGCTCCACCCTTTCTCCTGCCTGTTTCTTTACATAGTCTCCCTCTGTATCATACCGATTCTGATAATAAATTCCGGTGTAAGACTCATTCATCAGCATTTGCCTAACTACTTGTCTATGCCACGTCTTTTTCCCCTTTTTTGTCGGTATACCTATTTCAGTTAAATGTACAGCAATCCCATTAATACCTTTAAACGGAGAATTTGCATCGGTATAATAATCAAAAATCATCTTTATAATCCCAGCTTCTTTTTCATTTATTGTATATGTTTCAGTAGTTCTATCATAATCATAACCATACATATTGCCGTTTTTAACTACCTTTCCCCTTTTTGCTTTTCTGTAACGTCCAGTCATCGTATTATGTTTAATCTTTGCTTTATCAAATTCAGAAAAAGCACCCCGTACTTGAAAATACAGATTGCCCTCCGGATCATTTTTGTAATCACTTTTTACAAACAGTAACTTTACTTGATGTTTATCGAGTTTTTCTGTAATTAATAGCTGATTCAATAGTTTCCTGGAGAGCCGGTCCGGATCGTAACATATTAATTTTTCTATCAGACCCTTTTCAACATCCTCCAGCATTTTCGTCAGATTGGGACGGTTAAGTATCTCTCCTGTATATCCATCATCAATGTACTGTATCACATTATCCGTTCCTGCAAGTTTGATGCAATCTTCAATCTGTCCCTCGATGCTGTACCCTTTCAGCTGTTCTTCCGTGGATACTCTTGCGTATATTGCTATCATTTTTCGCCAGCTTCTCCTTCCTGTATTCATCATAGAGGTATTGAAAACATTCACTGATGACCTTATCAAAGTGCTTCCCTTTAATCACTTTTATCTGCATGATGCATCACCTCATTAAAAGGTATGCTGTCACTGCTTGTACAGATTCAGAATGATTATTGTATAGAAGAATACATAATAAATTTCAGAAGCTATTTGGTTAGTCAATTTAAAATAAAGACAGGCTAATTAATATGGTAATGATGTTTTAACTCTGAAGAATAGATTGGCAGTGGATAATTATTGAGGCAGCGCTTTTAAAACCTTTATTTCATGATCAACCAAGGAAGAAAGAAGAATGAAGCTGCCAAAACAAACGAGAGGCTTCTTTATTTAATGTTAAGGAAAAGACCAATGAATACGAGAACATCCAAAATGTCAATTTTTTATATTCTTTCCCATCACGCACCAATTTTCCCATTCATAACGGCAGCAGAAAGAATATTATCTAACTTTAATGTGCGTACTTTTTTACGATAATAACAAAAGACCAGAATAGAATCATGTTTCATTTTTAGCACTCTGACAAAACGCTGTGTAATACAATTATTTTAATCTATATACAATAAAACAATTTCTTTGTTCGCAATTGCGCGCGCGAGTGAACAAACCTATCATACCATCATCCTGCCCGATTAAAGTATAGAAAAAGATATGAATGTTTATATAGTAAAGTCTGATTTTACTAATCGGCTTGCAAGAAGCTTATCATGGTTAGCAGCCTGCTGATGCTAATAAATAGGCAGTTCACATCGAAAATACGAAACTGAGTCTATATGACAAGTTTAGAATAAAAACAGCCATCTGCAATCCGAGAGTTAGATATACCTCAAATTATTAATAAAATCTATGTAACTCATCCTCGAAAAGAAGCTTCTAAGCTGGTAACCCAGTTAGAAGCTTTTTGAAGGTCTTTAGTAATATTTGTTACAACAATGACAGAATTGTTTCTTATATTTTTTTACCTGTTTATTACAATAATCGTCTTCATGTTCCTTTTTATACTTTTTAACCTCGTGGCAACTGCAATCGTCCTCATATTTCTTTTTATATTTTTTTACCTCATGACAACTGCAGTCATCTTCATATTGCTTCTTATATTTTTTAACCTTGTGGCAACTGCAATCGTCTTCATATTTCTTCTTACATGAATGACAATCATGATTCTTCTCTTTACATGAGTCAGAATAACACATAACGTATCCCTCCTTTCATATATAACATATGCATTCAAATATAAGAAGAATGGACAAAGCTAATGGTGGAAAACACAATTTTCGATTATTTATAAAAATTAATTGGAATATACAAATTATACGTTTCACAGTTACAAACCATTTGTTCACCCGGCTTGAATTTTCAAACAGTGAAATAAAAACACTGATTAATCGATTCGGCATGAGTAAAGCGTCAAATGGTGCAATCCGCTGCATAAAAAAAGGAACAGCATATATAGCGGAAAATACAATAAGTAAAATTGTAAATACTAAATGCCATGAAAATCAACTTCCTGATCTGCTTGTCTCATCACTAATGCTTTCTCAATGATAAAAGCTTCATGAAATTGAAAATGTGTTTCGTCTTCTAAAGTAACCCCATCATTAATTGGTAAATAATTAAGTAAAATGACCAAATTTATCTTCATTTTTCTCTGAGGTCACTGAAAAGAAAACAGGTCCATTCTTATAAATATCCTCCGTTAAAGTAATATCCTCCATCAAAAATAAACCCTCTTGCCACTCTGTACGTAACTGTTTTGTTTCATAGACTAATAGGTTATCAAAGATTAGTGGCCGTACCTCAATGTTCATATTACGCACTCTATCTCCCCATTGGTTTTAATTCTCCATTTTTATTAAAATTAAAACTTTCAAAACGATATTTGCAATATAGCATAACTAGTTGCTCTGGAAGTACAAAGAGCATAACAAAAAATAATAAAAAGAATAAAACCATCATTATTGTTGTCTCAATATCAGCTAAATCAAGGATTCGAATCAGGTATTGAAGAATAAACATCAAACCTATACTACCGATAATAATTATTGGCAGGTATGATCTAATCTCTATTTCCGTCTTCGATCTTAACTTATCCCTTTTTGATCCTTTTCTGTATTCACCATTCTTTAACAATATTAAAAATCTAATACAAGTAACAACAAAAATTAATAAACCAAAAAACAGAGTGACATAAGCTAAATTCAACAAGGAGTTTACAGAACTGACATCTTTACCAATAAAAAATAATGCTACTAAATAAAAACTTATTCCTCCAATATTTTGTACTCCTAATATAACTGTTAAGTATTGAAACTTTTGAAACTTCATGTATATAGACTTGATTGAAAATATTATTGAAAATATTACCAAAACTATTGTTATAATTATGTGCACATAAAATATTTCTCTTTGAAATGGGAAAGCCGAAGCATCTGCTGCAACCACATATATTAAAAACATCATTAAGGGATGAAATATACCACATAGAATAAGCACACGAGATAAAACTTTTGGACTTTGTCTCCCTGATTCCAAAGAACCTCTTAATACGGCGAAATCTTCTATTTGTAATTTGTTTAACATTATCGAATTACCTCCTATTACTTTAACTAAACCAACCTTTAATTTTTCTAAATGCTCCCTTTGCCCTATCCATAACTGATTTACCACTTTTACCAAAACCTTGGTTTAGTATCCAATCAACTCCAAGACCCGCTGCTACCCCAATAGCTGTTCCTACACCTGGAATAGGTACTGCTGCAGTAAATACTGCGATACTTCCCGCTTGAATAGCACTACCATCTACAACATCAAACGCCGTATCTGTAATAGCTCTTGAATGTGCTTCTTTGCCACTCAATCCATCTGCCTGAGCATCGTGGTAATTACTATAATAGCTTAACGCCGAACCTATTGGTTCAAGAGCTTTAGTGAATCCTTTACCTCTTATGTCGACTTTATCCTTTAAGTCTTGAACTACCTTTCTACCTGCTACAGCACCTACACTTTTTGCACTATCCATATGAGTATTATTATATAAGTAAGTGAGTGAAGGATGCTTATTTATTACTTTTTTTCCAGTTGTCGACCAAGTGTGTGTCCCTGTTTTTGTATCGTAGTATTTTATTGGAGCCTGACGGTGCTTTCTACTTTGCTTGATAGCTTTTTTGGCATGGGAATCTGGTTTAACCCCCAAAGCTTTCAACGCATCCTCTGTAGCATTAATCCGATACATAATTTTTCCGTTTTTTGTATACGTGGATACACTTAGTCCTTTATTTTTCGCTGCTTGGTATATTGCACGGCTAGATGTTAATCCTGTAACTAATTCTTCTCCTTTCTCAGTCCCCGCTGTATCAATTGTTTTTTCAAACCTTTGTAAAAATTCTTTTGTTCTGGAAACTTTACTTTTACCTCCCTTTGTAAAAGAGGATAAATTACTTTCAAGCTCAATTACTACATCTTCAGCATCTCTTTTTGAACGAGTAGCAGAATTCATTTCAGGTGGACTTACAGCGCTAATATCATTTACATTTTGAATGGTACGTTCAACTGATTGGTGATAGCTACTCAACTTACTGTATTCAAGATCTACATCTGTTTCAATCTCATTTAAATAATCACTTTCTACTATTAGCTTTTCCTAAAATGAACTCATATTATATATTAGCTTAATACTGGCTCGGATAATCACTCTTTACAATTGCGACGTCACTAGAATCCACTCTATCATGAATTGAACTCAGATATTTCTTTAAGCTTTTGTAGAGGTAAGTGAATAAAATCGGCTTTAAATGTGTTTGAAAAAGATAATTCAAGTTCAATAAAATATCTTCTACACTATCAACTTCTAATTTATATAATAAATTACAAAGGACTAAGCAAAAGAAGCATATATTTTTCATATGCTCCTTTCAATTATACAGTTATTGATTTATTTCAGCACTACCGATACAGTTCCCTTTTCGATGGTTGTTTTTCTTTCATCTAGTCATCGTAAATCTTTTGGAAACGTTGTTCTTTTCACCTTTGGTAGAACAATCTGCCAGCGAAAGAAATCCCTCCCTCTATAACCTTTCCTCTTTAGCTATCTTCTGAATATTCTTTCGACCTCTCCCCACATATTTTGATTCCTCATTCTTTTGGAACATTCCTGCTTCACGAAAAATTTTCCTGAAGTGAATTGTCATCAACATAAGACTTAAAGCAAACAAAACATACCCAACTCAAATCAAATAGGGTGCAGCGGTGTAAAAATCGGACAAGTGAACATTTGCCGTAACGATAGAATCGATGTATTCATATTGATGAATCTGAAAAAAGATAGGAATCTTGTTAGCAGTATGTCTAGAAGAGGGAATTGTTGGGATAATACAGTAATTGAATCATTTCATTCTAGTATCAAGTCTGAGGAATTCCAATACGTAAAGTATAATTCTTTATCAAATCACGAAACTATTGATCGTGTGAACGTGTATATGAAGCATTATAATGAAGAGCGTTTTCAAGAAAAGTTAGGCTACCAATCCCCGATTGAATTTAGAGGATTAGCAGCCTAAGAAGGTGCTTTATTATTGTCTCAAATCGTTATGTCAGTCTAATACCAAGAGGGCTTTTTTTATTCAAGCCCCTAAAAACTTCTAACAGGAATGCTCCTTTTTATATTTTCTGGGTATTTTGCCTTCTTTTTTACCCTTATTCACTTTCTAAAGTTTCTAAACTTGTCTTAAGATTTTTTGGAACTCCTTTTCTTCCCCATCTTCATAACCCCGAAATATAATGTCGATGATGTCAGAATGATTAAATACATAAGTGTACTCTTGACTAATATAACCTTCTGGATATGGAACACCAATATAATCATACATAGTTTGTTCTGTTAATTTCTCTTCTTGGGTCTGAATTTCCTCACCCCTCACCTGTAACTAATTGTTTTCTTCCATAAATGAGTAAGCGTTTATTTCCACCTTTTAATAAGATTATAGATCCGTTTGGTAATAGTGTCTCCATTATTTTATCTCGAATCCTTGTTTAATAAGTTTTTTCTTTTCCTTGTTGGAATATGGATGATAGTTTACATAGTCCATATTCGCTCTCATAAAAAAGTACCGATGTAAAAACTTTGCTGCCACATACATAAAAAGAATAGCAAAGAAGTATATAACGATTAATGAGATAACATGTTTTAAAATAATCGTTTCTTGTACACTTTGTCCCAATATATATCCTATTGCTGGGGCGATGGTTAATACACCCATATATTTTGACTGGTTTCCACTTTTTTTTTCCTTCGTTGGGTCACCAGCATATTTATCAATTTGATATTTTACAAAGATATACGCTAACAGGATGGTCGTCAAATTTATAATGATATAGTAGAATACGGAGGTGATATGAAGCGTATAATACGACATTCCCTGTACCATAATAAATAAGGAAATTGCCCCGAAAAGACCAAGTATCCCCATAAATAAAACCATTTCAAACTGTGTAGAATACGGATTTTTTATGACAAGTCTGATTCCCCATAAATGAACGATAAGAATAAAAGGGGAAACAATCCATAAAAATTCATGTTTAAATATACTTAATAACCCCAAAAGTAAGGGCACATCGTACATAACAAAAACAAATGTTATTACGGACGATTTAACATCCTCTACAAAGATAAATTCTAATTGTTGCTTAACATGTTGAGCTAGGTTCTGGTGTCTAGTTTCAGGATCTATTTTCATCTTTTCCTCCCTTTTTTATAAAAGCATATTCATTTATATAACTTATTTAAATCAACCCGCTACTGTTTTCAGACCACTTTTGACACCATTAGCGACACCTTGGACACCATCTTTAACATGATCAGCGACACTTTTTCCGCCAATCTCCATTCCCGCCACAGCGGAAATTGCATAAGATGCTCCAATACCTACGGCTGCACCTGCTAATACTGGTGCACCTAGAGTACCTACCATAAATGCTGCAGCGGCTCCGGATGCGGCTAATGACACGGCGCCAATGCCGACATCAACACCTGCTTCTCCAACTATTCTTTGGACAGATTCACCATCTCCTATATTGTCTTTTGCATTCAATCCTACATCAATCGCAACACCTAACCAACCAGCCTTCGTTTTTAATCCGCTTACAGCTCCTGCCTTAGTGTTCACTTTATCTGCAATAGGTATTTTATCGCCAGACTTTCCTCTCTTCACCTGTTGGTCCACATGCTTTTTATCATATATTTTAGTATCTCGTTTAGTAGGTTTACTTATTCCCGCAACTTCGATTATACATTCTATACCGAACCATTTGTTTTCCTTTTGTCTTATATTTCTTAATATCAAATCCTTTTCTGTGTATGTCATACGCTTTTAAAAGAGTTGCAACCGTTATTCCGTGTTTTGTCACTTTTCCAGAAGTATCTATAACATCATTATTATCATTTTTATTTAAATAATCAATGAGTTCCGGTGAAACTTCGATGTCTTCATTACCTTAGCCATCCGGTATTATTCCTGGGAGAAATCCTGATCGGGATTTTCTGCTTTCCACATGTCATATTCGATGCACATTTGACTAGCGTAAAAATTATCGCCACTGAGTAAGTCATCCAGGCTTACCTCCGCTTTAGGCTCGCGCGTAGTGTAATTCATCCCTTGAGCATAATACGTCACTTCATCGGTTAAGCCAATTCGATTCTTGGTTGTGTATTTCGATATGGTTGCTTGCTGCATCGCTGATACAAACGCATCGATATCTTCATAGAATGGCTCATCAATTGTTCGGTCAACAATGTCTCCAACTTTCCCTGTGAAATCATACATCACTTCAAAGTCTTCAAATATTTCCTGATAAGTCGATTCCCGGTCAATATGGCTGAAACGCACAACACCATCACTGTCATAACGGGCAATATCTGATTTGGCATCTTCTAAATTGCGCGTGACATCCTTCAGGTCGTCAATCGTTCCTTTGCCCCTGCCGCCAAGCCAATTAAATCACCTATACTGGATTTCATTTGATCCCAGTCTGCGGGGATGTATTTTACATCCATCGTATCAAACCTCCACCCCATTCATTTGATATGATATAAATCTTCTAGTTTAATTCCTAAAGAAAATTTAAGACTTCATTACTTTTAAGTCAAACCAGTTTTGTGGCATAAATCATAGTCACTAACGTGCCAACTACTCCTATTCCAATTACAAGAGGGCTGACCATTACTCCCACTAAGAGGAAAACCATAGATAGAACAAACAAAAGTAAGGCTGTTTGATTTATTTTTATTTCAACAACGGATTGATCTTCCACTTCTATTTCAGCACTTCCAAAATACATTTGATTTGCCTTTATTTTTACCGGTCCTTGGTTTGCATCAATACGATATTCCTCATTATTGCTTAACTTTTTAACTTTTTCTCCCCCAACTGATAACGATACTTTCGTTGCTCCACCCATTACACCTGTGTTTCTTTTAACTTGGATTCCCATTTTTTTACCCCTTTATATCATTCTCTGTCCGTTTAAAGTCTAAATCAAAATTGAAATAAACAATATCTACTCGCTATATTACTAGTTCAATTTATTTATTACTTTTTTCTTTTCAAAGAGATTAACTTTATCTACTGAAACATTTTTCTCATAATAATACTTATCAACTCTATCAAACCCCATCTTTGTCGCCAGTGTTGAATTTGACGTGCCTAGTTTTACAGTATTTTTACCTTTATTAACTTTTGCATCAAACTCTTCTCCATTATAAATTGCATAAGGGTGAATATAATATATATCCCCTATTTCATTTAGATCAATTTCTTTTTGAAATACTCCGTCTGAATATTTTTGAAAACCCTTTTTTATATCAGTACTATCATTACTTATCAAGAATGTTTTTCCATTTCTATCAGTTACTAACCTATACTCCTTTCCATCATAATATGTATAATCTCCTTTTCTTACCATATTTATAATCTCCTAGGGTACTTGTATAATTCTGTACGATATCTTGGTAAGTATCTATTATAGAACTGCCAATCGAATCCGCAGTGCCATTAGGGTCAATATGTCGAACCGTTATTATTATTCCCCTTACACCCACTAATTAACTCTAAACAGAACTATTACTCAAGACTTCCATACTCTTGTATAATAGCTCTCTCAGCACAATATTCATAAAATCTATTTATTCTTTCTTTAATTTCTTCTTTTCTTACTATTTTTTCTAACCATTCTTCTGGAATTTGTTCCATTTTATAAAACATTCCAGCTAGGGTTCCTGTTATGGAACCCACTGTATCTGTATCATCACCTAAATTTATCGCTTTTAATATAGCTTCTTTAAAATTTGATGAATTTCCTAAGCACCAGATTGCAGCTTCCAAAGTGTGAACCACATAACCGTCTGATCGAATTTCTGTTTCAGGTAAATCAAAGAAATTCTTATCAAATATCCTCTCAAAAGCACTTAGTTCTTTTATATATATATGTTCTTTCGCAAGATTTTCATGAAACAATTCAGATACCTCAATTAATGATTTTTCAAGCGGATTATTATGATATAGTCTTAGGAGCAGTTTCACATACAAAACTGATCCTACAATAGACCGGGGATGGGCATGAGTGATTTCAGTATATTTTTTGATTAACTCCACCTTTTTTAAAAAGTTGAACTCATTATATAATAAAAATACTATAGGTGAAATCCTCATGATTGCCCCATTTCCATTATCATATTCTTCAGTTCCACCACATTTCGCAGCGGGGACACCCTTGTTAAACTTATCAATTGCTTCGGCAGTGGTTCTCCCTATGTCAAACATTTTATCAAATGGAGTACAGTAACCTCTATTTTTATACTGTACAAACTTTTTCATCAAACTTTCCGCATTTCCCTCTTCTATGATATTTTCCATCAAGCATAAGGTTACGGACGTATCATCAGACCAAGTGCCTGGTGGCTGGTTATATGTACCATAACCAATAATATCTTGAATTTTATAAGATCCCCTTGGTTTAAATTCAACTGGTACTCCCATTAGATCCCCGAGGATTCCACCGTAAATAGTCGGTAATACACGTTTTTTAATATTTATGCCCAAGAAAATTTTATTATCATCTTTCCATCTATCTATTAATCTTCTTCCTGTCATACATATTCACCTAAATATAAAGTTTTTGATTTAAATCCTTTTATGTATTTCTCTTGAGTCATAGTATTAACAGCTCCTTAGTAATTTGATTAGGCTATCAATCTCTACTAATATCTTAGGGCTTAATAGTTAGCTATTTTTCCTTTTCTTTTTTCAGGCCTCTGTCTCCCAGATTCAAATGGACCTCTCAATACCCTAAAATCATTTTCTTTTAATCTACTTAACATTTTTATTTATCCTCCCTTCTCATATGAATTAAACTAAACTTTGACTTTTATCATTATCTATAAAGGCGTTACAAATCACCTGTAAATTCGTCATATTTTTTTCTGTTGAAGCTTCTAAAATATTTTATAGTCTTTATAATAAACCATATATGCTAGACTACTATTTTTTATATTGATTCTACTCTATTCACACGCGTTCTTCTAATAATGCTATTTCTCATTAAAATTCTTGACAGAAAATGAAGGGAATTTAAAAATACAATACATTGCAATGATAAATTCACAGGCCGCGATTAAAAGACCTAGATACACAATTGTTATAATAAATGCCATAAAGACAATTTCGAAGTTCCCCAATAGTCCATTTTTTATCGCCATCGAAGTTATCGCTATAATAATAAATAAAATTGGAAACAATATGTAGTTCTTTTTTCTTTTTTTAGATGATTTTTCATTTGTTTTAACAGTCGATCTCAAACTATTGAACCATTTTACTAACACAATTATATGAATAATCAAGCCGCCAACTAAAATAATCAAAATAAATGGTAAGTATAATTCGTACATTCCCCTGTCTTTACTGAACATTAAAACCGTAATGAAGGGATCCATCGCAGCCTTATATGTAAACAGCACCACAGCAATACTTAACATTTTTTGAGTAAAAGCATTATTCCACCAAAAGAACAACATCACCAGTAAATGGAAACCAAATAAAACAGCTTCTGCGTAGTAAATTCTATGCCATGCAGTAGATAGCGTATCCCATCCCACTGTATTAGCATTTGCCACAGCTAGTGACACACCTACAAACAATCCTGATATAAAAAACAGACCAATAAGATATGCCCGCATCCCAGACATTGTCAATCTACCCTCTTTGATTTCATCTTTTATTGCTTTAAAATTTGCTTCAGATAATTTATTCATCAACTTCACCTCATTAAACTTATACGAATCATTCCAATATGTGCTTTTATTATTCTTGTTTCAATATATGGATAGACATGTTCAAGACGTTCTTTAACTTTCCTAATTCAGCCCCTTTTCTACTATTTACAATAATTTACAGGTATATATTATTGAAGTGTGCTATAGAAGTCAGATTGGAAAGCACAGGCATAACCGGTTATTAACGGTGTCTTAACCTGATTTGTTGAGGGGATAACCTTGTTTTTTTAGTTTTTTATACGAACAGGAAACATAATCCCTTCTTCTTATATTAGACTGAGATCCCTTGTAATCATATGTCCATACTACCCATGTTTATTATCCATCAGATTTAACTTTCCTGTATTATTAAAATTAAAACTATCAAAACGGTATTTGCAATATAGTATTACGAATTGCTCTGGTAAGACGAAAAGCATTGCAAAGAAAACTAATATACTAATTATAATCAAAATTACAACTTCCACATCAATTAGGCCATATGTTCTAACTAAAAATTGAAGAACGAAAACTAATCCTATACTAACTACAATAATTATTGGCAAAAAAGATTTTATATTCGATTCGACTTTGTTCCTGACTTGATCTTTTTTACTTCCAACTCGGTAATCACCTTTTTTCAACAAAATTAAAAGTCGCACACAGGTTACTAGAAATACTAATAATCCAAAAGCTAAAGCGCCGTATGTAAAAAACAATAAAGAATCTAAACTAATACTTCTCTCCTTCTCTAGAAAAAAAGAGCCATTATCAACGTTAGAATTCCAAAAAGATTCTGTGATACAAGTATAGTTATGAAATACTGGACCTTCTGCTGTTTCATATAGATGGAAGGAATAGCGTAAATAACCGATAATATAATCAAAATAAGTGTAATTATGAGGTGGAACAACCTTATATTATCTATATAAGGAAATGCCGACCGATCAGCACCTACGATATACGCCAATACAAACATAAGTGCCTGCAGAAAAATAGAAAGTATTAGCATAGCACCAAAATTATTAGGGCCTTGTCTTCCCGATTCTAGCGCACGTCTGAAGACTGCAAAATTTTTTCTTTTAATCTACGTACATCCTTTCTCCAACTCCTATTCCTTAGCTAATCAATTTTATTAAAGTACCTTTGGAAAAAATGGTATAGAAATGATTGTTTAACTATTATTTAAACTCCCTTTATTATAGTCTCTAAATTTCACGGTACGATAACCCGCTTCAACCTTTACACGATTTATTGCAAAAGATAAAATATAAACCACAAAATAATGATTAGTAACATGATATTGCTGTATCTATAAAGAACTGCTTCTTTAATTATTATAAAATGATATGATACATATGACTTACTGACTCGCTTGCTTGAACTTAGACCATACCGTAAATCATACTATCTATGGCTGAAATTTTTGACAGAAAATGAAGGGAATTTAAAAATACAATACATTGCAATGATAAATTCACACACACCGATTAAAAGGCCTAAATAAACTACGGTAACAATGAATAAACCAAACAAAAGATCAAATTCACCAAGCATCCCATTTTTTATAACTATGGTAGTTATAGTTGTTAAAATCGCAACCACAGGTGCAAGCACAAAATATATTGTACCTCTTTCGTTTGTCTTCTTTTTCTTATCTTTTAAACTCTTTATCCATTTAAACAGGATAACTAGATGTAAAATAAAGCCACTTACTAATATAATTAATATAATTGGTATTACTGAATCATCCTTCCCACGGTCTTTACTAAACATAATGACCAGAAGATATGGATCGAGTGCTGCTTTATATGTAAACAAGACCATCCCAATACTTAACATCTTTTGACTGACTTGGTTACTCCCCCAACAGAATAGAAGAAGCAGTATATGAATGCAAAATAAAACTGCTTCCATATAGTAAATCATATGCCATCCACTAGATAGAGTATCCCAACCGACCGTATTAGCATTCGCTACAGCGAAAGATAATCCTACAAAAAAACCAGAAATAAGTAGTAGCCCCATTAGATATCCTCTCATCCCGGCCAACGTTAATCTTCCATCTTGTATTTCACTTTTAATTGCTGCGAAGTTCTCTTCGGATAATTTACTCATTCTTTCACCTCATCAATTCTTTTTAAACCAAACTGCAATGCTTCTTGGTGATTCTCCCGCTCTTTACTAATGCAACAACTTACTCTCAAGTCCAATTCACCTTCAACAAATGCAACAATCGGCTGGTCAGTAATTCTATCCATTTCCCAATATAAACATTGAACTAAAAGGCAGGCTTTCAAATATAAATAGCCGTAATCAAATGTCCGTATTACGCATGTTTTCTACCCATCGGTTTTTAATTTCCTTTTTTATTAAAATTAAAACTATCAAAACGATATTTACAGTATAAGATCACTAGTTGTTCGGGAAGAACGAAAAGCATAGTATAGAAAATTAATATAGATAAAGCCATCATCCCTATGAATTCTATGTCGGCCAAACCTAAACTACTCCAATAATAATAAAGGTGATTATGACTCCTAATAACAGGAAAACCATAGATAGAACAAGTAATAGTAAGGCTGTTTGATTTATTTTTATTTCAACTACGGATTGATCTTCAACTTCTTTATCAGCACTTCCAAAAAAATATATTTGATTTGCCTTTATTTTACCGAACCTTAGTTTGCATCAATACGATATTCCTCATTATTGCTTAAGCTTTTAACTTTATCTCCCCCCAACTGATAACGATACTTTCGCCGCTCCACCCATTACAACTGTGTTTCTTTTAACTTGGATTCCCATTTTTTTACCCCTTTATATAATTCTATTTAGCTTATATTTAAACCTTGCATTGAAAAGCAATCAAGTAAAATTCAAAACTATACTATATCAATTAATATCAATAAGTTTCTTTTCTTCCGTTAATTTAACTTCGCTAATAGGAACCCATTTTTCATAATAATACTTATCCGTTCTATTAAAATTCAACTTCTTTGCAATACCCCCATTTTTTGTTCCTAATTGTATATAGCTATCTTTCTGCTGATTACTTACATTAAATTGCTTTCCTTTATACTCCGCACGCGGCTTGATAAAGTAATATTTACTAAGTTCACTTCTTTTAATTTTCTTTGTGTATAAGCCACTATTATAAATATCTTCAAAGTCACTTGTTACTTCACTTATGTTTTCAGTCATTATCATTAGATTGTTATCCACATCTTCAGTGATTTCATATTCTTTGCCTTGATAAATTCCAAAGAAACCTTTTCTGATCATACCTTACACCTCTTTAGTTTACAGCTACGAATTTTTTACCATTGAATACACCTACTAAAATTTCATTGCCATTTATAACCTTATAAATTTCAGCACCTTGTTTTGGAAGATATCTATCATCAAACTGCCATTCAGGTACTATTTCTCCATTTCTTGAACCAGTAAAACCATTCAAAGTGCATGGTGGACCATCAATATTAGTCCCACCAAACCTTTCACCATAAGGTATTTCAATACTATCAATTTTTTGTGATTTAAATACTATCTTTCCATAAGTATCTCCGTCTTCAGGGTAAGGCCTCCATCCGTCTGGAAAAGAATAATCTAAACGAGAGGATTCAACCACATCATCATAGTTTTTTATATGCCCCATATCGTCTATCTTTGCAACATAACCACCTATTTCGGTGTAAACCCCTGAAATATACTTTTCAATATCTTGACCTGGTATTGTCTTTTGTAATGCAGTATCTGAAGTAGGCTTAAGTACAACATCTCTAACTTCCTTCATAATTGATAACTCTGTCTCCGATAATTTATCAACTGGCTTTAGTTTTGTTTTTTGAAACGTTTCTACATCCCAGTTATATTTTTCTAGTACTTCGTTAATTTGATTTTTGAAGGCATTCGGTGAAGCTGCAGATTCTACTAAACCTAAATTTCTACCAACACCCTCAGCAATACTAAACATCTGCTTCGCTTTATTCTCAAAGAGATGTGTATTCTCCGCAGGTATATGTATTTTCCCTATATCTCTTGCATCAACCACTTTACGAGTTGATGTGATATTTTTCACTGAGGTAATCGCTGAATCTGCCACTCTCCCTATATCCTGTATATCTTTTACTAGTTTATTTTTACATACTTATCTTTTTCCCATACTTGTTACGATAAGTTTAGAACGTCATTTCATTTTCATTTTTAGGCCATTGAAGCTTACCATTATCTAGACGTTTATAAAGCATGGCGAATCCATCACCGCCAAATATAAACATTTGTAACGATATTTGCTCCAACCAGATAATAAGAAGATGGAATCTCCGTATGGATCTAGCTCGAAATGCTCTTGAACGAGCGTAGCTAGTCCGTAGATTCCTTTTCTCATATCCGTCTTACCGCAAACGATGTAAATGTTTTTGACGTCTGTGTAATCTTGCCACATCCATTTTTCAAATCCCTTATCACGGTTTGAATGATATGCTCATCTACACCATTAAAGAAGGAAATTGCAAGGCTGACTGATTTCATCGTACAAACAGGGGTTGGTACTGCCGGAGATTCTAGCGGAAGCGCTAACGTAGATTCTTTTTTTTCAGGATGGAGTGTTACGGGGGCCATGATCAGTTCTTCATGTGGCATAGAAAAGCACCTCCTTCAATTGATATTTCTATCTTAGCAGGAGAGGTGCTGAATTCTTGTATGCGTTGTTTGATTACGGGTTTACGTTTATTCGTTACTAGGTACTTCCATAACAATAAGCGCCAAAACATCTGGCGCTTATTGTTATATTACTTCACCTCAGAAATAAATTCACTAAATGTATCAGCTACAAAGTACGTTATTGGCTCTAATTCAGCTGATTCCTCATGATTCCAAACAACAACAATTGGATTTTCTCTATTATTCCTAAAATCCAAACACACAAAGTCACCAGCAAATAAGACTGCAATTGGTAAAATATCTGCACCTATCAACTCTTCATTATCAGTCAATCTATCTTCAAGTTGTGTTAAAGTAACATCAATATCATACATTCCTAATGCGTTATCTCTAGGAGTCTTTAATAAACATAAAAATCGATCTATTGCATATTCGTGATTATTACATTTAAACTCTCCATCTATTGGTCTTCCACCATTATTTCCTTTCATAAATTCAACAAAATCTTTTGGAAGTTTTACTCTCCAAAATTTCTCTTTCCTCTCAAACAATTCATCTGTTGGCAACGGTAGAGCTATAGTCGACTTATCTATTTTCACCTAAATTCCTCCTTAATAAGTTATCTAGGGGCATCTGCCCACATACCAGTTGTCCTACCTCCATTATGTGGCGTAATATTGTGAATTCCATAAGGTACCAATTCCATTTTCCCTGGTATTTCAGTATGGTGCCATGTCATTCCTTCACGAGGACCTCCAATTTGCTTATCAAGCCAGGTAAATTGCCTCTTATCAGATAACTTCCAAAATTCTTCTGGTAAATAAACAATTTCTTCAACTAAACCACCCCCAGCAAAATCCGCAAATCCGTAACGCATTCCTTCAACTTTATTTACTGGGATTTGTGGAATATGCCCACTAGAAGTAGCTTGTTCTTTAATAAGGCGTTTTTGTTTTAAAGACAAATTCTCTGCACCTAATATATCTTCTCCCCAAGACCAAGGTTCATTAGAGTTTATTTTTTTAGCATATAGATTCGCATAATCTTCAAGAACATCTTCAAACTCTTTGTTACCCTTTACAAATTCTTCTATATTTTCCAGCTTTCTTATTCCACCAGATTCTTTATCAACTTTACCCGTACCCTATGTTGTAATCTTAAAAGCTAAAAATTAAAAAGTCAGCCATTTTACCACCCTATTAAACTACTTCTTTCTCATGCATTATCGGTAATTCATAGGCTGTTTTATGCTTCATCATGCCATAAATAATATTCACAAGCCTTCTCATAATGCACACCAATGCTTGCCCCTTTGTTTTTCCTTCTTTTAGTTTCTTTTGGTAGTAAGCATAAAACACTGGGTTACGTGGCAGTTTACTTCCTTTTGCTACTTGCACTTGTTGCACAGCCAGGTTGTAAAATAAAGCGTGCAGCGCCCGATTTCCCTGTTTACTTTTTTGTTCCTTGCCTTTCCCACCAGAGCCAAAGTAAACAGGCGCAATACCCGCAAATCGTGCTAATTTGTTGGCATTAGGAAAACGTCTTACATCACCTATCTCTGCAATTAATGCGGAAGCTGTAACGAGATCAATGCCTGGCATGGAGTCTAGTTGAAAGTCTAGTAAGCTCATTAACTCTTTTAATTCTCTTTCTACCTTGCCTATTTCCTGCTTTCCAAATAAAATATGCCGTACAATGCTTTCTACCAAAAAGTTTCGTGTTTCTTGATGTTCTTTTGTTGTATTTCCGTCCTCTTTTACTAACTTCAATATTTCATTCGCTTTTTTCACCGAACAAGTATTATGGCTCACTTCTAATAAGAAGGTGGTCAATTGTTTTATACTCACACCTTCTAAACAAGACGGCGAAGGGTATCGTTCCCAAAATGCTAAAGCTGTTTTCCCATCCACCTCGGAGAAAAACTTCTTATAGCTAGGGTAATGGTGGCTCAATTGAATGTGCAGTTGGTTCTTTAATGCTCCTTGTGCTTTTACTAACGCATTTCTTCTAGTTACTAATTGTTGTATTGACCAAAATAAATCATGTGGTTTAGCGTCGGGCAAATGGTTCAGTTGGTTTAACAAAATGCGTGCCACACATTCCGCATCCCAGCTATCACTTTTTTGTGTGGTCATATGGCTTTTTCGTTCAGCGTATGAAAGTGCTGGATTCACTTCTTTCACAACCTGTCCATGGTCGGTTAAAAACTGTGCCAACGACCGTCCATAGCCTCCAACATCTTCTAAGCCGAATACAGGCGTCAATCCTTCTTCCATCAGTTTATCAATATATAGTAAAAATGTTGAGAAGGCAGACGGTTTATTTTCAAACTTTATTTCACCTATCTTCTCTTGCCAACAATTAATAATCACTGCCACATGGTGTTGCTTATGTAAGTCTACTCCAACATACAAGTGTTTCTGCTTTTCATGCATGGTTCATTCTCCTATTCATTTATTAATCATTGAAAAAAATGCCGGCAACCTTAGTTCGAGCGTTCACCAACTGGTGCGCATTGGTACGAAAGCCTATCCATTTTCATCGTTTCATAAGAACTTATAAGAAAATGAATCCTTTTTTTAAGTAACCTTTTAAATTATTGCTTCATGCTTGCCATTTGCTTGTATTTGTCCATATGTATAAATCCCTTGGTAGAAGCTTTCTCGGTCTAAAATGCGTTTTACTTGTACTTTGGTAAACAATTTACCTTGCGTTGTTCTATAGCCTTCATTATTTAATGCTTCTGCTAACCTAGATAGTGACCATTTTCTATGTAGCTGTTTAAGCTCGAATAATCTTTTTACCGCCTTTGCTTGATTGTTATGAATCATTAGTTCCTTTTCACCTTTTTGCTTCTGATAACCAAATGTTGCCCGACCACCTGCATATCCACCTTCCTTTGCCTTTTTATTTCTCCCCTTCGTTAGTTTGAGGGCAATTTCAAGCCGTTGGTATTGGTCTAATAACTCCATTAAGCCGTTTACCAAAAAGTCATTTGGGTCATTCTTATGGATACTGTAAAATGGTTGTTCAATGCTTTTAATATCACAGCCATATTTCTTCAACTCTCGCTGTATCAGCACTTTCACAATATCTGAACGCCATAACCTACTTGTATTCAAAACAATCACGTAATTTGTTTGGACAGACGAAAGGTGAGCCAACATTTCTTGTAAGCCCACCCTGTCTATTTCCAACGCTTCTTCATTTAGTTTTGCGCCACTAATTCCTTCATCTCTAAAAATATGTATCAAGTTCAAGCCTTGTTCCTTACAATATGCTTTAATTTCATCTTCTTGATATTTCAAGCTATATCCATCTCTTGCCTGCCCTTGAGTTGAGACTCGTATATACCCAACAACGTTCAACTTTTCACCCTCCCGTTACATAAATTGTAATTTCCGTAACGCCTTTTAAACGAATAGCGAGTATTATACGACCATCTCTTGTAAAAACACAACCAAAACCTTGTAATATAAAAATTAATTACATACCTCTTAATTTTCATATAGTGTATCGCCACGAGCTTATGTACTCTCGTTTGTTTATTGTCAATGCCCTGTCATAAGTCCTCCTACCTTGTAAAATGTCATCTCGCCTAATTATCGTATTATTTTCACAAACCAAGTATTAAAACAGAATGCCTTGATGGTACTACCTTCATGAGCTATGAATTTGATACAAATCATTTTTTATGTTGTCCAAAGGCTAATTTCTCTCAAAAAAGCACTTGTTGCCTACTATGCAATCAAGTGCTTACAGTTAATTTTCATTTTTTAGTCTATCTTATTACAATTAATATCCCGGATGTTAAAAATGTATATTTAATTCTTCACGGATTGCTTTTTCTAAGTATTCCTCAAAACTCTCTGCTATAATTTCTTTCCCACCGAAATTAAAGTCAAATGTAATAATTTCTGTATTCGGGGAATTAAAGCCTACTGGATTTCCTGCACCGTCTATACCAATAGCAGTAAAATTCTCATACCCTTGAGGGAGTGCTTTTCTAAAATGTAGAGATTTCTCTACAAATGATGGTGTCGCAACAAACTCTGCCTCTTTCAATCCCAAAATAATAGCCTCACCAACTGCTCCAGAACCATATCTCAAAAGAAATTCTTTAAAGTCCTCTGGCAATTTTACTTTTAGTTCATCTTCTGCTTGGTTTACTTCCTCAATATTAAGAGGTCCTCCAAAGGCTTCTGGGCACATTTCGAACTCTTCATCGATAGCATTTAATATTTCTATCTTCATTCAATAATCCCCCTTTTAATCATTTCATTGGCATATCTTGCCTTCCAATATTCTTTACGCCACTTATTAAATTCTATCCTAGCTTCCCCACTCCCAACTCCACCTGAATTTCCAAATGGATGTTGTTTTTTATTACCCAAATCATGGTATCTACTAGGCATCTCAATTATTGGTCCCTCAACTTTTTGTTCATGGTGATGGAGTACAATTGTATCATTTGCTCCATCCTTTGGTGAGTAACCTTTTTTAAATGAGTATATCAATTGTTTATCAGACATATGCGATAATGAACGCTGTGCTTTTACTTCAAATCCTCTAAAATGTGCTTTGAATTTATGAGTTTGCTCATAGCCTTCTAGCGCTTGGTAAATATCTTTAGGTGATACTTTATAAATATCTTTTGTTGAATTTAATTTACCCGTACCCTTAGTACCTCCAACTGGAACGCTCTCAGCTTTACTATACAACTGCTTCGCCTTATTCTCAAAGAAATGTGTATTTTTCGCAGGTATATGTACTTTCCCTACATCTCCTGCTAATACTACTTTTCTAGTTGAGGTAATATTTTTCGCGGAAGTAATCGCGGAATCTGCCACTTTTCCTATATCTTGTATATCTTTTGCTAGTTTATTTTTCGCTACATTCGCGGCATCCTTTATAGCTAATCCAGCACTTTTCACACGTTGCGCGGTCATTTGACCAGCAGTATGTATCATATTCCCTACTTGGTTTAACCCGTTTTGGGCAGTTGACTTAAGTCCTGGTATCTCTGCAACGCGCCCCCTAGATAGCACACGACTTCCTAAACGTATCCCTGTAGCAAACCTTGTTACTGCCCCTACTACGGGGATGAAATCAAGCGAGGCTAAGCTACCGCGCAATGCTCGCTCTCCTGATCCCAATCCTCTATCTGATGCCCAATCTTTTCCGGTCACTGCAGCTTTCAATTCTAATGCACCAAACGTGGTTCCTATAGTAAGTGTTAAAGGAACGCCAACAGGTGGGACAACTACAGCTAGTACAGTTGTACCAACTATAGTTACCAAAGCTGCAATATTTACCCAAAATTCCTTATTCAGCTGCTGGTCCTCAATCGAATTATACTCAAATGCATTCATATTCACCGCAGCCATACGATACTCTTCCTGTGAAAAATCCTGATCGAGATTTTCTGCTTTCCACATGTCATATTCAATACGCATGTGACTTGCATAAAAGTTATCGCCACTGAGTAAGTCATCCAGGCTTACCTCTGCTTTAGGCTGGCGCATAGTTTTATTCATCCCTTGAGCATAATGCGTCACTTCATCGGTTAAGCCAATTCGATTCTTGGTTGTGTATTTCGATATGGTTGCTTGCTGCATCGCTGATACGAACGCATCGATATCCTCATAGAAAGGTTGGTCGATAGTGCGATCTACGATATCTCCAACTTTCCCTGTGAAGTCACGCATGACTTCACAGTCTTCAAATATTTCCTGATAAGTCGATTCCCGGTCAATATGGCTGAAGCGCACAACACCATCACTGTCATAACGGGCAATATCTGATTCGGCACCCTCTAAATTGCGCGTGACATCCTTCAGGTCATCGATCATCCCTTTGCCATAAACACCCTTGCCAATCAATTCACCTATACTGGATTTCATTTGATTCCAGTCTGCGGGGATGTATTTTACATCCATCGTATCAAACCTCCACCCCATTCATCTGATATAGTATAAATCTACTAACTTAATCCCTAAAGAAAAATTTAAGACTTCATTACTTTTAAGTCAAACCAGTTTTTAGTTGCGTAAATCATAGTAACAATTGTGCCAACTACACCCACGCCAATTACAATAGGGCTCATCACGACGCCTACAAAAAGAAAAACGAAAGATAGGACAAGCAAAAGTAAGGCTGTTTGATTTATTTTTATTTCAACAATGGACTGATCTTCCACTTCTATTTCAGCACTTCCAAAATACATTTGATTTGCCTTTATCTTTACTGCGCTTTGGTTTGCATCAATACGATATTCTTCATTATTGCTTAACTTTTTAACTTTCTGTCCCTCAACTAATAAAGACACGGGCATCGTTCCACCCATTACACCTGTGTTTCTTTTAATTTGGATTCCCATTTTTTTACTCCTTTATATCTATTTTACTGTCCGTTTAATTTGTATTAACGTTCAAGACTATAACTTTATTCTTAAACATCTTTTAAATCTTAGTTTCATGTAAATTTCTAAGTAAAATCTCCATGAAACTATAACAATAAAGAAAATGAATTATGCCTACTCACTTAATAAATCTATAAATTCTTTTGATATAATCTCACTATTTTTATCTCGTTAACCATAAAGCTCCTACTAATAAATTCAAATTTCTCCTTTTTTGCGGTAGTTCTACTATTCAATTATTCGTATGCTTTCATATTTACACAGCCATGTTAAAAGCACTTAGGAAATTCACGTTTAGAATATTCCACCTTACACTTAATTTACTTTATCCCACAACTTCTAAAACTCCTAGTATTGTAATTATGTTATATCAAATAGCATCTTCCACTAACTATGATTTTCTTTCAGACGATTATGCCTACTTAATATCAATTCATATAACAGATTAAATGCTTCATGTTCATCCTGAGTTTCTAGAATAATATAATGGCCGCCTCTCTCTCTCGTCTTATATACTTTCCACATACCTTGATCGAAAGCACATCCTATTACAAGTGACTCATTAGTTATACTATCTAGTACTAAAATGTACTCGCCCATATTCAACTTTTCCTTCTTTAGTCTATCTAGAAATTCCTGTTTTCTCATACTTTGTACTCCTTAATATTTTGGTATTACTCCAATCATCTCTAATTTTTCAGCGATTATTGGAGTTACAATCTGTTCTGCTCCTCCGTCCATCAATTTCTCACCTGTCATACTGTTTTTCCATGGGGCGGCACTCCCCTTTAAACCATATGTTGAATCTATATTTCCAATCATATCTTCGATTCTTTTCTGGAAATCATTATAATCGGCTTTCATATCTAGAAAATCAGCGCTTGAGACTGGTTTTTTCCCATTCGCTGTTGCAATTTTATTTAAATCTTCTAGATTGTCTCCTTTAATCGCATCAATAGCATCAAAATATGAATTATTATCAAAAGTACCCACATGTCTCGCTGATGGATTTTCTAAGTAAGGGATTGCTCGTTCATTATAAGTAAATGGTACTGCATTGTCTGGCAAGGTTGTAAAGTTCTCCCCACCTATACCACCAATTCTATCCCATTGTTCTGGTAATGGATTTTTTCTGCTAATTGCTTGTATTGAATCTTCCGCAAATCCCATCTTTTCTGGCCAATCTACTAAAGGTCTTCCATTAGATCCGAATGCTTCAGATGTTAAATACTTTTTGTCAGCTACAACTGTAACATCACCTTTAGCGCCCCCTAATGCTCTGTACGCTTCATGAATTCTTTCTAATTTTTGCTCTGCAGTTAAATCAGTTCTTTTCCCAATATCATTAATATGATTGAAATATTCACCAACATTTTCAAATTTGAGTTCGGAGGTCACTTTAGTTGTCGCGCCACCAACATCCTCAGCCTTACTAAACATCTGCTTGGCCTTATTCTCTAAGAAATGTGTATTCTCCGCAGGTATATGTACTTTACCTATATCTCCCGCTTCTACCACCTTACGGGTTGATGTAATATTTTTCGCTGAGGTAATCGCTGAGTCTGCCACTCTTCCTATATCCTGTATATCTTTTGCTAGTTTATTTTTCGCTACATGCGCGGCATCCTTTATTGCTGTTCCAGCACTTTTCACACGTTGCACAGTCATTTTACCAGCCGTATTCATCATATCGCCTACATGAACGATTTCTCTTTTTATTGTAGATTTTAAACCAGGTTTTACTGCCATCTGGCCCAAATCCACGACCTGATTGCTTAGGCGGACACCGGTACCAAATTTCTTTATTCCTGCGACTCCTGGAACAATGTCCAATGGACTTAAAAGCCCACGCATCCATCGCTCCCCTGTCCCGAGTTCCCTGCGAGTAAACCAGTCTTTCCCAGATATAGCAGAACCTAACTCTAATGTTCCATACGCTGCACCTAGAGCTAACCCCGCGGGAGGACATATAACCGTTGCTCCTACAATCACAACCACTGCTGCTATACTCACCCAAAATTCCTTATTCAGCTGCTGGTCCTCAATCGAATTATACTCAAATGCATTCATATTCACCGCAGCCATACGATACTCTTCCTGGGAAAAATCCTGATCAGGATTTTCTGCTTTCCACATGTCATATTCGATGTTCATTTGCGTTGCATAAAAGTTATCTCCACTCAGTAAATCATCCAGGCTTACCTCTGACTTAGGCTCGCGCGTAGTGTAATTCATCCCTTGAGCATAATACGTCACTTCATCGGTTAAGCCGATTCGATTCTTGGTTGTGTATTTCGATATGGTTGCTTGCTGCATCGCTGATACGAACGCATCGATATCTTCATAGAAAGGTTGGTCGATAGTGCGATCTACGATATCTCCAACTTTCCCTGTGAAGTCACGCATGACTTCAAAGTCTTCAAATATTTCCTGATAAGTCGATTCCCGGTCAATATGGCTGAAGCGCACAACACCATCACTGTCATAACGGGCAATATCTGATTCGGCACCCTCTAAATTGCGCGTGACATCCTTCAGGTCATCGATCATCCCTTTGCCATAAACACCCTTACCAATTAATTCACCTATACTGGATTTCATTTGATTCCAGTCTGCGGGGATGTATTTTACATCCATCGTATCAAACCTCCAGCTTCGCTATAATTTGTTCTGCAATTGCCTGGTCAGCTTCTATCATAGCGTTTAGAGTATCGATAACGAGAGTCGAAGCCCGCATATAATTATCGTAGAGGTCGAGCATTTTTTTGTTTGCATCTGCATATACTTCCATGGCTTCCTTCGCTTTGCCTGCCTCATAATAATTAAGTTCTCCGAGTTTTGAGATGTTAGGAACCGCATTGCTTTCCAGTTCAGTAATAATTGCTTCCAATTTAGTGAAGATCGATGTGAGTTCGTCTGCGCGAACATTAATCGTTGCTCCGCTTCCATTAGCTGCTAATTTTGCGGGTTTAGACATCCTGCTTCGCCTCCTTATAAGGGAATTCCATTTCATCAAACAAAGTTTTTACAAACCAATACTGACTTGCATGATAATACTTACGTTGAACAGTATCTACCATAATTAATTGATCAGTTCTTTCAAAAACGAACCATTGTTGATAAAATGTTTGATTTTCAGCTTTTTGAGGCGATGCATTTAAATGGAAGAATTCTAAATTGATAAAAGAATCTCCAGGTTCAAATTGCTCCACCTCACGTCTTTCCTTATTTGTTAATTCCTTTTTTAAAAAGTTCTTTTCCCCTTCTTCAGGCTCACGCAGGATTACAGGGAACTTATCACCAAGTACTTTAAGTACGATTGCTTTAGAAACTACAAATATTTTATATTTTTCTTCCTCTTTCACTTCCATAAGAAGGATTAACTCATCATCACTATGTTCACTAAAAGCGAACATTAAATTATTAATCCGTACATATTTTTTACTTTGATGATAATATTCAATTGCTTGAATGATAATTGCTCCTGCTTTGGTAATTTTCCCATCGGGTGTCAGGATTTCTTTTTCTATTAGTTGATGATGAGCTTCTTCAAAAACTGTCTCACCTTTCAACTGATAGATTTCCTTTTCTGGCAGTCCAAAAAGAACTTCTCCTCCAAATGCAGCTGTCAATAAATAGAGCTCAGGTACAGAGAATGTAGACAACTTTTCATTTTTCATAAGTTTCTCACTTTCCTAACTGAACCATCATTATTAAAATCGTTGAAGTAACCCTCTAAATTATTTAAAGCCTTTGTTTGCAAGGAGGAAGCCTCTTTTAAATCTTTATGGTACTGGTAAATTATTTCCAAATACGTTAAAAATGAATCTCTCGCCTTCCCGCTCCACGTTGCTGAATGAGTGTATGATATTAATTCTTCGCATTGCTTGTAACTGTTTTTAATCGAGCTTTCCAAAGATTTTGCCGCTGCTTTCGCTTCACCTAAACGGTAATTATTGATTTTAACTTCACTCATTTATTATCACTCCCATCATTTATTCGGTCACTTAATCCTTCTCCGCTTCTTTTATAGCAAGATTTTTATAATGTGCATATCGTTCATATGCTTTTGATTTCGCCGCTATGAGTTCACTTCTCTTGTTCATTTCATATTTATAATACCTTTGTAAAGTTTCCTCTAATTCTGACAGTTTAGGGCTAAAATGATTAGATGGTATTTTATTACTTGATAGATATGGGGAAGCATTTTTGTAGCTATAAAAAGCACTCGCCGCATCATTGACTTTCTTGTCATGTTCGGTCACAGCTTTCTGCAGCTTTTCGTATAGCTTAAGATAGTCATCTCTTTTTTTCTCCGTATCTGATCTAAACCAACCAAATCCCATTTCACTTCCTCCTTTTTATTAGGATGGTGATACAATTTTAATTTTTTCTGATAGGCCCTGCTGTATATAGTAAGCTTCATAAGGTAATAAGTTTTTCTCTCTGAAAGGCCTGTTGGGAACTTCGAATAAATTCTGGTCTGAAATTCTGCCAAGCAATACACCGTTTTTCTGTTTTTTAACAGCTTGAGTTATATCGTCATAGAGTCGTTCAATAGAACTAATAACACCACCGATGACAAAATAAATACCCATTCGCGGTCCATTCTCAATTAATTTTGCGAGAGTAGTTTCTGCATTCATCGAAACCGTTTCAATAACGTAAGAGATATCTGTCACCATTACAATCATTGGGCGAATCTCCTCATTTAAATCGGCAGAATTACTTTGTGCTTCTTGGAAGGCATCTCCTCTTGCTTCATATAAGCTTTGAAGCTTTGCAATAATATCTTCTAAATCTGTTGCATCATTAGCATAAATATCTGCATTATCTTTATAATTTTTGAAACTTATAGATTGGTTATCTATTAAGCCAACATCAACATGCGCATTAGCAGCAATGATTTGAATTAATGACTTGAACGTCTCTTCGACAGAATCTCCTACTTCCCCCATTACAAGTGTATTCTTATCTTTTATTACATCCATTTCTACAGGTTTAACGTATTCGAAGTCGACTGCAAATGGAATACCACCCTCAGATAGAATGTCTTTTGTTTTAGTGATTCCCATAAATTCGGGTAATGTGATTTCTTCAGGAACAATCGGTATCTCCTCCGGCCGCTCACCTTGCCAAGCCCCATTCATTTCCTCAGCAAGTGCCTGGATATTATCAATGATTTCAAGTGATTCTGCGCCTTCAATTGGCAGCATTGTCTGGAATAGTGCTGGATCTTCTAGCTTCACGAGTCCTCGCCCCGGAATCTCTTCAATCTCAATATCTGTTTTTCCGACAATGGATCGGGCTTCTGTTCTTTCAATTAAATAGAGTGGCATTTGTGTTTTAATATTGGAAAGCAGCGGCATTTTCATTGCACTCTGTCTTCCTGCACTGATTGCCAAATAAAGCCCTACACTTGAACCTTCTCTTGCAATTTGTGTAATCAGCTTCTCAAATTCTTCAGCGAAGTCTGCATCACGAACAGAATCAAAATTATCGATGACGATGAAGATATTAGGAAGCAAATCACCACTCGCTCGTTCGTACATATCGAGATTCGCAACACCAAATTTACTTAGCTTCTGTTTACGCTCCTTGATTACATTCGTCAAAATACGCACCAATTTGCCGACTTTTTCCACATCATCCAGCTGAATCGTATCTGCTACATGCGGGAAGTTTTTCAATGGCAAGAGTCCATTTGTCCCGAAATCCAGCAGATATACATGTAAATGTTCTGGATTATGCTGTCGCACGAGATCCATCACAACGGTTTGCAGGAAGGTTGATTTCCCGTACCCTGGACTGGAGAAGACAGCTATATGTCCATCTTTTGATAAATCCAATTCCAATGGAGATTGTGATTGCAATTCTGGCTGATCCAAGAGTCCAATGGTTACTTTCAGCGGTTTCTTCGGCTGTGTCCATTCCACTTGATAATCAAGTGCATGCAAGTTATCAGCAAAAATACGCTCAGGAAGTGGAGGCAGCCACGGTCTCGGCAGTTGTTCGATTTCCTGACTCTTTGCAAATTCTGCAATATGATCAATTACTGCGTCTAACTCTGTAGGAACTTTTTCAATTTCATCTTTATTTTCTAATCCACTTAAGTCTTCTGTTAAAATATCATATTGTCCAAGGTCGTTAATCGCATAAATCGTCGTGTCAATATATTCATGATCTTCTTTGTCTGGTACATAGTCGGCACCACTGAAAGCACTTTGGAAAAGCTCATATATTTCATTATTTCCAACCTGTAAATATGCACGGCCTGGCAATGTTATCTCAGCTGCATCTGGCGTTTTCAGGATTTCGTTTGAATCTCCTTCATTTTGCACTTTTAGTGCAAGCTTGAATTTGGAGTTGGACCAAATTTGGTCATCCACAACACCACTTGGTTTTTGAGTTGCCAAAATTAAATGGATTCCTAAAGAACGGCCAATTCGTGCAGTTGATACGAGTTCTTTCATGAAGTCCGGCTGTTCTGATTTCAGCTCAGCAAATTCATCTGAAATCAAGAAGAGATGCGGCATAGCTTCTTTCGCTTTACCCTGCTTGTAGAGCTTTTGGTACTGGTTGATATGGTTGACCTCATGCTCTCCGAATAGTCTTTGGCGCTTTTGTAATTCTGCTTTTATAGAAGCAAGTGCTCGCATTGACTGAGCAGCATCCAGGTTCGTAATCGTTCCAACAAGATGTGGCATGTTTTTAAATAGATTTGCCATGCCCCCGCCTTTATAGTCAATTAACAGGAAAGCTACCTCATGCGGATGGAAATTTACTCCTAAAGAGATAATATAAGATTGAATAATTTCTGACTTACCAGAACCTGTTGTACCTGCAACAAGACCATGAGGGCCATGTGCCTTTTCGTGCAGATTCAATTGGACAACATCTTCTTTCCCGCGTAATCCCAATGGAACTGCAAGACTTTTATACGTCTCATTTTTCACCCAGCGTTGTCCAATCGCTAATTCTTCCACTCTCTCAACGCCATACATCTCCAAGAAAGTTACACTTTCTGGAATCGAGTTTTTAAGACTTTGTAGATGGTTAATTGGAGCAAGCGCACGAGATATTTCTTCTTTGTTAAACCTTTGAGGAAAATGATCAAGGGTGAAACGTTTATTCACAAGCTCTGCTTCTTCCAGAATAATATTCCCGTCTTTTGCATCCCGAATATCGATTACTGTCTTTACATGCTCAGGCAGCGCATGCATGACGTCCTGAACAAAAACAAGCGATACACCATATTCAGTTGGGTCTTCATTGAAGAACTCCATAATCGTATGGTCCAAAATTATTTTCTCATCGGTTATTAATACAACATAATGTGGCGTAAAATATGCCTTTTCATTGTTCTCTTTATCATCAAGGATAAGTTTTCGCTCTTTGAGAATTTGATATAATGTGTTTAATACCTGGTCTCTTGAGCGATCATGATAAACAAAACCGCGAACATTCACGTCTCTAATACTTGCATGAGGAAGCCAGCGCATCCAATCCCATGTTTCTTTCTCTTCTTCCGGGAAAATCGTAATAAATTGCAAATCATGGTAACTATGAAAGATAGAAAGCTGCATGACGAGCAATTGGAGTTGTTCCAAAACCAGATTTCGGTGGCCAATATAGCCGACTGGCCCTTTCATTAGTGAAGTCACTACAGGCACATCTTCTATTTCATCATACTGAGAAAGCAATTCACGTGCTTGATCCACTAATTCATCCTTTTCCTGTGTAAATTCCTCTTCATTAAAATCAATATCAAAGCTGGAATCTACCTTTCCAAGGCCAGCTCGAAAGTTTAGAAAATCATGATGAAACATCGTCTTTTCATACAATCTTGCCTCCACACCAACAGCCATATCCCGGATTTCCTTTACATTGGGATAATGGTAGTGCAATGCATGCCTTTGTTCTTCACTAGCTTGGTAGAGTTCTTTTGTTTTTCGTTGCAGATAGGCTTTATAAGCTGCTTCTCTCTCCGTCATATCCTGTTTATATTTACGTACACTTTTCACATAAGATGTAATGGAAAATATGATTGTTGTTACTGTTACCGCAAGCATCACTAGAATATAAATTCCTCTCGGCTGTACAAGTGAAATGAGTACAAGCGCCACAATCAAGATAAGCGGTGGAACAATCGTACGTGCCAGCTGTTCGCTCGGTTTGGACGGCTTATTCGCTGGTTTCGCTATTTCCTTTTTTTCTTCTGGTTCTCTGTAAATAATTCTTGGTGAACGATGATAGTTTGGATAATCTCCCTGGTAAGGATGATCGACTTCAATCAGGGTTACGAGTTTTGAAGTGACTTCATTATTTGAAACCGTTAATTGAATTTCTTTTTCACCGACAATGAATTCTGCACCGTCTACAAATAAGTGATCACCAAAATTTATGTTTACATGGTCGTTCACTCGGGTAAAGTTATGATATACTTCTCCCTCTTGTACATCCATTGTATAACCATGATTACCCGTTTGTTTTATCAATACAAAATCGGCTTTAATCCCAGCTATAGTAATATCCGCGTATGCATCGTTTCCAATGGTAACCGATTGTATTCCTGTAGTATCATAGATTTGCCTATTCTTATCGGGAAGCAGGTAAAACTCCAGTGGTTTCCCTGAAATAGACTCTTGCCAATATTCCTGCATCTGCTTGCCTTCAAATTCACAGACAGTTCCATCCCAGTTGAGCATGAACATCTGTTCTAAATCTGGAAATGTAATGTGATGAGACCATTCCTTTCCAATTTTTATATCTCTTGGTTCATTCTCTATTAAATGGCATTTATGCAATTGATTATTATAAGTTATCATGAGTGATTTCTGCGCCATCTTTTTCTTCCTTTCCACACGTACAGCCGTTTATAATTCAAGTTTGTTTTCCAGCAATATGCATTGCGTTTATTTTTTGTCTTTTTCGCTTTCCTTATTTTCTTCTTTTTCATCGCTGTTTTCTTCTTGAGAATCCGAGTTTGCATCTACTTCATCATTTTCTTCATCTGGCTCTGCGGCCTCTTCTTCAATCAGTTCATAATCGTCCTGGTATTTCTTCAGTTCATCCTGCAGCTCGTTCACCGTTTCATCACGTTCAGTACCAGACAATTCCGGATTATTTTTCGCCTCTTCTATTTGCTTGATCAATCCATACATAATTAATTGTGCATCATCTATGTATTTTGCCTTTTCCATGGATTCCTCAAACTCTCCGCGTCCATTATAAATCCAGTAAAGCAAGTAGTCCGTGTCACTTCTAAGACTGACATTTCTTAGGATAACTTCTTTTTCTCTTTCAGATAATTGCTCTACATTAATATACGAATTGGCGAGTACATATTGCGTTCGAAACGGAAGGTTTTCCGGATTTTCACTACGCAGTATAGATATAACTTCTCCATAATCCGAAGACAGATATTGACCATGTGCTTCAATCACATTATCTTGATGCGGGCTCTTTACAAATCCATAGTAGGCTAATGGTGCAGCGAGTAAAATGGATACAACAATCATAATAATGGAAAGCTGTTTAAACGTGCGATATTTTCTTAACGACACCAATGACATGGTTTTTTCTGTTTTCTTTTGTTCTTTCTGATAACTTTCAAGAAGAAAATCTTTTAATTGGCTTAACTTCTCCATATCACGTACTTGACGCTGGAATTCTGTTTCTTCAGCATTCTTTAGTGATCCGTTGTAAAGTTGCTCATAATCGTATTTTGTTGAAAATAATGCAATGATATAGCATTTTAGCTGTTTTAAAAATGCAGATTCATCCAATTCAAAGGGAGGAACTAAATTTCTTAACCCTCTGTAAGTAATAACTGGCATCAAATTTTCATCAAATAGAAGTGTTTCTGGGTGAAGTGAGAAGGTAATTCTCGTAGTAAGAAAACGTTCCAGTTTTGTAACATTGCATAACAAGCGAAGTTTTTCACTCGTATTTAATTTGAGAATATCCTCCCAGTTTTTATAGCTATCTTCTACGGTTAGATGAAATACAAGCATATCCTCATTTTCATCGATTTGAAGTGGCGCAAAATAATCGGAAGGCTCTTGCAATAGATTCATTTGCCTGATATCCTTAATTCTTGTTTGAGACTTCGGCATGTTTAGATGCCACGTATTTTTATCTTTTTTTAAATCAAGTGTTACATCTTCGATTTCTACTATTTTTTCCTGCATGACTGTTGACCCCTTCGTTATAAAGTAAATCTTCATTATTATGGCAAAAGACTCACGTATGCAGCTAAGAAGATGTTGTCTTTCTTAGCTGCATAAGTGAATCTCCATCAGCAGATAAGAAACCCTGCTGATGGATAAGTTATGTGCTTATCTTAAGTTACAGATTTCCAAAGCAAAGTTATTACAAAATAAAAAGTATATCACCGTCTGTTATCGGAAAATCAGCAAGGTTGTCATCATCTGCAATAAGCAGGTTTTTATTTAAAACCTTTATCACACTTTTTGAATTTATGTTGTAATCCAAGTTTAGAGTGTCCATAAGATAAGGCAGCAGCTGCTTCACATTTAATTGGATCGGGATACGTAAATCGTATTGTCCCTCTGTGCTGATTCGTTTACTGAAATCAACAGTAACATTGATATGTGTAAGCTTATTCATTTTTCATTCTCCTAATCTAACACAGACCGCATTGCTAAGTAGAGACCGCCAAACAATAGAATTCCTATTCCAGCAAATACGACTATCAGTATTTTACTTAAACCACTGCTGGAAGGTGACTCTTCTTGTACTTGATTACCAGCGGAACCAGCGGCATATTCTTCGGAAAACAAGGCTTCTTTCACGTTTTGCACAGTAGAAGTTTTGTCTCCATCCATGAAAAATATCGATTCTTCCAATTTTTTCATTGTTTTTTCATTTTCAAGATCTTTTTCTGCCACAGCATCTTTTGTTTCGTCCGTAAATAGTGTCGGAAAGATTCTTTCAAGCTCGGTTTGCCTAAGATCTGTATTTTCATTTTGGCCTTTTATGATTCGGTCCGTTTTCATTTGCAAACTACCGCTCTTCCCTTCATCAGCGGCTGCCGATACTGGAAGTAAAACCAGTACCAGCAGGCTGATGTAAAGCAACACAGTAAATTTAACTAGCTTTTTTTGAACCTTCATCTTCCAGGTCCCCTTTTTTATCTTTGGTAACAACGAGTAAATTCCCTAATGCACCAAGGAGAATTAATCCGACAATGATAAGCAGTGCAATAAAGTAGTTTGGCTCACCCTGTACCGCTTGTGTTAATAGCCTTTCTACATATTGCAGCGGCGAATAGTCTCTTAAGAATCCTAAACCAGCGATTCCCCCACCAAAGGCATTTGTTAAAAAGAGATACATGCTCATTACGAGCATCAATATGAACATACCAAGCATTTTTAGCTGTCTGAGCAGATACGTTGCTGCGAGCATCATACCAATCATTAGCCCAGTGATAATTAAAATCCAAAGTACCATTCTTGCATCACTGATGCTAAGCAGCATACTGGAAATAATACCAATCATTATTCCTTCTAGAGCGCCAACACCTGCAGTAATAATTGTAATTGGCATATTTACACCCATCAGTGATTTATCTTCAGCAAACTGATCTGCTTCTTCCCTTTTTTGCTGCAATGTGGATATTGCATATGCAGTGAATAGGACTACAATGAAAATCGTAAGTACTAGAAAATAAGGAGTAAAGCTATTTCCAGATGTAATTACCCCTTCATTACTCGTTTGTACAGGATTGGATAAAAAACTGTACAAGTTTTCATTTTGTCTTTCTCCTATCCTGCTGTTTGCTAGCACTCCAGCAAAGTTATCAGCGAATTCCTGATCTGTAAACAATTTTTCCGTCATCTCTGTAGATAACTCGTCAGCCTGGGTAACCAGATTTACACCGCTGTCTTCAATATCATCTGCCTGGCTATCAATTGTATCCAAGGTTTCATAGACAGTATCCGCACTGTTTATCGTACCTTGCGCTTGATCGGTAATAGATTGACTCTCTGTCAGCAGAGATTGGAAGTCGCTGTTAAGCGTCATAATTGCTGTCTGTTCTTCACCATCGTTTTGTTCGATTATTCCATGTGCTTCAAGCAGTTCGATACTTTGCTCGCGCCAATTATTCACTTGTTCCAGCGCCTCACCGAGATTATCGTTTAGAACTTTTGCTTGTTCTGCAGTAGCGATAACTCTCTCAACAAGTATTTCAGACTCGTTTCTAGTAGTATCTATTCCTGTTTGATGATCATGAATACGATTTTGCAATAAGACTAGCGGCTTATTTATATGTTCGTAAATACTCTCTACCACTTTTCTGACCATAGAACCGGTAATCAAATCGTTTATATCTGGATCATTAAAGAATTTGTATAAAGAGTCATCAGCAGCTAATCTCTTTAACTCAAAGTTATCTCTTCCTATGATTCTTTTTAACCTGTTTGTATCCAATTGCATTACTTCAGTTCCCAGATACTTATCAAATGTGGAATATAGCTTTTGATACGGGTTAACAGTTTGTGTAACCATATTTATTAAACCTGTTGTAGCATCATCCATTTTGTGTACTGGCTCGATAATTTGATGACTGATCCGATTATTAAAGATTTTTAGCTTTTCTATCTTTACTCCCGGTTCCGTGTCACCCCCATCTTCTGGAATGACTTCAGGTTCCTTGTCTTCTTCTGGTTCACCCTCATTACCTGGGATATCTTCAGATTCCGGCTCACTATCTGTATCAGCATCAGGGTCAACTGCTACTGTATTCTCGGTGTTTTCATCATGAGATTCAACTGTTTCTGCAGATTCGATGTTATCCCCTGTTTCAGAATCTGCCTCGTTATCAGCATCTGAATCGGCTTCTTCTTTGTTATCTGTGTCATCATCCGAACCAGGATCAGGTTCCACAGGGTTGTTTTCATTCCCTGGATCAGAACCTCCTTCGTTCGGTAGATCAATCTCTTCTTTTTCAATGTACGTATGTTTTAACTCCCAGCCCAATTTCACTGGTTCAAATACATCAATCTTCGCATTCTTATCAGCCAGCTTTAATGAAACTTGAATGCTGAATTTCCCTTTTTCATTTGGTTTAAGCAATAATTTATTATTTTCCAGATATCGATCCGTATAATCCTCGGGGCCTTGACCTGGATATTGCAATTTCAACTCTGTTAATACATATTCTTCAGGTATATGAAGTTTAAATTTCTGTCCATCTTTCTCATTTGCTGGAATCCAGACTGTATCTGTTACAGTTACACCATTTTCATACAAGTGCGTCTTTAGATTTTTTAGATATTCTGGAAGAAACCCTTCTTTATTACTATAATTTGGATTATTCTGTTCATCCTGAAAGACGCCAGCTACAGCAATAACATTTTTAATTTCTTTTACTGTATCATTTGGTAACCCAACATCTTCAAAATCTTCCTCACTCATTGATGGCAGATTGGATATTTCCTTATAAATCGTTTCTCTTACGTTTTCATCTTGAGCCCGAAATAAGTCTACTAGGAATTCTTCTTGTTCTTTCCAAATCCCTTTAAATATTTCTGATATTTTACCTTCTACTTCTGTCTCTAATCCGGCTAATCTATTTTCCACCAAGTTATTTGTGGCAGTCACTTTCTCTAGGGAATCGTTTAAACGTGAAGACAGCAAGGCAGTTTGCAAGGCAATATTCTTTTCATTTTCGAGCCTGACATCAAACTGATAATTAATCCAATCATTCGTTCTTCGCAATTGTTCAAAATTTTGTTCTGTATTTGGATGATTCAACAAGTGATTGAATTGCAGCAGTGATTCATTAAAACGCAATAACTCCGAAGTATTCGCATCTTTGACCGAGGAATAATTATCTAATTCAGATAAATACCCTTTATTTAGATCAACACCCTCTGCTAATCGTCCTTCAAAGTCTGACAGAATTTCTTCCAACCCGCTGAAGCTATCTCTCGATACTTGCGCATTATCCTTAATCATGCCAAATTGATTTGTATAATTTGAAAGTGGATTATTAATGCTATTATTATACGTAGAGGTGTGCTGCGCTTGCTTATCTATGATTCCTGAGATATTGTCTTGTGCATCCTGCAGATTTCCTATTATACTTGCAAAATACACATCTATAATCCGGCGATTAAAATCATTTAATATTGTACTCGCGGTTCGCTCCGCTTCAGCTCTAACATATTCATCATCTGACGCATTAATTCTATAATTGAGAACAACCTGTTCAGGTGATTCAGAGTCAATAGATAATGCTTTTTGTGAAAAGTCATTCGGGATGACGATCATCATATCATATGTATTTCGGTTCAATCCGCTTTCAGCCACACCCCGACTGACGACAAACCAATTATGATCATTATTATTATCCAAGCCTCTGACAAATGACTCACCAAACGTTAATTTCTCGTCATTGAAAGTAGCCCCTTCATCTTCATTTACCAGCGCTATTGACATAACCTGTCCATCTGTACTTTCCTCAACCTTGGTTGTGCTAGCTTCCTGATATAATGATAGATAAGGCAAACCAGCAGCAAGTACTAGAATTAATACAAGAAAGAATAGCCAACGCTTATCCAGTTTTTTCATTTTTTCAACTCCTGAGAGCAATGTAAATTAATATCATTTAAAAGTGCATGGCGTAATTTCTCTGACTTTATTATGTAAGTAATATTCGCCAAAAACAGCTATAAAATCGATTACGATTAAGTTTGTATTCTATTTTTTCTATTTTGATTTCTTGAATCACACTTTGCTGGCTTAGAGCCATTTGCTCTGTTTTATTATTAAGCTTTCGCTTTTTTATTTCCAGCTCATCCAAATAATATGCTTATAGATGATTTGAGCCACACAACATCCGTCGTGCAGCTCGTTTAATAAAATAATTATCTAAGCCCAAAGTTTTGAGATAATGCTTGGTCTTGTTGAGCCACTGCTTCTGCAGTTTTTGTCAATTGCATTTCGATTTCCATCATTAACTGTGAAAAGTCTTGTACTTTTGGTTTCAATTCTCTGAACTGATCATCGAAACGCTCAAATGCACGACCTTCCCATTCACCACGTAGTTCCTCTTGCAAATTAGATAAATCTCTTAGAATCTGGTCAATTTGCTGTGAGCTTTGACCATAACGCTTCGCCTTTGATTGTAACTGTTCCGGCGACATACGAATTTGTCCTGCCATCATTTCCATCTCCCTTTTATAAGTTTTAATCAGGCAAAATTAGTACCTACAATATTTTACCTTTTTTACCTTCTCATAAGATAGAATAGTATTCCAATTTTATCCTGTCAATCAATTATCGGCTTTTTTGAAAAAACCATTCCAAAGTACCAAGACACCTTTAGTAGCAATCTCCTAAGATGTTTTAAAAAATCAGCTTCACTGCTTTTCCCGTTTCTCTTTTCTATAAATCTCTTGTACAAATTTATTGTGGTCGAACAGATAAATCTGCATCATAAAAAAGATATGATGTTCATAGTCCAAACATTTGAATGAATCTTCAGGAAACATAATCCTATTTAGCTCGATTTACCAACGATTTAATATGTACCCTCCAGTCATAACAATTGAGATCCTTATGCACCTTCGAGCATTAAAGAAGGTAAAGAAAGACGTATCTCTTCATGATCCCATTGGGCAGGATAAAGAAGGCAATGAGATTAGCCTGATTGATATCCTGGAAGCTGAGAACGAAAATATTATTGAATTTGTTCAATTGAATATGGAAATTGATAAGATGCAGGAATTTTTCAGTGTATTAGATAACCGGGAAAAAGAGGTTATTATTTACCGCTATGGGTTACACGAAAAGGATGAAATGACACAGCGTGAGATAGCAAAAAAATTAAATATTTCTCGAAGTTATGTATCCCGTATTGAAAAGCGTGCATTAATGAAAGTATTTCATGAGTATTATCGCAAGGAACGAGCGAAGCAACAAAAAGATTTTTAGTTCTTCAAAAAAAATAAGGCATCCGCCAAAAGCTTGCTCGAATGCCCATCGTTTAGGTTAAAAAAGATTACCCTGCTTGCACCTTATAAATCTTGTACTACTTTAATAATTAATTGTGCTGCATGTTTGGCTGCCTTTTCCAAAAATGCGTCAAATGAAACGGAAGAGGCTTTGCCTGCAATATCTGATAAAGCCCGAATGACAACAAATGGTGTACTGTATTGATGGCAAACCTGAGCAATTGCCGCTGCTTCCATCTCTGCTGCTATCATGTTCGGGAATCTCTCTCTGGCTGTTTTAACTTTTGTTGCTTCTTCCATGAAGGAGTCACCAGTTGCAATAAGACCAACCTCAAAATTAATCCCAAGACCGTCAACTGCAGATTGAGCTGCTTTCACTAACTTTTCATCTGCAACATAGGTTGGCGGAAGACCTGGAACTTGTCCATAACTATAATCAAATGCAGTTACATCAACATCATGATGAACAACTTCACTTGAAATAATAATATCTCCAACTTCAAGTTTTTCTGAATAACCGCCTGCAGAGCCCGTATTAATAATAAGATCTGGAGCAAATCTTTCAAACATAATGGTAGTCCCCATTGCCGCATTTACCTTACCGATTCCCGATTTTAAGAGAACAACTTCCTTCCCCTTAATTGTCCCGCGAATAAACCGACAATTTGCTGCTGCTATTTCTTCTGTGTTATCCATATTTTTTAATAGAAGAGCTATTTCCTCATCCATCGCACCAATAATTCCAATCATTTATGAACCCCCATTAAATTATCCTAATTCTTTTTTTTATCGTTCTTGAGCAATGTTTCAATTTTTGTAGGCTGCCAGCCTTCATTATCAATCCATGATAAGTATACTCTAAATGTTTCGGTTTCTGCTTTATCAGAGACAGTCGCGATTACCTTTTGGTCGCCGCCATTTTCTACCCACCATTCAATCAAATCATCCGAAGCAATGCCAGTAGCATCAGATACTGCTCGTTTGATTTCAATTCTATCCTGTGAACCATTGCTATAAACTGTTGTATGCGGACCAGTTTGTTCTGTTCCGCTAGGCGGCCAATTTCCTGTAAATGCTTCCTTTACATTATCATCAGAAGGGTTTGTTTCTTCCATATCAGTTTCTGATGTTTCTTCATCTTCATTATTCGCTTGTTCTGAATCAGTTGTATTTTCGTCTGGATTACCATCCGGATTTTCTTCATCATTATTATTTACAACAGATTCATCGTCCGTTTCATCGTCCTCTTCTATCTCTAAAAAATAACCATCATCTTCATTTGTGTTTTGAGTTTGACTATCGGCAGTCTTCTCTTCATCACCACCACCAAATATCCAGGTGCCAATTAAAAAGAGTGCGAGTACGGCAGCAGCCATCGCAAAATACGTAATAAACTTTGTATTTTTACGGCGCTTCTCATATTTATCCAATCTTGAATTCTGATCCATACATGGAACCTCCAATCCTTTTATTTACTCATTTCATATACATAATACAAGCAAGTATGTCTCACAATTGAAGTTTCACTTTATAGTACCCTATTATAGTATTTAAGCGAGAGTTCTACAACAAATATATGATTATATAAAGTCGGATAGACCAAACTAAACTATTTATTCTATCAGACAAATCGCTCTCTGACAGGGATATTCTAAATAGCTTTTGTATTTCTATCTCCCAAAAAATGGTTATATTTTTTCTGCCTTTACGTGACTTCTCTATTTACACAGAATGTAAATACGCCAGTTATTATTAATAAGGCTTTGTTAAAACTTAATGTTGATATGAGATTAAAACATTTAGAACATCCAATGGATTGGATGCTCTAAATTGTAATAATGTTTTTTAATTAAAGCTCATTCTCGTTTTATAGTATCTTTCCAGAACAGCTAAACCTTATTATATATTCACGTTTTAAAAGGATGCCCCTCTATTTGAGCTTTAAGGTACAGGTAGATACCATTCCCTCACGCAAGGATAGTCTTTGCATACAAAAAAGGTCATCACTCTCATGTGACGACCTTTCCTTAATAGATAATTTCATCTCTGTTTGGCTTGAAATATCCTGCTATTCAACTTTAGTTATTCGAACTTGAATATCGCCGCCTGGTGTCGACACTGTAACTTCCTCACCAATTTCTTTATTCAATAGACTTTGAGCGATTGGTGAATCGTTTGAAATCTTACCCTCAAACGGATCTGCTTCGGCACTTCCTACAATTGTATACGTTTCTTCATCACCATCTGGAAGCTCTTGGAAAGTTACTGTTTTACCTAAAGAAACGGTGTTTGGATTTGTATCATTATTTTCTATAATTACCGCATTGCGAATCATTTTTTCAAGTTGTGTAATGCGCTGCTCTACAAATGCTTGTTCTTCTTTAGCTGAATCATATTCAGAGTTCTCGGATAGATCCCCAAAATCTCGAGCAACTTTTATACGTTCAACAACTTCTTGTCTGCGGTCAGTTTTAAGATAATTTAATTCCTTCTCTAATTTTTCTTTCCCCTCAACTGTCATGTAATAGCTTTTCTCTATAGACATACAAAACACTCCTTTTATAATTTCAACCTTTTCCACATTGTCATATTCTTGTTGTATTAAAATAAATGTATGCGCTTCATTTCTGTTTATGAAGATATACTATTCATCACTATGGCAGAATTCAAAAGAAATTTCAATATAATTTCACAAGTAATTTACATCTTCTTTGACAAAATTGTTGCAATCTTACTTGACAATATATCAATTGCCACATGATTTTCCCCGCCTTCAGGGATAATAATATCCGCATAGCGCTTTGTAGCTTCAATAAACTGCAAATGTGCAGGACGAACACTGTTCAAATATTGATCGATTACAGAATCAAGGCTCCTGCCCCGTTCTTTAATATCACGAAGCAACCTTCGGATTATTCTTAAGTCTGCATCTGTATCAACAAAAACTTTAATATCCATTAATTCACGGAGGCGAATATCCTCCAGGATAAGAATTCCTTCAACAATGATGACATCCTTCGGTACCAGCCGAATCACTTCATCTGATCTTGTATGCAATGTATAATCATATACTGGTTTTTCGATGGATTTTAAGGCAATCAAATCCTTAATGTGCTGTATAAATAGATCATTATCAAAGGCAAGCGGGTGATCGTAATTTGTATTCAATCGCTCCTCAAAGGATAAATCACTCTGATCTTTATAATAATAATCTTGTTCTAAAACTAAAATTGATTTATCGGTAAATTGATTATAAATTGCTTTCGTTACGGAGGTTTTTCCACTTCCGCTTCCACCTGCAACACCAATTACCAATGGTTTATTTTCCAATGGTCTCTGGACCTCCCTCAATCTTTCTTATAACTTATCATGACACCATCACCTATTGGCAGAATGGAAGTGATATAAGCGGGATGTGTAGTTAAAAATTCGTTATAGCTTCTTATTTTCTTTACCATGCTTTTATATCTCTTTGGTGCCAGCTCCGGATTCGCGACATATCCTCTAAATAAAACATTATCTGTTATTAACAGCCCGCCATTAGCTAGCAATTGATCTGCACTTTCAAAAAATGCTTGATATTTTCCTTTTGCTGCATCTATAAAGATAAAGTCAAAAACTTCTTTTTCGGCTGTCAACTTATCTAGGATATCAAGTGCATCACCGGAAAGAACTGTAATTTGCTCTTCCTTGTGAAGCTTTTTTATATTCTCTGTCGCTTGTTGATAGCGCTCTTCATCTTTTTCGATTGTAATTATTTCAGCAGCAGGATTTGCTTCCAGCATGCGCAGTGCCGAGTAGCCGATTGCTGTTCCAACTTCTAAGATTCTTTTCGGCTGATGTATTTTAATCAAATTCAGCATATAATCAATGCCGATGCTGTCCATGATGGGTACCCTATCTTGCTTTGCTGTTTCTTCTAATTGAATAATCCATTCATCTTTTGCTGATAAATGTGATTCTAAATATAATTTCATTTGCTCTTCCATAAGCAATACCTCGTTTTGGCCATTTTATAAAAACTAAGCTGCTGACTGATACCATAGAAAAGCGAGAAATGTGAATAGTTCTATTCACATTTCTTCTACTTCTTCATATACGTATCAATATTTTGGTTATGTTCATCTAACGTCTCTGCATAATAAATATTTCCTTCTTTATCGTGGAGGAAATATAAATAACTATTGTTTGCAGGGTTGATTACTGCTTCCAATGAATTCTCGGCAAAATTGCTAATCGGTCCAATTGGCAATCCCTCAATTACATACGTATTATATGGTGATTCAACCTCAAGGTCTTCATAAAGAACTCGATCCTTATGCTTTCCTAAGGCGTAGAGTACTGTTGGGTCAGTTTGCAGCTTCATACCTTCTTCAAGGCGATTGTAAAATACTCCCGAAATTTCATTTCGATGATCAAGTCTTCCTGATTCCTTCTCTATCAATGATGCAAAAGTTAATGCCTCATGAATAGTAAAATCAAGTTCTGCAATCTGGTCAAGATAAGGCGTAATAATCGCGCTCGTTTGATCCAGCATCGTTTCGATAATCATCTCAATTGACGGATCTTCTTCATAGAAATCATACGTAATTCCATATAAGTAACCTTCTAAAGGTGTACGAATACCTTTTTGCAATATTTCATCTGAAAGTAGGTTAGGATAATCCTCAATTAATTGTTGAATATACTCTTCATCATTTACCTTGTCAATAAATTCATCACTTGTAAACGAAAATTGCTTCGCAAATATAGCAGCAATTTGCTCTACGGTCAAGCCTTCCGGGATTGTAATCCGGTGGGTTGACTCAAGAACAATCTTACCACTCTTTAAGGATTCAATTATCTCATCAATTGTCATTGATGGGCTGAATGTATAGTTTCCAGCTTGAAAATCAGATTCATTTTTAAACTTTATGTAAAACCGAAAAATTAGTCCATTTTTTATAATTCCATTCTCCTCAAGGAGCGAAGCAATCGAAGATGTTGAAGAGCCAATTGGAACTTCTACTTCAATCTCTTCTTCACTTGCTGGATCAACTGGTTCTAATGCCGATTTTATGTATGAATATCCTGCAAACCCCAGGATAGCGATAATAATAATTAACACGAGCAGTACAACCGCTACAATTTTCCTGACCGTACTCGCCTCCCGGCCGCGAGCATTTCTGTTTTCTTTAAATGCTTTTGTTAATTTGCCTTTAGCCATGCGCATCTCTCCCTCTTATTCGGTATATCATACTAAAAAAATAAAGGTATAATATATGCCATATTTTTCGCAGGGAAAAGCTGATGCCATTTTCGACATCAGCTTCATTTAACAGTTTAATGTGTTAATTCTCGTCTTCATCTTCATCTGCTAATGTTTGAAGCATTTCCTCAACAATTTCCCATTCTTCATCCGATTCAATTGGGAATAAGGAAAGATCCTCATCATCGTTATCCTTTTCTTCATAGCGGAAAGCATAAACTTCCACTTCATCATCTTCCGCTTGTTCTACTGGGACAACAGCAATGTACGATTGATTCGTGTCGTCTACATCAAATGTAAACAGTACTTCAAACAAATGCTCATCACCATTATCATCAGGAATAATAATTCTTTCTTTTTCCTCTAAAGCCATTATGGTCACCTCATTTATTTTTGATCAAGAAAGCCTTGCAAAATCATTGCAGCGGCCATCTTATCAATTACTTTTTTACGCTTTTTTCTGCTCATGTCTGCTTCCAATAGTACTCTTTCCGCAGCCATTGTCGTTAAGCGTTCATCCCAGAGGACTGCAGGTATATTAAATACCTTCTCGAAATGTTTTGCAAAACGCTGTGATGCTTCACCGCGTTCTCCAATTGTACCATTCATATTCTTGGGTAATCCAATAATAGCTTTCCCAATTTCATTTTCTTCTATTATTTTCTTCAATTCGTCGTCCGCAGAATGAAGATCTGCTTCATTCCAATAAATTGTAGTCAGCCCCTGAGCGGTCCACCCAAATGCATCACTGACTGCGACTCCAATTGTTTTTGATCCTACATCAAGTCCAATTATTTTCATTTATTTACTCTTATTTTCCTTTAAATAATATTTTACTAATTCTTCGATAACCTCATCGCGTTCGACCTTACGTATTAAGTTTCTCGCATCTTTATGTCTTGGGATGTATGCAGGGTCACCAGAAAGCAAATAACCTACAATTTGGTTAATCGGATTATAACCTTTTTCCTGTAATGCCTCATGGACTGTAAAAAGAATTGTCTTTATATCCTGTTCAAATGGTTCCTCCGAAAAATTAAATTTCATCGTTTTGTCTATTGAACTCATTGTGACACCTCATTCCAAGTTTTCCTACTCTATTCTATCACATATGTTAAAAACATTATAACCTTTTCAATGGATAGTTACAAACTACTTATTCTTTAATTATTTCTTTTACGTAGGATTTAACTGACTCTAGTGCCTCTGCAATCTTAGCAGGATTTGTTCCACCTGCCTGAGCCATATCGGGGCGTCCTCCGCCACCGCCGCCACAAATCTGCGCTGCTTGTTTGATTAATTTGCCTGCATGAAGTCCTTTTTCTACAAAATCTTTCGAAATACCTGATGCAAGCTGAACTTTACCATCGTTTTCAGTTGCTAGCAGTATAACAGCAGAGTCAAGTTTTTGCTTCAAATCATCAACCATATTGCGGAGCTGATTCATATCCTTCACATTAACCTGTTGAGCAAGTACGGGAACACCATTGATTTCAAGTACTTGTTCAAGGATTGAGGAAGCCTCTACATTTGCAAGTTTTGCACTAAGTGATTCATTTTCCTTTTGAACCAGCTTCAATTCTTGTTGAATAAGTTGAATTCTTTCAGAGATTTGTTTATCTTCATTTGCTTTAACAAGTTGTCTTGCATCTTTTAATATCTTTGTTTTTTCATTCAAGAATGCATAAGCCATCCTGCTTGTAACAGCTTCGATTCTTCTTGTACCAGCTCCAATTCCACCTTCTGATACAATTTTAAATAAACCAATTTCTGAAGTATTACGTACGTGACAGCCACCGCATAATTCAATACTGTAATCTCCAATTTGTACAACACGGACAATATCACCATATTTTTCGCCGAATAATGCCATTGCCCCCATTTCCTTCGCTTCGTCAATTTTCTTCGTATCAATCACTAAATGAATAGATTCCCAGATTTTTTCATTTACAATTGTTTCAATTTGCTGAAGTTCTTCCTCTTTAATTGCTTCAAAGTGTGAAAAGTCAAAGCGCAGACGTTCTGGTGTTACTAATGACCCAGCCTGATTTACATGATTGCCCAAAATATCTTTTAATGCTTGGTGCAATAAGTGTGTTGCTGTATGGTTTTTAATAATGCCATTTCGGAATTCCCGTTCAACAATAGCCTTTACCTCATCGCCAACTTGTAATTCACCATTTTTTACAGTTATGCGATGGATATGCAATCCTTGTGGTGATTTTTGGACATCTTCCACATAAGCAGAGGCATTTTCTGTATAAATCCAGCCTTTATCAGCTATTTGTCCGCCACTTTCTGCATAGAATGGTGTTTCTGCTAAGAAAATGAATACTTCTTCGTTTTCTTTTGCTATTTGCGTTTGTGTATTATCATGTACTATCGCCGAGATTGTGGTGACTGTTTCTAATTGGCCGTAACCAACGTATTCACTTTCTACATTGATTTCACTCATTAAACTATCTTGAACCTGCATTGAATCAACATTTTGGCGGGCATTCCTTGCACGCTCTCTTTGTTTTTCCATTTCAGCTTCATACCCAGCCTCATCTATTGCAAAGCCATGTTCTTCTACATATTCAGCGGTAAGCTCCTTCGGAAAACCATATGTGTCATATAACCGGAAAACTTCTTTACCAGGGAATATTTTATTTCCTTCTGCTTCTTCACGTTTAATGATTGATGCGAGTATTTCTAATCCGTCGTTTAACGTTTCATGGAAACGTTCTTCCTCAACTTTAATAATCTTCTCAATATAATCTTTTTGCTCTAATACTTGTGGATAGTGCTCTTTCATAATATCGCCGACAATTGCCACAAGCTCATACATAAATGGTCTCTCTAAACCAATTTCCTTTGCAAAACGCACTGCTCTTCTGATTAATCTTCTTAAAACATAGCCGCGTCCTTCATTCGATGGAAGTGCACCGTCCGCGATTGCAAAGCTGACTGTTCGAATATGATCCGCAATAACCTTGAATGCTGTATCTTCCTCTTTGGAGTTTCCATAGCTTGCATTGGAAAGCTCTTCCGTTTTATTGATGATTGGCATAAACAAGTCAGTTTCGAAGTTTGTCGGCACATCCTGAATCACGCTGCAAACACGTTCTAGCCCCATCCCCGTATCAATATTTTTCTTAGGCAGTGGAGTATACGTATCGTCTGGATTGTGATTGAACTGAGAAAACACCAAATTCCAAATTTCAAGATATCGGCTATTCTCTCCACCTGGGTAAAGTTCTGGATCATTAGGGTCATTTCCATAAGCCTCTCCACGGTCATAAAATATTTCAGAGTTTGGCCCACTTGGACCTTCTCCAATATCCCAGAAGTTTTCTTCGAGACGGATAATTCTTTCTTCTGGAATTTTAATTTCTTTAAGCCAGATATCATAAGCCTCGTCATCTTCTGGGTGAACAGTAACCGACAAACGCTCTGGATCAAACGCTAACCATTTTTCATCCGTTAGAAACTCCCAAGCCCACTTAATTGCGTCTTCTTTGAAATAATCACCGATTGAGAAGTTTCCAAGCATCTCAAAAAAGGTATGGTGTCTAGCTGTATAGCCAACATTTTCAATATCATTTGTTCGAATTGCTTTTTGCGAGCTGACGATTTTAGGGTTATCAGGTATTTCTCTGCCATCAAAATACTTTTTTAATGTAGCAACACCACTGTTAATCCACAATAAACTTGGATCATCTTTTGGCACTAGTGAAGCACTTGGCAGCACCTCATGGTTTTTTTCTGCGAAGAAATCAAGAAACATTTGTCTAATCTGAGCGGAATTTATTTTTTTCATTTTAGGAACCTCCCTGTATTATTGCTGGAAATGTATTAGTAAAAAACAAAAAATCTCCTCTCTGCTTTTGCAGGGACGAGATTGTCGCGGTACCACCCTTAATTATGAATAGATATATCTATTCATCACTCCAGCATGTTAACGGTTTTGAACCGGCGGGTATCAGCCGCACTCCAGTGTAGCTTTCCATGACTCTGTGTTAGGATTCTTCCAGCGATACAAATCCCTCTCTAAAACACGACCATCATGTACTTTGCACTTTCCACGCTTTGAAATATTCTTCTAGCGATAGTATAGTTAAATATTGTCTTTTTGTCAACGAGACGGGGCTAAATTGGGCAAATGAATAATTATTACTTTTATAATCGTTAAAACTGGTACTGCGAAAATCATGCCAATTATTCCAAATAGCCCACCCCCTAATAAGAGGACAAAGATAATTGCAATAGGGTGGATATTGACACTCTTTCCAACAATATATGGTGATAGCAGATTACCTTCTACCACTTGAATCAAAATAACAGCAATAATAACGTAAAGCACAAGTTTGCCAGAAATTGTATAAGCAAGAAGCACTGCAGGCACAGCAGCAATAATTGGGCCGAAATAAGGTATCAGATTTGTCACTCCAAAGAGTATTGCAAGCAACAATGCATAAGGTACACCTAACCATTTGAAAATAAGCAGTGTTGCTATCGCTACAAATAGACATACGAGCACTTGTCCCCGAATATAGCCACCAAGGCTTTCATCCATTGCAAGAAACATTCTTTTTACCCTTACACGATCTTTTACACGAATAAATTTCCCGAAAAAGTTTTTCATTTGCTGATGGTCTTTAATAAAGTAAAAAACTAATACAGGAATGACACTTAACATAAGAATCATATCAAATATGTGCATAAAACCATTCATCAGCTTTGCTAAAAGCTCGTCCAAACTGCTTTCTATATTTAATAGAAGTTCGTCCAATCTATCATGTACTGTTTCAGGTAAAAAGGATGTAAAGTCATATAACTTATAAATGATATCATCATACAATTTAATAAATTCCGGAAAACTTTCAGTTAAATCTTTAAGTTGATGAATCATTAATGGATAGACATGATAGAATAAATAGCCTGCCCCGCCAAAAAACAAAATATAAATCAGCAACACAGCAAGACCTTTATGAATATGATGGCGATGAAGAAATATAATAATTGGATAAATTAAATATGCTAAAAATCCTGCAATTAAAAATGGCAAAAACAGCTGCCATAAAAAGTGGAAAAACATTTTAAAAAATGGATAGGTGCGGAACAGTAAGTAGGAGAATACTAATAACACAATCCCAAATAGTAGTATGTAAAAAACATTTTTCCAAAATTGCCAGCGAAACATAAAACAGCACCCCTAGATAGACTTATTAGAAATGAAATTCTAGCCAAAAATGCTATAGTGTTTTTTCTTCTTCGATAAATAAGTCATTCAAGGGGCTTAAGCTGCCGTCTGCTTCAATTTGGTGGATAGTAAGTTTGTTTTTTCCGCTGACTATTTCAATATAACAAGACCAGCAATAGTAAGCATGTAAACCTATTTTCCCTAAATTTCTTCCGCGACAATTTGGACACTCCATTATGATCAACTCCCGATTTTTACTATTATTAGCGTAACCGGAAAGCTAACTTAATATACCATATTTACATAAAATCATATGGAGATATTTCTTCTTCCTCTTTATCTTCTAAAGCAAGTAAGTGCGGTTCAGCATTTAATCTGTTTTCTAGTTGACTGACTAAGGTTGTATAGCGATTATTTGTATCTACCGTATTAACCCCACGGAGAAAAGCATTTCCTTCACCACAAATAATCAATGATTCTTTACTTCTTGTAATAGCAGTGTATAGCAAGTTTTTACGCAGCATGCGGTAATATGCGGAAATGACTGGCAGAATGACAATCGGAAATTCACTTCCTTGTGATTTATGGATAGAAATGCAATATGCATGCATGAAATTGCTATAGTCCTTTCTTTCATAAACAATCTCTTTCTCATCAAACGCGATTACAATCTGTTCTTTCTTTTCTTTATTTTCATTTTCAAAGAATATCGCCACAATCTCACCGATGTCACCATTAAAGATTCCATCCTCAGGCTGATTTACTAATTGAATAACCCTGTCCCCCACTCGGTAACTTACTTCCATCACTTTCACTTCACGTTTTTTATCTGTTTTCGGATTAACCATTTCTTGCAATTCTGCATTAATTTTATTTATTCCCGCTTCTGTTCTGTAAATGGGAGCAAGCACTTGAATATCATTCGCTTCAATTCCTTTATCAATTGCACGCTTATAAATTGTTGCAATTAACTGCACCATCTGCCGTTCATTAGCAGCAATAAAACTAAAATCCTTAGCATTCTTCAATGACTCATCTGTAATTGAATCATTTTTTATTTCATGTGCAAGTTGGATAATCTTTGAACCTTCTTTTTGACGATATACCTCATCCAGTTGAACAACAGGGATTTTTTCACTTGCCAATAAATCAGAGAGCACTTGACCTGGACCTACGGAAGGAAGCTGATCTTCATCCCCTACAAGCAATACTTGCATATTGTCTGGGATTGCTTTAAATAAGTTATTGGCCAGCCAAATATCAACCATCGAAAACTCGTCTACAATCAGAAAACGGCCAGAAAGTGGATTATTTTCATCCCTGTCAAATGAATCATTGCCGTCCCATCCCAGCAAACGGTGAATTGTTACTGCGGGGAGACCTGTTGACTCACTTAAACGCTTCGCTGCACGTCCAGTTGGAGCGGTAAGGACAAAAGGGAATTCTGACTTTTTATCGTAGTCATCGATATCAAGAGATAAATCGTGGATAGCAGAGAATGCTTTTACAATTCCCTTAATTACTGTTGTTTTACCAGTTCCCGGTCCACCAGTTAATATCATAATTCTTGAATGAAGTGATTTTTCAATTGCATTAAACTGTTCCTTGCCATAGCTTAAAACTTCTTCTTCCTCAATTTCACCAGTTATTTTCATCAATTCAGCGAGAGTCGATTCTGTCTCTACTGTTTTTTTCATAATTCGGTCTAAATGTGCAACAAATCCGTCTTCAGCATAATAAAGAGAAGGTAAATAAATGTTTCCATCTAGTATGATAACTTTCTTCTCACTATTGAGTTGTTCCAGCCTGTCAACAATTGCATCTTTTTCCATTTGATAAAGTCCAAGCAGCTGATACACCTGTCCTGCGCATTGATCGATTGGTAAATAAACATGACCTTCTTGGATACTTTTTTGTAAAACAAAAATACACCCTGCCCCAATCCGGTTTGGATGTGTCATTGATATCCCATTCGAGCGTGCTATACGGTCGGCAGTTTGAAAACCAAACCCTTCAACATCAAATACGAATTGATATGGGTCATCATGTAATCTACTAATTGCTTCTTCTTTATATTCCTGATATATTCTTTGCGCCATTTTTAATCCGAGCTGGTAATTTGCCAGTGAAATAGCAATATGCTCAAAGCCTTGATGTTCTTCGAGACTCTTATGTAACTGTTCAGCAGTTTTTTTATTGAGACCCGGAATTTCATGCAGACAGTCCGGGTCATCAAGAATTTTTTTTATTGCATTTGTTCCCAGCTTATCTACAATTTTCTCCGCAGTTTTTATTCCAACTGCATAAAAAAGATCACTGGAAAGATAAGATATTAAGCCTTCCTTCGTATCAGGTATATAGGTTTGATAGGAATCAACGCGATATTGCACACCAAACTTACTGTGATTTTCAAAGGTCCCGTAAAAGGTATACGAACTCTCCTCAGTAAGCTGTGTAAAATATCCTTTCGCAACAATTTCTCGTTCATCAAAGTCTTCATTTGTCTCTTCTATTTTAATTTTTATAATAGAGAAGTTTTCACTTTCATTTTGAAAAATTGTATAAAGGAGATATCCGCGAATATATCCTTTTTCAATTATCTCTTGTTGATCTTCCATCTAAAACGACCCCACGTTTCCTTGCTTAATTTTCTTCCAGAAACTTTTCAATTTGCTTTTTGCCATTCGCAGCCAAGTAATGTTCCGGATGAAAAGCCAGTGCCTGATTAAAATGCTCCAAGGCTTTCTCTGAATCATCTTCAAAAGCTGCAATAACTCCTAGATTATAGTGAGCATCACTATGTCCTTCATCCATCGCGACAACTTTTGTAAATACTGTTTTTGCCTCAGCTATTAGATTCGATTGTGCAAGCGAGAGCCCATACTGGAAAAGGTAGACAATATCCTCTGGCTCCAATTCAGTTGCCCGCAGCAGATATGGCAATGCGAGTTTGAATTGCTCTTGATTTTGTAAGGAGAGTCCCAGTAAATAAAAGACATCAGCTTCATCTAGGCCAGATTCCAATGCTTTTTGGAAATATTCCTGTGCCTTTTGATAATTCTCTTGTTCAAAATGCAAGTTACCAAGCCCATAATAAGCTGTTGCAGCATTCACATCTAAATCAACGGCCTTCAAAAAGAACCGCTCCGCACTTTCCTTTTCATCAATATCTAATAATAGATTCCCAAAATTAATATAACCGATTGGATCTCGAGGGTTCTCTTCAATAATCTCATTAAATAGCTTTGCGGCTTCTTCATACTTTCTTTCCTTCATTAATAAAATTGCTTGTCGATTCTTGTCCATTGCGGGAGTCCCTACCTTAACCTACATATTGTAATTGTTTTTCATCTTTGATTACTTTATCTATTGTTGCACCGCCAAGACATACATCACCATCATAAAACACAACTGCCTGTCCAGGTGTAATTGCACGCTCACTATTAGCGAAATCAACGCGCAATGTGTTGTCGTCTAGTAATGTAACATTAACCTCACTATCCTTTTGACGGTATCTGAATTTCGCAGTACATGCAAAGGAATCCTTAATTTCATCTGGGTTAATCCAATTGATATCTGTTGCAATCAGTGCATCTGAATATAATTTTTCATTGCTGTAGCTTTGTCCAACGTACAGAATATTTTCTTTTAAATTCTTCCCAACAACAAACCAAGGGTCGCCAGCACCACCGATACCCAGCCCTTGTCTTTGTCCGATTGTATAATACATTAATCCTTCATGCTTTCCTTTTACTTCACCTGATAAAGTCTGCATTTCACCAGGTTGTGCAGGTAAATACTCACTTAAAAATTCTTTGAAATTACGCTCACCAATAAAACAAATTCCCGTAGAGTCTTTTTTAGCTGCTGTTGCAAGATTATGTTTCTTCGCAATTTCACGTACTTCCGGTTTCTCCAAATGCCCTAATGGAAACATAACCTTTTCCAGCACATCACTTGATAATTGATTTAAGAAATATGTCTGATCCTTATTGTTATCAATTCCGCGCAGCATTTCAACTTTACCATTCTCTCTTCTAATTTGGGCATAATGTCCAGTTGCTAAATAGTCAGCACCAAGAGATAATGCATGATCTAAGAATGCTTTAAATTTAATTTCCTTATTGCACATTACATCAGGGTTCGGTGTTCTTCCTGCTTTATATTCATCCAAAAAGTAAGTAAACACTTTATTCCAATATTCTTTTTCAAAGTTTACTGAGTAATATGGGATGTCGAGCTGATTACAGACCCGCACCACATCATCAAAGTCTTCTGTAGCAGTACAAACACCGAATTCATCGGTATCATCCCAGTTTTTCATAAATATACCAACTACATCATAACCTTGCTCCTTTAAAAGCAGTGCAGCAACAGAAGAATCGACCCCGCCGCTCATACCAACAACTACTCGTATATTTTTATTATTATTCATACCATCACTTTCCTTATTTTATTAATCGTTCAATAATATTTGCAACCCGTTTCGCTGCTTCTATACTGTTTTCTTCCGTATTCGCTTCGCCAAAGCTAAAACGAATGGAATTTGTCGTACATGGATTATTTTCTCCGAACATTGCACTTAATACGTGAGAAGGTTCAATGCTTCCCGCTGTACACGCACTGCCGCTTGATGAGGAAATACCAGCTAAATCTAAATTAGTCAGCACCTGCTCAACATTCGTTCCTGGAAAACTAATATTCACTATTGTATTTATCGTATTATCTTGTTCGCCGTTTAAAGCAAAATTGATATTTCTATTCTTTAACTCTTCTATAAACATTTTTTTATATAAACCGTATTGCTTGTTTCTTTCTTCCTTGTTTTCCATTACTAATTCAACTGCTTTTTCAAAGCCTGCTACGGCTGCAACATTCTCTGTCCCCGGTCTGCGTTTTCTCTCCTGTTCTCCGCCAAAAAATAAATTATTTATGTTCACCGATTCTTCAGCATAAAGAAAACCAATACCTTTTGGTCCATTAATTTTATGTGCAGATGTTGTCAGCAAATCAATGCCGTGCTGTTTTACGTCAATATCAAGCAAACCATATGCTTGAACCGCATCTGTGTGAAAATATGCCTGGTGTTCTTTTAATATTTCTGCAATCTCTCTAATTGGCTGTATAACACCAGTTTCGTTATTGACAAACATAATAGAAACGAGAATGGTATCTTCTCGCAAAGATTCTTTTATTCTTTCTGGCGAAACCCTGCCATCTTCAGTTACGGGAAGATAGGTTACATCAAAGCCAAGCACCTCTAATTGTTCTGCAGCATGCAGAACAGCATGATGCTCTTGTGCTGATGTGATAATATGATTGCCTTTCTCTCGATTAGCAAGAGCAGTCCCGATCAGTGCCATATTATCTGCCTCTGTGCCGCCGCTTGTAAAGAAAATTTCTTTTTCGTTTGCATTTATACTTAAAGCAATCGTATTTCTTGCTTCATCCAAAAGTTTTCTTGCTTTTCTTCCATGGGAATGTACGCTTGATGGATTACCATATACTTCATTAAAAACGGTTGTCATTTCTTTCGTAACTTCTTCTGCCATAGGAGTAGTTGCTGCATGATCCAAATAAATCTGTTCCATAAAATAGTTCCTTTCCTTCAAAACTTAAATATAAAACATATATGCTTCCTCTGTATCATTATCTTCGGTATTTGCAAGATCCTGAAGTGTTGTATTATCCAATACATCACGAATTGCATCACGAATTCGAATCCACAATGCTTGCTGGGCTGGTTTTTCTTCTTCAATGCCCTCAACCAATGTAATTGGGCCTTCCAGAACACGAATAACATCCCCTGCTGTGATTTCACCTGGAGCTTTAGCAAGCTTATATCCGCCATATGCTCCCCTGACACTCCTAACAAGTCCAGCATTCCTAAGAGGTGCGGCAAGCTGCTCTAAATAATGCTCTGATAAATCATTATCCTTCGCGATTGACTTTAATGATTTTGGTCCCTCTCCATATTGCTTTGCTAATTCGATCATGATGGTGAGGCCATATCTGCCTTTAGTTGTGATTTTCACCATATACACCTCTTCCTATTACGATTACATCTATTATGAATATATTTATTGTCTCATTCACATCATCTAGACATTATACTACGCTTTCCATTCTCTTCATACTAATTGGTATTATAACATGAATTATCTCTCTCTTGCATTTATGCAATTTCAGGCTTAAGCTTTATATATATAGTATTATTTTAATCGGTTGTTCCTGAATAGCAAAGAAATATACCAGTTATTTTGTACAACCTATATAAAGGACGGTTTAAATGAAACAACAACCATTAGCACTGCGCATGCGGCCTGTACATCTTAATGATATCATTGGCCAAGAACATCTTATTGGAGACGGAAAATTAATTCAGCGTATGGTTCAAGCAGAACGGCTGGCATCCATGATTCTTTTCGGACCTCCAGGTACCGGCAAAACATCAACAGCTTTTGCTATAGCGAAAACTGCTGGATTACAGGTGAGATTATTAAATGCAGTCGTTGATAAAAAGAAAGATATGGAAATTGTTGTGGAAGAAGCAAAAATGATGGGACATATTGTCCTTATCCTGGATGAAGTCCATCGTCTGGATAAAGCAAAGCAAGACTTTCTTCTTCCCCACCTTGAAACAAATTTAATTACATTAATTGGCTGCACTACAAGCAATCCCTATCACTCCATCAATCCTGCAATTCGAAGCAGATGCCATCTTTTCGAATTAAAATCATTAGAACCTGAGCAGGTTATACTTGCTTTATCCCGGGCAATTACAGACCCTGAAAAAGGTCTCGGGAATATGAATATTGAGATTACCGATGAGGCGCTTGAACATTTTGCCTTTAGCGCGAATGGAGACATGCGCTCTGCTTTAAACGGGCTTGAGCTTGCGGCAGCTTCAACCCCCGAGAATGAAGACGGTGTAATTAAAATTGATTTAGAAACCGCAGAGCAATGTATGCAAAAGAAAAGTTTTTCACACGATAAAGATGGAGACGCACACTACGACGTGCTTTCAGCATTTCAAAAATCCATTCGCGGCAGTGATGTCAATGCTTCCCTGCATTATCTCGGGCGATTAATTGAGGCAGGAGATTTAGATAGTATTGCGAGAAGAATGCTAGTTATTGCCTATGAAGATATTGGACTTGCTAACCCACAGGCTGGCCCGCGTGTGCTTGCAGCTGTTCAATCTGCAGAAAGACTTGGTTTTCCGGAAGCTAGAATTCCTTTGGCAGTTGCTATTGTTGAATTAGCTTTATCACCAAAATCGAACACCGCATATAAAGCATTGGACAGTGCACTCAGTGACATTCGCAGCGGAAAAAGCGGCGATATACCAAACCATTTGAAGGACAGCCATTATAAAGGTGCTGCTGACTTAGGAAGAGGAATAGAGTATAAATATCCTCATAACTACAATGGCGCTTGGGTAAATCAACAATACTTGCCAGATCGCCTTAAGAATCAAAAATACTATAACCCTAAAGATACAGGGAAATTTGAAAAAGCGATGAAACAAGTATATGAAAAAATAGAACGCGACTCGAGAGGCAATGTATAATTCTTTTTTTCTCTGGCAATAATAACTAGAAACATCACAATCTATTGTTTTGCAGAGAAAAAAGGAGTTGGTTGAAAATGGTTAAGGTTAGACAAGATGCATGGTCACATGAAGATGATTTATTACTGGCAGAAACAGTTCTGCGCCATATTCGTGAAGGAAGCACACAATTGAATGCGTTTGATGAAGTTGGTGACAAATTAAATAGAACCTCCGCAGCATGCGGTTTTCGCTGGAATGCAGAAGTAAGAAATAAGTATATCAGTGCGATAGATCTTGCCAAAAGACAGCGTAAGGAAATGAAACGAAACCAAGCAAAACAAAATAATTTAAAACCATTCGTTCAAGCGGAATATTCACCTCAACAAGAAGAAAACAATGTTACACAGATACAAACTGTCTCAACTCAGAATAACATCACATTCGATACGGTAATGACATTCTTAAATAATGTAAAACAAGACTATCATGCTTCGAATCAATCAAAAACTGCAATCGAACAAATAGAAAAAGAAAACAACAATTTGAAAGAAGCTTTAGAACAAGCGAACACCAAACTTAAAAAAACGGAGCAACAGCTTGAAACAATGCAAGAAGACTATCAAACATTTATTCAAATTATGGACCGTGCGAGGAGAATGACCGTCCTTCAAGATGATCATCCCTTCACTTCACCCACTTTTCGTATGGACAAAAATGGCAACCTAGAACAAATGGCAAACCAAGCTAAGGGCTAAACTTCTTATCTAATAACAAACACTCATCCAAATGAAATTTAGATGAGTGTTTTTTCTATGTACCTTTCAATCCCGAACGTGCCGTCCTTTTAAAGTCTTGATCCCGCTATTGGCAGGTGGGTGCCCTGTTCCAATTCACGTTATCGTCTATAAAATAGCCAATCTGCAAATTGAAAACACTTCAGGCTCCCTTTCAAATGTTGTTCGGTCAAAACACTTTGTACGAACGAACACATCAGGATTGAAGGATGAATCTTATTGATTTGTAAATTTATTTTAACACAACAACATTCATTTGGCAATTAAAAACTGAAAAAATAGAATACTTAACCTATAAAAACATAGAGATCCATTGATTCCTGTACAATGAAATGAAAAGGATACAACAGTAAATGCTTGTCGTATCCTTTTCATTTTAGTTTTGTTTTTCTTTTTTATTAACCACTGCTATAGACAGCTCTTCTAACTGCTGTGGTGATACATTACTTGGTGCATCTGTAAGTAAGTCAGAAGCAGATGCCGTTTTAGGAAATAGAATCGTATCACGCAAGTTCGACCTTCCAGCAAGCAGCATGATAATCCGGTCAAGTCCCAGAGCAATTCCGCCATGCGGGGGTGCTCCATATTCAAGAGCATCAAGCAGGAAGCCAAATTGTTCCTTTGCTTCTTCTTCTGTAAAGCCAAGGATTTGGAACATTTTATCTTGGACATCTTTCTGATAAATACGAATCGAACCTCCACCAAGCTCATAACCATTTAATACTAAATCATATGCATTTGCCCGTACGTTTTCCGGCTCTGTCAACAGCTTATCAAGGTCTTCTGCAACCGGTGATGTAAATGGATGATGTGCTGCAAAGTATCTGCCGAGTTCTTCATCATATTCTAATAATGGCCAATCTGTAACCCAAAGGAAATTATATTTAGTTTCATCAATCAAATTCAATTCTTTCCCAAGCTTCAAACGTAAGGCTCCCAGACTGTCGAAGACAACTTGTGTCTTATCAGCGACAAACAATACTAAGTCTCCATCTTCTACATCCGCAAGCTTAACAAGTGCTTCTTTTTCAGTATCTGCAAGGAACTTAGCAATTGGTCCTTTCAATTCACCAGCTTCCGCTTTCAGCCAAGCAAGGCCTTTTGCTCCGTAAACATTCACAAATTCTGTAAGCTTATCAATATCTTTTCGGGAGTAATTTGCTGCTTCACCTTTGACATTCAATAAGCTTACTCTTCCACCAGCTTCAATTGCACCTTTAAATACTTTAAATTCTGATGCAGCAAAAATTTCAGAAGCATTGATTAGTTCGAGAGCGAATCTTGTATCTGGTTTATCTGAACCAAAGCGATTCATCGCTTCGTCATATGACATCCGTTTCAGAGGAAGTTCAATATCGTGTCCCTTAACCTCTTTCATAACGTGCTTCATCATCTCTTCTGTCATCCCCATAATATCATCACTTGTCTGGAATGACGTTTCAATATCAATCTGAGTAAATTCCGGCTGACGGTCTGCCCGTAAATCTTCATCACGGAAACAACGAGCAATCTGGTAATATTTCTCAAATCCACTCATCATAATTAATTGTTTAAATAATTGTGGTGACTGTGGTAATGCGTAAAATTCTTCTGGATGTACACGGCTCGGTACAAGATAATCCCTTGCCCCTTCCGGTGTGCTCTTTGTAAGAATTGGCGTCTCCATCTCAAGAAAGCCATCTTCATTTAAGAAATTACGAATTGCTTGTGTTGTCTGATGACGTAATTTAAATGTTTCCTGTAAAGCCGGGCGACGCAAATCAATATAACGATATTTTAATCGCAAGTCTTCCGATACATCTGTTTCATCTTGAATTGCAAATGGTGGTGTTTTCGCTTTATTTAAAACCTTAATTTCTGAAGCAATAACTTCAATTTCCCCTGTCTTCATTGCTGGATTAATTGTAGATTTATCACGAGCAACCACTTCACCTAAAATTTCAACAACATATTCGGAGCGGATAGTCTCCGCAATAGACAATGCCTCACTGGATTGATCCGGGTTAAAAACAACCTGAACAATTCCTGATCGATCACGTAAGTCAATGAATATTAATCCACCTAAATCACGGCGTTTTTGTACCCACCCTTTTAATAATATTTCTTGCTTAATATATTGCTCATCAATTGTCCCAGCATATATTCTTTCAGTCACCTTATTTTCCTCCTGACAATTTTCCAATTAATGTATCTGCTAAATCATTCATTTGCAATTCTGTTTGTTCGCCAGTGCTCATTTCTTTCAACAGTGCTGCATCTCTTTCCAACTCTTCTTCTCCCAGGATTACCACATATTTCGCTTTGAATCGGTCTGCAGCTTTAAATTGCCCTTTCATTTTTCGATCCAGGTAATCTTTATCTGCTTGAACGCCGCTTTTTCTTAGCGTATGAACAAGTTGCACAGCAGTTTTTTCCGCTTCTTTTCCAACTGCCACTACATAGCAGTCTAAAGAATTATTTACTGGGATTTCAACTTCCTCTGCTTCAAGTGCCATTAATAATCTTTCCAGACCCATTCCAAAACCTATTGCAGCTGTACTTGGTCCATCCAATTCTTCAATAAGGCCATTATATCTTCCACCGCCGGCTAATGTAGTAATAGCTCCGAAACCTTTTGCATTGCTCATAATTTCAAAAGCGGTATGGTTATAATAATCCAGTCCTCTAACAAGTGTTGGATCTACTATATATTCAATCTCCATTGCATCTAAGTAATTTTTCACTTCCTCAAAATACTGCTTGGAGTCTTCATTTAAATAATCCAATATAGAAGGTGAAGTTGCCATAGCTGGGTGATCTTTATCTTTTTTGCAATCAAGAACTCGTAAAGGATTTTGTTCCAGACGCAGCTGGCAATCGGTACACAGCTGTTCCTTATGTGGTGTAAAGTGATCTATTAAGGCTTGACGGTGGTTGGCTCTGCTTTCATTGTCCCCAAGTGAGTTAATCACTAGCGACAATGATTTAAGGCCTAACTCTTTATATACAGTCATTGCTAAATCAATCACTTCAGCATCAACCGCCGGATTTGAACTTCCCAATACTTCTACACCAAATTGATTTAATTGACGCATTCTCCCCTTTTGAGGGCGTTCATAGCGAAACATTTCGGCAAAATAATACATTTTAGTTGGTTGGCTTGCTTCTCCGTAGAGTTTATTCTCAACATACGCTCTAGCTACAGCAGCTGTCCCCTCAGGTCTAAGAGTCAGACTTCTTCCGCCTCGATCCTCAAACGTGTACATTTCCTTTTGAACAATATCGGTTGTATCTCCTACACCACGCTGAAATACTTCAGTATGTTCAAATATAGGCGTACGGATTTCTTCATAATGATATCGTCCACAGATATCTTTTATTTTATCTTCCACATACTGCCACGCTTTAATATCTTTAGGCAAAATATCTGCCGTCCCTCTTGGTGCTTTCATATTCATGACAAATTGCTCCTTTATTTTAAATTTGCGTTCGCGTTTCACTTTTAGACTAATTTAAGAGAATATAAAAAATCCCGTCCCTTATAAAATATAAGGGACGGGATTTAACCCGCGTTGCCACCCTAGTTGATGTTTTGAAAACATCCGCTCTTCACAGTTAACGCCTGCAAGACGTATATACCTACTTGAATTTCGATACATATCCTCTGGAATGTCTTTCGCCAGCCTATGATATGGAAATGCTCTCAGCCAATGGCATTCCCTCTCTTCTCTATCTAGTTTCTAACTACTTTTTCCTTCATCGGTTATTTTATATGCAAATCATCTTGTTTAATTTAATGAATATAATAATAAGCTGTTCCGAAATAAATGTCAAGAACGAATCATGCAATTCCTTTCCTAAGAAAAAACAATTTATTGTTGTAAACAAAAATCATTACTTAGTAAACTAATGTAATTCTTATATTCTCAACAAATTAAGATGAGCTTTGCTATCGGGATAGATTTTTATTATACTTAAATTCAAATAGAAGTTTTGCATATAAAAGTTTGGGGGAAATAGATTGGATTCGATGAAGAAAATAGCAATTTTTACTTTTACTGTACTATTTGCACTATTTTCTGTGCAGCCAGTACTAGCAAAAGAAGCAGTCGTTCAAGAAAATAATGTAAATGTCCGAAGCGGTCCCGGCACAGATTATGATAAAGTTGGACAAGTTAACAGTGAAGAGCAATACGAAGTTATTGAAGAAGAGAAAGACTGGGTTAAAATCCAACTAGATAATTACACAGGCTGGGTAACGAAGGAATTTGTCTCGCTTAATGGCGGGAATGCTGAACAAGAAAAGGATGAAGAAGACACGGAGCGGGAAGAAAAGAAAAAAGAAAGCACACTCGATTCCATCACAATTCAACATGATAATACGCAAATAAGGTCAGGTGCTTCTACAGATTACGAAATTATTGCTTTTGTTGAAAAAGGAAAAGAGTTTAAAGTACTCTCAGAAACAAATAAGTGGCTGGAAATATCAGACGATGAAATTACTGGGTTTGTATTGCGCAGTCTGATTGAAAACAATAACGCAAAAAGCAGCAATGGTATTAAAAATAAAACAATTGTTATTGATGCAGGTCACGGAGGAAGAGATGTGGGCGCAATTGGGATTACTGGTTCCTACGAGCGTGACATAGCATATCTAACTGCACAAGAATTGGAAAAAGAGTTAACCTCTCTTGGTGCAAATGTCGTTTTAACAAGACCTAAAAATGAATTTGTCCCACTTGAAAGCAGATCAGCTTTAGCAAATACAATTGACACAGATGCATTTCTGAGTTTACATTATAATAGTTTTCCTGAAGACCGATCCGCAACAGGGATAGAAACTTACTATTACCATGAACAATACGAAAGTTTAGCTTCGTTTATCCAAGATGAAATTATTAATGAAACAGATGAAAGAGATCGTGGCGTTTCATTTGGTGACCTATCTGTCATTAGACAAAATTTTAAACCTGGCGTGTTATTAGAGCTTGGCTTCCTTTCAAATGAAGAAAGTGAATTTTTACTTCAGACAACTGCATATCAAAAGAAAATTGTTGTTGGAATTGTAAATGGACTTCAAAAATACTTTTCCGAAGCACAATAAAAAGGATGCATATTGCATCCTTTTTATTTATCCTTGCTATCAATAATAATTGTTACTGGTCCAGCATTAGTAAGGCTAACATCCATCATTGCGCCAAATTCGCCAGTCTCAACGTGAACCCCTTTGCTTCGAAGAACTTCATTAAACTTTTCATACAGTTCATTCGCTTGCTCTGGTTTTGCTGCTTGAATAAAACTCGGACGCCGGCCTTTTTTTGTATCAGCATACAGCGTAAATTGTGAAATTGAGAGAATGCTTCCTTCTATATCAAGTAACGAAAGATTCATTTTATCATTTTCATCTTCAAAGATTCGCAGATGAACTATTTTACTAGCAATGTAATCAATATCTTCCAGCTTATCTTCATGGGTAACACCAAGCAATACGACAATACCATTTTCAATTTCACCTTTTATCTTGCCATCAATCCTGACTGCTGCGCCTTTTGCTCTCTGAATAACTGCTTTCATTCACAAAACTCTCCTTACTCCATTTCTAACCTGCTAATTTATCGTTCTAGTTACAGTATATACATCTGGAATTTTCTTAAGTCGGTCAACAATTCTTCGCAAATGTCTTGTGTTAAGAATCATGATTGTCAATTGAATAATTGCCATTTTATTCTTGTCCGTTTTTCCATTTACATGTGTTATGTTCGTCTTCATTTCATTCACAGCCTGAAGCACTTCATTTAACAAACCTTGACGATCGTAGCCAGAAATCTGCAAATCAACATGATAATGTTTTTCATCTGTAAAGTTATCTTCCCACTCTACATCGAGATAGCGTTGCTGCGCTTCTTCTGTATGCACATTCGGGCAATCTGAACGGTGTACAGATACACCTCTGCCTTTCGTAATATAACCAGTAATCTCATCACCTGGTACCGGATTACAGCATTTCGCCAATCGTACTAATAAATTATCGACACCTTCAACACGGACCCCTGAATCTTTTTTATGTGATCTTGTTCTTGGCTTTTCAATATTTACTTCAGAGAGAATTTTGTCCATACTTTCTTCTTTTTCTCTCTTTTGACGTATATGGTCCGTTAATCGCGTTGCTACTAACGCAGCTGTAATGCCATGATAGCCGACAGCAGCATATAAGTCTTCTTCGTTAGAGAAGCTGAATTTATCATATACTCGTTGCAGATTCTCAGCGGTTAAAACTTCCTTGGGCTGTATATTCATTGCCCGAATTTCTTTTTCTACTGCTTCCTTGCCCTTAATTACATTTTCTTCACGTCGCTGTTTTTTGAAGAACTGCTTAATTCTGCTTTTTGCTTGGGATGTTTTCGTGATTTTCAGCCAATCTTGGGAAGGACCATAGGAATGTTTTGAGGTCATCATCTCGATTATATCTCCGTTTTTTAACGTATAATCCAATGGCTCCATTTTTCCATTAATCTTTGCTCCAATTGTTTTATTACCAATTTCCGTATGAATTTTATAAGCAAAATCAATTGGCACTGAACCTGAAGGAAGTTCGATTACATCGCCTTTCGGTGTAAAAACATAGACCATGTCAGAGAATAAATCTATTTTAAGTGATTCAATAAACTCCTCTGCATCGTGGGTTTCACTTTGCCAATCAAGGATTTCTTTAAACCAGGAAAGCTTTTCTTCAAACGATCTCCTTGGACTGCTTTTTACTTGTTTCCCTTCCTTATATGCCCAATGCGCTGCTATCCCATATTCAGCAATTTCGTGCATTTCCTTCGTTCTTATCTGAACCTCTAAAGGATCGCCTTTCGGACCTATAACAGTAGTATGCAAGGATTGATAGAGATTTTGCTTCGGCATTGCAATATAGTCCTTAAATCGCCCAGGCATTGGCTTCCAATTTGTATGGATGATCCCAAGAACAGCATAACAATCTTTAATGCTATTAACGATAATTCGAACTGCTAACAAGTCATAAATCTCATTAAATTGCTTATTTTGTTTAATCATTTTTTGATATATACTATAAATATGTTTTGGTCTTCCTGACATTTCTGACTCTATATTAACCTCTGCAAGCTGGTTAGACAGCTGGTCAATAACTTCTGCTATATAAGTCTCGCGTTCTTCCCTCTTCTGCTTCATTAATTGAACAATACGATAATATTGTTGAGGATTTAGATAGCGCAATGCTGTATCCTCGAGTTCCCATTTAATCGTGGAAATTCCTAACCGATGTGCTAAAGGGGCAAATATTTCAATGGTTTCATTTGCTTTTAGGCGCTGTTTCTCTGGAGGTAAATGTTTTAATGTTCGTAAATTATGCAAGCGGTCAGCGAGCTTAATCAGAATGACACGAATGTCTTTTGCCATTGCCACAAACATTTTACGGTGATTTTCTGCCTGTAATTCTTCTTTCGATTCATATTTAATTTTTCCAAGCTTTGTGACACCGTCAACCAGCATAGCAACTTCCGGATTAAATTCCTCGGCTATTTGCTCTAACGTAATTTCCGTGTCTTCTACTACATCATGTAAAAATCCGCCCGCTATTGTCTCAGCATCCATGCCCAGATCAACTAAAATCCCTGCCACCTGTACTGGATGAATGATATAAGGCTCACCAGATTTTCTATATTGTCCTTCATGCGACTGTTCAGAAAACTTATAAGCACGTGTAATAAAAGCGATATCTTCTTCAGTCAGGTATTCTCTTGCCTTATCCAGCAACTCTTCAACTGTAATATTTTCATCTTTTGCCATTTAATCACCTTTATCAACTGTCTTTATCTAATATTTTAAACAAGAATTTCCTTCATTAAAAAGCTGCTAAAGTTGAGTGCAGCGTATTTAATACATTCAACTGCTAATATGTTTATCAATTAAAATAAATAGATTTAAATATTTTAATTATATGCCTTTCTTATACTGCTGTCCATATATTCGTATATATATAATAAAACTTCATTCAGATGGGGCGTTTTTTACCCCAGCCGAATGACAGTTGGACGAATCAGCTGTTACTGGCTATTAGGCTCCAATTCGGAATTTAAATTTGTCTCTTATTCTCTGAGCAGGAATCTTACAGCCGCCACACTGCGAAAAATTTATATAAGAAGAGGTCTGACTAAAAAATCTGCCAGACCTGTTTTTTATTTTTATATTAATAGCTCATTAAAGACAGAACATCATACCCGTCTAATTTATCCATGCCATTTAAATCACTTAGTTCAACTAAGAAAGCACAACCTACGACAACTCCGCCAAGTTCTTCAACCAATTTAATTGTAGCCTCAATTGTACCGCCTGTTGCCAATAAATCATCAGTAATCAGCACACGTTGTCCAGGCTTAATTGCATCCTTATGAATGGTTAATACATTTTCTCCATACTCAAGACCGTAATCCACTTTAATTACATCTCTTGGAAGCTTGCCTTCTTTTCTTACTGGGGCAAAGCCGACTTCTAATGCATAAGAAACTGGACAGCCAATAATAAAGCCTCTTGCTTCCGGGCCTACTACAATATCTATTTCTTTTTCTTTCGCATAGTCAACAATTTCATCAACCGCTGCTTTAAAAGCTTTTCCATTTGCCATTAGTGGTGTAATATCCTTAAATGAGATACCTTCTTTCGGCCAATCTTGTACAATCTCAATGAATTCTTTATAATCCATTTACTATTTCCTCCTCGGGCTTATCTAAATAATCCATACAATCTAAAAACCAGTTTTTAAACTGCTGATAATTTGAATAATATAATTTTTGTTCTATTTCCAGTCTCTGTAAACGATCCTGGTAAACGGTTGAATCCTCTAGTTCTCTTTTATCTGGGTGCGGGTTTATTTCAACGCGGCCATTTTCAATATTAACAAAGTTAAGCTCAGAAAACACCTGAGCGATAAAAATAATAAATTCACGTGACCATGATTTCGCTTGCATCATGGCTTGGATTTCAGTCTTCAAATCAATAACCTGCTGTTTTTTAACAACAGCATAAAACCAAATAAAATCTTCTCGAGTCGGGAATCGATTTAAATATGCACTTTTCTCTATATGATAACATGCATAAATATTTTTCGGCTTTGTATATTGAATAATTTTTTTCAATTCATCTACATGCTTTGGCAGTTCAAATAATATCAGATGATCGACTTCTTTCAGGGCATTTACTTCTGTATCATATTGAATCTGCTGAAGATGTGGATAAGAATGAAGCGGGTTATGTCCGACAGTTAACGTATTCTCTTCTTTTAAAAGAGACAGGTCACAGTTTTTTCGACCTCGATAATCGAATAGCTGCCACTCATCTATGCACATATCCTGAATCATGATTTGTGCCTTCCTTTTCCCATTCCATTCATTTATACCTAATTCACCAACAACAGTCAAAGCTGTATTTGGAGATATTGCATGGAAGAGTTCCCCCATTCCAAAAGCAATTCCATCTAAATTATTTCCATCCTCACTGAACTGCAGTTTCAAGTGATTTTTTTTACTTCCGATTTGTCTCGCGTCTTTAGGTATCTTCTTTATTTTAAAGATAGGCTTAGGATTCCCCATACCATACGGTGCAAGCTTGTTCATCTCGTCAATTACATGTTCATCAATCTCGTTTAAATGGATTGAACCACTAATAATTATTTCCTGTTTAAAATCATCAGGTGATAATTCAGCAGCAACTAATTGATCAAGTGATTCCTGCAGTACAGCCAAGTTTTCATTAGCTATTGTCATTCCAGCTGCTTGAGCATGACCGCCAAAATTAGTAAACAAATCTCTAACCTTCATACAATTTGTAAAAAGATCGAATGCTGGGATACTGCGTCCAGAGCCTTTAAGTACTCCAGTTTCTCGATTATAATTTAATACAATTGCAGGTCGGTCAAACTTTTGTACTAGCCTGGAAGCAACGATTCCTAAGACTCCCTCATTCCAGCCTTCATTTGCAACAATAATCATTCCGTGTTTTTCCGGATCAGCCATCTTTTCGGCTTCTTCAGTGATTTGACTTACTATTTGCTTTCTTTGCTGATTAAGCAGATCAATTTCTTCAGCAAAATAATTTGCTTCTTCAAGTGATTCAGTTAATAGCAGCTCTACTGCCAAACTGGCATCCTGCAATCTGCCAACAGCGTTTAATCGCGGTCCCATTAAAAAGCCGACATCTTCTTCTGAAACATTCCCCTCAATATTGCATTTGTTTTTTAATGCCTGGATTCCTGGAGTATGACTGGTCGAAAGTGCTGTTAATCCAAAGTGGGTAAGAATTCGATTCTCATTCTTTAAGGGCATTAAGTCAGCAATTGTTCCAATCGCAACATACTCCAGAAATTGCTTCGGAAAGTATCCAAGAAGATATTGTGAGAATTTAAATGCTACCCCCACTCCTGCCAACTCTTTAAATGGATAATCCTCCGAGAGTACTGGATGAATAATCGCGGTTACTTCAGGCAGTTCATTTTGGGGTTCGTGGTGGTCGGTTATTATTAAATCTATTCCAAGCAGTTTAGCAACATTTGCTTCGTGTATAGCAGTAATTCCAGTATCGACCGTAATAATCAAGGTGAACCCATTTTGTTTCGCTGCATGGATTGCTTGTTCATTCAGTCCATAACCTTCAGTGAAACGATTTGGTATATAAAAATCACAATCTGCATTTAATTCTTTTAGTGTTTTATACATTAATGCTGTGGAGGTTACACCATCGGCATCATAATCGCCATAAATAAGTATCTTCTCATTTGCTGCAATTGCATCCTGTACTCGTTTAGCTGCTTTATCAATATCCTTAATACTTTCTGGTCCATGCAGAAATTCTATATCAGGTGATAAGAATTGTTTTGCCTCTGATGCAGTTGTAATCCCTCGCTGCAATAAAAGATTTTCAATAATTGGAGACACTTCTAAAGGGATATCTTTTACTAATATCTCTTCCGTACTATTATCTAAGTCTGTCCATTTTGCCTTGCTTTGTAACATAAATTCACCCCTGACTAATCTATTATACAAAAGACTAGCAGGGGTAGCAATTTAATTACGCTTATTCATCTCTAGTTTTCTCATCTTCTTTCTTCCTGACATGTAATAATTCCTCAGCAGAGACACCTAATTGTTCAAGTTTCTCCCTGAATTTAACATTTTCATGATGGAGTCTTGAGTGTTCTCTCTGCATTTGGAAAAATTTCACCATGCTAACAATTGATGTTATTAATCCACCCATCAAAACAGAAAAGAGAATTACAAGAATCAGAGGAGATTCTGCACTCCAAAAAAGATAATTCACTACAACTGGCTCAACGTTAATTACGGCAAACACAGCGATAATAATCGTTAGTACAATTGCCGCGATGACATATGTCTGTCCTTTCATGAGCAACCCCTCCGCCTTTTGAGATAATTAGACTTGTGGTCCTTCTAAACGTTTTTTCTTTCTGAAGTCTAAAGGTTTTTCTTTGATGCTTTTACCTCGCCATACAAGCCATATTTGAGCAGCAAGGAATAGAGATGAATACGTACCTGCTGTCAATCCAATTACCAGCGCAAGTGTAAATGTAAAGATAGAAGATGCGCCAAGCACAAGGAATGCAAGAATAGCAATTAACGTAGAAATTGTCGTATTCATTGTTCTTGTAAATGACTGTATAATACTGCGATTAATAATTTTTGCGAGTTCATTAAAGGACGATACCCGTTTTTGCTTCTGAATATTCTCTCTGACCCTATCGAATACCACGATTGTATTATTTATTGAATAACCAACAATCGTTAAAATAGCTGAAACGATTGTGATATCGAATTCAATTTGTGTAATGCTAAATGCAAACAACATAATTAAAACATCATGGAAAAGAGCTATGACAGCTGTTACTCCAAAGAATAATTCAAAACGGAATGCAATATAAATGATGATAAATAGTGCTGCGATTACAACAGCGTAAATTGCATTCTTCACTAATTCCTGACCGACAATCGGCGAAACAACACTCACTGCAGGTTCAGCTCCGTACATTTCCTGGAAGGTTTGTTGTACCTTAAATATCTCTTGATCGGATAAGACTGTTTCAAAACGTGCAACTGCTATCGTATTGTTTTCACCAGATAGTACAATTGATTTCGCTTCGAAACCTAATTCATTAAAAGTACCTTCTACTTCTTCTGCATTGATTTTCTCATCAGCAGCAATTTCAATACGCGAACCACTAGTAAAGTCAATTCCTGGATTAATTTTAAAAATCAGCAGTGCAGCACATCCCAATATCATGAGTACACCAGTAAATATGAAAAACTTCTTCCGATGCTGAATAATATTTACATTTCTATTAAATAACTTTGGCTCTTCTTCGTCAGCAGAAAGTTCTTTGATATCTTTTTCTTTTACACCAAACCATGATTTTTTGTTTTTCAGGAATCCGCTTTGAACCCAAAGCCCCAGAAATAGCCTTGTGCCAAATACTGCGGTGATAAAACTAATTAAAATACTAATAATGAGCATTGTCGCGAACCCTTTCACTGAGCTCGTTCCAAAAATAAAGAGAACAACTGCAGCGATTAAGGTAGTTATATTTGCATCAAGAATCGTTCGGAAAGAGTTTTTGCTGCCTGCTGCAAATGCTGCTTTCACAGACTTCCCTAAACGCAGTTCTTCTTTATACCGTTCAAACGTAATAACGTTCGCATCAACAGCCATACCCACCCCAAGAATAAGTGCAGCAATTCCAGAAAGCGTGAGCACACCATTCATCATTTCAAATACAAGTAATACGAAATACGTATAAATAATCAAATTAATTGAAGCAATTAACCCTGTAAAACGGTAAACAATCAGCAAGAATAAAATAACTAAAATAATACCAACTATCCCAGCAAAAACAGTTTGATTCAATGCCTGTTCACCAAATTGAGCCCCGACAGATGTTGAAAATATTTCTGTCATATGCACAGGTAATGAACCTGAATTAATAATATCAGCTAGGGCTTTTGCAGATTCTATCGTAAAGTTCCCACTAATCATGACATTCGTAGTATTTAATGTTTCAGACACACTAGGGGCTGAAACAAATTTAGGTTCCTCCTTCACTGCTTCAGCTGTATAGGAGTCCCCTTCCTGAAAATCCATCCAAATGACTAGGAGATTATTTGGTGGTCCCATATTTTTGATTTGGGTTGTTACTTCTCCGAATTTACTCGAATCATTTAATTGCAGTGTAACAATTGGTGCATTTGTATTTGGATCAAAATCCTGTTTTGCACTTCCGCCTTTTACATCTGAACCATCAAGCAATTCAACATCATTTACATCACGGAAAGACAGCTGTGCAGATGTAGCGAGCATATCACGGGCTTGCTGCTGATCCTCTACCCCGGCAAGCTGAACACGAATCCGGTCTTCTCCCTCAATATCTATGACTGCCTCACTAATACCAAGCCGGTTCACACGGTCGTTTAATGTTTGGACCGTTCCTTCCATTAGTCCTTTCGTTATTTCCTCGCCATCGTCTACTGGTTCGACCTCGTAGAGCACCTCAAAACCGCCTTGTAAATCTAAACCTAAATTAATATTTTTTGTTACCCAATTTGTCGTCAATCCAATCCCAATTCCAAGAGCAATCACGATTAGAAAAAAGGCGACCAGTCTGCCTCTTTTTTTCATTTATTTTCTTTCCTCCCTTACTGATTGGTATTCACCTGTCACTATGTATTTACCCTTCGTCCGAATTCATAATTGCTGCTATTGAAGCCATTAAATCATTATCTTCGTACGATTGAACCGTTAAATAGCTTAGATAAGTAGAAGACTTTAAATGCATAATTTCATGAACGATTTGATGTATTTTTTTATCAGGTTTTCCTTTCCATACCTTTTGAACAAGACACTTCCACACATCTTCCCTTGTAGCTTGGGAATAACCCATTAATTGCAGTTCTTCAACCTTGCTGTCCAAAAAAGGAATGACAGTATTTTTCCATTCATTTACGTTTTGAATCACTTCCATGTTAAACCTCCTATTGTTCTGGAGAAATAATATTTCAACTCGAACAGTTCGATTAACTTGTCATGCTTGGACACACCAATAGCATATATATCATTGTATATGAATTTTTATTTTTTGAGAAGGCAGGACGATAAAATGACAAGGCAAACTTTTTTACAAGGTGCACTAATTCTGATAATCGCTGGGATGATTACCCGCTTTCTCGGCTTTATTAATCGGATTGTAGTCGCACGTTTAATTGGTGAAGAAGGAGTCGGGCTCTATATGATGGCACTTCCTACCCTTTTTCTCGTCATCACCCTGACCCAAATCGGTCTTCCAATTGCAATCGCAAAAAGGGTCGCGGAAGCAGATGCCCTAAATGATCAGCACAAAATAAAAAACATACTTGTAACATCTTTGATTCTTACGACTGTTGCCAGTGTATTATTAACCGCTGGTATGATTTTCGGGGCGCCTTTTATTGCATCTACACTGCTGACAGACGAACGTACACTATATCCGTTATTAGCAATTAGTCCTATCGTGCCAATTGTTGCAATTTCATCCGTGCTGCGAGGATATTTTCAGGGAAAACAAAATATGAAGCCTCAGAGTTATGCCCAAGTAATAGAGCAAGTAATCCGTATTATTTTTGTCTATATATTTATCAAGCTTCTTCTGCCTTATGGAGTTGAATTCGCTGCTGCTGGTGCGATGTTCAGTGTCATTATTGGTGAATTTGCCTCGGTCCTGTTTATGCTTTATCAATTTAAGCTGCGTAAAGTAAGGAAATTTCCCAATCGTGTATTTTCATATTTTCGCGACATGAAGGAAACGATCAGATCTTTAATGTCCATTGCACTTCCTAGTACAGGCAGCAAATTGATTGGTTCAATATCCAATTTTCTTGAGCCAATATTAGTAGCACAAGCTCTTGCTATAGCTGGAGTTTCAAGCATTGCTGCAACAAAGCAATATGGCGAACTTACTGGATATGTAATTCCATTATTGTTCTTGCCTACCTTTATTACCCATTCACTCGCAATTGCGTTAATCCCATCTATTTCAGAAGCCGGAGCTAAAAATAATCATACACTTATTCATTATCGGATTCACCAGGCGATTCGGATATCATTTGCATCCGGTGCCCTTGCAACGATTATTATTGTATTATTTTCAGAACAAATTCTGACACTTATGTACGGCACAGCAAATGCCAATCAACTCTTATTGCTCATGGCACCTTTTTACATTCTACTATATATCCAAGCGCCATTACAAGCAGCGCTCCAGGCAATGGATTTAGCTAAAGAATCGATGTGGAATAGTCTAATCGGGGCTTTTGTTAAATTAGGAGTTATTTTTATCCTTGGCTCAAATCCGGACTTTGGCATGAGTGGGGTAGCTATTGGACTGTCAGCTTCAGTCATCCTTGTTACATTGCTTCATTTTACAGTATTAAATAAAAAAATTAACTACCACATTCCATTCAGCGATTTGCTGAAAATGATTTCACTTTTAGTGATTACGTATATTTTCGGCTGGATGCTGCGCCAAATTTATTTCCTTACAGCTTCGCATATTATAATGTTTGCGCTGGTAATTATCGTGCTTGCAATTATTTATATTATCTGCCTTTTCATACTGCGAATTATAACAAAGGAAGAATTAAAAGCAATACCATTTCTTCAAAAATGGTTTCATTAAACTGCAGACATTTTGGGAGAATAAACCACAGTTCGCCACGAAAATGCCAGTCTAATTATCTTGCTTTTGAATATGATGATATAAAGGGACAATCATAAGGAGGAAATGTGGTGAAAAGACAACTTAACGCATTATTATATGGCTGGATTTTTGTACTTGCTTTTATTTTAATTACTAGTTTTATTTTAGCATTAATTCTGCAATTCACAGATATTAGTCAATGGATGCTTTCATGGATTGCTTTTGGAGTAGGACTCGTAGCCTTATTTGTAGGCGGAATGGTTACTGGAGTAAAAGGTAAAGCGAAAGGCTGGATTTTTGGGGGTATTACAGGTTTGGGATTTACTATTTTCGTGTTTTTAGTACAATACCTCGGCTATCAAAATGGGTTCACCCTCGAACAATTCCTCCATCACTCTGGTTATATTCTCGCAGCAGTATTCGGCGGAATGATTGGGGTCAATATGTTCAGCAGCACGGAAAAATAAAAGAAGCTTAATAGAGCTTCTTTTATTTTTATTAAATTCACCTTAATTTAAGTAAAGTGCTGATTAATTTAGTTCAGAATAGCTTTCCCCCTAAACAGAACGGAAATTCGAAAAATCATTATTAATAAGGTAGCACTTAGACAATATAAAATTGCATTTCGAAAAACTGTCTTTGATAAACTTTCCCTCTGCCCGAAGAAATCAGTATTATTCTTTAACGGGTGGTGAGAACTCTTCTCTAAGCCAGTGGGAGCAAGATAAGTGGTGAACCAGTCTAGAAGAATGCCATCTGTCTAGAAAAACAGGATTACTCTGAATTAAGATTATCAGCTTTTCGTTTCACCTATGCCATTTCAGCTAAATCATTTTATATTCGCTAGTCATAAGTGAATATAAAAAAACCCCTTTGAGAAGCATTCTTCTCAAAGAGGATTTATCAAGTGTTTGTTAGTAAAAGCAATTCTATGTAAAGACTTGCATTCGTGGTGTTAAAGCAATAGATGGCTCACCTATTGCTTTATTAACAAACGAATTATTGCTGAACTTTTTCACGTACAGCTGAACGGTCATAAGTAAGCTTAGCACCGTCTCCAGATGCAATCACGATAGTTCCCTCATCGATCGCATGGATAGTACCATGAAAGCCACCAATCGTAACAATCTTATCTCCCTTTTGCAATGAATCTTGCATTTCTCTAACTTGTTTCTGTCTCTTTTGCTGTGGACGGATTAACAAGAAATAAAAGATAACAAACATTAAAATAATCGGCGCTAGTGCAACTAATGTTTCCATGAATTTCCCCCCTTTCCTAGATTATTAGAGGATCCAAGATTTTAAAAGTTTTTTGCATTTGGCTTGTTTAGTCCATATTGCTCAAAGAATTCCTCTTTAAAATCACCAAGTCGATCTTCACTTATAGCAGTTCGTACTTGCTCCATTAATTTTAACAGAAAATGCAGGTTATGATAAGTCGTAAGTCTGAAACCAAATGTTTCATTGCATTTTATTAAGTGACGAATGTACGCCCGCGAGTAATTTTTACATACATGACAGTCACAATTCTCATCAATTGGCCCGAAATCCCGTGCATATTTCGCATTGCGGACAACAAGTCGACCAGCAGATGTCATACATGTTCCATTTCTTGCAATTCTTGTTGGCAGAACACAATCAAACATATCAATTCCGCGAATTGCTCCATCAATTAGTGAGTCTGGAGACCCTACTCCCATCAAATATCTTGGTTTATCTGCTGGCAGCTCAGGCGTAGTAAACTCCAATACACGGTTCATTACGTCTTTCGGCTCTCCAACAGAAAGTCCTCCGATTGCATAACCAGGAAAGTCCAATGAGATTAAATCTCTTGCACTTTGTTTACGCAGTTCTTCAAACTCTCCACCTTGTACAATTCCGAAGAGGCCCTGTTCTTCAGGTCGGCTATGTGCAGTGAGGCATCTTTCAGCCCAGCGAGATGTTCTTTCAACTGAAGATTTCATATACTCATAGGTAGCTGGATATGGTGGACATTCATCAAAGGCCATCATTATATCAGAACCTAGAGCATTTTGAATTTCCATTGCTCTTTCTGGTGATAAGAAGAGCTTGTCCCCATTCAAATGATTACGGAAATGGACACCCTCCTCCACGATTTCACGCATATCACTTAAACTGAAGACCTGAAAACCTCCAGAATCTGTTAAAATTGCGCCATCCCAGTTCATAAACTTATGAAGACCACCAGCTTCACGAATAATATCCTCACCTGGTCTTAACCAAAGATGATACGTATTTGATAAGATAATATTCGCATCCATTGCTCGTAACTCTTCAGGACTCATTGTTTTAACAGTCGCTAACGTGCCAACAGGCATAAATGTCGGCGTATCAAATGAGCCATGTGGTGTATGAACCCTGCCAAGCCTTGCTCCTGTTTGTTTATCTGTTTTAATTAATTCATATGTTATTGGCATCATATTATTCTTCCTCTGCTTATAAAATTAACATTGCATCCCCAAAGCTAAAAAATCGATATTTCTCTTCCACTGCTTCTTTATAGGCTGCTAATATTTTTTCTTTACCCGCAAATGCACTAATTAACATAATTAATGTTGATTTCGGTAAATGGAAATTCGTTATTAAACCATTAATGGCTTTACATTCATATGGCGGGTATATAAAAATGTCCGTCCAGCCACTTGTTGCGATAAATTTACCATGATCTCTCACTATTGTCTCAAGCGTTCTAGTTGATGTTGTACCAACTGAAATAATTCTATTATTATCTGCTTTCACTTCATTTAATAAAGTGGCGGTCTCTTCGTCCATATGATAGAATTCTGCATGCATTTCATGGTCCTCAACTGTATCCACACTTACAGGACGGAAAGTTCCCAAACCAACATGCAAGGTAATGAAAGCAATCTTAACTCCCATTTCCTTCAGTTCTTGTAATAAAGCTTCCGTAAAATGAAGACCTGCTGTTGGTGCCGCTGCAGAACCTTCTTCTTTTGCATAAACGGTTTGATAGCGATCTTTTTCAGGTAATTGCTCCTTTATATAAGGAGGCAGCGGCATTTCACCTAAGCGATCAAGAACCTCATAAAATATTCCTTCATAAGAAAATTTAAAGATTCTTCCGCCATGATTCTCTATTCCGGTACATACTGCTGTTAATTCACCATTGCCAAAAACAAGCTCTGTACCGATTTTAACCTTCTTAGCAGGCTTTGTCAGGACTTCCCACACATCTGATTCCTGTTGATGAAGCAGTAATACTTCAATCTTTGCACCAGTATCTTTTTTGATGCCATAGAGCCTTGCCGGCAGTACCTTCGTATCGTTTAATACAAGGCAATCTCCAGCCTTTAAATATTCTTTAATATCTGTGAAAGTCTTATGCTCAACTCCCTCCTTATTCCTGTCTAAGACAAGGAGCCTTGAGGCAGAACGATTTTTCAAAGGTGTCTGGGCAATCAATTCCTCGGGTAAATCAAAATCAAAATCTTCTATTTTCATACGCTGCTCCTTTTTGCTAAATCTATCTAAATCTCCCGATAAAGTAAAATATAACGGTTAGAATAATACTTACAATTATCGATGTTACAATTGGAAAATATACAGACACATTTCCAACTTTAAAATGAATATCACCAGGCAACTTTCCTATAAAGTGCCAAAGCAGTCCAAGTATAATTAGAATAACTCCAGCTATTATCAATAGTTTGCCCATATTCATTACATATCAGGCACTTTCATGCCAAAATGTTCATATGCTTTTGGTGTTGCAACTCTGCCTCTGGGCGTTCGCTGGATAAACCCAATTTGCAGCAAATACGGTTCATAAACATCTTCTATCGTTTGTGCTTCTTCCCCTATTGTTGCCGCAATTGTATCTAACCCGACAGGGCCACCATTAAACCCTTCTATTATACCTTTTAAAAACTTATGATCAATATGATCTAAACCGGCATCATCCACCTGAAGCATGCTTAATGCTAATTCAGTCATTTCAAGACTAATTTCCCTTTCACCTCGAACCTGTGAAATATCCCTGACGCGTTTCAGTAGTCGGTTAGCAATTCGCGGTGTTCCCCGTGAACGCAATGCAATTTCTGCCGCTGCTTCCTTTGTAATAGATGTTCCAAAAATTTCAGCAGTCCGCTCTACTATTGCTGAGAGATCCTTCTGCTCATAAAATTCCAGTCGGCTTAAAACCCCAAAACGGTCCCGAAGTGGCGCTGTCAAAAGACCCGCTCTTGTTGTAGCACCAACTAATGTGAATGGCGGCAAGTCAATTCGTACAGATCTGGCACTTGGACCTGTCCCAATCACAATATCAAGAAAAAAATCTTCCATTGCTGGGTATAGAACTTCTTCAACTACACGCGGTAAACGGTGGACTTCATCAATAAATAAAACATCACCGGCTTCCAGGGAAGAGAGGATTGCAGCCAGATCACCAGCCCGCTCGATGGCTGGACCTGATGTAGAACGGAAATTAACACCCATTTCATTTGCGATAATCGCTGCAAGTGTCGTTTTACCTAAACCTGGCGGACCATAAAGCAAGACATGATCTAATGGCTCTTCACGCATCTTTGCCGCCTGAATGAAGATTCTTAAATTCTCTTTCACTTTATCTTGCCCAATATATTGATTTAATGTTTCTGGACGCAGGCTGAGTTCTATCGACATGTCTTGTTCCTGCATATCTCCAGTTACCATTCTATCTTCCATAGGTTGAAGGCTCCTCTCTTAATTTTTCATTAATAATGCAAGTGCCTTACGAATGATTTCATCTGTATTTTCCAGACCCGCATTTTGAAGCGAAGGCATAATAGAGATTATTTCTCTATCTGTATATCCTAAAGCCTTCAGTGCGTCTTCCGCTTCTTTTAAAGCTGAATGGTCATTAACTTCTATACGTTCTTCAACAGGAGCGACTGTAAACTTAGCAGTCAACTTACCTTTTAAATCAAGGATAATTTGTCTAGCTGTTTTTTTTCCGACACCTGGAAATTGAGTAAGGAATTTATCGTCTTCATTTTCTACTGCTGCTACAAAGGACGGAATATCAACTGACCCAAGGACTCCCAAGGCCCCTTTTGGTCCAATGCCAGAAACAGATATAAGCTTTGTAAATAAATATTTCTCATCTTCATTTTTAAAACCGTATAATACCTGGAAATCTTCACGTACATAGTGATAAGTATGTATAAGTACTTCTTCGTTCATTACTTTTTGGAAGTAAAAAGGATTCGGACAAATTAATTCGTAGCCAACTCCATTTGCTTCAACAACCACAGCTTCGTCATGGATTACTGTGAGCTTGCCTTTAACATATGCAATCATCTTAAGACCTTCCCCTTTATAAACATCTAATCCTATACTATCATAACCGCTGTACAAGTGTTTAATAGGACACGAAAAGAACTTGCAATTTTAATTGTGTCACTTTTTAAAAATTTATCGGTCATCTCTTGCAAGAATGATTAAACTTCTATTCCACGAGTGAAATAGAAGTTCAGATAATTAGTCATTCGATTCTTCCAAATTATGATGGATATCTTGTACATCTTCAATCTCTTCTAATGCTTCAATCAGCTGCTGCATTTTTTCTTCCTCTTCTGCAGATAACCCTGAATAATTATGTGCAATCAAAGTAACTTCATTATCAAGAATGTCGAAATCTTTTTCAGTGAAATAATCTAATACTTCCTGATAGCTTTCTGTACTTGTGTAGATTTCATAAGCACTGTCTTCATTAGAAATATCATCCGCTCCAGCTTCCAAAGCCTCTAGAGTTATTACATCTTCATCTAGCTCTCCGGATTCATTATTAATTACAATGTAGCCTTTACGGTCGAACATAAAGGAAACACTTCCGTTTTCACCAAGATTTCCGCCATTCTTTTTAAATGCATGCCTTACCTCAGCTGCAGTACGGTTTTTATTATCTGTAAGCGTATGAACAATAACCGCAATTCCACCTGGACCATAACCTTCATACGTAATTTCTTCAAAGCTGACGCCATCCAATGTCCCTGTCGCTTTTTTTATATTTCTTTCTATATTATCATTCGGCATATTATCTGCTTTTGCTTTATCAACTGCAGTACGCAATGCAGGATTTGTAGCTACATCACCACCGCCTTGTTTTGCAGCAGTATAGATGTCCTTTGCATGACGCATGAAAATTTTGCCGCGTTTTGCATCCTGTGCGCCTTTTCTTCTTTGTATATTCTTCCACTTAGAATGACCAGCCATTGGACATTCTCCTCTCTAGAAATTTCTTTACTAACTATAACAAAAAAATGGAAGATATTAAAGTAATGTTGATAATAAATCGTAATAGAAAGCCTGGAAAGGAGATGTCATTTACTCATTGTCTTTAAAAAACTTATCAAAAAACGGTGTCACTTCTGGTTCCGCATAATGATTTTTCATTCGATTCCACTGTGTATGGTCCGTCCAAATGACCACATTTTTTTCTTCATCATCGAGTATTTCTTTTACTTGATCTTCAATGGCAGTGACTGTACTCATATCATGATTCCGATCGTAATTATTTTCTCTGAGCTTTACTGCTACAAAAACCTGCTTATCAACGATTCGGACCTCAGCAACAATAATATCCCGGTTTTCCATTAGTTTTTCCGCGATTTCCTGACTCTCTTCCGTCGTATAGGGGTCCGTATACCGTTCAAAATCATTATCCGTCAAATTGTCTTTTTGTAGTTCTCGTGCGTCAACATAGTCTTTATAGTAAGTTAGATGATCCGCTTCTTTTGCAGGACCTTCATATCTTACTTTTTGTGGGTGCGGCATATTTTCTTGGTTCTCCGATTGATTTGCAGTATTACTGCAGCCTGCAATCACAATCAACAGGATACAAATATATCTTTTTTTCAACATAATAAAACAACCTCCTTATCCCTAGTTTGCATAAGTAAGGTTGTTTTACACCTCTTTTTTAATTTCTTTTAAAGAAAGGAAGACGCTCACGTTTATGCATTGTACGCGTATGCATCTTTTCAATAATTTCCTTGTCTTCCTCTTTAGTTGTTTCACCTTTTAAATAGGCATCAATTACGGTATAAGAGACACCCATTTCTGATTCATCACTTTGGTCTTCCCATAAATCAGCGCTTGGAACTTTTGCTATAACTGCTTGAGGCACATTTAATAACTTGGCCATTTCCCGAACCTCAGTTTTAGTAAATTCTACTAAGGGTAATATATCAACGCCCCCATCGCCATACTTTGTAAAATAACCTGTATACCATTCTGATGCATTATCGGTTCCGACAACTAAATAATTATAATGTGCTGCAAGTGCATATAGTGTACTCATTCGTAAGCGTGCGCGTAAATTTGCATTTGCAAGCTGATCTTGCTCTTGATTAAAACTTTTTTTGTCATGAAGCTTTTCAGTAATTTGCTCGTACATCACGTTATGAGATTCAGTCAAATCAATATTTATTGCTTCAATATTAGAGGCATTTGTCACTTCAAGCGCATCTTGAAGATTTTTGTGACTTGTATGAATCGGCATCATTACCCCCAGTGAGTTTTCAGGGTACGCCTTTTTAATTAAAGCTGCAACTACTGCAGAATCAAGCCCGCCGCTAACGCCAACTAATAATCCTTTTGCTCCTGCCGCCTCTGTTCTCTCACGCAGCCACTCGACAATTTGCTCGATATATTTCTCCACTTCTATTTCAGCTCCTTGAATGTAATAATTAACCTGCTCTGATTTTAGCATTAATTTATAAAATGGGACAATAGTTCTGCCCCCCTATTATATCCCATTTACCCTTATTCGACTGATAATTAACTTTTAAAAAACAAAAAAAAGAGACGTTGTGTGCGTCTCATTATATTTTTATTCTTCTGTTTGATTTTTATCACTCGTTCGTTCTTCTTGATTCTTTGAAGGGTAAACTGGGGGAGTTGGATACATTTCCAATTCGTCTCGCGCTGACTGAAACATCTGCTGCTGATTAGAGTACATCTGCGCTCCTTCTGATGGATAGCTATTATACATTGGCTGCATTGGCTGCATTGATGGCTGTATATTGATTGGATAGTAGCCGGGCTGCTGCATCTGATACCCCTGCTGACAGCCGCACCCCATATGTTCTGGCATCATCATTGGATAATGAAAATTACAAGGCGAACAACATGGATTCATGTATACAGGCGGATAGCATGGATATTCCGCTAGTAATGGTGCTTCATAAGTTGGATACTGTGGTACTGGCACAGGCTGAACGGGCTGAACAGGCTTTTCCTTTTTAGCTTCTTTCTTTTTAACAACAGTCTTTTCTTTAGGCTGTGTCTTTTTCGGGGGAACTGTTATTGGATGATATTCTTTCTCAACTTCAAGTATTGGTAAAGTACTTGGTTTTTCATGCATCAATTTCGGTTTTTCAGCTGGTGCCACTTTCTTTTGTTCCTGAATGGGTGTTTCTTTTTTCACTTGCATTTTCTTCTGCTCCTGAACAGGAGTTCCTTTTTTCGCTGGCATTGTCTTTTGGACTTCTGTTTTACTTTTCCCCTGTTTAATTGTTTTAGTTGCTGTTGGTATTCTGATTTTCATTCCCGGCATAATCATATCAGGGCTTGCCAAATGTGAGTTCAGCTGTTTTAATTCTTCGAAGTCAACATTATATTTCTTCGCAATTTCCCATAGGGTATCTCCCTTTTGGACAATGTGTATTTTCAAAAGAACGAGCTCCTTTCTATTTCAAGTTCTAGGCTAATTACTCTATATCAACATATGCAAAACTTGCCTAAAAGTTAACCAACATTCAAAAAAACCGCTAAGCCTTTATCATTCAAAGCTTTAGCGGTTCGTTCTATTATATATCCATATGAAAGACTGGATAGGTGCCTAAGATTTTCACTTCACATCCTAGTGCCTCAAGTTCAGCTTTTACACCAGGAAAGAGTACTTCATCATATGTTTGATTCACATCAATAATAAAGAAGTAATTGCCCAGTCCGGTTTTAGTTGGGCGTGATTCGATTTTTGATAAATTTAACTTGCGCCAAGCAAAAGCAGATAGTATTTGATACAGCGCCCCTGCCTGATCACTTGGCAAAGTAATCTTTAATGTTGTCTTTTCAGATTGAACAGGTTGTTTAATTTTTACAAGCTCTTTGTTTTTGGTTAAAACAATAAATCTTGTGTGGTTATTTGGATAATCATGGATATTATGCTGCATAATACGCAATCCATATTCTTCTGCAGCTAATACATTACCAATTGCAGCAATTGGACGATCTGTTTGTGCAACAATTTCAGCAGCCCTTCCAGTAGAAGTCGTGAACTTCATTGCGGGTGAGTCCAATTGTTTATGAATATATTGATGACATTGAGCAATCGCATGACTATGTGAGTGGACTTCCTCAATATCAGATAGTTCACCTGTGAAGTCTGGGCTTACAAGCAAGTGCTGTTGAATCGGTACAACTATTTCACCTGCTACAGGCAGTGTTACCTCGTGAATTAAATAATCAACTGTTAATTGAACCGTCCCTTCAATCGCATTTTCTATTGGTACTACTGCAATATCGATAGAACCATCTGCTACAGCATCTATACATTCTGGTATTGTAGTAAAGGCAATCTTTTCTTCGTTATTAAATGCTGTATCTACAGCTAATTTTGTAAAAGTTCCTTTTGGGCCTAAGTAACCAATCTTCGTCAATCTATTCACTCCAACTTTATTCAGATTATCTTTTTATACGTTCAGACATTATCTGTTATTCTTTATCGTTACTCAATAAACTCAAATTCAAAATCTAATAGATGGATTGTATCTCCATCTTTTGCACCACGTTTTCTTAGCGCCTCATCGATACCCATTCCTCTCATCTGACGGGCGAAGCGTTGTGCAGATTCGTCTCTCGTTAAATCAGTCATTTTAAACAACTTCTCAAGTTTCGAGCCATGAAGTACAAAGGAACCGTCTGGATTCCTTGTAATGTGGAAATCATCTTCTTGTTTATGGTGACGATAGACAACTGTTTTCTCAATGTCATCAACTTCAGGTTGAAATTTAGGTATTTGATCGAGCATATCTGCTATCGCATACATAACTTCCTTTAGTCCCTGTCTGGTCAATGCCGAAACCTCAAAAACGCGAACATCTTCATTAAGTTTTTCTTTAAAGATATTTAAGTTTTCAGGTGCATCAGGCATCTCCATCTTATTTGCAACAATAATTTGTGGAAGTTGAATTAATTTTTCATTGTATTCGCGCAGTTCTTCATTAATTGTAATGTAATCTTCGTATGGGTCGCGGCCTTCAATTGCTGCCATATCAATTACATGAACGATTAGTCGTGTCCTTTCCACATGACGCAGGAATTGATGACCTAGACCTACCCCTTCACTCGCACCTTCAATTAATCCAGGTAAATCCGCCATCACGAAGCTTCGCTGGTCACCTGTATCAACTACACCAAGGTTCGGGGCAAGGGTTGTAAAATGATAATCTGCTATCTTAGGCTTGGCCGCACTTACTACAGATAGAAGCGTGGATTTTCCAACACTTGGGAAACCTACTAATCCAACGTCGGCTATTACTTTCAATTCCACTCTGATGTTTCTTTCTTGACCCGGTTCCCCATTCTCTGCAATTTCTGGAGCAGGGTTTTTCGGAGTCGCGAAACGAACGTTTCCTCTGCCCCCGCGGCCTCCTTTAACAATCACTGCCCGCTGTTTATGCTCAATGAGATCTGCAATTACTTCATCTGTATCTTCATCGATAACAATTGTCCCTGGTGGTACAGGTATAATTAAATCATCCGCATTTTTTCCGTGCTGTGTCTTACTCATGCCATTTTCTCCGCGTTTTCCTTTAAAGTGACGTTTATAACGGAAATCCATTAACGTATTTAAGCCCTCATCAACCTCGAATACGATGTCTGAACCATTCCCGCCGTCACCGCCAGCTGGTCCGCCCATTGGCACATACTTCTCTCTACGGTAGGCAACGATACCATTACCACCGTCTCCGGCTTTTACATATACACTGACTCTATCAACAAACATTATTTCACCTCATTATTGACAGAAACATTAAAGCTGTATATTCGTTCACTTGCAGCTGTGTTAATGTCAATATCTTCTAAAGTTATTTGATTTACACCTTTTGTATCACATGATTCCAAATCAACATACACGCAAATTTCACAACCATCAATGTTGTCTTTAAATTCAACTTCCACTTGATATAGCTTATCATCTCTGCCGTGCCTTTGTATATCTTCCAATATCCTTTCTAGCTTATCTGTAATAAAAATATCTGCATTTTGCATGTTTTTATTCTCTATATCAATGTCATATGTTAATTTAATGTTTTCATACTTTATATTAAATTGCAGGAACCATAGTAAAACATGAGGCATATTTAAATTTAATAATTTTCTTTCCTGATAAAAATATTCTAGGAGTTGCGACATGGTTGCATTTACTTTTTTATAATCATCTAATTTAATATACCCTTGAATAACTTGTAATTGATTAAGAATATCATGACGATAATGCTGAATTATATTTACAACATCTGCTGGCTTCATTCGCTAAACCTCCCATTAATATAGAAAGTATAGCAGAAACAAGGAGATACTTCACTAATAACTGGAATTTTTATTTACAATTCAACAAGTCACCATATAAATTAGCTGCTATTCTTTTAGATGAAAAAGACTCCAGCCAAAACTGGCTGGAGTCTAATTGATAACTTATTATGCTTCCTGTGCGACAGGAAGTACACTTACCTTTTTACGATCACGACCGTAGCGTTCAAATTTAACAACACCATCGACTTTTGCGTAAAGCGTATCATCTGAACCACGACCTACATTTTCACCTGGATAGATTTTTGTACCGCGTTGACGATATAAAATAGAACCACCAGTTACAAATTGTCCGTCCGCACGTTTAGCGCCAAGACGTTTTGATTCAGAGTCACGTCCGTTACGCGTACTACCCGCACCTTTTTTCGTTGCAAAGAACTGTAAATCTAGACGTAGCATTTGGCTGCACCTCCTCATTTATCCTGTATACGAATAAAATTTCCATAATCATTTTCAAACGACTTTAAGGAAATAAGCATTCCCTCAAAAAGAAGCTGTGCTTTTTCCATTTCTTTATTATGAAGCATTTCAGGGACAGTAACTAATAAATAGCCACCTTCTTTTCCCTGCTCTACCTTTAAGTCTACATCAGATAATTCCATAACTGCATTTACTGCTCCTATAGAAACAGCTGATACTCCTGCACATACTAAATCATAGCCATAAGGCCCACTTTCAGCATGTCCAGAAAGCTCAATCGATTGGATATATTGATCATTTCGTTTAACAGTTACTTGAATCACTTGAATCTATCCTTAGGCATTGATTTTTTCAATTACTACTTTCGTATAAGGCTGTCTATGACCTTGTTTACGATGATAGTTCTTTCTGCGTTTGTATTTGAATACAGTAACTTTCTTTTGACGTCCTTGTTTCTCAACTTTAGCTGTAACAGTTGCTCCATCAACATATGGCGCACCAACTTTAACAGCATCGCCACCAACGAAAAGAACCTTATCAAATGTTACTACTTCGTTTGGATCTGCAGAAATCTTTTCAACAAAGATCTCTTGACCTTCTTCAACTTTAACTTGCTTACCGCCAGTTTCAATAATTGCGTACATACTTGCACCTCCTTAATTAACTCAGACTCGCCATACAGGTACTCTTAAAGAGTTTACTATAACCTGTTCTGTGCGGTTGTAGCACTGGTGCTACGATGAATAACGTATTGATGTTACCATGTTTTCATAGCTTATGTCAAGCTTATTTCGCCATTTTCCTAAGAAAAACACCGTCAATACCCATAGCATATTTATATTTAACTCCTATGGAACATCAAGTATTGAATTCATACAATCAACATTAACAGCAACTGGATTATTATTTCAAATAAACTCCTGACTGTTTTAATTCAACTTCTGTCCTAAAGATACTCGAAACTTGGATATTCGTCCATGATAAGTACCTTCGTGGACAATATAAACTGATTCCGGAAAACTGTCTTTGATAACTCTTTTTTCCCAAAGAATTCGATATTGCTTTCAAATAAGCGAAGAGAATGCCTTCTGTTCAAAAGAAGTTACTATGAACTAAAATAAGCGAAGTTTTTTCGGCCTTTGAAGAAGAATAACTAGGAATCATTTAATATATCGTAAATCTGCCTATTGTATTGTTTTTTATGAAAGTAGGCATGCAGGCAGTCTGTTTCATCAATACGGTGAACAGTATGTTGGTCTTTGATGGCAATCGTATGTTTTTTTTCCCTTTTGAAAAGACTGAATGCTTCCATCAATGATATATTTCCAGGTAAATGAAGCACTTCAGGTTTGCCAACTGCATTATTTCCTCTATATCTTTCCAACAAAAAACGCAGGAAAATAAAAAAACGTCGTTTCCATTCCAAACGATTTTCTATAAAAAGGAAAAGCATAATAAGTGTAAAACTCAATGTAAATGGATAAAAAAACATATGCATTACAATAAACAAAATACTGAGAATCATAGATATAAGGAGGATTGCATCCATCGCTTTGCGGTAAGGGTATTTTACAGACATCAGGATGAATAAAAGCTTACCGCCATCAAGCGGCCAAATTGGCAGCAGATTAAAGATTAAGATTACTGTGTTGTAGGATATCGCAGTATTGAAAATAGCTTCATTTAAAATACCACTTATTAATAAGATATATAACAGAAGGTAGATGAAGATATGCTGGATCGGTCCTGCAATAGTTACAAGCACGTCCTCTTTGATTGACCGATTACCATGCTCTTCTGTTTCCATCACCCCGCCAAAAACCCATAGCATGACTTTTCGTATACGCCATTTAAATGCTTTAGCCATAAAGTAATGGCCCATTTCATGAATGAATACAATCGTAAAGATAATTAATAACTCCATAAATGTCCCTGTCAAAATCGAGATAAAGATAAAAAGAATAAATACAGGATGAAAATGAAGTGGAGGAAACATTTTACGGAACATCGTCCACCTCAATTACCTCAACTGGATCCAAAAACAAGTTTTCTTTTTCAATCGAAAAATACATAGCTTCCTGTTCCGTCTCCGGAATAAATTTGCCGATTCTCTGACTTGCTGTTACGTATTGATACATATGCACATCAAATTCGTTTAAAAATCCATAGCTGGAATTTGTTCCATCAGCATGCTGAACAATAATGGTTTTGCCAGTTTCAGCTGATTTCCCTGCAAATATGACGACACCATCCTGATGTGCTGAGACATCCACTTCTTTTCCTGGTGAGATTTTTACTCCCTTGCCATTCACTTGAAATGTTTCCGTGATATCGCCACTCACAGGCATTACCCCTTCATTATCCACTTGTGTATTTGTTTCTGATTGTGGGGAAAATGCAAGAGGACTTCCGAACATGTCCTGATACCAGATATTGACTTTCGCAAATGGGAATTCATCCTGCAATAAATTTACTGCTATTTCCTTAGGTTTTGCAAAAAAGGCTTTATCCGTATTGAATAAAATAGCTGTTGAGAAAAACAATATTCCAGCGAAAATAGCCTTAAACATAATTGATGAGTAGAGCTCTTTATTTACCCTGCTCTTTTTCGTTCCCACTGCATAACCGTTCATCTCCGGGGGGAAACCATGCTTTTCTTCCGCGTCATGAAAAAGAAAAGCGTCTTCTTTTACACTCGGGATAGTATGATGCCGTACTTTTTTTCGCTGTTCAATTGCTTTTCGAACTCTGTTTACATCTTTGCTCATGACACTCACCGTCTTTCCTGTTCTGCTAATATATATGAGGCAAGTCCCTTTTTAAGAACAGGAGTCTTGACAACACAAAATAAGCAAAAAAATACCGATGCAGTCCTGCACCGGTACCTAATATTAAGAACGTTTCCCGAAAATCGCCTTAAATTTTTGAAAGACACTTTTTTCTTCTTCTAATGCCTGTAAAGGCACACTTTCACCTAGAATCCGTCTGGCGATATTCCGGTAAGCAATAGAGGCTTTGGAACTTGGATGAAGTGCAACAGGCTCGCCATTATTAGAAGCCTTAATAACTTCTTCATCATCGACCACGATACCTATTAAATCAATAGATAATAATTGGACAATATCATCAATATCAAGCATATCACCATTTTTAATCATATTACTGCGAATCCGATTAATTACAAGTCTTGGAGGTTCACTCATTTCTTCCTGCTCAAGTAGCCCAATAATTCGATCGGCATCACGCACACTAGACTTTTCAGGATTCGTCACTACAATCGCCCGATCTGCTCCAGCAATTGCATTTTGGAAACCTTGTTCGATTCCAGCAGGACAGTCAATGATAATATAATCATATTCTTGTTTCAATTCAGTAATTATTTCTTTCATTCCATCAACAGTAACTGCAGATTTATCACTCGTCTGAGCTGCCGGAAGTAAAGTCAGTGTATCAAAACGTTTATCGCGGATTAGGGCTTGATTCAAACGACAACGCCCTTCTATAACGTCCACAATATCATAGATAATTCTATTTTCTAGTCCCATAATAACGTCAAGATTGCGTAAACCAATATCTGTATCAATTAAACATACTTTTTTCTCCATCAAAGCAAGTGCTGTACCAATATTTGCAGTGGTAGTTGTTTTCCCTACTCCACCTTTTCCTGATGTAATTACGATCGCTTCACCCATTTTGCATTCTCCTTTCGAACCTGCTTACTTCGTTCCGTTTCTTTGAAAGAAGCTGCAGCCGATCAATGATTATTTTGTCTTCCTTTTCATCAATCACACCACATTCCATATAAACACCTTCTGACTCATAATCTGGTGCACGGCTAATATAATCAGCAATCCGAAGTTGAGTCGGTTTCATGAATGATGCTGCTATAAATGTATTTCGATCACCTTTGAACCCAGCATGGGCAATACCATATAGATTGCCCATGATATAGATATTTCCAGTTGACATCACTTTGCCCCCTGGATTAACATCACCAATTAATAATAAATCTCCAGTAACTTTAAGTATCTGTCCGGAACGAACGACTCGATTCTCGACCTTAATTTCACTTTCTTCTTTCCAGCGCAGTGCATTGTCCCGGTGAATAACATTGGATTCAATTGCCTCTACTCTAAAATGATGATCTTCTTCAATCAACATTCGAATTCTGGCTTGTTTCTCAGAATCCAAGTATCGATTTCCTGATTGTACAGTTACTGATACTACTGGTTCATCTCTATTTTGACGAGTGGAAAGGAGCTTATCCTTTAGTTCAAGCAGCGCTTCCGAGAAAGCCGCATCATCATCGATAAGCAGCGTAAGTCCTTCCCTTGTTCCCTTGATTGTTATCAATTGTTTCTTTTCATGCAAGTAGATCACCTCTTTTTATTGACCCTGTAACCGCCTCTATGTAAAAAATCAATCTTCTTTGTTTAATTGTTCGTTTCCCCATCTGCCAATTCTCTTTTTAAATATCGGAAACAGTATAATAAAGAATACTAGATTTGCAACTATTGTTGGCAGCAGCCTTCGCACTAAATAATCCTGCCAAACCATTTCGGTAATACCAACCACATAATATATGAGATAAATAAATGAATCAGCCATCAGGAATGAAAATATACCAAGCAAAATGAGTACAAAGAAATTTCGCTGCAGTAATTTCTGTAAGTTGTGAATAATATAGATTACTAATCCATAAGAAAACATGTATACACCTAAAACGCCTGTGTATATAATGTCAACAAGCAATCCAAAAATGAAGGCATAGATAATGGAATAATAGGTGGCCCTGGAATCATAATAAACCGCAATGTAAACCAGTAAAGCCAGCACCCAATGTGCAATAATTAAGTTTTCACTTAAAGCTATCTCAGTGGGCAGCAGATTTATTGCAAGTCCTTCAAAAACAAGGAATACAAACAGAATAAGAGGCAAGTATAGTTTTTTCATTACTCCGCTTCCCCCTCAGCCTCTGCATCATCTGCTGCTTCTTTTCCGCTAGTTTCAGCTTTTTCACTAATTTTGCGGTCAAGCACAATAACATGATTTATATCATATATATCTGCTGCCGGTTCCACAAGTGCAATTTGAGTTAAACCATATTGGTCTGAGACAATTTCTTTAACAGTGCCAATTGTTACACCTGCTGGAAAGACTCCACCCATTCCTGAAGAAACAACGAGTTCATCTTCTTCAATCTCTTGGTCTGAGTCCTCAATGATTCGAAACATTAAAGAATCAGTTTCGGGATCAAATCCTTCAATCATCCCAAAAACATTTTCACCTTCATCTCGCGAAACCATCGCGGAAACTCTGTTGAATTGGTCAAACCCAGTTAATAATTTCACTGTTGATGTAAAATCATTTGCTGTTTGAACCTTTCCAATCATTCCCTCAGCCGTCATTACAAGCATATTTGCATGCACGCCATGTTTTTCTCCTTTATTTATCGTAACTTGCTCTAACCAGCGCTCTGGAGAACGTGACATAACGATTGCTTGGATTGCTTCACTGCTGCGAATCGAATCAGATTCTAACAAATCCAATGCCGCTCGGAGCTCTTCATTTTCTTTCTCTACTTCCTGTACATCATAAACCAGCCCTTTATATTGACTAAGCTGCTCTTTTAAAACTTGGTTTTCTTCGTATGTGTTACGAAAATCTTGTACATTTGTAATTACTTCCGTTGTAAAATTAACAGGAATATGGATAACATATTGAATCCAGCCAACTGTATCATTAATTAGTTCCTCAGCAAAGGTGACATTTATTCGATCACGTAATGAATAACCAATTAATGCAACAAGTATAATAAAACCAATTAAAAAGATAAAAAGTCGTTTATTCCTAAAAAAACGCATGAAAACACCTACTTAATTTTTTGGAGATTGAGATGACACACTGGAATCCCGGAAATGCTGGATGTAATCAATAGATTTCCCAGTACCAACCGCGACGCTTTCTAAAGGCTCGTCCGCAATAAAGACAGGTATTTTCGTCTCGTTGCTAATAATTTGATCGATGTTCTTTAATAAAGCTCCCCCGCCAGATAAAACGATTCCGCGATCCATAATATCTGCCGCAAGTTCTGGTGGTGTTTTTTCCAGCGTGTTTTTCACTGCTTCTACAATTGCTTCCACTGTATCATTCAATGCTGTTGCAATTTCTTTTGCAGTTATTGTAATTGTCTTTGGTAAACCTGTAAGTAAATCTCTTCCACGGATATCCATTTCAATGTCTTCGATTACTTCCCCAGCAGTTCCAATATCCATTTTGATTGATTCTGCTGAACGTTCACCAATTAATAGGCTGTACTCTTTACGAATATAATTAATAATGGCTTCATCCATATCGTCACCAGCAATCCGAATCGATTTACTTGTAACTACGCCGCCAAGTGAAATAACAGCAACTTCTGTAGTTCCACCACCTATGTCTACAATCATACTACCTGTAGGCTCCCATACGGGTAGGCCTGCTCCTATTGCGGCAGCAAATGGTTCAGAAATTGCAAATGCATCCCTTGCGCCTGCTTGTTTGGTAGCATCAATAACTGCACGCTCCTCCACCATTGTAATTCCTGATGGAACACAAACCATTACATTTGGCTTTTTAGCAAATACCGAACGGCGACGCATTGCTTTCTTTATATAATAGCCCATCATAGCAGCCGTAGTATCGTAATCAGCAATAACACCATCTTTCATCGGACGAATAACTGAAATATTTCCCGGCGTTCTGCCAATCATATTTCTCGCGTGGCTTCCTACCGCTTCAATATTGCCGGTATCCGTATTTCTGGCAACTACAGATGGTTCCGTGACCACCACACCCTTGCCTTTAACAAATACCAGTGTATTGGCAGTACCTAAATCAATTCCTAAATCTTGTGAAAAACTAAACTTTGCCAATCCAATCTCCCTCTCCGCTCACATTCCATTAATATGTAGCTTAACTATATCGATTTATTATAACTGATGCAAACATAGTTTTAGAAGAAAAATTATAATAAGCGCCACTTTCAGTCCCGAAAAAGAAAAATGGCGCTAGATAATCAATCCCTATAATATTATACGAAAAAAACGGCAAAATAGATAGTATAATAAAGAGCGTGTTTGGATTTTTTCTTTATTTTTGCTTTACGGAAATAAAAGATAACCAAAAAGACTGCTTTTTTGTCTAATCGTTTTTCTATTTAGGGATATTTAACTTAATCAAAGATATTCCAGTAAAATTTCACTGGAATATCTTTGATTAATGATAACAAAAATGTATTTCCTATAAGTATCCCTTTTCCTTTAACGATACGAACTTCCTGTCTCCAATAATCAAATGATCGAGCAATTCTATCCCAATCATTTTCCCTGACTCAACTAACCTCCTTGTTACATGAATATCTTCCTGTGATGGAGTCGGATCTCCTGAGGATAGCAATAGGTAAGGTTTTGAAGCGATCTCCACCTTTTCCCCTGCTCCATACCGTGCATGCAACTTTCATCGCACACGGCATTCCATCGTTTATCAACTATTTCTATTCCTCAACCATATTTTAATTATTAAATTCTTCGAGACGATTGTATTAAAGCTCTCTATTGCAGATAATGATTGAGTTGAAATAGTGTTCAAACGACTTGAGGCTGTTGCTCCATTTCCATTACAGAAACTTCACCGCTCATGCCTCTGCTCTCACTATCATAAAAGGAAGTTATGGACAAACCCTTTCCTTCCTGCCACTTTACCCGAGTGTGTACTCTCCATGTTGATAGCTTTCCACGTTCCCTTAACTCTATCTATATCTTAACTTAGGTGCTAACTCTTGCCTGGCGTCCTCTCCATCGCCTGTAACGATGCATGGCGCTTTCGAAACCATCATAGGTACTCGCCCACGGAACGCACTTGAATTATCATCAAGCCCACTCATTTCTGAGTGCTCGCACTTACAGACATTTCATTCGCTAGTTCGTCAGTGTTTTACCACATTCTCACCATATTAAGTTTTTTACGACTCCCGGCCTATTGGTTGTACTAACTACCTCTAGTTAGGTTTCGGTTGCTGGAAAACCAGTACTACGACAACTTTCAGCCGACTTCACCGGGCTTCATACATGATTCTTTTACACATTCGAATCATGCATGCCGGAGTATCAGAGCAGGCATTTCAAGGCGTTACCCTTTCATTCTGCCTATCAAGTTAAGAGTTCACGACTCTCTTAGAATCTTTAAATCTTCAGAAAGCATGCATAACCTTTTCAGTTATGAACGTGTCGCACGATGATTATGCGCAACAATAATTGATGCCGCAGCTCGTTTTACAGCTTCCCGGTATACTTCGCGCGGGTGGACGATGCTAGCATTGAGGCTTCCAACAAAGATTGTTTGGCGGTGGATAACCTGGTTCTTGGTATTAAGGAAAAGAACGACAAAATTTTCCTGCTTCAGCAACCGCAGTTCTTCCATAATAAAATTGGCCCCGTCATCAGGTGAACGAATAACATATCCTTCATGTGGCTTATACCGGCTCATCCGCTTTCCCAGCTCAATTGCAGCTAAAATCTGAACACCCTTTGCAAGTCCAATTCCCTTAATAGCAGTTAACTCCTCAATCGTTGCATCATGAAGCAGCTTCAAGCCTTCGAAATGCATAAGGACACGGCCTGCAAGGGTCATGACAGACTCTTCTTTAGAACCCGTCCCAAGCAAAATAGCCAGTACCTCTTGGTTTGTTAAACTATTCGGCCCTAAACGCACTGCACGTTCACGCGGTCGATCTTCTTTTGGCACATCCTTTATCATGATAGTCACTGTGCCCCCTCCTTTCTTTTATCTCACATTATCAGCTAATTTGAATTAGACAACTCGCCAAAAGTTTATTTTCACATCGTTCTATTACTGTAAACAGAAAAACCTTCTAAGAGTTATTTCAATTCTTAGAAGGCTTTTTATAGAAAATCTCTTTATATATCTTTTCCAAGTTGTTCATATAATTTAAAAATATCCAAATAGAACTGTTCTGCGCTCACTTGCTCCTGTAATTTATTCCGTATACCCGCAAATTGTTCAGAGGATGGCACAGCATTCACAGATTCAATAAGAGACTCCGGCTTCTTTGCGCTTAAAGAGACCGGCCATTCCTCCGCAAATTTATTTAACCACTCTGCTTCCTCTTCTCCCAGTTCAATTTCTCCACTTGTAGTACTCCAAGATTTGGCAAAAACATCATAACCAGATGCCTTCAATTCCCCAGCCTGATTCTTAGCGGCTTCTTCTGTTGGGTAAATACCTGTAAATAAATAATACTGCGTATCCTGTTCCCAAATAATAACAGGAAGCTGATTTGTCTCATAATAATTCAACCATTCCTCGGCATTTTCCTTTTCCATAAAGACACCAGCCTGCAACACATAACCTGAAAGCTGCGGGATATCATAGTGTTTTTTTTCAGTACTTCCACTCGCAGCTGAAGCAGTAACTGTTTCATCCGTATGATTACCTTCTGCGATTGGCTCGTCATCCATCGAAACAAAAAGCTTTAAAATCGTCATTCCAAAGAAAACACCTATTGCACTAGCACATAAAACAGTCAGCAGAACAGGCATAAATCTTTTTTTCTGTGGTTTTCGCTTAATTTCCGGTCGCTGAAAAACATGTATATTTTGTTTTTCCTGATTATTCTTCACCGCATTTCCATCATATACAACCTGAATAGGATGGTCTTCACCCAAAGTCTTTCTATCATTTTGCTGATTATTCCCCTGCTCTTTATTCATCCTTTCACTCCCTGCCAGAATGACTTTGTTTAAATCTAGCATAAGGAGAATAAAAAGATAGATGAATCATGTCAGCTGCCTTGAAAAACTTTTCTACATTTTTTTACTTTTCTCCTGCAAATAATTGCGGACAAGAGTAATAAAGTGCAATGACCCCGTAATAAAGCAGGGTTCCTCTTTGTCTAACGCTCGATCAACAGCCTCTGTCCAACTTTCGCAATACGCTTTTTCACTTGCTACTGTTTGATCATATAAGTCCTTCGCAGACGCAGCTCGCGGATGATGAAAGGATGTTAAGGTAATCGCAGTAAAATGCATACCTAATAACCGCAGCATTTCTTCGGTATCTTTATCCTTAAACATTGCTGTAATAAGATGTTTTTCAGTATCAGGGAATAAGTTTTCAGTTGTTTGAATAAAAGCATGTATGCCATCCGGATTATGTGCAGCATCGACAATTACTGTCGGATTTTCTTGCAAAACCTCATATCTGCCAGGTGCTGTTGTTTTGGATAAAGCAGTCAACGTTTTCTCCCAATTTAAGGCATAGCCCATTTTCTCTATTTCTTCCAATGCCCGCAATACAATCGCGACATTTTGTAATTGATGTGCCCCTTGCATTGCGAGCTCAAGCGAAAGCTTTCTAGCTCCACTTTCCCATACTATTTTTTGAGAATGATCTACCCGCCGATAACTATAATCTTTATTTAATATCGAATAACTTGCCTGCTGCTGTTCTATTTCTTTCATCACAACTTTAAGGGCGGACTTATTCATTTCCCCTACAATCACCGGGACATTTTTTTTAATAATACCTGCCTTATGATAGGCAATTTCCTCTGCTGTGCTCCCTAAATAATCAGCATGATCTAAAGCAATGTTTGTTATAATAGAAAGGATTGGCTTAAATAAATTCGTTGTATCAAAACGCCCGCCCATCCCCGTTTCAACTAGCGTAACATCTCCATGATTCCCTAGATAAACAAAGGCAGCTGCGGTAAGTATTTCGAATTCAGTGGGCGCCAAGTCCTGCTTATCCATCCAAATAATATGTGGATACATATCATTTAAAATCTCTATAAACACTGCATCAGAGATAGATCGATTGTTTAATAAAATATGGCCAGTCAGCCCAGTAAAGCTGGGAGAGGTAAATATTCCTGTATCATAATCGTTTGCCCGCAGTGCGGCGTTGAGAAAATGGATGGTCGAGCCTTTCCCGTTCGTTCCGGCAACATGAATTGCTTTCATTTTCTTTTCCGGATGACCAAGGCGGGATAATAATTCATGCATCCGCTCCAGTCCCGGTTTTATACCTAAAGCTTTTCGCTGATTGAAAAACGCTTCTACCTCATGTATTGTAGAAAACATAGAAACACCGCTTTCGTATATTAATAATCATTCAATTAAGTATAGCAGAAAGGATACATAAAATTGAACACAACAGGATGGATTATCTATAACGGCAATCTGCCCGGAAATAAGTTTCTAGATTATGCAGAAATGCTCCAGGCAGCTGCTGATAAGTATAATAGTAAAACTAAAATCATAAAAAACAATGCACTTCTTAGTCTGCTGTCAGCTACAAGTCTGGAGCTTTTGCCAAAAATGCAGCTGCCTGAGTATGTTCTATTTACGGACAAAGATATTTATCTTGCAAAACAGCTCGAATATTTAGGTATTCCTGTATTTAATTCGGCTGAGGCAATTGCAGTCAGTGACGATAAAATTGCAACATATCAGGAGCTGGCGCGATTAAAGTTGCCAATCCCTAAAACCATTATTGCTCCAAAAATCTTTCTTGAAGGAAGTTTTGACGAAAAAATTATAGAACAGGCAATAACTGAGCTTGGCTTTCCCATGGTTATTAAAGAAGCATTTGGTTCCTTTGGCGAACAGGTTTATCTCATCGAAACAAAAGAAGCCCTGCAGAAAAAAATAAATCAATTAGGCAACAAAGCCTTTGTTTTTCAGGAATTTATTTCAACAAGCTATGGCGTGGATATTCGGCTGCAGGTTGTCGGTGATCAGGTGGTTGCAGGGATGAAACGAAAATCGCAAAATGATTTCCGGGCAAATATTACTGCAGGGGGCACGATGGAGCCCTATCAAGCTTCAGATGAAGAGAAGCGGCTTGCAACTCTCGCAACAAAGGCAATCGGAGCAGACTTCGCTGGTGTCGATTTATTATTCGGGGCTGATTCACCGATTATTTGTGAAGTAAACTCCAATGCGCATATTCGTAATTTGCTAGATTGTACGAAGATAAATGCTGCAGATTATATGATAGAATATGTTTTAAACAGCATCAAAAGGATAAGGTGATCAATGCATGGAAGCATGGTTAATTTATAGTGAGTCAGGCGCTATCGAAAATCAGGGGTATATTCAGTGGTTTATTGATGAAGCAAAAAAGCAGGGCCTGCACATGTCACTCGTTCTTCGAGAAGATTTGGTGATTGGGATTTATCAGAATAAGTCTGCAATATTCAAAGACAATACCCTTGTTTCACCGCCAGAAGCAGCTGTTGTTCGGACGATTGACCCTCTATTAAGCATGCATTTGGAACAGCTGGGGACAATGGTCTTTAATTCAGCAGAGGTTGCTAGAATCTGTAACCATAAAGGATTAACGCACCATACTGTGAACCAGCTTGGCATTCCAATGATGGATACCTTCTTTTTTACAAAGTCAGAACTTCCCGCTCAGCCGCCGCTCGACTATCCATTTGTAATGAAAAATGTTCGTGGCAGAGGCGGTAAAGAAGTATTTTATATAGAAAATGATGTCGACTGGATAAAATCAAAGGAAAAACAAAGCAAAGAGATTATACTGCAAACAGCAGACGTTCAGCTCGGCAAGGATTTACGTGTCTATATAATCGGCGAAGAGATTATTGCCAGTGTATTAAGAGAAAGTGACTTCGACTTTAGAGCTAACTTTACCCTTGGTGGCAATGCTTCTCTCTATCAGCTCAGAGAGGAAGAAGAAAAGTTAGTAAAGAAAATTATTTCTCACTTTGATTTTGATTTAGTTGGGATTGATTTTCTAATTGGGAAAAACGGTGAACTTCTTTTTAATGAGATTGAGGATATCGTCGGTTCACGTACACTTAGTAAGTTAAGTGAGATCAATTTGCTGGAAAAGTATACTGCGCATATTTTAAAAAAGCTTGAAGCATAAGAAAATAAAAAAGCCTGTTACAAATTTTCATCAAATAAGTAACAGGCTTTTTTTCTTATCCTTTTAATTCTTCTAGTCTTGCACTGACTTTTGCTTGTTTATCCAGATAGTCCTTCTCTTTTCGTTTTTCATCTTCTACAACTGCTTCTGGGGCTTTTGCAACAAATCCTTGGTTGGAAAGCTTTTTCTGTACTCTTTCCACTTCTTTCTTCCATTTTTCCAGTTCTTTTTCAAGACGTGCGATTTCTTTGTCAAAATCAATCAAGCCTTCAAGCGGCAGGAAGATTTCAGCTCCTGTTATAACCGCAGTCATTGCTTTATCTTTATTACTAATCTCGGTTGCAATCGTTAATTCTTCGGTATTACAGAAGCGCTCAAGATATTCGCGGTCTTTCTCAAGTTCTGTAACAATTGCTTCATTTTCCGCCTCGATAAGCATATTGATTTTCTTCGACATTGGTGTGTCTACTTCTGCACGAATGTTACGCACTGATTTGATGATTGCTACTAAGCGGGACATTTCTTTTGATGCCGTTTCATCATGGAATTCCGCTTTAGCTTCCGGCCAGCTTGCAACTGTAATGGATTCACCTTGATGTGGCAGCTGCTGCCAGATTTCTTCTGTGATAAATGGCATATACGGATGAAGCATGCGCATTGTCTGATCAAGAACATATGCAAGAACAGACTGTGTCGTTTTCTTCTTCGCTTCGTCATCACCGTAAAGAGGAAGCTTAGCCATTTCAATATACCAGTCACAAAGTTCATCCCAGATAAAGTTATATAAATGACGGCCTGCTTCACCAAATTCATATTTATCCGTATTCTTTGTTACATGTTCAATCGTTTCATTCAAGCGGGTTAAAATCCACTTATCAGCAAGTGAAAGCTCGCCAGTTAAATCAATATCCTCATATGTGAAGCCTTCTAAATTCATAAGAGAGAATCTGGAAGCATTCCAAATCTTGTTGGCAAAGTTCCAAGTCGATTCAACCTTTTCCCAATAGAAACGCAGATCCTGCCCAGGTGTGGAACCAGTCAGCAAGAAGTAACGGAGCGAGTCTGCACCATATTTCTCGATAACATCCATTGGATCAACACCATTGCCAAGAGACTTACTCATCTTCCGGCCTTCGGAATCGCGAATCAATCCATGAATCAATACATCGTTAAACGGCTTTTCTCCAGTAAATTCCTTCGATTGGAAAATCATGCGTGCAACCCAGAAGAAAATAATATCATAGCCTGTTACCAGTACGCCTGTTGGGAAATAGCGTTTAAAGTCCGCTGCTTCTGTATCCGGCCAGCCCATCGTTGAAAACGGCCATAATGCGGAAGAAAACCATGTATCAAGGACATCTTCATCCTGATCCCAATTTTCGATATCCTCTGGAGCTTCTTTTCCAACATAAATTTCGTTTGTTTCCTTGTGATACCAGGCTGGGATGCGGTGTCCCCACCAAAGCTGACGGGATATACACCAATCTCTAATATTCTCCATCCAATTGAGATAGGTCTTTTCAAAGCGCTCTGGGAAGAAATTGACTTTTCCTTCACCCTTTTGCAGTTCAACGGCTGCATCTGCAAGTGGCTGCATTTTTACAAACCATTGTGTTGATAAATAAGGCTCAACAACTGCCCCACTGCGTTCCGAATGTCCAACTTGATGTACACGTTCTTCAATCTCGATCAGTACACCAAGATTCTCCAGATCCTTCACTATCGCTTCACGGCACTCAAAACGATCCATACCTTCGTATTTCCCGGCATTTTCATTCATCGTACCATCTTCGTTCATGACAAGCACACGCTCAAGATTGTGACGATTACCGATTTCAAAGTCGTTCGGATCATGCGCTGGGGTAATTTTTACTGCGCCTGAACCAAGTTCCCGATCAACATAATCATCTGCTACAATTTGAATTTCCCTGCCCACAATTGGCAGGATAACTGTTTTGCCAATTAGATGCTGATATCTTTCGTCTTTCGGATGAACTGCAACAGCTGTATCCCCAAGCATTGTTTCCGGACGTGTAGTTGCAATTTCAATTACTTCATCACTGTCCTTAATTGGATATCGGAAATGATAAAACTTCCCTTGAACTTCTTCATAAATAACTTCGATATCCGATAATGCAGTTTTTGTTTGTGGATCCCAGTTAATAATATACTCCCCGCGATAAATAAGCCCTTTTTCATACAGCTTAATAAAAACTTCTTTTACCGCATCAGATAACCCTGCGTCTAATGTGAAGCGTTCCCTTGAATAATCTAAGCTTAAGCCGAGCTTTTCCCATTGGGAGCGAATGAATGAAGCATATTCTTCCTTCCATTCCCACGACTTTTCAAGAAACTTCTCACGGCCGAGCTCATAACGGTTGGTTCCAAGTTCTTTCAGCTTTGCTTCAACCTTTGCCTGTGTCGCGATTCCTGCATGGTCCATACCGGGAAGCCACAGCACATCATAGCCTTGCATCCGCTTCATTCGTGTAATCGTGTCCTGCATTGTTGTATCCCACGCATGACCTAGGTGCAGTCTTCCTGTTACGTTAGGTGGTGGAATAACAATAGAATAAGGTTCTTTCTCCGAATCACCTGCCGCCTCAAAATATTTTCCATCTAACCAGAACTGATAACGACCAGCCTCTACTTCCGAAGGGTTATATTTTGAAGGCAATGTCTTTGGTTGTTCTGTCATAATTATCATCCTCCTGAGTATTAAAAAATCAAAAAACCCTTATCATCCTAAAATAAAGGACGAAAAGGGTTAACTTCCGTGGTACCACCTTTGTTTACAATTGGCAATCCCATTTGTACACTTAATCTCTGATATCGGCTGCAGGCCGGCATGCTCTTACTAATCCTTCAGAGCTGCTGCGTCAAGGGCGACCTTCCAAAATAACCTTCCAAGGAAATTCTCAGCGTTTATTTCCCTTTCTGTTGGTGTTTAATTTGTACTCTTCCCTGTCACTCGCTAATAAATATATAATTACCTTATATTTTAGCTATTGATTCGCAAAACGTCAACTGTTATTAGCACACGCACAATATAAAGTTCATAACTTAGAATAAAACCATTATTTCCAGATTACATGCTTTTATTCATTTGTTCCATTGCTTATAAATAATCATTGATTACTAAATGAGGTGAAATTATGGCTCGCCATTATCGTTATCGACTCCCACCCTGGGCAAGGCAGTGTCTGTGTGCAATAGAAACTGCGATGACACCGCTTTTGGTTTATCAGTTACTGAGAACCCTGCTTATTCCTACAACATTGGATGTTCTCTTATTGGGAATGTTTATTATTGTTTATGTTGCATTTTATTTAGAGTGGATTTAATCCCCTTCGACTGTATGTGCCGATTCCAACGCAGTAACCGCATTGTTAAAATATAATCCGAATTGAATTCTTCTGTAGTTTTTTTCTAATGCAATCGTTTTTTCAACCATGGACCGATTCTCTCGATTATTTGCTTGTTTTTCATCAATCAAAGCTAAGTAGTCGCTAGTATCTAATAAATAAAGTTTCAGCATGAAAAGCTCTAAATCTGTAAAGGGGTTTTCTTCCAAATACGTTGGAAAACCTTCAATAAAACGGTCTGTCCGACGATAGCCTTTAGCACATTCGCTTGTGAAAAACTCATACAAATCTTGATATGGATGCCTGTATGCGGCTTGTTCCCAGTTAATTATATATTGTTCAAATATATGGCTCTCGCGCAGACCCCCATGCGTTAAACTAGCAGTCCACTCTTCAGCATCATTTGTGTAAGAAATAATTTGTTCCGCTAAATATTGAGATTGTTTTAATGCATGAGATAAATCTCGATAGTGTGTTAATACTTGCAGTTCAAACGGAGATGGAAAATGCCTCTTCTCAATTGCTTCAATCCCTATAAGTAATTTTTTCTCCTCTGCTTTACAATTACTTTTATAGGAACTGAACTCTTTTTCAACTGAAGACTTATTTAACTTGTATTTCTGTTTTGTCCGCAAGTGCAGCTTCCCTAATATCTTATAAAGAGATTCAATCGTTTTTTGTTCAAAACGAAAGATTGTTCCTTCTATCCAAGGGGAAAGATAATAAATCTCTCCTCCATTTTCAACGTATAATTGCTTGTTTACGGTTAAATAAACTGGTAAAACTTCTGGAAGCCCTTTTTTACTTGCAAGGTGATAGACAGTCTGCCATATATCAAGCTGTTTATCTTTCAGTCTGCTTCGTTTTAAGGCATATTGCTTTCCATCAGCCTTCACTTTATAAAGTCGATCTGTCACATGAACAATTGCTTGTGGGTAAACTGCGTATTGTTGAAGAACCTCAGTAAGCTTTTCCATGATAAAACCCCCGAAAGATAGTATATGTAAAACCCCTTGTATTAGAAAACAAGGGGAGAAGCTTATTTCTTCGGTATATATAATAATTGTCCCTCGCTAATATCGAATTCCTCGTCTAGCTTATTTTGTTTTATCAGCTGTAATGTACTTACCTGGAATCGCTCTGCGATTGTCTCGATTGTATCATCTTCTTGAACAATGCATATTTTCATTCGTGTAAATTTATCCTCATCATCGTCTCGGAACATGTCCGCTAAATAACTAACATCTTTCACCTTTTCTTCCTCTATCTGTTCTCGAACTTGTTCTTTCTCTTCAGGTATTTCCTCTTCAATCGCCTCTAAAGTAATTTCTGGCTCCTTTTCCGGTTCAATTATTCGAACTTCTTCGATGACATCAGCTATTGGTTCCAGGGTTTCTTCCTCACTAAAAACACCAGCAACTGATTCCGCATTTTCCTCTTTATAAGTTTCTTCTTGATGAATTTCTTTCTTATCCCGAAGTATCAATTCATCATTAATCGTTTCTTCAACAGTTTTTTCAATTTCTGATTCCTTTTCGGGGCTTTTCACTTCAAATTCAAACGACATTACATTATCTTCCGGTTTCCCTCGTTTTTCTTGCAGTAAATCAATTTCCGCTTTTATCCCATGTACTGTAGCGATTGCTGTGATTTGAAGCTGATCATTTGTAGGTATCTCATAATCAAAGTTTATGATGTCGATTCTTACATCATCAGCTCTTTCTATACGGTAAGAAGGTACTGAAATATCTACTGGGAAATGATGTGTAAACTCCATCTGGTCGTTTTCTGTTGCGACCACCTTTTCAACAAATCTTTTTGCTTGAAAATCTTCTAATTCAAGAATTGTATCTTCCTTACGTTCATCACTTTGTTCATGAATATATTCGCCACGTAATTCAATTTCACCTCGTATGGATACATAGGTGTCATAGGAATGAATCGTAACCTCTGGATCCAGTGAAATACTTATCAGTTCTTGAACTTGATAACCATCATCAAAATACAATGTTTCATTCAATTCGAATTGGAATTCAGTATCTGCAGAAGACAAACAAACTCCTCCCTTCAGTGTTAACTAAGCATGAAACTTTCATATACATTAACTATATGAACTGCAAGATAGAGATATGCCTATTCGGTTCATTATGAATGGAACTGCATAATACACAGTATTCACATGCAAAAAGCCAGATGCCTGCTAAAATAGTTTCAGCAGGCATCTGGCTTTTACGTTTATTATTTTAAAGTGGAAAATACTTTTTTTATTGCTTTAACTGTATGTTCAATATCTGCGGCGGTATGTGCAGTTGACAGGAACAGCCCCTCAAATTGTGAAGGAGGAAGGAAAACGCCTTCTTCAATCATACCACGGTAATACTTCGCAAACATTTCTAAATCAGATGATTGCGCTGTTTCAAAGTTTATTACTTCTTGATTTGTAAAGAAAACGCCGACCATGGAACCTACTCGATTAATATGGAGAGGAATATTATAGGCTTCGCTTGCTTCACGATATCCCGCTTCCAATAAATCTGCGTTTTTATTCATTTCTCTATATGCAGCTTCGTCCATCGCACGTAGTGTTTCATAGCCTGCAGTCATTGCTAGCGGGTTTCCTGATAAAGTTCCGGCTTGATAAATAGTACCTTGTGGAGCAATATTTTCCATAATTTCACGTTTTCCACCGAATGCACCTACAGGAAGGCCCCCTCCAATTACTTTTCCTAAGCAAGTCAAATCAGGTGTTACACCATAATGGCCTTGTGCACAGTTATAGCCAACACGGAAACCTGTCATTACTTCATCAAAAATAAGCAGTGCACCGTTTTCAGCTGTAATATCTCTCAGCTTCTGCAAGAAATTATCCTGCGGCGGTACAACCCCCATATTACCGCACACTGGCTCCGTTATCACTGCGGCAATCCGGTCACCATAATTTTCAAAAGCAACTTTTACACTTTCAAAATCATTATATGGCACTGTAATTGTGCTGGAAGCAATTGATTCTGGCACACCCGGGCTATCTGGCAGTCCAAGAGTTGCAACCCCAGATCCTGCTTTAATAAGCAATGAATCCCCATGGCCATGATAGCTTCCGACAAATTTAATAATAAGGTCCCGACCTGTATATCCGCGTGCTAGTCGAATAGCACTCATTGTCGCTTCTGTTCCAGAGTTAACCATACGTACCATTTCTACTGACGGAACACGCTCAATTACAAGCTCAGCCAGTTTATTTTCCATAAGAGTAGGTGCACCGAAACTCGTTCCTTTATCTACTACTTCTTTCAATTTGGAAGTTACACGTTCATCCGCATGACCTAAAATCAGTGGCCCCCAGCTTAATACATAATCAATATACGTATTGCCATCAATATCCGTAATCTTTGAGCCCTTTCCTTCTGCCATAAAGATTGGTGACAATCCGACAGATTTAAATGCTCTTACAGGTGAATTAACGCCACCAGGCATTAATTCAACCGCTTCTTTATATGCATCAACCGAATGTTCGAAAGTTTTCATCGCAAATTCTCCTTCTTCTATTTATTTAAATATTCAGCAACATCTTTCGCAAAATAAGTAAGGATAATATCTGCACCTGCACGCTTCATCGATGTAAGCATTTCGATAACCAATTTCCGTTCATCAATCCAGCCTTTCTCTGCGGCTGCTTTTACCATGGCATATTCTCCACTGACGTTGTAGGCAACAACCGGAACATTAAAGTTATCGCGTACCTCACGAATGATATCTAAATAAGATAAAGCGGGTTTCACCATTAGGAAGTCTGCACCTTCCTCAATATCTGATTCTGCTTCGCGGAGTGCTTCCAGACGATTTGCTGGATCCATTTGATATGTTTTTCTATCACCGAATTGTGGTGTACTATCTGCTGCATCCCTGAATGGCCCATAAAAAGATGATGCATATTTCACTGCATAGGACATGATTGGAATATGTTTAAATCCTGCCTCATCCAGTGCTTCACGAATAACTGCTACAAAACCATCCATCATATTAGATGGTGCAATAATATCAGCACCAGCTTGTGCTTGTGATACAGCCGTTTTCGCTAATAATTTTAATGATTCATCATTATCAACATCATGATTATGAATCACACCACAATGACCATGAGAAGTATATTCACAGAGACATGTATCAGCAATTATAAGTAAATCAGGATATTGTTTTTTCGCAAGCCTCGTAGCCTCTTGAACAATTCCATCCTCTATAAAAGCACCTGTACCAATTTCATCTTTGTCAGAAACTACACCAAAAAACATAATCCCACGAATACCTAAATTATAAGCCTCGGTTACTTCCTCCATTACACGGTCTAAAGAAAGCTGATAGACACCCGGCATCGATGGCACTTCGTTTTTAATATTTTCTCCTTCAATAACAAAAATTGGATAGATAAAATCCTCAACATGAAGATGTGTTTCTCTCACCATCGAGCGAATCGATTCGCTGTTTCTTAAACGACGGTGTCTCTTAAAGTTTACGTTTAATGTCAAATTAAACAATCCTTTCTAATTGATATGATTACGCATTTCCTCAATCATACCCTCAATTGTAAATATCTGAGCAGTTAGTATGGAACTGAATCCATGTTCTTCTGCCGCTTTTTTTGTCGTTGTTCCAATACAGACACAAGGAATAGCTGTATAGTTGCCTGATAGCTCTGCAAAGGCTTCAACTGTTGATGGACTGGTAAATGTAATAAAATCGATTTCGTCTGCTGCTATAACTCTTTTTAAGAGAGCAGCACTTTCCCTGTTCATCTGCGTTTCATAAACTTCAATTGCATCAAAGCCTATACCCTTTTTAGTGAAAACCCTTGGCAGTACATCCCGGGAAAGATTTCCGCGAACCAATAGAATAGTTTCTCCAGCCTGATACTTTTTTAAAAAGATTTCTGCTAATGAATCCGCATCATATACTTCAGGCATTAAATCTGCAACAAACTGATACTGTTTGAGAGCTTCTTCCGTTTTATGACCAACAACAGCAATTTTTATATTTTCAAGCAATGAAGTCAAATGATTGGGAAGTTGCTCAAAAAAGCAATGTACCCCATTTGCACTCGTAAAGATTACCCAATGATAGCTTGGCAACTTTGCGAAAATGAATTCACGATTTTCAGCCACTTTATTTGATATTTTAAGCAAAGGCACCTCAACTGGAATCCCGCCACTTGCACTGATTTTTTCCGAGAAAACTTTTGCTTGCTTTGCTTCTCTCGTAATTAAGATTCGTTTCCCTTGCAGATCCGACATCAGCTGTCTAACTCCTCTTTCACAGCATCAACAATCTCTTTAGCGCCTCGCCCAATTAATGCATTTGCAGCTTCCGTTCCAACAGATACTGGATCCGTTCCTTTAGCAACTTCCTTTAAAATTGTTTTACCGTCAGGAGTGCCTACTAGAGTGGTGAGCACCAGCTGGTCACCTTCCAGCACTGCATGACCGCCGATTGGAACTTGACAGCCTCCCTCAAGCAAATCTAAGAAAGTTCTTTCAGCTTTTACAGTTTTTGTAGTTACATCATCATTTATTAAATCAAGAATCTCTCTTAATCCGGCATCATCTTCACGGCATTCGATTGCAAGCGCACCTTGTCCGACAGCGGGCACACATACTTCCGGATCCAGATACTCCGTGATTAAGGATTCATTCATTCCTACACGTTTCATACCTGAGACAGCAAGGATAATTGCATCATAATCTTCCTCATTCAGCTTACGTAATCTCGTTTCGATATTACCGCGAATCCATTTAATTTCAAGATCTGGACGTACTGCGAGTATTTGCGCACCCCGACGAAGACTGCTTGTGCCAACAATTGCTCCACCGGGAAGTTCAGCAAGCTTTAAGTTATTCTTGGAAATGAATGCATCACGGTAATCTTCACGCACAGGAATGGAGCTGATTACTAATCCCTCAGGAAGAACAGCTGGCATATCCTTCATGCTATGTACTGCAAAGTCTATTTCCTTATCAAACATTGCCTGTTCAATTTCTTTAACGAATAATCCTTTTCCACCAACTTTGGATAAAGTAACATCAAGAATCTGATCTCCTTTTGTTACAATTTCCTTTATCTCAAACTCATTCTTTACTCCAGCATTTTTTAACTGCTCAATCACCCATTTAGTCTGGGTTAAAGCTAAATTACTTCTTCTCGAACCAACAATTATTTTTCTCATGAAGTAAACCTCCTAAAAGTGAAAATTTGAATATGAATTGGATAATAAGAAATTAATCAATAAAATCAGGAAAGCTGCAATATTGTATGTTGCAAGTGTCTTTCCGCGATAACTGTTAATTCCTCGCAAAACTAAAAATCCAATATAAATAACTAGTACCAGTAAAGATCCCAGTATCTTTATATCGTACCAATAAAAGTCGACTCCCGCGACATTGGTCCAAAAAAGTCCGAGAATAATCGATAAAAGCAAGAGTGGGATCCCTAGTGTGATTGCTTTAAAACTATAACTTTCCAGTTGACTCAGATTTCCGATTCGCCATAACCATTTTAACCCTTTTTTCCTTTTTAACAAACGATATTGTATTAAATACATGATTGAAAAAATAAATGAAAGAGTAAAAAATCCATAGGATACAAATGCTAAAGAAATATGAGCAATCAACATTTCATGCGCAAATTCAATTGTTCGCTGAATCGGCTGCTGTTTTAAGTCTGCCACAAAATAGAGCAATAGTACAAAAAAACCAAATAAATTAACGAAAAGCACGATAAAATGAATCGTGAAGAGCCGATTAATAATTAAAGAAAATGTGATTAATATCCAAGAAAAGAAAAACAAACTATCAATCAGTGTAGCAACAGGAAATGTAAATTCTATAAAAAGATGTTTAATAAAATAAATTGTCTGCAGAAACCATGCAATACTAAGTAACCAGAAAGCGATTTTATTCGCTTTCTGGTTAATTTGAATGAAATCGATAAAGTATCCAATTACACTTAGTCCATATATGATTATAATTAATTCTGATATCCATTCCCATTCATATACCATGGAAACATCCCTTTATACAGTAGTAATCTTCTTGAATGGTAAGAATGATCTTTTTCCTTTGTGATTAAACTGCTCCATTGTTTTATCTTTTTCGGCTTGCTTGTCAAATTCATTCTTCACTTCTTCTTCAATACCGAATATATCAACAAAAAGCTGCAATGCATCCTCTGCGTTCTCTGTGCCTGCCAATTCCTTTGCCTGCGTAATTGGTTCCTTCAACAACTGATTAATAATGCTTTTCGTATGTTTGCTTAGGACCTTCTTTTCTCTTTCAGTTAAATCAGGCATTTTCCGTTCAATACTTTGCATCGTTTCACTTTGAATGGAAAGTGCTTTTTGACGCAATGCAGATATAACAGGCACAACACCTAATGTGCGCAGCCATTCCTTAAAAGTAATTATTTCTTCTTGCATTAATATCTCAACTTGATCAGCAGCTTTTCTTCTTTCTTCCAAGTTTTCGTCGACGATATGTTGTAAATCATCAATATCATAGAGGAATACATGATCAAGCTCACTGATTGCAGGATCAATATCACGAGGCACTGCAATATCCACTAGAAATAGCGGTTCTCCTTTTCTATTCTTAAGAATTGGCTGGAGCATTTCTTTTGTTAAAATAACATTCGCCGCACCTGTAGAGCTAATTAAGATATCTGTTTTCTGCAGTACAGCTTCCAATTTATCCATCGGTTCAGCATTTGCCTTAAACTTCAATGCCAGCTCCTGCGCCTTCTCAAAAGTTCTATTCATAACAGTAATTTTATTTGCACCTGAGCCTTGTAAATTCTTTGCTGCCAGTTCTCCCATTTTACCAGCACCAATAATAGTAACATGGTGATTTTCAAGTGTGCCAAATATCTTTTTAGCTAATTCTACTGCCGTATAGCTAATGGACACAGCATGTTCTCCAATTGCCGTTTCATGATGTACCCTTTTTCCAAATGTAATTGCCTGTTTAAATAGCTCATTGAAAATAGTTCCCGTTGTTTTCATTTCTTGTGACGTTAAAAAAGCGTCTCTGACTTGTCCAAGTATTTGTGTCTCACCTAAGACCATTGAATCTAACCCGGTCGTAACCCGGAATAAATGCTCCATCGCTTCATCATTCTCTGTAATATGCATATAGGTTGAAAATTCATCCTTATCGATACCGAACCAGTCAGCTAAGAATGTCTTAATATAATATCTGCCTGTATGCAATTGATCAACAACTGCATATATTTCCGTCCGATTGCAGGTTGAAATAATTACATTTTCCAAAATGCTTTTACGTTTTTTTAATTCAACCATTGCTTCGTGCAAGGCTTCTTCTGAAAATGTTAATTTTTCTCTTACTTCTACAGGTGCTGTCTTATAGTTAAAGCCAACTTTTAAAATATGCACTTACCTTACCTCCAGATGCCTTAAGTCATTTGTCATTTATTACTGATTATCTGCTCATTAGTATAGTATTATTATAACATAACGTATTATCCTGTTTTTCACTAATTGTGAACAGAATACAAAACAATTATATGATACAATTAAAAAATAATTCGATTGTACTTTATCAAAGATTAGAATCATTATCAAGTAATTAGTTTTCTAAGGGGGAGACAAGTGAAAAAACAAAATGCTTTATTTGCTTATATTTTGATCGGGATAGGATTTTTCTTCTTATTCCGCGAATTGAAACTGCCAATTTTCACGAATTTTTACTCATGGCAAACATTATTAATTATTATTGGTGCGGCTATTCTTATACATAGTTACCGAGCAAAAAGTTACGAAAATATTTTTATTGGCATTCTTATTTTGGGTATCGGGATTCATTTACATGGTGCAGAAAATTATCATTTTTGGATTGATCACTGGGCCATTTATCTCATCATCATCGGACTCGCATTTTTACTGCGGGCGATGAAAACAAAATCCGGCATGCTTGCAGGAATTCTCTTTCTTGCAGCAGGGGTATTGTTAATTTATTCGCAAAAATTCAGTGCTTATTTCTCATGGATATATGATATATTTGCGCTTCTCGATAAATTTTGGCCAATCGTCCTTATTCTTGTCGGGATTATCCTATTAAGAAAAGGGAAATAATAATCTTACTGTGCTCACTTAACTGATAACTAAAAATGCCTTAGTACAATTAACAAGTATATTTCACTGTTATAGCCGCTCATGTCACTGCGAACATTTAATAGAAGAGTTAGCAAGTATACTGCGGTTTTTTAGAATATTGAGTATGAAAAAAAACCATCTACCCGAAATTCAGGCAGATGGTTTTTTTATAAATATTGTTTCAATGTTTGCCAAGCCTCTTCTTTGCCTTCTCCTGTTTCAGAAGAAAAGGGAATGACGATATCGTTATCGTCCACTTCAAATGTTTGCTTCACAAGCTTTAATTGCTTATGGCGTTTGGATTTATTTACTTTATCAAGTTTGGTTGCGATTATAATTATTGACAAATCATAATATTTCAGATAATCATACATTTGCACATCTGCATCTGTTGGTTCATGACGGATATCGCAAACAAGTACTACTGCTTTTAGAGTCTCTCGTTTTTGAAAATACGCATCCATCATTCGGCCCCATTTTTCTCTTTCCTTTTTTGAAACCTTTGCATATCCATAACCTGGCACATCAACAAAGTAAAAAGCTTCATTCAACTTATAAAAATTCAGTGTCTGTGTCTTCCCTGGTTTAGAAGAGGTTCTCGCCAAATTTTTACGATTGATTAATGTATTAATGAAGGATGATTTACCTACATTAGAACGTCCTGCTAGAGCAATCTCTGGCAGACCTTCATCTGGATACTGTGCTTCACTGACTGCACTAATTACAATTTCCGCTTGATTAATCTTCATTTTTCTCCCCCACTAGTGCAATTTCAAGCACTTGGTCTAAGTGATTAACTGGAATAAAAGTTAAGTTCTTCCTCACGCTTTCTGGAATCGACTCGATATCTTTTTCATTCTCCTCAGGAATAATGATAGTTGACAAGCCTGCACGGTGAGCACTTAATGATTTCTCTTTAAGCCCGCCTATTGGCAGTACACGGCCCCTTAATGTGATTTCACCTGTCATCCCTACTTCTTTACGGATTGCTCTTCCTGTAAGTGATGAAACAAGAGCTGTTGCGATTGTTATACCAGCAGAAGGTCCGTCCTTTGGTGTTGCACCTTCTGGAACATGTATGTGAATATCATACTTTTCATGAAAATCTTTTTCAATATTTAATTCCTCAGTTCTTGAACGTACATAACTGAATGCTGCCTGAGCAGATTCCTGCATCACATCACCAAGTTTACCAGTTAAAATAAGTTTACCCTTGCCAGGATAATGTGACACTTCAATTGATAATATATCTCCCCCAGCAGACGTATAAGCAAGACCTGTTGCTGCACCAACCTGATCCTCCACTTCCATTAAGCCATATCTGAACAAAGGTTTTCCTAGCAGTTCTTCTATATTCTTCTCTGTTACAATAACACGTTTCTTTTCACCAGATATAATGATCTTTGCAGTTTTCCTGCAAATTTTTGCCACTTGTCTTTCTAACCCACGTACACCAGCTTCACGTGTATACGTACGAACAAGCTTTAATAAAGCATTATCCCTGATTTGCAGATGAGAAGGCTTTAAGCCATTTTCTTTAATTTGTTTTGGCAAAAGATGTTCTTTCGCAATATGAAGTTTTTCTACTTCAGTATATCCAGCAATTGTAATTAGTTCCATTCGGTCAAGTAAAGGACCTGGAATACTGCTTACATTATTTGCTGTAGCTATAAATAATACTTTAGATAAATCATAAGTTTCTTCAATAAAATGATCGCTAAAGTTGCTATTTTGCTCAGGGTCCAGTACCTCAAGCATTGCTGAGGATGGATCTCCTCTAAAGTCATTTGACATTTTATCAATTTCATCTAGCAAGAATACTGGATTAATTGTTCCTGCTTTTTTCATTCCTTGAATAATTCTGCCTGGCATTGCTCCTATATAAGTTCGACGGTGTCCCCGAATTTCTGCTTCGTCCCGAACTCCACCAAGTGAAATTCTGACAAAATTACGGTTGACAGAACGTGCAATCGAACGTGCAAGCGAAGTCTTCCCTACCCCAGGTGGACCTACGAGACATAGTATTGGCCCTTTTATAGAATTAGTTAGCTTCTGTACTGCAAGATATTCAAGAATTCGTTCTTTTACTTTTTCCAAGCCATAATGATCTTCATTTAATACTTTTTCTGCTTCATTAATATTAATTGTATCTTGAGATTGTTCTGTCCACGGCAATGTAAGCAGCCAGTCAAGGTAATTACGAATTACAGAGCTTTCGGCAGAATTCTGAGGTATCTTCTCATACCGTCCAAGTTCCTTCAACGCTACTGCACGAACATCATCCGGCATATCTGACTCATTAATTCTCTCCTGTAAATCGCCAACTTCACCTGATTTCCCATCACGGTCACCGAGTTCCTTTTGGATTGCTTTAAGCTGTTCTCGTAAATAATATTCTTTTTGTGTTTTTTCCATCGAGTTTTTTACGCGCTGGCCAATTTTTCTTTCAATATCCAGCACTTTCTTTTCGTTTGTAATCAGTTTAATGATATAGTGCAAACGTTTTGCTATATTAGCCATTTCCAATAGTGTCTGTTTTTCCTTCATTTTTACTGATAAATGGGATGCGATAATATCAGCCAGTCTGCCCGGATGGTCAATATCTGCTACAGTTTCAAACGTTTCACCCGTAACTTTGCGTGATAATTTTGTGTATTGTTCAAACTGTTTTAACAGAGAGCGCATGAGTGCTTCTTCCTCTGTTTCATCTTCATGGACTTCTTCAACCTGCTCTATTTCTACTAAGAATTCGTCTTCTGTAGTTAGAAATTTAACGATTTTATAGCGTTCAATTCCTTCTACCAATACACGAAGCGTACCATTAGGCAGCTTGACCATCTGCTTTACCTTTGCAAGTGTCCCCACTTCATAGATGTCTTCCACTCCTGGCTCGTCCACACTTGCTTTCTTTTGCGCAGCGAGGAAGACACATTTGTCGTCTATCATGGCTTTCTCCAAAGCAGCAATTGATTTATCTCTTCCGACATCTAAATGCAAAACCATGGATGGAAAAACAATCATACCACGTAATGGCAGGAGGGGTATTTCTTTAAATTTGTTAACCATAGTTAGTACCTCCGATAATATGTATAACTTTATAATATGTTTCGTCCTTATAGAAAAACGATTATGTAGTTTTTTATTATAATTCTTTTTATGTGCTGCAGCAATTAGTATCTCCTAATGGTGCAATTTATACGAATAGAAAAGGAGACTTGCTGTCCGTAATGCTCATGTAACATTTACAAAGAGCATCATACAAACAGCCGGTCTCCATTTTTATGCTAAGAAGTGTAAGCTAAGCTAGACTTATGCACTTTCTTTTGGCAGTTTTTCATTTCCTTCTACTACTGTGCCATCGCGAAAAATTAGCTTTGGACTGCCGTTCTCATCTATCACTGTGTCTTTCGTAATCACACATTTCTCTATATCGTCACGTGAAGGCAGCTCAAACATAACATCACGCATGATGCCTTCTATAATCGACCTGAGACCACGCGCACCTGTCTTGCGTTCGATCGCCTTTTTAGAGATTTCAAGCAATGCTTCGTCTTCAATATCTAATATTACATCATCCATTTCGAATAACTTTTGATATTGTTTCACTAAAGCATTTTTTGGTGTTGTCAAAATTTGAACCAGTGCATCTTCATCAAGTGGAGTAAGACTTGCTATGATTGGAATACGTCCAATAAATTCAGGAATTAATCCATAACGCAATAGATCCTCTGGAAGAATCTTCGCAAGCAATGCTCCCATATCAAGCTCTTCTTGCTTTTCATTCGATCCAAAACCGATAACTTTCTTACCAAGGCGGCGTTTAATAACCTGATCAATTCCATCAAATGCTCCACCGACTATAAATAGGATATTTGTTGTATCGATTTGAATAAACTCTTGATGTGGATGTTTGCGTCCACCTTGAGGCGGCACGCTTGCCACAGTACCTTCAAGAATTTTAAGAAGTGCTTGTTGTACACCTTCACCAGATACGTCTCGTGTTATCGAAGGATTTTCAGACTTTCTTGCAACCTTATCAATTTCATCAATGTAGATAATTCCTTTTTCCGCCTTTTCCACATCATAATCAGCTGCTTGAATAAGTTTAAGAAGAATGTTTTCAACATCTTCTCCAACATAACCAGCCTCTGTAAGTGATGTAGCATCAGCCATAGCAAAAGGTACATTAATAATACGAGCTAATGTCTGAGCTAACAACGTTTTCCCGCTTCCAGTAGGCCCAATTAAAGAGATATTACTTTTTGCAAGTTCTACATCATCCGTATTTTTAGACGAATTAATACGCTTATAGTGATTGTAGACCGCTACAGCCAGACTTTTCTTAGCATCATCTTGACCGATTACATAATCATCAAGAATTTCGCAGATTTCTTTAGGTTTTGGAATCTCCGTAAATTCCATTGCCTCATCCGTTCCAAGTTCTTCCTCAACAATTTCAGTACAGAGTTCTATACATTCATCACATATATATACACCAGGTCCAGCAACTAATTTACGAACCTGTTCTTGGCTTTTTCCACAAAAAGAACATTTTAATTGTCCTTTTTCTTCATTAAATTTAAACATTTTTTCACCCCTATGATTCATAAGAAAATTAAATACACCATTGATTATAGTCAATCATATCAGATACAAATTGAAAAACAAAATAATAAACCTTATTAAATTTAATTGCGTTCTATATCATGTACACATCCAAATGAATAATACTATATTACTTATCTATATGTCAGATAGCAAATATTAAGTCAATTTAATTTATATGTAGAGTGGACAGTAAGATAATATAGAAACAAGGTGCGAAACATCCGCACCTTGCTTTTATTCAACAAAATCAATAACTTCAATGTCCATTTATTATTTTGCTGCTTTACCGTTATCAACTAATACATCAATTGCTTTTCTCATCTTCAGATCCTGCTTGATTGTTTCTGTATTGCCGCCAAGGATTTGTACAAGCTGTTCAACCTCAGTGCCGTACATAGATGCCATTTTTTCAAGCTCTTCTTTAACTTCTTCTTCAGTAGCTTCCACGTTTTCAGCTTTTGCAATTGCTTCTAGTGTTAAGCTTGTCTTCACGCGTTTTCCAGCATCGTCTTTCATTTGCTCTTTAAGCGCTGCTTCATCTTGTCCAGCAAACTGTGTATACATTTCTAATGTCATACCTTGCATTTGCAGGCGTTGTTCAAATTCTTGAAGCATTTGATCTAATTCATTTTCAACCATTACTTCCGGAATATCCACTTCAGCATTTTCAGATGCCTTTTCAATTAGTGATTCACGTTTAGCAGTGTCTGCCGCTTGTGTTCTTTGCTCTAAAAGCTCTGCTTTTTTCTTCGCTTTTAATTCGTCTAACGTTTCTACTTCATCATCCAGATCTTTTGCAAATTCATCATCTAGTTCTGGCAGTTCTTTTGTTTTAATTTCATGAATAGTAACTTTAAATGTTGCGTCTTTTCCTGCAAGATCCTCTGCATGGTATTCTTCAGGGAAAGTTATTTCGATTTCTGTTTCTTCACCAGATTTTTTACCAACTAGTTTCTCTTCGAAACCAGGTATGAATTGTCCAGAACCGATTTCAAGGCTGTGGTTTTCACCTTTTCCGCCTTCAAAAGCTTCTCCATCAGTAAAGCCTTCAAAGTCGATTACAACTGTATCGCCTTCTTCAACTTCTCCTTCTTCCTTAACAACTAGCTCTGCATGCTGCTCACGAAGATGACCTAATTCATGCTCTACATCCTCATCTGTAACTTCTACAGTTTCCTCTTCAACCTCAAGTCCTTTGTATTCACCTAGAGTCACTTCTGGCTTAACTTGAACTTCTGCAGTAAAGATAAGTGTTTTTCCTTTTTCGATTTGCTCAATATCCACTTCCGGCTGATCAACCGGGAAGATATCTGCTTCATCGATTGCTTTCGTGTATGCGCCTGGAAGTACAATATCTACCGCATCTTGGTAAAGTGCTTCAACACCAAAACGTTTTTCAAATAATCCGCGTGGAATTTTACCTTTACGGAATCCAGGAATCTGTACGTCTTTAGAAACCTTCTTGAACGCCTGATCTAGCGCCTTATCAAATTCTTCAGGAGAGACTTCAAAAGTAAGTACTCCTTTATTTCCTTCTTGTTTTTCCCATTTTACTGTCATTACAATTCCCTCCAAAATCTATTGTTTAACTAACAATCTTTTGTTTTAATTTAACGATTTCAAATTTACAACCATCTTATTATATCATAAATCATATGGCTTTCAAGCATTTCTGCCTATTCATCTATAATACTTGAATAAAGCATATCACTTGTCTTAATTTCATTTATATAACGTGTATGTTTTTGTTTACTCTTAGAAAACGTTTCTTCCGTTATATTGAGATATTCATTCCCGATTGCGACTAATGCCTCTGCAATTAACTCTGCATCAGACTCTGGCGGGGAAATTGGATATAAAACATAAAGATAATGCTTGAATAATGACTCAACGAGTTGAAAGAGCGATGGATTTTTTTGTTCTAGATTACTTATAGATGCATAGACACGTTTAGCAATTGCACTTTCTTCCAGTGCTGGTGTATCGACTGGTATCATTTTAATATGTATACCGAATTTATGTATATCAACAGGCTTTGTTACACCCTTCCCTTGAATCCACATAAATATTGCGGATTTATTCAATGGATGTACATGTTCATTCACAAGTAATGAAACAGCCTTTTCACTTGGCGGCATTTCCAATTTACTCAGCTTATTGATTAAGCGCCATTGTTCAATATGATTATCCTGGTTAACAGCATCATACAATGAATCCAGATAAATATTTGAACGATCAATTTCTAGATCAATCCTCATTTTACTGCTCATTTCATAAAGCTGTTTGAATGGCGCAATCAAACTTTCTGGAACCTTCCCGCTTTCTAACTCAGTTGAAGCAATTTCCATCAATAATCCATATTGATTGGTTTGAAAAAGTAAAGTTAAATAAATATGTATGTACTGATAATAATTATCGTTTTTTTCTAAAAGAAGAGACTCACATAGATCTTGCGCTTCCTCATATCTTTCCAATTCCATCAGGCAAATTAATTTTCCTGTAAAAACTTCATCATTATTCACCTGATAGCTTATAAGCAAATTAAGTTTTTCTAAAGCCTCGTCAAAATGTCTTTCTTTAATTGCAGCAATGCTCTCTTCTTCCAGCAGCTTTTGCCATTTTGGAAATAGAATGATATCTCCAGACTTCATTATAAACGTTTCACCTCACATTCCACAGTTATATTTATTATTATATCTTAACTTTTATCTATACCCTCCTTTTATATTATTAAAACATAATATAAAAGAGAAACCTAAAAAATTAGGTTTCTCTTTGTTGTCATTACGTCCCAAGTAGGATTCGAACCTACGACCTACAGCTTAGAAGGCTGTTGTTTACATTCTACCACATTTTTACGTTTACTACAAAGTGCTTTAGTATCAACGTTTGTGTCTACTGGTTACTTTAAAATGTCTTATTTTTATTTGTTTAATTTTCGATTTTCGTTAAATTGGTATCCTGTTGGTATCTTTTTTATTTAAAGTTACTTCCTATTATATAGGGGAATGTTTGAATTTATAACAGGGGGACATAATCCCTCTGTTATTTTTCATTAATCACACAAAAAAGCAGGAGACAAAATTCTCCTGCTTTCAATCTATCCTGGCACCCGTAATACTATCCAACGGAATCTCATCGTCCTCAAACCTCACATAACTAAGTAACGGATCCACTGCAAGTAATTTCCCTTTAATTTTATGATAATCATGGTCCTTAAAATATTCTACTTCGATTGTTAAATCATCTTTTAATGCCAGCTGCAGTATTAAATTTATTTCTTCAATTAAATGTTCATCAATGATTGGTTTTTCCTTCCAATTCTCTTCTTCTCTTAGTTTTTTCAGTGCTTCTACATGCTCGGGCAGCATGAGTGAAGTCCATTTCTTTGTTCCTCTGTCATTAATCATTATGCAATCCCCTTTCTTGGACCAGCAGAAAGGATATTCTCAAGCTTAAGCGTGCGGACCTTTTTACGGTAATAACAATACACCAAAGCATAATCATCATTAAATTTCAAAACACATACATAGCGCTGTGTGACTTTATTTTCTTGGTCCATATAAAAGATAACGATAGTCTCTTTGTTTTTAATCGAGCGTTCAAATAATCTTTTCATGCTATCTCCCCCTGACGAACGTTTGTTCCTTATTTATATTTTATATCATAACATAAAATAAGAACAAGTGTACTGTTATTTTTTAACAAGGAGGGATATCATGGATAAAAGTTTAATATTAAAATTTATCACAATGCCTATGGCCATTAAAATATTTACAGATGATAAAGAAACCTTAAAGGTTTCCAAAGAGGCCCGTTTATTTAGATTTAATTGATTCTATTTTAAAACAATTAGAAAGCGATTTTAAACAGCTTAAAGCGGATATGTTTACTAAGTATCATTTGGATATTAGATATTTGGGGACAGAAAACGAAGCTGTAAAATACAGCGTAAATAAAGAAGTGATTGAGTTTTCTCCAGGAGAATTGAGAAACGGGACCCAAAAAGTGATGGAAGAGTATATTACGAATACAGAGATAGTAAGACAAGAACGAACTTGGTAAATTTAAAAAAGTTCCCTACCATGGCCTTTGGTGGGAACTTTACCGTATGTTAATCACTAATACAATTACCTGCTTGCACTCTAATCCCTTTATCATCAATCATCTAAACTCATTTGTAAATTTAGAAAAAAGTTGCATCGACTAGTAATAAAAATAAATATGTACTTATTTATTCTCATCTAATTCATAATCCCCTATGTTCAATTCCTTTTTGAACATTCTTTCAATTATTTCCACATCATCCTGGATTTTGTCTTCATCAATTTTTTCTTTTACAATTTTTGTATTGTTTATCTGTAATACAAATAGAAGCATTGCATATATTAGGTCATTTAATTTGGAGGAAATTTCATCTGAAAAATATAAAATGTTATCCATATAATAATTTTCCACTTCATTTAACTTATATGACGATTCAGAAGTTAAGTAGCCTTTAATTTTTTCACTTATCAAATGTGTACAGTTTTCTGGATTAGCGCTCCATTCTATACTTGTTATTTTAATATATCCCTTAATTTCTTCATTAAGATTAATACCAAGACCTTCGTAATAAGGTATAATTCCTTCAGCAGTTTTTACAACTGAAGGAATTATATGCGATTTTTTTTCTATCATTTTTATCTCGCGCCATATTTTGTATAGCTGTTTATACATTTCAGGATATAATTCGTGTCTTTTTGTAGAATATAATGAAAAATCATGAATTTTTCTTTCAAAATCTAATTTTCTTCGTTCTGCTTCTTTTTTTAATCGTTCTTTAAATTTTTCTAAATTTTTATCGAAGTAGTTTTTAACTCCATTTTTTAAAACTGCTTGTACAGCAATAGTCATTAAACTACTTGTTATTATTGAAGTAATTATGGTATTTAACAACAAAAACACCTCTATTATTAGCAATTAAATTTTTCATTTAAAAAGCTCAGGAAATTCTAATTTAAGCGCTCGTAATGCATCCCTTTTAGCCTCATAAAACTCTTCAGGTTGAATAATCCCTTTCTTAGTTAATAATAGCAATAAAGCATTTGTATTTGAAATATTATTTAATTGCTCCTCTAATGTATCAAAATCCCCATATTTAATACCCATTTAGTCACCTCTTATTAGTGATCCAATCTATTACAGCGCTCTTTGTTTAATTTTATCCAATAATTTAATTGTTTTATCTTCATCAATAAGACCTGGTTTTTTTAAATGTTTAAAAACATTATTCTCAATCATTTGATAAGTTTCTTGTACTCTAATTATAGTGTGATTTTCCTTTTGAACCCCTATTTTTACTTTATTATCTCTTACACTAATTTCTATGTTTGCTTTATAACGGTTATTCTCAGTCTCGATATTTAAAGATAACCTAACCCCCACTAGATCTCTTGCATACAAAAATAAATACTCGCAGATGGACTTATCATCAAGTAAATCGTTTCCTCCCTTAACATTCACTTTTTGGGGATCCTTACTTTTACTTGATGTTTCCAAACTAATTTGATTAATATCCCCAATTTCCCCTATGTCTGCCAAACCATAGTATATAAAATCTAGAAACTTAATTGTATGGAATGAAAAACTACCTCTTGTTACCTCTGAAATTCCGGTCTTATTCGCATTTAATGGTAGCACTGGAAAATTAAACGCTATAGTTAATGCTGAAAGGACATTGTTAAATATATCTTTATTTCCAGTAAAAACAGTAACAATTTTTTGTCTTGGTTTAATAATAACCCTAACCTTATTTGAAAAAACAATTGTTTTTGATTCCATGGACTCAAAATCATATTCTGGCTTTTTAGTAAAAAGGGTATAGTAAAGCATCAACTCGCTCTCCCCATATTTTATTAAACTAATTGTCTGTTTATAATTTGTCTGATACTCAGGAACCTCACTATTATAATCTGAGGTGTTATTAAATTTTTCACAACCTTCATTAATATCTTCTTCTGTTGGGACTTCTTTTTTTATAAATCCAACGTGAGCGTTATACCTCATCTTAGGAGTATTAAATGTTTCATCAATAATTTTAATTTTCTCGGATTCTGGAAGTAAAGGTAATAAATCATCAATTAATTCTGGTTTACCCTTTTTCGGATCAATTTCCTCTTCTGAACTACTGTATTTTCTAGCAATATCTGTTATAAACCCCTTATTATTGTTCACTAAAGCATGAAGAACTGTTAAATTATCTGTCATTTAATCTTCCCCCTGATGAACAGGAATTACCAAATAGCTAGACTAAAAAGACTTTTTATAGTAAAATAAGTTTAGATGAAGTGTCTAGCATGCGGGGTATCCTGCATGTTATTTTTTATTTATATCTATAACTATACTAAAAATCAGAACCTTTTACAAAAGTCTTGGTAAATAAGACTCAATTCCCCGAAAAGCTCTTAAATTAAAAAAGCCCTCAACCGTTTCCGCGATTGAGGGCTTTTACCATAAAAATAAAGCTTATTTTTAATTTAATATAATTTTAAATGTACCTGCGTTTAATCTACGTTGCTTTTCCTTTTTATATTTATCTAACCTGTCAATTTCGCAAAAGAAAAGGCCTCCTTTAGGAGACCGATAACTCAATATTTTTTGTAATACCTATTCTTTATCTAACGTTAAAGGTAATAGTACCACTAGATGTTACTGTTCCAGTAACTACATCTCCATAGTATGACCCTGGTAACATGTTGGTAAAAGTTCTGGTCAAGCGTGGCTGTGTTAATGGACCGAATCCAGTACAATTTCCGGTTGATGCATTACATAAACGAACCATTGGGTTCCCATTAAAGTTCAAATTCCTTACAGTTACTGTAACGTCCGCACCCCCAGGTGGTACTGATAATTTCCCGTCCCACTGACCATCTTTTGTTTTAAAATTGTATGGTCCATATGTTTTGAAAAGAGTCGAATCATCTGCATTAGTAGTGACTTCAGATGCATTCGATGTGTTTCCAAACAAAGAAGTGGACATAGCAAGTACTAGAACTAAAGACAATAATATTTTTCGCATATTATCACCTCCTTTTTGGGCATATTTACTACTTCTACAAGTGTCTTTCATCTCCTTCAAATTTATAGAAAACCATACTTACTACCTACACTTCTATAACTCTCTTAGAATTTTTTATATAAACTCCCACTATGGAGAGCCTTTCTTAATTATTTCGCATAATACCTTACATAATTAGAATTAGCTGTAATATACAAACCACTCTTAATTTGGAACATATGCCCGCCACCTACTGGGAACTTGTTCCGAATAACGGTAAACACTTCTCCTCTGTTTACAATCACAGCCTTATCATTCCAATCAGCGGTATTGTACGTCCAAAGGGAATCTGTAACAATTTCCACATATCTTTGTCTGGATCCGCCATTAACTTTCTTCTTCAAACCAAAGTGTGAAGCAATAGAGTCTGCTAAAGCTTTACCAGTAAGGTCTAATACAGTATTATTTCTCATTTTTACGATATCGATTGTTGAATCCATAAATCCACCTTCAATAAGAATCGCAGGCATATGAGATTCGCGGACCATATGAAAGTTCTCTGATTTAATCCCCCGGTCACGTAGTCCCATCTCTCCTACAATTGCTAGATGGATTTTACGTGCAAGAGCTAGTCCCGAAGATGAACCAGGATAATGATACGTTTCAGTACCTGTCCAAGTTCCCCATTGACCAGTGTTAGCATTATGGTGATATGAAACTAAAATATCTGCACCTTGACTGTTCGCTTTATTTGTACGTGCCGTTAGAGACACATCCGTATTTCCTGTTGGGTCATCCAAACGAATTATTGTAGCATTTTCGTATTCATTTAAATACTTGATTGCTGCTGTAACAACTTTGTTGTTAAATGACCACTCTCTTTCTCCAGCCGGGGATCTCTTCCCGGGTGTATTATACCCATGGCCTGCACCTAATGCGATTTTTGCCATAATAAATCTCCTCCTAATATTTTATATTAAAAAGGTGGCTTGCCCGATTGGACTAGCCACCTGATTAATCAGTTTATTTTGTTGTAAAATGTCTTACTCATTTTCTTTTGTACTAAATTCTTTTCTAATTTCTTCCGGTAAAGTTTGCCCGCTATTATCAATAGTTTTTAATTTCTTTGCTAGGTTAGTTGGTACCAATACACCCAACTGCGCCATATTTTCTAAGATAGACAAACCCTCGTTTGCAATATAAAAAAGGACAGTCGCATAAGTGACCGCCCCATTTAAACCTAATATCTGATCTACAACGTTTGCCAAGATAATCACTACAAGTACAAGTACCTTTCGTGCATATCCAAACAGTGACTTTCTAGACCATAAATTTTGATTCTTCCATGCTTTAAATACCCCAGTAACAATATCTAGTGCCATCAGCAATAAAAGTAAATGTAAAAACTTTACGTCTCCAAATAAGAAAAAGCGTGCTGCTTCTAAATGTTCCAAATTAAAACCACCCATCTTTAAATTCATCTCCCTGTCCTATTTTTATAGGACTTTCTCGTATTTCCCCAAAATAAAAAGACACCCAGCCGGATGTCTTTAGTACTTTTTAAAGTTATAGTTTATTCTAAGAGATTGCTTACTAAAAGGTCAGCAAAATCGAATGCCGGGTCCTTAGATTCAATTTCCATCCAATCCATAACTACACTTCCATCTAATGATGTTGTTCTTATCAAATATTCATTTAGTTTTGGTTCTTGGCGATATTCAGTAAGAACGATATCTAATATGAAAGTTCCTTTTCCATTTGCGAGTTTGACCATTTTCCTGTCTATATTCTTTATAATATGTTCATCCATTACGAACCCTCCCTCATATCTATATCGTCTATCATGAGTAAATATTTAAGAGGGGGGAAAAGTACCCCGGTCGGGATGATTTTACAAATTCTTTACTTTATTTAATTTACTTTCAATCCTTTTTACTTGAACCTCATATTTAGAGTCCAGTCTACTAGAAAGTTCACTGAATGCCGACAAATACGAACCCTGTACGAAATTGAGTTTTTCTGCAGTATTCTCCAGCTTTGAAAGTGTATTACTTACATAACCAAATGAACTTGAATCTAAATAACATTCTAATGCATTTATATAGTAAGTATACGCGTTACTATACACTCCATTTTCAAAATGAAAGTCAGCATTCAAATTATTAAGTAGTCCTTGGATTTCTATATTTTTTTTTTCGCTAGCCTTAAGTCCTTGCTTAATGGTACTAACACTTAGTTTTAATTTGTCAGCTTCTTCCTGTTGTGACTTTTTTAATTTTAATTCCAGTTCTTCTTTTAATAATAGGAAATCAGATTCTTTCAAATTAGTTATAACCTCTTGTTTTATTCGCTCTATCTCTTCTTGTCGAAATTTCCTCATGGTAAAAAAGTTTGCTGTTAAGAAAATAACCAGCAGCGTAATAATACTGCCCACAGACCACTGTAACATCGATAAATAGTTTTCGTTTTGTTCAACTATAACCCTGACTAATTCATTAATTTCCATATTTCCCCCTCCTAATACCTATATCGGTTATTAGGATAAGAAATTAAAACTTAAAAGAGCACCCCATCAGGAGCGCTCTTTGCTTAGTAAACTTTCTATAATCTTGTCTGTTTCTTCGAGTTCTTTATCTGTGATGACACCTTTTTTGATTAATAAATCAATGAGTGCCATCAGTTGGTATTCTGTTTTCGCGGTCATGATATCCCTCCTCATTTCATCATTCGACATATGAGGAGAAAGTCCTTCTTTTGTTTCTTTAATTCTACATATGCCTTTTTAAATAATCACCGAATTTAAATGCCGCATTTATCCAATCGTCAAACTCAACCCATTCAGTTTTTTCATTGGTTTTGATATTCTCTCCACGACACATTGCGCCTTTTCCTTTTCTTACAATCTCACATAAATACTCTTGTCCTTCTACAATAACTAATTTTTGCTCAACACTAAATACAATTACATCATCCATTTTATCCCCTCCTATATACTCATTCGACAGGAGGGGCAAAAGTCCTTCTTTTACATAAAAATAACGCTTATTCAGCATTTTTCAATCTCTCTAACTCGTATTCCAATCTTTCAATTTCCTTCTCCTTTTCCGACTTCTCAGGTACTTCCAATATTTCTCCTTCCTTTAATTTTAGTTTCGGAGTAAGTCCATCTAAATATATTTCACATTTATCTATCTGGTCGGCTACGTAGTCATCAACGTAAAATTGGTAACCACTATCCGTTGACACTGCCCGGTTACCAATTATAACAGAGGCAACAGCTCCGTCATTCACCTTAAAAAACACCTTGGTTGTGCCTGGCTGGCGCGTGTCATAAGTTTGCATTTCTGTCATTTAATCACCTCAAATAAAGTCAGTCTGATAAACTCTGTCTATACGAAATATTAAGGTGTCGTTGCCGCTTACATCTGCTTTATTAATTCCTATCCTTAATTGGAAATTTATTGTTTCGTATGTTGGTTTACCCATGTCTATAATAATTGGAGCATAGTTAGGTCTCCCACCTGATTCGTGCCATTCTTGATAAAGTAAGTTGGTTCCGTCATAAAGTCGTACTTGGTGCCTCGGATTATTTAAATTAACCCCCTTACGATATCCAATGACAAAATATCTAGCTGCATGGATAAATTCGTACGAGGTAAATTTGACAGTATAACCTAAACTCGGATCCCTAATATCATTATAATCGCCACCACCAGAAATAGCTTGATACCCCGCTCGATAAAACCCTCTGGACGCTTGGAATACTCCATCAATTAAGTTTCCAGATAAATTAACATAGTCCATATCGTAAGGGTCTACGCTTGTTACGTTGTAGTCTTGAAAAACCATACCATCCTGCATCCACACTGCCCCATCAGGACGAGTTATACTTATACTTTTATCATCAATAGTTACCCGATTATTACCAATTGTTACCTTACCGTTGGCATCAACTACAAATTGATCATTGACGTTTAGTCCAGCTAACGATTTAATATGCTTTGCTTCAAGTTCATTTGTCATTTTTACACGCGGGAAGTCGATTAATAGATTGTCCGGCTGAGCGTTGATTTCAGATATTAAGCCATCTTTGCTTACCTTAGCATTAATTTCACCAGGCAAGACTTGCAATTCACCTTCTGCCGTTGATACACGATTTTCCAAACTGTCTACAACCGATTTGCTTGCTTTAAGCGCTACTTCTCCCGCAACCGTTCTGATTTCGCCGTCAAGAGTTTCGACACGTCCAGATACTTGGTTGATGGCTTCGTCAGTGTCTTCGGGTGCTGGTTGCCAAGAGCCTATTTTATCCCCTCTAACAACAATAGGTTCTTTATATTGATAAGTAGCGCTTGCTGTTACAGAAGTATTATCATTCTGGATTGCAAATAATATTTGAGTTATATCATCTGCAATCTTCATAGTTACTTCGGAATATCCCTCTTTACCTTTCTCAATAATATTTCCGTTTAATGATGTATAAGTACCGTCAGTTCTAAATGGGCTAATCCTTGCCCTACCGCCTTTAGTACTCGGAGATTTTATATAGATTTTAAACGTAACTGTGTCGCCAATCTTTAGGCCATACTCACTAAGATTCTTTCTAGCACCTTCTTCTATAGCAGAGTAATATTGTCCGATATTTAAATTCTTATAATTTGGACTCGTACCCTTCAATATGTTAGTTGTGCCAATCTCCAATCCATCCAAATCCGCCTTTACTTCACTAACGCTAATCTCAACCTCATCAGCTTTGACCTCAACATTACCAATTTTTGTTGTCAAACTCTGCTCTACAGCATCTAATTCCGTACTGTCTGCTTTTAATCCAATAGCCTTTTCGTTTTGTCCTATACGAGTACCTTGAGATTCTAGGTCAGTCACAATACCTTCCATATCCGTAGTATACTGCGTCTTGGAAACAGTGTTGTTAATCATGTTGTCTACATTTTCTTTTGTATAGACATCACCTTTATTAACTTTATCGACTAATTTACCGTCAATATATTCTAAGTCAGCTTTTTCAGCCATATCGGCTGCAATTCTGTCCATTTGATTGTCGTAGACTTCTTTAGCTACGGCATACTGTTTAGCTTGTTCAAGTGCTGACTCCGCATATTGTTCCGATATTCTGTCCGCATAATCCTCAGCATCAACTTTGATTTTCTCGTCTTCTTCGACTGCAAAAGCTTTCGCATTTTCTTCCGCTGTTATTCCTGTAGCTTCCGCAAATGTTTTTCCATCTTCAAATATAATTTCATCTTTATCATCTATCGTGAGTTTATCGTACGTGTACTCGACCATTTCGTAATGCGATACGCGGTTCTTAATTTCCTTCTGCAACTGTTTCCATATCTCATGTACTTCTTCTTCGGTGTACTCGATGTAATCGCCAAGTTTAATTTCTTTTTTTGCAGTTGTTTTAATAGACCGAGTTTGTTCAAATACCCTTGCTTCAAGGTAAAGAGGTGGATTAAATGTTGTGTCTTTAATCTTAATCGTATCGCCAAAGCGTATTTTTTTATTTTTCATGCCTGGTACATTTTCAAGATCGATTATTGTTGTTTCGTAAGTTATTTGGGTATTGATTCGTTTATTTAAAGCCGTACGGGTGTATTGTCGTGCTTCTGCATCTGTCATTTCTGCCCGACTAGATTCAATTTCGTATGCTTCAATTAAATGGTTTAAGTTACCGTATTCGTCGTACCAGCCCCATCTTTGCAATGCGTCATAATCTTCTACGAGTACTTCTAATCTTGTGCCATCCTCACGTTCGGGTCCCAAGCCTAAGAGCGCTGTTACGATATCCTGTTTTTCTACTCGACGGATACCATCTAAATCACGACCAAACTCTACTTCTCTACCTCTCCAATCCCCCACACGCTCTAATAATTCGACATAACGAGCAGTTACTTTTGTGCCGTCATGTTCAATTGGAAAGGCTAGTTCACACTCAAACTCTTTCGCTATACGTTTGACAAAGTCGTACGGGCTTGTGTGTTGTTCGATTCTTATTGTGCGTGTTCCTTCCGCTTCCACTCTTCCAACTGTGCGACCGGTGCCGTTTAAAGCCATACCAAGCAAATGACTTGCAGTCCCTTGATACGTATCAGGGTAAATGACATTGGTCTTTCGTAATTCTAGGTAACTAGCATTGGCAAATATTTGCGCTTTATACCCTTCTGTATCTTTGTACTTCTCGGCTTCAAAAATGACAAACTCTACTAAACTTCCATCTTCGTCTGGGATAATAATTCGATTACGTTTTTCGAGATGCTCACTAAATCTCTTGTCTGCAAAAGTGATAAAATCATAAGTTTCTAAAGTATCTTCTAATGACTTTTTATGATTGTCGTCTATGATGTTCTCTGCGGTGATGTAGTCTAATATCAAGCTTTCTTGACCGTCTATGATGTGTATTTGTGACAAAGTATCACCACCCTTACAAATATTTATCCCTAAATCTCATACGCGTTTCAAAAGCATCCAATGGAGATACAATTAACATATTTTTACCTTTTTTAAGCTTGAAAAAAGAACCTCCGAAGTTTTTTAAATCCATTCGCGGTTCTCCATTTACTAAAATGTCAGCTTCTTTATTATCAAACGTTACAACATCTCCTGGATACAATATATATGGTGTTTGATCTACGGTTGCCTGCGCTAATTCAAACACCTCTACGCTATTTATCCGTAATCTAGTAGGATTAGGACGGTCGCCCCATTTTGCAATAAACAATGTGATGTATTTTAACCTACCTTGGAACTCGTTGTTCTTATCATTATATTTTCCTGTCCAGTTGCGGACATGCTTTTGATTCTGCCACTCTCCTATATAAAACTCGAATCGTTTACCTTCTCGTTTAACTCGCAAATAGAACAAAGTTGTTTCCCTTGCTTTATCGTTCTTTTGGCTATCACCAATAAGGTAACCCGCGTTAGTACCCCGGTACGGTCCGTATCTCGCTAAAGGCACTCTTCGCTTATACGTCCGACTGTTGTCCTTTATTGCTATAGTCCCGAGCATATTCATATTTTCATCAAGAAAATTAATTCCAATTCGGAAGTTATCCATTTCGTTGCGGGATATAATATCGAATGTCGTTTCGATTTCAAAGTCTTGGATTGGGTTTATTTCTTTAAATACCGCAGGTCCATGAAGTTTATCTCCCGTACCATATCCATTAGCACGGATACCGGCATCGTCTGTTGTCATTGTTCCACCAATCTTTTTAACAAAATGCTCGTCAACCATGTTTAAAGTTGCAGTACTCCAAGAATCTAGTGTTTTCCCGTTTTCATATAAAACACTTGCACGGGTATCTACGATTTGAACGTCATCATCTGCAGGTGTTCCAATTAGATTATATTCGGCTGCGTCATCATCGCCATTTGAAATCATAGCAAAGGTTGTCTTTTGTTTTACAGTTAATTCAAATATCGGTTCCGTTTCTGCTGTACCTTCGTTTTCAACTTCAACGATATCGGCGGGGAATGATAGTGTTTTTTCTTCACCATATTTAAACGGGTCGGGGCAAATAAATGTTATTTCGCCCGTTCCCCATCTAACCAATTCAGCTAAATCTAAACCACCATCCACGACAGCGTAATATGTTCTGTTTGGTTCATCCCTAAACTTTAATTCTTTCGGTTCGTCGTGTATTAACCATTCAGCTAGATCTTCTTTTAATTTTTGCAAGTCACTAAAACTATCAGCCATTATAAAGACAGGTACAGTAATTACTCTAACTTGTTGTTTACTGTGAGATAGATGCGCACCTGCCATGCCAGTAACTGTAATTAATTCTCTATCAATAGGTGCCCAGGAGGGTCTTTTTCTGCCACGGGTTACTGTAAGGTAATTTTTTTCTATTCCATTAAAAATCAAAAGGCATCACCCCCTAAATTTTCTTAACACACTTTCGTTTCTCTGTTGTATTTCAGTAACGGTCGGTTCTATTTCCTCTGCTAAAACCCTATCATTTAGTACAAGGTTAGTGTTTTTCTTAAGTAGCGCTAAAAGTAATCCGTTTTGCTCCCTTAAAACACCAACAATCTCACCATTATCATAACCACTAGCAACAGTAGATTCTCTTGACTTTTGCAGCCCAATCCCTTTCCCGATGCCACTTACCAATCCATTTCTAAGCATATTGACCGTATCTTCGTGTGTGAAAACCTTAGCCCCCGTGGGAAGGTCGTACATACCAAAACTAGCTAGGCTCAATTTGCCCCCATGTTCTACAAGTTCGGTTCCTTCCTCGCCTAGTACCGCCTTACCGCCTGGATGGTAGTTCGTTCCTTTAGCCCAAAACTTCAACTTACTTAAGCCATCAGCAACAACGTTAACGACCTTTTTGATTGGACTACTCCATTTTTTGTTTTCTTCGTCTGCATCTTTGTTTGTTTTCACATTGACATCTTTGTCAATTTTCTTTCCTGTTACCTTGTTATACTCCTCGGACAGTTTAACATTATTCTTTGTTTCATCTCCTACTTGACCAGCTTTAGCGTAGACCTTTTCTAAATTATTTTCAGCTGTAGTATACTTAGTACTTTGCGTATCTAATGATCCGTTTATATCTTTTAGCTTTCCTTTTACTTCTTCCAGTTTACTGTTTTCTGTATTCAGCTTCTCAATCTTTTCTTGCGATTTACCGTTGGAATCTCCTTCTTTTTTAATCTTATCTTCCAACTGTTTGATTTCATCTTTTCTTTTCTTAATGGCATCGTCAATAGATTTATTTTCTTTGCCCTTTTCAATATTGATATCAAATTGCTTGCCTAGTATTTCAACATACATATCGTAATTTTGCATATTCTTATCTATCTGATTAGATATTTCATCACGGGTTTTCTTCTTGACTTCTAACGATTGCTCATCTGTTGTTAAAGCACCTTCTAACGAGTCAAGGTTCTTTTTGTTCTTTTCATTTTTGCTATCCAACTCAATATTTTGGGATTGAAGAGAATGTATCTGTTCATTCAATTGCCACCATTCGGAAAAACTCGCGTCTTTTTGTTGTTCCTTTAAAGCTAATATTTCTTCATCATTGCTTTTTATAGATTCTTGATTAGTCTTTATTTCATTTTGGATGTTATTAATTTCGCTCTTAGTCTCATTAATTCCATCCTCTAACTCGAGAGTTTCACCCAACAGGTTGTTGTAACCATCAATTTCGCTATTTACAGCTCGCAAGTCCTCAATCATCTGATTATAGACTTCTGTTTGCATGCGTTCGAGTTCGGCATTCGTCAAATCACGTAATTTACCAGTCGTATCCATGATTACATTTCCATAATCATCGATAACTTGACCAGCTTCCGGAAACTGTTCTGCTAATGCTTCGTTTGATTCTAAAAGGCGATTAAATTCCTCTTTGGACATCCCAGACTTTTTACGCAGCCCCTCCATGCGTTCTTCAATCTCAGCAATCCGTTGTGGAGACTTCGTATTTTCTAATTCTGTTTGTAGAGTTAAAAACTCGCCAAACTCATCTGTACTCAACTTGGATTTCTCGATTAGATCCTCAAATGTATCAACAAGTTCTTCTGTAGTTTCCATTTGCTCTTTAGTCTTATCGATTAATTTTGTTGTTTCATCAATTTGTTCTGTTACAGCTTGGGCAGATTCTAATTGCGTTTCAGCTAACTCTAAATTATTTTGCGCCAACTCTTCTTGGGCTTGATAGGATTCATCCGCCTTGGTCCTTGTCAATGCAAAGGCTACACCTAAGGCAGTTAACGCGCCCACCACAATCCCCACCGGACCTGCCATCCCTAATAGCACAGGCGCTATAGTTGGTAAAACAGTCATTAATCCTCCAAGCATAGTTAACAGTGGTCCTAATACTAACAGAAGTGGACCAATGGCAGCTGCAAATGCTCCAATTGCCACAACAATTAATTGAGCTTCTTTGCTTAATCCGTTCAGCCAATCTACAAGCTTTTGCGTTGCACCTACTATAGCTGTTAGTGCGGGTTCTAAAGCATCAAATAACTTGATAGCCAATTCTTCAAGTGCTGACTTTAAATTAATTAATTTACCTTGCAGGTTATTCTGCATGGTGTCAGCCATTTCTTCTGCTACGCCTTCACTGTTTGCTATAGCTTTTGTTAACTTATTAAAGTCTCCTTCACCCGCATTAATGACTGCGAGCATTCCAGCCATAGCTTCTTTACCAAATATAGTTGCCGCAGAAGATGCTTTCTGGTCTTCTGATAACTTACTAAATCGTTCTCGTAAATCACCGAGCAAAACATCAAGAGGTTTCATTTCACCGTTGGAGTCTTTTATGTTTATACCAAGCTTCTTCATTTCTTTTTCCATCTTAGCTGTAGGTTTAACTAAGTTCGTTAATGCACTACGCAAAGCTGTACCAGCACTAGAACCTTTAACACCTGCGTTAGCCATCAAACCTAGCGCTACAGCTGTATCTTCAAGGCTATAACCTAATGCGCCAGCAACCGGAGCAACCATCTTAAATGATTCGCCAAGTCCCGCAACATCTGTGTTAGCATTAGATGATGCAGCCGCTAAAACGTCAGCATATCGACCAGCATCCTTAGCTTCATCCCCAAAAGCTGAAATACTATCTGTTAAAATATCTGATACGCGCCCTAAGTCTTCACCCGATGCAGCCGCTAAGTTTAAAACTCCGTCAATACCATCAAGAGATTGCTGCACATCCCAACCTGCAAGTGCCATGTATTTGAAGCCATCTGTAACCTCTTTAGCACTAAACTTTGTGGATGCCCCTAGTTCACGGGATCGTTCTTCTAATCTTGCTAATTCGTCACCAGTTGCACCGCTTAATGCTTGCACTTCTGATAGGCCAGCCTTAAAGTCCATGCCTATCTTGGCAGCAACTCCACCAACCGCCATGAGTGGGGCGGTAACTTTAAGCGACAGTTCTTTTCCAACCGTCGTCATTTTTTCTCCGAAATCTTTTACCTTTTTCCCGGAGTCAGCCAGCTTATCACCAAAAGAACGCTGCGTTTTATCAACATTTTTTAATTGATTCTCGTAATGATTTAGCTTGCTTTCAGTCTCAGCAATTTCACGCTGGAAATTTCGATATTGTTCTTCTGATATTTGGCCTTTTTTAAATGCTTCAGTTACTTGCTCCTGAGAGCCTTTCAGTTGTTCGAGTTTCTTTTTTGTAGCTTGCACTTGGTCCCCGAGAAGTTTCTGCTTTTGAGCAACCAACTCTGTGTTTTTGGGGTTAAATTTAAGTAAGCGATCAACATCACGTAACTCTTTTTGTATGTCTCTTGATTCTTTATTAACATCTTTTAGAGCCTTGTCGAGACCTTTCGTGTCTCCATCAAGTTCAATAGTGATTCCTTTAATTCTTTTGGACAAATCACCTCACCCCCAATTAATTAATGGGGGTTCAATGACCCTCTATTTATCAATAACCTCTTTATTTCCACATCTTGTGCATTTAACTTCGATTTTTCCTTTTAAATTATCACTGATGTAGAACATTAATTTATTACACTTACTACATCTAACCGGTTTATTTGTCATCTCATTATCACACCTTAAAATGAATCAAAATCATCTTGTGTGGCTTGTCTGGTTTTTTCTTCTTGCTTACCATTTTTTATATCCACATAGTTTTCAACATAATCCAGGCATTCGCCTATCGTCATCATGTCTAAATCCTCAAGCGTTAACCCGACCATCTTGCAGGTCATAAAAAAAGACTCTGTCGTCAATACATCATCATCGCTTTTAGATGCGCTTTCAACTTGAGTCTCACTTACTTTTTTCTATATACATTACCTACCAGCAGCTCAACAAATCCATCTTCTAATAACAGTTCAGTAACTGGCGGCATATCTACGCTGTTTATCCATTCATAGAATGGCTCTACATTTCTATCCGCTGTTCTTGCCCACGACCATACAAATTGATAAATTAATACCGTATCTATTTCATCTAATAAGAGTTGGAGTTTTTCATAATCCTCTGCACCGTCTAAGGATTGCAGTTTAAGGATTGCTTCAACTCCACCCATAGCGTTAAGCGTGTCCTTTAGGATGTCGGATTTAAATTGATTTTTGTAATGAATTGCTGTGATGGCGTTAGCTTTTAATCTTATCTTTTGCTCGCCAATATTAATTGTTGCTTCCACTTAATCACCCCACCATAAAATTTTTCCCTATTTCTGCTTCCCCGATTGGTCGGGGGTTATTAGGGAGTGCTATCGTCTTGAGTTGTTTTTTCATAAACGGCATCATACCAATTTTCGTAAACTTCTTCGGATGTGTCGGCTGTTGTTTTCGTCTTAACCGCATAATCCGTTTCTCTTGCAGATGAAATAAATGTTAATTCATTTGGTTGCGGCTCTTTTGTATTAGTTGTCGTTTCTCCTGTGATTGTCGGGCGATTTGCGGAACATTTATATAAAACGTGACGTGTCGCCTTTTTGTCACCCTCAAACTCAAACAGCAATGCAAAGTTTTTCTGTCTAGCATCTGCTTTTTCAGTTAGAACCCCATCATCTTCATCTTTAATTTCCCCCAAAGCATCTATAGCGAATTGCTCTGGAATTGTAGCAATTGATAATGTGCCATCATAACCATCATTTGATGATGCGGAATAATATAGCATATTATCAGCATAAAACTCCGCTAACTCTCCTCGCGGCGTTAAGGTAAGAGAGACACCACCAGGGATTTTGATCGGTGTTTCATATGTGATTTCACCTTCGACCTCTGTATACGGTGCGTAATGCACGTTTTGTAATCCGAACTGTACTTTGTTTCCCATTAATATAACCTCACTTCATATGTTTTTTTGAAAACTTTTTCTGACTCTATATACTCCTCATATGATTCATAAGGGAGTTCGTTTGTATCAAGCAAATCTTCTAACACCTCTTCTGCTTGTAAATCTTTTTTGTTCGTGTATAACTCAATATCCACTGAATCAATTTTGTGATAAGTTCTATTGTCCGCATGGAAGTTTGGAGAATAAGTCACTAAATAGGTGATAAAAGGTGTATCTTTAGGTTCGTTAAAATGCGAATAAGCCACAGGATAACCCGTAGCATCTAATAACCTTTTAAGTTCAATTAAAGTCATCCACTTATCACCTACCCCTAATGATTTTCTCTAACTGTTTTTCATATCCAACAATAACCTGCTCTTCAACCGGCGCAATATGCGGCTTGCCTGGTACTCGTCCACCGCCTACTTTTGCATGACCTTTTTCAAGCAAATGCGTTAATTGGTAATCTGTCGCATTGTGTACAACCCAAGCAGTGCCAATCTTCTTTGCTCTCCAACCTTGGTAGTACCTTCTTTTTCGCTTCCTTGTGCCGACGGGACTCGTTCTCTTTAATACTTTCACAGCGTTTTTGGCATTATCTTCCTTCGCCTTTTCAAGTCCTTCTTCAACTTCCGTTGTGTACTCTTGCAAAATATTAACAAGTTCATCGGCAAAACTATCAATGCTTACTTTTTTCGACACACCCTCACGACCTTTCTTTCGCAATGATGGTGAGCGTGCGATCCATTTCATCATCATTAGTAGGTGGTTCAATAATGTCAAATGTGCGATTGTCATACTTAACAATCATCTTATTTGTAATGCCTGGTGTGTAATGGATGATAAAACGATAAATCTTTTCAGCGCGAACTGCTGCCGCCTTTAAATACTCCGAACCTTTTAATGTTTTAATCATTGCCCATGCTTTTGTAAATTCTTTTTCCTTTTCAAACTGATTACCAAGTTCATCATCTACATCAACCATTTCAACAATTGATATTCGATTGCGAAATAATCCAGTATGAAAGTTAGGATTGTATTTGTTCTGCTTCATCTGAATCACTCTCTTCCAAAGCTTTCCGCATAGACAACGTATTGATTCTCGTTAAAAAGTTTTCCTCAAAATATTCAAGCGCATCATTATAAACATAACGAGAGCGCTCAAAGACCAATTCCTTGAACGTCTCGTTTTCTAGTGTATAGTTGCCGCATGTTTCTTTTAAGTCCTCATACGAAGCACTTAGTATGCTCTTTAAGTTGTCGTCCTCAAAATCTCCTAAATGCATTCTCTCTTTAAATTCTTTTACAATTTCATCAGTGATCACTTAAATCACCCGCCTTCTCCACCATCAATCAACGCAAGTATAGCTTCTACTTGCTCCGGAGTGAATTGGGGTTCGGCATCTTTACCATCTGCACCTTTTGTACCGGGATCGCCTTTGTCGCCCTTATCGCCCTTTGGACCCTGCGCACCATCCTCACCATCTGCACCAGGATCGCCTTTTGGTCCTTGAGGACCTTGTGGTCCCTCTACACCATCAATCAACTCCGCAAAATCAGAACCGGTAGGAGTCTTACCGGTGCTAAACTTTTCTTTTAATTCTTCTTTTGTAGCCACTTATATCACCTCTTATTGAACTTTTAAATTTTTCCCTATTTCTGCTTCCCCGATTGGTCGGGGGTTATTAGGGAGTGTCTTCTCCTTCATCTTCATCAGATATATCAACATTTAAGTCGTAAACTTGTGCTGCGTTATTATCTACCGGTTTACCTGTTGCGAATTGTTTAGCAATAAACACATCTGCATCTTCTAGCGCTAGCGTTTCACGGTAACGCGTTATTTCGATTCCTCCACCCACAGCTGCGATGTATTCCCCTTTAACGAAAAACAATACTTTTCCTTTTGGAACGAATACTGATTCCGTTTGAATTGGATTAAAAGGAAGGTTCGTTACATATACCCCAGCATTATTTTGAATTGTTGCATTAGCCTTGATGTCGAATGTGTCGAAAGGGTTTGTTACCATTACAATCTTGCTTTCAACCCTTCTAGGTTGATCTGCTACTTCTCCGTCCGCTTTTAGTTTTTCGGCTAATTTTTTAACTACACCTTTAAGTTCATTAACCGTCGTTCTACCTGGTTTGAAAGTCAAAGTACCTGAACTTTCTTTATCTGATACAGCACCAGTTTCCTTATCAACGTTTTTCAGCAATCCAATAGGTTCGTTTTGCGCTGGACCTCTTCCAGCAATATATCCACGTTCAAGACCGGCACGCATTGCTTCTGTTAAAATAGTTCTTACATAACGTTCAATCCATTCAGGCCCAAGTTTTAACATATCCTTCGCAATCGGGATGAACGCAGTAAGCTTCAATTGAGTGATTGTTTCTTTTCTAAATGAAGCATTGAGCTGACCCTTGATTTCAGCAAATAATGGACCCCAAACAGCAGCACCTTCTGGATCGCTAAAAATGAATTCAGTTACCGCACCTAGGTTTTCAATCCCTACCGCATCTAAGAATGGATGATCTTCTACGATGTCCTTAAACACACGTTCTTGAGTGGTTTTCGGCAAAACATCCTCATCCGTAAAGCCGCCTTCTTCGATTACCGCATTAAAAAATGTTCTTTCTTCAGATGTAAGAACATTTTGACCGCGTGATTGCAAGACATTATTATCATTCGCGAATGTACGCGCTTCTTCTAGAATTCTATTTTCTGCATCCTTTTGAATTGCTTCCATGTAATTTGAGAGCGCCTCTGTTTTTTCTTCCGCAGTAGCTTCTTGGTTCTGACTAACCGCCGCAAAATTGTTTTTAGCTTCTAGTACATTAGTAAATTTAATTGTCATTCCTTATTCCTCCTAAAATTAAAATAACCAGTTATTTTTAACTGGTTTTTGTTTTTCTTCATTTTTTAATTCATTAACTATTTCCTGTTTCATTTCTGCAACCACATTTTTAATATCTTCGAGAGTAACTTTTTCTGGTTGTTTTAAAGCATCTGTACGCATTTTATCAATTACATTTTTAGGTAACGCTCCTGGTAAACTAGCAACAGCTTTCGGAGCATCCTCAAACATAATTTCATCAACAAATCCTTTTTCTTTTGCTTCTTCTGCATCCATCCATGTTTCTTTATCCATTAAATTCAGTAAATCTTCCTCGCTTAGCCCTGTTTTTTGTTGATAGGATGTAGAGATGGACTTATTGACCGATTTTAAAAAGTTAGATGTCTTATCCATTTCATTATAATCGCCAATGGCTATAGTAGAAGCGTTGTGTATCATCAATTGCGCGGTCGGAGACATCTTAACTCTTCCAGCCATAGCGATAACAGATGCAGCGCTTGCCGCAACCCCAACAATGCGTGACTCAACGCTTCCTGCATAATCCTTTAATTCTGTATAGATTTCTGATGCAGTGTACACATCACCACCAGGTGAATTGATTGTTAGCTGTATATCTTCTCCATTGGCATTCTTTAATACATCTGTTACATCCTTTGCGCAAGTGGCTTCAATGTCAAAAATATCATAAATCCATTTTTCATCAGATGCCACAATGGGACCTTTGATATTTATATTTTTCACTCGTTATCACCTCCTTCAATCGCTTCTTTACCACTCTGATAGTTCTTGGTAATAAAGTATTCCTTGTGTATCTGTTCATCAGTGGTTTCTTTACCTAGTTCAGACCGAACTTCATTACCATTGAATACGCCACTCGAAACCAACTTATCTACCGCAGTAGCCAAGTCGAATATATCCCTGTATGAAGGTTTTCTAATCTCAATGCTTTTGCCATCAAGTTGTTCTTTTTTTGTAAAAAACTTAACGTCTGATTCTTCTTTAATTTTCTTCAGCAATGGAGAGACAGTGAAAAACATATAATTTTTAGTTTGTTTCTCCACATCTGCCATGTCGCCCCTAATCAAGGACGGTGGTATCCCAATTGCAATCGCCACTTGATCAAAATAACCACCAGTAACTTTATTTATTTCGTCCACAGATTGACCGGCTATACCATTACCGGATTGCTCTTTGTATTCAAATCCAGGCTGTTGCGGAATAATAGCAACATCCTTTTCTTCTACAGCTTTATACATGTTGTCTATAAACTCTTGTAATTTCGCTTGATGTTCCGCACTTTTAGCACCGAGCATATCCATATCAACTGTTGCCCTTAGTTGGTTTTTTCTTTTTTGACCGCGTATAATGTACCCAAACAAATCGCCATAATCATAAAAAAGACTATCTAGTAAAGTAGATAGTTTTTCATTTCCATATTTTAAATGAAGAACATCGGATTGTTTGAAAGTATCCTTGAACTCATAATCTCTTATAACAACATTCGTAAATATATCTTCATAAACCGCGTATTTTTTGTGCTGAAAATCATCAGCAATAAGTAAATCCCCGTCATCAGCTTGGATAACTAAAACTTCATTGTCATAAATTAGTTTACTGATAAATTTTTGCCAAAATGTACTAGCAGTCATGTTTTTGTTTGGCCTGGTATTCAATCTGTAATAAATTTCATTTTTTATATATTCATCTTTATTTTTTACTCTAAATTCAGTTTGACTAACAGTTCGTGCCAAAAACGATATGCAGGTTTCAATTGCTAGCTGTTTCATGTGTATTCGCTTTGACTTTTCGGCGAATAAATCCATGAATTCAAGATCGAATGAATATCCTATTTTTTTATTTCGATTAAAAACTCTATCTAGAAAACCCAATATATCACCGCCTTTCTGGTGTGCAAAGGTCACGTATCGTGTGACTACGAGATTTGGACCACCGCCTTTTTATCATTCATAATCTAAAAAATCTTTATAGTTGTTTTCTTCCATCTCTTTTTCTATCTTTTCTTCAAAGTAATTATCATACTCGTTTGTGTCTTGGTTCCAATTACATTTTTCACATATTCTTCTATCATCAATTAATTCAACTCTTACTCGACTACAATTCTTGCATTTATCTCCTGTGTACATATACTCACCCCTAAAATTTAATGCCCGCCAACAGAAACTCCCCTTCATCCGCCAGTATGTCATCAGCCTTAAACATGGCATGAATGAACGCTTGGAATGGGTCTGTTTTACGAGTTAATTCATCTTTCTTCAAATACTCTTTATTACCATCTTTCTTAGTAACCACGAGAACGTTATTAGTTGCCCAACGCATTAACGGATTGTTTCCGAATATCAACTCACGCTGCGCGAATAAAGTCTCAATCCGTGGAGCAAGCAATGAATGTATGGCTTTTGGATTACGTATATAAACAAGTTCAAAACCTTCATCTTCCAGCGCTGTTTTAACCAAATCTAATCTGAATGTATCTGCAACGATAGTGTTTACACCATATTTCAATCGCATATCTACAAACCAATTAACAATGTGCTTAATGTCAATTACCGGACCATCTACTATTGTTAATAACCCTTGTTCTTCCCACTCTTCAATTGGCGCCTGTAGTTTTACTTGTTTCAAAAACTCCCGCCTTACAAACGAATGAGTTTTCCAAACGTAATTGCCATCTATTTTGAAAAGCAGTCCAACTGAAGCGAAGTCTTTAATTCGTGCATAATCAAGACCTCCCACACATATTCTGTTTTCTAAATTCGGAATCACTCGAGGTATTTGATTTGGTTCTTCGTAATCAGTTTCAAAACCTGTTGCCCATATCTCATCCCAAGGAGCAACTGACTTTTCTATGTCCTCCTCTGGCAAATTCATTCTCTTTGTCATGAATTCTTCGCGACCAGATGGGTCTTCTTCTAAATCAAAGTATTCTTCCTTGATTGTTTCGAGTAGGTTCTCTGCATATTCAGTTAAGGGAGTGGTTAACATTGGGTTAGCTTTTTCCCACATATCCATGTCATCTACTTCATCAGGATCATCAAGTTTACAAATAAAGGGAAACATATTAGCATTCGGAACTTGTCCTTTTAAGATACGTGCAGCTTGTTTTTTCATACTGTCTATAAAGCCTTCGCGAACATAACCATCAGTTCCAATGTACATTTCACGCGGGAAAGGAACCTTCCCTAACCCCCCGCGCATAACACGTACTGTCTTTGCCGTTTCGTACATGTGAATTTCATCAAAGACAACCATTCCCTCACGACCGCCATCCTTTGACTGAGGGTTAGATGTGCGGAATCGTAAAAAGCTTTTAGTTTTCCTGTTTGTTATTCTTTGCTTCCCGTGTTGAAATGATTTTTTCAATGTGTCATTTTCATCTATAACGTTATAAACCTCTTCAAATGATGTTTTCGCCTGGTCTTCACTATTAGCCACGAGAGAGATGTTGTAATTCTTAACACCATGCAATTCACTTTTTAAATAACTTGATATCGCAGATATATAACCGTTCTTTCCACCACCACGACCCATCATGATTAAAAAACGGCGATAAAAAAGGCGATCCGTTTCTTTGTATTTAAGAAACAGAAACGCCGTTATAAACTTTTGAAATGATTGAAAAGGAAAAAACCATTTTTCACAATATTTAATGCACTGATCGATTTGTTTTTCATCAAAATATATATCATCACGATTGAGTACATGTTCTTCCAAGTATTCAATTAACCATATACGCTCTTTATTAAATTTTATCTTACCTGTTCGGTATTCATTAATATATGCTTTAACATACTTTTGTTTAATCATATTAGATCGTCTGCACTGTGGTCGTCATTACTTTCCAAGAAGTTAAATGACTTTTCGATGCTTAATAAAGATGCGTTAATTTTATTCATTTCATTCAGAAGGGGGTGAGATTTAACAAACGTCTGGCTTCCGTTTTCAGTCTTAACTGAAACCCCTTCTTTTTTTACTGTTTTTTCCATCCTCCGGTAGATCTCAATATGCTTCAAATAACGCCCAACTTTTTCAACTTCAACTGGGTCTGTATTATCTATGCGAGCCATGAGCGAATCCTTTATTTTATCTATGCCAACATCAATTCTAAGTGGTCCTGTCACATCACCCCACCCCCCTATCGTGTGATTTTGTTCTGAATTTGGTTTTTCTAATACCCTCCTCGGTCCCTATATGGCCCATTTTTTTCGATTTTTTTGAGGGGGGGTATCTACCATTTCTCGTCATTCCATTTCTTTTTCTTCGGTTTGAATCCTTTTCCGTGAACTATATTGTGATGTGTAATGCATAATGTTTCTAAGTTATCGATTTCCAACGCTAACTCTGGATGAGTTTCAATCTCTTTCTTGTGATGAACGTTAAGAACTATTTCTTTATTCTTTCCTTCTTCTTTCTTTGAATCGATTGTCACTCGACCTTCTCGCTTACATTGCTGGCATTCAAAATTGTCACGCTTCATTGCCTGCCATCGTAACCACAGCCACTCTTTAGAACCATAGAATTTCTTTTTGCTACTGGGTGTACTGTAGGTCACATCAATCTCAACAGGTCTTTAAAGTCATATCGTTTATCTTTAATCGCCCTGTTGTATTCCTTTATCTTCTGTTTATCTATATCTGATTGATACTCACCAATGGCTTTCTTATCTTCTTCCGAGAGGTCATTGTATGTCTGCCTATAGTACTCTTCCTCCACTAGCAGCATCTCACGGTATAGTTGTAGCTGTAGGTAGTGTTCTATCTCTTTTACTTTCTTAATTTTGTTTTTAATACGTGTAGTGTCCCTGTTATCAAACATCATATTGAATCTGTTTTCACACTCTGGACAATTCACATAAGCAACATCGATATCATACTTCTTTTCAATTTGAATTAGTTCTGTTGATAGTTCTATTGCGCATACGTTACAAGTGAAGTCGTTCATGTTATCACCTTCTTTTGGATGTCTAAGCATTTGGTACAATGAAACAAAGCCATTCCCTCCACCCTAATACTCTCGATTATGTCGTCCGCACGACACTCTATCATATCGATTGAATCAGCTAACAACCTGTAATCATGATTACATTGATTAGTATCATTCACATTCATCCCTCCCCATATAAAAAAGACACCTACAGTTAAGTAAGTGTCTTACAAATTAATCTAACTGTCCCACTATCTTTTCGAGTGGGAAATACCCCATATCATAATCGTTTATTTCCCCATCTTCTCTATGTAGTGATATCTCTCCCAGGCCCACAAATTCTACGGTAAATACTTCCCAACCTTCATATAAGAACATAACATCACCTGCACTGGAATACAGTGACTCTGCAAGTAAAGTCTCTCCTTCGATTGTGTCATTATCTCCGATTTCAATTGTTGCTTTCACTTCTCCATTTTCGATTATGAGGTCTGTTAAAACATCACCATCTCCAAGAACTTCGTATTCTAAATCGCTTCTTAATTCATCTATGTCGTGACCGTCTTCATCATCGTTTTCAATTCCCATTTCACTAGCTAAATCTTCAAGCGATTCAGTTGTTTCATCAATTTGCTCTGAAATTTGTTGGGCGCTCTCTAATTCCTTTTGCGATTCTTCTAAGCGTTTTTCAGATTCTTTTAATTGGTCTTTATACTCTTTATCAGCCCCGCCACATGCCGTTAAAAATAACAAGATCATTAAAGTAAATAATACCTTCTTCACGTCATCCCCTCCTGGTTCCATATTACTATAAAAATAAAATGTGAACCACCCAATTTAATGAGTGGTTCAAGAATGGGGGAATATCCATGAGTAGGTATAATTTAACTTGATATCATTTTATTATATATTTTTCAATCTGTCTGTTGCTTCTTTGTTGCTTTTCATACCCATCCATAATCTTCTGATGTATTGCTCTGTTAAATTTAGATCACTTGCTATTTCTTTGTGAGTTTTGCACTCTATAATTCTTTTATAAGCGATTTTATATTCCGTTCCCTCGAACCGATTCATTAACGTTTCTATTTTTTCTTTTGCTCGTTCTAAAACCTGTAACCTTTCAAATAATTCGTTCCTTGACTTAATGAGTTTTTCTGTTTGAATCAAAGAGGCGTTCGCTCCATACTTATGAGAACCACTCCCATCTAAATACCAGTATTCGATTTCAGAATTAGTTAATTCTAACTGTAATTTAATCACTTCGATTTCGCTCAATACATCTGAGTAAGAGTGCATGATTTGCATTTAAACACCCTCCACCTTCACTCTATACATTTCAATTAATTCAGTATCAGACAACTTTTTCAATGCATCTTCGGTATACAAGGTGTACACCATCAGCTGGAAGATTATCTGTTCTCGATCCATCCGGTTTAGTTTCTCGGTCATCACTAAGACCTCCCATTCAAAACTTTATCCAAATCATGACGAACCCTAAAACTATAGGCTCGATTGCTTTGTCTCATTTTCAACTTACGAATTTTCCCTAAACCTTCGTCAAACTGGGGAAGCTTATTTTTTATGCTATCCAACGTAAAGACAACCGGAGCAAGCAACTCATTTTCCTCTTTAAGTTTTCTCCTAGCTTGTCTGACTTGCCTTAAATCCTCAAATAACTTTTGTCTAAGAATCGCATCAATTTTGCCTAACTCAATTACATGCAGCAGGTCCTGCGTCTCCAAGTCCAGCTTTTTCATATCAATTTCGTTTTGCTTATATCGTTTGGGTAAATCTTTAATTGAATCACGAATTATCTTCGTAACATCTTCAATGTTTTCCAAATTGATTACCTCCCAAAATATATATCTTCTAACCAATTAATCAGCATTAACATTTGATTTATGACTAACTTGTTATTCCCGTGCTTATCGCATATTTCTCCTGAGGATCTAGTAACCCAAAGCCAAAAATCATTACTCTGCAAACCTAACGTAGTAGCCTTTTGATTTGCCTCGTTTATCCAAGCAACTACTTCTTGATAAAAGGCTGCATAATCCATAAGCTACACCTCTTCAATTTTGATATAAATGCCTGGTAAATCCGCCCAAAACTTTTCAACAATCTCTGAGACTACTAATGCATCATCTTTCCAATAGCCACAATCTGACATGCAGTCTTTAAGTAGTTTCTGTAAATTATCCGTATCTGGACGAGTATGCTTGTACTGGCCATTTTTACTTGTTTTCGTCATAGGAAATAGCCATTTCGTATAAAGCCTTACAGGACCAGTGTATTTACTTTCTGGAACATGCTGCCCAAGATGTGCCATTAACTTTGAACGCGCTGCCTGCAGATCAGCCGGCTCGTAAAATACTGGTTTACCATTTCTGACCGTTACCTGTTTTGTTTGGTGAGTTACAGTCGGAACCTTTTTCATTGGCATAAAGAATTCAGTCATTTCTCATCCTCCTCAATGTCTGCAATCTGGGCATAAACCCCAATCATCCCAACCATGAGGACATAAATTTAGATCCTTCAGATCGCTTTCTTTTACGAATACACCATTAATCATTTTTCCTTTACGATTTTTGATTTCGTTGTAAGCTATTTCAATGCAATGTTCAATGTCTATACCCAATTGCATTGAAAGGGTAGTAAGCGCCACGTACACATCTCCAATGGAATCCAATACCTGATCCGTTCTCCCTTTTGCCATCCCTTCGCACAACTCTCCAAATTCTTCACCTATCTTTAAAACTTGTTTGGCTGGATCAGCTGTGTGTAAATTTCTTTCGAGAGCCCAGTTTTTTATTTTTCTAGTTAAATCATCTAGCATATATTTCACCTTCCATATTTTTACTTTTTATTTTTTGCTTTTGAAAATTTGATTTCGTCATGAAAGAGAAAATGTGTGTGGCGGGCAGAGCGTAAGCCCACCACTTTTTTCTCATGACTTGAACGGTGAGTGAAACGGAAATGTATATATTATATATATACCTTTTCATTTCACTCTGAAATTGAAAGGACGTCGTTTCATTTTCACGATTTATAATGAAATTGAAATTGAAAGAACGGTCCTTCATTTCACTGATTATGAAGAAATGAAAAGTGAAATAACGTTACTTCATTTTCATTTTGAAATGAAAGGAAAATCACAACATTTTCATTTCATTATTCATCCTCTTTCAGAGTGACTTCTCCATTTTCGATATTAAAACCACCGTGATTTTTGATTCTATTTCGTACTGTTCGATCAGTTACACCCATAAATTCAGCTAAAGATTCTAACGTTACAACCTCTTCAATTGAACAAGCTTCATACGCAGTTTCTAATGATTCGTTCTGTTCTTCCTTCCGTTCTTTCGGTGATTTTTTCTTTTTATTGCTTTGATTTTTCTTCCACGGAGGCTGTTCACTATCTGGCTGAATATCTTTTAATATCCCTGTATCATCCACTTTATGGACCGGATACTGGAACCACATATTAACTGGCTCAAACTTCGGATACTCCCGTAATGTGCCTTCAACGCGCCATGCTGAGCGGATTTTAATCTTCTCTATTGCTTTATCTATCTCAGCATCTACATGCGCCAATCTTTCTTTATCTAACACATTGTGAGCGTGTGTTGTCATTTGTGCGATTGATTGCTGATCGTCTAATCCTACATGTTCATCAAAGTAATCAAAATTGGCTAACTTAACTGCATTTGCATAAATGGCAGCTGCAGCATTTGCCTCTTGCTGTTTGATTACGTCTTCTGTAAGCTCTAATTCCACTAGGTCAATCAATGCATCTGGATCCCTTGCAAATACTCCGGAACCTGAAGCGCGGTCCATTGACTTCTTACCACCTTGCGTACCTTTAGAATGGTGATGACAGTAAATAACGCTAGAGCCTAATTCCGTTGCGATTTTATCGAATTGGTTAGTAAAGTGCGCCATTTGGTCCGCGCTGTTTTCATCACCTGTTAAGACCTTATAAATCGGGTCAATAATAACCGCAATATAATTCTTTTTCTGTGCCCGTCTGATTAACTTTGGAGCAAGCTTGTCCATTGGTACGGACTTACCACGTAAATTCCATATATCGATATTTTCAATGTTATTTGGCTGCAATCCCATTGCTCCATATACATCTTTAAATCTGTGTAAAGCACTCGGCCTATCAAGCTCTAAGTTTACGTAAAGGACCTTGCCTTGTGCGCATTGCCAGGCTAACCACTTCACACCCTCGGCAATTGCAATAGATAATTCAATTAAGGAAAATGACTTACCTGCTTTAGAAGGCCCAGCTAATAACATTTTGTGGCCTTGCCTCAATAATCCATTAATTAATGGTGGAGCAAGCTCCGGCATATCATCCCAATAATCCGTTAAACTTTCCGGATCCGGTAAATCATCATTTAAATCTTCAATCCAATCGTGCCACTCTTCCCAGTCCCGCTTTCCAATATTGGTGTCAATAATGAATTGCTTCTTGCCGTTTCGTTCGACTCCTGGCATACGTGATAAACGAGAAGGATTTCTATTTTGGCTATCAATATCTAAACCATTCTTTTTACAAACATCATATAAATAATCAACACGTTTTCGGTATTCTTCGTAATTTGCTGCATCCACTTTTACAATTGCATGGATACTCTTCTTGCCGCTATAAACCATCACAGCAATTGGTAGTTCTAATTCTCGTAAAATAGCATTTTGCTTTTCCAAATTCATAGAATCAGATTCTACTAATGCATATTTAAATTCCGTTACATTACTATTCTTAACTCCACCTGTTCCGTCCAGTGGATTAAATCGAATCCAAGCACCTGCTTCTGAATTGTAATCTCCTAAAACAGAACCAATATCTCCATTCGATTCGTTCAATAGTTGGATAAGTTCCCCAGCTGATCTGTCGGATGCTCCTTTTGTTGGTAAGTACTTCCCTTCATCTGTTTGCCAGGTATCTGTAACATATCCCACGTGTTCTGAAGCTTCGAAAAGTGCTTCTAAATACTGTGTAATCTGTTGTACAGGATTCCAATTTTCTGGCTCCTGGATTTCCATACCTTCAATCCAATTTTTATCAATGACTACATAATCATCATTACCGCTGATTTCATCATCCCAAGATAATTCATGGTCTTCCTTATCCCGTTTTGGCTCCCAGCCATTATCCTTTGCCATTTGAGTGATAGTGGCACCAGTAATGCCACTACCCTCAAAGCTTGTCCATTTTTTGAAGCATTCACCAGGATGATAACGAGCGCTATCCCTTCGGCTCCAATCTTCCCAATCTGCAGCTGTATATCCCTCTGACTTTAAAGCCATTCCGACATTCAGCCATTCCAGGTAATCCAAATAGGAAGGATCTATATAGTCTAATAGTTTTATAACGTCTAATTTATTTTCCATGAGGTGCATCACCTTCTTTCTTGTAGTATCATTAAATGTAATATTTAAAGGAGGATCTTTAAAATGACGTATAGAACTTTTTACGCATATAATTTTGATAAAAACAACACATACTCTGAAGAAATAATGATTAATGAACCTAGAAAGTGCATGCATTGTAATGAAACTGGCCTTCAAAACTTTATTGTAGGCATGGTGACTAGAGGTAAATATGATAACTTTCATAATATAGGTTTATATACTTGTCCATTATGTGCTTCTACCACTATTCATTTCTTATCAAAATGGGATGAATCCGACATGGATCTTCTTGAACCCACATATAGAACCTTTGAAACTATTCCTGCAAAAAGGAAAAAAATTGAAGCTATCTCTGATGATTTACACACTAAATTTCCAGACTTTTTTAATATTTACTCTCAATCTGAAATAGCGGAAAAGGAAAATCTCGACCAGATTGCAGGAATGGGTTATAGAAAAGCTCTAGAATTTTTAGTTACTGATTATCTTTTAGAATATCCAGTCTCAGACGCAACAGAAGATTGGTTAAAAGATCCTCGCACTTCCTTAAATAATAAAATTTCTAAAATCAAGAATGATCGTATGCAAACTTTAGCAAAGGCAGCTTCATTTCTAGGAAATGATGAAACCCACTATACAAGGAGACATCCTGAACATGACATTGACTCAATGAAAGCTTTTATAAGATTTTTATTATCAGAAATTCAATATGAAATTGAATACAAGAGAGCAAAAACCTTAATCAATAAACCTAGATTATAGAGAGTCATTATGTGGCTCTCCTTTATAATTCATCCATTAATACTTTATTAGTTTCAATAGCTTTTTCTAACGTTCCAGACTTCACTTCTGAAAGTGTTTCTAGAAATTTAACTCTTTCCTTTAAATACACTATTTCTTTTTCCATAAAAGTTATCCTTCGGGAACATATTCATTAGGATTAAGACCTGCAGGTGTTTTCCAGCCGTTAGCTGCAATGCGATCAATTAATTTTTTGGCATGGTCAAAGTTCCATTGGCCAACATGATTAAATCCACGTTGTTCAAGAAAACGAATTTGTTTTGGTGTCGTTAATCCTTCAGTACGTCTTCTTTCAAGGCGTTCGAGAATTTTAGTAGCTTTACCTGCATTGTCAATTTCATCAGGTAGGATACCGAGCTTTTCTAATTTGTTTACCTGTTGCTCACTTGGCGGCCCCATTTCCCAACCGAATGAAGGCACATAGCTTGATAAGTCCTCAGCTTGGATACTCATTTCAAATTGCAACGGATCCACAAGCTTGCGTTTGCGACGTTTCATTTCTTTTAATTGCTCGGCCAATGCCTCTTCGCGTTGTGCAACTACATCTTCAGCTGCAGCTTGCTCGACTACTTCCAAATCTAACGGAACACCAGCTTCTTCAATTCGCTCGGTCATAGCTTGTGCAACTTCATCATTAGGAGCGATTAAGTGTGCGGGATGACATAATTCATGCCGTTCTGTATGCCATAGAAAATCAAGCAATAATAATTCAGTTTTTCCCTCAAATAGTCTGGTACCTCGCCCTACCATTTGGCTATATAATGAACGTACTCTTGTCGGCCGAAGAACAACCACACAATCTACAGATGGACAATCCCACCCTTCTGTTAGTAACATTGAGTTACAAAGCACGTTATACTTATCATTCTCGAAATCTTCCAATATCTCAGCGCGGTCTTGTGACTCGCCATTTACCTCTGCGGCTCGGAAACCTTTACTATTTAATATCTCTGTAAATTTTTGACTTGTTGCAACCAATGGAAGAAACACTACTATCTTTCTATCACTTGCCACTTTTACCATTTCATCTGCAATTGATTCTAAATAAGGATCCAATGCGCTGCCCAATTGCCCTGCGCTAAAATCACCAGCGGTCTGTCCTACTTGCGATAAATCTAATTCCAGCGGAATCGTTAATGCTTTAATCGGTGACAAATAACCTTCTTTAATAGCCTTGGGTAACGTATATTCAAATGCTAATGATTCAAAATATGAACCTAAGTTTTGCATATCACCTCTGTCGGGTGTAGCTGTAACTCCTAATACATTTGCATCTTCAAAGTAATTCAATACGCGCTGATAACTATCTGATATACAGTGATGTGCTTCATCAATAATGATGGTGTCGAAAAAATCTTTACTGAAGCGTTTCAATCGCTTTTCCCTCATTAATGTTTGAACACTTCCAACTACTACACGGAACCAGCTATTAATGGACGTTTCCTGTGCTTTTTCTGTAGCTGTTTTAAGTCCTGTGGACTTTTCTAATTTATCTGCAGCTTGATCTAACAATTCGCCTCTGTGGGCAAGGACGAGAACACGCTCGCCCTGTTTTACTCTATCTTCAATTACTTTACTGAATACAATTGTTTTACCTGTCCCAGTTGGAAGGACAAGGAGCGTTTTTTTAACGCCCTCTGCCCATTGTTCCTGAATAGATTGTCTAGCCTGCTCTTGATAATCACGTAGTTTCATGGTTACCTCCTAAAAGTTCCCAGGTACGAAACCTTGTTGTGGTTGTGTATTTGGTTGCTGTAGCGATTGTCCTGTTGGGAACGGTGCTTGATTTTGTGTTTGCTGTTGTTGTGCCGGTTGTTGATAGTGCTGCTGTTGCATTGGCGGCTGCTGATAATTTTGTTGTTGCGCACCAGCATGTTCTAAATATTTTTCGTAAGGTAAGAATGTGTCAACCTGGTTATTAACACGCTCTTCGCCTTTGGAGATATATTTATTTTCAACGATCTTGCATCTACCTTTTGCACCTGTAACAATGCTCCAATTCATACGTAATCTTTCACCAGGTTTCTTTTGGCCAATTCCAGTAAAGAAGTTTGATAGGAATCCTTCTGTTTTCGTATGCAGCATTAAGTTATGGAATACTGTCACATCACCGTGTTCTGGACTATGAATAGTCAGTTCTAATTTTGCTTGATTACAAGCCGGCATTTTAGCACTTCCAGCAAAACGCCCACGCTCAAATTTTGCAACCGTGAAATTGTATTCGCCAGGAGGCAGCAGCACAAAGGCGCCACCTTCCTTTTCTATCTCATCTTCCCAACCTAATTCGCGTTCTATTTCTTGACTCATCTATAATTCCTCCTAATTAATTAAATGGTAAACTCTTTCGAAAATCTTCAACCATGCCATACACTTGCTGCCAAGCTCCTACTAATACACCTTCAATAAAACTTGGATCATAATTTGTAATTGGTGTGTCCATTGTGTAATATCCCTTTTGGCTAACCACTGCTTGAATTTCAGCTTCAGTTACGTTGTTAGGAATCATTAAGTCCTTTAATGATTGTGGAATAGCTGGATTCAATTCATTAGCTGCAGGAGCCGGTTGAGTTACTTCGGTCTGTTGTACAGGTTCTTGTACTGCTGTTTGTTCAACTGGTACGGGTGTAGTTTGTTGTACTGAATCCGGTACAGGTTGTGTCGGCTGTTGCTGAACTTGCGGCTGTACAGGTTCCGGCTGCGCACCTGGTTCTGGCATAAAGATATGAGCAATTTGGCCGTAATCTAAAGGAAATTCATCTGGTAAACCATGGCGGTTCTTCGCATCCCAAGCTGGATGATGAGTAGCAAAGACTGTGCGTTGGCCACCCTGTCCTTTATGTCTCTTACCTTTTTCATCTGCGGCAACAGAAAATGTTTTATAGTTCATAAACAGGACCATATCTGCCCATTCTTTTGTTAAAGCAGCTGTTTTAGCTGTCGTTTTATTACCTAGTTTCAATTCCCATCTATCATAGGCTCCCATTTCGTCCGGCTGTTCAAATTTTGTAATTTTTGCATGTGCAGTCAAAACAACGTTAATTCCAACTTCAGCTAACTCAGTTAGTTTATCTAAGAACTTTCCCCAGTCCTCTTCAAGTTGAATAAATCCTTCACCGTATCCGAATGAGGTGATACTATCTTTATTACCTCGAGCCGTAATAAATTGAATAGCCAACCGCTCGGCCCAGTCAATCGTATCGACAATAAGTGTTTTACATGGACGGTTATTTTTCACAAAATCTATTTGTTGATGAAGAAAAGTCCAACTTGTTGGCTTGTCCATTCTAGCCACATCCATGTTATTGGTACTACCTTCTGTATCTATGAATAATGGATCCGGAAACTGTGATGCAAATGATGATTTCCCAATCCCTTCAGTACCGTAAATAACAACACGTTGAGCTTTAGCAATTTTACCTTTTGTTACATTCATTAAAATTCACCTGGCTTCCATTGTGGTACTTGTGGTGCTTGTGGTTGTTGCACCGGAGCTTGCGGCTCTACTTGAGCTTGCCCTGCAACATAACCATCTTCAATAATTATTTCGCATTCATCCCCGGTACTAACTCTTGTCGCAATAGCTTGTAAACCTTCCTGCTCTAACCACTGTCCAAACTCATTCATTGTCTGTAAATCCATTTGTTCCAATTTATCTAGTAGGATAAAACCGCAATTCGGCTTTAATTTACGGACAATTGCTGTTGATACTTGTAATTGTTCAGCTCCCGACATGTTATCCCATTGCTGTCCGTTATAAGTCAATTCTCCGTCTTCCACTGACAGACCAGGGAGAGGTAAATTAGCATTATCCAACAGCTCTGATTTTTGCTTACGAACAGTATCAATTTTTGTAGATAACTGTTCATATTGTGCACGGTAATCATTCGCATCTGTTTCCGCTTTGTCCTTATCAAGATTGGCTCGGACTTTTCTATTAATCTCGTCAATCTGCTGGATATTAGCCTGTAGCTCTTCAGTAGATTCGTCATGGAGATCAAGCGCATCTTTTCTAGCGATTTCTAAGTCATTACCTAATTGGGCATATGATGCTTCTGCTTGTTGTAAGAGCTGTTTCAAACGTTCTACCTCTTGACCTTGACTAGCATACTGTTGCTCTATTTGCTGTAAATTTTGTCGTTTACGCTGATTCTCACCATTACGGGCCAATATTTCTTGCTGCTGATTTATCAAATCAGATGCAGATATCGGCTCTTTCGGTGCATCCGGATAATAAGGCTGTTCCTTCGCATACTTCGCTTTCTGGTCTGCGATTTGGCCAATCGTGCGACGGTTGTTATATAGCTCCTGTTCTTCTCTTTCATATGTGGCCAACTGCTCACCGACTCCGATAATTTGCAAAAGAATATTTGCTTTTTCCTTGCTTGTCGAATTAATGAAGCGCGGCAAATCTATTGCCAATTCTTCAACGAAACTATTTAATAGTTGCTGCCCTGCTTTTTGGCCGTTTGGATCAATGACTTTCAAATCGCTATTTTTACCTTTACGCTCAACTACCAAGCCATTTGATAGAGTGATAGATAAATATGGATTACTCATTGAACCTTCTCTATTCGCTTGACTAGGCTTATACTTGTTACCACCCAGAGCCCAAGCAATGGCATCTAATGTGCTTGTTTTTCCTTGACCGTTACCTCCACCAATAACTGTTAATCCGTTAGCAGTAGGCTCTATTTTGACCGCTTTTACACGTTTTACATTTTCAATTTCTAACTTATTAATTTTGATTGAACTCATGATTTCCCCATCCTTTCATCATTAAGCGATAATAGTAATTCTTCCGTTTTCAATTTCTGTTTTTAATGCCGTCGCTAAATAATCCCTTACATTAGCAATCGCTTCATTTCTCCAAACACCACCATCAGCTTCGAAAATCGCACCTCGTGGACCGTCTTTCATACGGAAGATAAAATCACTTGCTGGCTGATTTACTTCCAGGAATGTACGGTATGGAGCTAGTTCAACTGGATTTGGTACAATTACATCATCAGCTGAAGCTACACCAGTTTTAATAGTTACAGCTTGAGAAAATCCGTTATCTCCTGTGTTACGAACATTTTCTTCTTTCACATTACCGATCACTTTTAATAACAAATCACGGTCTTCTGTCTGAACAAAATTTGATTGTAATGCGATAATCAATTCTTCAGCATCATGGAAATACTCATAACTGAATCTAGGAACAATGGCATTTACTACAGCTAATAATTCTCGTCCACCATCAGACTCAAGCAATCCATGAAGCGCCACTTTTCCTTCATTTATAACGTGTAAGAAGAATTTATTACTTTTGCGCTCAAGGTCTGATTTAATATAATTCACTAAACCTGTTAGAGTATTTAATTCCAGTTCATATTTTGCGCGATTATTTGTGGGTTGAACTTCTCTTGCTGCTCCACTATCATCAACGAAAAACATACGATCCTTATTGTCGTTATCTACCACTTCAACAACTCTATCCCCTGGCTGAATACCTGATTCGAACAAATATTTAATAGCATCTTTTAAAAATGACATGATTAATTACTCCCTCTCTTTTGTAAGTTAATAATATTTTTTCGTTCCATTTCCTTTTCGATAACATCTACCGGTTCACCGACATCTGTTTTGAGTTCAGCATCATCATCAAAATAAGATTGCCCTGGAACGTTTGATTTAAGTTCCCTGGCTTCGACTTTTCCAGTGCTCAAATCCTTGCCTGTAAGCACAGTCATGGAGACACCTTCAACATTTGCTAGTTTTGTAACAAAATCACTTGTGACATTGATCGTTTGACGGTTTTCATCTGGTTTAAATTCCAATTTAATAGTGACGGAGCGCTTAGCTTGTGCTTCAGTATTTTTATCGTGGATATTATCGAATACCTTTTTAAGCTCATAATCCAGCTTTTCTTGAATGGCTCCATTCTTTAAACTAGATAACGGTAAATCAATATTTTTACGAGACATTTATTTTTTAACTCCCTTCGTGTTATAATGAATGTGGAAATATCTTACTCATGCTCGTATTGGGTGGCAGCCCTTTACGAGTTTCTTACTGTGATATAGCCATCCTCGCATTTCGCACACTCTTCTACGTTGTTCTCGCCAAAGCCTACATAGACAAATCCAGTAGCTTCACAGGTAACGCATTCTTTTAAGTCTTCCATTATTTCTTCACCTCCCTTCAAATGAACGTAATTAGAATTACAGTTGCAGCTATTAACCAACCAGCAATGAAACTTTCCTTAGCTAGTTCATTGTTTAGTTCGCTATTCAAAACATGTGCCTCCTTAGATATTCATTCACTTGATTATTCTCCCGATCAATCTTCTTCCGATTAAGAATCCGCAAAGTATCTAATGAACGTTCCAGCTTCAACATGACTTCTCTCTTTGAACTAAATTCCGCATTTTCGGCCATGTGTAAAGCATTAATTGATGTGTTCATAATATTTTCTACTTCATCAAGCATTTGTGGCCAATCTTCCATGAGATAATGTTCCTTAAGCATTTACATTCACACCCTTTCTTTAATTTTTAATTGAAAGCACCAGTCACATATCGGTCTACTATTTGGAGACAATGCTTTGCTACATTCAACGCATTTGTTCATGTATTACACCACCATTTCCTGGCATATAGCTGCATACATTTTTCCAGCGAACCAGTCACTCTTCGGGAAAAGTAAAACAATATCTTCAAGCAATGCTTCAAAGCGCTTATTTTTTAACGCTTGCGCTCCACCTTTTATCTGGTTAAATCGATCAGTAAGCTTTTTCATTTGTTCGAATGTCATTTAATTCACCTCCGGATCCAACCATTTTTCTATCGTTGGTATGTCAAAAATAATTTTTGTCCCCACTTTTTTATGTGGAATTTCATTTTCTTTAACTAAACGATAAATGTAAGATTTTGAAAGAGGGGCTCCAGTTTCATCCAAATACTTAACTAACCCCTTTACATCAGTACGTGTTTTCATTTATCTCACTCACCTCTGATATTCAAGATTTTGCGAATACGTTTGATATGTTCCTGTGCTTTAGGGCCTGTCCTCTTCCCATTTAAAATATCTGACAGGTATGGTCCTGATATTCCTAGCAATTTTGCTAACTCACCATGCTTCATATTATTTCTGATGAGTTCGTTTCTAACTTTGATACTAAGCTCAACTGACATATTTTTAACTCCTCTCTCGTTCTTTGATACAATGTTCCTATCATTACAAATAGGAGGTGAAATTTATGGGTTACTATACAGATGCTACTATTTGTTTAAATGGACATATTGCATCTTCAGCAAAGTCTAACTACAGGAAATTTTGTAAAGAGTGTGGCAGTAAAACAATATCTACTTGTCAAAAATGCAATACGCATATTCAAGGAACATACGAAACTCCTGATGTTTTCGCATTCGGTTATGACCGTCCATCATATTGTCATGAATGTGGGCACCCTTATCCGTGGACTTCACAAATCATTGATAATGCACTTGAATTAATTTCGCTCGATGATGATTTACCGTCAGACCATAAAGAAATTATTAAAAATACTTTTCCTGACCTTGTCGTAGAGACACCTACTACACCAGTTGCAGCCGCAAAATATAAGAAGTACATATCTAAGTCAGCTGAGTATATCCAAGAAGGTATGAAAAATCTCTTAATCGACGTAGTAACTGAAAATGTTAAAAAGTCCCTTTGGGGTTAGATGCACCACAAAATGCACAGTATTTACTTTTAGATTGAATAAGTTGACCACAAGAACCACATCTCTTGTGGTCTTTCATTTTAATTAAATACAGTTCCCATAACTTTCTCGGTACATATAAAGGTATCCGAATATATAACTTAACAATTCTCATCACTTCCTTTCTTTCATTTATTAGCGTTGCCACCGCTATATAAGCTATAAATCCGAATAAGATATACCTTCATTGGCTAGGTATCACAGCGCCCATTAGATAAAAAGCTATTAAATTAGCTAAAAAGTATTGACCTTTTTACGCGAATAGTTTAATATAAACGCATAGCTAAATAAGACTTTTGAAAAGCCTGTGTTCATACATTTGCCGTTCCCCAACGAAAAAAATGTAATTTGATAGGTCGTGTTTTTTATTGTCTTTTTCGCTAATCAAATAGCTTATGTCAGTAATATTAAACTATAGGCATAAAATAGTCAACACTTTTTATGCGAATTATTTAATTTAATTTTATTGACTACTGAGGATGGTTGATATGACAGTATTTAATAGGGTTAAAATTTTATGTGATGATAGAAAAATTTCTATTAATGAGTTAGAAAATTCATTGGGTTATTCAAAAAACACTTTATATCGTTTAAAAACTCAAAATCCTGGCGCAGATAAGTTACAGGCGATAGCTGACTATTTTGATGTATCGGTTGACTATCTTCTTGGCCGTACCGACAAGAAGCGATATTACGATCTAACGGAAAAAGATGAAATTGATATACAAAAAGAACTCGAAAAAATGCTACAAGGAACAAGCGGTGAAACGGGCTATGCTGCATTCGATGGGAATACAATAGATGATTTAGATGAAGAAGATAGAGAATTACTTATTGCTTCATTAGAGCAATCATTAAGAATCGCAAAGCGAATCGCTAAAAAGAAATTCACACCTAAGAAATACCGTGACTAGGAGTGTTGTTGTGGGGTCAATTGAGGAGGAAGTATTAAAATTAGTAAAGAGATATGGTACAAGTAACCCATTTGAGATAGCAAAGGCAAAAGGGATAGTAATTAGATATGTGGATATTGGAAGCGTGCTTGGATTTCATATGAAGCATTCTAGAACTTCCATTATCCACATAAACGAAAAACAAACATATGAAAAACAGTTGTATACACTTATGCACGAACTTGGGCATGTTGTTTTACACCCAGAATTAAATTCAGCATTTCTCAAAGTAAACACATTTCATAGTATGGATAGATATGAAACTGAAGCAAATGAGTTTGCTATTTCACTTCTTCTTTTACAAGAAGAGAATATAACAATTAAAGAAGCTACCGAGCAGTACGGAATACCCAAACAGCTGCTCTATAAAAAAATTTACACTTAAAAAGAACATACGTTTCCTTTTAAGGAGGTGATATCACTTTTTTAATGTCTTATCTATAAAATTATTTGAGGAGGAATTGATTTGGCAAGCTTTAGAGAAATATCAAAGGGAAGGTATAAGTTGACCGTGGAATTAGGTTATGTTGGCGGAAAACGGAAAAAGAAAAATAAAACTGTCCAAGCTAAAAATCAAACCGAAGCTAAAAAAATGTTAACGCTGTTTGAAGCCGAAGTATTATCTAAGCAGTTGTTAGACGAAACGAAATTATCCGTAGAAGGTTTTTATGATGAATGGTTAACAAAATTTGCTAACGATCATTATGGACCTCGGACTCTTCAGGAGACTAAAAATATTTTTGAGAATCGGATTTTGCCGGAATTTGGACCAATGAAAATAAAAGATGTAAGGAAAATACACATTGTCCATTTCTTTGACGATTTAAAGAGGAATGGCAAGCGTTTAGATGGTAAGGAAGGTAAATTATCATCAAGTAGTATTAAAAACGTCTACAAGGCTATAAACGCTCTTTTTAAGACTGCGGAGAAATGGGAGTTAATTGACAACAATCCTTGTTCCAATATTGACTTGCCAAGCGTGAAGCATAAAAAATCAGAAGTTTATACTATGAAGGAATCACGATTACTCTTTAAAAAGTTGGAAAAAGAAAATATCATGTGGCAATTAGTTGTGCAAGTAGCTGCAGTTGGTGGGTTCCGTGCTGGTGAAATAGCTGCACTCGAAGATAAGCATCTCGACACTAAAAACAATACTATTTTAATCGAACAAGCTTTAGTTAATATCAAAGGTAAAGGCATTCAGTTAAAATCAACCAAATCAGAACGTACACGTAAAGTATCTGTTCCGAAGTATCTAATGAATGCACTCAAGAAGTTGCGAGCAATAAAATATGAACACCAAATGGAAATGCAAGATGATTTATGGAAGTGGCCAGGTCATTTATTTTTATTCTCGGATGAATATGGACAACCTTTAAGACCAGATTCGATTAGCCAATGGTGGATACGGTTCATGAATAAAAAAGAGAACACGGATATAAAACGAATAAGATTTCACGATTTAAGGCATACGTCAGCGACTTTATTAATAAATGAAGGTGTTCATGCTAAAGTTATTCAAGAACGCCTAGGACACTCTAAAATAAGCACTACAATGGATATTTACGGACATGTACTTCAGGAGGCCGAACAAAGTGCAGCTACTCATTTTGAATCCTTATTTAAGAAAGCATGAAAATTGGTATCCTATTGGTATCTTTTTAAAAATATCAGGAGATCAAACAAAAATAAAAAACCTCATGAACTCAATGTTCACAAGGCTTTTAGTTAGCGTCCCAAGTAGGATTCGAACCTACGACCTACAGCTTAGAAGGCTGTTGCTCTATCCTGCTGAGCTATTGGGACATTTCATGGAGCGGGTGAAGGGAATCGAACCCTCATCATCAGCTTGGAAGGCTGAGGTTTTACCACTAAACTACACCCGCATGGATTATGTTTAAATATTTAATTGAAATCTATCACAAACAAATCATTATGTAAGGAAAAATTTTCTTTGAATTAAGCCGACAAGATTTATTATATACATTATTTTTTCTTATGTCAACAAGTTTTTCTAAAAAATGTCGGAGATTCTTGCTGGAGAATTAAAATCATCTCGCAGCAAGGTTATTCGACATATAATAGATTACCTAAAATTTGCTAGATAATCAAGTTCTTTCATTACTTCACCTGAAAGATTATAAAATTTCACTCGAAGTTCATTCGATATATCCCATTCAAGAATTGCATATGTTCTTTCTTTCATTCCTTTGGGGTAATAAATACTCCCTGGATTGATGAATAATTGATTTTCCGACTGTGTCACACCTGCTACATGCGTATGTCCATAGCAGATTACTGCCGCTTCTCTATTTCTTGCTTCATCGACTAACGCAGTCAAATCCTTTTTCACATGGTGCAAATGACCATGGACGATAAAAAATTTCAGTCCACCTATGTCTAACATCTGTTCGTCAGGATAACGACTATCAAAATCACAATTTCCGCCAACAAGATAGAAGTCTTTAAGCGCCATGTCATCCATCTCAAGTTCGGAGTCCCCGCAATGTATCATAAAATCAACAGCATGCCTCTCTTTGACGGTTATAAGTTCGTTTGTCAGTCCGTGAGTATCACTAACAATGAGTACTTTGGTCAATGCATCCATCTCCTCTGTTAATTTTAAAAATCCCTTGTAAAAACTGCAAGCTTATATTTCCAGCTTTTCTCTATTTTATATCCTTTACCCAGTTTTCAAGCTTTTTAATTGCATTACTGCGATGACTGATGCGATTTTTCTCCTCGGAAGAAATTTCAGCCATTGTTTCTGTATAGCCCTCCGGTATAAAAAGCGGATCATAGCCGAACCCATTCTCCCCCTGCGAATTATAGGCAATTTTCCCTTCACAAGTGCCTATTTTAAACACCGTTTCTTCATTCGGGACACTAACCGCAAGAACACAAACAAATTTTGCAGTACGCTTTTCTTCAGGAACATCTTTTAACGCATGTAATAGTTTTTGATTATTCGCCTCATCATTTTTTTCTTCACCAGCATAGCGAGCAGAATAAATACCTGGTGCGCCATCCAATGCATCAACCATTAACCCTGAATCATCTGCCAAAACTGTTTTATGAAGTATGCTGGAAATTTGTTCTGCTTTTAATGCAGCATTTTCTTCAAACGTTGCGCCTGTCTCTTCAATATCCGGCAGTTCGCTACCTAGATCATACAAAGAAAGAACTTCAATATCGTATGCACAAAAGAAATCTTTGAATTCACGTACTTTGCCCTCATTTTTCGTTGCGATTATAATCTGCTTCATTCTATTCACCCTCGATTATACCGTTATTTATATTAGGCAGTTTGTCCGCCAGCTCACCTAGAGCTTCTTTTTGAATTTCAAAGATGTTGCTTAGCCCTTCATTTGCCAACCCGAGCATAGTCATAAGCTGATTATGCGAAAATGTTGCTTCCTCACCAGTACCCTGAATTTCGACAAATTCTCCACTTCCAGTCATGACAACATTCATATCGACGTTCGCTTCTGAATCTTCATGATAGTTCAAATCTAAGATTTCTTGCCCATCTTGTAAAACACCTACAGAGGTAGCTGCTAAAAATTCTTTAACTGGCATTTCTTTAATCGATTTATTTTGAAGCAACTTTCCAAATGCTATTGTCATTGCAACAAATGCTCCAGTAATGGATGCTGTTCTTGTTCCGCCATCTGCTTGGATTACATCACAATCTACCCAAACGGTTCGCTCCCCAAACTTTTCTAAATCAACTACAGATCGCAATGCCCGACCTATCAGGCGCTGAATTTCCATTGTACGGCCGCCAAGCTTACCTTTTGAAGATTCTCTTATATTTCTCTGCGCCGTAGCACGTGGCAGCATGGAATACTCTGCTGTTATCCAGCCTTTTCCTTGTCCTCTCATAAATGGCGGTACCCGGTCCTCTATACTTGCATTACAAATAACTTTTGTATTGCCGACCTCTATCAAGACAGATCCCTCTGGATGTGTAATATAATCTTTAGTAATTTTAATTGGTCTTAATTCATTAATCGCTCTCTCATCAATTCGCATCTGGTTTCCTCCTTGTTTTTCAAGTATTAGCTTATCACATTTTTAACAAAAGAAAAAAGAGTAAAACCAGCAGTATAATAATTCTGCTGGTTTATCTTCCATTTTAAGCATGCTGGTTGTTCTTTTACAGTTTTTCAGATGGTGTAAAGAAATCTGAAGTAACCGGTTCTGTATATGTTTCACCATTTTCATTATTCAATTGCTCTTTATTTTCGACCTTCACATTAACCGCTTCAATTGGTTCAATTGAAGTTAAAGTACGGACAATCGTTTCCATAACTTCATCTGCTATTACCGATTCTTCAGTGCTTTGTAATATTGCTTCATTAAAAACAAGCTCTAAAACACCGTCATTCAATGTTGGTTCAGTTACAAGTTCTGCTTCCCCATTGAACACATGTACAACATTCGTATGGAAGCCGGGTCCTTCAATTAGAGATTGAATAATTGAACCATACACATTATTATCTTCTAATGACTCAACATATTGCGTAACTGGTACATAATAACGGTTTTCCTGATTTGTTACCGGGTAAAACATCGTTACAGCCTGACTATCCAAGAAATCAATTGTATCTGTATTAACGATGTTTATGCCGTTCTCTTTAGAATATCCTTTTCCAATTGGAGTACCGTTAACCGGCATTTCATCTAACGGATGTCCGTTTATCCATAACTGCACACTTTCGACACTTTCAAATTGTGTTAATGTATGTGTAATCGATTCGATGATTTTCAGTTCATCATCTGCAGCATACTCTTTAAATTCCTCGGATAAATCAACAATCATTGTTCCATCTTCCTGTAAATCCATACCTAGTATTTCGGTGCCAGCAGGAATAACTGCACGAAATCCGTTTGGAAGCAAATTAGCAACCGGGCCATCCTCCACTAAATACTCAATTACTTGAGTTGCTACTTCCTTCGATTCTAATGATGGAAGCTCTAAAATCTGTGAAGCTACCATTCCATTTGCATCAATTAAATACAACTGTCTTGCAACTGTTTCCGATTCCTCAACCTCTGCATTTTCTGCTTCCTCTTCGACTGAACCCTCTGTTGATTCATTCTCTTGCGCATCACTTACCGCTTCAGCATTTTCTGGTGGATCGATTTCAATTGAAGATTGTTCACCCTGAAAACAGGCTGTTAGCAGCAAAATAGAACAGCATACACCAGGTAATAGTAACTTTCCAGCTTTCATGCAATAACCCCCTACGATGGTTTGTACTACTATATATACGAGCTGTTTTGAAAAAATAGACCATCGTCAGCAGAAAAAATTAGCTGCTTCATTTCGAAGCAGCTAATCTACGTCAATTACAGCTGATTTAATTTCATAGGAATTGTTGTATTTTGATTCTTTAAAAATCGTTTCAGCAATTTTATAAAAGATATCCATATTGCCTGTTGAATAAAACTCATGTACAGGAGGATTTTTTCTTTTAGTTTGTAAATGTTTTAATTCCAGTACTGCACTTGTTTCTCTTGCAGTTTCTTCACTAGATGAAATAACAGTTACATGTTCTCCAATAACCTCTTGAATCACTGGCTTTAATAAAGGATAGTGTGTACAGCCAAGAATTAATGTATCCATCTCTTTATTATTCTCGAATGGCAATAGTGAATCTTTTACAACTTCTTTTACTTCATCTCCTGCAAGCACACCTTTTTCCACAATTGGCACGAACAAAGGACATGCTGCAGCTTCCACCTGCAAGTTTGGATTAATCTTTTTAAGCGCCGCCGGGTATGCCTCGCTTTTAATCGTTCCTTCTGTACCGATTACACCAATCTGTTCATTTACTGTTGCATTAATTGCAGCCCTGGCACCAGGATTAATTACTCCGATTATCGGTATCTCTAAATGCTCTGTTAACTCATCTATTGTAAATGCGGTTGCAGTATTACAAGCAATTACAAGAAGCTTAATATTTTTTTTCAATAGAAAATTCACCATTTCCCAAGTGAACTTTCTAACTTCATCTTTCGTTCTAGGTCCATAGGGACAACGTTTGTTATCACCAAGATAAATCAATTGTTCTCTAGGCAGTTGTCTCATTAGCTCATGTGCTACGGTTAGACCTCCTACTCCAGAATCAATTACACCAATAGGTCTTTCCATTAATAATCCGCCTTTTTAAAATTATTTCTCATTAACATGCTTCATACGTGTATATAAAAGATCAAGCAGCTCATTCAATGAGGTTTTTTCCTCATCATTAAATCCTTCAAGCACTTCCTGTAAATAGAGCTGTCTTTTTTCGATTACTTCATGAATAATCACTTTTCCTTTTTCTAACAAATGAATCCGCACGACGCGGCGATCTTTTTGGTCACGCGTTCTAACCACTAATTCATTCTTTTCCATTCGATCAACGAGGTCTGTTGTCGTGCTGAATGCTAAACTGATTTTATTTGAAAGTTCCCCTATCGTCAGGTCACCTTCCTCTAAAAGCCATTGTAAAGCAACGAATTGTGGAGAGGTAATCGGGTAATTATGTAAAATTTTCCTGCCGTTTTGTTTAATCATTCCCGATATATAACGCAATCTTTTTTCAGTTTTTTTAATTGATTGCTCTGTTTCTTGCTTTTCCATTGTTGTACCCCCTACTGTTTCCGCTACAAAACTAAAAATATATAAGCTCATTTATTTCATCTATATATCTTTATTCGACAATAACTATCTATTTCCAACAAATGCATTGGTCCTTAGCTAAGTATATCAAAAATTTTACATTATGATAGTAAATAACTCAACTTTCGAAAAGGTAAATACAAACTTAACTTGGTATTATAACCTTGATTGGCAATCGATTAAACAAGCTTGCCTTTTGTCATAGTCGATACAAAAAAGCTGACAGTCTTAAATCAGAGTAACCTTGTTTTGGGACAGAAGGTGTTCTCATGGACTGTTTCACCAGAAATCCTTTCAAAGACAGTTTTCGAAATCCAGTTTTAAATTGTCTAAGCCCTGCCTTAGTAATAACGTTTTTCAAATTTCCGGTAGCTTTAGGGTGAAAGTTATTCTGAACTAAAGTAATCAGGATTTTATGTGAAAAGCAGATCTTGTCAAGCTCGCTATATGAAAGCTTCGTTTGTTTACATTATTAAGGTATTTTAATACGATTTATTGAAACGAAAATGCAGCAATTATATTCATCGTGAGGTTTATGACTGTTTTACTGCTGTGTCACTGCACGTACAATATTTAGCTGCAGCGGAAAACAAGATTGGGTGTATTTTTAAGCACTAAATTGATTTCTTTTCATAAGCTATATTGACTAAATAATTCCCTTCAAACAGCAGCTCTATAAGAGCAAGGAGGGGTTATCATTTGAAGGAAAGCAACTATCAACCGAAGCAATTACTGACGAAGCGAGAAAAGGAAGTATTTGAGCTGCTAGTACAAGACATGACAACAAAAGAAATTGCCCAAAAACTTTTCATATCTGAAAAAACTGTCAGAAACCATATTTCAAATGCAATTCAAAAGTTGGGTGTGAAGGGGCGATCGCAAGCAGTGGTTGAACTTCTGCGTATGGGGGAACTAAAGCTTTAACCAAAAACCGACTTTCCTTAGGTGAAAGTCGGTTGGTTTTTTTACGTTTTTAATCTGCAAAGATATTATGACAACACATAATATCTTTTCTTACGTTATCATTTTTTATTCCATTTCTTCAAATTCAAAATTGTCAATTGATAATAATACTTCTGGCTGGGTTATACTTAAAAGCGATTCCGCTTGTTCATCAGAGATTTCAATAATAAAGGGCATAACACCATTTGGAGAAAAGACACCCATCTCTTCTTCCGTTAAAGAGACTGGATAATTTTCCAACACAAATTCCTCTTGACTTCCGAGGCTAAAATCGAATGAAATGTTTGTCATTTCAACAGGAGTACGGTTGATACCAAGCAGTACTAAACTTCTTCCTGCTTCCGAACTGTATATATCTACCGTATAAACGCTAAAATCATTCGGCATCCCGGCATCTGGCGTTTCTGATAGCAACTGGTTGATTACAGTGTAAATTTCACTATCCAATGTAACACCACTTTGTTCATCCCATCTAGTTACTTGCAAGGTCAATTCTGTATTCTCATCAAAACCCTCTTCCTGAACTTCCTCTTCATTTTCAACATTCTCCACGGCGCTTTCTTCTTCATCCATATTTTCATTCTCAATAACTTCATTATCCTCTTCCCTTATCTCCCGGTCCTTCGCTTCGTTACATCCAGTTAAAAGTAAAAATGAAACAAGCAGGACAAATAATATTTTTTTCATTTATCTGCATCTCCTTTACATTGTAATAATTGTTGATTATAGAAACCAATGGAGCACTGCCGCTGTCCGGTTCGCACTATCGAATAAGTTACAGACCCATTCCGCATTAATCCAAGTATCTTCATTGACCTTGGAAGCAAATGAGGCGGATATGGCATTTTGGCGAGCAGAAGCGATTGCAGGAGAATATGATTCATATTTCGTTATCTCTCCTTAAAAAGTAGATGGACCTAACCAAAGTTGGATAGGTCCATTTATTTTATATCTATTAAAGTGAAGAGTCGCTGCCAAAGAAACTCTTAAATGCATGTACTGTTGTAGCACGGTTCATCGCTGCGATTGAAGTTGTTAAAGGTATTCCCTTTGGACATACTTGAACACAGTTCTGAGAGTTACCACAGCCGCTTAGTCCACCGTCTTCCATTAAGCCTTCCAAACGTTCACTTGCATTCATTGCACCTGTTGGATGTGCGTTAAATAAACGCGCTTGTGAAAGTGCTGCAGGACCAATGAAATCAGATTTATCGTTAACATTTGGACAAGCTTCTAAACAAACACCGCAAGTCATACATTTTGATAGCTCATATGCCCATTGACGTTTGTTTTCAGGCATTCTCGGTCCAGGACCGAGATCATGCGTACCGTCAATTGGAATCCAAGCTCTCACCTGTTTCAACGCATCAAACATACGCTCACGGTCAACTATTAAATCACGAACTACCGGGAATGTAGTCATTGGTGCCAGACGAATTGGCTGTTCGAGCTTATCAACGAGCGCTGCACAAGATTGTCTTGCCGTTCCATTAATAACCATAGAACACGCTCCACAAACCTCTTCCAGACAACTCATTTCCCACATGACAGGTGTCGTCTTCTTGCCATCTGTATTTACCGGATTTCTTTGAATCTCCATAAGTGCAGAGATTACGTTCATATTCTTTCTATATGGAACTTCAAACGTTTCGTCATAGGGCTCAGATTCGGGACTGTCCTGACGAGTTATGATAAATGTAACTGTACTTTGTTCAGCCATTATTACTCTTCTCCCCCTTAATGTGTTGTTGTGTAGTCACGTTTACGAGGCTCAATTAATGACACATCAACTTCTTCATAGCTAAATACCGGTGTCTGTTCCTCATTGTCGAATGCCGCGATTGTAGTTTTCAGGAATTCTTCATCATTTCGCTCTGGAAATTCTGGTTTGTAGTGAGCGCCGCGGCTCTCATTACGGTTATACGCTCCAATTGTTATAACACGTGCAAGATGCAGCATATTCTTTAACTGACGTGTAAACATTACCCCTTGGTTACTCCAGCGGGATGTATCGTTAATATTAATATTATTCCAGCGCTGCAATAACTCTTGTATTTTCTCATCCGTTTTAAGCAATTTAGCGTTTTCACGAACTACTGTTACGTTATCTGTCATCCACTCGCCAAGCTCTTTGTGAATTTCATAAGCATTTTCCTCACCTTGCATATTCATAAGACCATCGAAGTCTGCTTGTTCTTTAAGAACGTTTTCTTCGAATAATGCATCAGTGATATCGTCTGCATGTTTTTCCAGACCATCAATATATTCTATTGCTTTCGGTCCTGCAACCGAGCCGCCGAAGATTGCCGATAATAAGGAGTTCGCACCAAGACGATTCGCACCGTGCTGTGAATAATCACACTCACCAGCAGCGAAAATACCAGGGATATTAGTCATCTGGTCATTATCAACCCAAAGCCCACCCATAGAGTAATGAACTGCTGGGAAGATTTTCATCGGCACTTTACGAGGATCTTCTCCGACAAATTTCTCGTAAATTTCTATAATACCGCCAAGTTTAATATCAAGTTCCTTAGAGTCTTTATGGGAAAGATCAAGATAAACCATATTTTCTCCATTTATACCAAGCTTCTGATTTACACAGACATCAAAAATTTCTCTTGTTGCAATATCACGAGGCACTAGATTTCCATATGCTGGGTACTTCTCTTCAAGGAAGTACCAAGGTTCCCCATCCTTATATGTCCAGATACGTCCACCTTCCCCACGTGCTGATTCACTCATTAGACGAAGCTTATCATCACCCGGAATTGCAGTTGGATGAATTTGAATAAATTCTCCATTCGCATATTTGACCCCTTGCTGATAAAGAATACTTGCAGCAGATCCTGTATTAATCATTGAGTTTGTCGACTTGCCGAAAATAATTCCCGGCCCGCCAGTAGCAAAAATTGTAGCATCTGAACGGAAAGCACGAATCTCATGTGATTTAATATTTTGAGCAACAATTCCTCGGCCAATTCCCTCTTCATCAATTACTGCTCGAAGGAACTCCCAGCCTTCATATTTTGTAACAAGCCCCTCCACTTCATAGCGACGCACTTGTTCATCTAAAGCATATAATAATTGTTGACCTGTAGTTGCTCCTGCATATGCTGTGCGGTGCATTTGTGTACCGCCAAAACGACGAAAATCAAGAAGTCCTTCTGGTGTGCGGTTAAACATAACACCCATCCGGTCAAACATATGTATAATTCCCGGAGCTGCGTCACACATTGCCTGCACTTGTTTTTGGTTAGCTAAAAAGTCTCCCCCATAAACTGTATCATCAAAATGAAGCCAGGTTGAGTCTCCCTCACCTTTTGTATTAACTGCTCCATTAATGCCGCCTTGAGCACATACAGAGTGAGAACGTTTTACAGGAACAATTGAAAATAAATCTACTTTAACACCTGCTTCTGCTGCCTTAATGACTGCCATCAATCCTGCCAGGCCACCGCCAACAACAGCAACTTTACGATTACTCATTTATTTCACTCACTCCCCAGATTACTTACTATTAAACACCGTACGCAAATTGAATCAATGTTCTTACACCAAGATAACTTACAGCAAAGAAGACAATGATTGCTACATATGTCATTACTCTCTGTGATTTTGGTGATTGTGTAATACCCCATGTTACGAAGAAGCTCCATAATCCGTTAGCAAAATGGAAAACTGCAGCAACTACTCCAATAAGATAGAACCAGAACATGAATGGACTAGAAAGGATCCCTTCCATTAAGCTATAATCCGCTTCTGCATTGCCTAAACCAATTTGAACACGTGTTTCCCATACATGCCATGCAATAAATACAAGCGTTATCAATCCTGTCCATCTTTGTAGCTTAAACATCCAATTACGGAAAAAACTATATTTTGATACGTTATTTTTCGCAGTAAAAGCTATGTATACCCCTAAAATAGCATGATACAAGATTGGTAGATAAATAATGAAAATCTCCAATAGAATTACAAAAGGAAGACTTCCCATAAATCCAGCTGCTTTGTTAAAGCTTTCCTCTCCATACACAGCGAAATGGTTAATTACTAAATGCTGTACTAAAAAAATTCCAATTGGGACTACCCCTAATAACGAATGTAACCTTCTCCAGTAAAATTCACGTTGCCCTGCCATGTTATCCCCCCTTATTAAATTATCATTTAAATTTCATTGACCACTTTAGATAATAAAACGCTTTTATAATTGAGCATATACTTCTAAAATGATACAAAATTGTAACATGTTTATTGTACTTCTTACTTCATAAACCGTCAAGATAACGGATTGATAATCTGCTAGAGTAATACAACTGCATATCTCACAAACTTTTACAAACTAAACTTGATAATTCTCTCTGAACAATAGATAATAAGACTAGTTTTTATTTATGGAATGAGATGTTTGTGAAGTATTTCATGATTTAGCTAATAAATATAACTATTTTTCTATTGCAGCAGCTCTTAAATATGTGGAGTTCAAATTTTCATTCATGCTTTTTGAGAGATAGTACCGGAAAGGATGAAATTCATGTATCAAAAAACACCAAAATTACCTATTTCTAATCTTGATGAATTATATACTGCTGGAGCGGGCTTTGATATTTTGCGCTATGTCGCATTACCGGAGTTTCTTGGAGAGGAAGCTCCAACACTTCTTTATTTCATGGGAAGAAACCTGGCCAGAAAATTTGAAATAAATACGATTGAAGATGTCTATTACATATTTGAAAAATTAGGTGTAGGTAAATTGGAATTGGTGAAAGAGAAAAAACATGAGAAGATTTTTCACTTACTTGCCGACTCTGTTTTTTTAAGACTTAAATCTTCTGTACAGGCAGACTTCCGTTTAGAGGCAGGTTTCCTTGCTGAAGCCATGGAGGCTGTTGATGGAGTGGAATGTGAATGTGTCGAGGATATTAATCATCGGATTCATCAAGTTCAGTTTTCTGTAATTAATACTAAATAATATATTATATTGGAATTTTTTATAGCAACAGCACTGTTTTGGGACGCTTCCCAGCTAAACAGTGCTGTTTATTATTTTTCGGATTCCTCGGGTGTGATGGGTTTATTCAATTCTTCAATTATTTGCTTTGCAATATTTGAAGGTATTCCGAGTTTGGTAATATCATTAACCTCTGCGTTTTTAATTTCTGTAATTGATTTAAAATGACGCAATAATAGTTTTTTTCTTTTTTCACCGACTCCCGGTATATTATCGAGAGCGGATTGAAATAAACTCTTGCCTCTCAAATTTCTATGAAAACTGATTGCAAAGCGGTGAACTTCATCCTGAATACGCTGGACAAGATAGAATTCTTGAGATCGACGTTCTAAAGGCACAATTTCAGATGGTGATCCATAAAGCAGCTCACTTGTTTTATGTTTATCATCCTTTACTAAACCTGCAATTGGTATATCCAGACTCAATTCATTTTCTAAAACATCCAGTGCTGCAGTAATTTGCCCCTTGCCTCCATCAACAATAATTAAATCTGGAAGTGGCAAATTTTCTTTCAAAACACGGGTATATCTTCTGCGTATTACTTCACGCATTGTTTCATAATCATCAGGACCTTCCACCGTCTTAATTTTATATTTGCGATAGTCCTTTTTACTTGGTCGTCCATCAACAAACACAATCATCGCAGAAACTGGATTTGTTCCCTGAATATTCGAGTTATCAAACGCCTCAATACGATGCGGTGTCTCAATATTTAATACTTCTCCTAACCGCTCTGCAGCTAAAATGGTACGTTCTTCATCCCGTTCTATCAGCAGAAATTTCTCATTCAGTGCAATTTCAGCATTTTTCATTGCCAGTGCGACAAGTTCTTTTTTCCGCCCCCTGAGCGGTGTATGGGCATGAACCTCTAAAAGTTTTTCTATCAGTTCGGCATCTGAGCCGATTGGAAGCAGAATCTCCTTTGGCCGCAAATGATTTTGGTGCAAGTAAAAGCGTCCGACATAACTGTAGAATGCTTCTTCTGGCTCATCATAAAACGGAAATGTAGTAACATTTCTTTCAATTAATTTGCCTTGGCGAATAAAGAATACTTGAATACACATCCAGCCTTTATCATAGCTATAGCCAAAAACATCACGATCTGTCTGATCATTTGTTGTCATTTTTTGCTGTTCCATAACAATCTCAATATGCTGTATTTGATCTCGTAATTCTTTTGCCCTTTCAAAATTCAGCTCTTCACTTGCTTCATACATTTTTTTGGTGAGATTTTCTTTAATTTCCTTAAACCCGCCCTGAAGGAAGGAAGTGATCTCCTGAATAATCGCCGCATATTCTTTAGCAGACATCGGAGTGGAACTGCAAGCTTTACATTGATTCATATGATAATAGAGACATGGCCTTCCCGGCGGATTATTACATTTTCTTAAAGGATATAAGCGATCTAACAGCTTCTTCGTTTCCCTTGCCGCAATCACGTTAGGGTATGGACCAAAATATTTTCCTTTGTCTTTCTTTACTTGCCGTGTAGTGATTAAACGCGGATGTCTCTCTGAAGTGATCTTTAAATAAGGGTAAGATTTATCATCTTTCAGCATTACATTGTATTTTGGATCATGTTTTTTAATTAAATTCATTTCCAGTATTAAAGCTTCAATTTCTGACGATGTTACAAAATATTCAAAGTCAACAATTTCCTGCACTAAACGCTGTGTTTTCCTATCATTTGCTCCAGTAAAATAGGAACGAACACGGTTACGCAGCTTTTTAGACTTTCCAACATATATAATCGTGCCATGCTTGTCTTTCATAAGATAACAGCCTGGACTCGGCGGAAGTATTGCTAATTTCGCTTTAATATTATCATTCATATTAACCATTCCCTATAGTTTAGAAAATCCCTTGTCACAATGCAACAAGGGATTTTAATTTCATTATTTAATTTTACACGATTTACGCGTGTTTGTTAATTAAATTGGTTAATGCTTCTTTTGGCTGGAAACCAATAGCTTGATCAACCACATTTCCGTCTTTGATTAATAGTAAAGTCGGGATGCTCATTACTCCAAATTTACTTGCAGTTTCTTGGTTTTCATCTACATCCAATTTTACAATTTTAACTTTATCGGACATTTCTCCGTCAATTTCCTCTAAAACTGGTGCAATCATTTTACAAGGCCCACACCATGGTGCCCAAAAATCAACAAGGACTAGTCCTTTAGAAGTTGTATCAGCAAAGTTTTGATCAGTTACATGTTCTATTGCCATTCAAATTTCCTCCTTTAATAAAAAATCATCTTGCTTATAAAGAAGTATATCACCGTAATTATGTACTTCCTAATAATTTGCTTATTTCTTTTTAATAAAATCTTTTTTTATAATGGAGCCTTTTATACACACGAGTTAAAACAGCAGTATAATATTATTTTACTTTCTGATTATCCACTTGAATGTACACAGTCCGAATAACTCGCGCTTCTCACAGAAGATCGGTGAGCTTTCGTCATGCTATGCACTCAGAAATTCCACCTAGACATTTTCTTCCGTTGAAGTCTTGAGCTATTCGGACTAACCTTATAAAAACCTGTATTTTCATTTTGTATTTTGAATGTAAATATGTTTCCGCAATTTATTATTGAACTAATTTAGCCAGTTATGCTTTGATTGCTTTGATTTCTTCGATTAGCAACGGAATAATCTCGAATAAGTCACCGACTATGCCATAATCTGCTATGTTGAAGATATTTGCTTCCGGGTCTTTGTTGATAGCAACAATTACTTTTGAATTCGACATCCCAGCTAAATGTTGAATTGCTCCCGAAATACCAACAGCGATGTACAAGTCAGGTGTAACTACCTTCCCTGTTTGGCCAATCTGTAAGGAATAATCACAGTAGTCCGCATCACAAGCACCACGTGAAGCACCTACAGCTCCTCCTAATACATCAGCAAGCTCATACAATGGTTTAAACCCGTCTGCACTCTTAACGCCACGGCCACCAGCAATAACTACATTTGCCTCGGACAAATCTACACCTTCCGAGGCTTTACGTACAACTTCTTTGACAATTGTGCGGATATCCGCAACCTCAACATCCTTAGCAGTCACTTCGCCACTTCTCGAAGCATCATGCTCTAATGGCGGAATATTATTCGGCCGAATAGTCACAAATCCAAGTCCATCTGTAATGATTTTCTTTTCAAATGCTTTACCAGAATATATTGGACGAATAAATTCGGCCCGATCACCAGTCTGTTCAATTTCCACTACATCAGATATCAAACCTGTATCTAATTTAGCTGCAAGTTTTGGTGTCAAATCCTTTCCAATTGAAGTATGTCCCATAACTATTCCGTCAGGCGACTCTTCGTTTACAACTGCTAGAACAGCCTGCCCATAGCCCTCCGATGTATACGTTTCCAATTTGTCGCTTTTAATCGTGACAACACGATCTGCACCATAGTGAATTAATTCCTGTGCTTGCTCATCAAGTGCTTCGTTTCCTAAAACGATACCTACAATTTCAGCTTCATTATCGATCGCTTTTGCAGCAGCTACTGCCTCATAAGAAACATTACGCAATGTTCCATCTCTGCCCTCAGCAATTACTAATAGTTTACTCATATCTCTGCCCCTCTCTCTGTCTCAATTAAAGTACTTTCTTTTCATCTTTTAGTAAAGAAACTAACTCTTTTACCTGATCTTGTATATCACCCTCGAGTACTCTCCCAGCAGCCTTTTCCTCAGGCAGATATATCTCGATTGTTTTTGTTTTTGGTTCTACGTCATCTTCATCCAGGTCAAGGTCGTCCAGTTCCAGTTCTTCTAATGGTTTTTTCTTCGCTTTCATAATTCCTGGAAGGGATGGATACCGCGGGTCATTTAGACCTTGCTGACAAGTAACAAGAAGCGGCAAACTTGTTTCAATAACTTCTACGTCACCTTCTATATCTTTTTCAATATTTACTGTATCTCCATCAATCTTTAAGCTTGTAATCGTTGTTACATATGGAATTCCCAAGGCTTCAGCGAGACGTGGGCCAACTTGACCGCTCGCTTCGTCAATCGCAACGTTTCCAGCTAAAATTAAATCAGCGTCTTTATCTTCAAAAAATGCTTCAAGAATTTTTGATGTTGTATATTGATCCCCTTCATCAAGATCATCTTCTGTATTAATTAAAACAGCTTTGTCTGCTCCCATCGCAAGCGCTGTTCTTAATTGTTTCTCCGAGTCTTCATCTCCAACAGTTACTACTGTTACTTCCCCCCCATGGGCATCACGTTGAATAATTGCCTCCTCGACCGCATATTCATCGTAAGGATTGATAATGAATTCAGCACCATCATCTTCAATCTGGCCGCCTGAAACATTAATTTTTTCCTCTGTATCGAATGTCTTTTTTAGCAAAACGTAAATATTCATATGACTTCCTCCTTATTTATCCTGGAAATTTGCTTTTCTTTTTTCCATAAAGGCTTGTATGCCTTCTGCTGCATCTTCAGAACCGAACACCTTCCCAAATGCCTTAGCCTCTGCTTTCGCTCCTTCTGTCATACGATTTGATTTTCCATACGACAGCAATTCCATAATAGCATGTATCGTTGGTTTGCTTTTTGCAGCGATGCTTTCTGCCATTTTTTCTGCTTCGGCAAATAATTCCTCTTCTATTGCTGCTTTATTGGCAAGACCATAAGCAACTGCTTCCTCTCCAGTAATCGGTTCTCCGGTGAGGATCATTTCATAGGCTTTAGCAGTTCCAACATAATGTGTTAACCGCTGTGTTCCTGCAAACCCTGGTATAATTCCTAGATTCAGCTCAGGAAGACCAATTTTAGCTTTTTCACTCACAAGACGGATATGACAAGACATTGCAAGTTCTAGACCACCGCCTAATGCTGCCCCGTGAATTGCAGCGATAACAGGTACCTTAAAATCTTCAATTCTTTGAAAAACTTGTTGTCCATTCAGAGAAAGAGACTCATAGTCTGAAGCCTCTTGTAAAGAAGTAAATTCTTTAATGTCAGCTCCTGCCGAGAAAAATCTACCTTCTCCCCTTAGCACGACTGCTTTTACTTGATCATTAACCTCAATCTCATCAAAATGAGTCTGCAAGTCCTTTATAATCTGGCTTGACAGAGCATTCGCAGGTGGACTTTGAATTGTTAAGTAAGCTACATTGTTTTTAACTTCTTGCTTTATCGTGTTCATTACTTCCCTCCTCATCCATTTCTATTTTAATCGAAAAACAAAAGTTTTGAAAATATTTTCTCGATTAAATGATTAATATATATTAATTTCATTGCATAATATAGTTATGGAACAATCAATACCAAGGATTAGATTCGTTTAAGCCCTTCTGTTAAAAATTGGTGAACTTCTTCTGCCTGCGCACCTAAATTATATTTTCTTTCTTTCATCACCCAGTTTGTCACAACCTCATCGAGTGTGCCAAATATCATTTGTCTAAGCAGCGCAGTATTTATATCTGCACGAAATTCTTTGCCTTTAATCCCTTCATCAATTATGCCATCAATAATATCAAGATACGGCTTTAATACTTTGTTTATTTGCAATCTTAATGAATAGTTTGATTGTCTCAACTCCAATTGGGTTACCACTGCTAAATAGTGATTTGCTTCCAGTTGTGCAAAGTGCAGCTGTATCAATGTTTTTAATTTTTCTTTTGCATTTGGCTGTTTACTTGTTGCAGTAGCAATCTTCTCAATGAATTGGCCCATTTTCTCTTCAAAAACGGAAACAAGCACATCTTCTTTATTCTTAAAATAGAGATAGATTGTACCATCTGCAACTCCAGCTTCTTTTGCAATTTTGGAAACTTGAGAGGCATGATAGCCATTTTCAGCGATTATCTTTACCGCAGCCTCAATTATCTGTTGGTATTTTGGTTTATTCGTCTTCATTATTTTCTCCTTAAACATAGAATGGAAATATGAATGAACAGTCATTCATATTTCCATTCTATAAGTTAAAACTTTATCTGTCAATTCATTTACGTTAACTCATTCATTTTAAACCGTTTCTGTTTGCTCTATTTGCTTTTGTGTTTTTTTCTCTTCATCAATTAATTGTCTTCTTAAAATTTTTCCAACTACGGTCTTAGGCAATTCATCCCTGAATTCATAGAGACGCGGCACTTTATATGCAGCCAGGTTTTCTCGGCAATACCGATTCAGGTCTTCTTCTGTCACTTGACGTCCATTCTTCAGGACAATAAAAGCTTTGACTGTTTCACCACGATAAGGGTCTGGTATTCCTACGACAGCAGCCTCTTGAATTGCTTCATGTTCATATAAAACTTCCTCCACTTCACGTGGATAAATATTATATCCCCCCGCAATAATCATATCTTTTTTACGATCTACAATATAAAAATACCCTTCTTCGTCCATGTAGCCCATATCCCCTGTAAACAGCCATCCATCCCGCAGTACATTATCTGTTTCCTCTTGATTATTCCAGTAACCCATCATTATTTGTGGTCCTTTAACTGCTAATTCCCCAACTTCACCAATTGGAGCTTCCTCTTCAGAACCGATTATAAAGAACTTTGCATCTGTATCTGGCCAAGGCAAGCCAATGCTTCCATTTATCCGTTTTCCCCATATTAAGTTAGCGTGAGTTACTGGAGATGACTCTGTTAACCCATAACCTTCAACTAACTTTCCACCTGTTATTTCTTCGAATTTTTCTTGAACTTCAACGGGCAAAGGTGCCGAACCACTGATACACGCCTGAATGGATGATAAATCGTATTGGTTAATGTCTGGATGATTTATTAAACCGATATAGATTGTCGGTGCGCCTGGAAACAATGTCGGTTTTTGTTTTTCAATTACTTTTAACACATCTTCAGCATTAAACTTTGGCATTAAAATAATTTTGGATGCTTGTTTTACAGCAAAGTTCATTACTGTCGTCATGCCATAGACATGGAAAAAAGGCAATACCGCCAGAATCGTTTCTTCACCAGTTTTTGTGTGATGCAGCCAGGCCTCAGACATTTGCAAGTTGGCAACTAAATTATAGTGCGTAAGCATAACACCTTTGGGATGTCCTGTCGTTCCTCCCGTATATTGCAAAAGAGCAATGTCCTTTTTGGGGTCAATTTCAACCTTTTGAAATTGTGGGTCACTTGTTTTCATGATTGTTTGCCAAACGTGTGTGTCATCACTCTCTTCCACTTTTACTACCATATTGTATTCTTTCTTTTGAATAAATGGGTAAATAAGGTTCTTTGGAAATGGCAAATAATCTTTGATGCCGGTAACGATCTTATGTTCAATACTTGTCTTCGATTGAACATTGGTCACTCTCGGCAGTAAAATGTCGAGACAAATGATTACCTTTGTTTCTGAGTCACGCATCTGATATTCTAATTCTCTTTCCGTATAGAGCGGATTCGTTTGCACCACAACTCCCCCAGCCATTAATATTCCATAATAGCTGATCACCGCTTGCGGACTGTTAGGCAGCATAATCGCTACTTTGTCATTCTTTTTTAAACCAAGTGACTGTAAATAGTTAGCAAATTGTTTTGCTTCAGTGAATAATCCCCCATAATCCAGTTCTTTCCCCATGAAATAAAGCGCTTTCTTTTTCGGGTACTGTAAAGCAGATTCTTCAAGGTAAGAATACAACGGTTTTTCATCATAATTAATGCTCTTTGGAATTTCTTCCGGATAGTGCCGATGCCATCTTTTTGCAGCTTCCATATAATCTCCCTCCCTTTTTATATACTATAACAATTATATCGATTAATTTCTATTTTTAGAAATTTTATTTAACAATCTGAGGAAAAATATTTCTGGCATCCTTCTATTAGATTATACATTAAATCTCCAACAGCTTAAATCACTCCCCTTATTTCTGCAGGCAGTTGATGAACCAACTGCCTGCAGAAGGCTGTAAATATTAAGACTCCGGACTTGAACTGCTAATACAGAGTCATTCTGAAATACATTAATCAGGAGTTTCTAAACCTATGCTGAATACGTGTTTTCAGCATGCTATCTTGAGTTATTTAAAAATATAATAAATACCCACCAATAAAAATATCACTGCTACTGCGAATAGTATTTTTGCAAGTCTTTCAAATACCATACTGCTTCCCCCTCTTTTTAGCCAATGCTTGCTCCAATTACAAAGGAAATTCCAACAGAAAATACCATTGACAGCAATCCAACCGCGATATTGCCTTTGCCAATTTCCTCATCCACTTTGATTGCTGGCAATAAAAATTCAAAAATAAAATATCCTAATATCAACAGAACGAATCCAAATGTGCCCCATCCTATAAGTTGTAATATGGAGTCATTATGTTCAATCGAGTAACGGAAAATCGTAGCAATACCGAATATTTTTCCACCCGTTGCCAATGCAACTGCCAGATTCCCTTTTTTTATTTCTTCCCAGTTTTTATAGGATGTTACAAGTTCAAAAATGGCTAAAAATACTACTGTACAAAGAACAACAACACTATATCTAGCTGCTGTTATTACGATGATATTTTCCCAGAATCCATTCATACTGACATCCTTCCTAGTTCCTTTATTTTATTTAAATTCAAGAACGGTTACTCCGCTTCCGCCTTCACCACTCGAACCCATTCTGGCTGATGCAATAGCTGGATGTGATTTTACAAAGTCCTGTACTCCACTCCGTAATGCCCCCGTTCCTTTTCCATGAATAATAGAAACCTTCGAATAACCTGCAAGAAGTGCGTCATCAATGTATTTTTCTAATTTATGGAGCGCATCTTCAAAACGTTCTCCTCTTAAATCCAGTTCTGTGCGAACATGATAATTCGAACCCTTTATAGTTGCGACGGTTTTTTCTGGAGTCAGTTTTGGTTTACCGATATATTGCAGATCTTGTCTTTTTGCCTTTACCTTCATGATGCCAACTTGAATTAAATAATTGTTTTCATTAACTTTCTCAAGTACGACACCCTGCTGATTAACAGTAAGCAGTTTAATTTCATCACCTGGAGAAAGCACATGCTCCTCGGCTGTTTTGCTTTTTTCTTTTTCTTTTGTACCCTTTTTCAATAATTTGGGTTGTGCTTCATCAAGCATCTTTCTTGCTTCAATCCACTCATGCTCTTTTAATCCTGCATTTGTTTTCATTTTGCGAATTTCATCAACAATAATTTCTGCTTCTTCTCTAGCCTTTCTTAACGCTTTTTCAGCCTTCTCTTCAGCCTTTTTATACAGCTTTTCTTTCTGCTGTTCAAGAGCAAGCCATTCTTTCTCAATATCTGTGCGAAGCTTTTCACTCTCAACAAGCAGTTTATGCGCCTCTTCATATTCTCTCTCTGCATCAAGCTGTGACTTTTCGAGTGACGCAATCATATTTTCAACATTTTTTGAATCTACTCCAATTAAGCCTTTGGCCCGATCGATAACCATCGTATTTAAGCCAAGGCGCTGTGAAATTTCAAACGCATTACTGCGGCCTGGAACACCTATTAAAAGACGATAAGTTGGCTGTAAAGATTCGACATCGAATTCCACCGAAGCGTTCACAACATTTTTTCGATTATAGCCATAGGCTTTTAATTCAGGATAATGTGTCGTTGCAATAACTCTTGCATTTCGAGATATTACTTCATCAAGAATTGCCATCGCTAAAGCTGCTCCTTCTCCAGGGTCTGTACCAGAACCTAATTCGTCAAAAAGAACAAGCGATTCCTCATCAACCCGTTCAATTATCCCAACGATATTTTTCATATGGGAAGAAAAAGTACTCAAGTTTTGTTCAATTGATTGTTCATCTCCAATATCTGCAAAAACCTCTTTAAAAACTGCTAACTCGCATTCATCAAATGCAGGAATTTGCAAGCCTGACTGTGCCATAATTGTACAAAGCCCAATCATTTTCAATGTCACGGTTTTACCACCAGTATTCGGCCCAGTTATAACAATTGAAGTATAATTTTCACCAATCTCTATATCGTTTGGCACTACTTCATCCGTTGCGATTAATGGATGTCTCGCTTGTTTCATTTTGATAATACCTTGATCATTCATAACTGGTTTTGCAGCCTTCATCTCTCTGCTTAATTTTGCTCGCGCGGAAATAAAGTCAATCTTAGCAAGAACTTCAAGATTAATTAAAAGTGTATCTGCTTCCCCTGCAACAGACGCCGATAGCTCAGCTAAGATTCTCTCTATTTCCTGTTTTTCTTTTAATAAAGCTTCATGTAACTGATTATTCAAATCAACAACAGCTTTTGGTTCCATAAACAATGTTTGACCTGAAGACGATTGGTCATGCACTATTCCACCAATTTGCGAACGGTATTCTTGTTTTACAGGTAAAACATAGCGATCGTTTCTAATTGTAACAATCGCATCAGACAGCATATTGCTGTGCGATCTTGTATAGTTTTCTAACTTTTCCCTTACTCTTGCCTCGTAGGTGCGTATCGATGAACGAATACCTCGCAATTTGGCTGATGCATTATCCAAAATCTCTCCATGATCGTCAATACAAGTTTTAATTTCCAGCTCAAGTTCTTTTAAGGGAGTGACCAGTTGCGTTAAACCTTGTAAAATCGGAAAATCTTCTTCCAGTGCCTCAATGAAGTTCTTAGCTTGTCTTCCGCCATATATTGTATTGGCAACATCTAAACACTCCAAGGCAGATAATCCTCCACCAATGCTGCTCCGCTTTAAACTTGGTCGGATATCACGAATTCCTCCTAAAGGAATCACTTTATTTAATCTTAAGATTTGTACTGCCTCATCTGTTTCATCCTGTAAAGCGTTAACTTCCGAAAGTTCAATTGCAGGCTTCAGCTTTTCAGTTAAACCTTTTCCTAATGAGGTTTCAGCATGCTTTGTTAACTGTTCAATAATTTTATTGAATTCCAGTACCTTTAGTACTCGTTGATTCATATAGATACACCTCTATTTATTACGATTAAAAAACTCTGTCAGTTTGTCTTTGGTCCATGTGTTTATTACTGTATCTTTTTTAATCCAGCCTTTTTTAGCAATACTTACACCATATTTCATATGCTCAAGCATTTGATAATTATGGGCATCTGTGTTGATTGCGATATTCACTCCTGCTTCTTGGGCATATTTCAACCATTTAGCAGACAAATCCAGACGATTTGGATTTGCATTAAGCTCTAATGCTGTGTTTGTTTCCTTTGCTTTTTCAATTAATTTTTCTATATTTACTCTATAGCCTTCTCTGCGACCTATCAACCTTCCAGTCGGATGGGCAATTAAGGAGATATATGGATTTTCTAATGCATGATACAATCTTGTCATGATTTTTTCTTCACTTTGATTGAAGCTTGAGTGGATTGCACCAATTACAAAGTCCATTTCTTTTAAAAATGCTTCAGAAAAATCTAATGTTGCATCAGGCAGTATATCCATCTCTACTCCTGCAAATATATGAATGTCTCTGTATTTTTCATTTAAGGCAGCAATCTTTTCCCGCTGTTTACGAAGACGTGTTTCATCTAATCCATTTGCTACACGCAAAAACTTTGAGTGGTCTGTGATAGCGATAAATGCATAACCTTTTTCACGGGCTTTATTTACCATCTCTTCTAAGTTTTGCGCCCCATCGCTCCAAGTCGTATGCATATGCAAATCACCGCGGATATCTGCAAGGCTGATAAATTCCTGTACTTTTTCACCGCTAAATAACTCAATTTCTCCGTTAGACTCACGCATCGCTGGAGGAATAAATTGTAAGTCAAAATGCTGGAAGAATTCCTTTTCGTTTTGGAAGGTAAGAATTTCCCCTGTTTCTGTATTTTCTATTCCATATTCACTGATTTTTTCTCCGCGGGATTTAGCCAGCTGACGCATCGCAACATTATGATCCTTAGATCCAGTAAAATGATGTAATGTAGTTGTAAATTCCTCATCTTTTACGATACGGAAATCTACATTAATATCATATACTTCCTCAATTGTAACTGAAACCTTTGTATCCCCTTTGGCAATTACCTCTTTAATACCTGGCATTTTTAATAACTCTTCTCTTACCTTTGCAGGTTCCACTGAAGAAATAATGAAGTCAAGATCCTTGATTGTTTCACGCATGCGGCGCAGACTCCCCGCTCTTGAAAAGCGGGTTATACTTTCTATTGAGCTTAAGTATGTTTCAATCCTCTCTGCAATAGGAAGCATAATTGCCACTGCTATACGTTCGGGACGCTTCCCCGCTTCTTCTAAGGCAGATAAAATATTTTCAACCGTTTTTTTGCCAAAACCAGCCAGCTTTTCCAGCTCACCATTCTCACAAACAAGCTGTAGACTTACAGCATCAATTACATTTAATTCTTTGTAGATTTTGGACAGTTTTTTTCCGCCTAAACCAGGCAATTCCAACAGCGGAATAAGCCCCTGTGGTATTTCCTGCTGCAATGTTTCAAGTTCTGTTGATTTTCCTTCTTGTATATATTCTGCAATTACAGCCCCAGTTCCTTTGCCAATACCTTTTATTTTTGTGAAGTCATCAATTTCTTCTAATGAACGATTATCCGTTTCAAGAGCCTGTGCTGCTTTTCTGTAAGCAGATATTTTAAACGGATTTTCACCTTTTAATTCTAAGTAAACAGCAATTTTTTCAAGTAATTTTATAATATCTTTTTTATTAATTTGCATAATGATATTCACCTGTTTCTAATATACTATAATTTAATAAAGGCTAAACATGAAAAAAAGACCCTTCCTGTTCAGCTATATACATTCTACATGGAATGCAGATGCATTACTAATACGACGAATTGGTCTTCTCCTGTATCTAAGCTCCAGCCTGTCTTAAAGGTTCGAAACATATGTTTGAATTAAATCAAATACTTTCCCAGAGAAATATGGAGTTTTCTCTAGCATCAGCATTGCAATGAATGAATTATTTAATGCTGTCTGAATACCTTCAACCGGTGTCAGGGCAAGTACAAACAGAATAATGAATGCAATTAGATAAACCTCCACGAGCCCTAAAACAGCACCTGACAACTTATTCACTATATTAATCAATGGAATCGAAGCAACAAAATCAAGCATATTTGCAATGATTTGCAGAATGATTTTTACTGCAAAAAATATGATTGCAAATGAAACAATACTATAAAATGCCATTTCTAATGGCAAGGCATTCAGAAAATCAGCCCATGCATTATTTTTAATTTCCTGATATGGCAGCCATAATTCCAACATACCAGCTAAGTCATCATAATAAATAGCTGCTACCACAAATGCAGTAATAAATCCGACTAAATGTAAAAGCTGTAAAATAAAACCGCGTGCCAGCCCAATAAATAAACCAAATAATAATAAAACAATTAAAATGATATCAAGCATAGATTATTTTTCCTCTTTCCTGTGGATTGAACCCAGCAGTGTTGCATAGTCCTCTTTAAGTTTTAAATAATCATTCATCGTGTTAACTGCTGTAAGAACCGCAAGCTTTGATGAATCCAGATGTTTATTATGGCGATGGATTTCATTCATTTTTTGATCAACAAGACTTGCTACCAGTTCTACATGGCTTTTTGATTCGGCTCCAACAATCGTATACGTTTTATTGTAAATTTCCACAGTTATTTTATTTTTTTTCTGTTCTGTCATGGTGATCCCCCCGCCAAAAATACTACCATTTATAATAACATTATTTTCTTATAAATTGTAGTATTAATTAAAAGCGGGACATTTAAGGTCTCCCAAAAATATCCCGCTTTTGCTTTTATGATCTTATATATCCACTAAATTTTTCTGCGACTGCTTTTACGATTTTCTCGTAGGATGTCTCAACTTCATCATCCTTTAGTGTTTTCTCAGGGTCCTGATAGAGCAGGTGATATGCAATTGATTTCTTTCCCTCTTCTAAATGTTCTCCTTGATACACATCAAAAATATCTACTTGCTTCACTAATGGTGCGCCAATTTCTTTAATGAGATCTTGAACATCACCTGCCAGAACTTCTTGATCCAGGATAAATGCAATATCACGAGAAACTGCTGGATATTTCGGAATTTCTGTGAAACTCGGTACATTTTCATATGCATCAAGTACAGCATCAAAATGAATGTCAAATACGTATGTTTCCTTAAGGTCTGCTTCTTTTGCAAGCAATGGATGAAGCTGTCCAACAAAACCAATTGTACGGCCCTCGAGTTTAATGACAGCAGTTCTGCCAGGATGCATATCCTTTATTTTCGCTTGCTCGAATGTAACAGGAAGCTTTAACAGGTTAAAGAGCCCTTCGATAATTCCTTTGACAACGTAAAAGTCAACTGGTCTCACTTCTCCTTGCCATGCATTATCTATCCAATTTCCTGTAACAGCACCAGCTGCACGCAAAATTTCATTAGGTTGTTTTGTGATTTGTTCTTCTTGAGAAACAAAGATTGAACCTATTTCATAATAAGCTACATCACTTTGGTTTCTAGCTAGGTTATAGGTTAAGGAACGAATTAGGTCTGGTAATAAGCTTAAACGCAAGTATTTATGTTCCTCACTCATCGGCTTCGCTAAGGCTACTGGGATTGGAGATTGAGTTTGAATCTCCGGACTAATTAGTTTTTCAATATCTTTTTTATTTGTCAGGGAGTATGTTCTGTTCTCCATTAGACCAACGCCTTGGAAATAAGAATTTATCTCTCTTCTCAGACGCTGTTTTTCACTCAGTTCTCCAACCTGGCCATCTCCTTCAGGTAAGGTAAATGGCAGACGATCATACCCATAGATTCGGACGATTTCTTCTAAAATATCTTCAAAAATAGTAATATCCTGTCTTCTTGTTGGAATCGTAACGATAAAATCTGCATCATTTTGCTCAAATGGGAACTGCAATCGTTGTAAAATAGATGCAATTTCATCCTTGCTAATCTCTGAACCGAGTCGCTGATTCACTATGTTAGCATTAACCTCAACCGTTCTTTCCGAATAATCAAGGTCATCATATTCACTAAGGCCTTGCAGAGCAGTACCTCCCGCATATTTCTCCAGTAGATGGCAGGCTCTAAAACCAGCCTTTTTAACACGCTTCGGATCCACACCTTTTTCAAATCGAGTACTTGACTCACTGCGCAATCCTGTTTCTTTCACTGTTTTTCTTACTGAAAGGGAATCAAAGAAGGCTGCTTCAAGCAAAATTGTTTTCGTTTCAGCTGTAACTTCTGAATCAGCACCACCCATAACTCCTGCAAGTGCGGCAGGTTCCGTGCCATTCGTAATAACCAGATTCTCAGCTGTAAGCTTCCGTGTTTGGTTGTCCAGCGTTACAATTTCTTCACCTTCTCTTGCACGGCGAACGAGCACTCTATCTGAATTAAATCGATCAAAATCAAAAGCATGCAACGGTTGGCCATATTCCAATAATACATAATTCGTAATATCTACAACATTATTAATTGGACGGATGCCGGCAGCTAATAAATAATTTTGCATCCAGATTGGAGATGGCTTAATAACAACGTCTTTAATAATGAATGCTCCATAATAAGGATTTAAATCTTTTGCTTCTACTTCAACTGACACCATATCTGCAGCTTGTTCAGCTGATTTACTCTCTATTTGTTCATTCGGTAAGATAACAGGTTTCTCAAGGATTGCTCCTACCTCATAAGCAATGCCTAACATACTTAAAGCATCTGCACGATTTGCTAAAACATCAAGTTCAAGCACAGCATCACTTAAGTTTAATAGTTTGTCTGCAGTTTCCCCTACTGCTGCATCCGTAGGCAACACATAAATGCCATCTGTGAATTCTGAAGGGATAAACTTCTCTTTGACTCCCAGTTCTTGCAGAGAGCAAATCATTCCATTCGATTCAATTCCACGAAGCTTTACTTTTTTAATTTTAAAATTCCCCGGTAAAACAGCGCCAGGTTTTGCAACCACAACTTTTTGACCTTCAGCGACGTTTGGAGCACCACAAATAATTTGCAATTGCTCTGTGCCCACATCAACCTGACAAAGATTAAGCTTATCTGCATCAGGATGCTTTTCACAAGAAACAACATGACCAACTACAACGTCAGTTGATTTCTCAGAAACAATGTATTCCACACCTTCTACTTCAATCCCAGACTTCGTTATTTTTTCTGCCAGTGCTTCAGGAGAGATTCCTCCTAAATCAACGTAATTATTCAGCCAATTATATGATACGTACAATGCGTCTTCCTCCTTATGCTTGATGATACTGTTTTAAGAATCTGATATCGTTTGTATAAAAACTGCGAATGTCGCTGACGCCATATTTAAGCATGGCGATTCGCTCTGGACCCATACCGAATGCGAAGCCGGAATATACTTTCGGATCATAGCCACCCATTTCCAATACTTTCGGATGGACCATTCCACCCCCAAGAATTTCAATCCAGCCAGTATGTTTACATACACTGCAGCCTTCTCCATTACAAACCTTACAAGAAATATCCATCTCAACAGACGGTTCTGTAAATGGGAAAAAGCTTGGACGCATACGAATATTGCGGTCCTCACCAAACATTTTCTTGGCAAAAGCGTTTAAGGTTCCCTTTAAGTCACTCATGCGCACTTTTTTATCAATAAATAGTCCTTCAATTTGTGTAAATTGATGGGAATGTGTCGCATCATCACTGTCACGGCGATAGACTTTACCCGGGCAAATCATCTTAAACGGCTTTTCACCTTTGTATTCCTTCATTGTTCTTGCTTGTACTGGGGATGTATGCGTACGTAGCAGCAACTCGTTCGTGATATAGAATGAATCCTGCATATCGCGGGCAGGGTGATCCTTTGGCAGATTTAATGCTTCAAAATTAAAATAATCAGTTTCCACCTCAGGACCTTCCTTCACTTCATAGCCCATACCAATAAATAAATCTTCAATCTCTTCAACAATACTTGTTAGAAGATGCGGTCCGCCAGCTTGAACTTTACGGCCTGGTAAGGTTACATCGATCGCTTCAGCTTCCAATTGTTTATTCAATGCAATTTCTTCAAGTTTTTGTGACTTCTCTTCTATTGCATCTGTAATTGTATTGCGCACCTTATTAGCAACTTCGCCAATTACTGGACGTTCTTCAGGCGACAGCTTGCCCATCCCTTTTAGTACACCTGTAATTGATCCCTTTTTCCCTAAATAAGCAACACGGATATCCTGAAGTTCTTTTAACTCTTCAGCAGCATTAATTTGTGCAAGTGCATCCTGCTGCAATTTCTCTAATTGCTCTTTCATGTATATTTCCTCCTTTTTTACACATAAAAAAGCCTCATCCTTAAAAGGGACGAGGCTATTATTTCGCGGTACCACCCTTGTTGACAGCAAAAATAAACTGTCCAACTTTACTTTGATAACGGATGTTCATCCGGGTTCACCTTTACTTGTAGTTCACAAGGTCCAAGTGCCAGCTCCAGAGTGAAATAGTAATATCTCATGCAATAGAAATGCTTCCAGTCAAGGCATTTCCTCCCTTTATTGCAGCAATGCATATTACCAGGCTCTTTCAATGCTTATTTTAATTTAATTCATTGAGTATAATTATTCTATTTATATTTATTATAAATAAATTAGCCTATACTTGCAACTTTAACTTTTTAAATGATACATCAAAACAGCCGCAGCAGTTCCGACATTCAGTGACTCTGCCTTCCCATAAATCGGAATAACTACACGCTTATCGGCCATTTCAATCAATTCTTTATCAACACCCGCTCCTTCATTCCCCAGAATAATTGCTGTTTTTTCTGGGACTGTCACCTTATTATATGGCACCGCCCCATCTAATGAAGTAGCCCAGATTTCAAAACCATTTTCCCTAATTTCTGCAATCTCCTCGATTAAATCTGCTTCGTAAATGGGAATATGGAAAAGTGATCCCTGCGTTGCCCGGATAACTTTATCATTATATAAGTCAACAGTTCCTCTCCCTAAGACAACTGCATCCATACCAGCTGCATCTGCAGTGCGTATAATTGTTCCTAAATTCCCGGGATCCTGCACTGCATCGATTAAAATCATATTTTTTGCTTCGTTATTGTCAACTTGTTTCATTGCAACAACTGCTGCGATTCCCTGTGGTGTCAATGTCTGTGTTATTTGCTGAAAAACCTGCTCTGTAACAAGTTCAACTGGATAAGTTTTACTCCAATCAGGCAGTTCCACAGACTCCTCGACAATAATCTCAACAATCTCCTCGTTGCTTTTCCAAGCTTCCTCAATCAAATGGAAACCTTCTATTAAGAAAGCATTTGCATCTTTACGTCCTTTACGCTTATGGAGTTTGCGCCAGGATTTCACTTTTTCATTTTTCGCTGATGTAATCAAAGTATTCATCCTCTGCTTTTTTTCTCTCTCATATCATACATATTTTTCTATGCTTTGGTCAAACTAACTTCAACTACTTATAATTAGGAGGAATGAATAATGGATTTAAACTTACGTAAAGCGATTCTAAGTAATATATCGAATAATGATAAATCACAGTTAGAAGCCACAATCATTGATGCAATCCAAAATGGTGAGGAAAAAATGCTCCCAGGTCTTGGTGTACTCTTTGAATTAATTTGGAAGCAATCAGATGAAGGAAAAAAGCAAGAAATGGTAGACAGTCTTGCTGCTGGAGTCAAAATGGCTTAAGAATAATAGAACACTCATTTGACAGCTGTGTTAAATACAGATGATTTGAATCTTACTTTTCACATGGTAAACTAGAAATATCACAATAAAGAAAGAGGTCATTCCATGTATAGAAAAGTAGATGATTTCATTAAAGATTGGGAAAAAGCACGCGCAGGAACAATAAAGGCACTTGAGGCAATGACAGATGAAAAGCTTGGACAGGCTATTGTGGAAGGCCATAATACATTAGGCTGGCTCGGCTGGCACATTACAAGCGCCCAACAGTACTTTGCAGGTTTGCTCGGTTTAACAGTAACTGTGCCCGGCGATATACGCACTGTTCCCAGAGATGCAAATCTGATTGTTGATAGCTACAAGGCAATCAGTAAAGAACTGACCGACAAAGTAAAAGATTCATTTACTGACGACAGCTTAATTGAGAATGTCGATCAACACGGCACGCCCACTCCTAGAGGTGAAATTTTACGCATGCTGATTGACCATCAAACGCATCATCGCGGTCAAATCACTGTCTTGCTGCGCCAAGCTGGATTGAAGGTGCCTGGGGTAATGGGCCCAACGAGAGAAGAAAAATAACAATAGCTGCAAAAGCAATGAGTGTGACATTCTTTATAAAAATGCTTTACGGATAATCTTCTCCGTAAGGCTTTTTTATTGCTGAAAATAAGATGGCACCACCGATATAACCAAAACTGATCCACATTAAGTTCAATTCGTACATGAATTGAGTTACTTAATCATTAAATTTTATTACTTTTTAAATATATTTAGGAACAAATGTTCCGTTTGTGTTATAATAGTCTACAATGGACTAGCTTCCTCTGAAGGACAGGCACCCTTTCCCTTTTAATATCTGCTAGGAAAGGAGGTTTTTCCTGTGAGTATAAGCGACGCATTAACATTAATGATTTCTTTTGCTGCATTAATTGCCTTTATCATGGCAGACAAAAAAGAAAAATAACCCCTTATGTGCTTCTCCGTTGCTAATAAGGGATTATTCTTAAGTTATGCCTCCCCTATCCTTCGACAAAGGGCCGGTCCATTATTGCCGCTCTATACTCGCAATATAGAGTGGCTTTATCCTAATTTAATTTCTATGTTAATTATACCATATATCTCAAAAAGACACATTATATTTCCCCTCATTCATCAATTAGGCCGGCTTTGAGAAAAAAACAACTTAGAAAGATATGTTATCCACTGAATATTAATTTTTACTGCAATAATGTTTTTTAACAGTGCATTGAAAAAGCTGACCAGACATATTATGAGTTAGTGAGTACTCTCGAGATTACCGGAAGCATAATTTATTCGTATACATAAGTCCAGCATGGAGTAATTAGTTGATTGCCCAGGCTGCAGTTTCCTCTGACAACCACTGAAATCTGCGAAAATAGTAAAACAATAATTTTGAAACCAATTGACGAGTACAAACGTAAGTGATATAAACAATTTAGACACTTAGTCCTTTTTAAGAAAAAAGAGAAAGCTAAAAATATAGTAGTGTCTATGGGAAGGAGAAAAATGTAATGAATGATTCAAATCAAACAGAAAAAAAGAGGTCTCCCAAAGGACTCATAGCAATTATAGTTGCAATTGCAGTTCTCATTGGCGGAGCAGCCATTGTCATGTCAATGGTATCTTCAAATCCAAAGGTGGCTTACTTCAAAGCTGAAAAGGATTCCTATGATTTTATTGTAGAACAGCTGGAGAAAAAGTATGCGCCAGAAATTGAATGGGTTGATAAGACAAAAGAAACTGCAACTGAATCTAAAATTGATATTTCCGCGAATTATAATGTACCAGCACAAGATCCAATGATGATGGATCCCGCGCAAATTATTAACAACTCCACTTTAACAGTTTTAACTCAAACTGACATGGAGAACAAAGAGATTTCAGCTGGATTGTCAGCAAATGTAGCCGGATTATCTGTTGAGGGCTTCAACCTATTCTTAACAGCAGATGATTTACTTTTGCAAACACCATTCATCAATGAAGTATTGCAAGTCAAAGACGAAGATCTGGGTTCATTATTACACGAATTAGATCCTTATACATTTGATACTGAAGAATCAATAGACTTCGCACAACTATTTGAAAGCCAAGGAGAATTCCTTACTGAAGAGGATATAGATTACCTAAAGAAAGAATATCTAGACCTTCTTTATGATGAAATTTCAGAGGAATCCTTCACAAGTACAGATGAAAAAATTGATGTGAACGGTGATTCGATTAAAGCGGAAAAAATTGAGATGGCATTATCAGAAAAAGAGGTAAAAGAGCTTCTTACACTTACATTTGATAAAATGAAAAATGATGAGCGTATGAAAGAAATTATTAAAAACCAGTTAACATATGGACAAATTGGCGGCAGCTTGGTCGAAACAGAAATTGATGAAGCACTTGCAGAATATGAAAATAGTCTGGAGCAAGCAAAACAAGAAATTGACAATCTGCACATTCCTAATGGGATAAACTCTACAATTTGGGTAAATGATGGACTTATTGTTCAGCGTGACCTTTCAATCGAAATTGGACCTAATGAAGAGGATTTAGTTACACTTTCTGTAACAGGCAGCCAGCTCCTCACAGCTGCTTCTCAATGGTTTGATTATAACTTTGGATTTGCTGATAACTTTGATGAAGGAAGTTTCCAATTAGCGGGAGAATTGACTTGGAAAGATAGTAAGGCAAATGATACAGTTACACTTACTGCAGCAGATGCAGTAATCACGTACGAAGGTAATGAAACACTTAAAGACGGCAGCCGTGATTTTGAACGTGCTCTGCTCTTCAATGATGGGATAAACAATGCCGAGGTACAATGGAATGGTGTTGCCAACTACGATAAAGACCAAATGGATTCTGAGCATACTTTTAAAGTAGGTACTGCTGATCTTCCAATGGACACAGTTGGATTACATTTAAATATTGAAGGAAAAGTTATTGATGGTGTAGAAATACCTGAAAATGAAAACTTCAGAGACCTTGGAACAATGTCTGCTGAAGAACTAAATAATTACTTCGGAACAGAATTTTACCCAGCTTTAGAAGAATGGATGTACGGTCTAATGATGGGCGGAGCTTCAGGTTTCTAACATTAACATTAGATAAAGAAATGGAGTGCTTTTATGCATTTTATAAAGCATATTCTACTTTTCATAAAAAAATATTATATGCAAATTTGGAGGAAGTGGTTTTCACTTCCTTTTCTTTTATTACTTCCTATTCTCATGATTGGGCTCATAGCCTTTATGCTTATTTCTTTCTTCTACCAAGAAGAACAGAGCCCAATTCAAATTGGGATTGTTGATTTCGACCAATCCGAGGAAACACTGCTCATCAGCTCCCTTATTGAGGAGTCTTCTCAATTAAGTTCATTCATGCAAATAAAAACGATGTCTGAACAAGAAGCCAATCAAAAAATAGCGGCAGACGAATTAGGAGCATATCTCATATTCCCTGATAAATTTACGAATGGTATATATACAGGAGACTCAGTCAATCTATCAATTGTGGGAAATCCTAGCAAGCCCGCTGAAAGCTTCATGATTTCAGAGCTTATTAATAGTGTTATAAGACAAATTCGTAACTCACAGGCCAACATACTCTCGTTAAGTCATTACGCGAAAGAAATTGGTATGTCAGATAACGAGAGAAATGATTTTGTATTCGAGCAATTTAAGGAGCATGTTTTTCATACCTTAGGTCGTGAAACAATTATTTATGATAGAGAAGCAGTTAATAAAACAACCTCCTCTCCTTTACATTATTTTAGTATTGGGAGCTGGTTCATCATTACGAGCCTATGGTTATTGATAATTTATCAGTTCCTATCAAAAAAAGAGCAAAGGCTAATCAGCAGCAGAATAAAATTATATGGTGTTACAGAGTTACAGCAAATTTTCGCGAAATTATTCGTCATTTTTACTTTTGTCTTACCTCTATCATTTTTAGCCTTTTTAGGGATGTATCATATACTGGATTTACAGTTGGCAACAGAAAATATTGTTCGTCTTGGTATCATTATTTCACTACATAGTCTTTCTTTTCTTATCTTTTTAGCAATTATTGAAGTAATCATGAAACAAGAAAAGCTTCGCATGCTTGTACAAACAGCAATTACTCTGGTTTTATTATTAATCAGCGGCGCAGTAATCCCTACTATTTATTTCCCTGTTTGGGTAGAAGAAAGTATTCCATATCTGTTTTCAGCAGAAGCTTTCAGCTGGTTAACCGATATTATTTTAAACCAGCGATTCTATGCGGATTACATACCACTGTTATTAATGACTTCAGTTTTTATGTTTGTATTAATTGCCGTGTCAATTTTGAAGGAGCGTGTAAAAGAATGAAAGCTATTTTAAAAACACGCCTTATGCTTTGGAAGAAATCTTGGTTTTCATTGGGATTTTGGCTTTTACTGCCACCTTTTCTGACAATAGGATTGCTATTCGTTGCTAATCTCATTCAGGAAGATAGTAAAATACCAGTGGGCATTGTTTTAGAGGAAGAAACACCTTTAACAACAAATTTAATTACCGAGCTAAAACAATCACCCTTGCTTCATGTCGTAGAGACGACTGAAAATAAAGCAAAAAGGCTAGTGGAAAGTCATGAATTGGACAGTGCTTTTATCATTAGACAAGGCTATGATACTAATATTAAAGAAGGCAACCGGAATAGATTAGTAGTTGGTTATCAATCCGACCTGTCTTTAGCTTATCCAGTGATTAGGGAATCAATTCTGTCACTGATCCAAAAAGACAGCGGGCGGGCGAAAACTGTCGAAACTGTTCACTCAATTGCTTCTTCAGCGAATCAGAACTGGTCTGAAACTGAAATTATCAATCGAGTTATTCAAACAGAGAGAAATCAAGATTTGTTAAACAGCAGGTTTGCCTTCGCAGGAGAAAAAACTTCTAATACAAGTGAAGATATTTTATTATTCAACAGTCCATGGTTAATTTGGGCAATTCTCAGCTTACTGTCTACCCTGTTAATATTTGACTGGTTAATTAAAGAAAGACATGCCAACGCTATTCCGCGCCTGGTATTTTCCAGGTTTTCAATCAAAGGCTATTTATTATTGAATACTTTATTATATATAATTGTCTTTTTTGTTCTTGACAGCATTACTATATTTCTCTTCAAGCAATTATATAGTACGGATATCAGTATAAGTTTGCTGCTGCAGCTGTTTAGCTTTCGCCTAACAACAACAGCATTCACTTTTATGCTTGCTGTATGTTTTCAAAAGGTTACAATCTATTATGCGATAAGTTTTATCATTACTTTGCTTGTTACCATTCTAAGCGGTGCAATTATCCCAATTGAAGGACTGAACTTTCGTTTTGAATGGATTGAAATATTGAATCCAATTCAGCCATTTCTAGCAGAAAAGCTTTGGAGTCCTTGGATTCTTGTATTTCTTTGTTTTATCAGTATTTGGTTCGCTAAAGGAGAGAAACAGCATGCTTAAACTCAACCAAATCTCAAAATTATATGGCAAGAAAACAATTCTAGATAAGATAGATTTTATAGTAGAGCCCGGAAAAATAATTGGACTTGTTGGTGAAAATGGTGCAGGTAAGTCTACTTTATTATCCATATTAGCTACATTAAAAAAGCCAACAAGTGGAGATATTCATTTATTTAATTTGAATTACAAGCAAAACAAAAAAGACGTTCGCAAAAACATTGGCTTTGTTCCTCAAGATATTGCAGTTTGGGAGGAACTCTCCGTTAAAGATAATATGAAATTCTTTGAAGAATTATCTTGGGTTAAAAGGTCTGAGCTCGAATTAAAACAGCTTTGCCTTGATATGAAGCTGGAAAAATGGAATGAACCGGTAAAAACATTGTCTGGTGGAATGAAACGCAAATTAAATCTCGCTATTAGTTTTATTCATGACCCTGCCCTTTTGCTCCTTGATGAGCCGACTGCAGGAATAGACTTAAAGTCACGTATGGAAATCGGGGAATACTTAAAACGGCAAGCAAAAGAAAATCATAAAATGATTATTTATATCTCACACGATATGGATGAAATCCGTTCACTGTGTGATATGGTCGTTTGTATTGGAAATGATCCGTTTTATAAAACTATTTTACAAGAAGATAAGAAACCAATTATTTCTTTTTAAATATTGATTTAATCCTATTTTACTAGTAAAATAGTCAGTAGAAAAGGAAGGGATAATCGAATGGAAATAAATGATTTACAACAGATGATTCAGATGCAGGCATTATCAGCAATGACTTCAGGATCAGGATTGTCAGCACCAGCAAATGATGCATCACTTGCTGACGCAGCTTTTAAACAAATGCTTCAAGAAAAGATTAATCAAGCAATGATGATGAATCAGCAGAATCTGGATCAACCAGTGAGAAATAATGTTCAATCATCTGTATCACAAACTTTTGCGTCACCAATTTATTATCCTAATATAACTAATAATAATAATAATACAAATAACTCTACAGCATATGACACTTATATTGCCGAAGCAAGCCGTATTTATCAAGTAGATGAAACACTTATTCACTCTGTAATTAATGCAGAATCAAGCTATAATCCAAATGCTACAAGTTCCTCAGGCGCCCAGGGCCTTATGCAGTTAATGCCAGGCACTGCGCGCGGACTTGGTGTCGTTAATTCTTATGACCCGCGTGAAAATATATTAGGCGGAACAAAATATTTGCGACAAATGCTGAATAAGTATAATCAAAATACAGAACTCGCACTGGCTGCTTATAATGCAGGGCCAGGCAATGTTGACAAATACCAAGGAATACCACCCTTTACAGAAACAAGAAATTATGTAGGCAAGGTAATGAACAGCTATTTAGCTTAAAATGCAAACAGCAAGGTATACACATACCTTGCTGTTTTTGTATCTATCAAATTCCTTCATTTGTACAACGCTGATTTAACTAAAATGTTTTATATCGTAATAATATTAAAGTAACTCTGATGTCTAATGAATAACCCTGCAGCCTTCATTCTTCTTTTCACAGAGTAGTTTCCATAGAAATACAGTCAAATCATCAGCTGTTCCACATACTGTTAATAAGATTAAGCTAGGATTAATTCTTTTACTGTATCTGTGTCAAGCTGCTTAATTACTTCAACAATAAGTTTTACTGCATTTTCGAAATCATCACGGTGGAGAATTCCTGCATGCGAATGAATGTAGCGTGTTGCAACAGTAATTGATAATGATGGCACCCCGTTAGCTGTCAAATGAATTGAACCGGAGTCTGTTCCGCCGCCGGCAATTGATGTATATTGATAAGGAATACCGTTGTCATCAGCTGTCTTTACAACAAGATCACGCAATCCTTTATGGGAAACCATAGAAGCATCATAAAGCACGATTTGCGGGCCTTTGCCTAGCTTGCTGTCTGCTTCATGTGCTGCAATCCCTGGAGTATCTCCAGCAATGCCAACATCGACTCCAAAACCGATATCTGGTTCAATTTTATGTGCTGATGTTTTAGCACCCCTTAAACCGACCTCTTCTTGAATCGTTCCAACACCATATACAATATTGGGATGATCGACATCCTTTAATTGCTTCAATACTTCAATCGCTATAGCAAGTCCAATACGATTATCCCAAGCTTTTGCCATCAGCATTTTCTCGTTTTTTAATGGAGTAAATTCGAAATAAGGCACAATCGATTGGCCAGGACGAACTCCAAACTCTTCAGCCTCTTTCTTGCTCGAAGCTCCCACATCGATAAACATATCCTTGATGGCATATGGCTTCTTCCGTGCTTCGGCTGAGAGAACATGTGGCGGTTTAGAACCGATAAGCCCCGTTACATCCCCTTCTAATCCCATAATTGTGACACGCTGTGCCAGCATCACTTGATTCCACCAGCCGCCCACGGTTTGAAAATACACAAACCCCTTATCATCTATACGCGTTACCATAAAACCAATTTCGTCTAAATGACCTGCAATCATAATTTTAGGTCCATTTGCATCTCCTGCTTTTCGAGCAATCGAACTTCCTAAATTATCTGTTACTACCTCATCTGCATATGGAGAAATATACTTTTCGAATACTTCTCTAACTTCTCTTTCATTGCCGGGAATCCCATTCGCATCAGTTAAGTCCTTAAGCATTGTCAATGTTTCATCCATTTTCGTCATTATGTGCACCCTTTCTCACTACATTATCTTCATAGTATAAACGTTTAAAATTCAGATTTCAAAGAATGAGTAATTAATACCCAGAATCCTGTCGTTCAAAATTGATTTCATTTTTCTTGAAATATGCAGCCTGGATATCCGTTTCTGAATATCCTAGTATTTTCCCTAACTTTAAATACTCGTGAAATAATGTGTTGTATTTCTCCAAGGAAGGATCTTGTTTAAAAAGAGATGCTTTCGTAAAAATTTCATTAAATTGCTCTGTTTCATTTGTTTCTGCTGCCTGTACATCTACGCTAAGATAGCGAAGATGTTTTTCTAAACCAATAGATAATAAAAAGTGTATTCCATCTACATATTCATCAAGAATGGTTTCATCCTCGCTTCTTTGTTTATTACTCCAAAATTTAAAACAGCGTGTTTCATTTGCAAGTTCGCCCAGCTCCACTAATAACGCTAAATACCTTTCATTAAATAAATCTTTTCCTTTCAAATTGTGATTTTCAGCAATATAAGAATCAAGCTGTTCTTGCATGACATAGAGTTTTTCCCAGTTCATATTTCCTCTTCTCCTCTTTTGTTTTTTCTATCGTAACATGTTTTTTTGTTAAAAGTGAAACCTTATAAAGTAACGTTTCGTACATATAGTATATAACAAGCAAGGGGACGATGGAAATGCTCGTACTTTTATTTCGGATACTTATTCTGCTTGCAATCATTATCCTTGTATATACTTGGATTGAATATTTAAAAAGCCCAGAAAGAAAAATGAGGATTGCTAAAGATTTAAAAACCTTTTATTTCGCTGATGAACCAGATAACAGTAAGAAAAATATTCAATTTGTATATCGGGGATGTCTTTTTGAAGCTGAAAAATATTTAGGTGCAACAGAAAATTCCTTTGAAGTTTTAAACATACATGTAACTGTCCGCAAGCCTATTGAGTTAAATGGCATTACGCGTGATGATATTTACTTCCTAGAAAATGAGTTATTATTGCGCTATCCGTACGCTAAAATTGAATGGAAGCATCCAATCAATAAGTTAATTTTAACACCTGTAGAATAACACAAAACACACATCATTATAATTTCATTGATGTGTGTTTCGTGTTACCTGTAATCGGAAAGAAATCCTGCCATCTGATAATAATCTCTTTTTTTCGTAATAAGTAAAGTAAACATAACAGAAGCATCATAATTAAGATCACAGCAAGTGGTGAAAGACTGGAAATGGTACCACCAATAGAGGTATAAACTAATGCAAGGGGCATATTTGATAGTAAAGAGGCCTTCGCGTAGTCTCTAAATCCTGATGAAATTTCAATTAGACAAAGCGATAATAGATGAAAGTGAATAAAGGGCACCAGCCTCAATATTACAATTTGTGATCTTGTGAGCTCTCTATTCTCTCCCATTAAACGCTGTTTAATCCGCGATACGCGATTAAGTGTATTCGGCAACTTGCAATAGATGCCATAAAACAGAATACTCGATAGTGTAATTCCAATTAAAGAATAAAAACTGCCAGCAATTGGGCCAAACATAATCCCGCCTAATATACAAATAAACACAACTGGAATAAATAATAATGGTCTGAGTAGATGAAAGCAAATAAACAGTATCGGTGCGAACAGTCCTCCAAGTTCAATATACATGATGAGATTCGCTCCTAATGCTTCCATGTCCCTCCCCTTTCTTAGACTAGAGCATTTGCAGCATAAACATAATTGCTGGAAAACGATGCAGAATAACAAACTCTTTGGATTTTCCACATGATTTTCCAGCTATCTAATGTATATGAAAGCAAACCAATCTTTTATGACATATAGATAAATACATATGTAAAGGCTGCTAAGTTGAAGACAATTAAAAGAGGTATTCCAATCGTAAATTTCCCATGTTTCGTTTTATGTCGAAATATTTTCATCCCAATATATGTACCAATTGCTCCACCTAAAAAAGAAAGTAAAAAGAATGTTCTTTCAGGAATGCGGAATTGATTTTTAATTGCTTTTTGCTTATCAACTCTCATTAAAAACAATGTAAGTAAATTCACTGCTGCAATGTATGCCAAAATTGAGCTATCCATTCAAATCCCCCTTGTTTTCGTTTTATAATGATCTTATGCAAATTTAGCCTAGTGGCAGTCTTTTCCTGACGAATAGGCTTTGGGTCAGATTACATCACTCTGCGTGCAAGAGAGACGTAATTGAACCGAGAACTGCCAATAGAGTTGAATAGAATAGGAAGAAAACTATATTAAAAACTGCAGGCTGCAACAAAAAAGGTCAAATCCGTTCTATATGGAATGGATTTGACCTTTTTGTTATTTGCTTAGAGCATCTTTAGCTTTGTTTGTTAATTGTGTGAATGCTTCTGTATCATTAATTGCTAATTCAGAAAGCATTTTACGGTTGATATCAATACCAGCAACTTTTAAGCCATGCATTAATTTGCTGTATGAAATATCGTTTAAGCGAGCTGCAGCATTAATACGTGCAATCCATAATTTACGGAAATCACGTTTTTTCTGTCTGCGGTCACGATATGCATATTGACCTGATTTCATTACTTGTTGTTTTGCTACCTTAAATAACTTACTCTTTGAACCATAATAACCTTTAGCTAATTTAAGGACGCGTTTGCGACGCTGGCGTGTTACTGTTCCACCTTTTACACGTGCCATGTTAATTCCCTCCTAGTACGAATTCATTCCAAATTCAAATTGATTTCTGTTTTCTTTGCTTATCTTGGAAGCATAGAATTGATGCGTTTGTAATCTCCAGAAGAGACGATTGCACCTTTACGTAATTTACGTTTTTGTTTTTGAGATTTATTTGCGAACAAGTGACTTGTATATGCATGAGATCTTTTTAGGCTTCCAGATCCAGTTCTCTTAAAACGTTTTTGTGACCCTTTATGGGTTTTCATTTTTGGCATCGAATTTCCTCCTCAAATAAATTAAAGCAGTATTTATTGCTAAGAAAGTATCATTTATTATTTATCAGCTAATGGAGCGACCATCATAAACATGTTACGGCCTTCCATCTTAGGCTTTTGTTCGACTGTTGCGATATCCTTCACTTCTTCAGCAAAGCGATCTAATACTTCACGGCCTAGTTCTTTATGCGTAATTGCACGACCGCGGAAGCGAACAGCAACTTTCACCTTATCGCCTTTTTCCAGGAATTTTCTAGCATTCTTCAATTTTGTTTCAAAATCATGATCGCCAATACCTGGTGTAAAACGTACTTCCTTCACATTAATAACTTTTTGCTTCTTACGTGCTTCCTTTTCTTTCTTCTGCATTTCGAAGCGGTATTTCCCATAGTCCATGATACGAGCAACTGGTGGTTTCGCGTTAGGTGCTACTAATACTAAATCTAAATTTCTTGTCTGCGCAATCTTCATTGCTTCTTGATGTGATTTCACACCGAGCTGATCACCATTTGAATCGATAAGACGTACTTCTCTAGCACGAATTTTCTCATTGACATTCATATTATCTTTGCTAATCTCGAGCCACCTCCGAATATTTTGTGTTGCTGATCCTTTTTGACAGGTTACTTAATAAAAATAAAAAAGCGTCGGTACATAATGCACCCACACGTTTCCCTCAATTTTTAAAAATCATTAGGAACCAGTCAACTGCAATTAGCGTCGAACAGGTGAGAAGCGGGTGCTTCTACTTGTCTTTTAGATCATATAAATTTATTCAACTTTTATAGTATAGCACCGTCAGCAAACATTGTCAAGTGGTTCGTTTAATGTTCCGCCGGCATTGCAACTATATAATGAATTATATCATACTCTATTTATTGTAGCAATAAAATTTTTATTGTATCTCTCAACTTTGAATAACTTTTAAATTTACTATATACTACAATTGGTTAAATAGTTTAGGGGTGCTAATATGAAAAATATTGATTGGCCATTTTTATTTCTCGCGATTTTGGTAGTAGCAATGTTTATTGGTGTCGGATACACCATAGCTTTACGCAGTATTTGGCTTATTATTTTATTTATTGTTTTGGGATTCGTCCTTATGGGCTATGGACTTTCTTTAAAGAGAAAACGAAAGTGACTGTATATCTGTCAGTCACTTTCTTCCTTTTTCTATAAAGTGATGCAACTGCTCCTGTATCATAGGATTACATGCTAAAATCGAATTTATCTTAAGCCTATTTAAATCCTCTCCATATAAATTCGTTGTAACCCCGCCAACTTCATTTACAAGAATAATTCCTGCAGCAATATCCCATGGTGCTAATCGCATAGATAGGTAAGCATCAATTATCCCTTCAGCAACATATGCGAATTCCAATGCGGCCGAACCATATGTGCGGCTTCCCCGAACAGCGCGAACCAATTGCTGCATTGACGTTTCCTGCACAAAGCTATTTTCACATAAAAAGTAGTGGTTCATACCAAGCAAAGCTTCTTCAAACTTCAAATTAGATTTCAATTGAACTAAAGGCTGTTTATTCTTATATGCCCCTTCTGATCGTTTAGCTTGATACAGCTCGTCAGCCATAACATCGTAAATTAATCCAATTTCACCAATTCCGTCATGATAAATTCCAATCGAGATAGCAAAGTTCTTTTTTTGATGAACAAAATTCATAGTTCCATCAATTGGATCAATAATCCAAACAATACCATCCAATGTATCCACTTGGTCACCGAATCCTTCTTCTCCTATTATTAAGTGACCAGGAAAAACTTCCTTTATTTTTGAAATAAAAAAAACCTCAGTCTGCTTGTCCATTTCAGTTACAAGATCATTAGGATTAGACTTTGTTGTAATAATGCGCGGTTCATTTATTTTATTCCTGATTTGTTCACCTGCGGCCAATATCCACTGCTTTGCATGAGTGTATATTTTATCACGAAGTATGTTATCCATTTTTTATTCCCCCATCATCCCTGTCCATCTTTATTTATTGTATCAAATCTCAAACTATAACGATAATTAAAAGGACTTCGTATTTATTAGACCATCGTGTACGATACCCCAATAAATACGAAGTCCTGGTTTTTATGCATCTTCGCCCATAATGTCCGTTAATTGCTTGTGCAGAGCTGTAAGTCTTTCTTTACTTAAAATCATTTCAACTTTATCTTCAGCCTGCATTGCATCATAAAGATTCATCAGTTCATAATCTATTTCCATCCGAATAACTGGCAGCTTTTGCTTTGCTTCCTGTCTTTCTATGGCTTGCATAAGATATTTCACTTCAATCACACCTCTCTATATGATGTTTATGATTTCGGCTTTAATTTAGTTTATGATTTATATTTCAGGAAGTTCGTTTATTTTAAAGCAGATATATCTTTAACATCTTTAAAATAACTTTTCCCAAAATCAATGTGATTTAAACATTTGAATCCTTAAACTTTCGCGCTGCTAGGCTTTTTTCAGAGAGCTGTTGATTGACAAAATATGAATTGTAATTAATAATAATTATAAATAAGCACTTAGAAAGGATGGAGCATATGAGTTTTACTGGCTTTCAAAAAACTGATTTTGATACATTTTTAATAGATGGACTGGATGCTAGAATGGAAGCAATTCAGACGCGAATTCAGCCAAAATTTCAAAAACTTGGTTCAGAGCTTACTGAAGAACTTTCACTAAAGCTTGGTAATGAGATGTATTTACATATTGCTAAACATGCGAGAAGAACGGTTAATCCTCCTAAGGATACCTGGCTGGCTATTTGTGATAATAAACGCGGCTATAAGAAACATCCACACTTTCAAGTAGGTTTATTCGATGATCATTTATTCATCTGGCTCGCACTCATTTATGAGCTTCCAAATAAACAGAATATCGCAAAAGCATTCCTGGAGAGCTTTGAGGAAATCAAAGAACTTCCAGATGATTTTGTTGTTTCACTCGACCATATGAAAAAAGATTCTATTTCACTTGCTGATCTTAACGAGGAGCATCTCCACCGCTTTCATAATGTGAAAAAAGCAGAGTTTCTTATCGGAAAACATTATGAAATGAATGATCCAATCATCAAAGATGGCGATAGACTTTTCGAAGTAATTAAAGCTGCCTATGAAAGTCTGATTCCGTTATATAAACTTGCTAAAGCAAATAGCTAAAACAAAAGGAAGCACAGCTTAAGTGCTTCCTTTTATTACATTCTAATATTTTTTTGTTCTGTTTCTTTTATTTTTTTAATAACCGAAAATGCTTGATAGCCGGAAGCTTCCTTAAACGCTGCAAATAATTGCTTTTCCTCGCTCTTTGACGGAACGATTTCTTTGAAACGGCGGTATAAAGTAATAACGTCTTCACGGCTCACCTGATTTTCATAAGCTTTTTCAATCAACGTAAAAAATTGAACGATGTCAATCATTTCTTCTTTAGACCAAGAATCATTTAGTGGATATTCATACCCCATTTTATCACCTCATTTTGCCCATAGTTTTCGTATTTCATCTGCTTCTTTAATAATAGATGCAATTAATTCATCAACAGTTGGAATATCATCAATCCTCGCTGCGGACTGTCCAGCCCAGCCAAACCCTTTAGAATCATCACCTTCTAATATATATCGATTGTTCACTTTTCCGCTTATGTAGTCCTTTAAAGATTCATATCCCAGATTCTCTTTCTCTATTTCAAGTATTTTTTCAGTCCAAGGACTATTTAGCACTCGTGCAGGTGCACCAATTGTTCGTTTAATAACAACAGTATCATTTTCATCTGCATTAAGAATTGCTTGCTTATAATTTGGATGTGCATGACTCTCCTTTGTTGCAATAAATCTAGTCCCCAATTCAATCCCTTCTGCTCCCAGACTTAGTGCAGCCATAAGTCCGCGTCCATCTGCAATACCCCCGGATGCTATAACAGGAATAGAGATATTGTCAACAACCTGAGGAGTAAGAACCATTGTACCTACATCACTGCGTCCTAAGTGACCTCCGCCCTCCTGCCCAACGACCATCACGGCATCTGCACCTAATTCTTCCGCCTTTTCTGCTTGACGTCTGGCTGCCACTAGCACTAACTTTTTAATATTATGTCCTTCAAGCATATCTAATACTCCTTTAGGATTACCACCAGTAACAGAAACGGCTGGAACTTTTTCTTCAATTGCTGCTTCTACCATATCTTCAAACGGTCTGCCGTGTTGACCAATTGCAAAATTCACACCAAACGGTTTATTTGTCAATGCCTTTATTTTTCTGATTTCAGCTCGCAACGCTTCAGGACTTTCAAGTGTCATTGCAGTGATTTGCCCTAATCCGCCCGAATTTGATACAGCCGCCGCTAAATCCGAATAGGCTAGGTAAGCTAGTCCCCCTTGAATAATTGGATAATCAATATTCAACAGCTTCGTAACTCTCGTTTCTAACGTCATAAAAATTCCCCTTCCCTTTCTTTAATACTCTATTTATAATTAGTTTATCATTAGTATTTATTTTCTGTTAATTATATACTAAACTTTCACAGGAGGAAAATGCCAAATTCATGTTGACATCGTATTATAATGTTCATTGACAATAAATGAAGCAAGCTCGCTATGCGATATCTTCCGCATATTAGAAAAAGTATCCTCACACAATGTATTAGTACAAAAAACAGGCTATCCACTTCAATTGCGTGTATTGGCATTTTAAAAGAGGAAACAGCTGTCACACTGCATCCTCCTGGGTTCTTCCATATCAATCAATTATTTACTTGATTGTTTCTATTAAAGCTGGATCGACTGTTTCGTACCCGCTGTCACGAAGGCCCGACACAATTTCTTCCAGCGCCTCATTCGTCCACGCTCGATCATGCATTAATAAATTCGCTCCAGGTTTCAATAAAGAATATGGTACATCTACCTCTGGTCCTTCCCCGGTAATCATCGCTTCCGCCAATTTTTGAGCATCCATATAAGGTTCAAAATAGTCATAGCCGTACGTCCAATTCATAAGCACCATTCCCTCTTCTTCAGCCAGCGCCTCAGAGAAATCGGTATTCATACCATTTGGTGCCCGGAAAAACTTTGGTCGTTCTCCGATAATTTCCTCTACTCGGTCACTTAAACTAACGATTTCTTCATGCTGTTCCTCTTCAGGGATATCTGTCAGCAATGGGTGATTATATGTATGGTTACCAATTAAAAATCCCATTTCATGAAGCTGTTTTAAAGCCTCTTCTTCTTCGGGTGAATCTAAGAAATGTCCATTCACAAAGAATATTGCCCCAGCGTCTAACTTGCTTAACGTTTCTGCCATCTCGAGCGCATGGTCACCTGGTGCATCATCTATTGTAATGAGAACAACATTTTCATTAATACCTTCTTCTATCGGTAATACAGTTGCATCTTCACCAATAATGTATTGTGCTTCTCGTGTTTCTTGCTCTTCTTCATTTTCGTTTTCTATTTCACCCTCTGTATTTTCTTGTAAATCTTCCTTCACTCCATTATTACTTTCATCTGCCTTTTCTTCTGCACCTGCTGCTTCATTCTCATTGTTTTGCTCTTCTTCAGGATTATCCTCTTTTTCAGCACAAGCAGCGATAAATAAGAGCATCATTAATAAAATAACACTTAATTTCTTCATTCCTGGTCCCCCTTGATGTCATTATCTACTTTATTATAGTAATTCAGCAGTTTGGTTACAACGATAAACATATTGCTGGTTAAATACACTATTTAACTATAACCCAAAATCTGACAAACTAATCCTTCTATGAAACTTTTATTTTTAAATTACAATAAAAAATGGCAGCTCATAACAAGCTGCCATTTCTGTAAAGTAATATTTATTTCATCATATGAACTGGAGTTCCAAGAGCAACCTCTGCTGCTTCCATTGTAATTTCTCCTAAAGTTGGATGTGCATGGATTGTAAGCGCAATGTCTTCTGCAGTCATTCCAGCTTCTACAGCCAGTCCGATTTCAGAGATCATATCACTTGCATTCGGTCCAGCAATTTGTCCACCTAACACAAGTCCATCCTCTTCACGAGTAATTAGTTTTAAGAAGCCATCACTATTATTAAGTGAAAGCGCACGGCCATTTGCTCCAAATGGGAATTTACCAACTTTTACTTTATATCCTTTATCTTTCGCTTCTTGCTCAGTTAATCCTACTGTCGCAAGTTCTGGATCTGTAAACGCAACAGCTGGCATGCCAATATAATCAATCTCAGATTTTTCTCCACTAATTGCTTCTGCAGCAATCTTACCTTCGTAAGACGCTTTATGTGCAAGTGGGAGACCTTCAGTAATGTCGCCAATAGCATAGATATTATCAATGTTTGTACGACATTGTTTATCTGTTTTAACCAGACCTCTATCAGTAAGCTCAACACCTAGAGCTTCCAGACCGATTTCTTCTGTGTTTGGTCTGCGGCCAACCGTAACCATTACATAATCCGCTTCAACCGTTTCTTCTTTCCCCTTAGCTTCATATGTAACCTTAACACCAGTGTCCGTTTCTTCAACACCTTTAGCCATTGCTTCAGTTACGATTGTAGCACCTTTATTTTTCAGGCGTTTTTTAACAAGCTGAGTCATTTGTTTTTCAAAGCCGCTTAAAATATCTTTTGCTCCTTCAAGGAACACAACTTCTGTACCAAAATTAGCATAAACAGAACCTAACTCAGTTCCAACATAACCCGCACCTATTACAACAAGTTTTTTAGGTATTTCTGGCAGATTTAATCCACCAGTTGAATCTAATACACGTTCAGAAAATTTAAAGCTAGGAATTTCGATTGGTGATGAGCCAGTAGCAATAATACAATTATTAAATTTATATGTCTGAGAGTTTTTCTCGTCCATAATTTTAGCAGTATTTTTATCTACAAAATAAGCTTCACCTTTAACAATGTCTACCTTATTGCCCTTAAGAAGGCCTTCAACACCTGAAGTTAACTTTTTAACGATGGAATTCTTCCAATCTTGAACTTTAGAAAAATCAATAGAAACGTTTTCTGCTTTAATGCCAAGCTCATCCACTCCATGAGCATCTGCAGCTTTATGACCTGCTGAAATTAATGCTTTAGAAGGAATACAGCCCACGTTTAAGCAGACTCCGCCAAGTGCTCCCTTGTCAACGATTGTTACTTTTTGACCTAACTGAGCGGCACGGATTGCAGCAACGTATCCTCCAGGTCCAGCCCCTACAACTAGTGTGTCTACTTCTACCGGGAAATCTCCTACTACCATTTTCTTACGCCTCCATCATAATTAATTGTGGATCATTCAATACTCGTTTAATTTGATTCATTGCCATTTGTGCAGTTGCACCATCAACAATACGATGATCAAAGCTTAATGATAAAGCTAGTACTGGAGCAATTACAACTTCCCCATTACGTACGATTGGCTTATCAGCAATTCTTCCAATTCCTAAAATAACTGCCTCAGGATAGTTAAGCACTGGAGTAAACCATTGTCCACCTGCAGAGCCAATATTAGAAATTGTATTTGAAGCTCCTGACATCTCATCAGGTTTCAGTTTACCATCTCTTGCTTTTTCTGCCAAGGCGTTGATTTCCGCTGATATTTCAAAGATAGACTTTCTATCCGCATCTTTTACAACCGGCACTAGCAGTCCACGTTCTGTATCTGCTGCAATTCCTATATTGTAATAATGCTTTTGAACAATTTCATCTGTTTTATCATCAATCATTGAATTAATAACTGGATATTTCTTAGATGCTGAAATCAAAGCTTTTACAACATACGGCAAGTAAGTTAACTTGACATCCTGTTCTGCTGCAATTTCTTTAAATTTCTTGCGATGTGCGACTAACTCTGTAACATCAATCTCATCCATGAGTGTTACATGTGGTGCTTTTGTCTTCGAGTTAACCATTGCATTTGCAATAGCCTTGCGAATACTTGTCATCTTCTCACGTGTTTCTGGGTAAGTTCCAGTTGGTGCAGCAGGAGCTGCTTCTGACTTCCCGTCTGTTTCAACTGCAGCTTCGACCGCTTCAGTCTTCGGAGCATCACCACTTAAGAATGCATCAATATCTTCTTTTAGAATCCGGCCATTCCTGCCAGTTCCAGTAACATCTTTAATATTCACATCTTGCTCACGAGCATATTTTCTAACAGAAGGCATTGCAATTACAATAGTCGTATCTGCATCAGCATCTTCTGCTTTATTATCTGAAGTTTTTTCTTTGGTTTGTTCCTTAACAACTTCTTCTTGTTGCGTTTCTTCCGGTGACTCCTCAGCGCTATTATCTGACTCATAGCCTTCAGCATCGAATGTAATGAAAGTATCACCCACTCGAGCCACTTCACCTTCGTCCACATAAATTTTCTTAACTGTTCCATCAATTGGAGCAGGAATTTCTACAACCGCTTTATCATTTTGCACTTCACATAGGACATCATCTTCATTAATTTCATCGCCTTCTTTTACGAACCATTTCACAATCTCACCTTCAGCGATTCCTTCACCAATGTCCGGGAATTTAAATTCAAATGCCATAATTTTCTTACCTCCTGCCTTAAATTTAGAAGTTAATTACTTGGTTCACCTTTTCGATTATATCGTTATGATTCGGCAGCCAAACTTCTTCTGCTTCTGAGAATGAATATACCGTATCTGGAGCAGTTACACGCAATACTGGTGCTTCCAGATGCAGAATTGCTCTCTCTTGAATTTCCGCTGCAACGTTTGCTGCAATACCAGCTTGTCGTTGTGCTTCCTGTACAACTACTGCGCGATTTGTTTTCTCAACAGATTTTAAAACTGTTTCATAGTCAACTGGAGATACAGTGCGCAAGTCAATAACTTCCGCTTCAATCCCATTCTTTTCTAATTCTTCTGCAGCTTTAAGACAGCTATGAACCATAGCGCCGTAAGCAATCAATGTTACGTCCTTACCTTCACGTTTTACAGCTGCTTTCCCAATTTCTATCGTATATTCCTCTTCTGGAACCTCTTCCCGGAATGAACGATACAGTTTCATATGCTCCAGAAAAATAACTGGATCATTATCACGAATAGCCGAAATTAATAAACCCTTTGCTTCGTACGGTGTTGAAGGTATAACAACTTTTAGACCTGGCTGTTGTGCAACTAGCCCTTCAAGAGAGTCTGCATGTAATTCTGGTGTATGGACCCCGCCACCGAAAGGAGCGCGAACTGTAATTGGCGAACTGTAGTGACCGCCAGAGCGATAGCGCATACGAGCCATCTGCCCACTAATTGAATCCATTACTTCAAATAAGAAGCCGAAAAATTGAATTTCCGGTACTGGACGGTAACCTTCTAATGCAAGCCCAATAGCAAGCCCGCCAATACCTGATTCTGCTAGAGGTGTATCAAAAACGCGTGCTTCACCGAATTCTGCTTGTAATCCTTCAGTAGCACGGAAAACTCCACCATTTTGTCCAACGTCTTCCCCAAACACAAGCACATCTTCATTATTTTTAAGCTCATTGCGCATTGCGTCTGTAATTGCTTGAATCATTGTCATTTGTGCCATGATTTATTTCGACTCCTTTGCTTCGTATTCTTCCAGCTGCTCCTGTAAGTTAACAGGAAGCTCTTCGTACATATTATTAATTAAGTCAGTTACTTTTTGTTTTGGATATTGATCTGCTTTTTTAATTGCTTCTTTAATATCTTCTTTTGCTTCTTCAATTACTTTGTTTTCATCTTCTTCGCTCCAAAGATTTTTGCTCTCTAGGAATTTACGGAAACGAACAAGCGGATCTTTCTTTTCCCATTCTTTATCTAATTCATCCGTACGGTAGCGAGTTGGATCATCACCAGACATTGTATGTGGTCCAAAACGATACGTCAGTGTTTCAATTAATGTTGGCCCTTCTCCATTAACTGCACGGTCACGCGCGTCTTTAGTCGCAGCATAAACCGCTAGCACGTCCATTCCATCAACTTGGATACCCTCTATTCCAGCCGCTACAGCTTTTTGTGCCAATGTTTTAGCAGCAGTCTGCTTTTCAACTGGCACAGAAATTGCGAAGCGGTTATTTTGCACAATAAAGATTGCGGGAGCTTGGTATGCACCTGCAAAGTTGATTCCTTCATAGAAATCCCCTTGAGATGTACCCCCATCTCCTGTATAAGTAATCGCTACATTTTTCTTGCCGCGCAGTTTCATGCCTAATGCAACACCAGCAGCTTGAACATATTGTGCTCCAATAATGATTTGTGGTGCCAATGCTCTTAAATCATCAGGGAATTGATTTCCATGAAAATGTCCTTTTGAGAAAAGGAATGCCTGATACAATGGAAGACCTTGCCAAATAAGCTGTGGAACATCACGATATCCTGGTAAAATGAAATCTTCTTTTTCCATTGCAAAGTGACTTCCTAGCTGTGATGCTTCCTGACCTGCCGTTGGAGCATAGAAGCCAAGTCTTCCTTGACGGTTTAGCGCAATGGAACGCTGGTCAAGGATTCTTGTGTAAACCATTCGGCGCATTAATTCTTTTAAATCATCATCTGATAAGTCTGGCATGTCCTTTTCATTTACAACATTTCCATCCTCATCTAAAATTTGGAACATCTCAAATTTACTTTCAACACTTTCTAGTACATGTTTCAAGATGGTCACCTCTCCTTTTTTAATATGTAATATAATAAAAGCTAATTAACTATATTGATAAGACCTAACTGTACCGCTCTCTATCTTAACACCATTCATCTGTTATAGTAATCTAAAAATAAATACTGGTACAAAGTCTTTCTAAATTAGATATTAGCTCATAAATTGCATTTGGTCAAACACTTTGATTATCCAATAGGTTTTAGGTGTAAGCCTTATCACCTATACGATGTTATAGTACAAAAAACACTCCCCTAACTGTTGCAATACAGTTTTCACTTTCCTGCTAACACAGTAGAGCTGTTTAAACTTTTTAGTGTTTACTTCATCTGCTAAATGACCTTTCAAGGGGGATCCTGATTTTTACTGAGCAATATACACATATAAAAAAGGCTTAATCTTTCAGCCTTTTTTATATTATTTATTAAAATCTTTTTTATATTCAATGGTTCCGTCCTGTTTATAAACGGTAAGCGATTTTCCTTTATTATCTGCTATTTCCTCTCCTCGAACAACTGCATCTTTCTTATTAGCAAACGTCTCACTGACTCGCTCCGCTCCGCTGGATTTAACTGCCCAACCATCTTCATGAGCAATGACGAGCTCACCTTCATCCAGCCGTTCAGGATTACTCCTGTATTTTTGACCTTCTTTACTTCTTGTAGTAGGTTTTCCATGTTTCCGATATTCTTCTATTTCTTCGTCATCTCTATTTTCATGCCATTCCTTCGCCTGATCAATTGCAATCGGTATTGCTTGGTCATCTGAATAACCTTCGTCCAACATAGAATTCGCTATATCAATTGCCTTCTTTCTCGTAACGTTTTCCAAGTTTTTCATTGATGCTGGATAATCATCCATTGTCCAAGGCATTTATATCACTCCTTCTTATATAATTTATTATTCCCGGAGGGGCCGTATTGAAACATGGTTAATAATATACTTTTTCTTACTAGACATCCTGCTGGTTGTTCCAGTAAAAGTATATAGTTGTTATATTAAATTTTTACAGGTGTTACTATTTAACAGCGAAAAACCTTGTCCGACTATGCAGTAGTCGAACAAGGTTTTTAAAATTACATTTAAATAATTCTTCTTAATTATTTTTCTTCAGTTACAGTCAGTTGTGCTGCATCATAGAATTCTTGTTTTAAATCATTATATGCTACTGTAAGCTCGTTAAACTGTTCATTTGCAGTAAGGATTGTTTCATAGCTGGCATTAATCTTTTCGATATGCTCATTTAACGCCTCACGTTCAACTTCTTCCTGCTGCAGCATTTCATATAACTTCTTTTCTAAATCTAAAGATGTTGTATATGCTTCATTTAATTCATCATATGTACCATACCTGTCCATCATCGTCTGATACATTTCCTCACCTTTTGATTTCACTGATTCTTCTTCAAGATCAGCAATTAACTCTTCTATTGATTGGAATTCTTCTTTTGCTTTATGAATGCTTTCCTGTTCTATATTAATTTTTTCTGCACGTTCACTAACAATCGTTTGCGCTTCTTGTGAAAGCTTTGTAATTTCTTCAAAGTCCTCCATGCCTAATTGGATGATTTGACTATATAATTCCTGTTCTTGTTCCTCAAGAGCAGTAATTTCGGATTGCTGTGCTTTAAAGTCTTCCTCTAGAGTCACTGCTTCCTCTAAATGTGTATGTATTTTTTCTTCCGCACTTTCACCGCTGCATGCAGATAAAATAAAAATAAAGGCAATTAGTAAAAATGATACTTTTCTTAATGCCATCCCATGTAACCTCCTGTGAACATTATCATATAATTATGTTATAGAGTATAACAAACTTGGTTATTAAAGGCTATCATTTAATTGTCGAAAGTCATGTATTATCAACGCTTTAGGCTTGTATCATATATATGTCGAAACACAAATAAATAGAACGAAAGCTTTCTATCTGGGGGATGTTTGAGGATATATTAAATAGTGTGCAGACACTTAAAAATATGTTTACAATTAAATAAAGGAGGATATAATCCCTCTCTTTATATTTCATTAATCACACAAAAAAGCAGGAGACATCATTCTCCTGCTTTCAATCTATCCTGGCACCCGCAATACTGTCCAACGGGATCTCATCGTCCGCAAACCTCCCATAACTAAGTAACGGATCCGCTGCAAGTAATTTCCCTTCAATTTTATGACAATCATGGTCCTTAAAATATTCTAATTCGATTCTTAAATCATCTTTTAATGTCAGCTGCACTGTTAAATTTATTTCTTCTTTCAAATGCTCGTCGATAAAAGGTTTTTCTTTCCATTTCTCTTCTTCGCGTAACTTTTTCAGCGCTTCTACATGCTCCGGCAGCATTAAAGAAGTCTTTTTAATTATTCCTCTGTCATTGACCACTAAGCAATCCCCTTTCTCGGTCCAGCGGAAAGAATATTATCGAGCTTCAATGTGCGGTCCTTCTTGCGACAGTAACAATACACCAATGCATAATCAGCATTATATTTTAAAACTCTTACATAACGCTGTGTGAATTTATTTTCTTAGTCCATACAAAAGATGATGATTTTCTTTTTCTGATGCAAAAATCTATCAAACAAATTATCCATCTGTAAGACTACCTTTAAAGAACATTAAAATGAAAAGAAAAAATCGGATTTTCATTACAATAATATGTTTTTAATAGCAGCAAGAATCTTTTCATCTACACAAGTTAGTTAAGCATATGATGAATCACAGGACAATGAATTTAAAGATAATGATGAAGTAATCAGCCGCATGATGAAAACACCCAGTCTAAAGAACGTAAATGAATCCTTAAAAGAAACTCCGCCAAAGTTAGTAGATTTATTAAAAATGCCATCAAAGTTCCCTTTTAAAGTAAACATTACCGAAACAAGAGTAGATGATTTATATTACAGAGAAGTAAGGAGGAAATTAGACAATGGTGAAATAAAGTCAAGTATGAATGAAGAAAAGGTATTAGGAGACACAAAGAATTTACCTTATAATGAAATAAGGTAAAAAATAATTTAAGTTAAATATAAACACTGTAGAGGTGACTATGAAAAGACTAACTATAATTATATTAATTCTCTCTATTTTTGGATTGGCTGCATGTAATGAATATCAACGAGATGGGATGGTTTCGGATAGAAAGGGTATGTTTTCTCTATACGCTGTAGGTGATGAAGAAATAGATGTGAAATTGGATAAAGAATCCGATATTAACAATGTTTTTAGAATATCAAGTGAAACTGATTATGATAAGGCTGCAAGAGATACACCATATTTAGAATACAGTAAAGATAAACCAAATTATTTTTTATTCGATACAAAAGATTTAGTTTATCAGACAACTTCTTATGACAAATTAGTGGAATACTTAAAGGATCATCCTACCCCTAAATAATTTAAATTTCTTACTCAAAGATGCCACCCATTCCCCTTCTCATTCGATATTAATCATGAGGAGGGATTTTCTATGGAAAAAATAATACCAGGATATTTAGTTGGTTTCAGATTTGTGCATGATTTATGCAAGAACGATGATTATGATTTTACGAATGCTGGATGACAGAGATTAAAATTAGGCATAGTTTGAGTATTACCGAGTGTGTCAAGTTATGTGAGGAGATACCTGGAGTGGGATGTGGTTGTGCTGAAAAAGAAAAAGCCTCTTTATTGAGGCTTTTCTTCATCTTGATAATAGTATTTTAAAAAATACTCGAACAGTACAGTGAAGATGTATCATAGATCTTCAAGATAGCGGTCAATGCAGCAGTAATAAACAAGACAATAAAGGAAATAACTTTGCGCATATCACTGTCCCAGAAGATGGTAAAAGAACGACTAATTTTCTTAGTCAAGATGATTTAAACAAACTGTTGATTGCTGCAAAAAAGAATGGAAGTATCACACTTACAATCTAATTTCATTTGTTGCTAATACCAGTGTCCGAAAAGGTGAAGCTCACGGTTTGAAATGGCGAGAAATTGATTTCGATAATCAAACCATAAAAATAGAGCGTACCCGAGATACAGTCGGAACACACTCACCAAAAACATTAAAGAGTTGATGATGACTTTGTTTTTTTGCGTTAACGTGGAGCGAGTTCTGTTAGTGATTCATATATTAATGTAGGTTTCGCACTTCTTATTAAAGTAGCTGATATTAAAAAGATAACGCCACATGGGTTACGGCATGCACACGCGACAATACTTTTAAACAGAAAAGTTTCAGTTGCTACAGTGGCAAAAAGATTAGGGTATACAGCAAATGAAATCAACAGGGATTACGGACAATCAGATGGGGATGCAGATCTGCAAACAGTGGAATTTTTTTCAGCTATTCATATGTAATTACATTGGGGGAGCTTTTGGAGGAGGTTTTCAAATCACGTTCCCTTACCTTACGAGCATAAGGGTTCATGTTGGAGTAACAATGTTATAGAGCATAACATAAAGTAGAGTTAATTCGGTAGACAGAAATTTATCCGTCCGGCACATACTTTAAATATATGCTATAACTACCCTATCTATGCTAAAATAAATCTAGACATAGAATGACTTTACACATAAATAGTTAGGAGAAATAAATATGATTACTATGAAAGACATTGTACGTGAAGGGCATCCTTCTTTAACAAAACCAGCGAAGGAAGTAAGCGTGCCAATTACGGACGAAGAAAGAAAACTATTAGAAGAAATGCTGCAGTTCCTTAAAAATAGTCAAGACGAAGAAATTGCTGAAAAATATAAACTCCGCGCTGGAGTCGGATTAGCAGCTCCACAGCTTGGCATTGAAAAGAGATTAATTGCTGTTCACGGGGAAGATGAAAATGGGAAGTTATATAGTTATGGACTTGTAAACCCTAAAATTGTATCACATTCCATTGAGCAGACCTTCCTGCAAAACGGCGAAGGATGTTTATCAGTAGATCGTGAAGTAGAGGGGTATGTTCATCGGCATAAACGAATTACGATTCAAGCGACAGACATGGATAACAACCCGGTTAAACTTCGCCTAAAAGGCTATATAGCAATTGTATTTCAACATGAAATCGACCACTTAAATGGAATTATGTTCTACGATCATATTAATAAAAACAATCCTTTCTTCATTCCTGAAAATGCAAAACCAGTTGAATAAAGAGAAAAAGATGTTCAGTTACAGATGAACATCTTTTTTTAAATATAATTTCATACGTGAAAACGGCTTGACTTTATATGTAGTATAAAATATGCATTTTAGCAGAAAATAAACCTATTCTATCAAGCAGCAACTCATTCTGCAATTGGCATAAACTGTCGCTGTCGATTGACAGTTTCACCCATGTTTTTATTAAGATAAAAAGGGAAATTAATGATAAAGCAAAGAAATTTATTCTTTATTATTTCAAATTTCTAGAATTCGTACTATACTATAGATAAGAGGATTGGATCGGTAAAATGTTTTTGCTGCTTTTCTTAGTATATGAAAGGAGACGTGTATTTACATGTTAAAGCGCCTTAGAGAAAAGCTGAAGAAACGTTGGAAAGATTTTATAGGTCAAAAAGGACGTGTACCTACAACTTATAAATAATAGTACATGCAAAGGCAGCTAATGGAATGAAACAATTCTCCCTTACTGTCTGTGTGCAACTAGGTTTGTCATCCAAAAGCTTGGCAAGCCTTAATTTTCTAATAACCAATCACAATTAAATAATTCTTTTGTATGCAACGGAAACATACACCAGGATATGATTTAACATCTTATACATGTATAGAACAAGTCTATGATTACTTTCTATACATGGCTTATTTGAATCGTCGTAAAATAAAATGTTAGGAGAGATAAAATGATTTTTAAAGTATTATACCAAGAAGTACAAAGTGAAGTACCTGTTCGCGAGCGTACAAAAAGCTTATATATTGAAGCAGAATCTGTACGTGATGTACGCAATAAATTAAATGAGAAGAATTACAACATTGAATATATCCAGGAATTAGATGAGGCACATCTAAATTATGAAAAACAATCCCCTAGTTTTGAATTGGAGAGTATTTAAGTCATGAAGTTTGTAAAAAATGACCAAACCGCAGTTTTCGCCCTTGGCGGACTCGGTGAAATTGGAAAAAATACGTATGCAGTGCAATTCCAAGATGAAATTATTATCATTGATGCTGGAATCAAATTCCCAGAAGATGAACTGCTGGGAATTGACTATGTTATTCCTGATTATACGTATTTAGTACAAAATCAAGATAAAATTAAAGGATTATTCATAACACACGGACACGAGGACCATATTGGGGGAATTCCTTATCTGTTACGTGAAATAAATGTGCCGATTTATGCTGGAAAACTTGCAATTGGATTAATAAGAAATAAATTAGAAGAACATGGTTTATTAAGAAATGCTAAATTAACGACAATTCAAGAAGATGATATAATCAAATTCCGAAAAACCTCTGTAAGCTTTTTCCGTACAACGCATAGTATACCTGACTCCTATGGTGTTGTAGTAAAAACACCGCCTGGAAATGTTGTTCATACAGGTGACTATAAGTTTGATTTCACACCAGTTGGCGAACATGCTAACCTTGCAAAAATGGCTGAAATTGGCAAAGAAGGAGTGCTTTGCTTATTATCAGATAGTACAAACAGTGAAGTGCCCGGATTTACAATGTCAGAGAAAGTAGTTGGCGAAAGTATTAATGATATCTTTAGCCGCGTAGACGGCAGATTGATTTTTGCAACATTTGCTTCGAATATTTATCGCTTGAAACAAGTGATTGATTCAGCTGTAAAGCATAATCGAAAAGTCGCTGTATTTGGCCGAAGCATGGAAAATGCGATTAATTTAGGACTCGAGCTTGGTTATATTCAGGCTCCAAAAGAAACTTTCGTTGAAAGCAATCAAATCAATCGTATTCCTGCAAATGAGCTGACTATTCTTTGTACTGGTTCTCAAGGTGAAGCAATGGCAGCTTTATCACGGATTGCTAATGGTACACACAAACAAGTCCACCTTATACCTGGTGACACTGTTGTATTTTCTTCTTCTCCAATCCCTGGAAATACAATTAGTGTGGGCCGAATCATCAATAAACTGTACCGTGCAGGCGCTGAAGTTATCCACGGTCGATTAAGCAATGTACACACTTCTGGACACGGCAGTCAAGATGAGCAAAAACTGATGCTTCGTCTAATGAATCCAAAGTTCTTTATGCCTATCCATGGAGAATATCGTATGTTAAAAGAGCATAACAAACTCGCAATTGCATGTGATGTTGAACCAGATAACTGTTTCACACTCGATAATGGAGATGTACTGGCATTAAGTAAAGATACTGCAGAAGTAGCTGGGAAAATCCCTTCAGGCACTATTTATATTGACGGCAGCGGCATTGGTGATATTGGCAACATTGTTCTAAGAGACCGTCGCATTCTTTCTGAAGAAGGATTAGTTATTGTAGTAGTAAGTATTAATATGAAAGAATTTAAGATTGCATCAGGCCCTGACATTATTTCCCGCGGTTTTGTCTATATGAGAGAATCGGAAGACTTAATTAAAGAAGCTCAGGAACTTGTTACAGTTCATTTAAATAAAGTAATGGATCGCAAAACAACACAGTGGTCAGAAATTAAAAATGAAATCACTGATACAATTGCACCATTCCTATTTGAAAGAACAAAACGCCGTCCAATGGTATTGCCTATCATTATGGAGGTTTAAATGTAAAAAACGGTTCTGTACATTTTTTCGATGTACAGAACCGTTTTTTATATATTTTTCTTAGTGACTAATTACAATCGGGCCAACTGAAACGCCCCCTATTAACTATTCTTTTATCAGCACCTGTACCTTCTAAACTTGAGGCAATATGGGGATATTACTGTGCTTATTAATGATTAGACTGCTTACGTTTCATTCAGTTGAATCTTCTATATACAGTTTCATTAATTATCAAATACCAGGTGCTTTTCGAAGCGGTTTAAATCTTCATCTGCCCCAATCACAATTAAAATATCATCCTCTTCTATTGGCTGATCAGCATTAGGTGATACATCAATCATTTTACCTTGTTTTATTGCCACGACGTTACAACCATACTTGGCACGGATATCAAGATTAATTAATGACTTTCCAATCATCCTTCTCCCTGCTTTTACTTCAACAATACTATGATCATCCGACAACTCTAAATAGTCGAGAATATTGTTCGAAATAATATTATGAGCAATCCTTCTCCCCATATCCCTTTCAGGATGAACAACCCTGTCAACCCCCAGTTTTCGAAGAATTTTCTCATGGTAATCATTTTGAGCTTTAACAGTAATATTCTTTATTCCAAGATCCGTAAGAATCACTGTGGTTAAAATACTTGCTTGGATATTTTCACCAATTGCAACAATAACATGCTCAAAGTTTTTAATTCCAATTTCTTTAAGCGACTCCTCATCTGAAGAATCTAATATCACTGCATGAGATGCAATATTTTTATATTCATTTACCTTCGATTCATCTTTATCTATCGCAAGAACCTGCTTACCTTCTATGCTTAATTCTTTGCAAATACTTCCACCGAATCGTCCCAGACCAATTACTGCAAAATCCTTTGCCAAGCCAATCCCTCCTAATTACCTTACAATGTACACTGTCTATTTATTATAACTTAATTCTCAAGGCGTGAAAAATTCAACCTCACCTTCTGTACACAATATTTGGAAGAAATATTACTTTTTAAATCAGGAATTCCTGTCTTAGGATGCTATTATTTTTTATTTGAATAAAGGGTAATTTCTATTACGAAATTACCCTCCTCCGTTTTTATATTGTATCTAGCATTGTAAATTGTGATTTTACCAGCTCATAATATTTACCTTTTTTCTCCAGTAAAACTTGGTGGCTTCCATTTTCCAAAATTTTCCCATTCTCGAGAACATAGATATTGTCTGCGTCGCGAATTGTTGATAAACGATGGGCGATAATAATCGACGTTCTTCCTTTTAATAAACGCTTTAATGCTTTTTGAATTTTAACTTCAGATTCTGTATCAATGCTTGCCGTGGCTTCATCCAATATAATAATGCTAGGACTCGCCAAGAGTGCCCTTGCAAAGGAAAGCAGCTGTCTTTCCCCCGCTGAAAGAATATTTCCTCGTTCTTCTACTTCAGTAAAATATCCATCTGCAAGTCTTTGAATAAAATCATCTGCACCGACAACCTTTGCAGCCTCCATTACTTCCTGATCTGTCGCGTCCGGACGGCCAAAACGAATATTTTCTATAATTGTGCCCGAAAAAATAAATGTATCCTGTAACACTACGCTAATATGTTCTCTAAGGCTTGCAAGTTGCACATCCTTGAGATTATGGTCATCTATTTTTACTGTGCCCTTTGTTGGATCATAAAAACGGCTGATTAAATTAGCTATCGTTGACTTGCCGCTTCCCGTGTGTCCGACAAGTGCAATGGTTTCACCAGCTTTAATATCCAAAGAAATCTCCTGCAGAGCAATTCGTTCCTCGTTATAAGAAAACTGAACATTATTAAATTCAATATGACCATGCATCTTTTCAAATTCATAGGCATTTTCTTTTTCCGCAACGTTTGGTTGTTCATCAAGAAATTCAAAGATACGTTCCGAAGAAGCCATCGCCATTAAAAGCTGGTTATACATCTGGCCCAGGCGAGAGATAGGCTCCCAAAACATCCCTGTGAAAAAAGCAAATGATACAAAGGTTCCAATGGCGATTCCCCCATTATCCTCACCTTGTAAAATTAAAAAGGAACCAAAAGAAATCAAGATAATCGTTCCGACTGCATCACTCATATCCACAAATGGCCGGAAATACGCACTCTTTTTTGCAGCATTTCTAAAACTATTAAAATACCCTTTATTTACTCCATCAAAGAATTCAGCATTTTCTCTTTCCTGAGAAAAGGATTGTGTAATTCGCATCCCCTGGATTCCCTCATTAAGATGAGAATTTAGGCGAGACTGGTGAAGCCTGACATCCTGCCATGAACGCCGGATATTTCTCCTTAACCTCGTTGAGATATAAAACATAATTGGCAAGACAATTAATACTGCAATTGCTAGCTTTGGACTTAATACAAAAAGAATGATTGTAATTCCAATCAATGTAATCGTATCCATCAGTAAATTAATGATTCCATTTGTAAAAAGTTCCTGCAGCGAATTAATATCATTTAAGATTCGCACTAAAATGGAACCAGCTGAACGATTATCGAAAAATCGATGTGATAGCCGTTGTACATGAGAAAATAAATGATGCCTTAAATCATAAATAACATTCTGACCTAAATGATTCACCCACCTTATCCTTAATGCATTTGCAATAAAGTTCAGTAAGTATAAACCACCAATAATTGCGACAAGCCACATCAGCAGAGTCATATCCTGATTAGAGATTGCAATATCAATTGCAACCTTTCCCACAAGAATCGGTACAGCTAATCGCACAAGTGTAGAAATAAGCATGACAATAATTGCAGCAGGCAAATAACTTCTTGCGTAAGGCTTCAAGTATTTTAATAAGCGAAGCATTTGTTTCCAATTAAATGGTTTTTCAATCACTTGATCAACCGTATAGTGGAAACGAGTTAAATGACTTTTCTTTCGTTCCTCATTCACGTTCTCCAAAGTTATTCCCCCTTTAAAACTATAAATTGACTGCTTCCATGATTTCTTCACGATCCTGATATTGAATATCGTAAATCCTGCGATAGATTCCATTTTTTATAAGCAGTTCATCATGTGTACCTCTTTCTTTCACTTCTCCCCCATCTAAAACAAGAATTTCATCTGCGTGTTTTAATGAAGAAATACGATGTGCAATTATAAAAGTAGTTCTCCCCTTCATAACTTCTTTCAACGCAGCCTGGATTTTAAATTCCGTTTCCATATCAACAGCCGAAGTTGCATCATCCAAAATTAAAATACTCGGATTAATACAGAGCGCTCTTGCGATTGCAATTCTTTGTTTCTGTCCCCCAGAGAGACCCATTCCCCTTTCACCTAGCAACGTGTCATAACCACCAGGCATTTTCATAATAAAGTCATGTGCCTGTGCTCTTTTTGCTGCATCAATGATTTGGTCTTCCGTTACATCTGGGATTCCATAAGCAATATTTTCTCTAATTGTCGTTGAGAAAAGAAATGGTTCTTGCAGTACAAAACCAATATGACTGCGCAAAGTCTTTAATTTATAATCAGCAACCGGCCGTCCATCGACAAGCACTTCCCCCTGATCCGCTTCATAAAACCTGGTTATCAGCTGGGTAATACTCGTCTTACCTGCTCCAGTGGCTCCAATTAAACCGATCACTTTACCAGAAGGGGCTTCAAAATCAATGTGTTTTAGGGCAGCATCATCATCTGCTACATAAGTGAGTGTGACGTCTCTAAAAGTAACATCTCCATGAATAGGAACTTCAATTGCACCTGTTTTTTCTTCAATGTCTTCATCTTGATCGAGAATTTCAAGCAGACGTTCTCCCGATGCCTTTGCCTGCGAAAACATATTCACTACGAAACCAAGATTCATCAGCGGTCCGAGAATATACCAAACAAGACTAAAGAATGCAACTAATTCACCTAATGCCATTTGTTCATTAATAACAAGATAGCCTCCATAGCCAAGTAATGAAACCACTGCAATATTGCCAATAAACTCCATCAATGGGAAATACTTTGCCCATAAATGGGATGTAAATAGATAATTTTGTCGATAATTATCATTGCTGGTGGAAAACCTGCCAATTTCAAAGTCTTCCCTCGATAAGGATTTTACGGTGTTCATCCCACTAATGTTTTCTTGTACTCTGGTATTTAGTCTGCCGAATGACTTACGAATATTTCTAAAAGCGGGGTGCACACGTTTATCGAATTTATAAACGACTATCGCCAAAAACGGCATAGCAACCATTGTAACCAATGCGAGTGGTATCGAATAATAAAACATAATACTCAAACTTACACTAATTAAAAGCACAATTCTGATTAACTCTGCAAATCCCGCTGACAAAAAGAACCGAAACCCTTCCACATCAGCTGTCATTCTAGACATAATATCTCCGGTTTTCGAATTATCATAATATTTAAAGGATAAAACTTGCAGTTTATTATACAATGCATTTCGCATTTTATAAACAGAAGTCATTCCAAACAATTCACTTAAATATTGAAAAGAAAAAGTTGAGATACCTTTAAAAATCATTAATCCAAAGAAAATAAGCGATATATACGGTATAAGTTCATAGCGATCTTGTAAAACAACATTATCAATGGTTATTTGCAAAATTACCGGATAAACAACTGTGATGAGCGTAAAAATAACCAAAAATAATAAAGACCAAAGGAAATATTTTTTATGTGGCCAATAAAATCTTTTAAGTCGTTTGAAAATATCCAATATTATTCCTCCTTAAAATTTATCGTAATTATAAATATATCGGAATTCGAAATAAATAGCTATCATTATTTATTATTTTTTTAAATATTTTATATTCTCTGTTTGCATGGTGTTTTGCTTCATTTTTAAAAAAAAAATATCCCCCTTTTAGGAGGATATTCTTACTATTACTTTTTATAAGATTTTGTGTATATTTCTTTCTTCAGCTCTTTTAAAATTGCTCTTCTTGTAAATATACCGTCAAAATGACCCTCTTCATCAACTACACATGCAAAAGCATGATTGATTACAGCGTTTAGACCATCAACAAGATTTTCTTTTTTTGTAAGTCTTGGAATATCACTTTTCATTACTTCATGAACACGCATTTCGGAGAGTTTTTCAATCTCAAAACGTTCTAATCCCAATATTTCATTTAAAATTGCTGTCTTTCCAATAATACCAGCTAGTTTATAGGAAGAGTCTAAAACTGGTACAGCTGCATATCCTGATTTCACCAGTACCAATAGCGCGTGCTCCAATGGATTGTTTAATTGAACATGGGCAACTTTTTCGGAAGGAATCATCAGTTCCTCGATTAAAATATCCTGTATTTGTCTTTCTTGCATTGTACTCAAAAAAAATACCCCCTTATTAAAACTTAGGTAAAATAATTATTATTGGGTCTTTTATTATCCGGTTTGATTACTTTAGATTAGCGATATCGTTCTGTTGAGCATCTGTATAGACTTTTTCCTGTTTTTTTAAGACAGCAATCTTTGTCGCGTCATTGCAAAATGCACATGTTTTATATGGAAATTATCTCATACTTCATTTATTGTATCAGATTTTTAATTTATTTACTAAAAATAGCGCTTCCAATTTCTCTTTTTATAAAATGGTATACATATTATAAGAATTGTATAGCAAGCAATTACTATCGGCGGTAATTTCTGGTGCGAACGAACCCAATTTTCAAAAACACGGATAATTAACACATCCATTCCAACAACAGCAGTCCCGTCTTTTACTTTAACAAGTTATCCTGCTTTACCATATGAATATAAGAATAAATGGTGTTATCGTGCAGTATAATACAACTAAAAGATACAGGCCGTCTGCCGATTAATGCAACGGCACTTAATTGAAGATATAATAAAACAGGGAGAAGACTTAGATTCAAACAACGAAGAAGTGAAAAAACAATATGCTATATAATTTATACTTTGATGCCATTTGGGGACCTTGAAGGATAATGAGATCCTAACAATTACTTAATCTATCCATAGAAAAGGATACACTTTATCATATAAAAGTGTATCCTTTTCCCCTTCGATTGTCAATCAGATAACTGATAATTTCGATTATAGTCAACCCTTTTATGTTGATCATTTCACTTTTTAAAATACGGATATACTGATATCCTAATACATGCTATAATTTATACTGGTATTTTTAGATACAAAGACTAATAATCTATTAAAAATCAGCCTTATACATAAATGAGAGGTTTGAAATATATGAATCGACGAGCTTTTTTAAAACGAACAACAGGATTTTTAATCAGTTTGATTGGATTGACGGGTGGTACTCATTATTATAGTAAAGAAATAGAACCTTCGTCCCTTCACATACAAAAAGAAACCATACAATCAGCGAAATTGACAAATGCATTTCATAATAAAAAAATTGTGCAGTTCTCAGATACACATTTAGGATTTAACTATACAGTAAAAGACTTAAAAAAATTGGTGAAGCAAATAAATGAGCTGGCACCCGATATCATTGTCTTCACAGGTGATTTGATTGATGATCCCAAACAAGTTAACGATACGGAGGAAAAGAAGATTATCCAAGCTTTACAGCCCCTTCATGCACCAAAAGGAAAGTATTGGATATACGGAAACCATGACCATGGTGGTTATGGAACGGAAAAGGTTTTCGATATTATGACTCAAGCTGAATTTACTTTATTGCAAAATAGCCACACTGTCATCGAAGAAAATAATGAAAAGCTTATTATTGCAGGCATTGACGATCTCATGCTTGGTAAACCAAATCTTTCTGCAGCACTGCACCAGACAAATCAAGATATTTTTACAATCCTTCTTGCTCATGAACCTGATTTTGCAGATCAGGCTGTAAAACACGCTGTTGATGTACAGCTTTCTGGACACAGCCACGGCGGGCAAATTCGCTTGCCAATTGTTGGCCACATTTATAGCCCTGCGTTCGCAGAGAAATATGTGCTTGGAAAGTATACATTAAAAGACAAGCTTCAACTCTTCGTTAATGGGGGAATAGGAACAACAAGAGTACCTTATCGCCTCTTCTGTAAGCCAGAAATCCACGAATATACTTTACAGTCAAATTTGTCATAAAGGTTTCACAGCAAGTTCATCAGCAACAGTAATAGCGAAGCTAGTTTAATGTTATACTAACACTAGCAGTTATCGTACTATTTATATATGAAAGGAAGTTTGTCTTGATATGAAGAGATTGTTATGTATAGTGGCACTCTCCCTTTTCCTCGCTGGATGTGGTGAAGCGATTGAAACGAATATGAGTGAAGATGTGCTCGATTTTGAATTCACAACACAGGAGAATGAAACATTAGCACTTGATGATTTGAAAGGAAATTATTGGATTACTGATATGATTTTTACTAATTGTACAACTGTCTGTCTGCCAATGACAGCCAATATGAAGACATTACAGGAAAAAATGTCACAAGAAGGAATCGATAATGTCGAATTAGTATCTTTCAGTGTTGATCCTGATTATGACACACCAGAAGTTTTAAAAGCCTATGGTGAAAGCTATGATGCAGATTTTAGTAATTGGACCTTCTTAACAGGATATGACTTTGAAACGATAAAGGAACTTTCGATTAAGTCTTTTAAGAGCATGCTAGTTGAGGCTCCAGAAGGTACAGACCAAGTGACACACGGTGTGAAATTTTATCTAGTTAACCCAGAGGGTAAAGTAATTAAGTTCTATGATGGGGTCGAATCTGCCAGTATGGATACAATCATTAATGATTTAAAAAAAGTGACACAATAAAATACTAAATATTAGCCTTGCCCAGCGGAATTTACAGAATCTCCAAAGGCAAGGCTTCTTTCTGCAAAATGATAAATGGCATCCAAATCTATTTGCGTAAACCTATTCTTTAAGGTACGATAGTTTTAATAGAAGGTAAAAATGAAAGGAGTGAATCCCTGATGCAGGACAAGGAACTACATGATATTGCCCAAGCTATTTTCACTGTAAATCGACATGCTAAAACTGCACCAGAACCACAGCATCTGTATTTTGTAAAAAAAGAAGCCATTAATAAATTATTGAAAGAAAAATGCGCTAAAAAAGTTGGCCTTCATTTCTCAGAACGTCCGAAATATAGTAATCAGCATTCTACATTGCTTGTAAAGGTAGCTGACTACTATTTTCACATTCCTCCTACAAAAGAAGACTTTAAGGAATTGGAGCATCTGGGCTCTTTAGATAAAGATTATCGAAATCCCCAATCAAAAATGTCACTTTCACAGGCGAAGCGTATCCTGTACCCCTATATTAATTGGAAGCCAGTAAAAAAGGTGAAAAAAGAAAAAAGCTATTCTTCCGCTTATTTTACTCCCTCTTCTCTTGGTAAGATGGAATGGCCGCCAACAAAAAAACACCGAAATTATTAACTCATTTCAATGTGTTTATTCTCAAATCATTTAAAAAGCGTAGCATTGTGCTCACGCTTTTTTGCTTATCAATTTCTTAATAAAGGATTTCATTATAGTTCCGATAACTAACAGCACACCAAAAAGCCCGATTATTTGCAGAAAATAAGCTAGTACCCCTCTGATCGTTGTTACCTCATACATAATAAAAATCAATAGAAATAAATTTAAAAATAATAATCCTGCCAATACATAGCTTAAAAAAGAGTCCATGCCTTTATTCGTACCCCAGATAATTAGCTTCTTCGACATCATATATATCAATCCGAAGAAGATTATGGCAACAATAAAGGTTATTTCATTGTATTCAAATAGCAGTATTTTAGCTGATAGTTCCTTAAACAACACGATTACTCTCCCCTCCCCCTTTTATTCTTATTAAGTATGGACTGAAATCATTATCGCTATACTTTGAGTTTTCTAATAACATGTTATAATAAATGAGAGATTGCTTGGAAAGGTAGAGATAAAATTGAACAGAGCTTTTATTTATATTATCCTGGGAGCCACTATGTGGGGGACGATTAGTTTTTATGTTAAAAACCTGTATGCCTATGGCTTTACACCAATGGAGGTAGTTACTTTGCGAGCATGGACATCTGCCATCCTCCTTCTCCTATATCAATTAGCGACTTCGCCAAAAAGCTTGAAATTACATAAATTTACAGATCTAAAGTATTTTATTGGGACGGGCGTCTTTAGTATTATCTTTTTTAATTACTGTATGTTTACTGCTATTGAAATATCTACTATTCCAATAGCGACTGCATTGCTCTATACTGGACCAGCCTTTGTTACCATTCTCTCTTTCTTTTTATTTAAAGAGCCATTAACAAGAGTAAAGGTGATTGCACTTTGTATCACTTTATTTGGCACGAGTCTAGTAGTTGGCTTCATTCCGTTAAATTTAGAAGCTTTTAAGCTAGGCAGCATTCTCTTTGGGCTAGGTTCTGGTCTCGGATATGCCTTTTATAGCATTTTCAGCAAATTTGCTTTAGCAAAATACAACAGTTTAACAATAACCACCTATACTTTTGTCGTTGCGGCAATTACTTTAATTCCTTTCTTTCCATATCAGGAAAAAACTGCACTGCTCCTTGAACCTGAGGTTATACTGTATGGGTTTGGTCTTGGATTTCTTCCAACAGCTTTCGCTTACATTATCTATACTTATGGTCTACAGCATACCGAGGCTTCAAAAGCCTCCATACTTACTACAGTAGAACCTGTAGTTGCAACACTGATCGGGATTCTTATTTTTAAAGAAACATTCTCCCTTATTCAGATGATAGGCATGGCTTGCATAATCGGCGCAGTAATCATTGTACAAGTCTACAGTAGTCACAGTTCTGTCATAAAAAAGAATATAGCCCGTTCTGGATCATAAAATAAAAAAGACGAGAAACAAACCATGCTGCGTCTCTCGTCTCTCGTCTTTTTTCTATTTCATCTTCTATTAGCCTTCGTTTGAGAATAATTCTGCATGACGTTCTCGCTGTTTACGTGAATTCACTTCATGCTTTTTTTCTAAACGTAATTCTAATTGATTTAAGCTGTTTTCATCATCCAATAAATCTTTAATATTCTGATTGACCAGCTGTTCAAAATTTAATCGTTTAGGTCTCATCGGTTGCACTCCTTCTACTAGGTACTATCCTTAGTATACCCTGTATCCCTTGTTTTTAATCAAAATTATTTGAACATTTTAGTAACTTTAGTTCATAATTGCTTGAATATTTATCCTTTATATTCGAAATAGACTCCTGACTAATTAAAATCGGAATAATTTCGTTTTCAAGTTGAATTGTTTAACAATTTCACGAATGTTTGGTTTGCGTTAAAACTCTGTAAGGTTGAGGAATTATTATTCGAATTCATACAGTCTATATGCTACTATTAAAAGAAACAAACTTTGAGAGGGTGACAGCCTGTGGAGAATAAAGTAAAAAATGAATGGTTAGAGTGGTTAAAAGCAATCATTGTAGCTGTTGTTATCGCCTTCTTTGTACACACATTTATTTTTGCGACTTCCATCGTGGAGGGTGAAAGCATGGAGCCTACCCTCGAGAATGGGGAAAGGGTAATTTTCAATAAATTCATCTATATTATTAATGAACCAAAACGTGGAGATATTATCATTATTCAGCATCCAAATAAAAATTATGTGAAACGAATCATTGCTCTGCCAGGCGAAACAATTGAAGTGGCGAATAATGAATTGTATATCAATGGCGAAAAGTATCAGGAGACCTTTTTAAGTGAAGAAATCAGTAAAAAAACAGGAAGATTTGGACCGATTGTCATTCCGGAAGACAGCTACTTCGTAATGGGAGACAATCGAGGCATCAGTAAAGACAGCCGTAATGGCTTAGGCTATATTCAACGCGATGAAATTATTGGAAGGTCAGAAGTAATTATATATCCATTCAGTGAATGGGACTTAACCAGATAATAAAAATCGGACAGTCTGTTTGACTGCCCGATTTTTATTATTATTTTTCATTATCCAAAACACAATATCCAATATTAAGTGCAAGTATTGCAAAAAGAGTTATCGCAAAAATCGTTTCCATTTATATGCACCCCTTTCATCATCTTCTATTACATGAACGAATACAGAAAGAAAATATGAATTCCTTTATCTCTACTATCATATCAATTTTCTTCGGCTAAGGAAAGCGATTATATGTTAAAATATAAAAAGTGCGCATTCAAAAAACAGTCTATCGAATTTTGTAAAGAACAGCGAGGTGGTTAGATGCTGCACTGCCCAAATTGTGGAACAAAGGTGAAAGAAAACGAACATTACTGTATTAAATGCGGGAAACTATTGCCTGATGATATAAATACACGCATTGAAACGAATAAACAGTATAGTAAGTGGTGGGCATTGCCAATTTTAACAATGGTCATCGCTGTAATTGCAGTTGGTCTTTATGCCTATATCTTGCAATATAAAACAGCAAATGCTCTAAAATTGTATACAGAAGCCGAGCAGCTCATGCTCGACGAAGATTTTAATGGAGCAACTGACCTTCTAGAAGACGCTCTAAAGAAACGCAAGAATTTCGCACAAGCTGAAACAGCCTTGGATTTCTCAAATAAAGTTATAGCAATCGAAAAACAATTAGGCGAGATCAATGAACTCCTTGCAAATAAAGAATATAAAACTTCCCTTGAAATGATTGATTATGCTGAAGAAGAACTAAGTTCATATAGTGGACCCGCAGTTAGTAAGCTAGTAGAGAAAATTAATGATACATACTCCATTGCGAAGCTTGAGCAGCTAAATGCACAACTGGAGGAAGGGCCATCCATTAATGATTTGCGTATTTTAATATGGGAAGCTGAAGAAATCAACCATCCTGATGCAGATAAAATTGTTGCTGCAATTCGTGACCGTATTATAGATTATACTTTTTCAAAAGCAAGTGAAGAATTAAACGCCAAGCAATTCAATGATGCAATCCTGCTTGCTGAAGACGGCCTAAAATATGCCCCAGATTCAGAGAAACTGCAAAGCTTATTAACGAACATAAATAAAGAAAAACTAGCATTTGAAACAGAAGTCCAACAACGGATGGAACAAGCAATGGATACAGCTTATAAAGAAAGTCAAATCAATGAAAAGGATGCAATTGAAATGATTTCCGTTAAATTGGAGAACAATGATGAAGGTCAAGTTGTTATTAATGGAGAAGTGAAAAGCACTGCAACCGTACCAATAAATTCTATCTTGGTTGAATATGCATTATTAAAAAATAATGATGAAATCTTGACAAATGAAATTTTCATTTTCCCGGACACACTTTATCCTTCAGAAACAGGGAAGTTTGAATTTACCCACTTCGATTTAAAAGACAAAAGTAAAGATTTACGAGCAGAAGTAAAAAAAATAACCTGGTATACAAATTGATTTTTACTACATGAGGTGAGACCCTATGAGACAGAAACGTTATCCGCCAATTGTATTGTCCGTCATATTGTTGCTTCTAAGTGCGTTTACGGTGTTAAGGATACACACAAACTGGCAGGATGATAAGCCAAAAGTAAATAGTCCAATTGTTGATGTTGTTTCAGAATCAACAAGTAATCTTGATTTAAAATCAATTATTCATGAAGCTGAAAAAAGCGTGATTCAAATAGAAGGTCAGAATGAGCATCAAACAATAACTGGATCTGGATTTTTATATAATGATAAAGGCGATATTATTACTAATGCGCATGTTATTCAAGATGTTGACGCAATCTATGTTCGTACAGCGAATGCAAGGTTCTATCCAGCAGCGATTGTAGGTATAAGTGAACAAACAGATATTGCAGTTATTCGTGTACCACAACTAGCGAATATGGATACCCTCCCGCTTTCAGATAAAATGGCTGATATTGGTGATGAAGTCATTGCACTTGGAAGCCCGCATGGTTTTCAAAATACGGTTACCCTTGGAATTATTTCTGGTACAGACAGAGATTTTGAAGTAGATGGCTTTGATTATTCAAATGTCTATCAGATTTCCGCCCAAATTACCCACGGCAACAGTGGCGGTCCTTTAATTAATAGGGAAACGGGTGAAATTATCGGGATTAATTCTGTAGGTACACAAGATGGAACCATTGGTTTCAGTATTCCGATTAGTGAGGTCATCGACCAGGTCAAGGAATGGTCTAATAAAGCTGTTAATGACCAACTGAACTTCGCAAGCGTCATGGATATCATTACGAAAAGTAATTCAGAACAAGGCTTGCAAGACGCTATATACTTAACCGAATATTTCTGGGACAGCATCGGGATCCGCGATTATGTTAATGCTTACTCTCTGCTGGGCAGCAAACTGCAAAAAGAATCCTCGTATGCAGAATTTAGAAATCAGTACATTAATATTGAAGAGCTGACTTCATCAGAGCCCACGAGTGAAGTACTCGAGAACAACGACATTCAAACAACAAGTAATGTAGAGGTAAAAGAAAGGGAGACAAAGGAAAACCAGGAAAAAAGCAAAGAAAAAACGTTTCGATTTATCTTTGCTTATGAGAATGATCAATTAAAAATTATTGACATTAAAGAAGGCTCCAACGAAAGTAAAAATTAAATTTTACTTGTCCCGTCTGTGCGAATGTCTATACTTTTTACTTTCCCGTGCATATAGTAACACTGAAGACACGGGAGGTGAATATCTATGGGCTACGGCGGCGGCTTTGGTGGTGGCTTTGGTTGCGGGCAAGGATATGGCGGCGGATACGGAAATAACTTTGCGCTAATCGTTGTTCTCTTTATTCTGCTGATTATTGTTGGAGCAGCTTTTTGTTTCTAAGAATCTAAAATAGCTTGTGCATATTAAACGCACAAGCTATTTTTTATTTTCACCGTTATCCTATATTGATTCTTTCCTTTGGATAATGGAAATTTGCTTGATCTTTCTTCGGACGGAACATAAATAGAAATGTAATTATCCCTACTCTCCCTATAAACATCAGGAGCATAAGAATAATTTTACTGAAGCTAGTCAGCTGTTCTGTAATCCCAAGTGATAAACCTACTGTCCCAAAAGCGGAAGTAACTTCAAATAGGATTTGCGGGAGTGAAAAGGTCTCAACAATTGAAATTAATAATACGGAAATAAACATGAATGTGAATGCAACTAAAACAACTGCTAATGCCTTCGATAAATCCTCTTCATGTATTTCTCTATTAAAAAGCTGAACTTGATGTCTTCCTCGGACATACGTTATAAGGAAAAGCAATACAAGTGCGAAAGTTGTTGTCCTTATGCCTCCACCTGCGCTGCTGGGCGAAGCACCAATAAACATCAGAAAAGAAATAAATAACTGATTGGCCTCTGTCAGCTGGCTGACATCAAGCGTTGATAATCCACCACTTCTCGTTGTTACCGACTGGAATAAAGCATAAAATAATGTTTCATGCCAATTTGCTGTTCTAAAAAAACTCTGCATATCTAATAAATAGATTCCTATAGCTCCAATAATAACTAAAGCAAAGAAAGTTACAGTTGTCACTTTAAAAAACAAACTAAAACGGTGTATTTCTCTATTTTGTCTTTTTCTTAATACAAATGCTTTAAGCTCAATAAGTACAGGAAAACCAATTGCTCCAAAAATAATTAAAAACATCACAATGCTTTGAATGAAATAATCACTTGCATATGGAATCATCGATTGATTCGTTAAGTCAAAGCCAGCATTTGAAATTGCACTGATTGCTGTGAAATACCCATTAAAGAATGCCTCACCAGGCGAAGCAAAATACTTCAGATAATAAGTTCCCAAAATTATAAAAGCAATTCCTTCGACAACTAGAAGTAATATAATAATTTCTTTAATTAATCGAACCATTCCCCTAAAGCTCGTCTGATTTTGGTCCGCCATGATTAAACGGCGTTCTTTAAGTCCGATTTTCTTGCCAATTACCAGCCAGACTAACGTGCTGATGGCCATAACTCCAACCGCGCCAAGGTGGAGAATGATTGTTATGAGCATCATTCCAGTCGTATTGAATGTGTCTATAATAGAAATTGTGCTTAAGCCTGTAACACTCAATGCACTGACTGCAGTAAAGATAATATCAATAAAATCGATGGTTACATCGTCTTTATAAGCTATAGGCAATAACAATAATAAAGTAGAAAAAACTACGGCCGCTAAATAAAAGACGATTAGAAGCCGTACTGGCATAAATTTTTGCAGCCTGCTGTATTTTTGGTTTTTTTTGTGCATCATTCGTTTCTCCCAGCAATAATTAGATAGAGTATTAGTTTAAGCTCTCTTTAAATTTACTCAGTAATGATTTTCCTTTGTTCCCATTCATTATAAGTTCATTTAGAACTTTTTCCAGTTTTGGTGTCCGCTGATCAACCATGTTTCCGAGAAAAAGCACATTTATTTTATCACCAATTTCATTTAAACCTATAATTGTTGTAATACATGTTGCTTTTTCATTTAAATCAGTGGTAATTTTCACATGTACAATAATTTCCTTATCTTTTTCTTTTAAATTCCTAAAGAAATCGTGGTGCTTTTTATCAGTAAAAGCCTCAATCAGCCAGCGGTTTTCCATATCTTCGCGGTTAATAATCAGTCCATCAATCAAAGGTATTTGAATAGGTTTATATGTTTCTGCATTTTCATCAATAATTTCCAGCATCTTTAATTTGAACGTTTTCACTATACCATCTCCATATGTGTTATTAATTGAAGTGTATCAAAAAATGTCACGAATGAAAATTTAATCTTTTATTTACTGCCAGTTTGCCAATTTTAAAAAGTATGAGGAAAGTTCTAAAGCATCCTGCTCTGCAGAACAGCTAATTATATTGTATAATTAATGTGATTAGTCAATCTGAAAAATGCGGAAGGTTTTACTTATATTACCCATATATAGGGGTTGTTTAAATGCGGAAAATACCAGCTTTTTTTCTTTTATTTTTTATAATTACGGCCTGTTCGGACGATAATGAAGAAGCTATTACAAAAGCCGATTATATAAGTGAGGACCCAGTCAATGCTGCAGAAAACGCAAAAGACATGGATGCACTGGAATATATTGAGTTTCAGCATAATGAAGAACAAATTATAGTTGATATTAGTAAAACACCTATTCTTCATGAATTTCTTCGTATGCACCAACATCCTCAGCAAGCAATACGAAAAATGAAACTCGAGAAATTAGAGCTCTCGCTTCAAGACATTTACACTTTGAGTTTTTCCTGCGGGAATGAAAGCTGCTCATATATACTTCTACATCAGAATCAAAATAAGCAAGCCTCACTTGTAGCAGACATGGCCCGGTTTGTCAGCAGCTATTCCTCGCCCGACGAATCAAAAGTTGCTTTGCATTTTATTCGCCATGGTGCAGAAACAATACCACTTAGCAGCCTTGTTGTGTTTGACATCGTTGAATGGAAACCTCTCTCCATAACTAAAGGAGAGACCGCACCAAATATTTTAAACTACAGCTGGCCATTTCTTTCAGTTGAATGGCTTGATGAGAAAAATATTGCGATTGCTATACCCGATTTAATTGAACCTAATAAGGAATCTTATGATGAGTGGACAATGGCAGAGGGAAATTCTGTAAACACAATAGTCTTTCAAATAGAGACAGAATAACATGGAAGGAAGTTTTATCAATGAACGAAACAATTCAATTACTGCATAATCACAGATCTATCCGCAAATTTTCAAAAGAACAGCTCTCAAAAGAAATGGTCAGAACAATTGTTGAAGCGGGTCAGCGTGCTTCGACTTCCAGCAATGTAATGGCTTACTCCATCATAGGCATTACTGATATAAATATAAAAAAACAACTGCAAAAGATCTCTGGGCAGCCGTATGTTGAACATAATGGCTATTTATTTGTCATCTGTGCCGATTTAAGCCGGATTGAAGGCCTAGCTTCAGCAGAAGAAAAAGAAAGCATGAAAATTAATCTTGAAAGTACAGAACAGTTTATTGTTGCGACAGTAGATGCTGCACTCGTTACCCAAAATATGGTAATTGCTGCAGAATCAATTGACTTAGGGGCTTGTTTCTTAGGCAGTATTAGAAATGATATTAATCAGGTTGATGAACTGCTCGAATTACCGCAATACGTTATTCCACTTTATGGACTGGCAGTCGGCTACCCGGACCATCAGCCTGAAGTGAAGCCGCGCTTGCCTTTTGAAGCTGTATTTCATGAGAATACATATGATAACAGCCAAAAACAGCAATATATCGAAGCCTATGATGAAGCTTTGAATCATTATTACCAAGAGCGTTCAACCAATAATAAATTGGATAATTGGACAAACCAAATGCTTCGTAAATATCATGTGCCAACTAGAATGGATGTAGCTTCATATGTACAAACGAAACACTTCAATAAACATTAAAAAAGTCAGGGGCTCCTTCCCTGACTTTTTTAATGTTTATCTATAAAATAGGAAGTTCTTTTTGTCTGAATGGCTATATACTCTCATGTTTCTACTGAAATTCCAGTTCTTCGATATGTTTTATATTGATTTCTTCTTTATTACAAGAAAATTTCGCGTGAATTGATAATTCACGGATACCCTTGTCCTGTGCTGGCAATACGGCCTCTTCTTGATGATAAATTGTTCCCTTTTTCATCTTTTTGGAAATTGACTCTCCGCTGAATGAATGACTGTCGTCTGCGATTGAAACAGAAATTAGAGGGGATTGATGTGTAATTTCTACATCTTCTTCTCCAATATATTGAATGGAACGTAAGATTTTCACTCCCTCATCCACCCCTTCTATTCTGATATGTAAAAGAAAGTCATCTGCTTCCTGCTGCAATGATTTTGAATAAACGAGGGTTCCGCTGCGATCAAGCCACACACCACAAGCAACTCCAATTAGGATTAAAATAAGTAATAAACTAATGAGTTTCTTCATTACATCTGCCCCTTATCATTACCTTACTTATATTATGACGTTCAGCATCAAATAAATGTTTCACATTCTGTAATATTTCTCCATTTTCTTTTTCAAGGAAATATGTACCAAGTATAATAAGGTTCGAATTTCAAAAAATAACAACTGTTAATAGACAGGAGGCGAATTCGGATGAGCATGATTCATATAAGGGAGTGGATCCCATCTTCACCTTATATTCGGGCATCTAAATGTGGGTTATTTTTAACTATTTTCCTATTGCTTAGTGCGTGTACGAATACTGCACAACAAGAAACAAATACACAAGAAGAAGAGTTTTCCGTTATTCACACTTCTACAGCTTACCAGCAGGATATTTCCAATAAGTTAAAAACTTATATGGAGCAAAATGAATCATTTAACGAAGTTTATGCAGTAAACTCAGATTCTCAAATACTAATTGCTGTTATACCAAAGCATCAAGACCGTTTTCAATTAAAGGACTTTCGGAAAGAATTGGAAAAAGATTTAAATGATGAAATTCACCCATTGAAGCTCGAACTTTCTACAGACCAAAAAATTGCATTGGAATTGGAAAAACTGGAAGACAAACTAAAGAATACAGCTTTATCCAAAAAACAGCTTAATAAAGAATTGGAGAGAATCATTAAACTTTCCAAAGAACAAACATAACTCATCATAAAGGAGCAAGCAAAATGACAGATCAAAAAGAAAAAAGTCCTTCTCCTGATGTTCCAGAGTATCAGACTTATCTGAAAGAAAAAGAGACGAAAAGCTCATTATTGAAGAATTGCTTAAAAGCATTTTTTGTAGGTGGCTTTATCTGTTTTATTGGACAATTAATCAGTACCTTTTATATCTATAATTTCAATTTCACAGAACAAACTGCTGGGAATCCTACTACTGCCACACTAATATTTATCACCATGATATTAACTGGATTTGGTTTATATCAACGAATTGGCCAATTCAGCGGTGCTGGTTCTGCAGTACCTGTTACCGGCTTTGGTAATGCAGTTATCTCCTCGGCGATTGAACATCGCACAGAGGGATTTATTCTCGGTGTAGGAAGCAACATGCTGAAACTTGCTGGCCCTGTCATTGTTTATGGCGTATTCTCAGCTTTTATTGTTGCATTAATTAAAACCATCCTCATTAAATTGGGGGTTATATAATGTTAATCGGACGTCAAACATGGTTTTTTAATAATCGGCCGGTAATTCTGTCTGCAGCAACTGTAGGTGGTCCTTTTGAAGCCGAGGGTCCCCTCAAAGATGACTTCGATTATTTATTTGATGATGCATGGCTTGAAGCATCTTCTTTTGAAAAAGCACAGCAAAAGCTAATGGAAGAAGCCGGAGATCTTGCCATATCCAAAAGTAACATTAAAAAAGATAAAGTAAATTTCTTTATTAGTGGTGACTTGATTAATCAAGTTACACCTACTAGCTTTTCCGCAAAAACATTAGACATTCCTTATTTAGGCATTTTTAGTGCTTGCGCTACTTCTGCTGAAGGATTAGCACTCTCGGCAGCTTTCCTGAATACTGGCGGGGCTGACTATATTCTCAGTGGAACATCGAGCCATCATGCTGCAGCAGAAAGACAATTTCGATTTCCAAATGACTATGGAAGCCAGAAACCTCCTACAGCACAATGGACTGTAACAGGTGCTGGTTGCGTATTAATCGGCAAGCAAGGAAATGGACCTAACGTAACCTCTGCAACTATCGGTAAAGTAGTTGATCTCAGTGTTAAAGATCCATTCAATATGGGAGGGGCTATGGCACCAGCAGCAGTGGATACCATTGTTACCCATTTAAAGGAACGGAATATCGATGCCTCCTATTATGATTTAATTGTTACTGGTGACTTAGGAAGGATTGGCAGAGAAGTATCACTCGATTTATTAAAGAAACAGAATATCCATCTGCCTGAAAAACAATTTGTAGACTGTGGTCTGACGATTTATAGTGAGGACCAGCCTGTTTTAGCTGGAGCGAGCGGTCCGGCATGTTCGGCAATCGTAATGTACGGTCACTTTCTTAAACGAATGCAACTCGGTGAATTTAAGAAAATATTATTTGTCGCAACTGGTTCCCTTCATTCACCACTAAGCATCCAGCAAGGGGATTCAATTCCATGTATTGCACATGCAGTCTCTATTGAAATGGGAAGTGATCAATGATGATTTTTTTCTGGGCATTCGTTGTTGGCGGTATTATATGTGTTATCGGCCAAATCATGTTTGATGTATTTAAGCTTACACCAGCACATACACTAAGTCTGCTTGTAGTAGCTGGCGCAGTATTAGATGGTTTTGGATTGTATGAACCTTTAATCGATTTTGCTGGAGCTGGTGCAACAGTTCCGATAACAAGCTTTGGAAACTCTTTGGTTCACGGTGCAATGGCTGAAGCTGAGAAACATGGTCTTATCGGAGTTGTAACTGGAATGTTTGAAGTTACAAGTGCTGGAATCTCAGCAGCTATTATCTTTGGTGTTATTGGAGCAATCTTATTTAAACCAAAAAGCTAGGATATGATCAAGAGGTCATATCCTGGCTTTCTCTTCTTTTCACTTACCTTTCACAGCAAGCTTGATATCTTTATTCCAAGTCTCCTGTCAATTGCTGAACAGCTGGCTGAATTTATATTTTTCTTATGTATGGAATTTGAGTTATAATAAGAAAATCATGTACTTAGGGAGAAGGAAGATGTTAAGAAAGATATTTAGTACTGTATTTTTATTTATTATCTTAATCACAGCAGCTTGTATAAGCGAAACAGAGGTTATCGGTGAAAAAGCTACATTTATTAGAGCAGTAGACGGCGACACCCTCATTGCAGAAATTGATGGACAGGAAGAGTATGTTCGTCTCTTATTAATTGATACACCAGAAACAAAACATCCTACAAAAGACGTGCAGCCCTTTGGTTTTGAAGCAAGTAAATTCATGGAGACTGCATTTGAAAAGAATGAAACAATTTATTTAGAGTTTGGTACTGAAAAACGTGATAAATATGACCGTATACTCGCCTATCTTTATAATGAGAATGGCGATATGATTAACGAATTGCTTCTCGAGGAAGGTCTTGCCCGTGTTGCATTTGTCTATCCACCAAACGATAAGTATGTGGATGATTTTTATGAAATTGAAGAAAAAGCCAGAAATAAAAATTCAGGAATATGGAGTATTCCTGGTTATGTAACAGATTATGGATTCAATTCAGATGCTTTAAATTAAAAATGCAGTATGCCTTCTGGAACGAGGCATACTGCGTTTTTAATTCTCCATTTTCAATGCTACTTTTCCAAATTGATTGCTATCCTTTAAATAAGTCAATGCCTGATTAGCTTCCTCTAGAGGGAATACCTTGTCAACCACTGGGCGCAATTGTTTTTCCTCCATGAGTTGAAGCAATTCACGAAGTTCCTCCCTGCTCCCCATTGTAGAACCGAAAAGCTGATATTGACCATAAAAGAATTCTCTTAGGTTTAAATCTATATTATCTTCTGTTGTTGCTCCGAAAACAACGATTCTTCCACCCTTTTTTAAGATTTCCAATGAACGATTAAATGTAGCTCTTCCTACACTGTCAATCACTAGATCAATTACTTCATCTTCTAATTCCTTTTTCCAGTCACTTTCTGTTGCGATTGCAAGATCTGCACCCAAATCTTTAGCATGCTCCAGTTTTTCTTCACTTCTGGAAGTTACGATTACCTTGGCACCAAGACTCTTGGCAAATTGAAGCATGTACGTGCTGACCCCGCTTCCTGCTCCCGGAATAAAAACAGTGTCTAAAGCTTTAACTTGTCCTTTCGTTACCAGTGCACGATACCCTGTTAAGGCTGCTAAGGCAAGCACGCCCGCTTCATCCCACGTAAGATGACTCGGCTTTTTTTCCACCTGGTCTTCAGAGAGAACGATTTTCTCAGCAAACGTTCCATGATCAGGCATCCCTAATATATCAAAGCTTTCTGGCGGGGCTGGCGTATTCTCTTTCCATCGCAAACCAGGATTAATAATTACCTCATCACCAGGTTGTATTGACGTCACTTCTGCTCCTATTGATTCTATAATCCCTGCTCCATCAGAGCCTAAAATCAATGCATCCTTATCGTTGCCTCTGCGATTTGGAATATAAAGATCCCGGCGGTTAAGTCCCGCTGTTTTTAATTTAACGATGACGTCATTTTTTCCAGGAGTGGGATCTGGCATCTCTTTTATCTTAAGTTCCCCATGTTCAAAAACAAATGCTTGCATCTTCATCCCCTCTTTCTCATTTTTCTAATTATATAAAGCATACTAGTATTATTCCAATTATGCTATTAATAAGATTTTAATTTAGATAAAATAACTAACTGTTAATATTCCTTGAACGAAGCAGCATTTCCATACTCGGATTGAAAGGGCAGCAATAAGACTGAATATAGCCAGGCCGGAATATTGTGAGTAACCATATAAGTTATTAAAATCCTGCATATAGCTTTCAAATACAATCTTATGATGCAAAAAACCTCCTTATTTCATCTAGATGAAACAAGGAGGTTCATTTATATGAGCGGATTCCAAATACACTTTCTTTAACTTGATGCTAGGTTCAGCAAAGTTCGTGGCTGTTTATGGAATAAAAAGAATACGATTGCTGATGATAATATAAATGACGGGAACATATATGAAATATTATAAATCATAGAATATATCCACACAGATTGCCCTTCAATCGCTGATTCAAAAAATACAACACCTGCTGTAAAATGGGCTAGAAACCTTAAAAGTGAACCCAGCAGAACACCACCAGTGATATATGTCAGGTAAATTTTGGTCTTGCCTTCTTTCACGGCTTCCTGAATCTGACTTGCAAAGATTCCAGCAAAGCCAATTACAGTAAAAGCAAGTCCGTAATCTATAAAGCCTTGTAACGGTGTAAGAATATATGCATTCCCAGTCACAATTTGCAGTATCCCCCAAAGGAGACCAGATATTAATCCACCTTTCAGTCCCCAGCGGAAAGCAACAATAAACACCGGAATCATTGCAAATGAAATTGATCCGCCTTGAGCCCAAATTTTAAACGATAATGGCAAGATATCCAATAATAATGCAAGCGCCGTAAAGATTGAAACTTCAATTAGAAATAGTATTTTCTTAGAATTCAACCCGATTACTCCCCTCTTTAAAGCAAATTTTTTCACACAAAAAAAGCAATGCCAAGGGAAGGTCCTGATGGGGAATCCGCTCGCATTGCTTTTATTATCCATCAAAAAACCATCATCCCTACGCTAGTACTAACTAACAGGTTCTAAGGGTCTGAGCAATTCATTGCTCACTCTCAGCTGTTACAGCTCCCCTTGTTGGTTTTGCTATTTACTTTTTTTGTTGCTTTCATTATAACGAATTTGCAAGACTTTTACAAATTTATAGTGCCAGGAACTCCTCTACATCTGCAACACAAAGTGCAATTGCATCCTCCCAAAAATCGGATTTTGTAAGATCTGCCTGCAGATGCTTCATCGCCAGTTCCTCAACTGACATTCGTCCTGTATCCCTTAATAGCGCAATATAATCATCTTCAAAGCTGCCTGCTTGTTTCTTTGCGTACGCATAAATGCCAAGACTGAATAAATAACCAAATGTATAAGGGAAGTTATAAAATGGTGTTCCCGTAATATGGAAATGCAGCTTTGAGGCCCAAAAACTTGGGTCGTATTCATCCAGTGCACCCTGATAGGCTTCTTTTTGTGCCTCAACCATTAATTCGTTTAAGCGGGCAACGGATACAAAACCTTTTTCTCTCTCTTTATAGAAACTTAATTCAAATATAAATCGAGCATGAATGTTCATGAAAAACGCAACACTGCGATTTACCTTTTCCTCCAGCATCGCTTGCTTTTCCTCTTTAGACGCTGCATTTTGTACAGATGCATCCGCTACAATCATTTCCGCAAAAGTGGAAGCTGTTTCAGCGACGTTCATCGCATAACGCTGATTCAAGCCATGAATATCATTCATAACATGTTGATGATACGCATGTCCAAGTTCATGGGCCAACGTTGAAATATTTGAAGCCGTCCCTGAATAAGTCATGAAAATCCTGGTCTCTTTGCTATCAGGAAAGCTTGTACAAAATCCGCCGGGACGCTTGCCTGGGCGGTCCTCTGCTTCAATCCAGCGCTTTTCAAATGCCTGCTTTGCAAAGTCTGCCATCTTGGGACTAAACTTATGGAAATGATCAATAATAAAGTGAGCACCTTCTGTATAGCTGGATTTTTTGACTGTTTTTGTTATCGGTGCCCCAACATCATAAGCACTTAATTTATTCAATCCGAGAAGTTCCGCTTTTTTATTCAAATATTTTACGAAATGATGTTTATTATTCGTAATTGCTGTCCACATGGCATCTAGAGTCTCTTGCTTCATTCGATTAATCGATAATGGCTCTTTTAATACATTATCCCACTTGCGATGTTTATATGTTTGCAAACGGAAGCCTGCCAAATGATTTAATGTTTGAGCAAATAAAGAGGACTGTTTATCCCATGCTGCTTGCAACCTTTCAAAAACATGTTTACGTACATTGCGGTCTCCTGAGCTTAACTTATTCGAGGCTTGACCAATCGAATATGTATTGACTTTACCATCTTCTTCAATTTCTACCTTCATATTGCCTACAATCGTACTGTACATTTGATTCCATGCGTGATAGCCATCAACAGCCAAATCATTAATAATTACTTCTTGTTCCAATGGCAATAGCTCTTTGGCATTCCGACGATACTCATTTAGAATATATCTTAAATCTTCTAGCTTTTCACTATCTAACAGCTCTTCCCAGGCTTGGTCAGGTATCTCTGAGATTTTTTCTTTGAAGTCTGTCATGACAGCACCAAATTCTGCTGTTAGCGCACTGCCATTGCCTATTAGAATATTTGCACCTTCATCATTAACATCCTGTGCACTTAAACAGCTGACAAATGCTCCAGATTGTCGAATATGAATCATTGTTGATTCAAGGTCATTAATAATTTTAACAAGATCTGCTTCTACATTTTTTTGTTCTGGATTAAATTCAGCTAGTTCTGCAGAAAGTGTTTTAATTTCCTGCTTGATATTTTCTACATAACCAGCATAAGCCTCTGAGCTGCTTCCTCCTGGAAATATACCATCTAAATCCCAAACCGGATTGTACGTCTCTTGCATTTTATCTCTCCTTTTGTTGTATCTGGGTCTCAAATGAAATTGAAGAAATAACATACAGTAAGTATATACTGTTGGATATTCTGTATCATTTTTGAATTACCCGACTATTTATGATTGTCTTTCTATTATAACGAATTCTAAAAGATTATTCATTCTTTAAACGAAAGATCTCTCAACTTTATTGTTTAACCCCATGTAAAAAAAGGAATTGGAATTATAATGTCGTTAAAACAACCGTAATTTACTATTGATTTGTAAATTTATCTTTAAATAAGTATTTTTTAATTAAGAACACTTGACAATATCAATTTATCATTCTATACTAAGTAACATAAAGTAAGTAACGCAACACATTCTAACAAAATATTATTTGGAGGTAATTATTTATGTCAAAAACAAAATGGAATTTAGATGCAGTTCACAGTGAAGTTGGTTTTTCAGTTAAGCACATGATGATTTCAAAAGCCAAAGGTACTTTTGATAAATTTGACGCAGTCGTAGAAGCTGATGTAGAAGATCTTACAAGCGCTACAGTTGAAGTTACAATCGATGCTGCAAGCATTAATACACGGAATGAAGATCGTGATAATCACCTTCGTTCAGGAGATTTCTTTGATACGGAAAATCACCCGACAATTACGTTTGTTGCTACAGATATTAAGAGCACAGGCGGTAACGAATACGATGTAACAGGCGACTTAACAATTCGCGGAACTACTAAACCGGTAACACTTGATGTAACATTCGAAGGACAAAGCAAAGACCCTATGGGTGGCGCTACTGTAGCTGGATTTAGTGGTTTAACTAAAATCAGCCGTGAAGAATTCGGACTTACTTGGAACGCAGCTCTTGAAACAGGCGGTGTCCTAGTATCAGATGAAGTTAAAATTAACTTCGAACTAGAACTTCATAAAGCTGAGTAATTTCAGCTAAACATTTAAAAAGTGGTTACGAGCATTTTTTGCCCGTAGCCACTTTTATATTTAGTCAGCAGAAAAATTTTCTGCTGTTTCAGATGTATAGATTTCAATATTTAAATACCCTTTTGTTGCTTTTGAGCGAATTACAATCGGTTCGTTATATAAATTTTTAAATGAAAAGTCCGGTCCCCACCAGCTTACTGTTGCATCTCGACCCGGTGGCACATATGGAACCCTGCGGCTATGGGTAAATCTTTCAACCATTTGTATTCCATTTTGGTCTGCGGCGTTAAACAATGTGGAAGATACCTGGCATATCCCCCCACCTATGTCTTCAGAAAATTCTCCTCTAACGATTACAGGAGCACGTTGGTACCCTCTCTCCTTCGTTCTTTCGCCAACAGTTTTATTAAATGAGAAAATTTCACCAGGAAATATAACTGCTCCATTAATTGCATCTGCAGAAAGCATAATATTATTTGTTCTTTCTTTATTACTGGAATTAAAATACGTAGAATAACTGCCAAGTTTTTTTTGGCTGATTTCTTGTAATAAAGCCGCATCTATACGAGGTTCTACAAATTTTACAGGGATCTCCAGCTGCACATCCTCCTCTTTATAAAAAGCTTCAATAAAGCGGACTTTAAATGTATAACGATCTAAAGTCTTACCTTGCTTTCCCTCAATGATTCTTTGATTTTCATCATATGACGCATTAATTGGAGTAACAGCTATTTCAGACTCTAATGAATGCATGAGTTTTTCTAATTTCTTTTTGTCGATGAGAGCAGAATCAATGAAGGAAAGCTGATAATGTAAAAGTTCCTCCTTCTGCAGATTAATCTTCTTTATTTCCAATTGGTTATCATTCTCAGCAAAAGTTAAAACAGGAAATAGACTGCATAATAATAGGAATATAAGAAAACTTCGCATCCAATCACCTCTATCTTAATATGGCTTAATAACAGTGATTACATACTTAAGACAGATAGGATGAAAGTTCAATTATACTCTTATCAAAGTAAAAACGGTTTTGAACATCATGATAACAGATGTTCAAAACCGTTTTATAATTTTCCCCAGTCATTATAACTATTAACGGAAGTCCCTAGAATCTTCCATTAAGTCACTTACTGCTCGGTAACCCACCAAAGCAGCTATCGCAAATAGTAAACCGCAAAATACTCTTTTCATTTTTTATCTACTCCTCTTTCCTGTATTTGTTGGATTTTTAGTAGAATTTTAAATTAGAAAGGACGGAATTTTCCTTTTTTCAGTAGTACTTTTGCTCCACCTACTGAGAATAATGCACGGTCATCTACAACTTTTTTCATCGCTGCAGCTGCTTTACCTTGTAACTTTATACCTGAGAAAATGTTTCCAATCCCATCGGAAAGCCCAAGTGAAGCTACTGTACCTTTATCATCAAATGCAAAATCATTTAATGGTAAGCCATATAACAGATTCTTAATGTTATTTGCTACAGCTGCTCCCTCTTGCATTGCTAACTGACCAGTTGGAGGATAAGGTTTGCCAGTTTCTTGATTCATTGTCCAAGAACAATCACCAAGAATAAAGATGTTTTCAGATCCAGGCATGCGCAGATCTGAATCAACTGTTACTTTACCTCGGAATACTTCAAAACCAGACTTCGCAAGAACAGGACTGCCAGTTACTCCACCTGTCCAAACGCTTGTACCAGCTTTAATTAATTCATTATCTTCTCCAACAATAAACCCTTCTGGAGTACATTCTGAAATCGCTGCACCAATTCTGAATTCAACACCACGGTCTTCCAATGCTTTTTTCGCATATGAAACTAAATCATCATCAAATACCGGCAAAATAGATGGTGCTGCTTCAACGTTAATAATTCGTGCTTTGCTGCGTGGAATGTCATATTTCTTACATAGCTCAGGAATCTTATCAGCTAATTCACCAACGAATTCAATACCAGTGAATCCGCCACCACCGACTAATACAGTCAGATCGTTTTCATCTGTTGATTCTCCGCTGCTGTATTGAGCAAATTTATATTCAATATGTTCACGAATTACACGAGAACTCTCAATATCTTGGATAAAGAATGCATTTTCTTCCATCCCTTTAATACCGAATGTATTTGTAACAAAGCCAAGTGCAACAACTAGGTAGTCGTATGCTACTTCACTATTTTCTAATACAACACGTTGTTCATCCTGTTTGATTTCAACCACTGAATCATAAATCAAGCGAACACGTTTTGGATTAACTACATCTGAAATCATGTAACGTGCCTGATTATGGTTAATTGTACCTGCTGCAACTTCATGTAACCATGTTGTTTCATAATGGTAATTATGCTTGTTGATTAGCACAATTTCTACTTCTTCCGGTGATAATTTTTGAGCTAATTTACGTGTAGCTGTTAAGCCCGCGTAACCAGCACCCAACACAACTATTTTGGGTTTATTCATGATAACACACCATCCCTTTTATATGTTTTTACTCTAGATAGCAGAAGCGATTCATACTTATGCATACATTTTATGTATTATTAGGTCGCTTATACTATGTTCTCGTTTTACTTACTTTAATATGATAGCAAATTTTTTTTAATTAAGCTAATTATGAAGTGAATTTCAGTCAAAATATGTTCTTATTCTTATACTGAAATTCGCTTCTCTATAAAACTATCCCAATACTGGCAGATCACCTTCATCGGGCTGCGGGTCTGTTTCTTGATTGGATTCTTTTTCTTGTTCTCGATCAGGCGCCTTTGGGTTGGATTCTGGATTTGAATCTGAATCAGGTTTCGATTCGGGTTCTTGAACAGGCTTTGAATCGGGTTTGGGCTTAGGTTTTGAATCAGGCTTCGGACTGGGTTTTAAATTTGGTTTTGAATCCTCTTTTGGCTTTTCCGCTGCCTTTTCCTTCGTCTGCTCATAACTATTATCTTTTTCATTCCCTGCAGACGGTGGAGAGTAATTTGGTTTATTGCCCTGTGTAGGAGCCCAATTTGTTTCTGTCTCCGTCCAAACCTCATTTTCTGCTGTCCCAAGTGATTTTTCTTCATCAACTTCTTCAACTAACTCATTCTCCACAGTTGCGGCTGCTGTAAACTTCTCTTTGCCCTTTAAAGCTAAAGTGCCCAGTGTCTTGCGCTCTATAATTTCAATTGGTGCTTTTTCTATTTTTTCCTCTATTACAAAGGAAAGTTCCTCTGTTTCTTCTTTATCCGTCTTCTCTGTATTATCACTTTCGACTTCTTTATTTTCTTTTTCCCCATACTCATCATTCGTTTTATTTGCTTGATAAACTCCTGCACCGACTACAAATACAAACGCAAGCAAAGCAAATATATTAATGAAAAGCAGTTTTTTCGGCTTCATTCATTAACCTCCCGAAGTATTCATCTAAATGTATATTAGTATGCTGTCCCTATTGTACGCTTTTCTTTCAGCAGTTTTCAATGGTTTTCGAGATACTTTTCCAAGAGTATCTATATTTCGAGGTTTTTCTTATCCTTTAGTCACAAACCTGGCCTAACTTTGGAAATAACATAGCAATTACAAATTTGAATGCCATACTCCTATTCTAGAGAGCAGGACATTGTTATTATTAAAACGCAATTCTTATAAAAAAATCCCAACTTCCCAGTGAAATAAGGCAAGTTGGGATTTTTTTATATACTAGAGATGCTTGTTTATACTTAAATTAAAGCAGATTTACTTCTTAAATTCCATTTCCCAGCTATAATAGCCTTGTTCCCCATTTTTATTATAACTGAGATAGGCACTGAATTTCTTTCCCTTTTTGCTCGTAAGTCCTTTTACATGTGCTTGTTTACTTTTTAAAATTTGCTTTACCATTGTTTTTGTCGGTTTTTTCCGCATCGAGGCAAGATATTTATCATTTTTCCAAATCGCGAATTTACAGCCCTTCTTCCAGTTGCTGCAGCTGAATGCTTTATAAGCTTCGACAACATCTCCGCCACATTCAGGGCAAGTTCCTAATACTTCATTGGAAGCTTTTTTACTTGCTAGCTCATTGATAATAATCTCTTCTGCAGTCTTGATTGTTTCTACTGCCTCTGTTGTGAAATGAAAAATAGTTTGCAGAAAATCTTTTTTTGTTGCTGTTCCTTTTTGTATATCAGCCAGCCCTTTTTCTAAACGTCCCGTAAATTCGAGATCAAATAAGTTTTTCACTGGGAAAGTTTCTACTAATTTCCTTCCTAAATCCGTACAAAATAGATTTTTTCCTTTTGAAGAAATATAACCAACATCTTTCAATTTTTTAATTGTTTCTGCTCGTGTAGCTGGAGTACCAATACTGAACCCAGTTAGAATAGTTCCAAGGATTGCTTCATCTGTCTCTTCATCTTCCTTCATATTTTTGCCACAGGTTTCCATTACACGCAGCAGCGTTTTTTCGGTATGCTGTTTTGGCGGCTGTGTGACATGATCTGTCAGTTCGCTTTCTTTTACAGTGACCGAATCATCTTTATTAATCAAAGGAAGCAGAACATCCTTCGACTGGATTTTTTCAACCTTTTTCCATCCTTCAATCAGCTGGACTCTGCCTTTAGTGAAAAATAATCCCTCAATCTGTGCATCGATTACTTTGGTCACTAACTTCGTTTCTTCGTATTCAGCAATTGGCATGAACTGCATAATAAAGCGATTTTTTATAGCGTTATAAACGATTGACTCATCTGCTGACAACCGTTTCGGCTTTAAATAAGTTGGAATAATCGCACTGTGACTTTCCACCTTTGCGTTATTAAAAACTCGTCGTGTTTTCATAAACTTAATTTCATCTTTATATGGCAAATCCTCACTATGCGTTTTCAGAACATGCGCTGTTTTTCCAACTAAACTCTCTTCTAAAGCAACACTGGATGTCCGCGGATAGGTTATATATTTTTTCTCATATAAAGATTGGGCAACTTTTAATACTTTATCAGATGTCCAGACTTTAAATTTACTCGTTATGAATCCTTGCAGATTTGAAAGATTAAATAGAAAAGGCGGAAATTCTTTTTTCTTTTCCACTTTTTTATCAATGACGGTACCGTGCTTATTTTCAATTGCTGCTTGAATTTTTGCCAGCTCTTGTTTATTTTTAAATTTATCTTCTTTACCTGCCATATAGGTTGCTTCATAAGTTGCCTGTTTCTCTGTTTCGAAGATTGCTGCTAGCTTGAAATAATCTTCAGGCTTGAAATCCTCTATTTCTTTATCACGATCATAGATAATTTTCAAAGTTGGAAGCAGAACACGACCAATGTTTAGGGCTTTGCCACTGCCCTTTTGATATTTCAGTGTAGTAACAGACGTGAGGTTAATGCCGATGACCCAGTCTGCCCATTGCCTGCTGATTCCTGCATCCCTCAGTGGTTGCATTTCATCATTTTGTTTTAGTCCTTCTAAACCTTTTTTTACTTCATTTGGTGTCCATTCATTAAGCAGCAGTCGATATACTGGCTTCCCGGGACGCTTGCCGCCTCGATAAATAATGCTGTCGCCAATTAGCTGTCCTTCTCTGTCATAGTCGCAAGCTGAAATAATTCCATCTACATCAGAACGGCGAATCAGGGATTCAATAATTTTTAACTGTTTTGCAGCTCCTGGGTCCGCATATGCCCGATTTCGCGGATTACTTTTCACTTTATATTGAAATTTATCGGGAATAAACGGAAAGTAATTCATGCGCCAGCGCATCATTTTTGCTTCATAATCTTTGGCATCGTATAACTCAACCAGATGGCCAAATGCCCATGTAATCAGATAACCATTTCCTGAATAATAGCCATCATTTTTTGTTTTTATATTTAGTGCATCTGCAATATTCTTTGCTACAGATGGTTTTTCTGCAAGTATTAATTTGAGACCCATGTTTAGAGCAGCCTCCCTTATCTTAATCAATTAAAACGAACATGTATTCTCAATTATAGTTTGGCTGAGTTCCTCAAAAATGTCAAACTATCATTTTGATAAGTACTGGCTGACTAATCATAACCATATATTGCTTTCAAGGAATCTTTCTCATGGAATAATCAGCTCTTACTAAAAATTTGTGTTCATCTATAATAAGCTTTTTTCGTTTTATCAAAAACGAAAAAGCTAATCATTAAACCAAAAATTAAAAACATCATCGAACCAATTGTATATGTTGAACGAATATCAAGCAATTCAGCGAACAATCCAACCATCACTGTAAAAACAATGATAAGCATTGCTTCCAATATTCCTAAAACACTTGAAAACCTCCCCATAATATCTACTGGAACATTATTTTGGTAAAAGGTTAAAATCCCAGTGTTTGCAAAAGATAAAGCAAATGTAATGATGAAAACACCAATTGATGCTGTAATGAACTGATTCGAAACCCCAAATATTACGTATCCCAGAGGTGTAAATACCGCTCCAAAGGAAAGAAGTATTTTCAAATTTAAGCGGTCGGCCAGCAATGCATTTATTAAGGAGCCAACTATAATTCCGATTCCAGCTATACTTACAAGAAAACCATACGTGCTTTCCGTCATAGATAGCACCCCTGTTGCAAATGCTGCTTCTAATGAATCTAACGCCGTCATGCATACTGTGATTCCACTGAAAAGGATGTAGATTAAGGAAATATACATATTCAATTTGCTATAGTTTAATATTATATTGAAGTCGTTTCTTATTACTCTAAGGCTCACTCTTTCGGCAATTATACTTTGATTTCCAGCTTCTAAGTCAGGCAGGTTAAAAATGATTATTGCCGAGATAAGTAATGCGAGTGCATTTAATTGAATAGCTGTATTTACAGTACCTATCATAAATAGCAAACCAGCAACCGAAGGGCCCAATATAAAACCGCTTGAATTAATAAAGCTTCTTAATGCATTAAACCTTTGCCGTTCCCCTGTCGGTACAAGTCTTGTCATGTAAACAAAAGAAGCTGGCTCAAAAATTGCACTTGCAATATTGATGATAAAAGCCAATATATAAATCAATAACAATGAATCCATAAATGAAAGTACATATATGAACAATGCTCTGCTTAAATCTAAAAAGATCATTATGTTTCTTTTATTCAGTCTGTCGATAAAACTGCCGGCCCAAGGATTCGTACATAAAGCTGCAATTGGTATAAGGATATATAAGACCGCAACCGCCAGTGGCGATCCTGTCATATTTAAAACTATTAAATTTAATGCGATTAAATAAATCCAAGCTCCCAGATTAGAGACTCCAATTCCCAAAAGCAGCAATAACGAATTTTTCCATTTATTCGTTTTATTCGTTTTCATCCTCTCCCCCACCTCTAAATTCAAGTTTTATAAGATACTAAAAAAGCTCACCCCCAAAGTCTTTAGACCTTGAGGGCGAGACTTCTTGAATTTAGAAGTTCACGGTGCCACCTCTGTTTGTTCCTGTGTCGCCACAATAACCTTTTCAAGTACACCCTAGAGCTTCTTACAGGGTATACTCATCTCAATAACGGGAGAAACCGGTACATCATCAATGATCAATAGACCAATATCCTGTGTACAGCTCAGAGACTTGGTTCTATGCACTCCTACATCCTCCTTCACAGCTTACGGAGTTCTCTGTCATGCTTAAGCACATATACTCTTCTCTTCATTGCTTTTTATTTAAAAATATTTTAACACAATTCAATCAACCTGGAAACAGTCTTAGGAAAATCATACCATCTTATTAAAACCAATTATTTTACAAGCATAAAATAAGGGCTGAGAGGACATTCACATTAGCCCTATTCATCCCTTATTTTAGAATTATGTTTATTCAAAAACTCTTCTCTGAAAATATCTTGAAGGTTTATTTTTAGATTTTCAAGCGTGTTCCATTTAATCTTCTTCATACGAAGGCACCAGGATATACCTATATACTTACTGTTTTAATTTTATCCCCATCAGTGCCTTAAGCTCTTCCTCGTTTTCTATTAAATCCTTAATTGTATACTCCTCAAGCACTTTAAAAAAAGCATGCAATGCTCTGTTCAAAACGTGTTTCAGTGTACATCCCGGTGAAATAACGCAATGATTTTGCCCTTTGTCAAAACATTCCAGCAGCACAAAATCGTTTTCCAGCTGTCGTACTAGAAGACCAACATTAATTTCTTCTGCAGGTTTCGCCAGTCGAATTCCACCATTTCTGCCTCTAATCGTTTCAATCAAACCCATCTTATTTAACTCAAACACGATTTTACCTAAATGATGCTGGGAAATATCAAACACCCTGGATATTTCTTTAATACTAGCAAGCTCTTCATCCGCTTTCATCCCCGTAAACAACAAGACCCGAAGTGCATAGTCTGTATATTTTTTTAAATTCATTTATCTTTCTCCTTGTTATTGTCTTCACATTATTGTAACATAAATCGCTTTTTCCCCTATTGTCACAGTGTTAACTTTAATTATACAATAAAGATGTATTTGAAATACATGTTTAAATACTCAAAGGGAGTGCTTTTATTTATGACAACTACAAAAACAGGTTTAAACAAGGAAACACGTGAAATTATTAAAGCAACGGTACCAGTATTAAAAGAGCACGGCGAGAAAATTACAACACGCTTTTATCAAATGATGTTTGAAAATCATCCAGAATTAAAAAATATCTTTAACCAAACGAACCAGCGTAAAGGCGATCAGCCAAAAGCGCTAGCAAACACTGTTTACGCAGCTGCTGCGAATATCGACAATTTGGAAACGATTTTACCACATGTAAAATCAATCGCACATAAACATAAAAGTTTAAATATTAAGCCAGAACATTATCCAATTGTCGGAAAACATTTACTGCTCGCAATAAAGGATGTACTTGGCGATGCAGCTACCGATGATATTATTGATGCTTGGGAAAAGGCATATGGTGTTATTGCTGACATATTTATTTCAGTTGAAAGTGAAATGTATAAAGAAGCAAAAAATATGACAGGAGGATGGGCTGATTTCCGCAACTTTAAAGTAACGAAAAAGATTGTAGAAAGTGAAGTAATTACATCTTTTTATTTAGAGCCTGTCGATGGTAACCCTCTCCCTGTCTATCAAGCTGGACAATATATTACAGTGAAGGCTGAAATCAAAGGAGCATCTTATAATCAACTGCGTCAATACAGCCTGTCTTGTGCACCAGGTGAAGGTGTATACCGTATCAGCGTGAAGCGTGAAGATGCAATTGGTGACAACCCTGCTGGTGTTGTGTCAACCTTCCTGCATGACAATGTTCACGAAGGAAGTATCCTTCCAATCAGTGCCCCATCTGGAGAATTTGTGCTGGATTTAAAAGATACTCGTCCGTTAGTATTGATGAGTGGCGGTGTTGGACTTACACCAATGATGAGCATGCTGGAAACAGTAATTAAAGAACAGCCAGAACGTGAAGTAATTTTCATTCACGCTGCCAGAACTGGAAAAGTTCATGCAATGAAGGATCGTGTAAATGAAATTGCTGAGCAGAATGAAAATGTAACAAGCTATATCGTTTACGGCAGCCCTGAAGCAGATGACAAATGTGATAAAGAAGGATATATCGATGCAGCATGGCTTGCAACCATCCTTCCTACAAATAATGCTGCATTTTATTTCTGTGGACCTAAAGGATTCATGCGTGCAGCCTACCAAAACTTAAAACAAAATAATGTCGCTGATTCCGACATCCATTTTGAGATTTTCGGACCAGCAGAGGATATTATAAATTAATAAAAGATGGGGCACAGATACAGAACTCTGTGCCCCATCTTTTATGTTCACACTGAAAAGGAAACAGCAGAGTTGGAATGCTCTTGAATTCAGCTAGATTACTTATCGTCCCAAGGATTTGATAACTACTTGGTTCATTTTTCCATTGCTAACTTTTTTAATCCTGCCTATAATAGGAACAGACGTTCTATAGGTGGTGTTGAAAGTTATGGATTATTCAATTTATCCGCGCAATGATATTCTTTGTATTGACATGCGCTCTTTTTATGCAAGCGTGGAGGCAATGAAGCTAGGACTGGATCCAATGGATACAATGCTTGCTGTTGTTGGAGATTTAAATCGCTCTGGCAGCATTGTGCTTGCTGCCTCTCCCCGGCTCAAAGAAAAATATGGCATCAGCAATGTCAGCCGGTACTTCGAAATGCCTAATGATCCGGAAATTCATATTGTTCCTGCTCGGATGGCAGATTACTTGCATGTATCTTTAGAAATTACAAAACTCCTTAAAAACTATGCACCAGATGAGGCAATTCATCAGTATTCCATTGATGAAGTCTGGATCACTGTAAATGGGCTTCAGCGTATTTTTGGCAATCGCTATGAAATTGCCAGGAAGATCAAAGCTGAAATTCTTGATAACTTTGGACTCACTGCTTCTATTGGAATTGGTGATAATAAATTTCTAGCCAAGGTTGTAATGGATCTCCATTCAAAAAAACATGGAATTGCCGAATGCACATACGAAGATGTTGAAGAAAAACTCTGGCCCTTTCCAGTAGAAAAAATCTGGGGAATTGGCAGCAGAATGAAACGAAATCTAAATCGCATGGGCATTGTCACACTTGGTCAGCTTGCCCGCTACGATTTCCAGCAAATTAAAAAGCGTTTTGGAATTATAGGCGAACAGCTCTATTGGCATGCTTGGGGCATCGATCTTAGTCCTATTTATGGGGACTTTACAAAAAACGAACAGAAGGGCTATGGACACGGAATTTCTTTGCTTCGTGATTACACAAAAAAAGAAGTTGAAACCTGTATCTTGGATTTATGTGAAGAAGTTTGCCGGCGCGCACGAACGGCAAATAAAGCCGGAAAAACAATTCATCTTGGTATTTCCTACGCAAAAGAAACAGCTGGAGGTTTTTCACGGTCTCATAGCATCGAGCGCCCCACAAATGTAACCATGGATATGTATAAAATCTGTATGCAGCTTTTCCACAAATTCTATGATGGAAAAAGTCACCTTCGTCATGTTTATGTGACACTTGGCAACCTTTATGAGCACGAAGATATCCAGCTGGATTTATTCGAAGATCGCGTAAAGAAAAATAATATTGGCTATGTGATGGATGCAATTCGTGATAAATATGGTTCAACTGCCATTCTTCGTGCTTCAAGTTATACAGATGCAGGGATTATTATGGAACGCAGCAAGAAAATTGGCGGACATCAAGCATAACTTTAAGGCTTATTTTTATCAGTAGGCATGCACTTTTTCAGATGATTTTGCAGGTGTTTCGGACAGAGCTGTCTGCCTCACCTAGAAACAAATGGGTTATCTTCCATCCAAAAACGATAAGGATAGTCACGAGCTTCACCTGAATTTGGAATACCTATTCTTGGTCCCTCTTTTATCTGTTTAACTTGCATGCCTTCTGCAATATAAAGCGGAGGTTCGAAAAATGCCCGGCCATAATCTGACATTGTAATTCCCATAGCCTTCGTCAATTTCCCCGGTCCACTTGTCAGGTTTTGCAGTTTTGCCACGGGACGTCTTGCAAGCATCAGATCGGTACCTGTATAGGGTTCAATTGCTCGAATCAAAATTGCTTCCGGCTGGTTAATCTCCCCGCCGACTACATTAATCAAGCAGTGTGTATGCATTTGATATGTATAGACAAGGCCTGCTTGATGATACATAATTTCTGTGCGTTTTGTGCGTCTGTTTCCAAAACTATGGGCAGCGCGATCTATCGCGCCAAGATATGCCTCTGTTTCGACGATAATCCCAGAAGTTACTCCTTCCGCTGTTTCATTGACCAGGATGTTGCCAAGCAGAGATTTAGCTAGATTGATGGTTGGCTGATTATAAAATTGTTTTTGTAATGGCTGAAATTGCTTATCCTTATTCATCTAAATAATCCTTTCTAAGTATTCTATATCTTTTCCTGTTTGGACTTTTAATTTATTTGTTTTTGCTGCTGTCTTGTATAACAGGTAATACAGTTTTATTACCCCATTGTGATGTTTATTATGTATCCTCTTAAAAAAAATTAATCGTTCCCGCTTTTTCACCAAAGTGTTTCATAACTTCAAAGCTTCGTCTTCATAAATAACATGCTATAATGACAACATTGAGCAGGTTAATCAGAAGGGATTGAAACAGGATGAAAAAAATATTATTTTTACTCACTTCCCTGCTTGTCATTTTCTTGGCAGGATGCGGGAATACGGACACAGCTTCAGAAGAAACTCAAAATGAAAGCAAGAACAGCGAGATCAAGGATACAGGGAATTATCCTAGCGATGTAAAGGAGAATCCAATTGTGACAATCACAATGGAGGAAAGCGAGCCAATCACGATTGAACTCTATCCTGAAACTGCACCAAACACAGCAGCAAACTTTATTTCTTTAATTGAAGACGGTTTTTATGACGATTTGATTTTCCACCGTGTTATACCTGGCTTTATGATTCAGGGCGGCGACCCTAACGGCAATGGAACCGGCGGCCCGGGTTATTCCATCCAAGGAGAATTCAGCTCAAATGGCTTTGAAAATACACTTGGGCATGAACGCGGGGTCTTATCAATGGCAAGATCCCAGTCTCCTGACTCAGCAGGCTCACAGTTTTTTATCATGACGGAAGAATCATCTTCTTTAGATGGGGAATATGCTGCATTTGGCAAAGTCATTGATGGAATGGATACAGTCGATCAAATTGCAGCAGCTGAACGCGATGCTGCTGATAAACCTTATGAAGACCAGAAAATAAGTAAAATTGAGGTTGATGTAAAAGGCTATAGTTATCCTGAACCAAAAACACAAAAGTAATCAGACTAAAAGCATTTACTTCATTCGACAGTAAATGCTTTTTTCTATAAATAAACGATAAAATAAATCTCTTTTTTTGTCACAGACTACCTATTTCGTGTATAGTATAATTATACTAGAAAGTCAGTTGAAGAGTGAGGAAAGTCATATGACCAATATTTCTGAATCGGAACTAAATAAGAAACTGAAACAAGACTTTGAACACGCATTGAATCAATCCGTATCAATTGTCATTATTAATCATGAAGGAATAATTAAACAAGTAAATAATAACTATTGCCAACTTTCTCAGTACACGAGGAACGAATTAATCAATCAGCCTTTTCAAATTTTGACCACAGACGAACCTCCGCAGATATCATTAACAGACACCATCGCATTAAATCAAGTCGATAGCATATGGCAAAAGGAACTAAAAAAGCAAAAGAAAGATGGAACCGTCTACTGGGTTGAAGCAAAAATGATCCCTTTCTCAAATGAAGCAAGCAACAAGCAATATATCGTATTACAACGAGATATAACAAAACGAAAAGAGTATGAACAAGCGATTAAAAAGATGGCCTATTCTGACCCGCTTACAAAACTGCCCAACCGAAATAAAATGAAAAAATGGGCAGCAGAGCATGCGCAAAATAAAGATACAGAACTTACAATACTTTTTGTCGATATTGATCGCTTTAAAGTTATAAACGATAATTTTGGTCACAGTATTGGAGACAAAGTATTAATTACAATTTCTGAACGCCTTAAAAATTGTCTTGATAGCAATGAGCTTATTTTTAGGCTCACAGGAGAAAAATTCACTATCATAACAGAAAACAAAACAAGAGAGCAAGTTCAAGAATTAATCAATAAAGTCTCTGAAGCAATCCGGGAACCAATTCAAATAAATGATTTACAGCTCTTATTGACTGCAAGTATTGGTATTAGCAGCGGCTATCCTCGTCCAAAACAAGCTGACTTTTTAGAAGTCATTGAGGATTTAATTAACAAAGCTGATACAGCAATGCTCCACGCGAAAAGACAGGGTGGAAATCAATATTATCGAAATACAGTCAATCAGACTATTGAAATAGAAAGAAACTATTTGATTGAACTGGAAATAAGAAATGCATTAGAGAGAAATGAATTCTCCCTTGTTTATCAGCCATTAATCAATTTAAAAACAAATAAAATCGTTGGTGTTGAGTCCCTTTTACGCTGGAATAACCGTGAGCTTGGCAGTGTATCGCCAGGTGAATTTATCCCAGTTCTTGAAGATACAGGAGCAATAACAGTTGTAGGAAAATGGATAATAAAAACAGTATGCGAACAGATGAAAAATTGGCAAGAGCAAGGTTTGTTTCTCCAACGTATTACTGTAAATGTTTCACCAGTACAGTTCAGAGATCCTGACTTTGTAACTGGCTTAAATGAAATCTTAAACCAGACACAGCTGGATGCTTCCTACCTGGAAATAGAAATCACAGAAGGAACACTAATCGACATTAAAGATTCAGCAAAAAAGCTGCATGATCTGCAAGAGCTTGGCGTTAAAGTTTCGATTGATGACTTTGGAACAGGCTATTCTTCACTCAGCTATTTAAAAAAATTGCCAATAGACACATTAAAAATTGATAAATCCTTTATCGATGATCTTGATCGTGATGGAGAAATAATTGTAAATACTATTATAAGTATGGGGAAAAACTTACAATTCCGAGTGATTGCAGAAGGTATTGAGAATATTGACCAATTTAAATATTTGCAGCAGCAGGAATGTCATGAAGGACAAGGCTATTTCTTCAGCCGGCCTGTTGAAAGCAATAAGATTGAAGAAATATATTATTCCCTGCAATAAAGGAACAAAAGGGAAGCTTCCATCCAGGCTAAAGCATCCCTTCAAAGGTTTCCTGAACCACACTAAAAAAAGAAGGAAAATACATACGGAATATGTATTTTCCTTCTTTTTATTGCTTAGAATTTTCTTCACGTTCTTTTTCTTTGTTTCCTTCTTCTTCTGGTCGATCATTAACAGATGACTTAAAAGCTTTTAAAGTATCGCCAGCAGCCTTTCCAATTTCCGGCATTTTTTTGGGGCCAAACACTATTAAGGCTATTACAATAATTAAAATTAAACCGGGTATCCCAATATTTGCTATTCCCATTTTCTACACCTCCAGCTGATCGGTTATGCCAAAAACTTATTATTATTTATTCCACGTATTGACTAAATCTAGCAGCAGATCCTCCAGTAAGGCTGGAATTTCTTCAAATGCATTTTTAATATGGACTCGTTCTGTTCGTTTATGCGCATCATGCCCGAAAGGACCAATGTTAATAACTGGAGCATCTAATTCCTGCATACCTTCAAAAGGAATACGATAACTATCACCCCAGACAGGTGTATTTTCTTCAAAGGCTGACCAGCCAGCGTGTCCTCCATCGTAATTCACATAACTTAAGTCACAAATTCCATTAAAGAAATGAGCACGTTTCATTGGTAATTCATATTTTTTCCCAGCCCGCTGCAGTACATAGTCTGTACAATATTCCACTAATTCATTTCCAGTTGAATTAACAGCTGGATAATAAGGGGGCGCGAATAAAATAATAATAGCAGGCGCTAACTCCTGACATTGTATCATCAATTTGTCAGTAATTCTTAATGATTTTTCACGTTCATCCCATTCATCATTAAATTGAATATCTGCTTTCACCTCTTCAACAAAATCATTGCCCAATTTTTTAATTGCATATGCTTCTAATTCTTTATAACGGATTACTCTGACTTTTCCAATTGGCTCAACACGCTGTTTTTTACAAATCTCCAGATAATGCTGATTGCATTTTTCTGCAGCCTTTAAAGCAACCTTTTCAAATAACTCAAATACTTCCGAAGCTGTGCGCTTCATTACAAAGATATTATATAAGGCAGAAGAGCGGTACGGTGTCTGTGTCGAATAATTCAAACGGAGATCCGTCTGTTGTAAAGTTACAGGCAGTGGTGTGCTTTCCCCTAGTACCGTTTCTTGGAACAGCTCATTCCATTCCATTTCCCTGGTCATAAAAGAGGAAATATATGGTGACGTTATCCCACTCAACGGCTCTCCGGCATGAGTTTCTTTTCCATAGAATAAGGACGCAGCAAGTATTTTCCCGATTGTGCCAGTGTATAAATACTGTGTTGGGTCAAGCGGTTCCTGTCGAAATACTGGTTCACTGTTTAAAAATAATTTAAAATCCAGCTTGTATTCCTCTTTTAATTCCAATAAAGCTGGTACAGCATCTCTCATGCCAGCAGAATTTACTTCTTCATCTGGTACAGTCAGCAAAATTAAATTTAACTTCCATTTTTCCGCGATTGCCTTCTCCAGCAAGTATATATGTGTAACCAGCCCCATTTTCATATCCATTGTTCCCCTGCCAAATAAATATTCATTTGACTGTAAATCATCCCAAACCTCGGCAGGCAACTCTTCTTCATGCTCAAGAAGTATTTTTGTCAGCTCTTCCGGCTGTGTCGCCAGAGGTTCAAGTGTACCATATTCTTCTGTATTAACAGTGTCAAAATGACTGAGAAGAACAATTGTCTCCGTTGCTTCCGGGTGTTTATATAATGCAGTTAATAATTTTCTTCTTAAGGTTGTTTCATGTAAAGCAAGCTGCTCTGGATATGTTTGAAAATACATGATATCTTGCAGCTTTGCATGAAGCTTTATTGGAAACTGCTTTTCCCCTTCTGAAAGTGTGATGCTTTTCCAGCTGACAATTTCATTCAGCAAATTGCGCAGCTGAATTGGTGTATTCCATTTTAAAGCCTCCATCCCAATTCCTCCCCCGTAATCAAACGCACATATCATAAAAGATGCAATCATTGGCCAATAAATGTATGCGCATTCATCTATGTATTATATACACCTCTCATTATAACAGCTACTATCCTGTTCATCCAAAGTTGATAAAGAATCAAATCTTTATTCTTATGTCATTTACAAATTGTCAGCCTTTCATTCCTTTGTTTTAATAATAACAACAAACACAGCACCAAAAGTAAAACTGCTCTATGAGAAAAACGCACAGAGCAGTTTTACGATTTATTTATGTTCTCTTAACTTCTATATTTGTCTGAAAAGCCTTCCTTACAATCCATGTATGCTTGAAGACCTGATTGTGTATGACATCCAAGCATTTATCCTTCGTAAAGGAATTACATATCCTGTGCAGCGTCAATGACTTCTTGAGGAACTTCAATGGAATCAACTGTATTTATACCAGTATAAGCTGCATTCATTTCCTGATTCATACGCATGGTATTTCCTTCTTCATCGACTGCAATTTCAAAATCAAGATTTGAAATGACCGACTTTGTATCATAAGTTTTATTATCAATACGAATTTCATAATCAATCGAATGGATGGTCATGCTGTCTAATATTTCATTCATATCGGCTCCAGCCTCTGCAAAAATGCCTGTACCAAGGTACTCTTCAACATACTGCTGTGTAAATTCTATTAATTCATCACCTTCACCAGAAAATTTAAAGATATACTGTCCATCCTCTTCAGAAAACTCCACATCATCCATGAATGATTCTAGCATTGCTAATTGTTCAGTTGGGTCTTGGTCCATACCCGAAAGTTCTTCAGCCATGGAGGCATCCATTTTCAGCCATGCTTGATTCGCTGAGTCGAACATGTATATCCCATCCTCTACCATATACATTTCTGACTCGGAAGTGACCGGCATTCCGTCTATTTCGATGTTCATTGTTCCTTTTTGGTGCATCGCCAATGGATCCATTAAAATAGAAGCTTGCATGTCCATATCCATTACCATCTCACCCATTTCCGGCGCACCCTCCATTGTTTGGCTGATTTTCATATCCATTTCAGCACTTTCAAGTTTTTCTCCAGCTTCCACCGCTTTTTGATACACATCCTGCGCCTCTTCGCTATCACCGCAAGCAGCAAGAAATACCATAAATAAAGCAATAAATAATAAAGTTATTTTTCTCATTTTCTCTCTCTCCTCCCTTGATACTTATACGAGTTTACAATATAAAGGTTTCAGATTCATGGAAAATCATTAAAAGAAACTGATTATGCATCTTCTAATAAATACTTGAATTTTGCTGAATTACTAGAATTTAAAACATTATATTCACTAAAACGCTCCAAATAAATAGATAAGAACATTTCATTTTCCTCTGTCTGTTGTACTTTTGCTAACACTTGATTTATTTTTTCTTTATAAGCTTCCGGTTCGTTGTACATCGAATTCCAAGCTTGTACTTGCAGTGAGATGTTCTCACCAAAAATTGCTGGAATAATTTCATTTTCCGGAAGCAGCTCCTCCAAATTTTCCTCTGGATTTTCATAAACATCTGTATAAATAAATTGCGCGGGATAATATTCATCAAAGGTATATACATAAACCTGCTCCTTATCTATCACCCGAATAGCTTCCCCACTTATTTCAAGCTCTCCGTGTTCTAACACAATTTGACCGTCCGTAAAAGTCATCCTTTCTTCAATATCTGGTGTAATGAACCAATATGTTTGTTCTGAATTAAGCTGTTGTAAATATTCGATTAGTGTCATATTTTCCAGTTTTTCTTCAAGAGCTAACTGTGTATATAATCCCGGCCGGAAATAATAATCTGCAGTTACGTCTTTGAAGACGATAGTCCACTCAAGCTCGTCAGTCAGCACCCGCAAATGAAACATGTTATTTATATACTGCAGTTCATCATATACAATTGTTTCCCCAGCTGTTAAGCCTTCATTGCTGATTTCTTCAGCCACCCCATGGAACTGAAGATACACACGATCCATTAATGAAAAGCCTCCACATTCTAATTTAAGCATGATGCAGTCCCTATTTCTCTCTAGCTTTTCAATTAAAGCATCGTGAAAACCCTCTTTAAAGACTCTCTGGACATTACCTGCCAAATATTCAGCAGCTTTCTCCGTTTGTTCAGATGCTAATGTAAGGATTTGACTAAATGCTTCCTCTCTTTCTTCTATCCACGATAAATAATCTTCTCGAACAGAAAGCGGCAGATCAGGCTGGTTGAGTGTTCCACTTTCAATGTAAGGATGAAAACGTTTTGGCACAATCTGATATAGTTCTGTTTTTACCTCCTCAAGCTCATCACGCAGTTCGCCATGTATGTCTACCCCTTCTTCTTTCGCTTCCCTAAGCACTGCTTCCCATTCATCATCTGACTCATGAATTAGCAATAAATTACTCTTTTCAAATGTTTCTTTCGCTTCTAACGTTAAATTCCACATTATGCGTCCCCCCTTGCCTTTAGATTAACTGTCCTTTTTTTCTGTCACATATTTGATTATTCTTGCAGGGTTTCCCCCAGCTATAGCTCCCTCTGGTACATCTCTTGTTACTACTGCTCCCGATGCGATCACTGCATTATCGCCGATGGTTACACCAGGGTTGATGATTGCACTGCCCCCAATCCAGACATTATTGCCAATCACAATTGGTTTCGCATACTCGATTCCACTGTTACGCAATTCGGCTTCAAGAGGATGTGTGGCCGTATAAAGCTGCACACCTGGTCCAAACATACAATTATGCCCTATCCGAATCTCACATACATCCAGAAATACACAGTCAAAATTAGCAAAAAAACGTTCGCCTAAATGGATATTATAGCCATAATCACAGCGGAAAGTCGGTTCAATATAAAACTCTTCTCCAACAGTTCCCAAAAGCTGACTAAGAAGGGCTTTCCGACTTTTTGACTCTGTTTCTTTTGTTTCATTATATAACCGGGTTAATCTTCTTGCCTCTATGCGATCTTCTACTAATTGCTTGTCTTCAGGATGATATAACTCCCCTGCAAGCATTTTTTCTTTTTCTGTTTTCATTCTCCTATCCCCCAATCCTATAAATTATTCTAGTCTAAGTATAAGCTGTTTCATAAAATATAGCTTTATATAAAGAAACAAAAAAAGACAGAGTGGATAGTGTTTACCGCTGTTTTTCTTTCATTCTATTTTATGCTATGATTGCTAGTGTTAAAATAAATGTAACCCCCTCTATATATGAGGGGTGTTTTTAATAACTTTTAGAGGTGAAAAATTGAATACACAGACATTAAAAAAACAATGGTTCGGGAATGTGCGTGGAGATATTCTCGCTGGAATCGTTGTCGCACTCGCTTTAATCCCTGAAGCTATAGCCTTTTCCATCATTGCTGGAGTTGACCCAATGGTTGGACTATATGCTTCATTTTGTATTGCAATCGTAATTGCTTTTGTAGGCGGAAGACCAGGTATGATTTCCGCAGCTACTGGAGCGATGGCTTTAGTTATGGTTGATCTCGTTGCAGATTACGGCTTAGAGTATTTACTTGCAGCAACTATTCTAACAGGAATCATTCAAATATTATTTGGCATTTTTAAATTAGCTAAAGCGATGAAGTTCGTTCCGCGCTCTGTCATGATTGGTTTCGTCAATGCACTTGCCATAATGATATTTTTGGCACAGCTCCCACACTTCGCAGGAGAATCTTGGATTATGTATTTACTTGTTGGAGTAACCTTGGCAATTATTTATCTTTTTCCAAAGCTTACAAAAGCAGTTCCTTCAACACTTGTTGCGATTGTCGCAGTTACAGCGGTTGTTATCTATGGAAACATAAATATTGGTACTGTCGGAGATATGGGAAATATCACCCAAAAACTGCCTGTTTTTCTATTTCCCGACATTCCATTCACTTGGGAAACTTTGATGATTATCCTTCCTTATTCCTTTTCATTGGCGATTGTCGGGTTGATTGAATCACTGCTCACAGCTAATATAATTGATGATATGACAGACACTGCTAGTAATAAGAATAAAGAAAGCCGCGGACAAGGGATTTCCAACATTATTGCTGGATTTTTCGGTGGCATGGCTGGATGTGCCATGATTGGTCAGTCCGTAATTAATGTGAAATCAGGTGGTCGTGGGCGATTATCTACTCTTGTTGCCGGTGCATTTCTTATGTTCCTCATCGTTGTATTAGGAGGCTTGGTTGTGCAGATTCCATTAGCAGCATTGGCGGGCGTTATGTTTATGGTGTCAATCAGTACTTTTGATTGGGCTTCTGTACGAAATTTGCATCGTATCCCAAGAACAGATGCAATTGTAATGGTGACAACTGTAATTATTGTCATTGTCACGAGCAACCTTGCACTTGGCGTTTTGGCTGGTGTTTTATTAAGTGCTATCTTTTTCGCAGCGAAAATATCTAAAGTTGAAATCACAGAAACATTATTAGTAGAACAGCAAACAAAGCTATATACTGTAAACGGACAGCTCTTTTTCGCCTCTGTCAGTGACTTCCCAAATCATTTTAATTATGATGATCCAGTTGAAACAATCATCATTGATTTAACAGGAGCACATTTATGGGATGATTCAGCTATCGGTGCTTTAGAAAAAGTGGAAGAAAAATATAGACAAAATAATGTTAAAGTCACATATAGAGGAATGAATAAAGAAAGTATTGCATTGAAAAGTCGAATGCAAGGAACGAATATATAAGTAGAAGAAAAGGATTGGTTATTATGGAAAATGCAAAACAATCAAAAAAGCTTTACCAATTTATTTTGGTTGCTGGAATAATTGCGATTTCTTTTAATTTAAGACCAGCAATCACTTCCGTGGGACCACTCATTGGAAACATTAGAGATGATGTTTCCTTAACAAATGGGAGTGCAGGGCTGTTAACAAGTTTGCCTCTCATTGCCTTTGCGATTATGTCACCTTTTGCTGCAAGATTAGGCAATCGTTACTCGTATGAAGGTGCTATGTTAATCGGCTTATTCCTGCTGCTTATTGGAATAAGTATCCGTCCCGTCTCGTCCATCATTCTATTATTTGGCGGAACTTTCATTGCGGGATTGGGGATTGCAATTCTTAATGTATTGCTGCCCGGATTAATTAAAGATAAATTTCCTTTTAAAGTGGGACTGATGACGAGTATCTATACAACCACAATGGGAGTAATTGCCTCTTTAGCATCTGGGGTCAGTATTCCTATTGCCGAAAGTTTTGAAAAGAATGGCTGGAGATTTTCACTATTACTTTGGATAATACCCGTCATTCTTGCCCTGATTGTATGGGTCTATTTAAAAACAAAAAGTAAGCATACAAATAAGCATAAAGACAGTGTTCAAACAAAGAACACCTATTCTTCAAACAAGAGAATATGGCTTCAGCCATTGGCTTGGCAAATTGCTATTTTCATGGGACTTCAGTCACTTTTATTCTATGTCACGATTTCTTGGCTGCCGGAAATTCTATTTTCTAAAGGTCTAACGACGGAAACCGCAGGCTGGATGCTTTCCTTCACGCAATTTATTGGACTGCCTGCAAGCTTTATTGTTCCAATGCTTGCTGATAAATTAAAATCACAAAGGGTTATTATTGTTACTCTAGCATTATCCTATTTCACTGGTTTTGCGCTGCTATTATTCAGCAATAATTTCATTTTCACGATAATAAGTACGATATTGATTGCGTTCCCGTTATCTGGGATATTTGCACTGGCACTTACACTGCTTGGTATGCGAGCAAGAACTTCCAGCGATGCAGCAGATCTGTCCGGAATGGCACAGTCAGTCGGCTATATTCTAGCTGCAGTCGGTCCGATATTTATCGGTTTCCTATTTGATTTATCAGGGAACTGGAATTTTCCGATTATCGCAATTTTAATCTTTATCATTCTGCTGCTTTGCTTTGGCTTATTAGTAGGTAAAGAACGTTATGTCTATGATAAATAATTTGGATAAGAGGAGATACAAAATGAAACCGTCTATTTTATATGAAGATAATCATCTGATTTTCGTGGAAAAGCCAGTCAATATGCCTGTACAAGAAGATCGGACAAAGGATTTAGATTTACTAAATGCCATTAAAGAAGATATTAAAGAACGATATAATAAACCAGGAAATGTCTATCTTGGACTTGTTCATCGTTTAGACCGGCCAGTTGGCGGTGTAATGGTCTTTGCTAAAACATCAAAAGCGGCATCTCGTCTATCCGATACGATTCGCAGACAGAAAATAGAAAAGAAATATCTGGCAGTTGTCAGAGGGAAGCCTGATAAAAGTTTCGCTCGTTTAGAAGACTTTTTAGTAAAAGATAAACAGAAGAATATGGTCCACACTGTAAATGAAAATCATAAAGATGCGAAAAAGGCTGTTCTTGATTTTGAAGTGCTTGGTACGAAGAAAGATTTAAGCTTCGTTTCAATCACACTTCATACCGGACGTCCTCATCAGATTCGTGTGCAATTTGCTTCCCGGGGTCTTCCTTTGTATGGTGATCAAAAATATGGTGCAGCTGTTAATAAACCAGGCCAGCAAATTGCCCTCTGGTCTCAAGCATTAGCATTTGAACATCCTACGAAAAAAGAAGAAATTCGTGTGCAATCAGTACCGCCAAGGGAATATCCCTGGAATCTTTGGAGTTAATACAAATAGCGTTTAGCACTGTGAGCGATTGTACAGTGCTAAACGCTATTTTTTATACAGAAATGATATAATCCTATATCTCTTTTACTAAAGCTTATCTCCAAGCACGCTTCAACTTAATAATAATAGATAGATGTTATTCCTTTCTAAGTGATATTAAACAGCCTTGAACATTGCCTTTCCAGTTTGATTTCCTTACTTATTGGTCGAATACTTTTTCTTTTAATTGTTCTATAGACTGGTTCCCATCATAATAAATAACATAAACATTTTTTTCTTCCCTTGCAATGATGATCGCAGACAGAGTATTTTCCTCTATCCATACCTCATCATATCCTGCTACCTGATGCTCCGTAAATTTGCTTGATTTATAATCATGTTCCTCTAATAATAGATTAAGAAGTTTTTCTGCAATCTCTCTGGTTAGAGCTTCATATTTTTTAGATTGGATTGCTGGCTGGTATTTTTCCTTACTATTATTCCAGGTTTCACCTGGTATAAAAAATTGCTGATGCAATATAAATTGCTTTGGAACGAGAATGCTCGACTCCTTTACAAAATGATTATCCCGCTTTCCAACCATTCCATTATTCTCATAGGTTACTTTTGTTAAATCTACATTTTCAATATCTGCTAAGCTTATAACAGGCAGCTCCCCTGCTGGAATTTTTGGATACATTTTATCCGGATTTAGTTTTGGAGCTCCCAACACAATAAGAACGATAGCGCAAACAGATAAAAGAAAAAAGCTGAATCTGCCAAACTTTATTTTTTGCTTATATTTATGATTACGCTGCAGTCCAATTCCCTTCTGAAGCTTCTTGATTAATGACGTTATATGTATGATCCCTGAGATAAAATAATATACAAGGTAAAAATAGAATAAAGTAAAAAGTGCATCAGTGATAATTTGATTACTTAATAAATCATAACTGGTTAAATGATTAAACATAATCAGACGGAGAGAAAAAATAAATATCGTAAGTAAAAAAAATGCAATACTGTTAGACCACATACTTTTTTTAAGTATTTTAATTGATTCTGCCTGCAGCACAGGATCTGTATGTATTTCAACTGCTTGTTTTTCTTTTCTCTTACGGAATACATGCACGAATCTCCTAGAAGTCACATAATCCCATCCAGCATCATCATATAATTGAATACGTTCCTCTTCAATCTCCTGATTTTTCTTTGTAATCTCAATTCGATAGCCTATTTCCTCAGGAAGGGCTTCCACAAAAATTGCTCCCCATAAAACAAGATTCTCAAGTTGCCAGCCCTGTTTAGCCATATCCATAAACCAAGCCTCTTGTTCTTCAATATGCCATTCATGAAGCCAGATGATTTTAAACTTTCTTTTTCTGTTCATTCCTTTCTCACGCATACTCATCTCCCACTTTTCCCTCAATAATAGATTTGCCTTCTGCAACCATACTGGCTAATCGTTTAAATTCTATCATTAAAGCTCTTTCACCAACCGCTGTCATCTTATATGTTTTTCTTCTTTCCTCTTTGTCAGCCAGCTGAATGAAATTATCCTTTTCCAAACGTTTTAATATCCCATAAAGCGTTCCGGGTCCCATATTAATCCGGTCACAAGAGATTTCACTTACTTTTTCCATTATTGCATAGCCGTGCAGAGGTTCTTTTAGAGCGAGCAGGATATAATACATTGCTTCGGACATCGGATTTTCATTCTTCATATACAGTTCACCATTCCTTATATCGCCTTACGATATATTGCTGTACATAATATATCTAATTTGTCAGAAAATATCAAGTTGATTTTTAATCATTATTATTTTTAAAATTATGTTGAATATCATGATTAAATCGAATATGGTTAAAGTATATGTGCTTTTTTAGATTACTTGCTATTCGTTACTTTTCTATGATAAGAGTATGAAAAGATAAGTAAAGAAAATAAATTTAATAGTAAATGCAATGATTTATTTTTCGTTAAATCATGAAACCAAACATCCACCTCATCCGTATATATACTAAGCATTAAAATGCGGTTGTCGAGAAAGGAGAATATGTATGGAGTTATTTGGAGCGACCTTAGAAACGATTTACTTGTTTATGCTCATCCTGGCAGGAATCCTGACCATCCTCTATTTATTTTTAGGTGATTTCCTGGACGGAATTGGTGATATCAGCCCCTTTCTTAATCCGGCACTCATTTTGGCATTTATAACCTTCTTTTCTGCTTCAGCTTATATTTTGGAGATCACAACATCACTTCCAACATTGCTGATTGCTGCAGTTTCAATTGCAATTGCTTTTATACTAGATACTTTCCTTAACATCTTTGTATTTATACCAATGGCGTCAGCAGAAGAGTCTTTAAGCTACACAGAAGATTCATTAAAAGGACGCGTAGGGACAATTATTACTTCGATCCCTATGGATGGTTTCGGTGAAATTATGATTAAAAGCAAAAGCGGCACGATTTCTAAACCGGCAGCAAGCTACGATAATGAGATTATCAATCTAGAACAGCAAGTTCTCGTTATTGAAGTTAAAAATGGTGTACTTTATGTCATACCATATGAAAATGAGTTAGACGCTTATTCTAATTAATCTGCTCTATACAAAGAGTTTATTAATAAAAAGTAAAATAAAGGGGGAAACATTATGCTAGAATCGATTAGCTTAACAGTATGGATTGTAGTTGGTATCGTTATATTTTTACTTGTTGCATTGATTGCAATTTTCACTTCCAAATACCGTACTGCTGGGCCAGATGAAGCATTAATTGTAACAGGAAGTTATCTTGGCGGAAAAAATGTACATACGGATGAATCAGGCAATAAAATTAAAATCATCCGTGGTGGAGGGACGTTTGTACTGCCAGTATTTCAGCAGGCAAGCCCATTAAGTCTTTTATCCAGTAAGCTGGAAGTATCCACACCAGAAGTATATACAGAACAAGGTGTACCGGTAATGGCAGATGGAACAGCAATTATTAAGATTGGCGGTTCTATCGATGAGATTGCTACGGCTGCTGAACAATTTCTAGGTAAGTCACGTGATGACCGTGAAAATGAAGCAAAGGAAGTTTTAGAAGGACATCTTCGTTCCATCCTTGGTTCAATGACAGTCGAAGAAATCTACAAAAACCGGGATAAATTCTCCCAGGAAGTGCAGCGCGTTGCTTCACAAGATCTTGCGAAAATGGGACTGATCATTGTCTCGTTCACAATTAAAGAAGTACGTGACAAAAATGGCTATCTCGATTCACTAGGTAAGCCAAGAATTGCACAGGTGAAGCGTGACGCCGATATCGCGACTGCTGATGCTGAGAAAGAAACAAGAATTAAACGTGCTGAAGCAGCTAAAGATGCCCAAAAAGCAGAACTAGAACGCTCAACTGAAATTGCAGAAGCAGAGAAAGAAAATCAATTAAAAACTGCAGAATATCGCAGAGAACAAGACATTGCTAAAGCAAGAGCTGACCAGGCATATGATTATGAAACAGCACGTGCGAAGCAACAGGTTACTGAGCAAGAAATGCAAATCCAAATTATCGAGCGTCAAAAACAAATTGAACTTGAAGAAAAAGAAATTCTGCGTCGTGAGAAACAATACGATTCTGAAGTGAAGAAGAAAGCTGATGCGGATCGCTATGCAGTAGAACAAGCTGCAATCGCTGAAAAGGCAAAACAATTCGCTGATGCCGATGCGAATAAATATCGAATTGAATCTCAAGCACAGGCTGAAGCAGAGCAAGTTCGGGTTGATGGTCTTGCGAAAGCTGATTCTTTAAGAGCCCAAGGGGAATCGGAAGCAGAAATTATCCGTCTCAAAGGGATTGCCGAAGCTGAAGCGAAAGAGAAAATCGCGCAGGCCTTTGAACAGTTCGGCCAAGCAGCTGTGCTCGACATGGTAATGAAGATGCTTCCTGAATATGCGAAGGAAGTTGCTGCTCCACTTGGCAATATTGACAAGATTACTGTAGTTGATACAGGCGGCAGCGAAAGTAACGGAGGAGCAAATAAGGTTTCTAGTTATGCTACGAATTTAATGGCTACCCTGCAAGAATCTTTAAAAGAAACATCTGGAATTGATGTCAAGGATCTCCTTGAGAATATTGCTGGTAAGCAGGCAGTAAGCGATACTGCTTCACCTGCTGCACCACAGCCTATTAAATTTGAACAAGAAAATAGTGATCCAGCCGATCATTAAAATGTAAAAAAGATGGTTTTCAGCACTAGCTGGAAACCATCTTTTTAATAGTTTGGAAAACTTTCCGTTTAATTCCGATCAATAAATAAAGTCAGCACACGTGCTTCTTCATTATCAACCGGGACAAATAAATGTGGCTTATGCCCTTGGAAATAAGCGCTGTCTCCCCTATCCATTACATATTCCTCTCCATCATAGAAAAGAATAATCGAACCTTCCAAAATAAAGATAAATTCATCCTGAGAATGAGTGTACCCTTCCTCACGGCGATTACTATCCTTTGGTGTAACATGTACAATCGTTGGCTCAATTCCGCTATAATATGCACGATTAGCCAGGAGTTCATAAGAGTAACCTAAATTATCATTCTCATCACCAAGCCGGGACTGACGATCCGCTTTCTTCTGGAGTACAAGGTCCTCTTCCGTTTTCTCATCTAACAGCCATGATAAAGGCACATCTAAAACTTCACTTATTTTTGATAGTGTTGCAACAGCAGAAGCGGTTTGGCCATTTTCTATTTTTGAAAGCATGCTTTTCGATATTTGGCACTGATCTGCCACCTGCTGCTGGGTCATTTTTTTTCTTAAACGACTTTGTTTTATTTTCTTTCCAATACTTTGCAGATCTATGGAAGTTCATTCCTTTCAAAATTAATCACATATATATGTATGCCTTTAATCATAAGTTAGCATGGTATTCTAGTCAAGAACTGCCTTTATTATGCATAAAAAACCATTAATTCAAGCAGAAAGCTGTATACTTCGCTTCTGCTTGAATTAATGGCCCACCGTTTACAAATTGGAAATATAGGCTAATGAACGACTAGGAAGTTTCTTTCCAAGTTCGCTCTGAATATAGAGACCCGCATCCTGCATTTTTCTTTCGCTTATTCCAGTATGAATCCCGACACCATGCAGTAAATATAATACATCATTTGTATCCACATTACCTGCTGCACCTGGAGCATATGGACATCCGCCAAGGCCTCCAACCGTACTGTCAAAACGTGTAATGCCATAATGGAGCGCTGTCATGATATTAGCAATCGCCATTCCTCTCGTATCATGAAAGTGCAGAATTAATTTTTCTTTAGGAAATTCCTTCATAATAACTTCCAGCAATTGCTCCACCTGACTTGGTACAGCCGTGCCAATTGTATCACCCAGGGATATATCATCTGCACCTGCATTTATCAGGTGCTCACATACCTTGAGCACCTTGTCAGGCTGTATTCTCCCTTCATAGGGACAATCAAAGACAGTTGATACATAACCAGTTACATTCTTCCCTGCTTGCTTAGCTTCTTTAATTACTTCTTCTAAAATTGGATATGTGCTCTCGACCGTTTTATTTATATTCTTCTGATTATGTGTTTCACTTGCAGACATGAACACCGATGCCCCATCAATCCCTGCCTCTAATGCATATTCCAATCCCCTTATATTTGGTACAAGCGCAGAGTAACTAACATTTGGATTTCTTTTGATTCTTCGCCCGACCTCTCTGGCATCTGAAAGTGCTGGAATCATTTGAGGACTTACAAAAGAAGAATACTCAATTTCCTTTACACCAGTATTAGACAGCATATTAATCCAAGCAATCTTATTTTCCGTTGAAATCCATTGTTTCTCATTTTGTAATCCATCACGGGGACCTACTTCTTTAATAATAACCTCGCTTGGTAAATTTCTCATCCTACCCCTCCTAACATCTTGGAAAAAAATAAAGTGATTAGTAAACGCTTACAAATTAATTGAAATGTACGTCCTGAATCACTATGTTCTTTGTTAACGATATTATTCAATCCTGTTTCACCTTGTTCAACATTGTTGAATGAATTATATAATAAATATTCTTACAATGTCAATCAGTATTGCTTCATTTCATCACTTATAAACTTTTATAATTCTTTTACTCACTCTATATAATTTATACAAACAACGGACAGTTTGACTCCATTTTTCTTTTCATACAAAAAAAGAAGATAAATATGACTTTAGAGTGTTTGGGCTTTCGATAAAAGAAACTCGAACAAAACAAGAATTAACCCTTGGAAAAGCAGGAACATTGATAGAGATTGACCCGCGCTATTTAACGTATATTAAGAATAAGGGACAGCACACTAGCATACAGGTACTTTATGACCTTGTATCGTTGTTAAATGTTTTGTTTTTTTGTTCATTTTTTAAGACAGTCACATCCTTCAATACAATAAGGGAGACCACCACATTAAGTAGAGAGCCTTAATTGTTGAAGGTTAATAAAAACTATGGCAATTAAAAAAATCGAAGGCGAACAAATCCCTCGATTTTTAAGAAGTGATTATATCTTATATCCTGCGTTTGCTAACGCTGTTAAAACACCAACGTGTAGTAAATAAATGACTTAAGGGTACAATAATCAATCCATATATTACTACTGCAACAATAGCTCCAATTTCATGAGTTCCTTGGAAAACGACTACAATACCAACAAGGCAAAGTCCAACCAGTAATTCTTTGAGTACACGACTTTGTAAAATTATTCTCCATGAATGTCCCGCTACCCGTAAAGGAAAATCGTGTTTTGCTTTTAAAAGAGCAGTAATTAATGCACTTATTACAGTGGCTATTGTAAAAGCAATAATTAATGCAACTAGAGACAGATTTTGTAACCATACCAGGTATGCTGCATATTGAGCTTGAAGAATACCGTCTTCAGCAACATAAACGACATTTAATTCACCATTAACTCCTTTCTCTCTTAATGAATGAGTGTCGAGCTCATGCTTCTCTAACAATTGTTGCGTTTCAGTTACTCCTGTAAACATGAGATTTCTGGTCGATGCCAAAGATGTTAAGTTAGAATCGTTGAAGGCTTCATAGATTGAAGGCATAACAACTATTAGAACATCATCAGCAAAGTGAAGCTTTTCTCCTCCTCCGCCTATAGCAACTGGTAGCTGAAAATTAGTAGTCGGTCGTAAAAATTGATATTGTTCAAATGAGTCTTTAGCAAATTCTTCTCTTGACAATATCTCAAGCTGCTCTTGGAGCATTTCAACAAGTTCATTTGGAATACTTTCATAAGTCACTGGTGTAAGAAATGATTGTGGTGAGTCTTCCGATACTAAATTTAGCCATTTTTGGTTTGCTAGGGAGACTGCAGAGAACTCGCCAAAATTCACAGACATTACCATCTCCTTAGTAAAGGTATATGATAAAGCCACCTCATCATGTGATTCTGCATCTTTTACCAATTCGCCAATTTGACCTTCCATTTGATCCATATCTTCTAATTCAGTTGCAAATACAATTCCAGCTTGATCAGCTAGTTGTTTCCACTGCGCTGTTTCGGCAGCCACAGCTGATGAATGCTTAAACGCCGACCAAGAAGGGCCTGCTGCAGATACTACTAATAGGAACGTTAGTGCCTGCACTATGATTGCTATTAAACGCAGACTTTTTACAGCTGGTTGCCTATTAGCAAGCATAGTAGCGCTAGGCCAAGCTGAAGCTGACATAATGAGTGCAGCAAGTAAAGATACAAATATAACTGAGACCTCTAGACCAATCAAAATTTTTAAATAAGTGCTAACGTACATCCATCCGTGAAATATACCTACATAGATTCCTGATAACAGTAATACGATAAATGCTGAAATAAACAGCATAGCGGCAAATCCAGAAAGGTCTTGCATTTGAATTCTTATGGTAGGGCAACCACCTAAAACGCGGAGAGCACGTCCTCTCGCCCTCAGTGATAACCAAAATAAAGCTAAAGCCGCAATTAAGGCAAATGACGCAAGAACCGCTGTGGAAAATCCTCTTTCAAATATTACAAATTTTAAACTGTCAAAAACTGAAGCATCCGTTCGTTCAACCTTTACTCCTTCTTTCTGCAGTACACCTTGCATTTCTCCGAGATGGTCTCTTTTATTGGTAACTAGATAAAAACCATCAGGGTAAGATGTTTCGAGTCGTTCCTTCCCAACAATCTGCACCGCATCATTCCCGCCAAACCACGTAAATTCTGTAGGAAGATCATTGTCATTAAGTGCTGCGAAAATTTGATTATCGTTATCTCTTTCTAAATCAGGTGCTATCTTAACTAGGCCAAGATTCCAGCGTTCATCCATTTCTTCCAGCATAGCAAATGCTTCATTAATAGAAATATCTGATTCACTAAAGTCGAGGGTAAGACTACTATCAACATTTAGAGCTTGTGGAAATTCTCGATCATAAAGGTCAGTTATAATCGTTGCTAGAAAAGCAAGCAAAATAAATAAGGCACTTGCTACTAAAACTATGATACGTTTATACACTTATGAACCCCCAATAACTATCTGATTTAAGAATTGTTGAGCCCAATGACAAGAAAATATGTCTTCGGATCTATTTGCTGCAATGTTTTGAATTCAAAAAAACTATTAGGTCGTTTCAAAAGCGCGATGCTGTTATTTGAATACAGGTAGCTTGCTTTTACTAAATTTGTGTAAATATCCACCCTCACTTATATTTTTACTAATTGCAGTAAGGGCAAGATTCCTTACATAACTTCTCTAGAGAGCTACTATAGTTATTTATAAAAGCTTGTGAAAACAACTACCATCTCAACGCTTAACTAAATAAACTGGCACACCAAAACCGTTACTATTACTTAACAGTTCTGAAATAGCTTCGCGCTCTTTTTTTGAATCATATTTTACTACAACCAAGCCTTTGCTCTGATCAGCAGAACAAGGATTTTCTGCTTCGACTGTAATATCTTCACCTAGGTTTTTAATATCGTTTGATAGGACATCTTGTTCGCTAAGCGCCTTCTTAGCCTCTTCTAAATTAGGTAACTTTTCACAAGGCGGATGAGCATCTTTATTTGGTATTGGTATAAATCCAAATAGATACGCAGATATCCCTGCTACGAAAAGTAAACCGACAACTATGCTAATTTTATTACGTAATTTCATAATGACCCTCCTATGCGGAATTATTAATCGTTAGATATTATTGCAGGTTATTGCGTCCTACTTCATGTTGAGCGCTACATGCCTTAATCATATCGGAATCATGTGTTGACACAATTACTGTACGCCCATGATTAGCAAAGTCTGCAAATAAATCTATAACCATTTTCCTATTTGCTGCATCAAGGGAGGCTGTAGGCTCATCAACGAACAGAATGTTTGCATCCTTATAAATGGCACGAGATAATGCTAGGCGCTGTTTTTCTCCTCCACTAAGACGACCAGCTAACTCATTTTCACGTCCCTCAAGGCCTGTTTGTTTAAGGGCTTGTGCCAGTTTTTCCTTATTGCCAGAAACATGTTGTCCCAGCACACTTGTTTGCATGGTCACATTAAAAGAAACAGTATCTTCATCCATAATGCCATAATCTTGTAGCACAAACGCAGCATGATCTCGCCAAAATCGACGACGTTCTGCAGTTTTATATCTGGTAACATTATGTCCGTTTATGGTAATATTTCCTTCGTCTACTGGTAGCAAAAGTCCGAGACAGTGTAAAAGTGTGGTTTTACCACATCCGCTTGGTCCAATAAGAGCCGTCATAATTCCAGGCTTACAGCGTAAAGTCTCTTTTTTTAGTACCGATCGCCCTCCAATTGCAACAGAAATATCTTGAGCTTCAATCAAAATCTACACCCCCTATTAAAATCAGTTTCTGATAAAGAAAACCGATTTTTAAATAATAAGCCTATTTTATTCATTTCTATTTCTTGGATTATACCAAAAAATTAAGACTTAAGTGGAATAAGATAAAAATGTATTTAATATACTTCATTTAAGAAGCGATAAGCAAAATATCGAAATATTTCGCTTAGAAAGTTTAAGCTATTAAATTGCTATCGTCCGTCAGTAAACGCTACTTCACTAATTCCGAGAGCGAGCTAAAACCACTCTCGGAATTATATGAAGCTTTGCAAGGTATTGAATAAACGACTAAAGATGATAGATAAATATTCTACTTTAAAAAAAGCTTTCGTATCGTCATAGTTGGTCTCTAGTCCCGAAGTTTTAAATTATCGGTAATAGTAATTGCCTTTTAAGTTTGGCGAATTTATAGTGCCTAGGTAGGCATAAGACCATTTGTTTTTAGCAGTATCTATGCTTCTATTAGTGCTTGTAACTTTACCCTTTATGAGCTTTTTAACAGTGGAACCATGTGTTTTATTAACTTTATACTGGGAACGGAGTCCAGCATTAACAAATCCATATTTCCACTCTCCCCCTTCTGAAGGGTATTGGGTATGCCACCCTGGAGCTACCCAAGCTAATGTAGGAGCTACAGCTCCGCCCACTAATGTAACAGTTAGTACTAATGTGGCCAATCCTACTTTAAAAGTTTTAGAGAATGGTCGTCTTTTTTTCTCTTGCATTGTTTCTCTCCTCCTTGTTTAATAGTCTATATTATTTTCATTACCTAAATTTGTCACCGATATGACGATACGAAAGGTTGATTTATTTTAACCTTGCATTACGGTGAATAGTTAAATAGTAGCACTAATTTACATATTTTAACACAGGAGAAAATAACTATTATTTCGACAATTTCCGATAAGCTTTTGCAGTAATAGGTATAATATGTATATCCAGTTAATAAAGTAAAAATATCAATGGCTAACCTCTCTGAATCCTCCTTGCTTTTCATAATAACGTATGTATATCGCAATTGAATTTTGAGCCACTTCGCAATTAAATTTGAGCCACTAAAATTTGATACAATTCACAAACTTAGCAGTGGCATTTTTAATCTGCTTTGGCTTGACATGGAGCCTCTGTGGGCATGAATACTTAGCGAAAACGTGCGGTATCAAAAGATTTCGCACCTCGATCAGGGTATCATGCCCACCTCTCCATGTAAAGCCGTTAAAGTGTGGTGCATAATTAAATTTCACAAAGTATAAGTGGCTCAGTTTTAAGTTGTCATATGGCTCACTTTTCATGTGCGATAAACAAACGTAAGGATCATGCAATCCCTTGTTACCTTCACCGCTTGTAAGATAATATTAATTTCTTGGGTAAAATCAGGCAAGGTTTCTTTCCAATTTCCTCGTTTCGACTTGGAGTCATGGTTGAATGCTTGCCCACCAAAAGGTACCGCATAAAAGACGAGCCTTGGTATTAGTTTTCTGTTCGTCGAGTCACGCTTCCTTCAGCCTTTACCTCACAGCCAATGCCTTGCGCTTTTCTAGTGGTTGGTCGATATGTACCTTCACAGTGAACTTTCAACACCCAGATAGTTGGCACGCCTGGCGCACCATAAAAAAATAGACACCTCATTTTGAAGTGTCTATTTTTACATATTCATTTTTCGCAATGGAATCATCTTTTAATGTTCTTCACTTTTCCAGGAGATTTCGTCTTAGCAAGACTTATCCAACAATAATAAAATAGTGGTAAAATGGATTACTTACTCCCTAAAGGGCATTGATAAATCCAGGGTTTATACGGATAGTCTGATTTTTACACTATTTTGCTTAAAAAATAGGTTAAGAGAGCCAAACTGTCCGCAATAGTTTAAAGTTCTATTAAATTTTGTATAGTAATTTCCACATTTTCCAAGGTTTACTGCCGCTTATAACCCTGAATCAGTACCCGTCCCATCTTCAGGCATTTGTTCATCTGGCACTGGCACACCTGGATTTTCTGGCACGTCTGGATTCTCACCCTCATCTGAACAAGCTACAAGGAACCCTGATAATAATAAAATCGCCGCTGATAGTTTCAAGCTTTTTTTCATTCATTCTCATTCCCTTCTTTTATAGCTTTCTAGTAATCCTATAACCGAATTCTTGTATAAATAATCTTAAGATATGCTTACAAAATAATTACATTTATTTCACTCTGTCTGCTTTTTAAAATAAAGAAAATGACACCACTTCTTAGAATCCCCTATTGGAAATATATTACACAACGGAAGCATCTCCCCAAAGAAAAATTCATAAAATGAAACCTTTATCGTATTTGTACAGTAGTATAATATAGGATAAACTTAGAATAGATGCGTTTTACAGAGGAGGATGAAGATGGGGATTCTATCAAGATTTACTTATTTGATGAAAGCAAATATCAATCATATAATTGATCGCTCTAAAAAACCAGAAAAGGCGATAAAATCAACCTTACGGGAAATTACACTGGACTTGGGCACTTTGAAGTCTGAGGCAAATGCAATGAAAGTAGATGAAATACGGGCCAAACGCGAGCTTGATGCGTGTATATCAGACATAAGTAAAATGGAACGCTTCAGTGAAAAAGCAAAAGAAAACGCTGAAGACTTAAAAGCCCAAAGCTTTCTTGATCAAAAACAAGAACTGGAAAGCAAAAAACGAGAACTGACTGCTCGGTATAATAAGCTTGCAATTGAAGCAAAACAAATGAAGCTCCTGGAGGAAAAGCTAGCTTTAGACGTCGCTCAGCTGGAGAAAAGAAGTGCTGTATTAAAGGAAAAATCCTCCACTCTTGAAAGTCAATCAAAATTAAATGAAAGCTCTGTTGCTTCCACACAAGCAATGTTCGATGACTACGAAGCAGAGCTGACTTATAAATTAGATGAAGCGAATGCACTTGCCGAGATCAGAAGTAATTCAAACACTGCCGCCATATCTATTGATGAAGAAATTGCAGCTTTGGAGGCTAATCAAAAACGAGACAACAATTAGGTGACGACTGGAGGGTTTCTAACTTATGGTTATACAATATAAATGTCCAAACTGTGGAAGTGACATGACTTTCGATAGTCAGACCGGCACACTCTCCTGTAGTAATTGTGGCAGACAAGATAATATCGAGAATTTCTCGGATGAATTTAAAGAAACCGTTTTTGAAACAGATGAAGCAAAGGAATACCACTGTAATAACTGTGGAGCAGTTATCGTAACAGAATCAGAAACTACTGCAACTACCTGCAGCTTCTGTGGTGCAGCAGTTGTTCTGGGGGACCGTGTATCAGGTATTCTTGCTCCTTCCCTGGTTATCCCCTTTACAATCAACAAAAAAGAAGCAGAGCAAGCATTCAAAAAATGGTGCAGAAAGGGATTGCTGACACCGAGGGGCTTCATGTCCGCGGATCGAATCAAAAAAATCACTGGAATATATGTGCCTTTTTGGCTTTATGATTTAAAAAATGATGCAAAGGTCAGTGCGACTGCTACAAGAGTTCGCACCTATTCAAGGGGCGATTATATTTATACGGAAACAAAATACTACGATGTTTACCGTGATATTCGTATTGACTTTAATCGAGTTCCTGTAGATGCTTCAGAGAAAATGAACGATGAATTGATGGATAAATTGGAACCATATCATTATCGTGACTTTAAAGATTTTAAAACACCATACCTTGCAGGTTATATTGCAGAAAAATATAATTATGATGATAAAGAACTCTTTCCACGGGTAAAAGAAAAAATGAGCAAGCCACTTGATCAATATATTCGTTCAACGATTCACGGCTATAATTCGGTAACCTATAAAAATAAAGATATCCGAACAAAAAATGCAAAGAGTTTGTACGCTCTCTTGCCTGTATGGATGGTATACTATGACTACGATAAATCAGAGCATATATTTGCAATGAACGGCCAAACTGGAAAAGTCGTAGGGAAACCGCCGTTAAGTTTAGGTAAAATTTCCGCCTGGTTTGGAGGCATTGCAGTCGGTTCATTCCTGCTCATGCGAACTGTTTCCTTCTTCCTTACAGGAGGTGGATTCTTCTAATGATGCAGTTACTCAGACAAAGTATTTTATGCATTCTTTTCTTCCTTTTCCTTGGCGTATCCACAATCTCTGCAGATGTTCAGAGAATCTATGATGATGCCAATCTATTAACTGATGAAGAGATTGCTGATTTAGAAGAAAAAGCAGCAGTATATTATGATGAATGGAAGACGGATTTTATCGTCATTACATCGAATGATGCGGATGGAAAACATATAAAAGATTTTATGGGTGACTTCACCGATGACCTCGCCGAACAATTTGATCGCGCTCAAGATAATATGGTCGTGATAACGATGAATATGAAAACCAGGGACTTTTATGTTTCCGGTTTTGGGATTGGAAAAAAGTATCTAGATGATAAAAGAATTGATGATACCGTTAATAAAATTTCCCCCTTTCTCTCTAAAGGTGATTATTATAAGGCCTTTGATACTTTCTTTGATTGGACAGAAAATTATTTAGGTGTATCAACGGATATTAATCCTAATTCACTCTTTTTTAACACATTTGTTCAATTAGCGATTGCAATCGGTTTGGCTGGATTAATAGTGTTCTTTATGGCTTATAGCTCTGGGGGAAGGGTTACAGTCACGAATAATACGTATATGGATCATGAGAATACTAGAGTTGTTAGACAACACGACCGATTTATTCGAAAAACAGTTACTAAAAGGAAGAAACCATCTAATAATAGCAGTGGAGGTGGACGCCCAGGCGGTGGTGGTGGCATGACTGGCGGTGGACGTTCCTATAGTGGTGGCGGAGGTAAATTTTAATATTTATTGAATTTAAACAATAAACAAGGAGGACTGACAGTATGTCTTTTTTCAGAAACCAATTTGCAGATGTAGTGGAATGGGAAGAGTTCCGCGATGATATGATTTTTTATAAATGGACCAATAGAGAAATAAAAAAAGGAAGTCGCTTGATGATTCGCCCTGGTCAGGATGCAATTTTCCTTAATAATGGAAAGATCGAAGGAATTTTCGAAGATGATGGTGAGTATAATATCGAGTCAGAAATTATCCCTTTTCTTTCTACATTAAAAGGCTTTAAATTCGGCTTCAACAGTGGGTTGCGTGTAGAAGTCCTTTTCGTTAACACAAAGGAATTCACAGTAAAATGGGGAACAAAAAACGCGATTAATATTCCCTCCCCTAATCCTGCACTTCCCGGCGGGCTTCCAGTTCGAGCAAATGGAACAGTGAATTTTAAAGTGAAGGATTATATTCGACTAATCGATAATGTTGCAGGTATTCAAAATAAATATCTTGTAGAGGATGTAAAGCTTCGTATAACTGCTATTCTGGATCAGCTTCTTATGAAGTGGATTAGCAAAGAAGGAAAAGATATGTTCAATCTGACAGCCAATTCGTTTGAAATCTCAAAAGGCATTAAGGAAGATTTGGACATGGAAATCTATGATCTTGGCATGACAATTACTGGATTTAATATTATGAGCTTCAACTATCCAAAAGAAATTCAAGATATGATTACAAAATCTGCTTCACACGGTATGGTTGGAGATGTTGGTAAATATCAGCAAATCGAAATGACAGACGGTATTTCTTCCGGCAAAGTGAAAAGCAGTGGCACTGCTTCAGATATGGTTGGTATGATGATGGGGATGAATGTTGCCAATGAAATGATGAAAAACATGGGTAATATCAATAATACGAACCAGCAGGCGAATCAAAACCAGCAAAGTCAGCAGCAACAAACCCAGCAAGCCAGTCCAAATCAGGAAAGCCAGAGTACATCAGATAATACAGGTGGTAATGTCCCTAATTTCTGCCCAAATTGCGGCACGAAAACAAACGGTGCTAATTTCTGCTCCAATTGTGGGCAAAAACTAATATAATTAAATTTTCCTTGTAAAAAAGCTCTAAGCATCTCATTCATGGTGTTTAGAACTTTTTTATTATATTAAATATCTCTTCAAATAGTACTAAATTGCATACGATATTAGACAGAGTTTCTTTTATATGCATATCTTAGAAAATCCATATTTATAGTCGTGGCACTTCTCCTGCTTAATAGACTAATTCTTTCAACTAAAATAATTGGAAGATTTTAATGATTTACCAAGTAAAAAAACCAGCACCAAAAACAGGTACTGGTTTTTCAAGATTATTGTATTGTCACTTTAACTGTTCGAACACCCCAGTTTAAAGCTTTGCTTTTACTTGAATAAAACACATCAATTTTCTTTCCGCGAATGGCACTTCCTGTATCACCGGCAATTGCATAGCCGTAACCCTCAACATGTACAAGGGAACCCAGGGGTATCACACTTGGATCTACTGCAATAACCTTTGCATTCGAATTCTTCTTCAAATCAATTCCTGTTGTTGTTATCCCAGAACAACCAGCACAATTTGCTGTATATGCTGTGGATGAAACAGTGAATGATTTTTTATTTGTATTCTCTTTTTGATTATTTTCTTTAGATGATCCTATTCCATTACTTGGTGTTGTATTTTTCGATGAGGAATTGTTCTTTTCTGCTTTTTTAGAGACATGTACAAGTTCCGTTTCTTGTTGAGCAGCTTCTTCTTGTTTTTTCTTAGCAGTTAATTCTGCTTCTTTTTTGGCTTTTGCTACAGCAGCACGACGTTCCTCTTCTTCTGCACGCTTGGCCGCAGCTGCAATTTCAGCTTTTACCTTATCTTCCATGTTCTGAAGCTCGATATCCTCGGATTCAAGTTTTTCCACGTAGGCAACTAATTCCTTTTGCTTACTATTTAATGCATTCTTTGCCTCTTCTTGCTGAAGCTTTTCCTCTTCAATTACTGCTAACTGTGCCTCTTGCTCGTGGTGCATTTCATTTAATTCATCGAGTTTTTCCATTGTCATAAGTTTATGTTCCTCAACTTTTTCCATATCCCGCTCTAGTTCGTCCATTAGCGCTGTATCAGAATCCACAATTTGATTTACCGCTGTTAACCTGCTAACAAAATCTCCAAAGCTCTTTGAACCAAACAGTACTTCAATGTAACGCACAGCTCCACCTGATTTCTGGTAGGAAGCAGCTCTTGTTTTTAAAATTTCAAACCGCTCCTCAATACTTTCCTCGAGCTTTTCTATTTCTACTTGTATTTTTGCTATTTCATTGATGGTTTCGTCAACTTGATTGGCAATCTTTTCTACCTCAGATTGCTTATCGGATATTTGCTGATTCAGATGCGTAACTTCTTTATCTAGTTGCTGCATTTCAGAGTACAGTTCATTCATTTTTTGTTCTTGAACAGACAGGTCTTCTTGAATCTCTTTTCTTTCCGACTGAATTCCTTCAAGATCACTCTTTTTCTCAGCAAAAATTTCCTGAGTGAAAACTCCATTCATTAAAATAAGTGAAGTCACTAAGGTGATAATAGTTATCTTCTTTCTCAACTCTTCCCCTCCGCTTCTTTCTCTATCTTCCTATCATTTATTGCCTATGATAAGAAAAGTCTACGGTTTCGAGTATAACATTGTAAATTAACAAAGAGGTTATACTAGTATTACAAATAGATTTCAGCGAAAAGGGATTCCAAGCAAAAACCGCACCCCAGTATAACAGGACACGGTTTTTTATAACAAATATTTTACAAACTTTTTTCTTATAAGTGATTCACATGGTAATTTGGTAGTTTCCCAAAGCTTTTTTCAATGATTTCTTTTCTTCATCTTTTAATTCTACTAGTGGCAAACGAACCCCGCCTGCTGACATACCGTTCATATTCAATGCTGCTTTAACTGGAGTTGGACTTGGTGCACTGAATAATGCTTTTATAACTGATAAGATTTCACGGTGAATTTGTGCGGCTTTTACATGGTCGCCATTTAAGAAGCTTTCAATCATCTCATGCATTTCGTTACCAATAATATGTGCAGCAACAGAGACAACCCCTGTTCCACCAATCGCTAATAATGGAATTGTCATTCCATCGTCTCCACTATAGACGCTGAAATCATCAGCTGTATTTTGAATTATCTCAGCTGCTGCATCAAGATCGCCACTTGCTTCTTTAACAGAAACAATGTTTTCAATTTGCGACAAACGAATAATTGTTTCAGGTGCAATATTTACTGAAGTTCTTCCGGGAATATTATAAAGCATAATTGGTAAATCAGTGTTTCCAGCAATTTCACTGAAGTGCGCATACAGTCCATCCTGTGATGGCTTATTATAATACGGTGATACCAGCATTATTCCATCAACACCTGCTGCATCTGCAGCTTTAGTTAATTCGATTGTTGCTCTCGTATTATTAGATCCCGTTCCAGCCAATACTGGAATTCTTCCATTTACCTGCTGTACAACAAATTTAAATAAATCGATTTTTTCATTATCTGTCAGCGTCGGCGATTCACCTGTTGTCCCCGCAACTACTAAACCGTCTGTACCAGTATTGATTAAATGCTCGATAAGATTTGATGTTGCTGGATAATCGATTTCACCTGCTGCATCAAATGGAGTGACCATAGCTGTAAGTAATTTACCAAAATCCATTCTATTCACTTCCCTTTCAAATTTTCTTCCACTTAAACAAAATAAAAAGCAATAGCGTTTTGGGACGCTATTGCTTATCGAACGTTTTTTATGTTCTTCGCCTGATAGCTCCCCATATAGTTACCTATATGACAGCCCTGTACCTATTCGATACAGACCCAGCAAAAGGGATGAATGAGTTTCCTTCTGCTTCGGCAAATCCCCCTTTCCTTATAGATTATCGGATCTCACTCATCCTCCCTACAAGTAATCATGGTCTTTGCAACCTCTACCTTACTTTAACTAATATAAAATAAGAATTATTTAATTGTTTGTACTACTATACCAAATTGATTTTCAAATAACAAGGGTTCAGCCTCTTTTTCTTATCTTACATAATATACTTTATGCAGGTTTTCAATTAATGTTACGAACTTTATCTTTGAAAGTAACCTATCATGTGAAAAGTCAAAATCACTTTCGATTAATGATTGAAAGTGATTTTACTGGCTATATTCAATTATATACTCAACACTTTATAAATTCTTTCCAATGCCCAATCTAAATTCTCTTTTGTAATTACTAACGGAGGAGCGAAACGGATTGTATTATCATGTGTTTCTTTACAAAGAATTCCTTCCGCCATTAATTGTTCACAGAAATCCCGTACAGGGTGATTAAATTCTACACCAATGAATAAACCGCGGGCACGAACTGCTTTTAGATCAGGGTTATTAATATTTCTTAATTCATCAGCAAAATACTCACCTAGTTCAAGCGACTTATTGACAAGTTCTTCATCCTCAATCACATCAATTGCTGCGATAGAAACTGCACATGCAAGCGGATTTCCTCCAAATGTAGACCCATGTGATCCAGGGGTGAAAACATCCATGATTTCCTTATTTGCAGCAATAGCTGAAACTGGCATCACACCTCCGCCTAATGCTTTACCCATTACATAAATATCCGGTTCAACTGCTTCCCATTCACATGCAAACATCTTTCCAGTACGCGCAAACCCCGTTTGCACCTCATCTGCTATAAATAAAATATTATTATCATCACAAATGTCACGTACTGCTTGCAAATAACCATCTGAAGGGATTATAATACCTGCTTCGCCTTGGATTGGCTCTACAATGACACCAGCCGTATTAGGAGTAATTGCTTCACGAATTGCTTCTGCACTGCCAAATTCCACTTTAATAATTCCAGGAACAAATGGGCCATAATTATTTGTTGCAAGCGGGTCGTCTGATAGGGATATGGAGTTAATTGAACGACCGTGGAAATTCCCTTTAGCTGCAATAATTTCTGCCTTGTTATCTTCGACTCCCTTTACTTCATAAGCCCAACGGCGAGCGGCCTTAATCGCTGTTTCTACCGCTTCAACTCCTGTATTCATTGGCAGCACTTTGTCTTTTCCGGTTAATTTAGCAACACGTTCTGTCCATTTTCCAAGAACTTCATTATGAAACGCCCGAGAAGTTAAGGTTACCTTTTCCGCCTGTTCTTTTAATGCTTGAATAATCTTCGGATGGCGATGTCCTTGGTTTAATGCGGAATAAGCACTCAGCATATCCATATATTTTCTGCCCTCAGGATCTTTCACCCATACACCCTCAGCTTCTGCAATAACAATTGGCAAAGGATTATAATTTCTAACTCCAAAATAATCTGTTACTTCAATAATTTCTTCAGAAGTTTTTACTGTCATTTTTATTCCCCTTTATATATGACTTTATAAATAATTATAATCACCAGTTAAACTTGCATAAATTCTTTAAAAATTTAGTATACTGCAAAGAATTTCATTCATTATACCATAGATTATCATTGCATGTGAATGGCATATATAAATAAGGAACTTCTGCACCTATTCAGCAAGAAGTTCCTTTATATCATCTAATGTTAATGCTGTTGAACGCTGCTTCTCCTCTCCTATAATTTCTTTAATCAGGTGCCGCTTTCGTTCTTGAAGCTGGTACATTTTCTCTTCAATTGTTCCTTTTGCGAGCAGTTTAATAACTTGTACTGTATTTACCTGACCAATTCGATAGGCTCTGTCTGCAGCCTGCTCTTCAACAGCGGGATTCCACCAGAGGTCATATAGAATGACTGTATCGGCCCCAATCAGATTCAAACCAGTACCACCAGCCTTTAATGAAATAAGAAAAATTTCTCTCTCACCTTGATTAAAGCGTCCAGCCATCTTCTCCCTTTCCTCCGGAGGAGTCGTTCCGTCTAAGTAGAAAAATGAGATTCCCATTTCCGCCAGCTGCCTTGCAATTAACTCAAGCATGTTTGTAAACTGAGAAAAAATTAGGATCCGCCGCTTTGCCTCTTGGGATTCTTCGATAATTTCCATAAGCCTTGTAAATTTAGCTGCATTTCCTTTATAACCATCAACAAATAACCCGGGATGGCAGCAAATTTGCCTTAATCTTGTCAGACCAGCTAGAATTCTGACACGGTTTTTTTGAATGGTTTCTTTATCTAAATGCTTTAATGTTTCATGTTTTAACTTAGCTAAATAGGCAGAATATATTTTTTTCTGTTCAGGATACAATTCTACAAATTCAAGGTGCTCTTGTTTTTCTGGCAATTCCATTGCGACATCCTTCTTCATCCGACGGAGCATAAATGGATGAATCCTTCTTGCAATTTTTTCATTTGTTAAATGGCTATAGTCTTCCAGACTGCCAAAAAGTTCAGGGAAAACAACATGAAAGATAGACCACAGCTCTTCCGTTGTATTCTCCATCGGCGTCCCTGTAAGTGCAAAACGATTTGCTGCTTGAAGTTTCTTAACCGCTCTTGCAGTCTGTGTTCTCGGATTTTTAAAGTACTGCGCTTCATCAAAGAAAATAGTATGGAAATGAACCTTCTTATACCAAGCAATGTCCATCCGAATCATCGAATATGTCGTAATTACAACATCAAGCTTACGAATATGCCCGAGAAGCTTAGCGCGTTTTCCTTTACTCCCATGAATCACGTCAACTTTCAAACTGGGAGCAAAACGATTCAATTCGTTTTGCCAATGATACATCACGGAAGATGGTGAAACAATTAATATCTGCTGATTATTTTCCCTTATTTCTTGCATAGCCGAAGCAATATACGTAATGCTTTGCACTGTTTTTCCCAGGCCCATATCGTCCGCCAATATACCGCCAAATCCATATTTCGATAACGTTTTCAGCCATAAAAATCCTTCTTTTTGATACTCTCTTAAAGTTGCATGAAGGTTATTAGGCATTTCTGCTTTATTTGTCTCGGGATGTGTTATTTTTTCAAGGAATTGCTGGAACGAAGCTTCATGACTTATTACATCTTCAATATGAATTGTGTCAAGCAGCTTTAAACCTTTTGCAATTGGTACCTCAAAATGATCTAGCGTATCATTCTGTATCGGTGCCTGCAAAAGAAAATCATGAATCGCTGAAAATTCCTCAGACTCTAAGGAAAGCAGGGAGCCACTCCGCATTCGGTAATATTTTCGTTTTTCTTGAAGAGTCTGCAATATCTCTTTAATTTCCTTTTCTGGAAATCCTTCCATTTCAAATTTAAATTCCAGCCAATTCACACGTTCTTTTTGATGTTTGATTTTAATTTTTGGCTTGACAGGTTGTGGAAGAATACGATTTCGCACAGCGGTTGTTGCATAGACTTGAACATGTTTCTCCATAGATGGCAGAATATGATATAAAAATTCATATTCCAAAGCTTCATTATGCAAAAAGTACCCACCATCCGTTTTATGAAAGTTTGCTTCGTCCATAAATTCGAGAATAAGCTTCTCCGTCTCCATATCTCTGGTTGTTAATCCTTTAACATGATGCTGTTTTTCTTCCAATGGATAGATAACAAAATAATCATAATGAAACTCCAGGCCTGCAAGTAACCGATTATTCACCCTGTCTAAAAACAATTTAGCTTTCAATGGAGGGTGGTTAAAATACCGTTGTATCTCCTTAGCAATCTCAACCTTTCCAATACCTATTAACTTGGGTACTACCTTTTCGCTAAAGAATACGAGTTGCTCCTCTGAAATAGCGATTGCATTGTATTCTTGTAATAATCGTTGCAGATCCAATAGTTGATTCAGTGCTTCCTCTGTTAAGTGGTAAAATCCCCCGTCATGTAAAGCAAGTTGATATGCAGGAAACAAAAGCAATTGGTCCATGCCTTGAATTCTTAATTGAGCTTTTTCTCCTGCTTTATCTACAGTGAATTGCAATGGCAAAACAGATTTCCTTTCCTTAATCTTATTATATTTTTTATTTTTAATCTTGAGTGACGCGAAATCCTTGTTTTGCAATAAGGAGAAAAGATTGCTCCATGATGATGGTGGAAGCAAAATCATTGTGTCTTTATCTATTGAAGGGGAAACCCTCATTAATGATTTATCTTGTTGAATCTGCACTAAATATTGCAGAATTGCGGCGATTTCTTGATTAAAACAATGAGAATCATGATTAAAAATTAGCTGGTTGTGCTGACTATAGCTATTTCCTTCTTCTAGCGCTCTTAGAAAGTCAGTAATCCGATTTATTGTTTTATTCTCTACTAGCAATTCAAGAGCAAACAGATTTTCCTTTTCCTTTCTGGCTGCATGGCAAATAAAGTGCATTTTTAATTCTTTCCTAGTTTCGAAATATGACCCCGCAGCAAATGAACGTGACTTTTTTGAGTTAAAAAGCTGAAGGAAATCTTTTGAAGCATGACGGTTTTGCTTATATAAAATTGCGTACAGCACTGCAGCAATATGCTGGCAATCAGTTGTAATAGATGAGAGCTTTGGACAAGTACAAGCTGTGTGGAGTTCATGGTTAATGCTATTTATCTCTACATGAAAATCTTCAATGCCTGTTACAGTTGCTTCACAACTTGCATTCGTTTCATTTTGGATAACCACATTATTTTTCTTGAAATACCGCTCTCCACGATTAGAAGCCGCAACGCCACAGCGCTCAATTATCTTCCTCTCACTTAGTTTAAAATTCAATCTCAGTACTCCTTTTAAATAAATCTATTTAAATTAATCGTATCATTATTATAGCTTAATTATGGCATTTTAGTTTTATTTATCGATCCTAAAATAAAAGTTATTTATTAATTTACTCACGGGAATCTCCTGTCACGGGGGCTGTGAGTTGTAGTGTTTACTTGCGGAAGCAGAGGCAAGGAAGATATTTTGAATAGATTTCTTTGAAAAAGTAAAACCATCTCCCCTGATCCATAGCACGGTGAGATGGTTTATGGTTTCTATTCGTTTGATAGTTTAAGAATGTCGAGTAGTTTGAAAAATAGACTGACGATGATTGCTACAACTGTTGCAAGTCCCATCCCCGATAAAGCAACGGTACCAATTTCAATACTTGCTCCGCTGATTCCAATTCCTAAAACTACACAAGTAAGTATTAGGTTTTGTGAGTTATTGTAATCCACCTTTTGTTCTACTAACATGCGCAGGCCACTTACAGCAATGATTCCAAAGAGTAATAGGGAAATACCTCCCATTACAGGTGTTGGAATAGATGAAATCAGGGCTGCTAGTTTTCCGCAGAATGATAGAATAATAGCAATTACCGCTGCTCCCCCGATAATCCATGTTGAATAAACCCGAGTTATTGCTAATACTCCAATATTTTCTCCGTATGTTGTATTGGGCGTTGAACCAACAAAACTCGAGATCATAGTTGATATCCCATTTCCCAGTAATGAACGATCAAGTCCTGGATCTTTAACTAAGTCTTTTTTCACTATATTGCTCGTTACAACTAAGTGACCAATATGCTCTGGAACTAAAACAAGGGCTGCTGGAAGTATAATTAATATATCAGACCAATTAAATTCTATTTTATAATACGTTGGCATCTGAACCCAAGAAGCCTGCTGTACTCCAGTAAAGTCAACAATCCCATAGATCATAGCGATAATATACCCAGTCACAATTCCTAATAAAATTGGAATAATCTTCAAAAACCCTCTCAATGTCACCCAATAAATTATGGTTGCACCAAGTGTTAGTAATGAAACGATAATTGCTGTTGTATCTCTCGGAACGTCAGAAGCTGCAACAAGTCCTGCCATATCAGCTGCTGTCGGTACGAGCTCAAGCCCAATGACTGCTACAATTGCTCCCATCGCAGCTGGAGGGAATATCACGTCTATCCATGAAGTTCCGGCATATCTAACAATAACACCGACTATCGTTAAGACGAGACCAACAACAAAGAATCCGCCAAGCGCAGCACCGTAGCCGCCTCCCTCGGTTAAAACCAGGGTAACAGGCGATATAAATGCAAAACTCGATCCAAGGTACGCTGGAATTTTACCTTTTGTAATAAAAATATATAAGATCGTTCCAAAACCGTTCATAAGAAGAATACTTGCTGGATCGACTCCAAATAAAATTGGTACTAATACTGTTGAACCGAACATTGCGAATAAATGCTGGAAGCTTAGAGGTAAGCTTTGCAGTAATGGCAATCTTTCATCAACTTGAATTTCTCGCTGTTTCATTTTTCTTCTCCTCACTTAAAATAAATTATTTTTTCCCTTTCACAGTGTTTTTTTGCAATAAAAAAACACCTAGCCTTTATTTTTAGCAAGGTGCAGATAAAATCAGAGCAGGATTCCCCATTACTCTGCAGATTGCGTGCTTCCACACAATTTTTCCGCATCACCTTGCCAGTCTCACGGGACTGACTTAAAGGCAACTAATTATTTCACTTAGCTTATTATGACAAATCTTCTTATATGAAGTCAAGTATTTTTTAATTCTATTTTTATCAATTGATCTGTTATCAGCCTCAAAGAAAAACCTTAAGCGATTTAGTATAAAATTTATGATATCTATAAATACTATTTCTATAGATTAAAAAAGTGAGGGATTTATGATGGGACATGTAAAAGCAATTGGAATAAAGTTGGTTTTTACAATGGTTATTCTATTATCGTTATTTGCAATGTTTGATACGATTACGTTTCAGCAAGTACTTCTAATTTCTTTCATTGTCACTGGAGTTACATATATTGTTGGGGATTTATTATTGCTCCCGGCACTTGGCAATATTATCACAACAATTATTGATTTTGGCTTAGTTTTTCTTACTGTCTGGATACTTGCTGCTTTATTTATCGAGCAAACTGCAACAATTGTTTTAGCTTCGGCAATAGCCGCCTACTTCTTTTCTATGTGTGAAGCATTGTTCCATGCCTATATGAAAGAGAAAGTGCTTCCTAAAAAGCTGGGGGTTGTTATACCATTTCCAAACATGCGGCTTCAAACAGAATTCAGCAAAGAATTATACTCTAATAAGGACGATAAGGAATAAATTAAAAAAACCTGTGTTGTCATCTATACAACACAGGTTTTTTTAATTTTTAAATGATGTTCGAGAGCGATAAATCGGCTGTCCTTTAGCGGAAAACTTCTCTTCGTACTCTGTCATAATATTTAATGGATCTTCAATCACATGTAAATCTAAATTGACTTCTTCTAACAGCATGCCATATGCTGAAAAACTGCATAAAGAGTATTCAAAAAGCCCTCGATTATCTGTCTTAAAGATGATTTCACCTTTTGGTATAAGAACCTCTTCATATTGTTTTAAAAACGCTGAGAATGTCAATCTACGCTTTTCATGACGATTCTTTGGCCAAGGATCTGAGAAGTTCAAATAGATTGCAGAGATTTCACCTGGAGCAAAGTACTCCAATAAGTGGCTGGCATCGACATGAATAAGCAGCAAATTATCAAGCCCTGCTTCTAACGCCTTCTCACCCGCAGTTACAACTATACTTTTAGCAACTTCAATTCCAATAAAGTTAATATCTGGATGCTGCTTCGCCATACCAACAATAAATTGCCCTTTGCCTGTTCCTATTTCTAAGTGGATAGGCTGGTTTTCAGAAAATAACTTCTGCCATTTTCCTCGTTGTTTCCCTGGATTAGGTATAATCAGGTTCTGATGATTGTGAAGAAAATCATCCGCCCATGGTTTATAACGTTGACGCATCTTTTTACCTTCCTTGCCTTATTTAATAAATTCTTTCATAAAGTGATTTAAGTCTCTTAATTGAGCGAGCCTCTCTTGCACTTTAAGCTCCTCGCCCCGTGTACTGTGCCAGCTTATATAATCAAGTGCATCAAGCAATAAATACCAATGCATTCGTTCATAAAGATAATTTTTATCTTCGATTCCATATTTTTGAAGCCAAATTGACCATTGTTCTCGAGGAATATACCATTTCAATAATAAACCAAAATCTGATGCTGGGTCTGCAATTGTTGCATTATCCCAATCAACTAAAAATATCTCACCTGAATTCGACATGAGCAAATTATTATGATTCAAATCACAATGGCAAACAACAAGCTTTTGATTGCGAGTGACCGGCAGCAGCTTAACTAAAAACTCCAGAGCTGTCTTCACTTCGTCATATTTATGAATCAGATTTAATTCACTAAGTCGTGCGGTGATTGACTTTAGACTGTCATCGGAAGTAACTGGTTTCTTTCCAAGGCGCATCAGCATATGTAAAAGCTCTGGCGAATGATGAATTTTATGGAGTAAATCGGTCACCTGCTGACTCTTCATATCCTCAGGTTTCAAATCCCTGCCTTCAAGCCATTCCTGTGCAGTAATAACATCACCATTTTCCATTCGTCTTGTCCAAATTAACTTTGGCACAATACCGACAGCGGATAATACTGCAAGAAATGGAGATGTATTTCTTTTTAAAAACAATTTCCGGTTATTCTTTTGTGCTATATATGCATCGCCAGTAAGGCCACCTGCTGGAGTGAGTGTCCAGTCCTTCCCCAATGCTTGTTCAAGCCAATCCGTCATGAATAATTCCTCTTCTTTCAAATTTAGCGTTCAATATTACATTGTAAATTGATTACAGTAAAAATACAACTATGTAAAGTAAATTTCTTTATTTTATCCAGAAATAATCTGTATTGCCTTCGCTTCTTTCGTAATGTTTGTTTTTGTGCATTTTGCAGTTTGTCCATCCACTTGTGTATATATCGGCACACCCGAATAGATTTCAAGACTTTTTGCTTCAAGAAGCTCGACACCTTTCAAACGTACATGCTTCCCAGTAAAAACTGTCATAAATAATGTAAGAACTTTTAATTTAGACATAGAATGGATAATTAAAACTGAAAACTTTTCTGGCTGAACTTTGGCATTGGGCATAATTTTCATCCCGCCACCATAATAGGGATGGTTCCCTATGGATACAAGCCAGCAATCTTCAATTGTTCTTTTCTTTCCATCAAGAGTTACGTCGACTCTCATTCGTTTAAAGCTTTTTAGAATCTGTAAAATTGCAATTATATAGCTTCCTGCACCCAACTTATATTGGTTAAAAATGCGTTTATATGGGGAGTTATTCGCAGCATATGCGGTTTGTGCATCAAAACCAAAGCCTATACTATTCACAAAATAACGCGTTTTCCCATTATCACGGGTATAATTTCCAAGCCAATAATTTACAATGTACTTTCCATCGATAACCTTTTGCAATATTTCTTCAGGCGTCCCTTTAATTCCAACCCCGCGGGCAAAATCATTTCCAGAACCGCCTGGAATAAAACCAATTGGTATATCTGTTTTACCTAGCCCATTCATTACTTCGTATATTGTGCCATCCCCGCCTATTACGATAATTACTGTAATATTCTTTTCAGTTATTAAAGAGGCAGCAATTTCCTCTGCATGCCCCTCATATTCACTATAGTAATATTTACTATTCAATTGCTCAAATATCGTGGATTTTTGCAGATGCTCAAAAATGAAATTTGCTTTTCCATTACCAGCATGAGGGTTAACAATAAAGACATACATTTATTCTTTTTCCTCCATATCCTTGATTGCAAGTGGTCCAGTATCTTCTTCCCATTCCGGACGTCTTACAGAGGTCGTTTGGCAATGTTTAAGCAGTGCTTCTGCGGTTTTAATTTGCATACTTTTTAATGGAGAGGCCAATTTGCGTTTTTCCTGAAACCAGTCATCATAGCTTAACTTTCCAATAATGCTCGTGTTATATGGTTCAGCAGCAAAAACAATGTTATTAATTCGTGATAAAACTGTCTTCTTAATAGAAAATTCCATTTCCTCTGCAGCCAAAATACTCCTGATTAACTTCTCGGTTCTTTTTAACGAAATAATTGGGTTTAAAATTTTTTCATGGTGATCGGCGAATTCAATATGCCATGTTCGCTCATCACTTGCCATAATCATTGCTTCCTCTTCATATTCAATAAAATGAATGATTTCAATTTCTAATGGAGTAATCAATATAATATTTGCTTCGATTGGGGCTTTTTTTATAGTAAATACAGGAAAATACATAACTAGGTAAGTATCAGGGAATCGCTGAAGCAAATATTTCAGCAAGGGATCATGATAAAATTTTTGATTAACAAAGGAACTATGTGTAACGGTTGATGTAGCCCATTTCATTTGAAAGTTTAATAGATTATCCAGAAACTCCTGTTTTAGCTCAGCTTCCGTCTCAGGAAGATGAGTTTTTTCTTCTGCCGGCTCCGCTTGTATCACATCGACTGTTACTTTTGGTTTCCTGAATTTATTTTTCAGTTTTGTAAAGACAGAATAATTTTCCTCTTGGAGGTCATCTCCCAATTCTTCGGTAGCAATCGGTTCTTCCTCCACTTCTCCTATCCATTCTCGATACAATATATTCCAATTTTCATTTTTTAAACGAATATATTGGGTTGGATATCTATAGGTGTCCCATTCATATCTTGTAATATAATCCTGTAGTTTAATTAACTGTGCGATTAGAGCCACCACCCTTCTATAAAGTATTTAATGGGAAGACAGCAGCCTTTTCATAGCTTGGAATTTGTTGTGGATGTATTTTATATAAAACAATTTCTTGCAGATAAAACTGTTTGCGTACATCATATTGCTTTTGCAGCCTATCACATTCTTCTGGACTGATTAAAAATTCATTTTCCCATTTCTTTGCTAATGTCAAATGTGGACGATAGCTGCGCTGTTCCTTTGCAAAACCAGCCTCTTCTGCAGCTAGCTCTACAATCTGTTGAAGTTTCCGCAATGCTTCACTTAAATAAACATCTACCCAGAGAACACGCGGGCGATTCTCCACGCCAAAAAAGCCGATTGTTCCTAATTCTATTATAAACGATTTTAGTAATAAAGTCTGATTAATTTTTTTCTTTAATATGTCAATGGTGGGCATTTCAGCTTCCCCCAAAAACTTCAATGTTATATGCAGGTCTGCTTGATGCATCCACCGTTTATATGAAAAATGTGCTTGCAATTCTTTTTGCCAGCTATGATAAAAGTGCTGCAGCTCTTCCGGCAAGGGGATTGCCATAAAATAATGCGCCATTTTATCGCCTCCTGTTCAGGCACCATTCCTTCATTTGGATTTTTTTATCTGTTCACAATACGTAAGCTCAGCTTCTGTCAACGGACGATATTTACCAATTTGCAGCGCAGGATCTAAAGTAATTTCTCCCATACGAAGTCTTTTTAAATAGATAACCTCTTTTCCTACTGCTTTAAACATCCGTTTTACTTGATGAAATTTGCCTTCCGTGATCGTCAATTCCACTTCAGATTGTGAAGCTGATTGCAGGATTTCCAGCTCAGCAGGTTTCGTTACATAACCATCATCTATTTCTACCCCTGCTTTAAACGCCTCGGTATCCTCTACAGTAACTTTTCCCCTAATGCGAGCAAAATATGTTTTTTCTACATTTTTAGCAGGCGATAATAATTGATGTGCAAGGTCCCCATCATTTGTAAGCAACAAGAGACCTTCTGTATCCTTATCTAATCTGCCTACAGGGAATGGCTTAAAATGCAGCACATCATTTTTTAACAAATCAATCACTGTCTTATCGTGATTATCTTTTGTTGCAGATAAAAATCCTGCTGGTTTATGCAGCATAAGATAAGTAAATTCCTGATAATGAATAACGTTATCACCAACTTTAACGATATCTTCATTCTCATCTATATGTTTACTTCCATCTTTCACAACTTTATGATTTACAGTAACATGTTTTTTCTTTAACAGCGTCTTTACTTCTTTACGAGTACCTACTCCCATATTCGAGAGCATTTTATCCAAACGCATATTGATCCTCCATTCTATCTGCGGCGGAGCTTACGTAATAGTTTATCGATAACTGGAATCTCTCCACCAAATACATGATGGAATAAAGTTGATACATATGCCAACCATAAATATAAGCCACCGCCAATTCCAATTCCTGCAAGAAGCACTATAACCGCACCAAAACGTGAAGTTTCGTAAGGGATGAATATTCCAAGCAGTGCTTTCACCACCCAAATTGCGAGAGCCATAAGGGTTACAAATATCCCTATTAATAATGTGCGTTTTCTAATCTGACGATATGAAAATGCTACAGATTTTTTAATCCTCCATAGGTTAATACATACTGCAATTACTACAGCAAGTCCTGTACCAAAGATTGCACCCTTCGCTCCAAACCATTGAATAAGCTGGATATTCAAGAGGATTTTCACCAATAAACCAGCAGACAGGCTAAGTACCGTAAAGTTTTGCTGATTTATCCCTTGGAGCATGGATGCTGTTACTGTGAATAAAGCAAAGAATAAACCAACCGGTGCATACCAGCCTAAAAGACTTCCAGTGATTTCAAGATTCTCCATGCCATATAGTGCACCATATGCAACATCAGATAAGGTCAGTATCCCTACGACTGCGGGAATAACTAATACAAGTACGATTTGCAATGCCTGATTGATTTGCTGATGCAGCATTTCTTTATTTCTTTGTTCAAAAGTCCGTGTTAATGCTGGGAGAATTGCTAAAGATAAACCTGTAGCAATTGTCCCAGGAATAATGACTATTTTATGCGCATAGGTGTTAATCGTCCCAAGAGTCCATTTGATATCTTCAAACCCTGCAGCAATCATTGTTCGTTCAAACGTAAACGCATCAACAAGCTGGTATAAAGAAGTTGCCAGGCCAACAATTATAAAAGGACCTGCATAACCTAGCATTTCCCTAAAGATATCCTTTGTCGTTGTATTACTTGTCACTCTTTGATTTTCAAGATATTTATCAAGATGCGGCTTTCTTTTCTTCCAATATAAGAGCAGCACTGCCCAAGAACCGACCGCACCGATAAACGCTCCAAAAGTTGCAAAGCCAACAGCGGTCGCAATCGTTCCGTCTAATATTACAATAACAATAAATACGGAAACCAGCACAAATAAAATCCGGACAATTTGCTCTGTAACAGTTGATAAAGCAGAAGGTCCCATCGATTCATGCCCTTGGAAAAACCCGCGCATAATACTCATCGCAGGAATAATCAATAAAGCAAAGCTGACAGCACGTATGACTAAAACAACATCATCAACTACAATCCCTTCAGCAGGATTCGTATTTGTTATCATACCACTTGCTAAAAGCTCTGCGCCAAAGAATAAAATTAAAAATGAAATAAACCCGGTAATAAACATTAAAGATGTACCGAATTTAAAAGTTCGTCTACCTGTTTCATAGTCACCAAGTGCATTGTACTTGGAAACTGTTTTTGACATCGCGAGCGGAATTCCAATCGTCGAAATACTTAACATGATATTATATGGTACATATGCGAAATTATATAGCATACCACCTTCAGCACCTACCAGTGCATTAAAGGGGATCAAATAAATCAAACCTAAGAACTTTGAAAGGAACGTTGCTACTGTTAGCAGCATAGATCCTCTAACCATATTCGACATTTTTTCACCTTGATTTCTTTTTTGAGATACAAAACTTATTTTACCACATATGAGCAGGTTATCGATATTTTAACTGTTACAATTCCGTTTTGATTTGCTTCTCAATAATTATCAGTGTAATATACTTACGAAAGGAGTGAAGAAAAGTGACATATGATGTTATTGTCATTGGTGGCGGTCCTTCTGGTCTGATGGCAGCAATTTCTGCCGCAGAGCATGGGGCGAAAACACTTCTGCTCGAAAAAGGTAAAAAGCTTGGTAAAAAGCTGGCTATATCTGGCGGTGGCAGATGCAATGTAACAAATCGCCTGCCTGAAGAAGAAGTAATTAAACATATACCAGGAAACGGAAAATTCCTATACAGTGCTTTTTCTATTTTTAATAACTATGATATTATCGATTTTTTTGAAAACCTTGGAGTCGCTTTAAAAGAAGAAGATCATGGGCGGATGTTCCCTGTTTCAAATTCAGCAAAGTCTGTTGTTGATGCCCTATTAAATAAACTAAGTGAACTGAACGTAGAAATCCAAATAAATTCTCCTGTTGAAGCAATTGATTATGGGGAAACAGAACATACGGTTATTCGAATGGATGGTAAAAAGCATCTTACAAAATCGATTGTTATTGCTGTTGGAGGAAAAGCAGTGCCACATACTGGTTCAACTGGTGATGGATATGCTTGGGCAAAGAAAGCCGGACATACCATTACAAAACTTTATCCTACCGAAGTAGCATTAACTTCCAATGAAACTTTTATCAAAAATAAAGCATTACAAGGATTGGCCCTGCGCGATGCAGCTGTTTCTGTATTAAACAAAAGAAATAAGCCAATTATTACTCATCGGATGGACATGTTGTTTACCCACTTTGGGGTTTCAGGACCTGCAGTCCTTCGTTGTTCGCAGTTTGCTGTAAAAGAATTAATGAAAGAAAAAGCTGTGAACATGGAAATCGATGCCATACCTGATTATAATATGGAAGAATTAATAAATGAAATATCCAAATCAGTAAAAGAAAATCCCAAAAAGTCAATTAAAAACATATTAAAAGGAATTGTCCCAGAACGGTTCCTTCAATATATATTTGAACTACTTGAGATTGATGAAGAAACAAAAGGCAGTAATATTTCTAAAGAAACTGTCCGCTCCATTGCACACACAATGAAACAGTTCCAATTTAAAGTAAATGGATCACTCCCGATGGAAAAAGCATTCGTAACTGGAGGCGGTATCTCAATAAAAGAAATTGTGCCGAGCACAATGCAGTCTAAATGTATGAATCGCCTTTACTTTTGTGGAGAAATACTCGACATCCACGGGTACACTGGCGGTTATAATATTACCTCAGCTCTTGTCACTGGCAGGCTTGCCGGAATGAATGCTGCATATGAAGCAATTTGAATTCCAATTGCTTCCACGAATGAAATCATTGTAAATGTTTATAATAAAACTGTCTGATAGCTTAGACAGAAAGGGATAGATGAGTTCATGAAACGAAATGGAATTTGGCTGCCGTTACTTGCTTCAATTGGTGTAGGTGCTGCGACTTTTTACTCCATGAGTAAGAATAATCAAGGTTTAGACCAGATGATGCAACAATTTATGCCAGGTAATTCAACGAATTCAGGCTCAACAACCAATTAGGTAATTGAGTCAGAAATTATCTGCCCGTTAGGAAACTGAATTTGAGCTATTAGCGCAACAACTAGAAAATATACGTGGTTCTTTCAATACTTTGAAAGTATCCGCGTATATTTTCGTCTATCCTCTTTTGTACAGTGCTGGTCACCTTCAATGATGAAATAAATCCTCGTTAATTTTATTATTCCATCGAATCAGAATTAAGATTCTTTTTATAAATACTATGATTATAACCTTTCCCTGTTGTATAATGGATATTAAAATTATCTTCTATATCATAACAATTAGATAATTGCCAGGAGGACGAGGAGGAAAATATATATATGAAACGATTTGGATTATTAGCTAGAATTGTTTTAGCTATTATTTTAGGTGTTGCTATTGGTTCCTTTGCTAACGAGGGAGTAATACGGACATTTGCAACTTTTAATGGACTATTTGGCAACTTTTTAAGTTTTATTATCCCATTTATTATTATTGGCTTTATTACCCCTGGGATTGGAGAAATGGGTCGCGGAGCTGGAAAACTGCTCGGGATAACAACTGGTCTAGCATACGCTTCTACAATAATAGCTGGGATTACAGCATTTTATGTAGCCAAGTGGCTCTATCCGTCTATGTTAGCAGGAAGCTCTGTTCAAAATTTAAGCGACCCATCAAAGGGTATGGCTTCTGCTTTCTTTAGTGTAGAGATGCCTCCCCCGATGGAAGTTATGACCGCCTTGCTTGTTTCCTTTGTTATTGGAATTGGTATTGCAGCAATAAAAAGTGATGTTTTACTAAGTGTATTCAGTGATTTTCGCAGTATAATTGAGCTTGTCATTGAAAAAGTAATTATACCTTTACTGCCTATTCATATATTTGGGATTTTTGCTAATATGACATATACAGGACAAGTTGCAACAATCCTAAGTGTTTTTGCAAAGGTTTTTATAATGATTATTCTGCTTCAGGTTTTATATTTAGTCTTTCAGTATACGATTGCCGGGTCATTTACAAAAGAAAATCCTTTATCAATGCTAAAAAAAATGATACCAGCCTATTTTACTGCATTAGGCACACAATCATCAGCAGCATCTATTCCTATTACATTAAAACATACAAAAACATTAAATATTCGAGGAAAAACCGCAGATTTTACGGTTCCTTTACTGGCAACCATCCATTTATCAGGAAGTACAATTACAATTATGAGCTGTGCATTAGCTGTTCTCTTCTTGCAAGGTGGATCCGCTACAATAGTGTCTTTCATGCCATTTATTCTCATGCTAGGGATAACTATGGTAGCGGCCCCTGGAGTTCCTGGTGGAGCTGTCATGGCAGCAATTGGGCTATTAGAAAGCATGCTTCACTTCGATCCAACGATGGTTTCTCTTATGATTGCTTTATATCTGGCACAGGATAGCTTTGGAACAGCTTGTAATGTTACCGGAGATGGTGCAATTACTGCAATTACAGATTCAATCGGCAAAAAGTTAAATATTGCAGGTAAAAAGAAGCACGCAGCCTAGCAAAACAAACGAGACAGGAGAATTCTCCTGTCTCGTTTGTTTTGTACTGTTATTTAATACAACTCTTATATCAATAGTTGTATTAAAATACCAAATGGCTTCAAATATTGAGCATGATCTTGATATCAATTGCTGATCACCTTAATTCAGAGCAACTTTTGTTCCGCTGTCTTACTTTCTCTACTGAAGGTTCACAGTTCAAATACTCCCCGTGCCGGTGGCTATTGAGCCCTGCGTGCGCACGGCATACCTTACCGTTGCTTTGGTTTCCCCACACGGGAATCTCAATTATTTGCAACCTTCCCCCAGCCAGATGGAGACTCATGAGGAATAAAGAGTTATCTTTATCTGTTCGCTCTCCAGCCATCTAGCAAACGGATATGGCCGAAATACGGATTTTTAGCACTTTAGATGAAGTTTGACAGTGAAAATTTGTTTGATTGATTATAAAAAATACGCAACAATTACTTAACAAGTAATTGTTGCGTATTTTTTATAATTTGCCTGGCGGCGTCCTACTCTCGCAGAGACAAAGTCTCAACTACCATCGGCGCTGGAAAGCTTAACTGCTGTGTTCGGTATGGGAACAGGTGTGACCTTTCCGCCGTCACTACCAGACATAATAATGATATAAATGACTTATACCAAGAAAACTAAATAAGAGTAAACAACATACATCAAAAGAATTTAGTTAAGTCCTCGATCGATTAGTATTCGTCAGCTTCACATGTCACCATGCTTCTACCCCGAACCTATCAACCTCATCGTCTCTGAGGGATCTTACTCACTCGAAGTGATGGGAAGTCTCATCTTGAGGGGGGCTTCATGCTTAGATGCTTTCAGCACTTATCCTTTCCACACGTAGCTACCCAGCTATGCTCCTGGCGGAACAACTGGTACACCAGCGGTGTGTCCATCCCGGTCCTCTCGTACTAAGGACAGCTCCTCTCAAACTTCCAACGCCCACGACGGATAGGGACCGAACTGTCTCACGACGTTCTGAACCCAGCTCGCGTACCGCTTTAATGGGCGAACAGCCCAACCCTTGGGACCGACTACAGCCCCAGGATGCGATGAGCCGACATCGAGGTGCCAAACCTCCCCGTCGATGTGAACTCTTGGGGGAGATAAGCCTGTTATCCCCGGGGTAGCTTTTATCCGTTGAGCGATGGCCCTTCCATGCGGAACCACCGGATCACTAAGCCCGACTTTCGTCCCTGCTCGACTTGTAAGTCTCGCAGTCAAGCTCCCTTCTGCCTTTACACTCTACGAATGATTTCCAACCATTCTGAGGGAACCTTTGGGCGCCTCCGTTACCTTTTAGGAGGCGACCGCCCCAGTCAAACTGCCCGCCTGACACTGTCTCCGAACCGGATCACGGTCCTGGGTTAGAATGTTCATACAGCTAGGGTGGTATCCCACGGGTGCCTCCACGAAAGCTAGCGCTCTCGCTTCTAAGGCTCCCACCTATCCTGTACAAGCTGCACAAACAGTCAATATCAGGCTACAGTAAAGCTCCACGGGGTCTTTCCGTCCTGTCGCGGGTAATGTGCATCTTCACACATCGTATAATTTCACCGGGTCTCTCGTTGAGACAGTGCCCAAGTCGTTGCACCTTTCGTGCGGGTCGGAACTTACCCGACAAGGAATTTCGCTACCTTAGGACCGTTATAGTTACGGCCGCCGTTTACTGGGGCTTCGGTTCTAAGCTTCGGGTAAAACCCTAACTCTTTCCCTTAACCTTCCAGCACCGGGCAGGTGTCAGCCCCTATACTTCGCCTTTCGGCTTCGCAGAGACCTGTGTTTTTGCTAAACAGTCGCTTGGGCCTATTCACTGCGGCTCCTCCTTAAAGGAGCACCCCTTCTCCCGAAGTTACGGGGTCATTTTGCCGAGTTCCTTAACGAGAGTTCTCCCGCTCACCTTAGGATTCTCTCCTCGCCTACCTGTGTCGGTTTGCGGTACGGGCACCTATGATCTAACTAGAGGCTTTTCTTGGCAGTGTGAAATCAGGAACTTCGGTACTAAATTTCCCTCCCCATCACAGCTTGAAATTGCCAGACGGATTTGCCTATCTGACTTTCTCACTGCTTGGGCGCACACTTCCATCCGTGCGCATTCCTTATCCTTCTGCGTCCCCCCATTGCTCAAACAATCATGAGGTGGTACAGGAATATCAACCTGTTATCCATCGCCTACGCCTTTCGGCCTCGGCTTAGGTCCCGACTAACCCTGAGTGGACGAGCCTTCCTCAGGAAACCTTAGGCATTCGGTGAAAGAGATTCTCACTCTTTTTTCGCTACTCATACCGGCATTCTCACTTCTAAGCGCTCCACCAGTCCTCACGGTCTGACTTCACAGCACTTAGAACGCTCTCCTACCATTGTTCGCAAGAACAATCCGCAGCTTCGGTGATACGTTTAGCCCCGGTACATTTTCGGCGCAGAGTCACTCGACCAGTGAGCTATTACGCACTCTTTAAATGGTGGCTGCTTCTAAGCCAACATCCTGGTTGTCTGGGCAACTCCACATCCTTTTCCACTTAACGTATACTTTGGGACCTTAGCTGGCGGTCTGGGCTGTTTCCCTCTCGACTATGAACCTTATCACCCATAGTCTGACTCCCAAAAATAAGTATCTGGCATTCGGAGTTTGACTGAATTCGGTAACCCGGTGAGGGCCCCTAGTTCAATCAGTGCTCTACCTCCAGTACTCTTTTTTTGAGGCTAGCCCTAAAGCTATTTCGGAGAGAACCAGCTATCTCCGTGTTCGATTGGCATTTCACCCCTACCCACACCTCATCCCCGCATTTTTCAACATACGTGGGTTCGGGCCTCCAGTCAGTGTTACCTGACCTTCACCCTGGACATGGGTAGATCACACGGTTTCGGGTCTACGACCACATACTATAAACGCCCTATTCAGACTCGCTTTCGCTGCGGCTCCGTGTCTTCCACTTAACCTTGCATGTAATCGTAACTCGCCGGTCCATTCTACAAAAGGTACGCCGTCACCCATTAACGGGCTTCGACTACTTGTAGGCACACGGTTTCAGGTTCTATTTCACTCCCCTCCCGGGGTGCTTTTCACCTTTCCCTCACGGTACTGGTTCACTATCGGTCACTAGGTAGTATTTAGCCTTGGGAGATGGTCCTCCCGGATTCCGACGGAATTTCTCGTGTTCCGCCGTACTCAGGATACACTCCGGAGGAAACTCTTTTTCGATTACAGGGCTGTTACCTTCTGCGGCTGACCTTTCCAGGTCGATTCGTCTAAAGAATTTCTTTGTAACTCCGTATGGAGTGTCCTACAACCCCAGTAAGCAAGCTTACTGGTTTGGGCTCTTTCCGTTTCGCTCGCCGCTACTTGGGAAATCGAATTTTCTTTCTCTTCCTCTAGGTACTGAGATGTTTCAGTTCCCTAGGTCTGCCTCGTATACCCTATGAATTCAGATATACGTACTGTCCCATTACGAACAGTGGGTTTCCCCATTCGGAAATCCTCGGATATAGCGTTTACTTACAACTCCCCGAGGCATATCGGTGTTAGTCCCGTCCTTCTTCGGCTCCTAGTACCAAGGCATCCACCGTGCGCCCTTATTCACTTAACTAAGTTACAGTAAATAAAGCTTTAATTTTGCCTTTTAGGTTTATCAAATAAACCTGGTCTTACATTTATTAATCTAGCTTCGGCTCCTGAAAACTACCGTCATAAGCAATTGACATTCCAAACGCTAAAGTTCAAGCGTTTTCCAGTCCCTTGCTTATGCGTCCGTTTTCGAACAGTCGCCTCAGCCTTTTAATTTGATGTCGTTGTTACTCTTATTTAGTTTTCAAGGTACAAATCGAGAGATTTGCTCTCTCAAAACTGAACCAAACAACACAGTATGTTTCATCTAACAAAGTTAGATGTTCCGTTATAGTCTAGCTCCGGCGACCAGAAACTATCAAACTTCACACTTTTCCAATCGATAAGTCAACATCAGCTCCTTACAGTCGCTGTGTTTCCTTTATCTCATTACAAAGTGCTCCAGTTTGTACGTTTCTTAACGGTCGCCTGCGCTTTCTATTATTCCTTAGAAAGGAGGTGATCCAGCCGCACCTTCCGATACGGCTACCTTGTTACGACTTCACCCCAATCATTGGTCCCACCTTCGGCGGCTGGCTCCATAAAGGTTACCTCACCGACTTCGGGTGTTACCGACTCTCGTGGTGTGACGGGCGGTGTGTACAAGACCCGGGAACGTATTCACCGTGGCATGCTGATCCACGATTACTAGCGATTCCGGCTTCATGCAGGCGAGTTGCAGCCTGCAATCCGAACTGAGAATGGTTTTATGGGATTTGCTTGACCTCGCGGTTTTGCTCCCCTTTGTTCCATCCATTGTAGCACGTGTGTAGCCCAGGTCATAAGGGGCATGATGATTTGACGTCATCCCCACCTTCCTCCGGTTTGTCACCGGCAGTCACCTTAGAGTGCCCAACTAAATGCTGGCAACTAAGATCAAGGGTTGCGCTCGTTGCGGGACTTAACCCAACATCTCACGACACGAGCTGACGACAACCATGCACCACCTGTCACCACTGTCCCCGAAGGGAAAGCTATGTCTCCATAGCGGCCAGTGGGATGTCAAGACCTGGTAAGGTTCTTCGCGTTGCTTCGAATTAAACCACATGCTCCACCGCTTGTGCGGGTCCCCGTCAATTCTTTTGAGTTTCAGCCTTGCGGCCGTACTCCCCAGGCGGAGTGCTTAATGCGTTAACTTCAGCACTAAGGGGCGGAAACCCCCTAACACCTAGCACTCATCGTTTACGGCGTGGACTACCAGGGTATCTAATCCTGTTTGCTCCCCACGCTTTCGCTCCTCAGCGTCAGTTACAGACCAGAGAGTCGCCTTCGCCACTGGTGTTCCTCCACATCTCTACGCATTTCACCGCTACACGTGGAATTCCACTCTCCTCTTCTGTACTCAAGTCCTCCAGTTTCCAATGACCGCTTACGGTTGAGCCGTAAGATTTCACATCAGACTTAAAAGACCGCCTGCGAGCGCTTTACGCCCAATAATTCCGGACAACGCTTGCCACCTACGTATTACCGCGGCTGCTGGCACGTAGTTAGCCGTGGCTTTCTGGTTAGGTACCGTCAAGGTACGAGCAGTTACTCTCGTACTTGTTCTTCCCTAACAACAGAGTTTTACGATCCGAAAACCTTCATCACTCACGCGGCGTTGCTCCGTCAGACTTTCGTCCATTGCGGAAGATTCCCTACTGCTGCCTCCCGTAGGAGTCTGGGCCGTGTCTCAGTCCCAGTGTGGCCGATCACCCTCTCAGGTCGGCTACGCATCGTCGCCTTGGTAGGCCATTACCCCACCAACTAGCTAATGCGCCGCGGGCCCATCTGTAAGTGACAGCAAAACCGTCTTTCATTCTTTTACCAGGAGGTAAAAGACATTATCCGGTATTAGCTCACGTTTCCGCAAGTTATCCCGATCTTACAGGCAGGTTGCCCACGTGTTACTCACCCGTCCGCCGCTCGATCCACAATTCGTCACTCCGAAGAGATCTGAAAAGTTTCACGCGCTCGACTTGCATGTATTAGGCACGCCGCCAGCGTTCGTCCTGAGCCAAGATCAAACTCTCCATTAAAGTGTTTGAATAGAAAAACATAAGTTACTTCTATAAAATATCTTAGCTGTTTATACTCGTAAGATTTCATCTTCCGAGTTGTTATAATAGAAAACGGGGTTTTCCATTATAACTTTCGCTTCATCGCATAAATGCGATTCCGCTTGACATACTGGTTGTTTTGTTCAGTTTTCAAAGAGCAAATTTTACTTATCAGCTGCAATTAAGCAACTAATATATAATATCACACAAGACAAGTACTTGTCAATAACTTTTTAAATGAATTATATTAAGTTAAATTCACAAGTAATTAACCTTGGATTCACAGTATAGCATGGGCTAATTTCGTTGTCAATAATCCACAGTCATTTTTTTGCATTATTATACATTGTTTTTAAATAGAAGCAAGCTATCTCATAACAGAATGGAAAGAAGCGTTTATTTCGCTTCTTTCCAATCCGTTTGTAATATAAGCCATTTATCATTTTCGTAATACCATATTGTTTCCAGCACTCCTAATTGATCTGCATGATAAGCACCGCTAATTTGTTTATAACTTTTCAGTCCATACCCTTTACTATCACTAATTAATACAGGTTCAAAAAAAGCAATTGGATCTACCATCAGTTCAGTTTGCTTTAAAAGTTTTCCTTCTACATCGTAAATACCCAAGCGTATATAGTCCTCTTTACGCTGTTCGACATTCATAACAATCGGTTTTTTGTTGGGGAAAATTTCAATTACTGCATTGAAGCCGTCTTCAAAATGACCCTTTACATAATCCTGTGTTGGTAAAGGGATGTTTACTATTCTCCCTCCTGCAATTGTATCCAGTTGGGAATTGTATAGACCGCCACTCCCTCCAGTTGCACTCTGATAGAATATATCATTTATTCCATCATGATTTAAGTCAACGAATTGAAGAACAGGGTCATAACCACCTTGATAATTAATGCGCCAATCCTCTTCATTGGAAGTAATAATTGTATAGACTTCCTTAAAGTATTTAGAATCCGGAGAAAACAATATACCGTATAATTTAATTGAATCCGTTTCTCCGTCTCCCGTTATATCCTCTGTATATTCTTTAATCAGAACAGCATCAGATTCTTTTGCATTGACATCAGATGCTGAAAATAAGATTAATGGGACCATCAGTAAATAAATAATCTTTTTCATATTAGCCCTCTTTTCTCCGTTCTCGATTATTGTTAGAATATGTAACTTGTTTGCAAGCTATACACAAAAAGGTAAAATAATGTAGGGACTTTAAGAGAGTATTATAAATATGAATATTGTAAATGAAATAATTGCAAAAGAAGTCGAGCAGTTTCCCCCAACTAAAACTGATATGATTATTATTGAAATACGCGAAGATATAGTAACTGAAAACAGGGAAATAAAAGATGCTTTACACATTTGCCTGCAGCAAATTCCCGAAGTGATGGATAACCTGGATAAGAATAGGCCGTATATCATTGTCTGAGCTTAGGAGCCAGAAGCCAATGTACAGCATTTTTTATGGAAGCCCTTGGATTTAATGTTTCTAATCTAATTGAAGGAATATGAGATTGGCAAGGTGAGGTTTATAATATGTAATAAAAATGCTTTCTCTCCATATTATGAGAGAAAGCATTTTTATTGTTTTATTAATTAGCTACTACGTTCACTAGCTTGCCCGGAACAACGATGACTTTGCGAACGGTCTTTCCTTCCAGCCATTCTTGTAACTTTTCGTCAGCTAGTGCGGCTTTTTCCAAATCTTCCTTGGAAATGTCTTTTGGAACATTCAGTTTAGAGCGTACTTTACCCATTACTTGCAGTACTACTTCAATTTCATCTTCTACAAGTTTGGAAGCATCAAATGTCGGCCAAGCTGCATACGTAATTGTATCAGAATTACCTAGAAGCCTCCAAAGCTCTTCACCAATATGCGGGGCAACTGGCGCCAGCATTTTTACAAAGCCTTCAGCATAAGCTTGTGGTATTGTATCTGCTTTATAAGCTTCGTTAATAAATACCATCATTTGCGAAATTGCGGTATTAAAATGAAGGTTATTGTAATCCTCTGTAACTTTTTTCACTGTTTCATGATAAACCTTATCCAGTTTTTCATTTCCAGCTGAACCTATCTTTTCATTAAGTGAGCCATCTTCATTAATAAACAGGCGCCAAATTCTATCCAGAAAACGACGTGCCCCGTCCAAACCGTTCGTTGACCATGTTACGGAAGCATCCAGCGGACCCATAAACATTTCATAAAGCCTTAAAGTGTCAGCACCATGAGAAGCAACAATGTCATCCGGGTTCACTACATTCCCTTTTGACTTACTCATCTTCTCGTTGCCTTCACCAAGAATCATGCCTTGGTTATACAATTTTTGGAAAGGTTCTTTCGTCGGGACTGCACCGATATCGTATAAGAATTTATGCCAGAATCTTGCATAAAGCAAATGCAGTACAGCATGCTCAGCTCCTCCAATATACAAATCAGCTGGGAGCCATTTTTCCAATGCTTTTGGATCCGCTAACTGCTCCGTATTATCTGGATCAATATAGCGCAGGAAGTACCAGCAGCTTCCAGCCCACTGTGGCATTGTGTTTGTTTCCCGGCGACCCTTCATGCCTGTTTTTGGATCGACTACATTCACCCATTCTTCACTGTTTGCAAGTGGTGATTCTCCAGTGCCAGATGGTTTAATCTCTGAAAGCGTCGGAAGTTCTAATGGCAGCTCTTCTTCAGGGACAACTGTCATGGAACCGTCTTCCCAATGAATAACAGGAATTGGCTCTCCCCAATAACGCTGTCTTGCAAATAACCAATCACGAAGACGGTAGGTTATCTTTTTCTCACCCTTATTATTTTCAACAAGCCAATCTATCATTTTGCTAATCGCTTCATTCTTGTCAAGTCCATTTAAGAAGCCAGAATTAACATGTTCACCATCACCAGCATAAGCTTCTTTTGTAATATCTCCACCGCTGACAACTTCCGTAATTGGAAGTTCAAACATTGTCGCAAACTCATAGTCACGTTCATCATGTGCAGGTACAGCCATAATTGCACCAGTCCCGTATGATATCAAGACATAGTCTGCAACCCAGATTGGCATCTTTTCATTGTTTGCAGGGTTGATTGCGTATGCACCAGTAAATACTCCTGTTTTATCCTTCGCTAAATCTGTTCGCTCAAGATCCGACTTTGTCTCTACTTCATGTAAATATGCATCAACTGCATGCAGTTGCTCAGTGGTTGTAATTTCTTTTACTAAAGGGTGCTCAGGCGCTAATACCGCATACGTCGCTCCAAACAAAGTGTCTGGTCGTGTTGTAAACACAGTAAATTCTTTCTCATGTCCTTCGATATTAAATGTAACTTCTGCTCCTTCAGAGCGGCCAATCCAATTGCGCTGCATTTCTTTTAAGCTTTCAGGCCAATCCAGTTCCTCCAAATCTTCCAATAAGCGGTCCGCATAAGCTGTAATTTTTAACATCCATTGTCTCATTGGCTTACGAATGACAGGATGACCGCCGCGCTCACTCTTTCCATCAATTACTTCCTCATTTGCCAGAACCGTGCCTAATGCCGGGCACCAATTCACGGCTACTTCATCAATATACGCAAGTCCTTTTTCATATAGCTTAATAAAAATCCATTGTGTCCATTTATAATAGTTCGGATCTGTCGTATTTATCTCACGATCCCAATCATACGAAAAACCAAGCTCTTGAATTTGACGTTTAAATGTTGCAATATTCTGTTCTGTGAATTCTGCCGGACTATTTCCAGTATCGATTGCATATTGCTCTGCAGGGAGACCAAAAGCATCCCAGCCCATTGGATGCAGGACTTCATATCCCTGCATCCGTTTCATTCTTGAGATAATATCTGTAGCCGTATATCCTTCTGGGTGTCCTACGTGAAGACCAGCTCCAGACGGATAAGGGAACATATCCAGTGCAAAGAATTTCTCTTTTTCAGAATACGTATCTGTTTTAAATGATTTATTTTCTTCCCAGTACGCTTGCCATTTCTTTTCAATTTCAACATGATTAAAGCTCATCCTGTTGACCCTCCTTCAATTATCGAGAAACAAATGTAACATCTTTATACCAAGCATTGCCTATTTTAATTGAAATGATATTCTTTTCTAAATAAAAAAAGCCACTCATCCCTTGAAAATAGGGACGAGAAGCATATTTTCCCGCGGTACCACCCAAATTAACGCAAAATTACGTTCGCTTGATATCTTTAACGCAGACAGACGGCAGAAATTACTTCGTTCACTTCTGCAACATTATAGGTGAGTTCATAAATTTTCACGTAAACAGCTTGCACCATCCGCTGTCTCTCTATATACGAAAAATTCATTACTAATCCTATGCATCGTTTTTACATTATAATTATATCGAATTATAAAGAATCCCCTCTATATTGTCAAGAATAGCCAAATGCCCTATCCTTTACTTAATGGGATATCCCTTATTTTAATAAAGAAGGAAAGTGTGATATATGTTGCAAGGTATTTTAAACTATGCTCACCATCTATTAAAAGAGTCTATTTCTCCTGGAGACCTTGTTGTTGATGCAACCTGCGGAAATGGGAATGATACATTATTTTTAGCAAAGCTTGTCGGCGAAAAAGGAAAAGTGCTTGCATTTGATATTCAGGAGCAGGCGATTAAAGCAACAGAATCCATGCTTGAAGAACATCATCTACATCATGTAACATTGATTCAAGACAGTCACGCGTTTATTGCTCATTATCTTAAAGCAGAGGAAAATATCGCAGGTGCCATCTTTAACCTCGGCTATCTTCCAAAAAGCGATAAAACAATTATTACAAAGAGCAGCTCTACACTCCAGGCGCTTGAACAACTCCTTGAAAAATTAAAGAAAAAAGGATTGATTGTTTTCGTTGTCTATCACGGTCATGAGGGCGGCAAGGAAGAAAAGGATTCGTTAATCGAGTTTGTTTCCCAGCTCGAACAAAAGAAGTACCATGTGCTCCAGTATCAATTCATTAACCAGAAAAATAATCCGCCTTTTATTCTTGCAATTGAGAAGCGCTAATGTAAGTTTGGACAAAAATAAATAAGTGTTAGAATATCGCTGCGCATCTTTATTGCACGCAGCGATATTAGTCCTTAGTCTATGCCATAAAGCTCATCAATGTGCTCCACTGTTTCTCTAATTAATTCCTCTAACACCTCAAGATTGATATCTTCAATTTTATTTACATATACACAGCCTTTACTTGCTTTATGCTTTCCAAAATTCGTCAGCAATTTATCACGCTCTGTACTATCCAGCATAAAATAAAGGCTATGTCTCGCTTTTCTTGGGGAGAAACCAACGACAGGGGCATCCCCTTCATGACCAGAATCATATTTATAATGATAAGAACCAAAACCAATAATGCTTGGCCCCCACATCTTTGCCTGCTTCCCAGTTATAAGTGTAAAAATATCTAAGAAACGATAGGCATCCTCTCTGCGTTTTGGGTGTTCCACCGCCTCAATAAATTCAATAACATCCCGATCTGTTTCTTTCATCTTAGGTTCGTACATTCTGCTGCTCCCTCCAATGCATTCCTGCTTTTAATCTGTTAAATTATAATATAACCTAATATTATAATGAAGGAATCTCCCTGTAAAACCGCTAGTCTTTAGAAGCTCTTTCCTAAGTTTAGAAGTTTGTCCAAGTTTTTTAAGTTTTTTATCACTTAAATACAACCCTACCAAGCCCTTAGGAATATAGCGGTGAAATTTCTTATCAGGAAGCTGCGCCATCTTTTCCTCTGCTAGTATGAAGAAATATTGCAATCTCTCAAGCATCTGCACCTCATCACCATAATAGTTGCAGAAGTTTAAATCCCCTTCCAGCTTATCTTCTTCCTGATCAACATAATAATCAAGCAGTATATGCAGCCCTTGAACATAAGGGAAATAGCAGTCAACAATTTTTTCAATTAGTGCTTTAGTCAATTTACCAGAAAATCCATATGCTGCAAGGCAGAAGATTCCTAATGTCGAACCTGCAGCCGCTGAAAATTCATTCCAGCGAAGTCCAAGTGCCTGATTTTTGTTTGTATTATACCAACGAATCAATCTTGGCAAACGTTCTTCCTCTTTTACATGCTTGTGGATTTGCAATTCAGCATATAATCCTTCCAATTCCAGCATTTTCTCTTTGATAAGCGGGTAATCTTCAATTTCAAGCAATGTGTTTTGACAAGTTTGTACAAGCTCACCAAGATAGCCGCCATCATCTTGTTCCTCACGACATGCATAATAATTCTTCAAGCGGTTTCCTGGAGACAAAGCATCCTTCATTGCTTCATGGAGCGTTGTAAAGTCATCTGGATCAAGAGAAGTGCTTCTGTCGCATAAATTATCGAGGTAGTCACTTATCGTCTGGTAGGCTACAATGAATCGCAACGCCTTTTTATCATGAACACCAGCTAATAATGCAAATACACTCCCGCCCTGACAATGAAATGTTTTCGTTTCAATACTTGCCAAAGCTTGATTACGTAATTCAGCATCAGGAATTGCTTCCGCTTTCTTTTTCCATTCATTCAATTCTTTTTCAATTACAGGAAATAATTCTGTAAATACGCGATTCAATAATCCTATTGCTGTTTTCGGCAAACCTTTCAACCTGATTCCTCCATTATTTACTTCGTTATCTATTTCATCATTTGCTATACTATTTAATATAGTATCATCTATTAAAAAATAAAAATACAGAGGAGAAAAGGAGCATACATATATGATTGATCATTACTTAGGGGTTTATCCAGAAATACATGATTCCGTTTTTGTTGCCAAAAATGCTGTAATCAATGGTAATGTAAAAATTGACGAAGGTTCAAGTATTTGGTTTCATACTGTAATTCGCGGAGATGTTGCTCCGACCAGAATTGGAAAGAGAGTAAGCATTCAGGATTTATCAGTGCTCCATCAAAGTCCAAATCATCCGCTGATTATTGAGGATGATGTAACTGTCGGCCATAAGGTTATGCTTCATTCCTCCATCATTCGCAAAAATGCCCTGATTGGAATGGGAGCGATCATTCTGGATGGTGCTGAAATTGGGGAAAATGCTTTTATCGCTGCTGGAACGTTAGTCCCGCCCGGCAAAAAGATACCGCCCAATACACTTTGGATGGGTAACCCGGCGAGGTTTGCCCGAGAACTTTCCGATGCAGACTTTGCGGAAATGGAGAGAGTCCGGAAATCGTATGTTGAAAAGGGGCAATATTATAAAGAGAAAACAAGTTTGGGTAAATAATCTTCAATATTTCTGGAATCTATTAAAAAAGGCAATTCCAGATTATCATTTGGAATTGCCTTTGCATTAATTATCTTTCGCTAAGCTTTGAAGCTCTTCTGCTTTATCAATCTTCTCCCAAGGGAATATAATATCTGTCCTGCCAAAGTGTCCATAAGCTGCCGTGTTTTTAAATATAGGCTTTCTTAAATCGAGCATACGAATAATTCCAGCCGGACGCAAGTCGAAAATCTGGCGCACTGCTTTAACAAGGGCAGCTTCACTAACCGCACCCGTATCAAATGTATCAATTGCGATGGATACAGGCTCTGCTACACCAATTGCATATGCAAGCTGAACTTCACATTTTTTAGCAAGACCTGCCGCTACAATATTTTTCGCAACATAGCGTGCTGCATATGCTGCCGAGCGGTCAACTTTTGTTGCATCTTTTCCGCTGAACGCACCACCGCCATGACGCGCATAGCCGCCATACGTATCTACAATAATTTTACGTCCAGTTAATCCTACATCACCTTGCGGGCCGCCTAGAACAAATCGGCCAGAAGGATTGATAAAATATTTCGTATGTTCATCTAATAGATTACTTGGAACAACCGGTTTAATAACATGCTCTATAATATCCTTTTCAATTTTTTCATTTTGGATATCTTCGTGATGCTGAGTGGAAACAACGATTGTATCAACACGCACTGGCTCATTATTTTCATCATACTCTACTGTTACCTGTGTCTTTCCGTCAGGTCGCAAGTAATATAATGTGCGATCTTTTCTTACATCCGTCAAACGTTTTGCAAGTTTATGAGCAAGGCTGATTGGAAGCGGCATATACTCTTCTGTTTCATCACACGCATAGCCAAACATTAAACCTTGGTCACCTGCTCCAATAGCATCAATTTCTTCTGCTTCCATTTGTCCCTGTCTTGCTTCGAGCGCCTTATCCACCCCTCCAGCAATATCAGGAGATTGTTCATCAATTGCAGTAATTACTGCACAGGTTTCTGAGTCAAAACCATATTTCGCTCTTGTATAGCCAATTTCTTTAATAGTTTTACGTACAACTTCAGAAATATCAACATATGTGGCAGTGGAAATTTCCCCCGCAACAAAAACCATTCCTGTTGTAACCATTGTTTCACACGCTACACGAGCATTTGGATCTTCTTTTAAAATTTCATCAAGGATTGCATCTGAGATTTGGTCAGACATTTTATCTGGGTGTCCCTCTGTTACAGATTCCGATGTAAATAAACGACGATTCACAGCCATTTGGCTTGTTCTCTCCTTTGTAATTATTGTAACGAAACCCTATACATTTAATGTAATTATTTTCAATCATTCAAAGTACAGTACATAAAAACAAAAAACCTTTCCTGAAGTCATGAGGAAAGGAATTCACGGCCTTTCACTCTTATTGTTCAAGGAGTCATCCTTGCACCAGGTTAGCACCTTTCACTTTAGTGAGGTTGCTGGGCTTCATAGGGTCCGTCCCTCCGCCGACTCTGAATAAGAAATGAAAATATAATACCTTATTAAAAGGCTTTGTTAAAAGATTCATTACAATTATTTATTAGTTAACCTACCCATAAGTTCCGAGTATTTACTGCAATTTAGCTTATCATAATTTGCATAATGAATCAAACGGGAGTTACTGTATTCATATTTATTTTACGAATGAAACTTTTGAATTACGTTTCACTGTACCCTCAAAATATTTTTTCTAAAAATCCCCCGCATTAGTATGGATTAATTATTCTAATGTGTTATACTAATAACAGATTTAAGATAAACATTGGTAAAGATGAGATCTTACCTATAATAAAACCTTCTAAAGGCAGGAGAATGATAATGAAAATGGTGGAGAAATCATTGGTTAACGAATTGAATAAGCATGAAAATCTAAAACGAAACTTATCTGTAGCCCGTCTTGTCGAGCGTGTCTTAGATCGCAAGGAAGGTGTCTTAACTTCTACAGGTGCAGTTACCGCTACTACTGGTAAATATACCGGACGATCACCGAAAGATAAATTCATTGTAAAAGATGAAATTAGTGAAGATACGGTGGACTGGGGAAATGTAAACCAGCCAATTGATGAAGCTTCCTTTGATAAATTATATCATAAAGTCGTTGATTATCTTATGGAAAAAAATGAAGTATACCAATTTAAGGGATTCGCGGGAGCAGATAAAAAGTATCGCCTTCCAATTCAAGTATTTAATGAATTCGCATGGCATAATCTGTTTGCTCGTCAGCTTTTCATTGCACCAACAAGAGAGGAATTAGAAAATCACACTTCAGAATTCACGGTGATTTCCGCACCTCACTTTAAAGCAGATCCTAAAGTAGATGGAACAAATTCAGAAACATTCATTATCGTTTCCTTCAAAAAACGTATCGTATTAATTGGCGGAACAGAATATGCTGGAGAAATCAAAAAATCAATTTTTTCCATTATGAACTATCTCTTGCCCCAGCGAAATATCCTTTCCATGCACTGCTCTGCAAACGTTGGGCAGGAAGGTGATGTTGCTTTATTCTTTGGACTTTCAGGGACTGGAAAGACAACACTGTCTGCCGACCCGTATCGTCGCCTAATTGGCGATGATGAGCATGGCTGGAGTCCAAATGGCGTGTTTAACATTGAAGGTGGCTGCTACGCAAAATGCGTTAACCTATCCCAGGAAAAGGAACCGCAAATTTTCAACGCGATTCGTTTTGGTTCTGTACTAGAAAATGTCGTTACTAATGAAGTAACAAGCGAACCCGATTATGATGATACATCTTTAACAGAAAATACTCGTGCAGCGTACCCAGTAGAGAATATAGATAACATTGTTACACCAAGTGTTGCAGGTCATCCAAATACGATTATTTTCCTGACAGCAGATGCATCTGGTACATTGCCGCCTATTAGTAAACTGACAAAGGAGCAAGCTATGTATCACTTCTTAAGCGGCTACACTAGTAAACTTGCTGGAACAGAGCGCGGGGTTACAGAACCACAAGTAACTTTCTCAGCATGCTTTGGCTCACCATTCTTGCCTTTAGAACCAGCGAAATACGCTGATATGCTTGGGCAAAAAATCGATCAATATGACGCGAATGTCTTTCTCGTAAATACTGGCTGGACTGGCGGTTCATATGGAGTTGGCAATAGAATGAAGCTTTCTTATACACGCGCAATGATTCATGCTGCATTAGAAGGTGAATTAAATAATATTGAAACAATAACAGATGACATATTTGGCTTGAAGATTCCGGTACATGTTGCAGGCGTCCCTGATGAAGTATTAGTTCCTAAGAATACATGGGAAGATAAAGACGCTTACGAAGATGCAGCCAAATCTCTCGCAATGGAATTTCATAATAACTTCAAGAAATTCAACAACGTGAGTACATCCATCAAACAGGCTGGACCATTTTATAACGAAAATTAATTTGTTTCCTCATCCCAAAAAGGATTTTTATATATGAGTGAAAATTGATCAGCTGCTTGCTGATCCCCTGACCTTCTATTTCGAGGGTCAGGTTTTTTTGTTTAAGAACCTCTAAGGAGTTAACTTACATATCCTCGTATCACGATCATGCTGTTCCATTTGTTTAGTTTCCATTTTGTATTTCAATTTTCATAAAGGAACATTATTTATATCTGGGCATAAACTGTATTTGACTATCTACTTTAAAGTGAAAGGGTCGAAACATCATGAAAAGAATCGGCAGTTTTTTATTTCTGATATTACTGATTGCACTTCTTTCCGCTTGTAATGCTGGCACAGTAAAAATAAATCTCGCAGAAGTTACACGATCTGTTTTCTATACACCACAGTATGTTGCTTTAGAAAAGGGATATTTTTCCGATGAGGGTTTGGATGTTGAACTGCAAACAACTTGGGGCGGCGATACAACAATGACTGCCTTGCTTTCAGGTGGTGCAGATATCGCACTCGTCGGCTCGGAAACATCAATCTATGTATATGCTCAGGATTCAAAAGATTACGCAATTAACTTTGCTCAGCTCACAAAAACAGATGGTACTTTTCTTGTCGCCAAGGAAGAGAGCCCTGATTTCAATTTTGAGGATATGAAAGATGAAAAGTTTCTTGGGCAGCGAGTTGGCGGCATGCCGCAAATGGTTGGTGAGTTCGTCCTGAAAAAACACAATATTGATCCCCACCAAGACCTGGAATTAAATCAGAGTATTGACTTCGCTAACATTCCCAGCGCATTTCAATCTGGTGATTATCAATATGTACAGCTATTTGAACCTACTGCAAGTATATTTGAACAAGAAGGACAGGGACATATTGTAGCATCCTTTGGTGAAGAATCAGGCGAAGTTCCTTATACGGTTTTCATGACAAAACAAAGCTTTCTGGAAGATGAAGAAGAAACAATCAAGAAATTCACAAGAGCAATTTATCGTGCACAGCAATGGGTAAACGATACCGATGCAGATACGATTGCAGAAGTTGTTGATCCCTATTTCGAGGATACAAACCTTGAAATACTTTCCACTTCAATTGAACGCTATAAAAGTCAGGGTTCCTTCTCTACAGATCCGATTTTACAACTGGATGCATGGGATAATTTGAAAGATATTATGGATGAAGCTGGTGAACTTCCAATTGATGCGCCATATGAAGACTTGGTTAACACGAACATTGCTGAAGAAGTAATGAATGAGTAGGAGGTAAATTTTATGAAGATGTTAGAACTTCAGCAGGTCAGTCATTACTATTTTTCTAAAACCAGTTACACCAAGGCATTAGAAAACATCTCATTCTCGGTACAGCCTGGCGAGTTTATCTCTTTACTTGGCCCAAGCGGATGCGGCAAATCAACAATCCTCTCTATTATCGCAAAGCTTATGAAGAACACTTCAGGCAACATAAAAATCAAGGGAGAGCCACTTGAAAAAAGTGATGCAGAAATCGGTTATATGCTTCAGCAGGATTATTTATTCCCCTGGAAAACGATTCTTGATAATATCCTGCTTGGTCCAAAAATTCAAAAGCGCTATGATGAAACAATCGAAAATCAAGCAAAAAAGCTTTTACAAGAAGTTGGCTTAGGAAACGTATTAAAGCAATACCCCGCAGAATTATCTGGAGGTATGCGCCAACGTGCGGCATTGGCACGAACATTAATGAATGACCCAGCAATCTTTCTGCTTGATGAACCCTTCTCCTCACTCGATTATCAAACAAAGTTAAAGCTGGAAGAACTTGTATCCAATACGCTATCTAACTATAATAAAACAACTATCCTTGTAACACACGATATTGGCGAAGCAATTGCAATGAGCGACCGAATTATTATTTTATCAGCTCATCCAGGAAGGATTTCAACGTTTTATGAGATTCCCATCGAATTAAGAATTGAATCACCAATGGCAGTCAGAAAGCATCCAAAGTATCAACCGCTTTTCGATAAAATTTGGCAAAGTCTGGAGTCAGCAAAAAGCGATAATGAAACAGGTGAACTCCTATGAAAATGAGTTCAGATGAACAACTATTCTCCCGTTATCTAAAAGGCTTAAAGAAAGAAAAGAAAATCGTCCTTTCGTGGCAGCTGATCATTGCACTCGCATTCTTTGTCAGTTGGGAAGTGTGCAGCAGATTCTATATTATTGATCCCTTGCTTTTCAGCTCACCTACAAAAATTGTTGAACTGTTAATCCATCGGCTTTCTAATGGAACACTGTTGAACCACATATCAATTACGTTATTTGAAACGCTATTGGGTTTTATTCTTGGAACACTTGGCGGTATTGTCATTGCAAGTGTGCTTTGGTATTCCAGACGCTTTGCCAGCATTATGGACCCTTACCTAGTCATTTTTAATGCGATGCCTAAAGTAGCTTTAGGACCAATTCTTATTGTAGCTCTTGGGCCTGGATATTTTTCAATTATTGCAATGGGATTCATTATATCTGTGATTGTTACTACACTTGTCGTCTATAGTGCCTTTAATGAGGTAGATGAAAATTATACGATGGTGCTCCGGAGTTTCGGAGCAAATAAATGGCAAACCTTTAAAGAGGCAGTATTTCCAGCTACTTTACCTGTTATGGTTTCCACATTAAAAGTAAATGTAGGTTTATCCTGGGTAGGCGTTATAGTTGGAGAGTATCTCGTTTCTAAAAATGGTCTCGGCTATTTAATTATCTATGGATTCCAAGTATTCGACTTTACCTTAGTTATGGCCAGTCTTGTGATTATTGCCATCCTTGCAGCAATCATGTACAAAATGGTTGAAAAACTTGAAAAATGGTTGATTCGCCATACGAAGTAAAAGAAATCGCTGCAAAATGAGCGATTTCTTTTTTATACTTAAAAGGAATTTTTCTCAATATATTCCATGGAATAGTCTAATACCTGATCCTTCATAATAAAGCTGTATGCCTGGTTATAGTTTACATTCCCTGGAATTTCAGATAATAGAACAGGCCCATCCGTTTCATAATAGGACTCTTCTTCAATTAATCGATTGATAATAGCAAAATACACGTTTTTAATGACGTAATCTTTCCTGCCATTTACATAATACTGTCCAATATAGTGGATTTGTTCTACAATTCCGCCAGTTTCTTCATGTACTTCACGAATTGCTGCTTCCTCTGCAGTTTCACCTAGTTCAACCTTGCCTCCCGGAAACTCTAATCCTCTTTCTTTATGCTTTGTTAGCAGCCACTGCCCTTTGTAACGGCAAATGACCCATACATGCTTTGGATTTTTTGAGAAGGGATGATTTTCAAAGGAGAGCTGTACTTCATTTTTATAAAAATCTTTAAATATCATCAAGCTAATCCACGACCTTTTGCCATTTAATTTCTGTGATAATGTGTTTTTGACTCATTGTATCATATCATACAGCACGATTCATTGCAGGAAAAACATGCTCTTCAAATGATTGAAGAGCATGTTTTTACTAAATTCTATTTAGGTCTTCGATCATCAATCGATCCTGGTGTGTAATCAGTCGTTTCTTTTGAATCAAAAGTATCTGTCTGATTAGCTTGTATTCCTTCAAATTGCTGTTCTTTATTTTCGTCTTCCCTGTTCGGTTTACGCTCTTCGTTTATTTTTGTTCCTTCAATTGTTTTATCAAATTTTCGGAGATACTTACTGGCAAAGTCTTTACCGCCTAAACCAAACGCAAGGCCAAATGCAAGTGCCAATCCACCAAGAATGAGTATAAAGGCTGCATTAACAATAGTTGGTGCTATTCCTAGCTGCGTAAGTGCCATAAATACAGCAATTGTAATGATGGTATATTTTGCAAAAGTTGCAAGTGTTTTTGATGCTTGACCGACTAATATGCTCTTTAATATTTTTTCAACAATATTCGAAAGGATTAATGCAACACCCAGCGTCAATACTGCCGCTATTACCATTGGCAGATATGCGGTCACAGTAGTTGCTATCCCTACCAAGAAATCAAGCTGCAGAACATGCAATGCTTGAATAATCATGAAGAAGACAATTAACACTTGAACGATATAACCGACTAAAGCTGCGGGAGCAAGTTTTCCAGCAAGTTCCGATTGTTTTACATTCATTTTCTCTGTAACACGATTGAAACCTATATTTTTCAAATAGCCACTGACAAAATCACCAATGAATTTTCCTAGCCAAATACCAACAAAGATAAGTACAACGGCAATAATAATATTCGGAATCATCGTAACAGCTTTATCAAGCATGCTTATCGCCGGATCAGTTATTCCAGCTAACTCAAGTTGCTCTAATGCTGCAATTGTTACAGGTATTAGAATAACAATAAACACTAGGTTTGCTGCAAATGCCGCTAGACTTGTACCTTGGAAGATTTTCTTTAAATGAAGTTTATCAGCAAGTTTTTCTGATCCTGCAGCTTGAAGCAGATTCTCCACAATTGATTTTGTGATTTTCGCTATAAACCAGCCAACAGCAAAGATAAGTGCTGCAGCGATCAATTTCGGTATGAAATCTAGTATTGTCGACAATAAGCCTGTAAACGGTTCTGCAACACCTGAAATATTAAGTGCATTTAATACAGCTGGCAAGAATAGCAGTAAAACAAGGTAAAAAGCAACTTTTCCAACTGTCCGGGTATAACTAAGAATTTCTTCTTCAGTCTTGGCGATTTTCAATTTATAAAATAAATGTGTTAAGTTAAAGCGCCTTGAGCCCTCAACAATTAACCAACGAACAACTGTTGCAATTCCCCATGCTACCGCAAATATTAAGGCTGCCTTCAAGATAGCTGGGATAATTCCTAAAAAGGTTGAGACTAAGTCAGAGAGCGGACCTGCAAGCATATTTAAATTCAATACATTCAGGAATATAATAAACACAATTATTAATAAAAAGTAGTATATGACTTTTCCTATTACTTCGTTTGTATTGATGCTTTTTTTGTCCTCTGTTTCTGTATGTTCTGTGGTCCGAAACTTTTTAAGTGTTTTTTCATCCCACTTTGTTTTAATTAACGCTTTCTCCACACCTTTTCCAATTGCCTTCGCAATGAGCCACCCGATTAATAATACGAGTAAGGCAACTATGAAATTAACTACGCTGTGCATAAAGCTTGTAGAAAAATATTGATCAAAAAAATCATTCATTTCCATTTCTCCCTCCACTGTTGATATCTATCTGTACCTTGCAGAGTGAGTTTTGAAACATGACATCTTTTTTACCAATATATTACAGATTCATCCTATGTTGCTTTTCATCTGACGCTTAAGACGCTCAATTGGCCACAATCTATGAGATATGGATGCACACTAGAGTATGGATTAATACGATCAAGAAGCTAATCTGCTGAAAGATGTAATTACTTTTTGTGTAATTTACTTCTTACAAGTTTGTTTGCAGCATTTCTTGGCAGTTGATCGGTAAAGAAAATTTTCTTTGGCAGTTTGTATTTTGCCAGGTGTTTTTCCAGAAATGTTAGAATTTCTGCTTCTGTAATTAATTTATTTGTTACGACATAGGCAACAGGAACTTGTCCCCATGTATCATCTACTGTCTTCGTTACACCCGCTTCTTTAATCTCTGCCATTTTTACTAAAGCACTTTCTATCTCTGAAGGATAAATATTTTCCCCCCCTGAGATAATCAGATCTGTTCTGCGATCAACTACATATAGAAAGCCTTCTTGATCTACATAACCAAGATCTCCTGTTTTAAGCCAGCCCTTTGAAATACTTTCATCATTAGCCTTTTGATTATTATAGTACCCAGCTGTAACCGTTGGTCCTTTTACAATAATTTCTCCTACTCCATCTTCTCCAGGTTTGTCAATTTTCAATTCGGCAGGGAGCAAAGGCTTCCCAGCTGACCCAAGTTTATTAAGGGCATCTTCAGGACTTAAGGTAACAATTTGTGAAGTGGTTTCTGTCATGCCATAGCTTTGGAAGACAGGTATATCCTTAGATTTCGCTCTTTCAAGCAAGGACTTCGGAGCGGGCCCGCCACCAAGCAGCAGACATCTTAACCTTTCTGGGTAGCGTTCCTCCCCCATAGTTTCCATCAATCTCTGCACCATCACTGTAACGACAGAGACTATTGTAATATCCTTTTGCATTATTGCTTCATGTATATGGTTTTCGTTAAATTTCTTCATTAGATAAATTGGCATCCCATAAATAACACTTTTCATCAATGTTGATAGACCACTCACATGGAAGAGCGGCAAGGAAATCAGCCATTTATCCTTCTTATCGAGGCCCAGATTTAAAGCAGAAGCAATTGCATTCCACCAGTGATTGCCATAGGTATGCATCACTCCTTTAGGAAAGCCTGTCGTACCCGAGGTATAAATAATTGTAAATGTATTTTTCAAATTAATTTCCTGTAATAATTCGATATCTGCTTCAGCTGTATTATGCAAATCAAGAAAGCTATATTGCTTTAATATATTCAGGCGGCGTTTTTTCTCTTCATTGTCTGTAATTAATAGACCTGCTTCTGCATCTCGAAGCTGATAGTTAAGCTCCTTATCAGAAAGCCTCGTATTTAACAGGATACCTACTGCACCTAAATAACTTAATGCATGGATTGTATATACCATCTCCAATTGATTAGAAGACAAAACACCAATATGTGTACCTGCTTTAACACCTAAAGCTGCTAATTTTCTGGCATAGTTTTCACTATTCATTTTCAATTCCTTAAAGGTAACTTTCTTACCGTCAGGGAATTCCAATGCCACATGGTTCGGTGATAAACCAGCTTGCTTTGTTAGCCAGTGCGGAATGATTTCTGTCATGCTATTTATTCCTTTCTCGTTAAAAATAATACAACATTAATTATATCACGAAAAAAACCTTTGCATTTATGCAAAGGTTTTTGTTTGTCTTTCTTAAGGGAAACGCGGGAACTTTTTAAAATCCGGTTTTCTTTTTTCTTTAAATGCATCGCGTCCTTCTTGAGCTTCAGCAGTTGTATAGTAGAGTAATGTTGCATCTCCACCCAATTGCTGCAAGCCAGCCAGTCCATCTGTATCTGCATTGAACGAAGCTTTTAGGAAACGAAGTGCTGTCGGTGATTTTTCTAAAATTTCCTCACACCATTGGATTGTTTCTTCTTCTAACTGTTCATATGGTACAACCTTGTTAACCATGCCCATTTCATACGCTTCATCCGCGCTATATTGACGGCATAAATACCAAATTTCACGCGCGCGCTTGTGACCTACTAAACGAGCCAAGTAGCCAGCACCATAGCCAGCATCAAAGCTGCCAACCTTAGGACCAGTTTGTCCGAAAATTGCGTTGTCTGCTGCGATTGTTAAGTCACAAACAACATGCAGTACATGTCCGCCACCAATTGCATAACCAGAAACCATAGCGATAACTGGTTTAGGGATTGTACGAATTAAACGTTGTAAATCAAGAACGTTTAGACGAGGGATATTGTCATTGCCAACATAACCGCCATTTCCTCTAACCGATTGGTCTCCACCAGAACAGAATGCTTTTTCTCCAGCTCCTGTCAATACAATAACACCAATCGATGAATCATCACGTGCATCAGAGAATGCCTCAATCATTTCTTTCACAGTAAGTGGTGTAAAAGCGTTGCGCTTTTCAGGACGATTGATGGTTACTTTTGCAATTCCATTATATTTTTCATAAATAATTTCTTCATATTTTTTTGCTTCAACCCATTGTACAGCCAAATCATTTCCTCCTTATCAATAAAACAATCATACATTAATATTCTCATGATGTATAAGATTTTGCAAACGCTACTAGCAGCTCATTAAAAATTTGTGGTTTCTCCACATGAATCGCATGTCCTGCACCTTGGCAAACCTCAAGCACTGCATTCGGAAGTCTTTGCAACATACTTTCATTAAGCTTAACAAACTTTGTATCCAAACTGCCTGCAAGTAATAATACTGGAAAATGGAGTTCGTTTAACTTATCCCAATTTGATGCTTGTGCTCCAGTTCCCATACCGCGAAGCGAGCTCGCCAGCCCCTCTGCTGTATGTAATAATCGCTCTTTGCGAATTTCTTCCTGTTTATCAAGCGGCAGCTTTTTTTGTGAAGAAAACAATGCAATATTTTCCCAATAATCTATAAAGGCTTCAACACCCTCTTCCTCAATCCTTTCAGCGAGCAGTTGGTCATGTTCTGCACGTGCTTTGCGTTCCGATTCAACCTGCAGTCCGGGTGATGCACTTTCTAAAAGAAGACCTTGAATTGTTTCAGGATACTTTATTGCATAAGATAGTGCGGTCCTTCCTCCCATGGAATACCCAGCAAGGAAAAATTTCTTTAAGCCAAGTTCCTGAAATAATTGGTGTAAATCTGTACAGCAGGCATTCATCGTTTTTGCAATTCCCTTTGTTCTTCCATGTCCAGGTAAATCAATTGTTATAAACTTAACATCAAAAAGGTCCTGTCCGGTCAAGGTCTGCCAGGTTGCGCTGCTGCCTGTAAAACCGTGGAAAAGTACGACAGGTATACCTTCACCATGTATTTCATACCAGTAATCCATGTTTTCAACTGAATAGTACAAAATATCATTCCTAATCTTGTATTAACTCATCAGCAATCGCTTGCCATTTCGCTCGATGCCAAACCACGTTTTCTTCACGGTCTGTTTTCACTTCAACAATCGAGAGTCCTTTATTCCTATAAGTTTCTTTTAATACCATTTCTAATTCATTCTCTGTTTTTGGTTCAAAATATGCTGCTTCATAAAGTTGTGCTGCCAAAGAGAAATCAAGATCGATAGGGGTGCCAAACAATGCTTCGAAATGCTTTTTATCATCCGATTGTGACAGGAATGAAAAAATGCCGCCACCGTTATTATTAATAAGCAATATCGTGATATTCAGCTTATAATGCTTCGCAGCAAGCAGTCCATTCAGGTCATGGAAAAATGACAGGTCACCAAGCACTAAAGTTATATGCGCTCCACTTGCTGCAGCACCAGCAGCACTAGAGACCATGCCATCTATTCCGTTTGCACCCCTGTTACCAAGAATGACTATTTCTTTCTGATTGGCAAAGAAGAACGTGTCAACGTCACGGATTGCCATACTGTTTCCCACATAAACTGTATGCTGTTCTGGAGCAGCATTGACGAGCGAACGAATAGCTTCACCTTCCGTAATCCGTTCTTCTGAACCACTAGCAAGGTGTTTTCGCGCTACCTCATTCATGCCTTGCCAGTCAGACAGCCATTCTTGAGAAAATGTAATATCTTGAGCTTCGATAAGTGCCTCACAAAAAGCAACTGGGTCGGCAAATATAAAGTCCGTAATATTTCCTGCAGGTTCCCGGTAACCGCTGTAATTCTCAACAATGAACTGGGATACATCTTTATTTTCCTTAATGAAAAAGAGATATGGCTTGGATACAGGCATGGCGCCAAACCGAATAATGAAGTCTGGTTTAAATTGTTTTCTTATTGTTTCATTTTTTAAAAATGCATCATACGTTTCAATTATATTTACTTTGCTATGCGCCCCCGCTCGCACCTGTGACAGCGGATCTGCAAGAACTGGTAATTGCCATTTCTCGGCAAGTGCTGCAATAGCTTGTGGAAAGGCAATATCATCGGACTGAGGTCCACAAACGATTAACCCCTTTTCCTTGCCAGCCAGCCGGCGCAGGAAATCTTCTATTTGTACGGAAGTTAATGTTTTACGTCCATCTAATGACGGCGTATATATTTTATCCTGGAAATCAGGGTGCTCCCAAATACCTTCCAGCGAAAAATCAAGCATTAATGGTTCGCGGAAAGGAATATTCATATGGACCGGCCCAGGGTTTCCCTCTCCAGCCATATAAACTGCGCGGGCAGCTTTATTTCGTACATAACCAAGCATTTCAAGGGACGCTTCTGGAATAGCCATTTCCTGAAACCATTTAACATAATCACCATATAGATGAACTTGTTCAATGGCCTGCGGCGCACCAACATCGCGCAATTCATGGGGACGGTCTGCAGTGAGTACAACAAGCGGAACGCGACTATAATGTGCTTCTACAATAGCAGGATAATAGTTGGCTGCTGCCGTACCTGAAGTACAGACTAATACAACTGGATTTTTCGTTTGTTTTGCAACTCCTAATGCAAAAAACGCAGCTGATCGTTCATCAACCAGCACCCATTCTTTTACGCCTGGGTGTTCACTAAAAGCTAATGCCAGTGGTGTAGAGCGTGACCCTGGTGAAATCACTACATGTTTGATGCCATTCTTAATTAATTCATCAACAAAGTTGGCAGTGTATCTAGTTAAAATTTCTGTATGATTCATTCAGAATGGCCTCCTAGCACATTTCGCATTGGCAATAATTTAATTTTCGTCTCTTCATATTCCATTTCAGGCTCAGAATCGGCTACAACGCCACAGCCTGCAAAAAGTGATGCCTCATCGCCCTGAATGAGACCCGAACGAATAGCAACAGCAAACTCCCCGTTGTTATTACTGTCAACCCAGCCAATAGGTGCACCATACCAGCCGCGATCTAAAAGCTCATGCTCTCTGATAAAAGCAAGTGACTCTTTTGTAGGCGTGCCGCCAAGAGCTGGTGTTGGGTGCAATTCTTCAACCACATTAAAAATAGTATAATCTCCCATTAACTGGCCAGTAACTGGTGTATATAAATGCTGGAGATTTTCCAATCTAAGCAGCACAGGCTCTTTTGGTATTTCAACATGCTTACATGATTTAAGCAGTGCTTTCTTAATCATCTTGACAACAAATTCATGCTCTTGACGATTTTTTTCATCTGTAAGAAGCTGTTTTCCAATTTTCCGGTCCTCTTCAGCTGTTTGCCCCCGCGGTGCGGTACCAGCAAGGCAAGTTGACAATAAGTTGCTTTTCTCTACTTTCACAAGTCGTTCCGGTGTAGCTCCTATAAAACAATCTCCATCACTTTCAAAAGCAAAGATATAGCTGGTTTGCTGTGTTTTGATTAAGTTTTTGATTACAGAGGCGATATTTGCCTGTTGATCAAAATGCAGCCGAATTTCACGAGCAAGTACAATTTTTTCTGCTTTTCCTTCGGTAATTTCTTCAGTTGCCTGTCGAACAGATTGCTTCCATGTAACTGGATCAATTTCGATTTCCTTTTCAATTTGTAAATCTTGACCAGAGAAAGCCTCACCATTTAAAAACGATTTTCCAGCCGCCTCCAGATGATCCGCTAATTCTTCTGCATCATCTGTTTTTGACGCAAGAACATTGATTGTCAAGTAATGCGTTTCCTTATATTCAGTAAACATCAACTCAGGAATATAGAATTGACTCTGCTGGAATTTCTTCCATAAAGCAGTTGTCTCTTCCAGTGGGTCAAATGACATTCCTCCGAAGGCAACAATTCCTGTACCTGGTATAGACTCGTACGGATTATCAATCGTTGCCTTTTTCAGCAATGCCTTCCATTGTTCTTCTGTATGTGCAAAGCGATCTTCATTGGCTTCTAATACGTGGAGCTTTCCAACCCCCGTAAATGTTAAATTCCGATCGGCACTTGTCCAATAAAAACGATCCTTATGCAGCGTTTCAGCCCCCTCAAAAATCTGAAGGGGGTTATTTTTATCAATTTGCTTTGTTATGCTAATCAATTTGAATTTCTCATTTGGATTTATACTATCTATCGCCTGCTTTAAGCGTGCTTCAAGCATTTCCATATTTATATCAATCATCTGTTAAACCTCCGATAATAAAACCACTAACAAAAAACGTCCATATACATTTTATGCTCTTTTCTTCACTTTCTCAAGGAAAGGGCTGTTTTTTTGACAATTTATTATATAACAAATAAAAGAAAGCAAATTCCAGACACCACATAAGGAAAATAAAAGAAATTGACACTTTGGATATATTTTCTTAAAATTGATAGGATAGATGAATCAGGGGGAAAAATAATGCATACTGCTAAAAATACAAATATTAGAGAGGCCTTGAATGAAAGGCCGGGATTTGACGTTTGGTGGCGTTTAATGCGGCCTCATACACTTACCGCATCTTTTATACCCGTATTTGTTGGTACAATGCTCGCTTATCAGGATGGCAAAATTAATTGGCTTCTATTTATTGCCATGCTTGTCGCATCCATGTTAATCCAAGCAGCAACGAATATGTTTAATGAGTATTATGACTTTGTACTTGGCTTAGATACAGACGAATCGGTAGGTATCGGCGGAACAATTATCCGTGATGGCGTAAAACCAAAGACAATTCGTAATCTTGCCTTCTTATTCTATGGGATCTCTCTTCTGCTGGGAATTTACATTTGCATCGCATCCAGCTGGTGGATTGCTGTCGTTGGTTTAATTTGTATGGCAATCGGTTATTTATATACTGGAGGACCAGTCCCAATATCTTACACACCATTTGGGGAACTTTTCTCTGGCGTATTAATGGGTACGGTCATTATCGGAATTACGTACTTCATTCAGACTGCAACAGTTACTGCAGAGGTCATTTGGGTTTCTGTCCCATTAACGATTTTCATTGGCAGCTTGAATTTAGCGAATAACATTCGTGATCGTGACGGCGATAAAGTTGGCGGCAGGAAAACAATTGCTGTTCTGATTGGCAGAGAAAAGGCAATTACATTACTTGCTAGCTTATTCATACTTGCCTATGCATGGACACTGGGATTAATTTTATTTGGTTTGTTGCCAGTTTGGACATTTCTTACATTCTTAAGTGTGCCAAAAGCGATTTCCGTTATTAAAAACTTCCGCGGAAAAACAGAACCAATTGAAATGATGCCCGCTATGAAGGCAACAGGCAAGACAAATACATTTTATGGCTTTTTATTAGGCATTGCCCTCGTCATTAATATGTTTTTGTAAAAGTAAGCAGAAAAGCAGATGGTGTAAGTCAAAAATATAATATCCATTTGGGTAGTAAACACTTGATTCAATTCAAGAATAGGTCCTTAAAAAGGAGCGATTATGATGAATACTTACCTATCTGATGATAAACTCAACTATTTCCGTGAAAAGCTGGATAAAATGAAAACAGAAACGGAAAAGATGATTCATTCAAATAATAATGAATCACCCAATGATGCAATTCAAGAATTATCGGATTATGGCAACCATCCAGCAGACTTAGGGACAGAGCAATTTGAACAGGAACGAGATGCCGGTCTGGAAAATGCTCATCGAAATCAACTGAGAGAAATCAAGGATGCATTAGAAAGAATTGAGAATAAGACATACGGAATCAGCGAACTTTCTCAAAAACCAATTCCCGAGGAAAGACTTGAAGCTATGCCAACTGCTAGAATGCTAGTTGATGAGGAAAGTCAAAGTGGAAATAATAATTAAATATAAGCATAAAAAGGGTTCCGATCTATCTAATGATCGAAACCCTTTTTGCTTTATATGAAATTAGCTTGCTTTTGTTCAATCCAACTGCGCATTTTTACAAACAATGGAACAAATAATAATCCAACTACACCCCCTTTAATAACATTAAAGGGCAAGACTCCAATCAGGATAGCTCCCCACGCAATCTGGTCGCCCATATCCCAGCCCATAAACCATGCATATGCTGGTAGAATAAAATAATAATTTAATACAGTCATACCAATTGCCATTACGATTGTTCCGGTAATTAACCCAGAGACAATGCTCTTCACACCTTTATGGAATCTATGATATATAAATGACACTGGCAAAACAAACATTACTCCCGCTAAGAAATTAGCTGCGACCCCAATCGGATCAGCCGCTCCTGTTACTACTAGATAGATCAAGTTCTTTATTAAAACTACGACAACACCTGCCATTGGTGAAAAAATCAGTCCGGCCATTAATGCTGGCACATCACTAAAATCGATTTTCAAATAAGGCGGCAGAAATGGTAATGGAAAATTCAAGAAAAATAATATAAGCGAGATTGTCCCTAAAAGTGCTAAAATAACTAATCTTACTAATTTAGATGATTGCTTACTCGTTTTTTGCATCATCTTTTCCTCCTTCATCTATTTTAATCGATTCTATCTCGTGATGAAGGAGCCTTGCCTGCATCCATCAATTACTCTGTCTCTTTTCAAGAATCTGCTAAAAGACAGAAAAACCCTAAAGTCTGCTAAGACTTCAGGGTTATAAATGCAAAGGTAAATATAGGTACAGAAAAAACGCACCTTAATTCGGCTTGACATCTTCTCCCATCCAGACTTTAACTGTCGGTCCTGGATTTTCACCAGATCAACCATAAAAAATATGGCTCGCGGACTTAAAGTAAAAACTTATTACCGCCGGTCGGGAATTGCACCCTGCCCCGAAGATTAGAATCGATTATTCAGTTACTAATCATAAGTATACGCTATTTTTCATTATTTGCAAGGTCTTTGTTTTGGAAGATTTTTCATCTTTTATAGCACTTATTTTACAAACTGAATATGTTAACTTCAACAAAGCAACTCAACTTCCATACAAGTAAAATGTAAATGCAGCTTATCATCATCATACTGATTTCCAAATAATCAAATAGGGTATCTCTCTTCATAGTCGATACAAACTGCCGTTAGCCTTAACTAGGATTGAGTATTCTTCTGATTCTTGCACCATCTCTTATTCCACCTTTGGAATGTGATGGGAATTCAGCAAAAAAAAGATGCGGAGAATTTTTCCCCCGCATCTTTTTCAGCGATTAGTCATTTATTCAGCATTAATGAATAGTTTTCCATCCGCTTGCTCTCTCGTTTCATTGCCGTAAGCATCAACGACTTTTACTTCGATAACAGCCCCTTCAGCTACAGCGTTGCTTGTTGCAGTCCAGTAGCCAACATAGTGGCCATCTTCTGTTTCCATCAACGGAAGCTCAGTTGCGTTCTGTGTTGTATTTGTCAGAGGCATATGGATAAAGTATGTTGCTTTTAATCCAGGCTCACTGTCAAATTCAAACTTCACGCTTTCTCCTGCATTGAGATTAACATCCTCTTCAGGTGTTAAATTCTCAATTTCCGGCGCTGTATAATCTGCATCAACAGTTACAGATTCAGCTGTTGAATTACCAGCTAAGTCGGTTGCAACTACTTCGATTTCATTTGCACCTTCATCAAGCAGGATACGCTTAGCGTAAGTTCCATCAGTTACGTCAGCACGTTCTCCATTAATTTCAACAAAATCCAGGTTTGCATCAGCAACAGTACCCTCTACAGTTACTGTTTCACGTTTTGATTTATCTCCATCTTTCGGATTATCAATCGTTAATTCTGGTGCTTCTGTGTCCAGAATAACTGATACTGGCTCAGATTCCATTACCTCAGCTCCATCTAAGATGGTAACAGCAACAAATTCGTTATCTCCCTCTGACAATTCAGCAGGTACAGCAAAGCTGCCATCGTCATTTACTTCAACTGTAGATACTTCTTCACCATTATTCAGTAATTTTACTGATGTTGTAGGTGAAGCTGTACCTTCGACAGATACTTCTGCTTCATTCGTAATTAATCCCTCAGCAGGGGAAGTTATTGTTGGTGATTCCACCTCGTAACTTACACGTGAACGGATCATATAGTTACCTTCAGCTGCCGGAGAAGGAGACCATGCACCGCCAACTAATTGATAACTGCGCTCTGCATTTGTACCGTTTTCATCTGTTGCTAATCCAGGTGCAGCAGTATTTACTGCTGTTTGAATATAAACCATATAGAAGTCGCCGCTAACTTGAATGCTATGCTCACTCAAATCAACCACTGTCCACTCATCCAGGCTGCGGGTTGCTTCTGCTTCGATTGGACCAGCTAATTTCTTACCTGGAGTTCCATCAGGTCCAGTTGCATCCCAAACTTCAACTGCAAACCCTGTTCCACCCGGTACAGGCCAATCCGAATCATGGAATTGGAAGACACCGTCTGTAACAATTCCAGTGTCACGTCCTTCTTCAAGAGACATTTTCACTGCCCAGCCATTACCAGCATCATAGAATGCACGAGCGTTTTCTGCTGTACCATCATCATAGCCGATTTCTCCGCCAGGTACTGTGTAGAAAGGCTCTAATTCAATGTTTATAGTTCCATCAGCAGTTAAGTCAATTTCTTGTTCTATCCCATGATAACCACGAGCCAAGACCTTCACTGTATAAACGCCTTCATAAGCTGTGATTGAAAAGTTACCATCTTCATCAGTAACTGATGGAACGACATTTGCGTCTTCAACAATTAATAATGTTGCATCAGCAACTGCTTCACCCGTTACTTCATTTGTAACCGTTCCTGAGACAGTATACTTATCTTGCTCATCTAATACAAAGTTTGCAGAACCCGTTCCATTTGCTTCGACCGTCACAGCTTGTTCAGCATTATGGTAGCCGTAAGCTTCAGCAACTGCTGTATATTCACCAGCTGCATGAAGCAGTGAATAGCTTCCAGTTGCTGGATCTGTTTTAACAGAACGTCCGCTCTCAAGGATGCTCACTGTTGCATCTAAAGGCAATGTTTGTGGTGCATTTTCACTTTTTTCAGCTTTATCTTTCTCTACAGAAAGTTCAGGTGTGATTTTCGAAGGATCTACTGGATCTTTTTTAGCAGCTTTTTTATCCTTTGCATCTGCTTTGTCGACACCTAGTTTTGCTCCATCTTTAACAGCACTGCTTGAAGCGCCATTCGATGTGTCTGATAGACTTACATCATCGATATACCAGCCATCTCTTCCAACGCTGCCGTCTGTTGTCAGGTTAAAGCCAATATACACACGTTCGCCGCTATAATCAGATAAATCAATTTCTGATTCTAACCAGCCATCGGAAACATTTGTAATACGATTAAGCTGTGTCCAATTTTCCATATCCGTAGAAATAAAAACATGTGCGAAATCCCAATTGTTTTCAAGATTATACCACTGACTATATTGTAAATAGGACTCACCTTCTGGTAAATCAACCGGTGGCATAACAAGAGTTGAGTTCTCGGAATTATTGTAAAGACCGTTTAGATTTGTTGCATATACATTCTCTCCTGAAACAGCTTCTTCAGGGCCAGAGGTCGGTATTCCACGCTCCCAAGAGCTGTTTGTACCGAATACGGACCAGCCAGCTGCTTCTGATTCAAAGTCTTGAGAATACCCAACTGTAATACCTGGTTCAACTTGAATGGAATAGGTATCTGTTGTAGTTTCATTACCACCAAAGTCTGTTATGACGAAGTGATAATCAAACGTACCCTCTTCTACATCTTCACCTGGGATCGTTACCACATATTCACCAGATTTAAAGTCTCCAGAAACTCTTTTTGCCTGAACACTTTTATCTCCATAAACAGCTTCAACTGAAACAACACTTACATTATCCGATGCAGTAATTGTTAAGTCCAGATCTGTTCCAGCATAAGTCACTTCTACTGGCTCATATTCAAAAGCAGGAGCTTCATCATCTTCCCCTTCTTTTGTTACAGAACCTTCAATCGTCCCCAGGCCAGTAACTAGAGAGGAAACTGCATCATGCGCATTAACAAGACCATGTCCATACCCCATATTCGGAGCTTCAGGGAATGTACCATCAGTTAGTGGATTAGCAGTTTGAATCAAGATTTCCTCTAGCTCGTCCACTGATAAGCTTGAGTCTGCTTGAATCATTAACGCAACTACTGCAGATACTGCAGGGCCAGCCATAGACGTGCCATTCCAACCGCCTTCATAGCCGCTTCCCGGGACAGCAGATCTAATATTTACCCCTGGAGCTGAAATATCAGGTTTGATATCCCCTTCATATGGAGAAGGTCCCTGTAATGAAAAGTTTGCTAGATTATCATTAATATCTGTCGCTCCTGTAGCAAATGACTCTGGGTAGTTTGCTGGTGTAGCAATTGAACCAGGACCACCAGGATTAAATAGAGTCGTATTACCAGCCGAGAATTCAGGGAAAATTTCCGCTGCACGCCAAGCAATAACAACATCACGATACCACTCATCAAGACCAGGTCCGCCGCCCCATGAGTTATTCACAACATCTGGCGCCATTGTGGCATCTCCTGCAGGCGCAAGAATCCACTCAGCAGCATCTAAAAGATCCGCATCTGAACCACCAGATGTAGTAAATGCACGAACAGATAGATACTTTGCCCCTGGAGCAACTCCAACTTGGTTCGAACCGTCTGGCTCCGCTCCAACCATTGTTCCAGTTACATGTGTACCATGCCCTTGGTCATCATACGGTGTATCTGCGTCAGCTGTTGCATCATACCAGCTATACGTATGATCTACTTCATCTGTCGCAGCATCATAACCGCGGTACTTTTCCTTTAACGCCGGGTGATCCCACTGTACACCAGTATCAATACTGGCTACAACGACACCAGATCCATCAAATCCCATATCCCATACTGCTGGAGCACCAACTCTGTCTACGTTCCATTCTACATTAGCAATATCAGATTTTGGTGTTTCAGCATCTTTTGATACTGTTGTATATAATTCACGAGTTTCATTAGGTAGTAGCTTCTCAACTTCAGTAAAGGTGGCAATCTTTTCAGCTACTTCTTTTTTCGCTGTAACTGCCATCCCATTCACAACGTGATAAGAATGAAAGTCTTTTACATTTCCATTCTCTTTTTCTTTGCTGAGATATTCCTTTACATCTTGCTGTGAAGTCAGGGAAGTTTCTTTTAACTCAGCAATAACTGCAGAACGCTGTGTATGTTCTACCTTTTGCTTCGTTAAACTGGCTTTTTCCGCTTTTTTTCTAGCTTCTTGCGCTACTTTTTCAACTTCAGCTTTTTCATTGAATTTAACTAAGAAAGTTACATACTCGTCATCTTTAAAGCTAGTTAACAGCCGCTCACTTACTTTTTGTTCAACAATTTCTGTCGAATCATTAAGTGATTGACTAATCTTCGCGTTCGGCTGGGCAAAAGCAGCTCCAGGCGCGATCAAAGAAATGGTCATTAAAACGGAAGCAGCAATACTAAACGCTTTGACTTTTCGCTTTTTCTTTAATCTCAAACCTAATTCCTCCCTTATTTTCTAACTAATTTTTTGCTGCTCAGCTAATCGACAATTCCCCTCAGAATTACAAAATTTTACCTCCTTCACAAAATAATATCGATAGCATGACCAGGCCCCTTCGTGTACGGTCTTAGTTGTTAAGCTAAGTATAAGCGATTGACCGCTTATTTTTTGTCGACTTTAGTCGAATTTAAACTGAATCTTCTAAATTAATCGATTAGTATTACTTTTTCTTGATTTTCTTCAAACTATTATTCCTGTCAAATACAGCTAATCTCTTTTTAAACATTGGTACATCACCATCTTTTAATTTAAAACCTTTCAACTATCCATCATTATTTTCTATAATGAAATGAAATTGATTATATTCGCCCATAATAAAATTAAAAAAAGACCTTTGTTTTCTATCAAAAAGAAAACAAGGTCTTTAGAACTAATTAATATTAGTGATATAATCCCGAACACAAGTCTCATTACTCACATTCCGTCCATGAGTAGGTCTATCTTCTAATTCCATTAAACTCAATTTTCTAAAGGATTTAAGCTTTCGTTTCCTGTCAGGTCTTCAATCATCTTAACAAGTAAAGTAATTTCTTCCTCAATATCCTCAAAGCTTGCCGTTTCTACAGGTGAGTGCATGTAACGAAGCGGAAGAGAAACAAGTGAAACAGGCACACCTTTGCCAGTCAGACGCATGCGATCTGCATCTGTTCCTGTCATGCGAGGCGTTAATTCATATTGTACTTTCATATTTAATTCCTTTGCAGCCTTTTCAAGCAGCTTGTTCATTTTTATGTTAATTGGCGCACCCTTTGCAAGTACTGGTCCACCTTCTAATGTAACATCACCATACTTATTTTTATTCACACCCGGGTAATCTGTCGCAAACGTAACGTCACAGGCTATCGCCATTGTTGGTTCCACGCCAGCAGCAGCGAAATAAGCACCACCCATATTTGTCTCTTCATTTACCGTACTTGCAGCATACACACCAACCTTCAAATCCTTCATAGACAAGCGTTTTAACACTTCAGCTACAATAAAGGAGCCTGTGCGGTTATCCAGCCCCCGTCCAGCCACATAACGGTCTTGCAGTATTTCAGGCTCTGTTTTATATACACAAAGATCACCAATTTGGATCATTTCTTCCGCTTCTTCTTTTGACTTATAGCCACAATCGATGAAAAGATCTTCTAGGGAAAAGTCATTCTTCAACCCGCCATGGTGCTGCGCGTTTACACCGATTACTCCAACTGTTTCACCGTTATATCCAAGTACTTTCACACGCATGCCTACCGCTGCTTTTGGGTTAATCCCTCCCATTTTATCGAAATGAAGAAAGCCGTTTTCATCAATTCGATTAATAACTAATGCAATTTCATCACTATGACCTGCGAGCAACACTTTAAATGGAGCGTCTGGATTTAGCACACCGATAGCATTCCCAGCATTATCTGTACGAATTTCATCTGCAAATTCCTTTACATAGCTAATCCACTTTTTCTGAATTTCCATCTCCATGCTTGATGGTGAAGGTGTATTTAAAAGCTCTAATAAAAACTCCCGATTAAAATTTGTCATTGATATCCTCCTTAAAAACCACTGATAATTTATTCTTTGTTTTATCTTACCAAAAAAAATGCATAAAGGTTTACTTCAACTTCTTCTATCATGTAATATTTTTAGTAATACAGTAAAGGGGTGCATGTCATGACTTTAAATGATTGGTTCGAAAAAGCATTTTCTCCAGATGTTTATATTGAAGGCATGGAAACAAATAAGGATGGATTACTCTCCATCTATGATAATTTTGAACTTCCCGAAGACAAGGCTTTTATTGAGCATTTGCAAAACCAAAACCTTCGTGCGATTGTTTTAACTGAAGATTGGTGTGGCGATGCTATGCTTAATGTACCTATTCTGCTCCGCATTGCGAAAGAGGCAAACATGGATGTTCGCATGCTTTTGCGCGATGAAAATCTCGAATTAATGGATCAATATTTAACAAATGGAAAGGCTCGATCAATCCCAATCTTTATTTTTATTGATGAAGATGGAAGAGAAGTTGGCAAATGGGGACCACGCGCTCAAGTAATCCAGGATTTTGTTGATGACTCCCGTGCAAAGCTTCCACCAAAAGATGCGCCAGATCATAAAGAAAAAGCACAGGAAATGTATATGTTTATGAACAAATCTTTTCGGGATCATCATGATTTTTGGATGGATGTTTATGAAAGTCTAAAAGCTGAATTAAGCAACACAAAGGAATGAATAAGCGGCGGATTCGTCGCTTTTTTCTTTTTAAAACACTGTATGTATCATGAATTTTATTTGTTTTTTGCTAGAATGCTATATTTATGATAAAATGTTACATTGTGTGAAAAGAATCGATAACAAATATAGGAGTGTTCAGCATGACGAACAAGTTTGAAAACGGCCAAATTATTGAAGGTAAAGTAACAGGTATTCAGCCTTATGGAGCTTTTGTTGCTCTAAACGAGGAAACACAGGGATTAGTTCATATATCAGAAGTCACAAATGGTTTCGTAAAAGATATTAATGATCATCTTAAAGTTGGCGATGAAATTAAAGTAAAAGTCCTTGACGTAAACGAAGAAAAAAACAAAGTATCTCTATCTATTCGCGCTACAGAAGAAGCACCAAAGAATAATGTAACAAGTAAACCGCGTCAAAACAAGAAGCAAACAGAAGAAGATGACGCTGTTGGCTTTAACACATTAAAAGACAAGCTTCAAGAATGGCTTGACCAATCTGAAAATCGCTAAATGATTAAAAGACGTTATCCTTTTTTGGATTAACGTCTTTTTTACATAAGCCGGGCAGTTACATCATAGGAGTGGCTATTATTATACTGTATACCTGTAATATGCCGGAGTTCCCACCCAAAAACATCTTCATTGCCATACTCTTCGATAACTTTCTTACCTGCTGATCAGAATAATAACCCTGTTAGAAGCCTAATTGTCTAATATTATTGTTTCTGTCTTATCATTCCATTCCACAGTAACTTCCACCTCAGAATCATCAGTTATCTTCGCATTGGTTGGATTTGCCTCATCACTAACCAAAATCTCCCCTTTCCCATTCAATTCATAATCACTTCCACCGAACCCGGTCGCATTAGTTTCAACATTAAAATTTACGTTATCAACAGTACTCGGATCACCTTTGAACAGTAATTTAAATTCCTGATTTTCATAACCATTACCATGCTGTATAACCTTTAATTCCGTTGACCAGTTTTCTGTCTCTCCAGTAAAAATAAAGGTCTCAGAACTGCAAGCAGAAAGAAATAGTAAGGTGAATACGAACAATACGAGCTGTTTGCGGAACATAGGTGAGCCTCCTTTACATTAATAGACTAAATAACGAAGTAAATCGTTTCATCGTTCAGCAGCTTAAGGTTTACATCATCCACATCGCCCAAACAAAAAGTGACCTAATGGAAATCAGCACACCAACGAGACCGCTTACAACCAAAAACCTATAGAAGGTTTCCTTTTTAACCTTTTTAGAGATGGAAAATAATATAGGTATGAGTATATACAGTCCAATACTAAGTAAGGTTATAACAGTTATTGCTGTACTTAATTCTATGAATGGAAACTGTTCATTTAAAAAATAAGATATGTCCTGGGCATATATACCGCAAATAGCAGCAATGATTAGACCAAGAAATCCGAAAATCATAATCATTCGCATTTTTTCATTTCTCTCCCTTAGTTTCCTTCGTTTCATCCGTCCCATAGACGCTTACTTCCAGTAATATTTAGAGCAAGCTCGCATGCAAATCTTCCTCTTCCGCGCTATAAAACAACTCACTGATGTCATCCGATTCAAACACCTCAAGCATCTTTTCAAAGTCATCCGCCAGATTATAAGTATGCAACTCCTCCCTATGCACCCAATAGACTTGCCCTTCTTGTGAAGACGCTAATTCTCCATGAAATTTATTTGTTTTATACAGCAAGACGACATATCGTTCACCTTCAATTGTCTGAAATTGTTTCACTCCGCACAGAACAGGTGAAGAAATTGTCAAACCTGTTTCTTCGTGTACTTCTCTTATCACAGAATTCGAAAATGATTCTGCTTTATCCACATGACCACCAGGAAATGTGATGCCTGGCCAATTCGGATTTAGCCGGTCCTGTACAAGGACTCTTCCGTTCTTATCATAAATCATACACATATTAGTAAATACTGCTTTTTCACTTCTCGCCATAATAAACATCCTTTTCTAATGAAATAATACGATAATTCCTTTCTCTGTCTAAAGACCTTTTCTTTGATAAGTTCCTATTTGAACTTCCGGCTATAATCCTGTTTACAAAGGATATAACTTTAAACTGCCTCTTCACTTAGTAAATACAGCCTTTAACATATATTACAACAACGTATTCTTCCAACTCAGTCTTATGAACTTCAGGATTCTCATAAAAGTCCGCTAAATAACCTGTTTTTTTGAAATTTCCAATCGCATCTTAACCATAGGATACTTTCCTAATGTCCTTCCCTGACCAGATCAAAAGTAATATCTTTTCCTTCATTCATGTATTTACTAAATGTCCAAGCATAGCAAAAACCTATAATGTTCTTTCAAGCCCATCTGATTTAATAATTATATTCATGCCAGACATACCCCCACCTTCCATCGAGTACTCAAGATTAGATGACTGGATGGTTGTATTTATTTCCACATAATTCTTTTGATGTTTTTGTAATTTTATCTTATATGGAGCATCATTATTTAATAATTTAATCATAGAATCATCTCTCTTACTATATAACCCAATAAATTCTACAAATAACTCAATATCATCACCACTATGATTCTCTAAAATCAGTTCACATTTGACCTGTAAATCAACTTCAAGATCATCCATTGTAAATTCGCATTTGCTATTTTCCTGTTCATAAGAAATTGCATACACACCTGTTGCAAAAGTTTTTTGGTATATATCAGCAAGAACTTGTGGTGTAATTGCCGCTAAAAACAGTGTTAATAAAAGCATCCTCCCTTTATACTTATTGAGTGACTTCACTAGTAAATAAAAGCTAATAAAAAGAAAAATCAATGCAATAATACCTACATAATTTAATCCAATCCAAGATTTTAAAGGTATACTAAAAATAAATGTATTATTCTGAGGGTAACCTTCGTAAATAAAGGGTGAACTGATTATCAGGTATATAAAAAAGAGGACTAGCGCAATATAAAATCGTTTTTTATTTTCAAAAATAGGATCGCTCCCTTTCAATATTTAATGTAAGCCAAGCTCTTATCGATTACACCTCCACAAAGATATACATCTATTATAAAACAGACATTCTTGCACAACAATTTTTTTCAAAATTAAATGAATAGAGTGATATATGTAAACAGGAATGAACCAGCTTACTCCCTAAGGAAATATCAGCTATTTTATAAATATTTTAAAAACACTAACAAGCTCTCCCTCTTGCTTTCAGCTTATAAATCACTTAAAGTTAAATTAAATACATATGTAAAAAGGAGAAAAAATATGACTCATGTTTCTTTAACCTACGATAAAGCACTAAAATTCTTTAGTGAAGCTGAACTAGAAAATGCTGCTCCTTTGGTAAATGCTGCCCACAACTTGCTCCATGAAAAATCAGGAGCTGGAAATGAATTTCTTGGCTGGCTAGATTTACCTGAAAACTATGATAAAGAAGAATATGCAAGAATTAAAGAAGCTGCTAAAAAAATCCGAAAGAACTCTGATATTTTACTAGTAATTGGAATTGGCGGCTCTTATCTTGGCGCACGTGCTGCATTGGAAATGCTGAACCATTCATTCCAAAATCTTTTATCAAAAGAAGACCGAAATGCTCCGCAAATTATTTTTGTCGGCCATCATTTAAGTTCGACTTATATGGCAGAACTATTCGACTTACTAAAAGGAAAAGACTTTTCGATAAATGTTATTTCCAAGAGTGGAACAACTACTGAACCTGCAGTTGCCTTCCGTATCTTTAAGAAATATTTAGAAGAGAAATATGGTGTTGAAGAAGCGAAAAATCGTATTTTTGCTACGACCGATAAGGCAAAGGGTGCCTTAAAATCTTCAGCAGACAAGGCTGGTTATGAAACATTTGTTATCCCTGATGATGTGGGTGGAAGATATTCCGTATTAACTGCTGTTGGACTCCTGCCAATTGCCGTAAGTGGTATTCAAATCGATGATATGATGGACGGAGCTAGACAAGCAATGGATGACCTTTCCACTTCCGACTTAAAAGAAAATGCTGCATATCAATACGCAGCAATCCGAAATATTTTATATAACAAAGGAAAAGTTACCGAACTTCTTATCAATTATGAACCAAGCCTCGAGTATTTCTCTGAATGGTGGAAGCAGCTATTCGGTGAAAGTGAAGGCAAAGACAATAAGGGAATCTATCCTTCATCTGCAAACTTTACAACAGACCTTCACTCACTTGGACAATATATTCAAGAAGGCAGAAGAAATATTTTCGAGACAGTGTTGCACGTTCATTCTGCTGAAAAAGAATTAACATTGGAGCGCTCTGATAATGATTCAGATGGTTTAAACTATCTTGCTGGAGAAACAATTCATGCAATCAATGAAAAAGCATTTCTTGGTACAATGCTTGCTCATACGGATGGCGATGTACCAAACTTAATCATTGAAATTCCAAGATTAGATGCTTATACATTTGGGTATCTTGTATACTTTTTCGAAAAGGCATGCGCAATCAGCGGCTACTTATTAGGTGTCAATCCATTTGACCAGCCAGGTGTTGAAGCATATAAGAAAAATATGTTTGCACTGCTGGGCAAACCAGGATTTGAAGACCAGAAGGAAGAATTGGAAAAAAGACTATAAATAGAAGTTTAAAATTAAAAGGAATCCATCTTAATGATAGCTTTCAGGATGGATTCCTTTTTACTTAGGCTGTATTGAATCTGAATCACCTGCCCTTTAAACTATTCTCTATTTTACTAAAGACAACTATCCCCACCAGGCCAGTAAAAATAAATATCCTGCAATTATAATTATCGCCCAGATAGCACCACCTTGCAATTGACCAACTAAATGTTCAAATTCATGCTTCCCTTCTGCATAAGCTTCAGCTTGCAGCCTTCTAACTTCTCATTCCGCGAAATGACTTTTAATCTATTTTGGAATCTATTAGTTGTACTTGATTTAATATTAGTTTTAACACGTCGCCCCGCGACATACCTTCAGTCAAAATTGTTTCTCCCTCAACACCAAGATAATCATTCGGATTCCACCAAGCGCGCAAGGAATCTTCACCAAACTCCATTTTTTTATCTCGGGAGTTATGTCGTTTTACCGTTTCTTCAAAAGATAGATAAAAATAATAAGTAAACACGCTGTTATCAAAAAACTGTATTAATTGATTCAGCATATTACCGTAGCGTTGTTTATAAAGAATACCCTCAACAATCACAAATTCACATTTATCTTTTCCATATGCTGCGATCTGACGGATTAAATCAACGGAAAGATTTCCTTCTCTATCCTTTACACGCAGCATATCACGCCGAACTACATCCTGAGAAACCAGCAGTGTACCATGCCCTAAATTATTTTGAAGGCTTTCTGCAGTTGTTGTTTTCCCGCTTCCAGAATTTCCTCGTATAATAATCAATTTGGATTTCATATGTACTGTCTCACCTTCTACTCTAGAATTTATTTTGACTTTCACTCCTATTACTAATTACCGTTGATAAATAATCCTTCTGACGGTTCCCAAGGATGTATGACATAATCACATTTTCTTTCCAATACCGTGGGATCATTCTTTCCTGCTTCGTCGGCTCTTTAAAGTTTATCTAGACTTTCACTGGTATAGTAAATCTCTGCCTGATTTTAATCAAATAATAACATAATAGCAGCCCATTTAAACGCAAATTTCAGAAATTAGCAATTAAAGAAAAAGACCATTTTTTTATGGTCTCTTATTACTTAGTTCTATTCCTTTGTCCGTCTAAATAGCTTTTACCTCTATGCATTCATAACTTTTCTTACTTTCTCAGGAATCATCACGACTTCTGTTCCCAAGTCAACAGGTCTGAAGCTTTCGTCGATGCATTCCTCCCAGAATTCCATGTGCTTTTTATCAATCCAATGCTCGGACTCTTCTACATCCTGACCACCTGAACCTTGAACAGAATACCAATATAAGTACTCATCTCCATTCAGAACTTCTCGGAATATCGTTTCAACATACATCTTCTCCCCTTCTAACGTGACAAGCACATCCTTCATATTATCGTTTAGGAATTTTAGCCACTCGTTAACAGCTTCAGACTTTCCAGCTTTCACTTTAAATCTTGTAAGTTCTACATTCATGATTATCCCGCCTTAATTTTTGTTCCAATATGCACTGCCGTCCCTGCTTCGATCCATGAAGCCATATTCAATTAAGTATCCTCGCAGTGTCACAAAGTCGTTGTATATTGTGTTTAGTACCTCTTTGCAGTTTATTTCCTTTTATGTCTATCTTATAATCTGAATATCCCATTTACAGGTTGAAAAACAACTTTTATTTTTAGCTCGTTTGTATTATTTCCTTTACCCATTCAATCCCCTCATTGACAAATGTATCTGTCGGATTTGTATGTGGTGTATGTTCGAAAATGAAAAAAATGTCTGCGCTCCTGGAGAGCTTGTTTATTAATTCCTTGACATTAAAATGTATTTCGTCCATTTCGTGTGACGGATGAACTGGTATCCAGGTGTATTTATCGCCTTGAAATTCCACATTATGTAGATGAACTACTTTAATATACTCTCTCCACTTTTCTATATAATCCGTGACTTTATCGCTCGTCGCGAGCAAATAATCTCCTATATCAATACAAAGTTTTATTCCATACTTTTCCCAAACTTCAATTGGAAAGGCATCAAGAGCATTAATCCCAAATCCAGATTTGTTAAACCCCAGTTTCGGTTCACAAACAATTGTTATTCCATACTCTTCCTGAAGAGCATATAATTTTTTAATTCCCTGTTCAATCATTTTTTTGTGTCTATTGCTTTTTCCTCTTTAAAATAAGGAAAGTGCATCAAAATATAAGCTGCCCCTAATTCAGACATATATTTTACTTCTGCTTCAAATTGCTCCCAAGCTTGTTCAGGATCAAATTGAACTTTTTCCAGCAAATCATATTTGCTTTCATTCCTATATAATGGGGAATGCAAACCAAATGATAAATTTGCTTCGTTTAATTGTTCTAAGAAATAATCAAAAGCTTTTTTACTTGGAAACTCGCCAATCTCGATATGATTTATATTTTCCTTATTAAATAATAGCGGAAATTTTTTAGGTTCTGATAAAATTATACTGCCGGATAGACCTATCGTGTGGGACATAATCTTGTCACTCCTCTCAACATTATTTATGCTTATCAAATTGTTGTCTAGATGCTTCTAAATCTAGTTTTAAGTAAATTAGCTGAGTCTGTATCTATCCCTTCTCTATATTCTAAGATATCATTCTCACATTCCAAGATTTCACAAACGATATATTAGTTAGAAATACGAATCGCCTTTGCTTTTCTGTTAAATCATTTTCTCCCTTTACATCCCGAGCATTCCTTAGTATTTTTTTAAGAACTGCGGCAGAAAAAAGTATCAATTAAATGAGTGCTATGTATGGATGCAATGCATTTTATGATGCCAGATATATAATTTATAAATTGAATTTATTACTAATCATTTTACATTCCCGGATAATTGTCTCTACTAAGGCAAGTGCCGAGATGTTTTTACTAAGACGCGGGGTTTGACCAGCCCATAACGACATATAATCTTTATTATTGTACTTAGCTGCTTCACTTCTTATTTTTTTAGTTAAACTATTTTGATAGGGGTAAGTCAGCAGATCATTTTCATGTTTTTTCAGAGTTGCCATGAATTTATTATTAACACCTCTTGCCGGCTTTCCAGAAAATGCCCGGGTAATACGCAGGTCTTCTTCCGTTGCGGTGAGCACAACTTCCTTATGTAATGGATTAGCTCCACTTTCTTTTGTTGTTAAGAATGCGGTACCCATCTGAACAGCGTGAGCACCTAAACATAAGGCAGCTACAACACCCCGCCCGTCCATTATTCCACCTGCTCCTATAACAGGAATCGGCACATGATCAACAGCTTGAGGAATGAGTGACATTAAGCCAACATAGCTTTCACTATTGAGGAAGGTACCACGATGTCCTCCCGCCTCACTCCCCTGCACAACAACAGCATCCATCCCTGATTTTTCCACTGCTTTCGCTTCTTTTACACTCGTAGCAGTGCCAATGATAAAAATTCCTTTATTTTTAAGTTTCTTAATCACTTCTTCATCTGGTATACCAAATGTGAAAGAACAAACCGGCACTTGCTCTTCGATAACTACCTCTATTTGTTTATCAAAATCATTCATCTCTTCAAATGAAGGTATTTCAAAATCAGCCAACTGTAAATCAGCCTTGCAAAAGTCTAATAATTGGATTGCACGTTTTACCTGATCCGATGATACTGTATTTTTTTCGGGAACAAATAAATTTATTCCGAACGGTTTATTTGTTAGCTTTTTTACTCTTTGAATAAATTTTCTCGTCTGCCCCGCTGACAGATAGCCTGCACCAATATTTCCCAATCCACCCGAATTAGAGACTGCAGCTACCAATTCAGGTGTTGTTATTCCTGCCATCGGAGCTTGAAGAATTGGATACTGAATTTTTAGGTCTTCAAGTAGATTATTCATTACTGCCTTATCTCCCTTATTTTATTGAAATCTTTATCTCAAAGAATTTCTTTTAAGATTCTTTTCACTAGTCGCATTTCTGCTCATACAAGAAATTTCTAATTAAAGCAGTTTGCTTTTCTATCATTATTGCAGATAGACCTTCATTTATATGAACCTATCATTTGCTGAATCAAAAAATAGAATGTTTTAGTTCAAGGCGAACCCTATAATGATTCATAATTCTAATCTGCTCCTCCGTCAGCTTTTCTTTGTTCCAGTACATATGCATCAAACTATATTCAAATACTTCTTTTAACTTAATAAAAAGAGGAAGCATATCTGCCATTTCCGCAGACAGTTCGTGTTCCTCCCTATACCCTTCAATAATTGCATTTGTAATTTCGCTTCCGTAGTCAACAATGCTTCCCCCGCCAGCAAAAGAATACTCCACAGCACTAAAGATTGGAACTGCTAAATCGAAAATATAAAAATGCTTCTCACAATCTTGAAAATCAACCATTGTTATATTTGAGTCTTTATCTACTAAAACATTTTCTAACCATAAATCACCATGCAGCAGTCCATAATTTGAATGATTTTTTGGTATTGCTTGTATTGTTGTTAAAACCTCTTTTGCAATTTCCCTAATCACCGACTCTTCCTCAGGTATGTACTTTAAAAAGTTATATTCCCCGTTATCATACCAATCATTGATATACCTAACTGAATGAACTCGCTCAAATTCCTTAGAAAAACGATGCAATCTTCCCGTTTGCCGCCCCAATTCTTTTATTACATCTGCTTTCCACTGATTTCTTGGCAGATGAATACCAGGTGCTGATTTATAAAGTACAGTTAAGACCTCGTTATTATTAAGAATCATTTTTTCTACTGACTTGCCATTTAATGAAGTTACTGTTGGCGATACACCCATACCTTTTTCAAATAAAAAATTCGTATAGTTAACTTCTTCCAACTGTTCAGCTAAGCTTTTATAGTTTGTCATTCTTGCAAAGTACTCACCTTCCTCAGCAATACAGCGAAACATTTCATTTGTTACTGATTCGACTTTTGTTAAATTAACTGGATATAATTCATTAAGTAGTTCAGGTATGTTCGGCGTCAAGGTTATTCCCCCTTTTTTCTATTTAAATTCCACTTTTATTAAAGTGCTTCCAAACGTATTTTATTAATTATTCATCTTAATTTTTCTCCAAAAACTATATGCCAATGAAGGTGCTTTGAATCCTGGTAATCCCCTAAGTTTGTAAGCACTCTACAAGCTCCATTTTCCTCTGTCACCTTATTTGCAGCCTTTTTGATTACCTCAAACAATTCCAGCAATAAATCATTTTCACTTTCTTCCAATGTAATTAATGAGGAAATATGTTTCTTTGGAATGGCAACAATATGAACGGGCCAGTATGGATTTGCATGATAATAGGCTAAGACATTTTCTGTCTCAAATACTTTTTTAACTTGGGTTTTTCCACTTAATACTTGATCACAATAAAAGTCATTCATCATGCTAAACCTCCCCTTAAATTCATAGCGGTAATCTATAAAATTATGGACAATCACTATTTACCCTAAAGGCAGAAAAAAGCTCCACCTGTAATACTTCTTAATAAAAATTTAGCTGAAATATTTATTCATTAAACTCTGCTAATAACCAGGTTTGTTCTTTCACGGCTGGCAAAAGATGTCTATATTTTAAAACCTCTTTTTTAAATAACTTTTATTAACTCTTTAAGTACATGTCAGAAATTAATTATCCAGTATTTTAAAATTTAGCTGGATATTTAACCTTAATGGACGATACTTCCCCACATTTTTTACAAAAAGTAAGTATTAATGGAGAACTTCCCATAATCTTATCAACCGGTGTTACTGAAGTAAAACCATTTCCCAGATTTCCTACCGCAAAGGAATCGTTTCCACACGATTCACATTTTTTAATTTGCATGTGACTCACTCCTTATTATAGTTTAAGTCTGTGGAGATTCTTCATCATTTGAAAAGATACCTTTTCTAAGCAGCAAATTAAAATAACCTGCCTATCAAATGATATGGACTGACTTCCCAGGTTTCATAAGGTATAATATTCTCCGCATTTATCGCATCAAGCGTTCTTGATTTCATATGTGGGCGCGTTATATAGCGTTCGATATTCGCTTCATTTATTTCGATAAATCTTGCGTCACTGATTTCTTCAGGTGGGTGTTGAATATCTCCACTAATATAGTTCCCTTTAAAAACGACAGATAAAATGTGCTTCGTTGTATTATAATAAACTCCAGTAATACCAACAGGTTCAATCACGAGTCCCGTTTCCTCCAGTATTTCCCTTGCTGCAGCTTCATCCAATGCTTCCCCTTCTTCTACCTGTCCTCCCGGCATCTCCCACGTATCCTGCCTCCACTGTACTTTTACTAATAACACTTCATTGTTATCATTCGTGATAAGTGCAGATACAGCAATAATATGTTTAGGTGTCTTTTCCATCATATCCTCCTGCTAAAAAACTATAATAGTTTCACAATTAGTTAAGTGTAAAATAATAACCTGATTATAACGGATATTGATCATTAATTATTTTCAAGAGACGTTCAGTTGTTTCTGAGGTTACATTTTCTGATAATCTCGCTCCCGCAATGATTGGTGCCCATTGAAAAATCTCTTCCTTGGATAAGTCGCTTTTCTTTAAATATAACCGCAAATACATTTCAGCTAGTTCTTTAGAAAGCTGTGAATATAAGAGATATGTACGATATATGTCAGCACGAATATCGCCTGCACTTGAATCCACCCAATCTATAATCGTTACTAAGCCACTATCAGAAAGAATTAAATTTAAAAAGTGAAAATCTCCATGGCAAAGTCTATTCTGATATGTAATCGATGCCATTTTATCTATCAGGAAAGATTTCTGCCTTTCTTCTAGATGAGCAGCGGCTGCAATTTGACGTTGGAGTTTGTCAAACATCCGCTCGAGTGAGTCAACATCAACTGCATGGATTTTTTGTTGTACTTCAATAGAAATATTCATATAATACTCCGTCTGATCCATGTTTTGAGATACTATATCTCCAATCGTTCTGCCTTTAATATATTCCATAATAATAGCTTGCTGTCCATCTATTACAGTAACATCGATTACCTCAGGAACATTTAAACCATGTGAAAAAGCGAGTCGTTGTTTTTCAGCCTCATAATGGGATTCCGTTTTAGGCAGATTCGCTTTAAATATTTTAAAAATCTTGTCTTTATAAAGGTAAACTTTTGCTGTATTCCCTATTGCAATCGGTGTGCCTAAATCCAATATTCTCACTCCCTGGCTATTAACATATCAGCGTATAAAGATTTCATATTGCCTTTCCTCTGAATAAGTATTCTTCTTAAATGCAAACAGCTACCAGGTACTTTTCTCGTTTAATGTATATAGTTTATTCTGAATATTACACACCTACATAATAGCATTTCAGTAAAGCAAGCGCTATATTTTAACTAAATAAAAAGCACCTTTCATAATCGGTGCTTTTCAATTACTTCAACTCTTGTGAAATAACATTGCAATTTCTTCATGAGATTAATCATAAAAGTAAAATAGAATGAATGGCATCCTGGATTTATTACTAATCTTTCAAAAGAAACATCGTCATTTTCCTTAGCCAGCCTTATAATTTCTTGCTCATCCACCTCAATTTCCCCCTCTCCTTAACACTGTTCTTATCTATGTAACGCATGTTTTTCACTAAAAGTTGCAAAAAAGTTTAAATTTATGTTTAGCTTTTCTGATAATGGGTAATAATAAAACTGTAAGACTTTCTCGTATTCCCCCTGTAAGCAGAGCGTATCGCGCTTTGCTTTTTTTTTGTTTATTTTAACAAGCCCATAATTGACATTTTAAATCACGCTTAGGTTATTGCAAGCATGATTTATTTGTTATAATGGCTGTATAAATTGAATTGGAGGTAATGTTATGGGATATTTCGAGGAGATTATTAATCGCACAAATTCCAAATCCGTAAAGTGGGATATGCTTGATACGATATTTGAGTCTAGTGATGTACTTCCAATGTGGGTTGCAGATACAGACTTTAAAGCTCCTAGAGAAGTAAATGAAGCTTTGATGGAACGTGCAAAACATGGAGTTTATGGATATACAATTGTTGATAATAAACTGAAAGATGCCATCATTAACTGGAATCAAGCACGTCATAACTGGGAAATTAAACCAGAGTGGTTATCTTTTAGCAATGGGGTTGTTACAAGTTTACATATAGCAATCCAGGCATTTACAGAGCCAGGGGATAATATTTTAATTCAGACACCTGTCTATCCTCCTTTCTATAATGTAATAAAAACTCATGATAGAAATATAGTTAAGAACCCATTGCAGTATGAGAATGGGGCTTATTATATTGACTTTAATGATTTCGAAGAGAAGCTTAAGCAAGGTGTAAAGGCATTTATTCTATGTTCACCACATAATCCAGTTGGACGGGTTTGGAAAAAAGGCGAACTCGAAGAAATGGCAAGACTTTGTTTAAAATATGATGTATTGATTCTTTCGGATGAGATTCATGGTGACCTTGTTTTCCCTGGGCAAAAGCATATTCCTATTGCATCGCTCTCTGAGGAAATAGCTGAGCAGACGATTACTTGTATGGCACCTTCAAAAACATTTAATCTGGCAGGGCTGGATGCGTCGTATGTCATTACATCGGATGATGAAAAAAGAAAAGCACTTGATATTTCCTTTAATAAACAAGGATTTAATAACTCGTTAAATACAATGGGTAATATTGCTATGGAGGCAGCCTACACTTACGGCGGACCATGGCTCAATGAATTAATGGAATTGATGGAAAGTCACTACCACTATGTAAAAGAAAGTTTTGAGAAGCACGCACCTGAATTAAAGGTAGTAAATTCTGAAGGTACGTATTTATTATGGATTGATTGTTCAGCACTTGGGTTAAGTGCAGCAGATTTACGCACATTTTTTGTGAAAGAAGCAAAAGTTGGTCTTAATGCGGGCATTGATTATGGTGAAGAAGCTGAACAATTTATGCGGATGAATATTGGCTGTCCTCGTGCTACATTAGAGGAAGCTGTCGAGCGAATGATTTCAGCAGTTAAAAATCGCTGAACGGCCAATAAAAAAACAAGCGCCCTATAATTGGTGCTTGTTTTTTTGCATGCTATTCTTTTTTGTCTGCAGTTATTTTACCACAGAGAATTCTTGCACCTGAATTGCCGCTCGGCTGACTATAGCCATCATCCTGTGATTCATGGACAATAAGTGATGTCCCCTCATCTCTAACTAACGATTGCTTTCCATCCATTAAAGTCGCTTCAGAAAGCATTAGTTCGACATCTACTTTACCAGCTGCATCTGCTTCAATATTAGGCAGATCTCCTAGATGAGGGCCTTTGGAATTCATCTTACCATGCTCTTTTCCGTCTGGATTAAAGTGTTCACCCGCACTAGTAAAATCTGGTTGTTCACATTTAGGAAATTCATGTACATGGATAGCATGCACTCCCGGGGCTATTCCGTCTAATTTTAATTTAATGCGAACGCCCTCAGGCTGTTCACTTAAGGTGGCTGTTCCTACCTTGTCACCCGCAGTATCAATCATTTCAATTTCTTTCGTTGTATCATATCCGCTTTGTGTACATGCAGCAAGCAGTAAAAATGGGATAAGAAATAATCTTTTCATGGTTCCCTGCTCCTTCTTGAATACTATTACATAGTATTCGTATTTGAAGGATTTTCTAAACATATATAAGAAATTGATTATTTATTAGTTGTTTCTGCTTTATCAGCTTTTTCAGCAGATTTGAGCTGCGTCTCATATTTCTCTTCAAACTTTTTTTCATCTTTTTTATTCTTCTTAACCATAAAGACTAGAGCTGCAACTGCAAGTGCCATAAATATGACTAACATGATTGTTGCTGGAATATATTCAGATTTGTCTTCCGGAAAATATAAAAATGGCATGTAAATCATTCTCAATCACATCCTTTAAAATTAGTATATCAAAAAAAGGATTTAATTAAAATGATGAGAATTATTCGCAACTTATCCATAACTTTGGCAAAATAAGATTAGGAGGTTGATAACCATGGCAGATATACGAATTGGCTCGCTTGTGAAAGCACATTATCGCTCAGGCACATATATTGGAGAGGTGAAAGAGGATCGAGGAGATCGCTACCTTATCGAAGTACGAGCAGTATTAAAACATCCGCTGCAAGGAGACCTGCATAATATGAAACAAACTGAGAATGTCTTCTTTCACGAAAGAAAAGCACTTGCCTATCATGAAAAAATGAACGTCAAAAAACCAGCAGTTCATGCTTATGAAGAAGAAATTCCACATTATAATGAATCACTTAAAATAGCAGTAGGAGCTTACCGTGATAAACTCGAAAAGGAAGCCACGGCCTATAGCGAAAAGGCATTAAATGTATTGAATCACTTGGAGAATGAGGTATATTTGAAGCTTTATTCACAAATATAATGAATAACGAACCAGAATCCGGATTATAAGCAGGTATCGTGAAATTCAAAAACAAACAAGCTGTCCCTTCCCCACTTAAAGAATCAAAAAACGGATCCATACATCACAGTCGATGCTCGGATCCGTTTTATGATCAATCCATTACTCTCCCAGGTGTTCTCTAATAATTTCAGAGATACCTTCTAATGCTTCTTCTTCATCATTGCCATTGAATGTAACTTCGATTTCAGCTCCTTTAGGAATCCCTAAAGACATTACACCCATAATTGATTTAAGATTAACTTTTTTGTCACGGTAGGATACTTCAATTTCTGAAGCATATTGCCCCGCCTTATTCACTAGCAATGTTGCTGGTCTTGCGTGAACTCCTGTTTCAGCAGTGATTGTAAATGTTTGTGCTTTCATATAAAATCTCTTCCCTTCACTCTATTTAAAGTATGCTAATACAAACCATATCTATATTGTTTATTATAAACAATTCTCATCTAATTTTAAACTAATATTATAGGAATATCGAGCTTCTTGCATTTTATTTTTATTTTGTTGAAATTTGTCAATTATTTTTGATTATGATACCGTTATTTTAAAGAGACAGAATAAAGGAGGATATTTAAATGAGTGTACATATTGGAGCAAAAAAAGGTGATATTGCAGATACAATTCTATTGCCTGGCGATCCATTAAGAGCGAAATATATTGCTGAAACATTTTTAGAGGATGTTAAACTTTATAACGAAGTACGTGGAATGTATGGTTTCACAGGGAAATATAAAGGTAAAGAAGTTTCCGTACAGGGAACAGGGATGGGTGTTCCTTCAATTTCTATTTATGCAAATGAACTAATCAATGAATATGACGTGCAAAAGTTAATTCGTGTAGGAACATGTGGAGCTATTCAAAAAGATGTTAAAGTACGTGATGTCATCCTTGCACAAGGTGCAACTACAGACTCCCAAGCGAATAATCTAATATTTGGCGGAATCAATTATGCTCCTATAGCAGACTTCGAATTGCTGAAAAAAGCATATGATGCTGGACTTGAAAAAGGACTAAATATTCGTGTAGGAAATATATTCACAAGTGATTCATTCTATCGAGATAATGCAATAGAAGTTAATAATTTATTAGCAAAATATAAAGTTCTGGCAATTGAGATGGAATCGTCCGCACTTTATACGTTAGCTGCCAAATTCGATCGCCAGGCACTATCTGTATTAACTGTATCTGACCATATTATTACTGGGGAAGAAACAACTGCAGAAGAACGTCAGACGACATTTAATGAAATGATTGAGATCTCTCTTGAAACAGCGCTATAATTTATAATAAATTACAACACCTTCGTAATCACGGAGGTGTTTTTGTTTGTCACCCAATATAAAATATAGTTGACAATGTTTGCCGTTAGATATATTATCAATAAAAAAGGAGGGGAATATTTTGAATAAATTAAAACCAATTGATTTAACATTTGGTGCTGTATTTGTATGTTTAATGGCTGTTGGTGCCAATATTACAGTTTGGTTTCCAATGCTGGCAGTCCCAATCGGCGGTACAAGTGTACCTTTATCCTTACAAACTTTCTTTGCAATTATTGCTGGATTTATGTTAGGGAAACGTCTTGGAGCTTTTGCAATTATTACATATATTCTTATTGGAACTGCCGGTCTTCCGATTTTTGCCGGTTTGCAAGGTGGTCCTTTTGTGTTAATTAGTCCAACTGGCGGCTTCCTTATTTCTTTTGTTTTTGTTGCCTTTTTCTGCGGTTGGATGATGGAGATAATAAATAAACAGACGATTACTGCTTATACGATTACTGCAATTTTTGGTGTGGCAATCAATTATCTCTTTGGTGTATCCTATATGTATCTAGCACTAAATACATGGCTGGAACTTGAAATTGGCTATGCTATTGCATGGGCAGGCATGATTCCTTTCCTTATAAAGGATACAGCCCTTTCATTCCTTTCTGCATTCTTTATGGTTCAATTAGCAAAACGGATTCCAGCAGCTTGGATTAAAGCTAAAATATAAGTAATCACAACCCGTCTTCCCTGCTGTTTTTGTTTTACTCGTCTGCTGCATTGTGTTAAACTTGACGCAGCATGTGCACTAAATACAGGAAGGAAGACATCCTTTATGGCGGTATTTTCTAACTTCCCTCTATGGGCAGCGTTCTCGGCAATTATTTTTGCGCAATTTATTAAAGTACCGATTAAATTAATCGTTGCACGCGAACTTTCTTTTAAAATTGCTTTTAGTACTGGCGGCATGCCTAGCAGCCATTCTGCAGCAGTCACTGCACTAACTACAGCAATTGGGATAGTTGAAGGTGTGACATCCAGTATCTTTGCCCTCTCATGCATCTTCAGTGTAATTACCATGTATGATGCCTCTGGTGTCCGAAGACAAGCAGGAGAACATGCAGCAATCCTCAATCGGATCATGAAGGACTTCCAGAACTTCTTTGAAGAAGCTAAAGACTGGAATAAAAAGAAAGATAAAGAAAGACGGGAAGATTTAAAAGAATTGCTGGGACACGAACCAATTGAAGTTTTTTTTGGTGCAATAACCGGTATTGCAGTAGCGTTCATTATACAACCATGGTTTCTTTAAATAAAAAGTCAGAATGCAGAAAATCCCTGCATTCTGACTTTTATATTTTAATTCGAAGTATATTGTGAACGGAATACCTGCATTGCTTCATCTTCATTTAAGTTAGCCAAAGCTTCCTCGGATAATTCACCAGTACCCTTTTCAATCACATAAACATCAATATGACGCTTACCCCATTCGGTATAAACATCTTCTACAGTTTCATAATATAAATCAATTTTATTTCCTTGAATAGCACTTCCTTTATCAGCAACAACCCCATATCCATACGATGGGATATATAGGATTGTCCCAATTGGAAATACATTTAAATCTGCTGCAATCGTCGAATATAGATCCCTTTTTACTTGTACCCCTGAAAAGGTAATTCCATATTCTGGGTGTGCCTCTGTTTTTCCAGTGGACTCGATTCCGGCGGTATATCCCGTCGCAATTACATTTGCTTTCGGATATTGTTCAAAATCGATTGCTTCTTCCAGCGTTTTTGGTGCATCAATGCTATCACTAGAAATATAAGTTGTAGGTGCCGCTTTATAGTTCAGCTGCTTCTCCTGCAACTTCGACTTTCTAAATTCTGCTTCTTCATCTGTTGTCGCTGTGATATCATCTAGCTGTATATTCTCTGCGCGCACATTTTCTTTAAATTCAGTAGTTACGATTGATACTGCTGCTAGGAAAATAGCAAAATTTAGAACACAAATTCCTAGCCTTCTGTACATCATCATTATTTTTACACCTCTCTGGTAGTCCTTTTTATGCTGATTTAATGATTTCAGCTAAAGGTATTCCATCTCCTACCAAATAAGCATGTCCAAAATTACAACGAATATACATAAATTGTTTTATGAATTGTGAAAAATTTAAATCAATAGGCATAAAAGACTGTGCTGGCGAATTCTATTCGCAGCACAGTCTTCTGATTGCTTTACTTTTATTCCATTGTAGCCAAAATCTCCTCGATTTCAGCCATAATTCGTCCTGCTTCTTCCCAGTCTCCATTTGATAATGCTTCTTGGTATTCATCAAATAAACCTGAAAATTCTTGGAGTACTTCTTCAGCGCCACCTAAAGAAGCAGATGGATCTGTTGTTTCTCCATCATCTGACTCTGTTTCATCGTCTGATGAAGCAGCTTCAGGATCAATTAATTTGTACAATGCATTCATCGCTTTATCAAAGGTACTTTCCATTACAATATGATCCTCATATGCGACAACAATCTGTTTTACTTCTGGCAGAGACGTTTCATTCGAAGATTCAATATAGATTGGCTCTACATACATAATTGTATCCTCAATCGGAATTGCAATTAAGTTACCACGAATGACCTTCGAACCACCTTGTGACCACAAATTGAGCTGCTGAGAAATCGTACTGTCCTGATTGATCCGATTCTCTATTTGCTGTGGTCCATAAACATTTCGTTGTTTAGGGAAGGTATAAACAAATAATTCACCATAATTCTCCCCGTCATTCCGCACACCCATCCAGGCAATCATATTCTGCCTGTTCTTCGGTGTATAAGGAACCATTAAGATAAATTCTTCTTCCTCATACTCCGGGAGCTTCATTGTAATATAGTATGGTTCCATTTCAATGTCCTTGTCAAAATATTTCTCTGTCGGGAATTGCCAGAAGTCTTCACGGTTATAGAATACTTCCAAATTGGACATATGATATGTTCCATACATTTCTGCCTGAACCTTAAACAATTCTTCTGGGTAACGGAAATGCTCCTGAACATCTGCAGGTATTTCATCCGTAAATAAATCAGGGAAAATTGTTTGATATGTTTTAACAAGCGGCTCATCAGGATCTACAATATAAAAATTCACTTCTCCTGTATAAGCATCTATCACAGCTTTCACAGAGTTGCGGATATAATTATCATTACCGCTGAACTGCTCCGAATATGGATAGTTCTCTGCTTTTAAATAAACATCGATTATCCAAGCAAGGCTGCCATCATCTCTGACGAAAATATACGGATCGTCATCATAATCAAAGAATGGTGCTATTTTATTTACACGGTCAACAATATTACGTGTTTTTAGCAATCGGCTGTCTGACTCAACTTGGTCTGAAACAAAAAGCCTGAATGAAGCTTGGTCAATTGCAAAAAGCAAACGGTTCAAACCATTTAATTGGATCCCTGCCTCTTCTTCAAAACGGCTGGAAATATTTTCATCGCCTGACGGATAATCAAATTCATCTACTTTTGTATTAACAATAACATCATTATAATCTTCTTCTCCAAAGTAAATCTGTGGACGATCTAATTCGAACGTTCCTTCAGCAGGTATATTTTTCGTCAAGTATTCAGGCTGTCCCTGTGAAGTAATTTCATTTACATGACTCATCGCAATACCATAGCCGTGCGTATAACGAAGGTTACGGTTTACCCATGTTTGTGCTTGTTCAGGTAAATTCTCCGTATTTAACTCCCTTGCACCTATAAATACTTGCTGGTATTCACCATCAATTTCATAACGGTCAATGTCAATATCATTGAACTTATAATAAGCTCGGAATGTCTGAATTTGATTATAGATATCCAGAAGCGGTCTTGAATCATTAATTCGGATATTGTCAATTGTTAATGTATTTCTTTCTACCATTGCTTGATCCAAGGAATAATTTCCAGGGTGCTCTTGTTCTTCAATTGCATCTAAATCATATGCAGCACGCGTGAATTCCAAGTTGCGTTCAAGATATGGAGTTTCTTTAGCAAACTCATTTGGAGAAACAATAAAGCTTTGTACAGCAATAGATGCACCCTGACCGAGAATAAGTAACCCAATATAGACTGCAATCGGAATAATTGCTGAATTAACTTTGCCGCGATATAAAGAAATAATCATCCAGATTGCACCTAGAATTGCCACGGCGGCTAACACATATGCCTTTGGAACATTAATCAGCTTATCCGTATAGCTTAAACCATAAACAACGCTATTTTGAAACAGGTTTACACTATTTGAAAGAAGTGTTTGGTATGGTGCCAGTACATGAATTGTTGCAATTAACAAACCGATAAGTCCAATCGTTACACCCATATGAAGCTGTGCTTTTCGGTTTATTCGATACATATGGAATAGAGAATATGCGGTAATTTCTATAATTAATGCAAGTACCGCCAAGGATAATAATAAATAAACAATAATCTCTACGAAAGGCAATACAAACATATAAAAAGAAATATCCATATTAAAATGCGGATCTGCTACTCCAAAGCTTTCATGCTGCATGAATTTAAGCAATGGCTCCCAACCGATCCCTTGAACAATTGCACTCCCTAAAATACCAACAAAAAATGAAATACTCATAATTACTAATCTTGCGTACTTCTTTTCTTTAATTATTGGCGGAAGCTGACTGGAATGCAGCTGACTAATATAAGAACTGCGAATCCATTGGAGCGTAATAAAAGAAGCAATAAAGAATAATACAAAACCAACACCAATTAATGATACTTTACTGCCTAATATTGTGGTAAAAATACTGCCAAATCCAAGATTATCCATCCAAATATAATCGGTAATCCAGTTAAAACTAAGTAGAAAGATTAGCCCGATAGCAAGCAGTATACCAAAGATAATTCCAAATATTTTCCCCCATTTTTTAAATTTGGCAATTTGCTCTGGGGTTAGCTCTGGTGGTTGTGTATTCAAAGTGACCCTCCCTCTTATTTTGAATCATCAGAATAAATGCAAGTAATAAAATCAGAAGCTTTTCTACTGCAAAATTACATGATTCCCTTATTTTGTCTAGCTTTAATCATAACAGAAATAAGCTGCTTTCGCTTCTTTGAATCTGTTATAATAGAATAATCCTCTTTCGTGTTACAACAATATTTACCCATATGTAAAAACCACGCTCCTCATTCATACGTTTTTTCAGGAAAAAGGTTTCAATATATGCCAATTATTTTTGCTTACTGCAATTGCAGTAAATATTTGCCGCGTTACTTCCAAATCCTCAGCCATTTGAATTTGCTTTATCCTACGTTCTAAACTAATTTTGCGAATATGATTTTTAACTGGCATAGCCTCAGCTGCCTAAAAGTATGTAAAGAAATATTTACTTATTTTATAACATTATCGGTTCATTACGTAAAAAACTCTTTACCTTTTTATAAGAGAGATTCATTATTTTATTTAAACTCACAGCCTTTCCTAATTCAGTATGATTTTCCCCCTAAAGATACTAAAGTCTGGAAGTACTGCCCATGATAAGGGCATTCTTGGACAAAATTAATTGAAATTCAAGAAAAATGTCTTTGATAAATGCTCCCTAAACCCAAATAAACTGAAATTGTATTCTAACAGTCGAAGATGCATTCTTCCTATATAAACTGCAATTAAGCCGAATGAAAGTTGAATCTTTTTCTATCCACAATGCCCCCTTATTTTCGATCTATGTTATCGCCTCCATACTTTGCGATAATCAATTCTGCCATTACTATCCAATTCGATATTCATAAACTCACTGTCTTCTGATTCATAAACAGTATGTGATCGATGGTTTAGAAAGAGAAGCATATGTTGTTCTACTAAAATATCTTCTATCGCAAAATAGGATATCCATCGTTCTTCTTCCTTTTGGATTCTCATCATTTTTATCACTTCTTGATTTATATGGTCTTTCATTCCATCCGGTAAACATGGGTAAATCGCGACTTGAGGGGATTGTATTGTTGCTATAGCCGAAAGCAGCCGATCCTCAGATAATGCAATTCCGGAAACAAATAAATCGTATTTTTCAAGTATTTGTGATTTCTTAAAATCAGCTGCGTGAACAAGCTCTATCCTTGCTGAAATACCAGCATTGTTTAACTGTTTCTTTAAAATCCTCGCCTCTCTTTCATGGTTCACACCTTCACGGATTTCCTGCGCTGCAATGACAAGCTCTCCATCATAAGCAGCTTCCCTTACAGTCTCCGTCTCAATAGATACCTGCTGCTGCACTGGCTTCTTTGTGAGAAAACTATAAGCTAGCTTTTCTTCCGGCAAGCAAAATTCCTTTGGATCAATGACTTGATAAAGTATTTTTCGAAAGTCTCTTTCCTTCACAGGACCCTCTTTTCTGCAATTAAAAGTAATAAAGTCTGCACCTTCTTCCATTGACATCACTTTTTTCCAAGAACCATTTGGTGCAGTCAACAGGATAGGATGTGTTTGCTCCAATTGGAATCGAGAAGGAGCTTTGATAATTTCTATCCGATCCAGCCAAGGACGCAGCCCATAATACTTTTCAAAAACATCTAGACTCACCAATTCTTCATCGTTACGTACCAATTGATAGGGTCCACTGCCAATAGGAAAGTTTTGAAACGCTGCCTCGTTTTGATTAATCACATCCATAGGAATAATCGATGCTTTTAAACTCGCTAAATAACGCGGAAATAAATAGTTCGCCTGTTTTAGATTGAATTCAATAACATAATCTGAAATACAATGAATGGATTCTACATTTTTTATTATATTTTCCTCCGATAGAAAACGAGTGAATGTAGCCTTCACATCTTCACTTGTTAATTCTCGTCCATGGTGAAATAATACGCCCTTTCTCAAATAAAAGGTCCAGCTTTTCCCCTCCTCGGATGCAAAGTGGTGTGCAATTCGCGGCATAACTGTTCCTGTTGAAGGATTAAACTCAACTAATCGTTCAAAAATCTGCTGTACCATATGGACATCATGCCGCGATAACATGAATAATGGATCCATTTGCAGCTTTGTCTCATAGAAAGGATAACGTAAAATATCTTTATCTTTTTCCAACAAGTTCGTTTCATTAATACCTAAACGCTTCGTAAACCACTGCTGAAATGTTGATTGAACAGCTAAATCAAGATTCTCAACAATACCAAAAGCTTTCTGATACTTTTCGAGTTCGACAAATTGCTTCGCTTCTGCAAGCTCTATTTCTTGCAAATTATATAGCAGTCTTATTCGCGGTTTCTTACCGCGGCCTCTTTGTGTTTTCCATTCGATAAAATGATTCGCAGCTAAATAATTTACAATGGTCTTTACATGGCGCTCTGAACAATTTAATACTTCAGCGAGACTCGCAATACTGGTCTCGATTTCTACATCCTTTTTAAAATAGCGTGTTAGTTGCTTCATCTGTTTTAAATATTTCATTGCTGCCTCCAAAAGGTGAACAGTTTTATTTTCTTTTTTCACTTTAAGCTCCCCTTTTAATAGCTTACACTTTCTTTAAGTTAACAACAATATGAGATTGGAGCAAATCAATGAAAGCTATTCAAATTAAAGAAGAAAATCTTAGTTTATGGAAGAACAAAAACTTTTTGCTTCTCTGGGGCGGTAATGTTATTTCCAGTCTAGGCTTGCAAATGTACACAATTGCCATACCATTACTGATCTATGAAATGAGCCAATCTGCAATTGCAATGAGTGCAATGCGTGCTGTCGAATTTCTTCCAAATATTTTTATAGGCATGATTGCAGGGGTGCTGGTTGATCGAATCAATCGGAAAAAGATGATGCAATGCACAAGCCTGATACAATTCATTTCTATTTTCGCAATTATAGTTCTTTTACTCGTTAATCATCTTGCCCTCTGGCATTTATACATTTTTGGATTTATCCTATCAAGTGCGGGCTACACATTTGGCAACGCAAATCACTCTATTATTCCGCAAATTGTAGCAAAGGAGCAGCTGACTTCTGCGAATGCGAAGCTTTCCTTTGTGAATACAATTATTCAAACGGCAGGTCCTGGACTTGCCGGCGCGTTATTAGCACTTGTTTCCTTTACATCAACTTTATCAGTCTATCTAGTTTGTTTGCTTCTATTATTTTTTTGTGTTCAGAATATCCAGCTGCCTACAGTCGCAAAAGAAAAGCCAAAAAGTAAAGGCTTCTGGCAGGATATGAAGGAAGGCATTGCTGCACTTTTACAAAATAAAACATTGCTGACACCGACGGTTACCGTTTTATTTGTCAACCTCGCCTCCAGTCTGATAATTGGTGTACTTATTTTTTATGTAACAGATAAACTTGGTGCAACAGAAATGCAAATTGGCTTGATGTTTACAATTTCTGCAATTGGAGGATTGTTAGGAGCTTCTGTGGTAAGTCAAATCAGAAAAAGATTTGGCCGTGGAAATATTTACACATTTTGCTTATTATTTGATGTTGTTGGGGTCAGTTGTCTTATTTTCGCTCCATCATGGTGGACGGTAGGAATTGCACTTGGCATTCGAACGTTCTCTACAACGATTTCCAATATTATTTATTTTACAATCAGGCAAGAGTTTACACCAAACCATCTTTTGGGACGTGTTGCTGGGACTTCTTCCATGCTAATGAAGCTGACACTTCCATTCGGCTTGTTGCTAGCAGGATTATGGGCAGAGTGGCTGCCAATTCCAATTTTATTCGCAATCTCAGCAGCAATCTTTCTAATATTATTCATTTGTCTATACATCCATCCATTTCGAAAACTTGTTTAATCAGTTTAACTATAAAAACAAAAGCGATTCCAGTGTTAATATAGGAATCGCCTTTTATCTGAATTTTTCTTATTAAAATTATACAGGAACTTTTGGATGATTTTCTTTTTTACGGACAAATTTTTCCAGTTTGTCTAATTCTGCGAAGAGCTCAATTAAACTATTGGCAACTGGAAAAACAGATGTCCATTTATCGAAACCGGAGCCCTGCAGCTCATCAATTAAATTATTAATCGTTAAACGCATTGCAGCTTTTGTTTCACGCTGCAGATCGCGGTCGAGTACGATTTTATCTTGGTAAAGCAAGAATACATTTTCACTGTAATTCGTGATTTCAGTAATTAAGTTTTTAATGACATGGCTTTTGCCGCCACTAATTTCTTCAATTTCTTCAATGTTCCTCTCGAGATGTCCGATAAGCGTATATTGTTTCTCTACTACACTGATCATATGCTTATAAATAATAATACTGCGGAAAAAGTTGATTTTATTACGGATAAATAATCGGTTTCTTTCTTCTACAATAATATCGAAATAATCCTTTATCTTTGTGATTAACTTTTCAATTTCACGATCTTCCACCTTAATCGTCGGAACACTCATTGTCTTATTAGGGATAACTCTAAGTAAAAATATATTTCGATCTACTGTATTTCCAATCATCTTAAACAGCGTTTTCTGATGATCCGGCGGAAAGACAAGCGCATTTACAGTGGATGCGGACAGGACTCCGATTAGAACTAAAGAAACTCTGTGAATGATATACATCGTATTAACCCCATCATTGCTCGCGAGCATAATTGAAATGATGGTTAAGACTGTTAAACTAACTGTTTTGTTTAAGCCCAGACGAACGTTAATTGCAATTGAAATAATTACAATAAGCCCGACAGATAGGGGATGATTTCCCAATAAGAAAATACCCAGCAGGGAAAAAATAACTGCGACCGAGTTTGCCAGCACTACTTCTTTTAAGTAAGCAAATGATCGCATGATAGAAGGCTGCATCGCTAATACTGCTGCAATCGCGGCAACAATTTCCAGTTCTATATCCATAAAACTAGTTATAATTAACGTTAGAGTTACAGCAAAACCTGTCTTAAGCATCCGTGGACCTATATTAACTTCCATTTCTACACCTCTGTAATATTCCTCATTCCTTAACACACTTTCTAAGGAATTAATAAGACTATACCCAATTATAATTTTTTACTGTTACTTGTGCAACTATCTTTAGGAATAATGTGAATCTCCTTAATGACATATTAATTTATGATAGAATCATCACGTGGTGAAAAGTAGCTCAAATTGCACTGTCATATAACAAACTTCTCTTTTTCACCGTTTATTTCAGCACAAATTTTGTCTGACTATGGCCTTCCTTCGTCTTCTTCACCTCGAGTATAGCAGGAAAAATCTCTTTCAGTTCTTTCACATGTGAGATTACCCCAATCATACGACCTGATTCCATAATTTCGACAAGTGCATCTACCGCTTTCGTTAGAGCTTCTTCATCCAGCGTCCCAAAACCTTCATCAATAAACATGGTATCGATTGATATATTTCCTTGGAAGCTTTGTATTACATCAGACATGCCAAGCGCGAGCGATAAAGCTGCATGAAACTTTTCACCGCCAGATAATGTTTTTACATCTCTTGATTGCCCAGTATGACTATCATAGACATCTAATGCGAGTCCGCTTTGTTTACCATGAGACTCTTGACGGTCACTTCGTGTTAGATAGTATTGATTATTAGATAGATTTTGCAGTCTCAGGTTGGCTGAATGGATAATTTGCTCAAGATATTCCATCTGCAAATAGCGTTCAAAGGAAATCTTCTTGTTGTTTTGTCCTCGCAGTGTATCATGTACATCTGCAATCACAGATAAATTTTTCTCACTTTCCTGCACTTTTTCTTCAGCTGTCGAAATCTTTTCCTGCAGGTCTTTTGCTTCTTCCAAGTTTTTCTTTGACTGATTGAACTGCTGGAATGCTGCTTCGTATTTTCCTTTTAATTGTTCAAGTTCTTCACTTAATTTTTGCAGATCTGCCTCTTTCTTGCCATCTAACTCCTTCTCCAGGGAAGCTGTTTGCTCAGTTAAGATTGCTATTTGTTGTTTATATGCATCAATTGACTGCTTTAGCACTGTTTGTTCCTCTGTACTGAGCTTCGCTTCAAAATATGCTGCTTCATTTGCGAATTGCTGCTCAGCTAATTTCTCCTGAAATTCTTTATAAGCTTCTTTGCGTTTTGTCTTTACTTCTTCTAACTCTCTGGTTAAATGACTTACATCTGCCTCAGCTTTCGTATAAGCTTCCTTTATTTCTTGGAATACTTTTTGTGCCGTTTCCCAAGCTTTTTCCAAGTCTAATTTCTTTTGACTCGCTGCTTCGATTTGCTTTTCTAATTCAGCAAGCACAGTAAGCTCTTCAGGTATGTTACTTAATCTTTCTTTTAATATCGCTTGTTCTGTAACATAATTCTGTTTCAATTGCTGATATTCCTCGGTCAGATGCTGATATATTGGATCAAGCTCTGCTTTTGCCTGTAATGCCTTCTCTTCAGCTTGCTTTATTGCTCTTAATTGTTCTTTTGCTTTATCATAATTTGCAGTATCGGCACGCATCTGCTTGCCTGTTGCTACTAAGTCATCAAATTCTGTTTCAACTTGTTCCAAATCCATTGTATATTGCATGATTTCAGTACCGGCTTCCTCATACTGTTCTTTCTTAGCCTCCAATTGAGAGATGGCCCTATTAAACTCCTTCTCTTTTGAATCCAGCTCCTGTTTCGCATTTGCCAGCTGTTCTTTTGTGACATCCTGTTCACCAGCTGTTGCTTTTTCCGGGTGTTCCATGCTTCCGCAAACAGGACAAGGCTTGCCGTCGTGAAGATGGTGGGCAAGTACAACTGCCTGATTTCCTAACCAGGAAGCTTCCAGTGCTTCATAATTTTCCTTCATCCTATTAAACGTTTCTTGTTTCTCTATTAGAATCTGTTCCAGTTCCTGCAATTCTTGCTTCAGTTTCATATATCTTTGATATACTCTGGCCTGGTTTTCAAGCTTTAATAATTGCAATGGCTTATCACTTAATAGTTCAACCTGTTTATCAAGTGCTGAAATTTCCTGACGATAGTTCTGATTTTGTTTTTCTATATGCTCAAGATTTTTTTCCGTTTCCGCATGTTTTTGCTTCGTTTGTTTCCCTTTTTCCTCAAGCTGTCTTAGCTCTTGTTTCTTCGCTTCAATTCCCTGTACAGTTGGCAGAAACTCCTGCAGGCGTTCAAGCTTTCGAGAAGCCTCTTCACGTTCTGTTTTGCGACCTTCTTCGTATTGATAATTCGCTTCTGCCTTGGTATATTTTTCTTTAGCAGCATACTGGTGCTTCACTGCATCTGCCAGTTGTGAGGATTTTATTTTTTCATCTTTTACCGCAGCTTCAAGTGAACGCTCATACATATAAATCACATTTGCTTTCTCAGCGGCAGCTAATTGCTTCTCCTTCAGTTTATAGCTTTCGCTTTCCACTCCCAGCTCAGCTAATTGACGCTTTTTACTGCGCATCTCCTGAAATCGGTCGTTTACATTCTGCGCCTGGTGATACTCTCTTTGGCGCAAATCATTCAGTTCGTACACTTTTTTATATTTTTCCTCATCAGTTAATATCCGCTCTTCGTAATAGGATATCTCTTCCTCCAATGCAGTTAAAACTTGTGCTGTATTGAAATATTCTGCAGTAAATACTTCACTCAACTGAGATGCTTCACGAATCGGCAATACAGAGGCAATACGGCTTATATGGCTCTTCCGCATTTCTATTTGCTGTTTATAATGAGCGTCAGCATTACTGCGTTTATCTTTTAGCACTTCATTAATTGCCTTATAATTCTCCGTTTTAAAAAGCCTGCGTAAGATTGCTTCTTTATTTTCAGTATCAGAAGTCAGCAGTTTTCGGAATTCTCCCTGTGGCAGCATGACGATCTGTTTAAACTGATCCTGTGTCAGTCCGATAATATCTTCTATGCGATCATTAACCTCGGAAACAATTTGCCTGTCTACACAAGGGATTTCTTCATCCCCGTTTTTTTCAAAAAACTCAATATAATCTCCTGTCCTGGACTTATTACCTTTCTTAATATGACCTAACTGGCGGCGAATTCGATAATGCTTCCCTTTCAGCAAAAACTCTAATTCAACTGCTGTATGTAAATCATCATCTGCAAAGTCACTGCGCAGCATTCTGATTTCTCCACGATCCTGCCCGCTAGCAGTACCATATAATGCAAAGCTGATTCCATCAAAGATGGTTGTCTTACCCGCTCCAGTATTACCAGAAACGACAAATAAGTTATGTTCTTCCAATTCATTGAAATCCACAACTTCCGTATCCTTATAAGGCCCAAAAGCTGTCATTGTCAGTTTTATTGGTCGCAATCATCCCAGCTCCTTTCTTAATCGTTATTTCGTTTCATTTGTAATTGCTTCTAATGCTTCTGCAAAAATAGCATTTGCTTGTTCACTAGGTGCATCGCCTTTCACTTCTTCATAGAAGGAACGGAAAAGCTCAATATCGGTCATTTTTCTGCGTTCTTTTGTCCCCTCTCTATGATCTGCAATATGAAGCGGTGAATAAAATTTTCTTTCCACATGCATTGCATTCGGGTATACCGAACGAACTTTTTCCATTGGTGATAAAACAGGAGTTTCATCCAATAGTTTAACAAAAACATAGTCTTCGTTAACTGGCTGTTTAAGAATGTCCTCCATATACCCTTCAACTGTTCGCATATCACGACGAGGTGTCAACAGTCTCTTCTCTACTTCTACCTTACCCGTCCCGTCTATTTCAACAATAAAAAAACCCTTCTTATGATGCTCTTCAGATATGGAATATTTTAATAATGAACCTGCATAACGTATCTTTTCGTCCAGAACATAATGTGCTTGATGAAGATGGCCAAGTGCCATATAATCAAATTTCATATAGTGATGTGCGTCTACATATTCGGAACCTCCGATAGAAAGTGGACGTTCAGAATCACTTGTGTTTTCTTCTTCCTCACCATATGGAGTAACAAATGCATGCCCCACACCAATATGCCTAGCCTTGGGATCCATTGCAGCATTTATCTGTTCAAGTATTTTTCTCTGGGCATCATTATGATTACGAATGGACTCCTCTTTGTATACATTTCTTACTATACTTGGGTCACAGTATGGAATAAGATGAAAATGAACCTCACCAAATGTATCTTTTAAAATAACTGGTTCTATGTTATCCATAATTTTACCGGCAATATGGAAACCATTTCTCTTCATTAAATTGCTCCCGAAATGCAAGCGGCCTGGACTGTCGTGATTCCCTGCAATTGCAATAACTGGTATTTGTAAATCAATTACGATTTTCCCCAGCACATCGTCCAATAATTGTACTGCTTCTGTTGGTGGCACTGCCCGGTCATAGAGATCACCAGCAATTACAATTGCATCAGGCTTCTCTTCTTCCACTGCTTTTATAAATTCATCTAATATATAGGATTGATCTTCTGTCATATACACACCCTGCACAAGCTTACCTAAATGCCAATCTGCCGTATGAAAAATCTTCATGAGAATTCTCCTCCTAATAAAAATTTCCGTTGAAAAAGAGAGGATGCCCCTCTCTTTTTAATTTTTCTTATTTACTCTTTCGATATGGTTCTTTCATAAAAATCAAACCAAGTCTATAGTGATCTCCTTCATAAAAAGGGCTTTGTACAAATCGCATCTCATTCCGATCATCCAGAACCTCTAATTTAAAATAAGCGCCAGACCCCTGAAGTGCCTCATAAAATGCATTCGGACTGCTGATTTTTCGTTCATTTACCTTTGTAATGACCTCACCAACTTGAATATCCAATCGCTCTGCAGGCGTTCCAGGAATCACAGCAAGCACCTTCAGTCCGCTTGGATGAGGCTGGAAATATGGATTTTTCTTTTTGTCCTTCACCCGGAATCGATATGTTATAAATTCTCTTCCCAAAACTGCGAGAATTAAAGCTGCCAATGACATTCCATCAATATATATACCAGCTGCCGAGACGATAATCACAAAAATACCTAAAAACGAAATTTGTTTGCTCAGACTCTTTGCCGCCACAGAGGCAAGTGTACCTCTCACTGTATGAGAAAAGCCAAGTAAGAATGGAAAGAAAACTAGTCCAAAACTCTCCTCACCAATATTCAGCAGTGGCCAATAAGGTGCAAATGATTCAATCATCCCTCCAGGAACAAGCAAAATTAATGGAATTACACTCACCTTTTGCAGACGATGATGTCCTATCCAAATTCCCCTTTCACTCATTTCGAGCTTAGGAAAAGACTGGTTTCGTTTCACACGCCGCATGATAATCGCTTCAGCTATAAGCAGAAACCCAATTAAGAATGTCAAACCGCTAAAATTTGTGTCCTCGAAAAATGCAGGTTCAATCATATCTTGATATTCCAAAACGGCTGGCAAAAACAAGAGCAAGATATACGTTACACCAATCGTATAGCTCGCTGATAGAAGTGTAAAACGGGAATGAAGACTAAGCACAATCATCATTATACTTAATACCAGCACTGTACCATAAGAAAACACAACACCAGCCGCAATAATTCCAATAGAGAGAACAAGCCCTATTATAATTGCGGGCCCCCAAGTCCTTTTCAATTCTGTGAATCTGACAAATACTTTAACCCCAAAATGGCGTCTTTCCATTTTTATACGATTATAACTGGCTAGCGTTACCAGAAAGATAATCCAGTATAAGAGCGGATTAAGAAACAGTTTTCCTATTCCTTTTGCCAGTTCAAGCAACCACGTTTCGACCAAGTTCATCACCTTCTATGTTATGTAATCTATCAATTATAGTATAATTCGAGAAAATACTCGCTTTTCCCTGCTTTATTTTAATTGTTATGTAATGACTAGTATAACATGGATTGCTTTTTGTGTTTCCTTCATTCTGAAAAAGTTTTTTCAAAGTTTCATTGTCTAAACCTCTCATAGCAAACCTTCACGGCAAGTTGACAGAAAATGAGAGAACCATAATCACATCTGCCTGTAGTTCTTTGGCTGTCATCATGCTTCCGCTCTTATTCCTTTTCACATTGCGCAGAGAAATCATTTATAGTATATTTGTTTTAAAACACACTATAAACAACAAGGGCGGGATTTAATGAATAGGGGTTATCTCACTGTTGTGCATATTGTCAATTTACTCTTGCTCGGATTGATTGGGTTTGTTGCATTAGGTCTTGTAGTTAATATCAGTGAGCCTGACCAATACCCAACTTTGACATTATTAAATTTTTATATCTAATTTTTCTGCTCGTAATGTGGGGACTTAATTACTGGCTCCAGCTCGTGAGAAGAAAGTGGTTTCTGCCAATAGCTGGAACCGTTCTTTACATCGCTGTTGCTTTATTTGTCATGGGAGTTGTCATGCCATTTTTATATGATATTATTTATCCTTAAATTGTCCGATTGCCGCTAGAAAGAGCACCCATGTGGAATTGCTCCTTACTAAACGCATTTCAAATATCTTGAGCCATCTGCAGGAGCCAGGACATCGGTGAGACCTTCGGGATGTGAAAGAGTTTGGGATTGCGGTTCCAACGAATGAAGAATACAGCAAAATACACGTTAATCTAAATTAAGTTTGTCGGAACTCCTATCCTTTTAGAAATATAAAAGCCACAATAAATCATGTTTAGCAGTGATTTAATGTGGCTTTTTAATTTTATTTGTAAAGTGAGTTTAAAGCTTCTTCAAGCTGTACATCATCTTCTCCAGCACGTATTTTTTCAATTACTTTTGTATCAATCATCCCTGCTGTTTTTTCATCAACAATACCTGTTGCTTCTAATTCATTATCAGCTTGGAATGTTTTGACAGCTGTCTCTGTATTTGCATCAAAATAGCCATCAACACGGTCAAGATTATAACCTAGTCCATCCAGCATCACTTGGAAATTAGCAATCATTGGATCGGTATCATCGAGTCGATATGGCTCTTCGACTTGAACAGGGTTCGAATAGTAATATTCTGGCTGATCGACTTCAATTGTTGGTTCTACGCCAACCTCATTTATCCATTCACCCTTTGGTGATAACCATTTAAAGGTCGTCATCTTAATCGAACTGCCATCACCAAGCGGAACTGCTGTTTGTACTGTTCCTTTTCCATAGCTTGTGTGACCAACAATATCATAACCCATTTCTTTTAAGGCGACTGCTAGAATCTCTGAAGCCGAAGCACTGCCTTCATTAATAATTACACTGATTGGATATGCCTTTTTATCACGAAGTGTTGAATGGAAGCCCTCTTTATTCCCATCAGCATCTTCAATTTGCAAATATGGGAGATCTTCTGGTACAAACAGGCTTAGCATATCTTCAACAACGTTTAACAGTCCGCCCGGGTTGCCCCGTACATCGATAACAAGTCCTTCAATATTGTTATTTTCCAATTCGGTAAGCTGCTCTTCAAATTCTACTGCAGTGTGCTCGGAAAAATTCGTTATTTCAATAATTCCAGTCGTTTTACCATCTGCTTCTTCCGTTCTGCTATAAACTGTTTCTACCGGAATTTCGTCACGGACAATTATTATTTCAAATGGTTCTGTTGCGGATGCACGAAGTATTTCTAAAGTAACCTCTGATCCTTTTTCACCGCGGATTTTCGCAACTGCTTCATTTAAATTTAAACCTTCAAGGCTTTCTCCATCAACCGAAAGCACTTGGTCATTTGGACGCAACCCAGCTTTCTCAGCAGGTGAATCTTTTATTGGGGACACGATGGTTACAATATCATTAACTAAACTGACTTCCGCACCAATCCCCTGAAAAGAAGACTCAATTTGTTCATTGAATTCTTCCATTGCTTCTAAATTAAGGTAGGAAGTGTGTGGGTCCTCCAATGTAGCAAGCATTCCCTCAATTGCACCTTCAATAAGCTGTTTATCTTCAACATCTTCCAGGTAATTGTCCTGAATTAATGCATATGCCTGTGCAATCTTCTTTAAATCCCCTGGTAAACCCGAAGTAGAGCTCTCTTCTCCTGCTCCAGCATTACTTTTGTCTGTTTGTTCTGCTGGCTGCTGGCCATCTTTATTATCAGCAAAACTCATTCCAGCATAAGCGCCAACAAATCCAAGGAGCAATGCTGCAAACAGAATCAGCACCACTTGAAACTTTTTAACATTCATTTTTCCACCTCAACTATCTTTAGATCCATTATAGAAAAGCATACCATTATATTATTATCATGACTATGCATATGTCTTCTCATTCATTAATTTTTTATAAATATATTGAAAAAGGTATCGTTTCTTAATGAGACGATACCTTTTCATGGTTATTCATTATTATTGCAGGTACGGCATCGGGTTTACTGGATTGCCATAACCGCCCAGATGAACTTCAAAATGAAGATGCGGTCCAGTGGAAGCACCCGTATTACCTGTCGCACCAATTGTTTGGCCTCGGCTTACCGTTTGGCCTGGTGATACGTTAATACTACTCAAATGTGCCGAAACAGTTGTAATGCTTTGACCATCTATGTAGTGAGAAATCATGATAACATTTCCAAAACCGCCTCTTACACCAGCTGTGCTCACAACACCATCTGCTGGCGCTACAAGCGGCGTACCGGTAGATACACCAAAGTCCACTCCAGCATGTAATTTCGGTATATTATAGATTGGATGTGTACGCATTCCGAAGCCTGATGTAATTGGCCCTCTCGCTGGATGGGTAAATACAGCCCCGCTTACAGGATGCGAACCAACTTCCGTATTTGGAGATGCAGCAACCTTGTTTTCTGAATTGCCTTTTTGTGCTTCTTGCTTCGCTCGTTCCGCTTCCTGGCGTTTTCTTTCCGCTTCCTCTTTTGCCAGCTGCTCCAGCTCTCCAACCTTCTGTTCAGCTAAAGCTATTGCCTGTGCTTGTGCTTTTTCTTCAGCCAAGAGAATTTCCTGCTCGTCCTCAAGTGTCAACTTGATTTCTTCTAATTGCTTTTGTTCTTTTTCAAGCTGTGCCATCAAAGTATTTCTTTCAGACTTTTGATCGTCGAGCTGGCCTTTTAAAGCTACTAATTCTTTCTTTTGACCTTCCAATTCTTCTTTCTTTGCAACAACGACCGTTTTCTTTTCTTCTACTTCTGCCTTATTGGCTTTTAATTTCTTTTGGTCAGCCGCTTGTTCTTCCATTATTGTTTTGTCTTGATCCATAATTGTATTCACAGCTGTTGCACGACTAATAAAATCAGCAAAACTTTTCGAATCAAAAATTACTTGAATATAGTTGATTTCCCCGCCGCTTTGCTGGATCGAGCGCAAGCGGTCTTTTAATAACATATCGCGTTTTTCTATTTTATCTTTCAAAATAGCAATCTCTTCAACTAACTTATCAATTCTATCATTTAATTCGTCGATTTCTTGATTAGTAGATGTAATTTCATTTTCTTTAGCAGAGATATCTTCCTGCGTTTTGTTTAGTTTTTCCTCTAAATCAACAATTTCCTGTTCGACAGATTTCTGTTCTTTTACATTTTCATCTATCTTTGATTCTGTATCTTTCTTTTCGCTATCTACATTGTTTTTCTTCTCTGTGATATCCGACTTTTCATTTTCGTGTTGATTAATTTTCTCCTTCAAATCCTGAATCGATTCAGCTGAAACTGTATTTTTAGTCAATGCTGTGAGTGATAGCAGGAGTGTTGCAATAATTATAGTTAGAAACGCTTTTTTCAACTCGTATTCTCCCTTCCAAGAATTACTCTCATACGTCTTTGATGTGTTGTTACACTTTCAGGAATTTACGCACACTCATTACGCTTCCCCATACACCGATCGTTCCGCCGATAAGTAAAACAATTGCAGCTAATTGCCAAGCAAATGGGGTAAATGGCAATAATTTAACAAAGTTTATACTAATCTGTGATGCTAGATTTTGATATATATAGTGATATCCAAAGAGTATAATGACAATCGGAATGATTGAGCCTAAAACCCCCAGCAAGAGTCCTTCAACAAAGAATGGCCAACGAATAAATCCATTTGTTGCACCAACAAGCTTTTGGATAGATATTTCCGTACTTCTAGCAATAATCGTAATTTTAATTGTATTGGAAATTAGGAACACAGCAGTTAAAACAAGTGCTGCAATTAAAATAACTCCAATCAGCCGTGCGTAATTATTAAATGTAAATAGCTGATCAACGATATCCTGGCCAAAGTTCACACTGTATACATGTTCAAATCCTTCAATTTGTTTAGCAATGTTTTCTGTCTCTTGCGGGTTCTCTGCACGAACCAGGAACGCATGGTTTAATGGGTTGTCCTGTTCAAAGAGTCCCCAAGCCTGTCCTTGTTCTCCCATGCTGTTCATCAGGCTGTCGAGCTCTTCTTCATTCGATGAAAAGTGCACCGCTTCGACTCCCTTAACCTGTTCGACTTGGTCACCAAGCGCTATTACTTCATCCTCTGTTGTCGTTAAATCAACTAGCACTTTAATTTCAACATCGGATTCGATATTCTTCGCAAATTCATTTAAATTAAATACAATCGCTAAAAACACACTGACAAGTATTAAAGTTGTTGTTACAGCACCAATTGAAGCAACAGTCATCCACCCATTACGAAGGATGTTTTTTGCCCCTTCTCTTATATGCCTTGTAAATGTTCTAAACTTCATAACCGTATTCACCTCGTTGCTCATCTCTAACAATAACGCCGTCTTCGATAGCAATCACTCGCTTCTTAAAAGTGTTTACGATTTCTTTACTATGAGTCGCCATTATAATTGTTGTACCTTTTTCATTAATTTCTTCAAAAGTCTTCATAATTTCCCATGATGTGTCCGGGTCAAGGTTTCCAGTTGGCTCATCAGCAATTACGATACGCGGGCGGTTTACAATTGCACGCGCAATGGATACCCGTTGCTGTTCACCGCCTGAAAGCTCTGCAGGCAGGAATCTTGCTTTATTCTTTAATCCAACGTCTTCCAGCACTTCCATGACACGTTTACGTATCGCTCGAGGTGATTCTTCAATAACCTCTAATGCGTATGCAATATTTTCATATACTGTTAATTTTGGCAAGAGTCTAAAATTCTGAAAAACTACGCCAATCTCGCGTCGCAGATATGGAACTTTTTTCTCTTTAATTTTATTAAGCTCTAATTCATTGATTATAACATTTCCTTTTGATGGCTTTTCTTCACGATAGATTAATTTGATAAAAGTAGACTTTCCGGCTCCACTATGACCAACAATATAAACAAATTCACCCTGTTTTATATCAACACTTATCCCGTTTAAGGCTGTAACACCATTTGGGTATGTTTTATAAACATCTTCCATAAAAATCATATATGTATCACCTTTTATCATAATTTGAAATGCATCTATTAAATTTTCCTTCACACGGAAAATAGTATAGTAGATTTCTCTAGTTATTATAACATCTTTCGGCAGGTTTTTTATCCATAAAATTATTACATTTATGTTTCAAAGGTAATAATTTGTAATTTAAAAGGGAAATATAAGGAGATTTAGTCGTATATTGCTGATGATTACTAGGTTAAAATTACTATTACGTTATGTAATACATATGAGTTTTCTCACAAACTTTTTTACTTCGTGTGTTTTCTGATGCAGAATCTATCTATTCAATTAAAGTTTAAGGCGAAAAACTAAGAAAAATCAGTGGATGCCATAAACCTTTGTATATATTTCGCATAAAAATAGTCCAGCTCACGAAAAGTAAGCCAGACTATTTTTGTTAATTGTTATTTTTTTTCAGCTAACCATGCTGATAATGCGTCAAGATCATCACCAGAAACCTTTTGTGGTGGCATAGAACCAATTCCATTTGTAACGATCTCCGCAATTTCATCTTGAGTGTAAGATGAACCAACTGCTGTTAAATCAGGACCTGCTCCACCAGATAAGTCTGCACCATGACACATTGCACAGTTTGTTTGATATACTTCTTCACCTGCTGCAGTATCAACAGATTCACCACTGTCAGCAGATTCTTCCGTACCATTGTCATTATCAGCAGGCTCTTCTGAAGCATTGTCGTCATCCCCGCCGCCACATGCTCCAAGAACTAGAACTGCACCGAATAGTACTGCTAGTAACCATTTCTTCATGTAAAGATCCCCCAATCAAAATATTTTGCAACTTCAATACTATTATATCCCATTCCATTATTTTTAAAACCCTTACAGGGCAGCAGGGATTGTCGCAAAAACGCCTGAAACCTTAGAGTATCAATACTTCTGATGATTTATGTCATATTTATGAATTAGTTAATTTTTACCTTTTTAGTTGATTTGTGAGCGTAAATACGCATCGATGAATTGGTCAATTTCCCCATCCATTACAGCTTGTGTATTTCCTACATCAATGTTTGTACGGTGATCCTTGACCATAGAATAAGGGTGGAAGACATAAGAACGAATTTGGCTTCCCCAGCCGATTTCTTTTTGCTCACCGCGTATGCTTGCTAGCTCTTCTTTTTGTTTTTCTATTTCAAGCTGATAAAGCTTTGACTTTAACATTTTCATTGCAGCTTCACGGTTCTTAATTTGTGAACGCTGATTTTGACAAGTAACGATAATATTTGTTGGCAGATGCGTTAACCGTACGGCAGAGTCTGTCTTGTTTACATGCTGACCACCGGCACCGCTCGCACGATACGTATCTATTTTAATATCTTCTGCACGTATTTCAATATCTACGTCATCATTCATTTCTGGTGTAACATCACAGGAAACAAATGATGTATGTCGTCTGCCGGATGAATCAAATGGAGATATTCGCACAAGGCGGTGAACCCCTTTTTCTGATTTTAAATAGCCGTAAGCATTATGCCCTTTAATTAACAGGGTGACACTTTTAACTCCTGCTTCATCTCCCGGCAGATAATCAAGTGTTTCAACCGAATATCCCTTATTCTCAGCCCAGCGCTGATATAAACGCAGGAGCATGCTTGCAAAGTCCTGTGACTCTGTTCCACCAGCACCAGGATGCAGCTCGATAATTGCATCGTTCGCATCATATGGTTCGCTTAATAGAAGTTCAAGTTCAAAATCATTAATTTTCTTCATAAATACTTGCAGTTGTTCATTCAATTCATCGAAAAGTTCTTGGTCTGCTTCTTCTTTTACCAGCTCATAGGAAACCTCTAGATTCTCCAGATTCTCCTCAATAGCTTCGAATGATTCTACATATTTTTTAAGAGCATTTGACTCATCAATCACTTTTTGAGCAGCTCCTTGATCATCCCAAAAGCTCGGGTTTGCCATTTGCTCTTCAAGTTCATGAATACGTGCACGTTTTGTCTCTAAGTCAAAGAGACCCCCTAAAAGCTTCAACACGTGAAGAGATTGTGTCTAATTCATTTCTAATTTCTACTAATTCCATTGTAATTCACCTCATATAAATTTTAATCAATAAGGAACAGAACACTCGCTTGATAGAGAGAGTGTTCTGTTTCAGCTGTCAATGTCAATATTCGTTCTTATTGGTTACCATGACAGTTTTTATATTTTTTACCACTGCCGCATGGACACGGATCATTACGTCCTACATTATTTTGCTTGACAATTGGTTTGCGCACTTTTTTCTTTCCATCCTGCCCGCCGTGACCAGCAGAAGTATTTTGAACTACTTCTTGACGCTGAAGGTTTTCACGGATTTGAGCTTTCATAATATACCTTGCAACTTCATCCTCAATGGATTGCACCATTTCTTCAAACATTTGGAAACCTTCCATTTGATATTCACGTAAAGGATCATTTTGTCCATATGCACGGAGATGTATTCCTTGACGCAACTGTTCCATTTGGTCGATATGGTCCATCCACTTCGAATCAACAGCACGCAGCAGAATAACCTTCTCAAATTCTTTAAATTGATCTGGCTCAAGCTCTTCCCGCTTCGCGTTATAAACCTCGCGCACTTTCTCCATGATAAGGTTTTTCATTTCTTCCGGCTCTTTATCTTTCAGGTCCTGAACAGATATGGCATCTGTATCAAGTAAGTTGCCGTGGACATGCTCAATAATTGCAGCCAGATTCCAGTTATCCTCATCATCTTCCTGGGTATGGGTCTGAATGACCCTATCGATTGATGAGCTTATCATATTCTCAATGATTTCAGTTAATCCGTCATCGGAATCAATAACTTCAAAACGCTGCTTATAAATAATTTCACGTTGCTCACGCAGCACATCATCATAAGAAAGGATTGTTTTACGCGCATCAAAGTTATTTCCTTCTACTCGTTTCTGTGCAGATTCTACTGCCTTAGAAACCATTTTGCTTTCAATTGGCTGATCTTCTTCCATACCAAGACGATCCATCATTGCTCTTAGATTATCTGATCCGAAGCGACGCATCAGCTCATCTTCCATCGATAAATAGAACTGTGTGATTCCTGGGTCTCCTTGACGTCCAGAACGTCCTCGAAGCTGGTTATCGATACGACGTGACTCATGACGCTCTGTGCCAATAACTGCAAGACCGCCTATATCTAACACACCTTCACCAAGCTTGATATCTGTACCACGGCCAGCCATATTCGTTGCGATTGTAACAGATCCCTTTTGGCCTGCTCCTTCAATAATATCTGCTTCACGGAAATGGTTCTTTGCATTCAATACTTCGTGACGCACTCCCGCTTTTTTCAGCATTTTTGAGATTAATTCTGAAGTCTCTACAGCTACCGTACCAACAAGAACTGGTTGTCCCAGTTTATTGCGTTCTTTAATATCTTCGACAACTGCGCGAAATTTCGCTTCCATTGTTTTGAAGATTAAGTCTGAACGGTCATCACGGATAATTGGTTTATTCGTAGGTATAACGATAACATCCATATTATAAATATTGCGGAATTCTTCTTCTTCTGTTTTCGCTGTACCAGTCATCCCAGATAATTTATTATACATACGGAAGTAGTTTTGGAATGTAATCGAAGCAAGTGTCATACTTTCATTTTGAATTTGCAGTCCTTCTTTTGCTTCGATTGCCTGATGAAGCCCATCACTATAACGACGTCCTTTCATCTTACGTCCAGTAAACTGGTCGATAATAACGACCTGGCCTTCTTCTACCATATAATCATCATCTCGATGCATGGATACCTGTGCTTTTAGAGCTTGGTTAATATGATGTGTTATCGAGACATTGCCTAAATCAAAAAGGTTCTCTATATTAAAATAGCTTTCTGCTTTATTTATACCTTCTTCAGTCAGCTGCACACCTTTTGTTTTCTCATCATACGTATAGTCGGTTTCTTTATTTAATGTTGTTACAAAGCTGTTTGCCTGTGTATAAAGGGAAGCAGACTTTTTAGCAGAGCCTGAAATAATTAACGGTGTTCTCGCTTCATCAATTAAAATGGAGTCGACCTCATCAATAATCGCAAAATTTAGCGGGCGCTGTACCATTTGGTTTTTATAAAGCACCATATTATCACGTAAATAATCAAAACCAAATTCATTATTTGTTCCATACGTTATATCACTTTGGTATGCCTCTCTTTTTTGTTCCTTTGACATACTGTTTGTATTTAAACCAACAGTCATGCCAAGAAAAGCAAAAAGCTCTCCCATTTCACGGGCATCACGATCTGCCAGGTATTCGTTCACAGTAATTACATGAACACCTTTACCATCCAATGCATTCAAATAAGCTGGCATAGTAGAGGCAAGTGTTTTACCTTCACCTGTTTTCATCTCAGCGATATTTCCTTCATGCAGTGCAACTGCACCCATCAGCTGTGATTTAAAGGGACGCATATTCAGTATACGTCTTGACGCTTCTCTTACTGTTGCATATGCTTCAACAAGCAAATCATCCAATGATTCACCTTGTTCAATTCTCTTTTTAAATTCTTCTGTTTTACCACTTAACTCACTGTCTGACAGCTTTTCAAATTGCGGTTCAATTGCTTCTATTTCATCAACTTGCTTTTGAATTCGTTTTACTTGCTTTTGGTTGCCATCACCAAAAATCTTTGTCAAAAATCCTGCCATATATTATACGCTCCTCGAGTAATATCAATACATCTAATCTCTTTAATAATAACACTATCTAATAATAGATGACAACTAGATGATGTTTTGTTTAAGAAATACAATACTAAACATTATTTTCTTTAGAATATGTATGTTTTCTACTGGACCCAGAAGGAAAAAACGTTCCATTTTAATCTTTTTATACTTTTTTAAATTTAAAAGAGCGATTCTCATTAAGAATCGCCCTCCTTTATATTACTTTATTATTAGATATTTGGTTCAATTAGTCCGTATTTGCCATCATTTCGGCGATATACAACATTCGTTTCTCCAGAAGCATCATTTGTAAATACAAAGAATGAATGCCCCAGCATGTCCATTTGCAGAATTGCTTCCTCAGAATCCATCGGCTTCAAGTTGAAGCGTTTTGTACGAACGATTTCAAAGTCATTTGAATCCTCTTCAATTTGCTCGATTGCTGCTTCTTTTTCCATTTCTGCAAACACATGCTTTGCAGCTCCGTTTTGGCGGGATTTACGATTTACTTTTGTTTTATACTTCCGGATTTGCCGTTCTAATTTATCAACAACTAAATCAATTGCCGCGTATAGATCCACATGCTCAACTTCTCCCCTTAATAAAAGGTTCGTCATAGGGATTGTTACCTCAATACGCTGCTCATCATTATAGACACTTAAATTTACATGAACATCTGATGTTGGAGTAGTATCAAAATAGCGCTCAAGTTTGCTGATTTTCTTTTCTACGTATTCCTTGATTGCTCCGGTCACCTCAAGATTTTCTCCACGAATGTTAAATTTCATAAAAGTGTCCTCCTTTATTCTTTATATATATAGTATACTATGTTTCCCGCCTATTTACCTCTCTAAACTTTCGGTTTCTTTACAACAGAATGGCAACTCAGCGCCAAATGCTTGGTAAATCAACGTTCGCTCCGTTCACAAAAATCTAACATTATTTACACTCTATTAATATTCCCTTAAAAGTATGTCGATTTTTGCAGAATGCGAGATGCAGTTAAATGAACTAAATAAAAGCAGTACAAGCTATTCTGCTCGTACTGCTTGATATTAATTTTTACTGTCTAAAAACGTTCCATCTGATACATGGACATTTTTATAAGGATTCGTATAAAATTCCTTCGTTTTCTTTTGCTTTTGAACCTGGCGCATTTCCAGCTTCAAATCGGTAAAGAGCTGTTGCATTTTATCCTGAATTATTGTATTCAACGTATAAATTTTTTCACCAAGTACTTTCTCTTCATCACCGTATGGCGGTTTTAGCTGTTCCATCCATTTCCCGCGTGTCTCGATTAATTCATTTAGCCTGGTGATTGTTTCTTCACGATTTTTTGAAGTAATATCCTGATCGAGTAATTCTTTTAACTCAACTGTTATTTCATAGACTTTTTCTAATGTCTTCATCATACACTTGCGCCTTGTGCGAACTGCTGTTTACGATGTTTCATAAGAATTTGTTTCCACGTATCTCTAAACTCTGTTACAAGTTCAAGTACTTCTACTAACTTTTGTTTATCATTCTCAATATTCGCTGCAGTAAGCTGTGTCAGCATATACTCATAAAGCGGCTGAAATTGCTTGGAAATTTCCACCTTTGGATCCAGTGTAATTAAAAGCTCACGAATAATATTTTGCGCCTTTTGGATATTTGTATTTTTTCCTTCAAAATTATTGGCTTCAACGTCTTTCATCGCTTGCTTGATAAACTTCATGCAGCCATTGTACAGCATTAATGTAAGCTCGCCGCCTGAAGCTGTATTTACAGAGTTATTCTGATAAGTTTGATAAGCTTTATTTGCTGACATTAACCTTGTTCACTCCTTTATTGTTACATCATGTTTCCGCCGAAGCTCATTAACATCGATGACTGGTTATTCATCATAGAGATAGCCTGCTCCATTGCATTGAACTGTCTCCAGTAACGGTCTTCTACTTGTTCCAATCGATCTTCAAAAGCTTTAATGCGATTATCAAAATCTTTCAGCTGGCGTCCCATTGTATACATTTCGTTCGTGAAAGAGCCTTTTCCTGCTCGTTCTTCAATTCTGCCTATTGTCGTTTCCAGTGAATCCTCTAATCGGTTTAACAGGCCTCGTCCACTGCCTTCGCCGCTGTTAATCATCAGATTTTGTACACTTTCCGGATCATTTTCTAGAGCAGTTCGTAATTTACCTTCATCAATTTCCAGCTTTCCGCCGTCCATGTAATCTTTCGTTGTTGAAATACCAATTTCAGTTAAGAGCTTGAATGCCCCATCATTTTCAACTCCAGAATACCAAGTTGAGCGCATATCTGTCAGCGCACTGGAGATAAGCGATTCCCCTTTTAAAAGACCGCTTTTCGCTTTCTCTTCCCATAACTCAATTTGCTTCTCGCTCATTTCTTCTTTTTGTGTTTCTGTTAAAGGCGGAAAATCACGGTACCTTTCTTCATTTTGTGAACCACTTAATGTCTCAACTAATTCATTGTATTTGTTAACGAAGTTTGTAATATTTTCAACAGCTTTATCTACATCATTTGTTACACTTAAGGTTGCGCTGATTAGCTTTCCATCTTCATCTTCACCTGTCACATCATTAAAGGTAAATGTCATGCCGTTTAATTTATATTTATTATCCTTGGATGTTAACTCAACTGAATCATTATAGGTGAACTTTGCGTCTGTTCCACCTTTTTCACCTTGATGTGTCATTCCAAACAATTCAGTGAAAAAGGAGCTTTCCCCATCTTTGAAGCCGATTTCTACACCATCAAACCCGCCATCAATATTGTAATCTCCTGAACGCTTTGTTTCCATTACAAATTGACCGGAGGCTTCGTCATAAAATGCACGGATATTTTTGTCCGCAGCATTAATTTTTTTTACAATGGAGTCCATTGTATCTCCTGCCTCGATTTCAAAACTGCGCTCTTGCATACCTGCAGGGATACCGTTTACTTCATCTGCTTCACCATACGTATAAAAACTGACTTTCCCTTGATTATTTGCAATCCAAGTATCAATCTCAGATTTCTCCGCTTCTCCAACATTAATCGCATTCGATGCAAGCTGTGTTACCGCAATTTTATATGCACCGTTTCCAGCTGCAGAAGATCCTGTTGCCGTTACTGCTCCTGGCATGGTAGATGTTACTGTTTTTGGATTGATTACGTTGCTGTTCAAACGCATATCTGTGATTAAACGTTCCAGCTCTGAGATTTGCTTATTAACGTCACGGAATGCGTCACGCTGCCATTCCATTTTAGTTTTATTCTGTTCTAGCTTATCAAGTGGAATTCTTTCAGCAGCCATCAATTCTTTGATAATATTCTCTGTATCGATTCCACTTGCTAATCCGCCTATACGCATTTTTGCACTTCCTTTTTAATTCATATTTACTTAGATTTTTTTATCAACAAGAATCCCCATGAACTCTGCCATTGCAGCGTACATATCAAGTAACTTCTTTGGTGGTATTTCTTTAATTATTTCACTTGTTTCTGAATCAACAACCGTTACATAATATTTCTCCAGCTTATCATGCAGTTCAAACTTCAAGTTACGACGTCCTGATTCAAGGAAACTATTCAGCTTGTCTACTGTATCTGCAAGACGCTCCTTTGAAAGCATTCCATCTGCATCTTTTCTCTTTGTTATTGTTTGTTCGATTTGTCTCGTATCCCCTAGGGTCATGGCGGACCTGTCCAAGACTGCTTGCGTGTTTAACTTGTAATCAGTATTCAGCATAATCGGTGATCCGTTTATTTTATCAATTGTCATGCCATCCATTCCCTTCCCCATTTTTTCTCTACTTTATTTATCGGCCAAAAACCTGTGATGTGAAGATTTTCGCTCTATTTACTTCTCTTTATTGGATTCATTCATTAAATTTAGTAATTCAAGCGAGATATTCGCTGCAGCGTTATTCTGCTCTTTAATATCTACATACAACTCTTTACGATAAATATCTACAGACTTCGGTGCTTCGATGCCAATTTTAATCTGATCGCCTTCAATACCGAGTATTTTAATTTCTATATCCTCGCCGATTTGAATTGATTCATTTTTCTTCCTTGTAAGTACAAGCATTATTTGGCCCCCTTCTCTGCGGGCGCAATTGCCGCTCTAGATGAATAGGGGCTGTCATTTAAGATATACTGCTTACCCAACAGTGAGCTGGTGTTAATGATTATTGGCGCTCTTAAATTAATTGTGCTTTCAGAAAATGGGTTTTTCAATGTTACAATATTATAGACCGCAACATCTTCTTGTTTTTTAATCTCAAGAAGTTCTATTAAATCATCGTTCAGATTCAGTGTATAATCTTGATAAAATAAATATGGGCTCGTTATAACAAATGCAAGAGCACTCGTCTTTACAGACTGTAAAAGCTGAAAAGCCGTATTATCCGGCAAATCTAAAATAATAAATTCTGTTTCATCTTGGAAACCCGGAAGTCCTTTAGGAAAGTGTATTATTTTCTCTGCTTGCACTTCAATCTCCCCAAGGTATTTTGTTTGCAGCTTCATTTATTAATCTTCCTTTCTAGCACATTATTTTGGCTGATTTTCATATGTTATTTTCAAATAATTTCTTTGTAATAAGCTTGTTTGGACATCACCAGGATGATAGGTAAATTGTGGAGCATAAATTTCCGCATCAATTTTTGGTTTATTTGTTGTTACATCAATATGTAATTCGGACGGCTGATAATTCGTTTTTACAGCGAAGTGTGAAGGGATGAATTTAATTCCTAATTCCTTCGGCGGTGGTGAGGACATTCTTTTAGCTTGTGCAGCAATTGGATTTCCGCCATTTTCTATTTTCATTAATTCATTTCCCTCTCGTGCTGTTCTCGCTAATCCTGCCTGGAGTGCCTGCAATGCTTCACTGGCAAATCGATCATTTCGTCTTGAAATTGAAAGCAAATCCATATCTTCCCATGCCTGTGTTTGATCAATTGACAGCTTGGAAGGAGTAGTCTGCATTCTTACTTCAGGCTTCGGCTGCTGAATCATTACCTGTGGCTGCTCTTGTTTTATCTCTAGTCTTGCATCTGTCTGGTTGATTTGTATCTTTGCAAATTGTGATTCCATGCGAAGCTGTGGGAGCTGCATCCATATCACTCCTATCTTTCAATATCCATTCTTTGAAAAAAGAAAGCCCCCGAACCCTCGAGAGGGCCAAGGGCTTAAACAATTTATCTCAGAAAATCAAGCAGTGTCGGCTGGATTATCTGTGAGCCACTGGATAGTGCGGCACGATGAAGACTCTGCTGTGTAATTAAGTTTGTAATTGCTTCTGCATAGTTTACATCTTCATTTTTGGATAGTGTTGAAGAAGCAATAACTTCCTGCTGCTCTAAACGATTTTCCACAAGTTCCAATCGATTCATTCTGGCACCAAGATCTGCTCGGGCATTGACAACATTATCAATGATCTTATCCAATTCTCCAATAGTCGCATCAATATCATTATCTTCATTATTATTCTCTAATTTATCAATAAACTTATCAATAACAGCGAATAAATCTTCATCAGTTCCCGGAGTGCCAAAAATAGTATTTCCATCAATATTTGCAGTCAGTTCAGTATTAGCTGAAACCTCAATATTTACTTTTCCTGTACCAAAAGAGAACTCGATTTGTCCGTCATTATCAGTATCAGCTATTGGCGGGTTATCCGTATCTGTTCCATTGAAAATATACTTTCCATTTACACTTGTATTTGCAACATCAATTAAATCTGCTTTAATTTGTTCAACTTCTTTAGCTATATTTTTACGTTCAGCTTCATCATAAGTTCCATTGCTAGCCTGTACAGCCAGATAGCGAATCCGCTGTAATCCGCTTGTGGCTTGCTCCAAGGCTGCATCCGAATTATCGAACCAGTTATGGAGTTCATTTGTATTTCGCTGATATTGGCCAACCTTTGATAATTCTGTTCGGTAACCCATACCATTCATTGCAGCTACAGGATCATCAGAAGGGCGATTAATTTTCTTACCTGTATTTAACTGGTTAAAATACTTATCCAATTCTGCATAACTCTTATTTAAATTATTTAACATATTATTCGAAATCATACTTTGTGTAACACGCATGAAAATCCACCTACCTTCCTACTAATCCTAAATTATTAATAATTCGATCCAGCAATTCGTCTGTTGCCGTCATACTGCGCGCAGCAGCATTATAAGCATGCTGAAACTTAATCATATTTGTCATTTCTTCATCAAGTGAAACGGAAGAGACGGCTTGTCGCTGGCTGGCTACCTGAGAAAGCAAAACTCCTGTATTTGCACTCATCCGATTTGCTTCTTGTACTCTAACTGCCAGGGAACCTATAACAGAACCATAATAATCCTTAACGGAAGTATTTGATGCACCTTCAAAGCTAAGCGGATCGTCGAAAACTCCTGCAAGTTTTAAAGCATTAGAGCCGTCACCTGCTGCTCCGTCTGTTCCATCACTAGCTGCAATAAGATTAGGATCATCAATAATTTCCTGGTTAACAGACATTACCCCATCATTCATAACAAAGAATTCTGAGATAGTGTCTTTTCCTTCAACTAAATCTATCCCACTAGCATGAACTTCATTAAATTCCTTCACAAATTGTTTGGCAATATCTGCTAAGGTATTTTGCATTTCAACAAAATCACCTTTGGTTACGCCATTTTCTTCATATCCATATGCCTCAATCAATGATTGTAATGTTCCCTGCTGCTGAGGTATTTCTATTGGTCCGCCATTGTTTCCAATGACTTGAATTTCTTGGATATGATTTTCATTGGAATCTAGTTCAACCGATATTTCATTGGCTCCATTTTCAGGATCTACAAGAGTTATCCCATTCGTCTTAATTGTTGCAAGTCCTTGCGTCAATTCATTCGCATAATCGCTAGATGGAGTATATTCCACATCAATATCCATTATTTCTGACAGTCTATCAATCAAAACATCCCGTTGATCATATAAATCATTTGTAACATAACCATTGACTTCCAGTTTTTTAATTTCTTCATTCAGACTGTCAACTTGTTTAAGTATCGTATTTGCACTTTGGACAGTGACGTCAATTTCACCCTTCAGATCGGAGCGGATTTTTGACAGTGAATTATTGTAATAATTAAATGTATCTGCAAGAGCAATACCGCGCTGTACAACAACAGAGCGCGCACCTGAATTAGTTGGATTTACCGCAAGATCCTGAAGTGCTCCCCACAAGTCATCCATTGATTTAGAAAGCCCTGTGTCATTTAATTCATTCATCAGGCTTTCCATTCTTCCCAAGGATTCAGCTCTTTTTTCCCAATAGCCTGCTAGACTGTTTTCTCCACGAAACTGCACATCTAGAAACTCATCGCGAATACGCTGAACAGATCCTGCTTTTACTCCTGTACCGATTTGTCCTGGTATTTCCGGACGGTTTCTTCCTGCTGCAGGAAAAGCACTATTGGCTTCAAAATTCACTCTCTGTCTCGTGTAGCCTTCCGTATTTGCATTCGCAATATTATGTCCAGTTGTATATAAAGCAGCTTGTTGGGTGAACAAAGCCTGCTTTGCCATTTCTAAACCATGAAATGTACTCATTTGCTGTTACTCCTCCAGTATAAAATATTCTCTGGTTTTACTCTCTTTTCATTCTGTGAGTAAAATACTATGCTTTCGAATCAAAGACAGATCGCCCTGGCGTCTCTATATCTGATTGATTTCCGTAATTCATATTTTTTAAGGTTGGGCTCAATAAATCTAGAGAAACTTGAACAAATTGCATGGATTGATTAATTAATGCCAGATTCAGATTCTCCTGCGCCTTTAAGCTTGTAATGACTTTTGTAAGGGCAATTGTTACTTGCTCTAAAGCATTTTTTTCCTGTTCGTTATCAAGCTGTTCAAGTATATTTGTCACAGATGCCTCTTCTGTGGCCAACTGCTGCTTACTATACCAAGACTCCACATGGGCTTGACGATCCTTCTCTGCCTGTTCTGCTTTCCGTACCAGCTTTCGTTCTTTTACAAGGAGTGCTTGCAGTTTTTCAACAGAACCTTCTTTTACAATCTCTGTTTTCTCTTCTGACGATTTGAGCAGTTCTTCATGTATTTTGACTAAATCCTCTAGTGATTGGATGATTTCTTTCATGGACAATAATGTCCTCCTTTTCAGGGTTTATTTCTTCCAAAAATCAATCATTTTCTGGGCGGTCTTTTCGATATCCACCTTATATTCCCCTGAGTCTACCGCCTGCTTAATTTGTTCAATATGTGCTGCTCTTTTTTCAGCAGGTTTCTCTTTTTCTTGAAGCTTCAATGCTTCTTTTGAAATTTGCAGCTCATCTGATTTACTCGCCGCTTTCTTTATATCTGCTTGTTTTTGTAAATGTTGTTTATAAGGATTGAAATTCACTTGGTTCGGCCCATTGATTTTCATGTTACTTTCTCCTTTCAATATACAAATTTATTTATCTCTATTTTTATTTTATAATTGTCTCTTCTTTTATTATCGGTATTTTTTCAGCTTTGTTAAGGAATTTTTACCTTTTATCTTTATTCATTGTAAAATAAATATTTACTTTTTCTTTTTGTTCATCTTTCACTTTTTCTTCTTCCTCTGCTTGAGCAAGATCCTGTTTGAGCTCTTCCGTGCAGTGTGAACAGATCTTTCCTTTCGCGATATCTCGGCCGCAGCGTTCACAGGGATAGGCAAGCATCGGAAAGTCTTTTGGCCTCAGTCTTTTTTCTTTTACAAATTTGATGATTAATTCTTCTTCTACTCCAGTAGCATCAACAATTTCGGGAATTGTTGCTTCCCGATTCTTTTGTTTCTTTAGATAATCATAAACGATTTGAAATGCTTTCTCTTCTTCTTTATAACAATTTTGACATGTATCACGCATCATCTTTACATATACTGCTCCGCAACGCGAACAGTTTGCTAATTCTGCCATGGTCTTCCCCTCTTTTTATCTGTTATTAACCCCGGATTAGTGTATATGAATATATCTCCTGACAGCCGTTTTCTTTTAGTAAGCTTGCGGCATGTCGCAAAGTCGCTCCTGTTGTATATATATCATCGACCAAAATTACCGGCTTCTTAATAGTTTCCTGTAAATAAAATGGATTCTTTGTCATAATTCTATCATACCGGGACTTTTTAGACTGCTTTTCGCCATGTTTTCTGGCAAGTAATAATTCAGGATCTACAGGCAGAAAACGGGAAAGAACTTCGGCTTGATTGAATCCTCTCTCTTCAAGTCTTTCTCTGCTTAAAGGAATAGGCAGAATAGCCGCTTCTTTCATAAGCGGCTTAAAATAGTCCTTGAAACCTTGATAGAAATAATCCTTAAAGATTTCACCCAGTATATAGTCACCACGATACTTCCATTTTGTTATAAGCTCTTGCATAAAAGAATTATACTGAAAAACAGATTGGTTTTTAATTAACGGATCTCCACCTGGCTGATTCTGCCACCATTCACAGTCTTCACAAAGCTCGGCTGCTGTTTCACGGCTGCACTTTTTGCATCTTGCCCCATCAAGCAGCTTAAGATGCATGCGGCAATCCTCACATATTCCTGTTGGTTTCGTTAACATCAGAAAACTGCTCCAGCTCAGCATAGGCTGCATCTCTTCCATACACCATAAACAATGCATCTTAAATAAAGCCTCCTCTTTTATTCATTTGTTTAATCATATAGATAGCTGATACCATTGCTTCCGTCTTTCCATCATGAAAAAAAATCACTTCTCCAATCGGGTCATCTGCACTTCTTCCAGCTCGGCCAGCAATTTGAACCAAGGCTGCTTCATCAAAAACAGCATGACCTGCATTAAAAATCGCAACATCAACAGACGGAAAGGTTACACCACGTTCAAGGATTGTCGTCGTAATGAGCACCTGCAGTTTTTTCTTTCGGAAGGCCAGAACCTTTTCCTCTCTCAATGGATCTTCAGAATGAACAGCATCCAGTTCATACTTATTAAGAATATATTTCTCTTGCAGCATTTGACTGGCTAAGTTTCCTTTCAATTTTTCAGCAAGCCGAATAGTCGGAACAAAAATGAGCAGTTGACGCTTGGGATTCTTTCGCTTTGAAAGCCAAGTAAGAAAAGTTTTTGGGGCTTGGGATTGTTTTAAATCCTTCATTAGGGAATATGTCATCCACATTTTAGGCACTGGTAATGGGTGACCATGGTAGCGGACAGGAACAAACACATGTGCAAGTTTCCTGCTTCGGATTTTCTCCTGCTGCTGTTTTCTGGGGGTGGCTGTAAGATAGATCGTTGTAGCTGCATGCTTTTTAGCACGATATGCAGCAAATTGTAAAGAGGAATCAGAGTGAAATGGAAAAGCATCAATTTCATCAATAATAATAACATCAAAAGCATTTTGAAAACGCAGCAGTTGATGGGTGGTAGCTAGGATGAGCTGTGTATCTGCCTGTTTGTCTTTACTGCCGCCATAAAGTGCCTGGATACCAATCGCTTCAAATGCCTTTTCCAATCTTGGCTTCAGCTCACGAACAACATCTGAACGAGGAGTTGCAATACAAATGCGCAGTCCAGCCTTTAGTGCAAATGTAATACCTGGAAAAAGCATTTCCGTTTTACCGGCACCAGCAACAGCCCAAATGAGTATTTCTTTTTCCTTTTCGAAGATCGCCCGTTTAATTTGAACAGCAGCAGCTTGCTGCGCTGCAGTAAGTTCTCCGCTCCAAGAACAAGGGTTATCATGCTTTGGCCAGATTGGATCTGGGCCTGTCCAAAAGTACAGTGCCTCACATTCCATGATTCTGCCCATCTCTATACATTTTCTGCAATAGAAATGCATTTTATTACATCGTTTACAAGGGATTTTTGCAAAAAGGAGGTGGTTTTCATTGTCACAGCGCATGCATTTGTTAAATAGGAGACTCTTCTTCATTGAGGGCTTTGTTTGAAGTAAGCGCTTTTCGAGCAGCAGGTTAATCATTGTGGAATCAAGAGGGATTTCTTGGCGAATCAAAAGCTTTCCTGCTAAGCTTTGTTCCAATTTTTCCTTTGTGACAGTCTCAGAAGTTTGTATTTGCAAGTGATTCACTTCCTTTCTATTTCAAGACTGAACATATTACTAAGTTTACATAGGGAGATTAAGATTGTAAATATAAAACACCTCACTTATCAGAAATTTCCGGGAAGTGAGGCGTCTTAATTTATTTTACATACCAGCCGACACCGATTGCACCTTCTCCAAGGTGTGTGCCGATTACTGGACCAAAATATGAAATTGTTGTTTCGATAGTTGGATATTTCTCATTAAATTCTGCTTCCAGCTCTTTTGCTGCTTGTTCATTGTTTCCATGAATAAAACAAACTTTCAGCTCTTTGGCTGCAATTGCATCTTCTTCCAACATCCCAATAATTCGATTAAGTGCCTTTTTACGGGTTCGAATTTTTTCAAATGGAACAATTTTTTTATCCGCGAAGTGCAGAATCGGTTTCACTTGGAGAAGACTGCCTACAATCGCCTGTGCATTGGATAAGCGCCCTCCACGCATTAAATTCGTTAAATCATCCACCATGAAATACGCCCGCATGGTTTGTTTCATTTCATTTAAACGAGCCATAATTTCCTCTGGAGTTTTGTTTTGCTTTGCCATTTCCACTGCTTCAATGATGTAAAATGCTTGGACATAGCAGCTTGATTCAGAATCAAAAGCATAGAGATCGATCCCATCTACCATTTCTCCTGCACTTACAACCGCATTATATGTACCGCTTATTCCACTTGAAAGATGAACAGATATTACAGCATCATAATCCTCAGCAAGTTGTTCTAACTTTTTTGTGACATAGCCGATAGAGGGCTGGGATGTTGTTGGGAGGCTTTTATACTCCCTCATTTTCTCATAAAATTCTCCTGCCGTTATGTCAATTTCTTCCTGATACGTTTCGTCACCAAACATAACGCTTAATGGAACCATATGAATATTCAGCTTCTCACGGAGCTTTACTGGTATATAAGACGTACTATCTGTCATTACCGCAATTTTCATTCGTTACCTTCTCCTTATACAGATTTTTAAAATGATATATCTCGTATGATTTCTCTTTTAAAATTCGAATGATAGGATGAAAACATAATTTTAACTGTGTTATATTTTACATGAAAAGTGAATAGAAAGCACTGTTTAACTGTTCTGTTTAAAGATGTTGATGTCTAAATACCTTTAATAAATTTCATTAAAATGTTTTTTCCGAGGGGGTCAGCCAACATTCTTTCATTCAAAGTTAAAAATCCTCCTTCACTAAGGGAAGGAGGATTTTATTAAAGTGTTCGCTTGAAAATTATAATACTTCTACCCAGCCGTTGCGAATTGCTGTAACTACAGCCTGTGTACGGTCATTTACATTCATTTTTTGTAAAATATTGCTTACATGGTTTTTAACTGTTTTTTCACTGATATACAACGTTTCTGCAACAGCACGGTTACTTTTTCCATCTGCGAGCAATTGGAGCACCTGGCATTCACGCTTTGTTAATAAATGGAGCGGTTTACGGTATTCTACACCTCTGTCACCTGTACCCGTTGAGTTTTCAGTTGCCAAACGGCGATATTCCTTAACAAGGTTATGGGTAATTTTCGGGTGGAGATAGGAACCACCGTCACTTACTACTCGAATCGCTTCAATCAATGAATCAGAATCCATTTCTTTTAAAAGATACCCTTGTGCACCTGTTTTAAGTGCATGTGTAACATAGCTTTCATCATCATGAATGGACAGGATGATTACCTTTGTATCTGGGAAATAGCGCACAAGATCTGCTGTTGCTTCAATCCCATTTATATCGGGCATATTAATATCCATCAAAACTACATCCGGATTATTTTCTTTTACAAGTTTTGCAGCAGCAGTACCATCATCACCTTCTGCAACTACATTAAAGGATGGTTCAAACTCAAGTATCCGTTTAACACCTTCTCGGAATAATTTATGATCATCGATTAGTACAACGTTAATTTCTTTTGTCTTATTCATTCTCTTCTTCCTCCCGGGGTCATCTTTATATAATTATACTAGCCTTAATAGTTACAAATTGCTAGGATTATTTCGCTAGAACTTTGACCTAAGTTCATTCTAGAGTATAGGGCATCTTTATTATAACAGTTGTCCCAGCATTTGGTTTTGACGTGATTTCCATCTCACCCTCAAGCATTTCAACTCGCTCCCGCATACCCATTAGACCAAAAGAGTCGGACTTCTTAATATTTATATCGAACCCTTTTCCATCATCTTTAACAACCATTACAATAAAATCTTGCTGGATTTGCAATTTTATTTGGATTCGCCTTGGGCTGGCGTGTTTTAATGCGTTTTGAACGGACTCCTGCATTAACCGAAATAGAGCAACCTCATACTTTTGCTGCAGGCGTTTTTCCTCCCCAATGACAACAAAGTCTATTTCAATCTGATGATAATCCGCTAGATTGGCAATGTACTTTCGGATTGTAGGAATCAGACCAAGGTCATCCAGAGCCATTGGCCGCAAGTCATAGATAATTCTCCTCACTTCATACAAGGAGGAGCGAATCATTTTTCTTACGCTGTGAATTTCAGTAACCGCCGCTTCAATGGAACGCTCTTGCATCGTTCGTTCAACGATTTCCGAGCGCAGAAGAATATTTGCCAGCATTTGTGCAGGCCCATCATGTATTTCGCGGGAAAGCTTTCTTCTCTCTTCTTCCTGTGCCTCGATGATTTTCAGACCAAATTCTTGTTTTTCCTTGGCTGTTTCAATCATCTCGTTTACTTGAAGGAAGTCAACTTGCAAGTAATTTTCAATAACGGAAATCTTACTGGCTAAGTCCCCGGCTCGCTCAATGGTCTTTGATAAACCAATTAATCTGCGTTCAAGATCATCTCTTTTTTTTCTGAGATATTGTTCCTGTTCTCTAAGTCTGACCATCTTTGTCTGCAATTCATTCGTTTTCTCGTATACTTTATGGATATCTCTTTCTGTATATTGATCAAAATTTCTGCTGACTTCAGCAAGCCTAAGGCGGGAACTCTGGAGATTCTTTTCCGTTCTGTCACCTTCATCTATGTATTGTAGCACAAGCTGTTTCGTATCATTCAATTCAATGTGAAGAGATTCATGCTCACGCCGTGCTTCTTCACTAATATCAAAAATTTCATTCTTACTATTCTTAACCACATTGACCATTTCATCAATAATTTGATCTAATGCTTTCTCTCCAGTTTGAATCGCCATCTTTAACACCAACCTATGTTATAATATACGTATACTATTTCAAAAATCATGGGGTCTATTCCCTATTTACAGGATTTTTTGCTCATTTCCATTAAAGTTCCCTGTAAACTAGTCCTGGATACCAGGATAAGATGACCCATTTTTTTATTTACAAGGAAGGTTGTCTCCGATTCGGCGGGAGACAATCAAGTTTTCTAAGGGGTGTTTTAATGCTACCACAATATTATACAGTAAAACAACAAGGGCATGATGAAATAATCATACAAAAATCTCGGTTCATTGGCTATGTGCGCCGTGTCGAGACAGAAGAAGAAGCACAAGCATTTATCCAGGAAATCAAGAAAAAACACCATGATGCAACACATAATTGTTCCTGTTATATGATAGGTGAAAATAACCAAATCCAAAAGGCCAATGATGATGGTGAGCCGAGTGGAACAGCTGGTGTACCAATGCTTGAAGTATTAAAAAAGCAAAATCTAAAAGATACCGCAGTTGTGGTAACCCGCTATTTTGGCGGAATCAAGCTTGGTGCAGGCGGATTGATTCGTGCATACGGAAATACTACTAGTCAAGCTATAAAAACGACTGGTATCGTAAAACGTCAGCTGATGCAAGGTTTTTCAATAACCGTGGATTACAGTCTCCTTGGCAAACTGGAAAACGTCCTGCGTAATTCGGATTATATTATTGAAACAATCAATTACTTGGAAAATGTCGAGTTTATTGTCTATGTCCAAGTTGGAGAGATAAACAATTTTGAAGAGTGGATCATCGACCTGACGAATGACCAAGCAACAATTGCTAAAACAGACGAAAAATATCAGGAAATTGAAGTCGAATCAACATCAGAATAAGTTTAAAAATAGAAAGCTGCATTTTGCCCTTTTAGAACAAAATGCAGCTTTCCTTTGTCATCCCTATTGATGTGTTGATTTAAGACTGTAATTATTTGTAAGTTCTGTAACTAATGTTCGAATCAGTTCTTCCGATGTCTGTATTTTTTCACTCTCAGTTGCATCAATTACTTTCTCAAGCATCTTCTTGTACTGCTCTTGCTCATGCATCATCTATTCCCGCCTTTTTATTTCCGCTTCTAATCTATCATCTTTTTTTCTATTATTTGTTTATTTTACGCGACAATATCAATTCCCCTTGCAATATCTGCTAAGGCATTTACTATATTAATAGCTATAGGACATTATACAACTTTTTTCGTGTTTTTTCACCCATTATTTTAATAACCTGTTTAATGTATGGTGTAAATGTGTGCTGTATCCATAAAAGATGAAATGAATCGGAAATATCCTTATTTCACTTTCCGTATTTTCTATTCATAAAATAGCGCATCCTGACTAAAATAAACAGAACTGCAAGCAGCGCACCAAAGCTATCAAGGAGTACATCACCAAAGTATGGTGTGCGATTGGGAGTAAACCCTTGATGAACTTCGTCAATAACAGCATATGCAGCAGTCAGCAAAAAGGAAAACAAGAGCTGCATTTTTAATGAAAGCTTCGTTGCTTTTCCTAAGGCTAACTTAAACAGGCATGCTAACAGAAAGAAAACAAAGACATGTGCACCTTTGCGAATAAAAAACTCAATTAAACCGTCTGCACCATGTGTTTCTACACTTACAGCCGATCCGTTATATGTAAAGTAAATCCAGCCTATATACGGCTCTAAAAATGAAAGATCAATATATTCTCCTAAAAACGGTTTAATATCCTGCTGGTGATACGGTGTGGATGAGGAGCGGAAAATCACTCCCATCCAGCCAATCGGCAGCAGCCAGTAAAGTAAATTTTTTTTCATATATATTCCTCTTACAACCTTTTTCAACTATTATACTTGTTTTTCAGAGAATATACAGAATTAATATGACTGCCAATTCCAAACCTCGATCTCTCCTAGATGGAATTGATGAAAACGCTCTTCTTCCACAAGTCTTTCAATCTCCCTGATTGGCCCTGTAACAACCGCACCAAAGACACGTATTGGATTTTCCTTAATATATTCCAGACGCTGCTCATCATATTCTGCTTCATAATAACCGCCATGGTCGACCAGCCATTGCAGATCTTTAGGAAATTGCTGTAGCGCTTCCTCTAACCCTCCTGCTCCGCTAAGTGAAGAATAAGAAACCGTCAGACGATTTTCCTCATCATATTCCACTGCTGGTCTCAATTTTAGTGCAGAAATATAAGTATTAATTTCATCAGCAGTATAGCCAATATCTTCAATTTTCGTTAGCTCCCCACCGTAAACAGGCATTTCTAACACATCAACATCATACGCTTCAAGCATTTCTTGTAACTCATCTGGTGCCATGCTCTCCCTTGTGGAAAATTGGAGTTGCGCAACATAGCCATCAGAAATTGCCTGTAACTGTTCTGTAACCCAGGCTTCATCCTGAATTTCTCCCTCTTCTTTACCAAGCAAATCTGGTGGAACAGCATAAACATCATAAATCGATTCATTGAGGTATTTATTATCAAATTTCATATCGAGTTTCAGCTTCCCAAATAAAGTTTTTCTTGCAGCTATATCACCGATAACGACCTCCCAATCTCCCACCTTTCTATAAAGTGTCATATCTGTTTTTTGTGTCAGAAGTGGTGTAATTACGGTATTGGTGTTCATAGGCAATGATTTGTCCACTGCAATTCCCGGATATCTGGTTTCAATAACTGTTGCAACCAATCGTTCAAAGGCTGCTTCCTTTCCAGAAAAGTTGTAAAACATCCCTACGGCTATCATGTAAAACGTATAGATGAGAAATACAGCCAGAAGCGTCCGGAGAACAGTAAAGGATATCGATAATCTTGTTCGCCAGACTAACTTTTTGGCAGTTTTTTTGTCCAAAGTCGCCTCTTCTTCCCATCCTGAAAGTACTTTCTTGTCATTACTCATCGACAGACTCACCCTTTCCCTTCTTCATTTCATACATGCGAAATTTTTCCCTGGCCCGGTGCAAAGTTGTTTTTACCTGAGAAGCGTTCAGGTTCAATGCAGTTTCAAGCTCTTTATACGATAAACCTTGTATTTCCCGCAAATATAAGATGGACCGCATTCTCTCTGGCAGCTGATGAAGAATTTCCTCTAATTCTTCTTGTCTCGACTTCCTTGCCAATTCTTCTTCCGGGACCCGGTATTTCACTTGTTGATATTGCGACTTCATATGCTCAAGCATTTTTTCCTCCGTCTTTGCTTTTCGCAACGAATCAATATAGAGATTCCTCGCCACTTTAAACAGCCATGCCCTTGCATTTGTTAGGTTTTTAAACCGTAACGACACCATTGCCCGGTAAAAAGTTTCCTGCAATAATTCTTCTGCCTGCTCCGGATTCCTCGTCATTTGCAGTAAATAACGATAGAGCGGAAGCTCGTATGTTTCAAACAGCGTCGTAAATATATGTTTTTTCAAGCTTCTCCCGCCCCCTATTTAATTAAACGAACGGAAAACAAAAATGTTACATTATGTATTAAAATTATTTAAACCAAATAAAAAACCATAGTATTATCACTACGGTTTAGCATTTCATGTATCTTGTTCTTTTCTCCATTTATTAAACTCAAGATATTCTTTAAATTGTTTTTTGGATACACCAGATTGCATTGCTTCCATAACGATTTCAAGCCATTCATTATCCAAGTCCTCAATATCAATCTCATCGCTGTCATAGAGTATGTCATTAACGGAAACTCCCAGAGCTTCACTGATTTTTTCGATAAATTGAATGGATGGGTTTGTTTGCTTATTCCGCTCGATGGAGCTTAAATAAGATTTAGCTACCCCCGCTTTTTCCGCTAATTCTGATATCGTTAATTCCTTTTCTGTTCGCAATATTTTTATTCTTTCACCAAGCAAACCCACTCACCTACTTTCATTGGAATTATATCATATAATAGGTGAGGCATCTATAATCAGATGACTGAAAATTTAAGTTTTCTTTTTTTCTTCTTCAAGAAAGAAACGCACCTCCTCCGCCTTTAAGCCTAGTCCCCTTGCTTTAATGATTAATAACACCCATTCGAAATCCAAAGTTACAATGCTCTCCGTTTTTTCCACATTGCCGCCCCCCGCTCGCATACAACCTATTGTTGGATGAAATGTTCCATATTCCATTCCTCAAAACACTCATCATATGCACCATCGGCACACTAAGTCTATTATACTATATATTTAATTGAATAATTTGACTTCTTTTGTAATTTCCAAAGAATTTTTCTGTAAGAAGGTAGCGAATTTCCTCGATTCGTTTCAAATTTGCTTATGTTTACGTTTTATTTACTTCTCTTTTTCTCCCGGACAATCGACTAACGATTCCGCCAAGTACAACAAGCGAAATTCCCATTATTAAATAAAGAACTGTATTCGTTGCTGTTGCAGGCAACTTCCCGCCAAGTCCGTTCGTTCCCTTTATTGGATTACTCAACTCAGTTATAACTCCAGCCACAGTCCCTGACTCATCAGCTGCCCTTGCAGTAAAATCAAGTATAAATTCTGCACGCAAACCCTGATACTCATTTCCAAGTTCCTCTGGAAATTTCAGCTCGAATTTCACCATCTCTTCTGTTTCTGCGATAAGCAGACGATCATTTATTCCCTTGTAATCTTTGAGTTTTCCATAAAATACGATTTCATCCATAAAGGTGATTTGCAGCAGCAACTCATTGTAAAGTGTAATATCTCCCTGGTTTTCAAGTTGCATGGTGTAAATTATATTGCGATCATGGTTGTTTTGAATTGTAAGTGTTCGATAAGCGGAATCTCCTGGCTTCATATTTTCCAATCTAAAAATCGCTTCATCCGGATAACGTTCAATGACTACTTCATCACTATCTGCGGAAGCTTGACACGGCAAAGAAACTAACAGAGATAACAAGAACGACCATAGTACAAGACCATATATGATATTCTTTCGTCTTTCCATAAGCACCTTCCTCAGAGTTCGCTGATTCTAATTCGTGTCAGCAGGTTTATTATTCTGATTAACATCCATTTTCCGGATAGCCATCATAATACTGAAAAAAGAATAACCAACCATCAGCAAACCAGGAAGGACAAAAAAGACCAGGCTGCCATTTGGCGATTGAGCAAAGCTTGCGATATAACCAAGATAAGGTATTGTGAATCCTTGGTAGCTTGCAACTACGTTTTCTGCTAGAACCGGCTCCCGATCCGGACCATTGTTATTATCACCTTGTGTTGTATAAAGCACCGTATCGGCTGTCTGCTTTACATCGATAATACGGTGTGTTACAAGCTTATCCTGTGTTTCCATAAACGTAATCACGTCATCTGCTTTCAAATTCTTTTTTTCATCTGAATCAAGCGTTTTAACCGCAATAAGTGATCCTGTCTGAATATACGGCTCCATCGATCCGGAAAGTACAGTTTTTATTTGATAACCGAAAATCTGTGGTTCCCCGCCTGCAAGCTTGGTTGATACTACAAGCCCAGCTACTCCAATTAGTAAAACAAGTAAAATCGTTGAAACAATCCGATTCATCCACTTAAGAACCATTTTCCCCTTCATCTTTCTTGTCCTCCCCCACGTTATCTTCCGCTGGTTTTACAGTTTTCGTTTTCTCTGCTTTATCCGACTCAACTGCTTCCTCTGCAGTCTCTTCATTTTTCGTATCAGCGGGGTCTTCAACAGTTTGTTCTTCCGTCACCGTATGTGCTGCTGGCACTTTCTCTTCAGATTCTGTTTGTGGTTCTTCTGTCTTTTCACTTTCTGTATCCACCGTTGAATCCGCTTTTTCCTGCGTATCAGGTATTTCCTCAGTGACTTTATTTGTCTCTTCCTTCTCTATATCTATAGTCTCCACATCAGCATGAATTCTGCTTTTTACTTCATATGTTTCCGTAAAAACGGCATCTGTTGTCTGATTTAAATACATCCCTGTAAACAGAAGCAAATACCAGATGATAACGAGTTTACTAATGAAGAAAAACATGCGATAAGGCGACCTGAATTTTCGTATGCGAGTACTTCTCACAGCAATCTCCACCTTTTATTTAGATATCTCGTCATCTCCATCCTCTTGAATTGCTTCAAAAGTCCAATGCAGCTTCATTGTATTTCCTTGGTATTTGTTTTGATCTTTTTCTGTTTTTATAAATTCAAAAGCAACATATACTTGTAAAGCAGAAGAACTGCTGGCAATATTTTCTCCAAGAATGACTGGGTTCTCTTTCAAAGCAGCTAAAGTCATTTTCTCTTTTGGAAGCACATTATGGCCATCTACTTGAAGTTTTGTGACAAGAAGCTGTTCAGCAAACCCATTTTTCTCTAGTACACCATCACGATTGGCAGTTTCATAATCAGAATATAAGGTGATATCCTTCATTCCCAAGGTTCCAGCATTAATTAAATCAAAGCTGTAATCGAATGTATCCCCTGGTTTCTTATTGATAAATTCAAATAAGACCCCATCATTGTCACTTATATCCAAATCTAATGTGCCTGACAGTACTTTATTCTCTGTATAAATATCATCACTGAAAAATGCTACCGTGCCCCCGCTAATTAACGCCATACCCGCTAGACCTGTGATCATTCCCATTACGATATGTTTCTTTACACTCAAGGGAAACCCTCCTCATTATCAAAATATGTAACGTTATGGTATTTTTTCTATGATATAAATAGTTGCTGTTATGTAGGAAGAGAAGAGGGGGCACCTCTTCTCCTGTTAACTAATTAAAGTTATCTTTCTTCACCTTCTGTTTGGTGAGCAGTGAATGTCCACTCAAGTTCAAGTCCATCACCTTGGAACTCATTTTGATTTTTATCATTATCAACAAATTCGAATGCAACATACATTTGATCACTTGCCCCTGCAGCTAAACCACTGCCTTCACCGCCAAGACCGAACAAATGTGTCAACCAGTGTTGAACGTTTTCGACTGCATCTGGTGTCATGTTTTGCAGATCATATAATGTTGTTTCTGAAATAATGTCATTATAGTCACCTATAACCCAGCCATCCCCTGTTTTATCGGCGTTTTCCAAGAAGAGGACTTTAATATGCTTACCGAAATCATCTGTGTTATCTCCCTTCGCATCGATTACATCGTATGCTGTTGCGAGATCAACAGTTGAGATATCAAGTGTTCCATTGTTTTCCAAGTCGAATTCGCGAACCATCGTGTCTCCAGGCTTTAAATTATTAACATCAATTACAACTGATGGATTTACTGCCAAATCAAGCGTCCCTGCTGCAAATGTATTATTTGAAGCTTCCGTATCACTAAAATATGCAAAAGTTCCCCCGCCAATAAGTGCCATTCCAAGTAATGCCGTTGTAATGCCTGAAGTTAATTTTTTCTTTAAGTTCATTTTAAAATTCCTCCTGTAAATAAAATGTTTTTTTAATCCCTAAACCATTTGTTTCTATGGATATAACACATAATTACGCTATTTCATACAACCCTCCTTATGTAACTAACAATATTCGTTCGCTTAAAGAATCATCTGTTCTTTATAACGAACAACTTATCTGAAGTATAATTGATTTTCCTGAAATAGAAAAACCTCAAAAAAGACCATTTATTTTATATAAAGAACCGTTAACTTTCATTTACTTTATTTAACTCTCATTTTCTTCATTTTTAATATTTTATATATTTTTAGCTCTTAATAATGAACCAGTTAAATATATTCATAATTGGGGGGTATTACTTTTTTCAAAACTTCTTCAGTGAAACAGCGCGCACACCTTTTCTATTTTCTGAAAAAAGGATATACTTATAAATAATCCTTAAATTGGGGTGGATATATTGAAAATAGCATCGTACCTGCTCATTATTAGTGGTGTACTTCTCTTAGCATTCGGCGGCTATCAATGGGTCGTATCAAACAATGCACAAAATGAAGCGACCGCTGAAGCCCACGCTCTAATAGAAGAAAGAGATCAGTCAATAATACAAAACACAGAAAACATTATTCCTGCTGATGCAGCAAAAGAATTCAATCCAGATGCAGGGGAAACTGCTGGAATTCTTCATATTCCGAGCCTTGAGGCAGATTTGCCAATTATCGAGGGTACACATGAAGATGAGCTGGCAAAAGGTGTTGGACATTATGGCGGTACAGCTTATCCGTTGCAGAATGAGCAGATTGTGCTCTCTGGTCATCGTGATACTGTTTTTCGCCGTATGGGTGAATTGGAGATTGGTGATCTTCTAACATTGAAACTTGAATACGGTGATTTCAGCTATGCAATTACGGAAACAAAAATTGTTGATGCTGATGATCGTACGATTATTGTCCCACATGATGAAGAGGTGCTCACTTTAACCACATGTTATCCATTCTCTTTTGTCGGTTATGCACCTGACCGCTATATTATTTATGCTTATCCAGTTGATAAAGACCAGAGTGAATAATTGCTCTGGTCTTTTATTTATTCCTCCATCTCTATCCCATCCTTTTTCTTATTTCAGGAAAACATTCCAGACAAAATACAACAAAATTTGCTAAATTACTAAAATTTCAATGGACTAAATTTACTATTTCCGCTATAATTTTATCCAGGTTTACTTCTTAATCTTTACAACATGACCCTTTTTTCAAGGGATTATTATACTTAGAGGAGAAATTTCAATTGGTATCCAGAACAGAAAAACGAAATATAAAAAAGAAAAGAAAATGGCCAAAATGGGTTGGCGGGATTATTTTAGCTCTTATCGTTATTGGTGGAGGAGTTGTAATCTATGCTTATAACCAGCTTGGAAATACAATTGATACCATGCATACTCCCCTGGCGAGAGATGACGATCCCGAACGTCAAAAACAAATCAAGGATATTTTTAATGCGAAAGATTCATTAAACGTCCTGCTGCTGGGAGTAGACGAGCGTCCTGGTGATGTGGGCCGTTCCGATACAATGATTCTATTATCACTAAACCCGAAAACTGACTCCATGATTATGCTAAGCATTCCCCGTGATACGTATGTGAATATTCCGGGCCATGGAATGGACAAGATCAACCATGCCTACGCCTTCGGTGGGGTGGAATTATCTGTACAAACCGTTGAAGAGGCTTTTGACTTGCCAGTGCATGTTTATACACGTGTTAATATGGAAGGCTTCAAGGAAGGTATCGACGCAATCGGTGGTGTGACTGTTAATAATACGCAGAGCTTTTCTCAAGGAAATTCCACATTCTCTGAGGGATCTATTCACTTAAATGGTACACAGGCATTGGACTATATCCGTATGCGTAAACAAGATTCACGTGGTGATATGGGGCGTAATGATCGCCAGCGAGCAGTAATAACTGCAGCAATGGACGAAGCCGCGAGCTTTTCCAGTATAACAAAGTTTGGTGAAATTCTTGATATTCTTGGCGGAAACGTGCAAACAGACCTTGATATGAAACGAATTCAAACATTATTTACTGGCTATCTCGGAACAAGACATAATATCCAGACAATGGAAATCAGCGGTTCCGGCTCCACTATTGGCGGTATTTGGTACTATGTTGTTCCAGACTCTGAATTTAATCGTATCACATCAGAAATTAAAGCACATATGGAAAAATAAAAAGAAAAGCTGTGTTTTGCAGGATTACAGAACATGGCTTTTTTTATGCAAAATTCTATCTGCAGCAGTTCAAATAATCAAGCGTATACAGGATGTAAACTATTAGTTAACATAAAAAACAAAGCGTTTCTTCAATGCTTTAATCGCTTGTTGTATGCTTCAAACAGGAGGGGATTTAATGAATGAAAAATTCGGGGGAAAATTAAGGGCATTGCGAGAAAATAAAGGAATGTCACAGAGTGATTTGGCAGACCAATTAAATGTTTCACGACAAGCTGTTTATAAATGGGAATCCAATAAAGGCTATCCAGATATTGAAAACCTTATTCGAATCAGTGATATTTTTAATGTGACAATTGATGAACTAATTCGAAAAGATGAGACACTGCAAAATAAGATTCGTATTGATGACGAAGGAAATCTTTCTGACCCGGGATTTTATATTGGCATCGTGCTTATTCTTTTAGGTTTACTTGTTTTTGACGGTGGCTTAACAACTGCCTTTGTAATGATTGGTGTTATTGTGATGATATTTTTTACTGATCTTGTGAAATCATCAAAAACTCTATTTTAAAGCATGATTCATCCTGATGCTGGATTAACTGCCATATCCATGCGCTGAATGCTTAAATAACTAGATTGGCAATAATTTTACATAGAATACTGACTACTTAAATTCAAATCAGTTCTAGTATTGCTGTCTATTTATCTTTTTCCCGAAGTCCACAGTCCAAATACGCCTTGTATTCCGCAGCGGGATGCGCGGCGTATTTGGAGTTATTCCGAAATAAAGCAGCCAGCACTTTCTATCGGTTAAAGCTAACTTATTGAGCTTCATTTGTATTCTTCTTGCCAACTGGTTCATCAGGCGATTCGTAATCCACTTGCCCAATCTTCACACTCTCCCTTTCTTTCATCTTAATTTTCAAAATATCTCCCTCCAGTTAAGTATTCCAACTATAAACAATAAGTACAAAATGTTATAATATTACTGAACAAATTGTGGGGGCGATTATAAAATGAGAATGATGCGGATTTTTATTTTACTATGTATGATAGCACTTTTAGCTGCATGTTCCGAGAATGAACAGGTCACTCCAAACGAAAGATTTAAGGAGTTCGTTACCTATTGGGAAGATCAGCAATTCGAACAAATGTATGACATGTTCAGCAAGGAGACAAAAGAAAAGATAACAACAGAAGACTCCGTTGATCGTTATAAGAAGATTTATCAAGATTTAAACATTGAGAATGTAGAAGTTTCATTTACAGAGCTTACTGAAGAAGAACTCGATACATTAAAGGATGAAGAAGAGACTGCAGCCACCATCCCTTTCACAATGGAAATGGATTCTATTGCAGGTCCAATAAGCTTTGAATATGAGGCAACTTTAGAAAATGCTCCGATAAATGAAGAAAAAGATGCGGAATTAAGCTGGTTCATCAATTGGAACCCCGGATTCCTTCATCCGGAATTAAAAGACGGCGGTGAAATTCGAATTAAGCCGATATCCCCCGCTCGCGGTGAAATCCTTGACCGCAACCAAATGCCGCTTGCTATGAATGATAAGCTGTATCGAATTGGGATAGTCCCTGGTAAATTAGATAACAGGGATCAGGCAATCCAACAGATTGCCAATATCCTAAATATCAGCAAAGAAGAAATAGAAAATACATTAGGTGCGGATTGGGTGAAAGATGATCTTGACGTTCCAATTACAACCATTCTTCCTTCCAATGAAAAAGTATATAATCAGCTGATGGCTATTCCAGGAGTGCAAATGTCGGAAGCAAACGGACGCATCTATCCTGGTGGTGAAGCAACCGCCCATCTGGTAGGTTATATTGGAGATATAACTGCAGAGTTTTTAGAGGAAACGGACAGTGATGAATATGGTCCCAATGATAAGGTTGGAAAACGCGGAATAGAGAAGCAATATGAAGAACAGCTAAAAGGAAAAAAAGGGATGACAATTTCCATTATAAAAGAAAATGACGAGGAAGTGGTCATTGCTGATAAACCTGTGGAGAATGGTGAAAGTATTACATTGACTATCGATATTAATATCCAGGAGAAGATATATGACAGCTTTGGTAAAGAGTCGGGTACCGCTGCTGCAATTCACCCTAAAACGGGAGAGACACTTGCCCTTGTAAGCGCTCCTGCCTTCGATCCAAATGAAATTTTATATGGCACTTCTGGAAATGTGTGGGGAAAATTAGAAAATAATAAACAGAACCCATTATTGAACCGTTTTTCAGCAACATTTGCACCTGGCTCTGTACTGAAACCTATCACTGCTGCAGTCGGAATTAAAAACGGCACACTGGACCCTGATGAAGGTCACACAATCGAAGGACTGCAGTGGGGGAATGGCAAGGGCTGGGGAGATTATAAGGTAACAAGGGTATCCCCTTCAAACGGACCCGTTGATTTACGGGACGCCCTGGAACGTTCTGACAATATTTACTTTGCAATGGAAGCAATTGAAATGAAGAGTAAAGCGTTTATCGATGGATTTCATGAATTTGGCTTTGGTGAAGAATTCCCTTATGAATATCCCATTACAATGTCTACCATTTCTGTAGATGGCAAACTTGATGATGAAGTGCTGCTCGCAAACTCCAGTTATGGGCAAGGACAATTGGAAATGAGTTCAATTCATTTAGCTGCAGCATATACGACTTTTCTTAATGAGGGAAATATGATTAAACCAACCCTTCTAACAAGTGAAGATACAGAACAGATTTGGAAGGAGAATCTTATTTCCAAGGAAGATGCAGAATTGCTTGATGATATGCTGCGTTCTGTTGTTACAGATGGTACTGGGAAGCGGGCTGAAGAAGAATCTAATGTGCCTATCGCCGGGAAAACAGGAACAGTAGAATTAAAACTGAGTGCAGATGTAAAGGGTGCTGTAAATAGCTGGTTTGTTGGCTATCCACATACCTCTCAGGACATTCTTATTGCATTGCTTGTCGAGGAAACACAGGATAAAGACAGCACAATTGCAACCGGCAAATTTATTGAAGTCATTAACCAGCTCTATCCAAAAGTAAAGAATAAAGAAGATTAAAAAAGAAGCTGCAGGAATCAACCTGCTGCTTCCTTTTTATCAATGTTGGAATATAAAAAACTCCCCAAGATCGGGGAGTTATGTTTCATCTCTTATCGTTTTTAACAAAAGCGCTAACTCATGAAAGTCTTGCTCATTACGCTCATCTAACGCTTTATCAATGAGACGCAGAGTGTTTTGTATCTCGATTTCCGCAATGACTGCAGAATAATTATCCTTTGTTTCCTTTTCGGCCGGATTGCGAGCGGTATTGAAGTAATATGGTTTTCCAATTTCATGAATTTGCTCAAGAAATTCAGGTAAGGTAATCAGCTTTACCATCGGTACATTGACAATGTCTTTTCCATTTTGAAAAGCAAAAACTGCATCGATATTTTCAATCTTCTCTGTCCGTCTATTCAAACGGATTTCATTGGACTCTACTGGGATAAATTGAAATACTTTGTTCTTCATTACAACCGAAAAATATTGATATGCTAAAATAATACGCACAAAGTTCTTTTCTGTCTTAATATAATAAGGCTTCAGCATCTTAAGTGTCACCATAACTTCACCACCCTTTTCATTTGCTTCATATCTTAATTTTCAGTTAATTAATTGTAACCGATTTCGCTTTAGATTACAAGGACTATTTTACTTTAATCGGAAAAACTGCACCCATTTTTTGTTAATCTATGATGATATAGAATCAACTTACAAAGACTTTTTCCAACTCGCTTAAACTAATTTTTTTCATCTTTTGATTCATACGATTGACCCGTTCAATCTGTTCTTGATTGCCTGTTCGCATCATATCGATCATCGCCTTGGGAATGATTTGCCATGAAACTCCAAATCTATCCTTCAGCCAGCCACATCGCTCTGCTTCTGGATCTGCTGAGAGTTTGTCCCAATAATAATCAATCTCTTCTTGTGTATCACATAAAACTACAAAAGAAATTGCTTTATTAAAAGCGAATTGATGCTCGTGTCCGCTGTCCATAAGTACGAACCACTGATTTTCCAATTTCACATCTGAAAACATGATTGTACCTGCTTGATTTGGCGCCATTTCCTCTGGATAGCGAATAAGCTGCCCTGACTCAGTACCTTTAAAAACAGTTTGATAATATTGATAGGCTTGCTCCGCCTTCCCATATTCACCATCTACAAAAAGAATGGAAGGCATTATAGCTGGTCTTTCATCTCCATCAGGATTTGTTAAAATCAGTTGCCAGGATAAACCATATTTATCCTGAATCCAACCATACTTTTCGCTAAATGGATAGCTGCCTAACGCCATAAGAACTTCTCCTTCATCAGCAAGTTTTTGCCATATCTCATCAATCAATGCTTCGACATTTTCGTTGCGTGCAGGATCAAAGTTTACAATCAAGGAAATGGAAGGATTAAATCTGAGATGGGGTCCACCATTAATTGCCATAAATTCCTGACCCCATAATTCAAATTGAAAAAATGCAGCATCACCAGATGGTGTATCATGAAGTGTCTTTACATTCGTCAACTTAGATTTCGGAAAAACGGAAACATAGAATTCCACCGCTTCCCGCGCTTCCTTATCAAACCAAAAATGTGGCTGGATCATTTGCTTTACGCTTGCCATGATAAACCCTCCTGATTTTTTTGTTTATATTACCTTTCTGCAAATCTTCCCCAATCTCCTGCTTTCTTCCAAAAAAACATTCTTTACTACTTTACCACCAATGCAACAATCTCTAAACATTCCTATCGCGAAATAGGCATACAGGAATTGGATAATTTCCAGTTTCCGCTATTAGTATCCTGAATCCTCTGAAGTAAGGTTATCAATCATCTTATAGTCATATTTTTGTAATGGCTTTTCAGCTGGTCCTTCTATAACTTCCCCAGTATAGGAAAATCTTGATCCATGACACGGACAATCCCAGCTGCGTTCACCGTCATTCCAATTCACTTCACAACCAGCATGAGTACAAGTTGTATCAACAACATGAAGCATGCCATCCACATCCTTGTAGGCTCCTTTTCTTTGACCTTCAACTGTAATAACTGCACCTTCATCATTCTTTAAATTTTCAGGATTCAAATCACTTTTCTCCAGCTTACCTTTAACTAATTCTGTGATAACCTCTGTATTCACTTTAGCTAATTTTTTTGCACTCGGATTCAAATGAAATCTTGAGGGTGTAAATAACTTCTCAAATCCATTTTCTTTACCAATAATTCTATCGCGAAATAGTAATGCAGCGACAACGCTATTTGTCATGCCCCACTTTCTATAGCCTGTAGCAATTAATACATTGGGCCGATCAGAGGTAATTTGCCCGATATATGGAACCTTGTCCAATGTAATCAAATCTTGTGCAGACCAATGATATGGGACAGCTTCCAAACCAAAAACATTTTCACCAAATGCTTCTAAAGCTTTGTACTTCTCTAATGTTTTCTCATCTTTTCCAGTTTGATGACTATACCCCGCAATAAGTACCATTTCTTCCTTATTGATTACTGCACTTCTTAATGAATGTTTTGGATCCTCAGCACTCAGATACATACCCCCGGGGTACGACTTTTTAGTCTTTGCGGCCAATACATAGGAGCGTTCAGCATACATTCTTGCGGAATAGAGTCCTTTCCCTTCATAAAATGGAAAGTGTGTACAAGAGAGTACATAATTACTCGTCACACTTGCGCCATCACGAGTTTTAACTATCGGACGTTTTCCCTTTTCAACTTTTACAGCAGTAGTATTCTCAAAAATGTGGACATCTTTTTCTACTAAAGTCTGCAAAAGCGCACTTAAATATTTCAGTGGATGAAATTGTGCCTGCTCCTTCATGATAATCGCATTTTTTATATTAAAATCTAAAGGTATTTCTTTTGTTAAATAACCGTTTATGCCAAGCTGTTTATAGGCATCTGCTTCTTTTTGCAGTTTTTTTTCATATTTATCGGTGGTTGCATAAATAATTGCATCTTGTTCAAGAAAATCACAATCAATTTGTAATTTACTAATCGTATTCTTTATAAAATTCATTGCTTCTTTATTTGCTTCAAAATACAGCTTTGCTCGATTCTCTCCTAAATTGGATATCAGTTCATCGTAAATTAAATCATGTTGTGCGGTAACCTTAGCTGTTGTATGACCAGTAGTACCATTCAATAATCGGTCTCCTTCAAGAAGAGCAATTTTTAATCCTTCATTTGCAAGCAGATATGCAGCTGTTATTCCTGTAATTCCACCGCCAACAATTGCTACATCTACATCAAGGTCTTCATCAAGCTGGGAAAACTGAGGCAAATCAATAGACTCAAGCCAGTATGAATGTGGAAAGTCATGTATTTCTTCTTTATTATTTGTCATAGAATGGTCTCCATCCAATCTGTTTTTTCCTTTAGGTTTACCCAGTTAGTGCGAATTATACACTCCCCGCATCTTCCTGATAATTTAATCTATACGTGTTACTAGAAGAAGAGACTGTGACATAACACGAGTATGTGATAAAAACCGGAACAAATTAATAAGTGCATGACCAGCTTCCGGGAGGATATCCCGGTAGCTGGTTAGCTCATTTGTTCGATTTAATCCATACTAATAACGTTATGTCTCAGTCTCATTTAATTATTGTTTATTTGTTTCAGAATGGCATCAACTGATTGTTCAATCTCTGTCTCTGATATATTTTGTGCATCTTCATTTTTAATAATTGCTTCACCTTTTAGCTTCAAAACTTGCAAGCCTTTTTTCATATAGTTTTTATAACTTGAAGTCAGTTCTGTAATTTCCTTATGGTACATCTCGTCTGTCCCTGGAGTAACAGCAATCTCATACAAATCAATAATTTCCTCACGTGCTGCATCTTCTGGATCAAATGCATGCGGATCAGTACTGTCAAACAAGCAGATACTTAAATCAGGTACAAGCACCATATCGATACTATTGGAATCAAAACTGCAATGATACTGTTCAATATCAAGTCCATGTGCTAAACAAGCATTGGCGATTTTTTTCATAAAAGTCGACTTTCCTGTTCCCGCTCTTCCTTTAATATGGTATACACGTTCCAATTCCGAGATAAGATGTGGTACCTCATTGACAATTCCATCCATTGTATTTGTTCCAAAAAATCGCAGGTATGTGTGGGGCTCACGATTCTTATATGGCACATCTTTAAGTAGCTTTTCTATTAAATCTCCTGCTGCTTCATCTGCTTTTGCAAAATCCATTTCCTGAATATAAACATTCTCCAGTTCATCATGAATCTGAAGTCCCTTTGCAAATTCTGTTACAGAAGGTCTGTCCCCCTGCTTCACTAAAACAGCTGCGTTTTTTTCTCTTAGAATGATTCCTTCCAGGTAGTTGTGACTAATCGAACTTTTTAATATTTCCAGTTTTGTCTTTCCTTTATATTCATCAATTAGGCGTTTTAGAATGGCAGTGTTGTGAGCTAATGATGAAGCATCTAATGTTATTGTTTTGTCAATGCCATGCAGATTGGATGATATAAGATTAATGAAACCTTGCGCTGTGTTTCCGGTGACATAGTACTTTTTTATTTCCAAACAGACACATCCTTTATAAAAATTCCTTCCTCATATTATGCTTAGCTTGCTTGCCAGGTGAGGAACTTATACACCTCATCATTTTAAAGATTTGAACTAAAGCAAACGCAGTCGCATTTTACGGAGATTTTTAAGCAAACCATATAATAAGCCTACTTCTATAGGATATAAAACCACAGCCTTTATTATACGCGGAACCGCAAACAGCGGACTTCCAAACATAATATTCAGCCAGATTGGAGTCAGAATCAAATGAATCAAAATGGTCACAACAAGCACAGCAAGTGCCACTCTGCCTAAAGTAACTTCCTTCTTATATAAAAATATGCCATAAATAATTCCCATTAATAGAGCATTCAATGAAAAGCCAGGGAAAAAGAAACCATTTGGTCTGAGCAGGAATCCAATCAAATCTGCTATGACAGAGGCTAATCCTGCATGAATTGGACCATATAAATATGCAAGCACTGCAAGTGCCAGGAAAGCAAATCCAATTTCCAGTAGTGTCCCGAAAGCAAGAGTGAATTGGTTTAATACTAAGTTAATTGCAATGATTGCTGCTGTGACTGTTAATTTTTTTGTGGAAATTTTTGATTCAGAAACTGTCGTTACTTCCCTCGTTGAACGCAAGATAATCAATCCCCCATCTATCAATAAAAATATTACATTTCTTCTTCGTATCATACTCTAATTTATTAATCCCGCCAACTACTAATCTTTCGAATCAAAGGTTTACTTGCAGAAGCAGGCCTTTCACACGTAGTTTTATTCATTTAAAATCCTTTATCACTAAATAAAATCAAACAAACTTAAATAAAACTAAAAAATATTTTAACTTTATTAAGAAATATGTTAAGGTGTTATTAAATAATAAAACGAGGTGAGTTTATGGACATGAACAAAGTTCCTGCTTGGATCTTAGCTCTGCAAACGGAAGACATTGAATTTATTAAAAACTTTGTCGTTCACTCTGGTTCTTTAAAAGAAATATCTAAGCTTTATGATGTGTCGTATCCGACAGTAAGAATACGACTCGACAGACTAATTGAGAAAATTAAGCTTCACGAGGAAATCGAAAACGAAGGCTTTATCCAATTTATCAAACAGCTTTCTATTGACGACAGAATTAGTTTAGAAGAAGCAAAATTAATTATTGAAAAATATAAACAGGAAAGGAATGAAGGATAATGTTTGGCTTCGGTTTATATGATGTATTTATTATTGCAGCGTTTCTTGGGATACAATATTTCTTTGCGACAAGAAACAACCCATATTGGGGTGCCTTGATACCTGCTAGTTTTACAATTTGGATGACAATTTCCCTGGTAAACGGAAAGATTGAGAGCTTTTGGTTCTACATTATTATCCTGATAATTGGTCTGCTTTTCCTATTTGAACAATGGCATCAAGGCAGAGAGTCATTAAAGAAAAAACACGAAAAAGAACTAGAAAAAATGCATGCGCATGATTTAAAATAATTCATTTCGGATAACGATGAAAATCTAAACTTTTAAGATAAGGAGAATAATCCATGGTTCATATTTTAAAGCGTGAATTTATCGACTCTTTTAAAAGTGTAAGAGCGATATTAATGATTTTATTTATAACGTTTATATCATATCAGGCAGCAAGTGCGATTAAAGATTATCCAGGACTCGTAGATGAATTAATTAGTGAAGGAAATACTTCAGTCTACATCGCTTCATTAGCAATGATTGTACTGGTACTCGGTTTTCTATTCGTCTTCGCTACTTCTCATGATGTCATCAACAAAGAAATTGAATTGCGTACAATGCGGCTGCTCGTTACGAAACAATCCAGGTTAGAGATAATACTTGGCAAGTTTCTCGGGACATATCTTTTTTGGATATTTACGCTATCCATTTCTTTTATTATCATTTCAGTAATTGCTGGTGATTTCTTTGCTGGGGATTACTTTAGAGTAATCAGCTTTATGTTTTATATTGTGAGTTTCGTACTCTTGCTTTCTACTATCATTCCACGTGCAAAGGTCACAATGTTTGTCGGCATTTTACTGGGTATATTCCTGCCAATTATCGGCATGACATCCATATTTTCTGAGAAGAGCTACCTTATCATTTTAAAGTATCTTTTACCTTTTTATTATATGGATGGATCTTATCTTCTCGCTTTTGTACCGATAGGAATCGGTGTCATTTACCTTGTCATCGCACTGGGAATATTGCAAAGGAAGGATTTGTAAATGATGGCAGCTATTCAAATAAGACGACTAAAAAAACGATATGGAGATACTGAAGTACTTAAAAATATTACGATGGACATTTATCCTGGTGAAATCTTTGGTTTTGTCGGACATAACGGGGCTGGAAAATCAACATTAATCCATGCATTAACAGGAATTACCCATACAAGTTCTGGAGCTTTTGAAATTCTCGGTTTTCGTGATGATCAAATTGATGATGCGAAAAAAGAAATAGGTGTGATGCCTGATGTCAGTAATCTATATGAAAATATGAAAGGTATCAGCTTTCTGAAATATATGGGTGATCTGGCCGGCAGCCGTTTGTCGAAAGAGGATTATATTTCCCTCATGGCGGATGTCGGGCTTGAAGGTGCTGAATGGAAAAAAATAAAGTCCTATTCTTTTGGTATGAAGAAGAAAATCAGTCTTGCACAAGCACTGCTTGGAAATCCAAGGATTATTATTTTAGATGAGCCTACGTCTGGTCTTGACCCTGAATCAGCAATTAGAGTTCGCCAGTTAATTTTAAAGCTGAAACAACAAGGTAAAACGATTTTGCTTACATCTCATAATTTAGATGAAATTGAAAAAATCAGTGATCGTGTTGGTATTCTGGCAGATGGTGTCATCAAAATGATAGGTGCCCCATCTGAGTTAAAAAATAATGAAAAGCTTATCCAGCTGAAAATACGTACGAAACCAATGCTGCTAGAACCAGAAATTGCGTATTTAAATAAACAGCTTGCACTGGAAATAAACTTTTCTCAAACTAAAGACGGCTATTCCGTTGTTACGCTGAGAACCGAAGAGGATATTCCGTTGCTCTCAAAAACCCTGATCGAAGCGGACTACCTGATTTATGAAATAAAAATAGAACAACAGTCATTAGAAGATGTTTTTCTTAATATTTAAGCAGGTAATCAATTTAACAATTTCGCAAATAAATAAAATAACAAAAAAGGCGAATCTTTATTTACAAAAGAATCGCCTTTTATCATTCTATCCTAAGCGTTCAGCACATATTTCTCTATTGCAGCTGCTACGCCTGCTTCATTGTTCGTTACCGTCGTATGGTCAGCTACATTTTTAATCGCTTCTTGCGCATTTCCCATTGCAACGCCCACACCTGCTTCTTGGATCATCTTAATATCATTTAAGCTATCACCGCAAGCCAGCACGTTTTCCATCGTAATACCAATTTTATCGCAAAGGTAACGCAGTGCACCTGCCTTACTGACACCCTTTGCATTTACCTCAATATTTGTAGGCAGTGAATTTGTCAGTTCAAGTTCGTCATATACTGAAAATTCCTTAACAAGCATACCTAATTTCTTTTGATCTTCCGTAAAACAGCCGATCTTTAGCCAATCATAATTTTCTAAGTCCTGCGGGATTTCTTCTTCACGGAAAGCACCTTCTGTTGAAATCATCCAAACCCCTGCACCTACCTGGCGCGCAAGATTATAGAGTTTCTCAATTGTTTCCAGGCGAATCGGTTTACGCTGCAGCAGTTCTTTTTCCATCGTCCAAACCTCGGCGCCATTTGCTGAAACAATATAGGAAGGCAATTTAAGGTCTAATGCATATGGATAGCAATTATCAATTCCTCTTCCTGTACTTAATATCACATGGACACCCTTCTTCAGCGCCTTTTCAATTGCCAGGCGATTTGCTTCAGGTACCTCCTGTGCATCATTTAATAGTGTACCATCCATATCCAGTGCAATTAGTTTAATTTCTGTCATGATACTCCTCCTCCAGACTGCTCTGTTTTTTGCTGAACATTTCTATCATAAAGTTTTGTAGTAATAAATGGAATCAATAGTAAACCTAGTATAACAAAGAATAAAACTTCAATATTATAGAAATCAACAATAAATCCGCCAAAGACCGGACCAACCATTCTTCCAATTGTTGCAATACTGTTTACCAGTCCCTGATAAAATCCTTCTTTTCCCTTTGGTGCCAGCTCGTTTGCAAGGGTCGGGAATGCTGGCCACATTAACACTTCTCCAACAGTTAAGATAATCATTGCTACCGCAAACATCGTAAATGCAGAAGCATTCATAACAACGAGAAAAGATAAGATCATAATAATTGTTCCGATATAAATATGGTGCTTGCTATTTGTAAACCTGTTTGTAAACCATTGTATCAAAGGTTGTGAAAAAACAATAAGGAAACCATTCAATGCCCAAAGTGTACTGTATTGTTCAAGCGGAATCCCGATATCTTGTGTATAAGATGCGATTGTTGTTTGCCACTGTGAATAAGTAATATGAACAAAGAGAAAACCGCTGCAAAGAATAAACAAAGCAATTAATGCTGAGCTGTTTTTCATCCTTCCGCTCTGATCAAGTACAGTTGTATGCATCTGCGGATTTTGGGCCTTGTCCATCTTCTTGAATGTAAAGAGAATCAGGAAAAAAAATACGGCAATAAATCCGGCATTTGCGATAAAAATATAATCAAAGGAAATACTCGCAACATAACCGCCAATGGTTGCACCAAGGGCGACACCCAAATTTTGTGCAACATACACTGCATTAAATGCTTTTCTTCCCCCATCCGGCCAGAGTGAACCAGCCATGGCAAACATAATCGGCCAGGTCATTCCATTGCCAAATCCGATGATGACAAGCAAAATAGAGTATGGAATAATTGAATGATTAAAAGATAATATAATTGCTGCAATAAGGGCAATTAATGTTGCATAAAGAATGGATTTATACGCACTATAGCGATCAAACAGCATGCCGCCAATTAAATTCCCGATAACTGCTGCTCCCTGGTTTAACATTAAAATGAACCCGGCAAAGGCTAAACTTTGACCAAGCTCATTGTGCATGTAAATCGTATTTAATGGCCACAAAAATGAACCGCCTGTGACGTTGATTGTTGTGGCTATAACTAAAAGCCAAATTGCTTTAGGCATTTCATCATCTCACTTTATAATAAACTGCATTTTACATCCTTCACTATTTTATGTTAGATTTCAGCCGGATGCAATAGATAGAAATGAATCATATGGCTTTAAAATACTTTCGTTTAGCTTAGCACTATTATTCGTTTCTGTGATTCTTGGAAAGTTCCTGAAGATAAATCAGAGTTCGTCAATTTTATTACGAATTACTGTTCTGAATATTTTTATTTATTATCGATTCATTGACGATTTGGCATCCATTTTATATGATTAATATGTTGGTTCGCCAAACAAACAATTGAAAACGCTCTAATGATTCTGTTATTCGTATATTACATAAAATGAAAGCGGATTAGTTAACGTTACTTAGGAGGGAATTACAATGGATTGGCTAGTAAGCAATATGCCGATTATTTCTTTAGCTATCGGTGTTGGGCTATTACTATTTTTAAATATGAAAGTGAAACTTAATAGTGTTTTAGCTCTAGTTATCGCAGGTATTTTTGTCGGCCTTTTAAATGGCATGGAGCTGACAAGTATTGTAGACACAATTAAATCCGGGCTTGGCTCAACTTTAGGAAGTCTTGCATTAATTATTGGTTTTGGTGCTGTTCTTGGTAAGCTTATGGTCGATTCTGGAGCGGCACAGCGTATTTCTTCTACCTTACTTGATAAGTTTGGTGTAAAAAATGTGCAGTGGGCATTGATTATTGTTGGAGCGATATTTGGTGTCTCTGTATTCTATGAAGTAGCATTTATTATTCTCGCTCCATTAGTTATTAGTATTGCAATTGAAGCAAAGATTCCTTATATGAAACTTGGAATCACGATGGTTGCGGCAACTACATTGTCCCACAGTCTATTCCCTCCTCAGCCAGGACCAACGGCTTTAGTTGAGGCCTATGGTGCGGACATGGGGTTAGTGTATATGCTGGGGATTGTCGTATTTATTCCTGGTGTTATTGCTGCAGGTATTATTTTCCCAAGAATATATAAGGATAAAGATCGACCTGTACCACCACTTTTAGAAAAACCAAAAGAATTTACTGATGAAGAAATGCCTGGATTTGGAATCAGTTTACTCGTTCCACTTATTCCAGCTATTATGATTTCCATTGCCACAATTATCAATATGTTTATTGGCGAAGATACTTTCCTCTACCAGCTCGTTAACTTCTTCGGCAGTGCAGAGATGAGTTTATTACTTGCAGTACTTATTGCAATTTACGTATTTGGTATTCGTGTTGGAAGGAATATGAAGGAAATTATGAATTCCTTTGATGGAGCAATTAAGGGTATTGCAATGATTATCTTTATCGTTGGTGCTGGTGGAGCATTCAAAGAGATTATTTTAGATTCCGGTGTTGGTGATTACATCGCCAGCATGATGGAAAACACTACAATTAATCCATTAATTATGGCTTGGCTCATTACAGCAATGCTCCGTATTGCAACAGGTACTGGTGTTGTATCTGCAATTACAGCAGCAGGCATTGTTGGTCCATTAATTACAACCTTTGATGTTAATCCTGTTTTAATGGTGCTAGCAACTGCAGCAGGCAGTAACACGATCACACATGTGAATGATGCTTCTTTCTGGCTGTTTAAGGAATACTTCAACCTGTCAATTAAAGATACTTTCAAGACCTGGGGAATGCTTCTCTTCACGACTTCAATTGTCGGTCTTGGGGTTGTATTAATTTTAGATATATTTATGTAAAAACATTAAAAATAACACATCAGCTCTGGTGTGTTATTTTTTTGATTTCATCTATTATCTTTGCAATATTATGGTATCATGAAGGCGAATAATTTATCTCATGATGGAGTGAATAAGATGCGAATTGCTGAAGAATATTTACGGGTTATCGATAGCAGGTTTAAAGCTTTAAAAGTTCAAGGTGACAGGAGCTTTCACCAACTTTCTGATGAGGAAATACACTGGAGATTAAACGAAACCTCTAACAGTATCGCAGTAATTGCAAAGCATTTAAGCGGAAACATGATTTCTCGCTGGACAGACTTTTTAACAACAGATGGAGAAAAGAGCACAAGAAAAAGAGATGATGAATTTATAGATGATATTGCTTCACTAGATGCACTAATTACGATTTGGGAAGCTGGCTGGGAGGTTTTATTTCAGTCGATTCAAAGCTTAACACCAGATGATTTACTGAAACAGGTAAGAATTCGTGGTGAAGAACAAAGTGTGATAGATGCAATCGAAAGACAGATCGCCCATTATGCTTCTCATATTGGGCAAATCATCTATATAGCGAAGCAGATTAATGATAAAGACTGGAAAACACTCAGTATTCCAAAAGGGCAATCAGAAGCATACAGACACGAAATGCTGAAGAAAAACAAGAAGAAATAACCTATATATTCGTTAAAAACCTTTTGTACTCAAACACGTCTATTAATAAAATTACGAGCTTAGAATGGAGCAATTCTCTGAAGGATATTCTGCTTATTTATTCTAGCAACTTTTCTGCTCGTAAGTTGCGGACGGGATGATAATCGTTCCGAATAACCCATTGTTCAAGGCAGAAATCTAGTAAATAAAAAAGCCTGAACCATTTTTTCCGGCTCAGGCATTTTTATTTGATTTAATCTACAAGGACTTCTTTTAGTTCATTTGTTTCCTCGAAGTCGAGGATTTTTTCTAAATCCAACACAAGGATTAAGCGCTCATCAATCTTCGCAACACCATGTAAGAACGTATCACGGATTCCCGAAATAATTTGTGGTGCAGCTTCAAGATAAGCTTGTTCAATATCCTTTACTTCTGTAGCTGCATCAACAATTAACCCAACTTGTACATTCTCTATGATAACAACCAGAATTCTAGTATCACTTGTGCTTTCTGCTGCCGGCATTTGTAATCTTTCTTTTAAATCGACGATTGCCGTTGTTTCTCCTCTAATTTCTGTTACACCTTTAATAAAAGCCGAAGTACGTGGTACAGCTGTAATATGCTGTAATCTTTCAATTGAAATGACTTGTTGTACTTCTACAGCAAAGGTTTGATCATTAAGTTTAAATAAAATATATTTGGTTGGTTCTGCCATTCTTTACAACTCCCACTTCTTATTTAATTAGTGCATTTGGGTCTATAATTAAAGCGACCTGACCGTCTCCGAGAATCGTTGCTCCAGAGATTGCAAATACGTCACCTAAATATTCACCAAGTGATTTAAGGACGAGTTCTTGCTGGCCAATAAAGCTGTCCACAACGAGTCCAGTAAGCTTTTCACCTTTTTTCAGCACAACGACTGCATTTTTTCTTTCTTCATCATCCCCATCTTCAGGGATATTCAAGACTGTCTGCAAATCGAGCAGCGGGACAACCTGCCCACGGAAATCCATCACTTTTTGACCATGGGTATACAAAATCTCATCATCTTCTAATAAGACTGTTTCAATAATTGATGATAAAGGTACTGCATAGGTTTCTTCTCTGCATTTCACAAGCAATGTAGAGATAATCGATAAGGTTAATGGCAATTGTATTGAGAAGATGCTGCCTTCTCCCTCTTTCGATTCAATCGAAATATTGCCGCCAAGTGATTCGATTTTGCTCTTCACAACGTCGAGCCCAACACCACGGCCAGATACACTGGAAATTGTATCAGCTGTACTAAAACCACTCGCAAGGATCAGTTCTGCAACCTCATCTTTAGTTAATGCAGCGGCTTCTTCTGGAGTAACAATCCCATTTTCAACTGCTTTCGCACGTACTTTTTCAATATTGATTCCTGCACCGTTATCTTCAATTTCAATAAATACATGGTTTCCGCTGTGGAAAGCACGCAGAATGATACTGCCTTCTTCAGGCTTGCCTGCTGCTTTACGCACTTCTGGAAGTTCAATGCCGTGATCGACTGAATTGCGAATAAGATGGACAAGCGGATCACCGATTTCATCAATTACGGTGCGATCCAGCTCTGTTTCAGCACCTAGAATTTCCAGATTAATTTTCTTATTCAAGTCGCGTGCAAGTCCTCTGATCATCCTTGGGAAACGATTAAAGACCTGATCAACTGGGACCATGCGCATGGCAAGAATCAATCCCTGCATATCAGAAGAAACTCGGTTCATATGTTCAACCGTTTCCCGCAGCTCAGGATTGCGTAACTGATTGGAAATAACATCTAAGCGACTTTGATCAATAACAACTTCTTCAAATAGATTGAGAAGGTCATCAATTCTTTCAAGATTCACTCTAATCGTTTTTGATGCATGTTGTGCTGCACCGTTTTCTTCCGTCTGTTTTGATTTATTTGTTTTTTCTTCCACTGTTTTGCTGCTATCTTCTTCAACTGCATGCTGCGTATTCTTGGATTTAAAAGTAACATTATCCATACGAACTTCTTTTACTTCTGATACAGATTGAATAATCGATTTAATATTGTCTTTCGGCTCTTTTGATAAGAAAATCAGTTCAAACTCATTTTCAAAGTTACCTTCTTCAATTTCCTCTGTTGCGGGATTTGTCTTGATTGTCTCGCCTTTTCCTTCCAGTGCTTCAAATACCATGTATGCTCTTGCACCTTTAAGAACACATTGATCACTTAGAGTAACAATGATTTTGTATGCAGAAAAACCTTGTTCTTCTGCCTGATCGACAATCGTCATTTGAAATTCATCAAGATCTATCGCAATGGCATCGGCAACTTCAGTTTCCAATGTTGCAGCAGCTTCATCAGCTGCTGGCTGTTCGCCTTTTTCAAAACGATCAAGACGTTCAACAAGTTTTGTTACATCTTTCTTACCATCATTTCCATTACTAATGTCTTCAACCATCTCTTCTAAGTATTCGATTGCGACAAAGATAATATCAATTACTTCCGTTGTTACCTTTAATTGATTATTACGGATGGAATCGAGGACGTTTTCCATTTTATGTGTCAGTGATGCGATATCTTCATATCCCATCGTCGCTGCCATTCCTTTTAAGGTGTGGGCAGAGCGAAAAATTTCATTTACTAAACTGAGATTCTCTGGTTCATTTTCCAAAACTAATATATTATCATTCACTGCCTGAAGATGCTCGCGGCTTTCATCAAGGAAGACATCTAAATATTGATTTACTTCCATTTTGCACGTCCTTTCACAACTATCCGTACTATTTGTTTATAAGTTTATTATTTCGGTAATCTATTTTACTGCAATCTAATTCTTTCTGCCTATATCTATTATATCGGTTCACTTCATAAGAAACTATAGTAAATATCATAACTTTATCATTTTGCCATCATAAATTCTCTCTGGCAAAGAGGTTGATATATGATTATTCGAATTTAAACTGTTTGATTTCTTCTTGCATTTCTAAAGCAAATGATTCGAGATTTGTTGCAAGATTCGTTAATTGTTCCATAGAAGCAGTCTGCTGTTCAATTGCCGCAGAAATTTCCTCTGTTCCTGACGCAGTATCCTCACTAATTTCTGAGAAACGTCTTGTACTCTTAAGAAGTACTTTTTCCTGTTCTATTATTGAATTTGTCAAAGAAAGCACTTGTTCAATCATTTCATTATTTTCATGTACCGAACTGGAAATCGCCATGAAAGCTTGTCCTGTTTCAGCAACACTTTTCGTTTGATATTCAAATTGCTCCATTGTCTGTTCTACGAGAGCTACTGAAGATCGTGTTTCTCCCTGCATCTCTTCTATGATGCCAGAAACATCCTTCAATGCTTCTGTAGTTTGTTCTGCAAGTTTGCCAACTTCATTGGCAACAACTGCGAATCCATGGCCATGCTCGCCAGCTCTCGCGGCTTCGATGGAAGCATTTAAAGCAAGTAAGTTCGTTTGGCTTGCAATGGTTGCGATTTTATCAACGATTGAATGTATATTAGCGGACTTTTCATTTAACTGCTGAATTGCTGTCATTACATCTGCTGCTTTCTCCGTTGTTTCAGCAGAACGGGTTGCCAAATCTTGGATTTTTTCTACACCAGCAGATGAGTACTTGCCCATTCGTTCAGCATTTTCAGCCATTTGTTCATTCTTTTGATTAATATCTTTTATTTTATCTGAAAGTGCATCAAAGGCTTCTGAATTTTGTTCAGTCAGTTCAGATTGGTCATTTGCACCTGCCGCTATTTCTGCCATTGTGACAGCCACTTCATTAGCCGATGCTGTATTTTCCTCTGAACTGGCAACAAGTTTCTGTGACGCATCAGATACTTGCTGAGAAACATCTGCTATTTTCTGCATCATTTGGCGATTTTGCTTTAGCATATTTGCAAAGCTTCTGCTTAATTCACCAATTTCATCATCTCGATGATTATGAATCTTTGCTGTTAAATCTCCTTTTTCCGCTTGTAACATCGTTGTTTGCAAACGATGAATTGGCTTCGTAATTCTTCTGGTAAGAATCATTGCTGCAAAAACCGCCAGAATTAAAACAACGCCTAGACTTATCAAAATTGGAATGAGAATGACACTTGCCTTACTGGAAAATTCTGCTTTATTTATGATACCTGCAAGTGTCCAGCCAGTTACTGGATTTTTCACAAAGCCAACAATAATATCTTCACCATTTACTGATGTTTCTACAAGTCCATGGTCCCCCGCTCCCATGATTTTTTGATAGTATTGTTCATTCGAGATATTCTGGCCAATAAGCGCAGGATCTGGATTGGTGAGAAAATTACCCGACTTATCAAGCGTTACTGCATACCCGCTCTCACCAATTGTAATATCGTTCATAATTTCTACTAGAGCTGCTGGGTCCACGTCAATGCCTGCCACCCCAACTAAATCATTATATTGGTAAAATGCTTTTGCTGCCGTAATATAAATACTGCCCGTCAGTGCATCTTCATATGGTTCTGTCCAAATAATCTCCCCTTCTGCTGCAACTGCTTCCTGATACCAATCCCGGTCTTTTGCATTCATTCCATGAACCGAATCATTATAAGGATAAATAATTATTTCTCCATTCTGGTTATAACCGGAATATACAGCTTTAATATATTCATCAGCATCCCCGGTTTCCTGAAGATATGTATACAACGCACTGAAGTCGTCACCGTTATAATGTCTTAGCGTAGAATGATTGGCCAGCCGGGTTATATGGTTTTCCATATTTTTAAAATACAAATTAAACGTATCATTTACGCCAAGCATTTGTTTTTCAACATTATTGGATAGCTCGTCCGTTGTCGTTCTGACACTGAAGTTATAACTGACTAAAGCAACAATACCTACTGCAAGAATAATTAAGATCATGAATGGAATCGTAATTTGTTTGCGGAGACTTGATTTAAATAACTTTCTGCTGATTTTCTTCTGCTTTTTCATTATTTATCTCTCTTTTCTTCTCGTATTATTATTTCGTTCAGAACTAAGTTAAGAAGTTATAATTGCTGCAAGTATTAATAATAAAGATTCCACACATTATGTATATCGGTAACACTCCTTTAATCTTAAGCTTTTTATGAAAAACAAACAAGAGAAAAGACCCATTTCTTTAGGTCTAGTTTTACTGTGTTTATTCCCTGCTCTATATGCTGGAAACCAGTTTAGTTTTGACCCTTGGACAGGCTGTAATTGCGGGGTAAAAGAAATGCAGAATCAATATCCCCAGGGATACAAAAAAGCGAATACGTTTATAATTCAAAGAAACGCTGACGTTCTGGTTCCTCTGTTGGAAGCAGGCTTATTTTATTGGAACGGATTCATGATGTATTGTAAAATATAATGAGGGAGGGATTTACGTGGCTAAGATACTTATCCTATATATATCAGCGACAGGGAATACTGAGATGATGGCCGAAGCAATTGCAGGCTATCTTGAATATAAAAATCACGAAGTTGTTATCAAAACATTTGATTTTGATCCGATAGATGTCGAGGAATTGCTGGATTATGATCTCGTTTTAATTGGCACCCATTCAAATGACGATGGGGAAATTCCATTTGAAGCAGAGGATTTCTATGATGAATTAGATGAGGTCAATTTGAAAGACCGCCTATTTGGCGTTTTCGGCTCAGGTGATACAGCTTATGACGAATTTTGTTTATCAGTAGACTTGATGGGAGATAAATTAGAACATATTGGGGCAAAGCTTGTACCAATACGTTTAAAGGTTGACTTAACCCCAGCAAATGAAGATATGGAACGTTGTGATGCATTCGCCGAAACAGCTGTTCAAATGGTTTAAAAAAACTGGTACAATCAGGGTTTGTCCCTGGCTGTACCAGTTTTAAATTCTTTTGCAGAATCACGATATATAATTCTATGTGGTATCGTAATTCGTTTTGCAGGTTCTGATTTATTCAGTGTTTTTTCAATTAATGCTTTGGCGGATTGTGCTCCTAATTCATTAATTTGTATATCAATCGTAGTTAATGCGGGACGGATGATTTCAGATAAATATACATTATTAAAACTTACTAATGAGATATCACCTGGCACATTGATGCCTGAATCCTCAAGCATGCTTAAAACTCCCAGACTGATCAAATCATCACTGACGACAATAGCGGTTGGACGCTTTTTCAATGCTAATAAATCCTCTACCGCTTCACGTCCGCCGGCCTTCAGAAATTCAGTATGAACAATATATTCTTCTTGATTTTGTATTCCAGCCTCATAAAGCGCCACTTGATAACCTTTTTCCCGATCAATTGTAACAAATAAATCCTTCGCCCCACCTATAAATGCAATTTCTTTATGTCCCATTCCGATGAGATGCTCTGTAATTTCTTTTCCCGCTGCAAAATTATCATTGTCAACATGGGTTATTTCATTTATATATTCATAAGGCTTTCCGACAATTACAAAAGGAAATTCTTGCTCCCTAAGAAAGTTTGTTACGCGGTCATTCAGCCGCGAGTAAAGTAAAATTAAACCATCTACATAACTTCCATACACCATTCTCTCTACTTCTGAAAAGATTTCTGTCTCTGTTTGCCCGCTGGAGAGCATCATGGAATATTGTTCTTTATGTGTGATTGATCCAATTCCTCGCAGAATCTCTGGAAAAAATGGGTTTTGCAATGCTTTATCGGCAGATGATGGTAAAATAACTCCGATTGTCTTTGTGGACTTAACAACCAAATTCCGTGCATGTATATTAGGATGATAACCTAATTCCTTCATCATTCTGCGCACTTTTTTCTTTGTATCAGAGCTAATTCTCGGATTATCTGCAATCACTCTTGAGACTGTAGAGGGTGATACACCTGCCGCCTTTGCTACATCTTTTATTGTTACCATTTCTTCACCCTTCTCATTTTCTTACTTTAATATTAATGTATTTCAGCAGCCATTACATTTATTTAGCCTTTTGTTGCTCCAGATGTTAATCCAGATATCAAATAGCGCTGTAATAATAGAAATACGAGTGAAATTGGAATTGCTATCAGTATAGCTCCAGCTGCAAACCGGGTAAAGTTCGTTGAAAACTGGTCATTGATAAAACTATATAACCCAAGTGCTAAAGTAAAGTTTTCTGGACTTGTCAGTACTATACGGGGCAATAAGAAGTCCATAAAAGGTGCCATAAAATTGAATAACGCGACAACTGCTAAAATTGGTTTAGCAAGTGGCAGCATAATCGTCCAAAAAATTTTCAAGTGTCCAGCACCATCAATTTTTGCCGCCTCATCCAATTCTTTTGGTATCGTATCAAAATAGCCTTTAACCAGCCAGGCATTAAATGGTATCTGACCGCCAAGATATACAAATAGTAAACCCCAGAGTGAATCTGTTAAACCAATTGTATTCAGCAGGATATAGATTGCCACCATTCCCATTAGTGCTGGAAACATCTGCAGCAGGAGAAACATATACAGTCCATACTTTCGTCCAATGAATTTATAACGTGAAAAAGCATAAGCAATAAGCGAGGTGATAATAACCGAGCCTAGTGCATTTAACACTGCAACAAATAAACTATTTTTATACCAAACTAAATAATCACTGCGCGGGTCAGTAAACAGCCATTTATAATGTTCAAGTGTTGGATTATCCGGAAGTATATCTGTGACAAGCATATTTGTACCTGGATTAAAACTCATCATAATTGCCCAAAATAATGGATAGCCAATGATTACAAACATAATTAGAAAAAATATATAGATAAACGTTACTTCGATTTTAGATTTTGTTTTTCTATTCATTAGTAACGTTCCCCCTCTTCTTTAAATGCAGCAGTTTTTCTGAACTGGAAGAATGCAAATCCCATCACAATGATTCCCATAATAATTGTAATTGCTGCTGCCATATTGTAATTATTCGTTTCGAATGTCAGTTTATAAACCCATGAAATCAAGATGTCCGTACCGCCGGCGTTTTGCCCGCGCACAGCCGGATTTCCCTCATTAAACAAATAAATGATATTAAAATTATTGAAGTTCCCTGCATATTGCATGATAAGTAATGGCGCCGTTGCAAATAGAACATGCGGCAATGTAATATGTCGGAGCTTTTGCCAGCGAGTCCCGCCATCAACATCAGCAGCCTCATACATATCCGCAGGCACACTTTGAAGCACTCCTGTAAATAATGCAAAAACAAATGGGAATCCCAGCCAGGTTTGTATCATAATTAGAGCAATTTTTGCCCAAAATGGATCTGACAGCCAAGGAATCATTAACTCAAATTGACTTAATATATCACGGTTTATAGCACCGAATGTCGGATTGAATAAGGCTGAAAAGATTAAAATTGATACAAATGCAGGAACAGCCCAAGGCAGAATAAGTACTGTACGAATCGTACGCTTAAATTTAATCCGCTTATCGTTTACTAATAAGGCTAAGAAAAATCCAAGTGCAAGTTGCAGTGTTGTTGCAACAACTGTCCATACAATTGTCCAGGTAAATACACTTAGAAATGTATCTTTCCAAATATCAATATTAACAAGATCAACAAAGTTATCGAATCCTACCCAGCTCAATAGATTCCGAGGTGGTGCATTGTATTGATTATAATCCGTAAATGCCAGCGCCAGCATAAATAATAGCGGCAGAACCACAATAAACAGAAGCATAATTAATCCAGGCAGAATCATAAAATACGGGAATCCGCGATCATAAAAACTAGTAATCCCGTTTATCAATGTTGGGGTTGGTATGCCTTCTTCCCGGGCCTTTGCGTCTTTACGAGCATCGATAATATTAAAGGCATAAATACAGATTCCAAAGAAAAGAATAATCAAGGAAATTAGTCCTTGTAATAATAATTGAATGGAGTGGTGTTCACGCGGTATTGTTCCAAGTGTGAATAATCCCCAAATCCCAATATCAATATAATCCCATGTAGTAATTAAAAAGGATATTGCAACAATCAGCAGTAACAGCCCTTTTAATATACGTCTATTATAAAATTGGCCTAATCCAGGAACCAAGACAGATAACAATGTAGCTATATTACGCGGGGCACCCATTCCACTTTTCCTCTTGGTTTGATTGTTTGCCATGTCTTTCTCTCCCCTCAATCAAGTAAATTGCTTCTTTTGATGCAAGTCTTTCATGAAAATATGATATGGGAGCATTGCCGCTCCCATATCATGTTTTAACTTTACTGATTTGCACCAGACGCCTCAATATTGTCATTCATTGATTGCACAGATTCATCTAAAACTTCGTCTACTGGCTCTCCTTTAGAAATGAAGTTCAAAGCATCATTAAATGGATCCCAAATCTGCTGCATTGCTGGAACATTTGGCATTGGTTCGCCATACGTTGTTTGCTCAGCGAAAGCAGAATAAATTTCATCATCTGCTATGATTGGATTTTCAATTGCATCATGACGAGGGGGCATTTCACCCGCAACTTCGTAATACGTAATTGAATTCTCCTCATTTGTAATATATTTCATTAAATCCTGTGCCCACTCTTTATTTTCAGAGTAATAAGACAGCATATACGATTTTACACCTACAAATGACTTCGGATGTTCTCCATTTTCAAGAACTGGCAATGGTACAACACCAAGATCATCACCCAATGCCTCACTATACTCGCGAACCATCCAAGGACCATTAATTACAGTGGCGACCTTCCCTTCTCTGAATAGGCCGTTCATAATATCTGGTGTTAAATCCTGCGGGATATAACCTTCGTCAAACCAAGTCTTGACTAATTCCCCGCCCTGCTTTGCTCCACCATTAGCTAGTCCTATATCAGTAATATCGTAGTTTTCACCATCATTTGCGAAAACGTAGGCACCATAGCCAGAGAAAAATGGATAAACAAAGTATAAATTAGCTGCTTCCATTAAGAAACCGTATTTATCTTGTGATGCATCTGTAAAGTCAGCTGCAACATTCATAACATCTTCCATTGTTTCTGGAGCTGAGTCAACAAGTGATTTATTATAGTACATGGCGTATGTTTCCATTACTGCGGGGTAACCCCAATAATCACCATCAAATGTAACTCCATCTAAAGCAATATCTGTATAATCTGATTCGGTTTCACCTAAATCTACTGGCTCTACCAAACCTCGAAGTGCTAAGTCTCCAATTCTATCATGCGGCTGGAAAATAATATCTGGTCCATTACCAGCTGGACCCTCTACATCTAATTTTTCTACTTGTTCAAGCATATCAACTGGAACAAGTTTGACTTCAATTCCTGTTTCTTCTGTATACTTTTCAGCAATTTGTTCTACAGCCTCTTCTTGCTTTTCTTCCGCATTTACCCATAGTGTTAATGATTCAGGTTTCTCAGGCATATCTCCCTCTGCACTACCATTGTCATTCCCATCTTCTTTAGCCGGATCTGCCTCGTCTGGTCCACATGCTGCTAGTACCCCTATCATCAGCAGCATGGCAAAAGCATAACTTAACCACTTTTTCATTAAATTGACCTCCCCATTTATTTACATTTATCAATGTATTATGCCTATATGAGAAAACGTTTGCACAACCATTGTAATATTAATTATACATAACTTTAATGAAAGCGCAACCATAACTTAATGGTTTTTCATTCTATAACGCCATCATAACAACGTTGTTACTACATAAACTCAATCTGTAGTGTTTATAGACTGTAATATTTAACTATTGCATTGCAGTGAAGACCTCACTATTTATGAAACTTATGCGCAAACGTTTGTACTCCTTTCACATTGAGCAGGAACAGGATGTCCATATTCGAGATGGTTAAAATCAAAAAAATGGGACATCAGGGCTCCCCCCTGACTGTCCCACTTATTTTATTCGATAAACTCGTGTTTCATATGGCTGCATTTTGTTTTCCGTTAAATTTTCATAATTCGACAACAATAATTCAGCGTTGGAAATATCAAGTGATTCATCTAAGTTAAATGCAGTTTCCTCTGCAAACATATTAACCAGCACCAGAACCAGACTGTCTTCCAGTCTACGTGTGTATGCGAAGATTCGGTCATGTTCTTTAAGCGCTAAGTCATACGTTCCATAAATTAGTACATCATTTTCCTTGCGCAGCTGTATAAGCTGTTTATAGTAATGGAAAATCGATGTTGGATTTTTTATTGCTTCTTCCACGTTGATTGCTTTATAGTTAGGATTTACACCAATCCAAGGAGTTCCTTCTGTAAATCCAGCATTTTTGCTATCATCCCATTGCATCGGTGTCCGTGAGTTATCACGACTTGTTTGCCAGATAATTTCCATGATTTCCTCTTCCGGGCGTCCTGCTTCTCTCTCATAATGATAGAAGTTCCGCATGCGTACATCATCATAATCCGTTATCGATGGAAATTTCACATTTGTCATGCCAATTTCCTGACCCTGATAAATAAAAGGTGTACCTTGCATCAGAAAATAAAGTGTTGCAATTGCTTTTGCTGACTCCTGATGGTAATTCACGGAATCTCCCCAAGAAGAAATTGCCCGCGGCTGGTCATGGTTTTCCATAAAGAGTGCATTCCACCCCGAGCCATCAAGCGCTTTTTGCCAGCGAGTGAGTGTCTCTTTCAGCTGCGGCAGATCAATTCCCTTATTTTTATCTTTGGCCCATAAATCAAGATGCTCAAATTGGAATATCATGTTAAACTTCCCGTTCTCACTTCCAACCCATTCATCTGCATGATTTGCATCAACCCCATTTGCTTCCCCAACAGTAACGATATCGTATTTCTCAAAAGTCTCTTCCTTTAATTCCTTCAAAAATTCCTGTATGCCAGGCTGGTTCATATGCATATCGAAGGATGAAACATATTTATCATTCTGCGGATTCGGCATATCTGGAAATCCTTCTCGTTTTTTAATATGTGAAATTGCATCCACTCGGAAACCATCAATTCCCTTATCGAGCCACCAATTCACCATATTATATAGTTCATTGCGCACAACTGGATTTTCCCAGTTCAAATCTGGCTGCTTTTTGGAGAAAACGTGGAGGTAATATTCTCCTGTTTGCTCATCAAATTGCCATGCAGAGCCACTGAAAATCGACTCCCAGTTATTCGGTTCTTTGCCATTTTCTCCCTCGCGCCAGATATAATAATCACGGTAAGGATTCTCTTTGGAAGAACGTGATTCAACAAACCAGTGATGCTCATCTGACGTATGATTAATAACCAGATCCATGATCAGTTTCATTCCGCGTCTATGTACTTCCTCTAAGAGGAGATCAAAATCTTCCATTGTTCCAAAGTCTGCTAATATCGCTTTATAATCACTAATATCATAACCATTATCATCATTAGGTGATTGATAAATCGGACTAATCCAGATTAAATCAATTCCCAGATCAGCAAGATAATCAAGCTTTTGAACAATACCCTGAATGTCGCCTATCCCGTCCCCATTGGAATCCATAAAACTTCGCGGATAAACCTGGTAGGCCACCATTTCTTTCCACCATTTTCTTTCCATTCTAGCCCTCCTAATTCTTCTTAAGTCTGATTGTCGTCTGATAAAAGGCTGAGAACGCAAGGAATGCAATCAGACTGCCAGTGAAGAAGAAAAATAAAAACTGAAACTTATAAATGCTCATCAATAAAATAAAGCCACCTGAAAAGAGCACTGCAAAAAACAGAATTGCACTCCCCAGTGTGAGTAAAAACGCATTTTTAATCAGCTGAAGCAGGTTCATATTATAGTGTGCTCCCACCGAGAAATAATTTATAGTAAACACAAAGAGAACAGCACCTAATACCATAAATATAAACATGAACAAAATATTTTCTTTGCTGAAATAATAGACATCAACATACCAAATCAGCCACAGCAGAGTAAAGATTACCCCTGCAAGAAAACTATTCTTATAATTTTCTTTATAAAACTTCCAATACATTTTAATTAATCCCTGCTCTTCACGCTTCAAAATAAAGGTACGCATCGAAGCAAACATTGCTTGTGTTGCAGGAAAGAATAGTATTGGTGCTAGAACACTTAATATAGCAACTAAAATAAACAGCTGAGAAGTGCTGGTTAAAAAGAACATGCTTGCAACAATGAATAGAATAGGAATGTTAAAGATCACCCATAAGACATTGATGACAGAAAAACGCATCACCCACTCACTTACTGCGTAAATTCCACTGACTAATCCTGAACTGTTCACGTATAGACCTCCTGAGTTTCCATTCATTGCTGCAAATAACTACAAACTTAGGCCCACCACATATCTGCAGGCTTTTCTTTCATATTGATTGCTTTTAAGTTCTTCACTGCCTGGTTAAATCCTTCATCAATTGACATGATTGGGTCCTCATGTTCAATACTGATAACATAATCATAACCATATGTGCGAAGCGCACTTACGATATTCGTCCATTCTTGAATCCCGTGTCCATACCCGACAGAACGGAATGTCCATGCACGTGTTTGCACATCTCCATAAGGCTGCATATCTGTTAAACCATACATATTTACATTGCCCTGATCGATATAAGTATCTTTTGCATGGAAATGGTGAATTGCATTTTCCTTGCCCAAAATTTTGATTGCTGCAACTGGATCAATTCCTTGCCACCATAAATGACTCGGATCAAGATTAGCTCCTACAGCTTGATTTGTTGCATCACGTAATTTCAACATCGTGTATGGTGTGTGCACAAGAAAACCTGCATGCAATTCAATCCCAACTTTTACACCATGATCTTCTGCAAATTGACCAGCTTCCTTCCAATAAGGAATCAGTTTCTTTTCCCACTGCCAATTCAAAATATCAGAGTACTCCGTTGGCCAAGGTGTCACTGGCCAGTTTGGATTCTTTGAATCTTCATTTGATCCTGGTACGCCTGAGAAAGTGTTTACTACAGGCACATTTAACATTTCTGCAAGACGGACTGTTTTAATGAAAGTATCATGTGATGCTTCCGCATGTTTTTTATCTGGTGAAATCGGATTATCATGACAGCTAAAAGCACTGATTGTTAGTCCGCGGGATTCAACTTTCTCCAGAAACTCTTTCCGTTTATCAGCACTTTCAAGTAATCCATCAAGATCACAGTGCGCATTACCCGGGTTGCCGCCAGTCCCAATTTCTACAGCATTCAGTCCAGCTGCTTGTACACGATCAAGCATTTCGTCTACTGTTTTCCCTGAGAATAAAACTGTAAATACACCTAGTTTCATTATTTGCTTCCCCCTTATTATAAATCAATATGTTTGTATTTAATTCATGTCTTTTATATGCCAGAAAGTTTAATTGTTGAGCTTCTGAATCGTTTTCATTTCTACTGACTCCAGGGCACCAAGAATGATTTCCAATGATTTCTTACCTTCACTGCCATTGATTAATGGTTCACTGTCGTTTCGGATTGCATCAACGAAATGGTCAATAACCCCTGTTGACGTTTGTCCGCCATCTTCATTCGACTGAATGGCTTCAAGTTCATATTTTACTACTTCACCAGTCTTATATTGTATTACCAGATTGTTGACCGGATCATCTTCCAGGCGTAATATCGCTTTTTCACCATAGATAACCGTTGAGTTATCTTCAGTTGTATAAGCCCAGCTCGCTGCCAGTGTTCCGATTATTCCACTTTCTGATTTTAAGATAAGTGCAGCATTATCATCAACCGTTGCATTTTCTTTTGCACTGGTCTCCACAAAAGCTGCTACTTCTACAAACTCTTCACCTAATATATAACGGAGCAGATCTGCTTTATGTACCCCAAGGTCACCCATTGCTCCGATAAATGCTCTTTCCTTGTCAAAGAACCAGCTATTTGGTCCTTCAGCACTCCATGTTTCTGGACCGCCATGGCCAAATGCTGTACGAAAGCTATAAATTTTTCCAATTTCTCCACTTGCAATCAGTTCTTTTGCTTTCTTGTGAGAAGCCACAAAACGCTGATTATGACCAATCATTAGCTTTTTGCCGCTTTTCTCTGCTGCTGCAATCATTTCTTTAGCTTCCTCACGAGAAGTTGCCATTGGTTTTTCACATAGTACATGCGCATTTGCTTCCAATGCAGCAATCGATACAGGAGCATGCAAGTAGTTCGGAAGACAAACACTTACAATATCAACCTGTTCCTTTTGCAATAATTCCTTATAATCCGTATAAGCAATTGCACCATATTGTTCAGCAATTGTATCTGCTCTTTCCCCGACAATATCACAAACTGCAACAATTTCTGCATGTTCATTTGCTGCATACTCTATTAAATGACGATGTTTTGCAATACTTCCCAAACCGATTACTGCGACTTTTAATTTATCCATGCTGCTACCTCCGTTTTTATAATTCTTCTAGTGGCTGATAGTTGCCATAATAAGGTGTCTGTGCATTTTCCCGTTTTGCCCAGCGAACACCATTTTTAATGACTGTTTGGATGTCTTTGTGATGGTAAGTTGGATGTGTTTCATGCCCAGGACGGAAATAGAATATCTTACCGTTTCCACGTTTGAAAGTTACACCGCTGCGGAAAACTTCTCCACCTTTAAACCAGCTAATAAAAACCAATTCATCAGGGGTTGGAATATCAAAGTGTTCACCATACATTTCTTCCTGTTCAAGCTCAATAAATTCACCAATTCCAGCAGTAATTGGATGTGTTGGATCTACAACCCATAATCTTTCATTTTCACCTGCTTCACGCCATTTCAAATCACAGCCTGTACCCATTAATTTCTTAAACACTTTGGAGAAATGTCCGGAGTGCAGAACAACTAGCCCCATTCCTTCAAGCACACGCTGCTTTACTTTTTCGGCAACCTCTTCAGATACTTCATCATGGGCAAGATGTCCCCACCAAACAAGTACATCCGTTTCTTGCAGCACTTCATCAGTCAAGCCATGTTCTGGTTCATCCAGTGTTGCTGTAGTTACTTCGACATCTTCATCCCGCAAAAATGCTGCAATTGTTTCATGCATTCCCTCTGGGTAAATTTTTGCTACTTCTTCATTGTTTTTTTCATGGCGGAATTCATTCCAGACTACTACTTTCATTTTTATTTCCTCCTCCATCTTTTACTCTTTGATTGTCTCTTTATTCTGTTGCGTGGAAGTTCTGCTAATAATCATACTTGGAATAATAATACTCTTTTTAAAAGTATTTGGATTTTTAATAAGCTCAATCACACTCTTTGCTGCCTCAAAACCTAATTGAAAGGTTTGAATATCGACTGAGGTCATTTTTGGTGTAGCAATTTGGGATATCAATGTATTATTAAATGTTATGACACTCATATCTTCAGGAACCTTAATATTTCTTGCTGCAAGTGCTGATAATAAATAAAGTCCAATCGTATCCGTCGTTGTGATTATTGCTGTTGGATAAGGTCTCGTCTTAAATAAATCTTCAACTACTACTTGGTTTAAACCAGCACTCCACGATCCTAGCTGAATATAGTGTTCCGGTATTGTAATTTGATGTTTATACAAGGTATTCTCAAACCCATTTAAACGATCTTTGACAACTTGATACTCTGGATCATCCCCTACGAACGCAATCTGTTCATGACCACGTTCGATTAAGTATTCTGTTGCTTCAATCCCTGCCAAAAGATTATCGTTGTCAACGTGCATAATCTTTTGTGCGTGTTCGGCCGGCTTTCCTATTACAACAAATGGGATTCCTATCTCTTGTAAATATGGAACAACTTTGTCCGTTTTTTTGGAATAGGATACGATGATCCCATCGACAAGCTTTCCTTGTGCCATCTTCACTACTTCATTAAATATAGATTCTTCTGTGTTCCCAGTTGTAAGCAATAAGCTGTAATCCTGGTTATGACACTCAGCGCTTATCCCGCTTAATAACTCAGGAAAAAAAGGATTATGCAGTGCTTCGGATGTAGCATGTTTCATAACCACTCCAATGGTTTGCGTGGTTTTTTGAACAAGCATTCTGGCATTCAGATTAATATGATATCCGAGTTCATTCATGACTTTTCTGACTTTCTTCTTCGTTGCTTCACTTATTTTATCGCTATTGGAGATAACTCGAGATACAGTTGAAGGTGATACATTTGCACGTTTTGCAACATCCTTAATTGTAACTGACATGATTTCACCATCCTAATTAAAGTGAATCATGGTCTATATTCACTTCTATTAAATTATAGATTCTTTGATTTATTTCACCGCACCATCTGTAACACCTTTAATAATTTGCTTCTGCGCAAAGAAGTAAACGATAATGATTGGTATGATAGCAATCGTTAATCCTGCCAGTGCCAGATGCCATTGTTTCGTATACTGTCCAAAGAAAAAGAACATTTTCAGTGGAATTGTTGCTGTACTTTGACTTAACACTAGAGAAGGAAGCAAGTAGTCATTCCAAATCCAGATTAAATTCAGAATCATAACTGTCACCGAAATTGGTTTTAACATCGGGAAAATAATCTTCAGGAAAATCTGCCAGCGATTTGCACCGTCTATCGTGGCTGCCTCATCCAATGATACTGGGATTCCACTCATCGCCCCATGATAAAGGAAAATAGACAGACTCGCACCGAATCCAATATACATGAAAATTAAGCCCCCTGGATTCAGCATGTCTACTTGACCAAACAGTGAAATTAATGGAATCATTACCGACTGGAATGGAATAAGCATTGCAGCAACAAACACTAGAAAGATTACACCACTTAACTTGCTTTTATTTCTAGCCAATGCGTATCCTGCCATTGAAGAGAATAGAATGATTAATATAACACTCGCTACAGAAATAAAAACAGAGTAACTAAATGAACTGACAAAGTCCAAGTCGATAAAAGCTTGTTTAAAGTTTTCGAATGTCCATTCACCAGGCGCGCCAAGAACATCAGAGAAGATTTCTCTTTTTGTTTTAAAAGCATTCACAATCATCAAGTAAAAAGGAGATAACCATAATAAAGCAAGAAGAATTCCTGCAATTTCTATTATAAATTTATTTCTTCTTTTGTTCTTCATTATAAATCTACCTCCCTCTTCTTATTATAATAAACTTGTGTTAACGCAACTGCTGCAACAAGTATAAAGAAGATAACTGCTTTCGCTTGTGCAAATGCCATATCATATTCCGCAAAAGCTGTGTTATAGATCTGCATTGCCACCATTTCTGTTGACCTAAATGGTCCTCCATTTGTTAATGCAAGGTTTTGATCATACATTTTAAATGCATTTGATAGTGTCAGGAAAAGACTAATTGTAAAGGCTGGTGCTACTAATGGAAACTTCACACGCCAGAAACGCTGGAGTGCGTTTGCTCCATCAATTTCAGATGCTTCTATTAATTCCTGCGGCACACTTTCCAAATAAGCAATATATATAATCATGATGTAACCCGCATATTGCCAGACATTAAGAATAACTAACCCCCAAAAACCAGTCTCTGCATTCGATAACCAGCCTTGCAAAGCTCCAACTCCAAGGGCGCTGCCCACTGCATCGAAAGCACTTACAAAGATAAACTGCCAGATGAAACCAAGAATTAACCCGCCAATCAAGTTTGGCATAAAGAATACAGTTCTTAGTGCATTACTGGATTTCATACGCTGTGTCACAAGTAATGCAAGCCCTAATCCAATCACATTAACCAAAATAATAGAAACTACCGCAAACTTGATTGTAAACCACAGTGAATTAATAAAGTTCTGGTCTTTAAATACATCTATATAATTACTGAAACCAACGAATTCATTCGCCTTCAGTCCATTCCAATCTGTAAATGAGAATATAAACCCATAAATAAATGGCACGAAAACGACTAGAGCTAATGCTGCTAAAGTTGGTGTAAGAAACAGCCAAAACGATACGCTCCGATTTCTCATTGTTGATACCTCCTGTTTTAACCTTCCACTCATCCTAATTTGTTCTTTTCTTAATAAGCTTTTCAAGAGCATATCTTATATGGATATCGTGAATGTATTACCTTTTTTATTAATGATTCATATCATATATGAAAAGCTGACTCTCGCAAATCACAAGTGTCCACTTGAACCGCGATTTAAAATAGCTAAAATTACTATTCTTCTAGATTGTTAAAAAAAGACAGCCAACAATGATATTACATTAAATTGTTGGCTGTTGATTCTAACTTCAAAACAGATCGGCTTTGTTCAGCCTGTATTATCTAGCTTTTTCCCAGCCTTCAATTGACGCTTCTACTACCTCATCCCAGTCAATATCACCATTTAAATATTTTTGGAAATTAACTGCCAGAATATCTTCATTCCAGCCAACTGGTGTACCCATAAATGTCCAGCCAATTGTTTTTCCTTCTGAAGCATATTCATATACGATTTTTGAAAGCGGGTCAGCGATTTGCTCTGTGTCATATCCATCATAAGCAGGGATAAATTTGAAATCATTTAATACCATTTCTTTACCTTCATCAGATGTATACATCCAGTCAAGGAAATCTTTTGCAGCCTGAACTTCTTCATCAGAACTGTTGTTATTTACTACCCAATACTGCGGTACACCTACCGGCAGATGGTCATCCATTCCATCAAATGGCATTGGAATCATTCCAATATTACTTTCTGCAAATTCAGCGTCCATTTGTTCAACTGTAGGATAAATCCAGTTACCCTGTTGGATTATCGCTACTTTACCAAGTGAGAAGTTTTGCTCAACTTGCTGTGAGTAGTCCAGACTTAAAATCGGCTGAACAGAATATTCTGCCTGTAAGTCTAGCATTCTCTTCATCTGATCGTTATAAAGCAATTCTACTGTATCTGCTTCATATGCTGCACTTACATCACTATCAAACTCTGGTGCAACATATACGTTTGCCAGGTGGTTACCCATCACCCATAGTTCTTTCGCAGGAAGTGCAAATACTGCGTCCAGACCTAACTCGTCCTTTTTACTATCAAGTTCAGCAACTGCTTCTTCAAGTGCATCGAAAGTTGTTAATTCTTCGGCATTGATTCCAGCTTCTTCAAAAACTTCTTTGTTATAGATTAATCCATACCCTTCCTGAGAATAAGGAAGTCCCAGGATTTCCTCTCCTTCCGTCACACCATTTAAGGTTCCTTCAAGTGCGAGTGAAGCAGCTTCTGTATCAGATAAATCTGTTAAATAATCTCTATATTCTTCAACCTCAGTTGGTCCGCCAACGTTAAAAATGGTTGGCTCATTGCCTGAAGACATCTGTGATTTCAGTGAAGCAGCATAGTCATTCCCGCCCCCAACTGTTTGAACAGTAATATTAACATCTGGATTCTCTTCTTGATATTTCGCTACCAGCTCTTCGAATTGCTCCTTGAACTCCACTTTAAACTGGTAAATATCAACGTTTATCTTATCTCCAGATCCCTTTGCGTTTGAATCCTCATCCGAATCCCCACTACAGCCTGCAATAACCAAAACTGCAGCCAACATAAAAACGGTTAAAAACCTTGATAAAAACTTCTTACTCCCCATTTCCTCACTCCTCTTTTCATGAATAATAAAAGTAAACGATTACATATTAGTTTTTTAAAAAAATGCAATCGCATTCTAATCAATTTACGTTTAGGAAAACGTTTGCATTGATTATCTTTAGTTTAGCATATTATTTCTAAATGTCTACCTTTTTATTAACCAGCCCATAGATATTATCTGTATAGTTCCATCTTCCAAAACCTGTAAAACCTTATTTTAACAAGGTTTTACACATTATAATTACTATTAAATTATTTTTCTATAAAAGTAGATTGCCAATGCTAACGATTGCATTAAAAATGCATTCGTAAGTAATTTACAATATGTACTTCAAGCGAACGAGCTGCTTACTGTATAATGAACTTGAGGTGAACAATTATGGTAAAAGTAAAAATGAATGTACAAACGGCCTACCATGGTCAACTGCTGCGTGCTGGGAAAGTATATGAAGTTGATGAAAAAATTGCAGAAAGATGGATTGCAAGCAAACTAGCTGAGAAAATTGAAGAATAACTTAAAAAAGGGACATTTAGGTGAAAAACCTGGATGTCCCTTTAATTTTTCTTAAGAAAACCTTAATACCCGATTAATATTCAATTGCTATAGTTGATTTTGTTGAAATAAATAAATAAATAAAAGGAGAAATGCAAGATGAAAAAGCAACTACTCGTTTTCATTGCACTTATTTTCATTACAATTTTAGCTGCGTGCGGCAGCAATGACAGTAATGCGGAAGAATCAGGCGATAATGATGCAGCTGGTCAAGACGGCAATAAAGAAATTGAAAAACTTTCCATTGGATTTGTGCCCTCAAGAGAACCTGAAGAAATTATCACTGCTACAGAGCCATTAAAAGAACTCCTTTCAGAAGAACTAGCAGTATTGGGTTATGAAGTGAAGGAAATTGATATTACTGTAGGTACAAATTACGAAGCAGTTGGGGAAGGGTTATCTGCAGGTACGATCGATATTGGTCTCATTCCCGGTGGTACATACGTCCTTTATGATGATGGTGCGGAGGCAGTTTTAACCGCTACGCGGGAGGGCTTGAGCATTGAGTCTGATAACGCAAAAGATTGGAATGACAACAAACCGACTGAACCTGTAACAGACCTTGTTACTTCTTATCGTGCGCTAATTATTGCTGGTCCATCCGAAAAAGGACAAGAATTAGCTGAAAAAGTAAATAATGGCTTAGAGCTGACTTTTGACGATATCAATCGTGCAAGCTGGGGCGTCATGTCTTCCTCTTCCCCTGCTGGGTACATCTATCCCGCTCTTTGGTTAAATGAAAATTATGATCAAACAATTACTGATTTAGAAAACGTTGTTCAAGTAGATTCCTATGGTAGCGCATTTGCTCGAATGGCTGAAGAACAGCTGGATATTATGGTAACCTACGCGGATGCCCGCCGTGATAATGCCGATTCTTGGGAAGCAGACTTTAATCGGGATGCATCCATTTGGGATGAGACCAATGTTATTGGTGTCACACCACCAATATATAATGACACAATCAGCGTCAGCAAAAATTCAGAAATGATGGATGATGACTTGAAAGCAGCCATCCAGCAAGCATTTATTAATATCGGTGGAACAGACGAAGGAAAGGAAGTAATTTCCATATATAATCATCTAGGCTATCAAGAAGCTGAGGCATCTGATTATGATGATGAACGAAATGCTCAAGAAATGGTAAAAAGTATGAAATAATTTAGAACGATTTAATATTTTTATAAAATGATAATATCAATTCTTTGATATTATCATTTTTCAAAGAATGGTGATTATAATTGATTGAATTTATTAATGTAGAAAAAACTTATGCAAACAAAGTCAGAGCGCTTCAAAATGTAAATTTCAAAGTTGAACAAGGTGAATTCGTTGCAATTATTGGGCTTTCAGGTGCTGGGAAGTCAACACTGATTCGCTGTATTAACCGCATGCATGATATTACCAGCGGAGAATTAATTGTTGATCACATTGATGTTTCTTCACTTCGGGGCAAAGCTGTCCGTCAGTATCGCAGACGGATTGGAATGGTCTTCCAGTCCTTTAACTTAGTTACACGCTCAAGTGTTTTGAAAAATGTACTTGTCTCACTTGTGCCTGATTTGCCTGTCTGGAGAAAGATTAGTGGTATCTTTTCACGTGAACATAAACTGCTTGCATTAAAAGCTTTGGATCAAGTTGGCATCCTTGATAAAGCCTATGTGCGGGTTGATCAGCTTTCTGGCGGACAACAACAGCGCGTTGCACTCGCTAGAACATTGGCACAAAATCCCGATATCATTCTCGCAGATGAACCAATTGCTTCACTTGATCCTATAACTTCCAAGCAAGTAATGGATGATTTTAAACATATTAATGAAACAATGAACATTACAGTGCTATTAAATATTCACCATGTTGAAATTGCATTGGAATATGCGGATCGAATTATTGGAGTACGGGCCGGTGAGATTGTATTTGATGGAAAAGCAACCCTTGTAGATGATGAGGTACTGCAGCATATTTATGGCAGCAAAATGGAAGAAGCACTGCAAACAGAGGAAGGAGCGCTGCTCCATGTACGATAAGCTCTTCCCTCCTGCAAAATATACTTTGCCAAATGGAAAAACCGTTTATCAAAATCGTTCAAGAGCACCTTTTGTTATACTTCTTGTTTTACTTGGAACAGCAGCGTCTGTTTATTTTACCGGGTTCAGCTTTCAAGTACTGTTCGATCGCTGGCAGGAATTTTTCGTGATTATCGGTGAAATGATTCCGCCGAATTGGGTGCATACTGCAAATATATGGCAGCCCCTGTTCGACACAATTAAAATGTCATTACTGGGTTCGATTACTGGTTCGCTAGTTGCAGTGCCTGCTGCATATCTGGCAAGTGCGAATATCATACCAAGTAAAGTTATTCAGCTAATTGCAAAAAGCATTTTAAGTATTTTACGTACCATGCCCACTCTAGTTACTGCATTAATTGCGACTTTTGTATTCGGCCTAGGCACACTTGCTGGAACAGTGGCCATATTTCTATTCACAATAGCCTATGTTGGCAAGCTTTTATATGAACAAATTGAAAATGTGGATATGAAACCTTTTGAGGCTATGGAATCTCTTGGCATGACACGGATTCAGGCATTCCGCTATGCTGTATTTCCTCAAGTGCTGCCAAACTTTTTATCGATTTCTTTATTCTGTTTCGAAGGAAATGTCCGCTATGCTGCAATTCTTGGCTATGTTGGCGCAGGCGGTATTGGTCTGATGCTTAATGAAGGGTTAGGCTGGCGCGACTACCCGAATGTGGGAATGATTTTACTATTGCTTGTTATTACAGTTTTTATCATTGAATCAATCAGTGAACATTTTAGAAAAAGGCTAATATAGAGAGGTGCTACGATGAATACAATTGAAAAACAATTATACGCCTCTGCTAGTAATAAATTATATATCTTTATTGTTGCTGGAATCGTTCTTTTATTATTTACCTGGTCACTATCAACCATTGATTTAAATAATATGCAAGCGAGCGGATGGCAAATTGCCGGTAATATTTTACAAGGAATTGTTACTCCAGATCTTGAACTATTACTAAATTTCACATCACAAGGCGTACTTTATCTGCTCATAGAAACGATTGCGATTGCATTTCTCGGAACAATTATAGGGTCGTTCCTGGCAATCCCACTTGCATTTCTGTCTGCTGGTAATGTTGTGCCAAGACCGATTGCAAGTTTCACTAGAATACTGCTGATTGTCATTCGTACCATACCAGCGCTTGTCTACGGTCTGACGTTCATCCGTGTGACAGGACCTGGGCCTTTTGCCGGCGTGCTGACCATTTCATTCGTTTCGATTGGGATGCTGGCAAAATTATTCGTTGATTCAATCGAGGAGTTAGATACAAGCATTATCGAATCAATGACCTCGATTGGTTGTTCTACCTTTGAAAAGATCAGATATGGCATTCTTCCGCAGTTATTCGCACTTTTCTTATCAACGATTATCTATCGTTTTGATATGAATCTGCGAGAAGCAGCAGTACTTGGCTTAGTTGGTGCAGGAGGCATCGGAGCTCCTCTAATCTTTGCTATGAATGCGTATCGCTGGAACGAAGTCGGGTCTATTCTTATTGGACTTCTCATTTTAATATTAGTAGTTGAACTAAGTTCCAACCATATTCGAACAAAGTTAGTTAGAGGGTGAGACAGGGACAGCAAGGGTCAACCCCTGGCTGTCCCACTTATTTGGATAAATGTCATTTGACTTTGATTCAAGAAACGAATTGGCAGCCTTGTTGTTCCCACTCCACTATCTACATAGAGCTGCTCCCCTTTCCCCCATTCGAATATCCCTTTATCCAGCTTAGGGAAAAAGCCCTCACCCGGTGAAACTGCTGCCCCAATAAAAGGTAAGCGTATTTGTCCGCCATGTGTATGTCCGCTGATAACGAGATCTGCTTGCATATCTGGATATTTATTGATGACGTATGGTGAATGAGAAAGCAAAATAGTATAATTTTCCACTTTCATATTTGAAAAAGTCATTTCTATATTCTCATGCTCTGTTGCTGCGTCTTCAATCCCAGCCAGATTGATATATTCATTCTTAATATTTAATTCCACATGATTATTGCTTAAAATTGTAATTTTTCGTTTGCTGAGCCGTGCTAAAAACCGATGTCTTTTTGGGTTGTTCCATTCATGGTTCCCGCTGACAAAATATATAGGTATTCCAATACTTATTAAAGCGTCAACGAAAGCTAAAACAGAACGAAAGTTTCTCGTCCTCCGATCAATCAGGTCACCAGTTAGAACAATAATATCTGGTCGAAGCACCTCCACTTTATTGATGACTTTTTTATGCTGGCATCGCGACTTTTGGTTATGGAAGTCGCTGATTTGCATAATACGAAATTCTGCTTTTTCGGTTAATTTTTCTGTTTTAAATTGTATCTTTTCTACTTTAATAATATTGGTATCGAACAGCGCTTTTGACATTGCTCCTAATGAAAGAATGCCAAAAGCTTTAAATAATGTTTTTTTCATGCTGCACCTGCTTCACTGCGTTTAATTTTTTCTATTATTTTAACATGAAAAGATTCAGGCAGGGATTTAAGGGGAAGATATAATATGTTATGTACGTTCCACACTTTTTACCAATCCTGTTTTAAATAAACCGATAAGGTGGTGTGAATTTGGATACAAAGATGCAACAGAATTTTGCCGATTTGCAGAGTGAAGATAAAAATAAACAATATGAAGCATATCAGAAAATAAGAGATGCAATTAAAGAGCCTGTTGAATGGGCATATGATGTTTGGGATGATTTAGTCATTGATTTAGCCAGCAAGGATCATCATACCCGCTCCCGTTCTGCCCAGTTTCTCGCTTTCCTGGCAATCAGCGATCCAGAACAGCGGATATTAAAGGATTTCCCTCAACTTTGGGAGGTTACCAAGGATGAAAAATATGTAACGGCCCGGCACAGTCTGCAAGCAATTTGGCGTGTTGGCTTAGCAGGTACAGCGCAGAAGGATTTATTAGTTGAGCATCTTAAGGACCGTTTTAAAGATTGTGAAGTCGAAAAAAACTACACACTCATTCGTTTTGATATTATTCAAAACCTCAAAAATCTTCATGCTGAATTGGCGGAAGAACAATTAAAAGACATCGCCCTCCAGCTCATCGAACTCGAAACAGATGAAAAATATAAAAAGAAATATGCTAAAGCATGGAACAGTTAGGGTTAAACCCTAACTGCCCCTTTTATTGTTTATTGCGGATAACCATGGCTATGCCTTGCCCTCCACCGATACATAGGCTGACTACAGCATATTCCTTATTGCGATTTCGAAGCTCATATGCTGCAGATAATGCAATTCGTGCACCACTTACGCCAACTGGATGACCAAGAGCAATCGCTCCACCATTAACGTTTGTTTTTTCCCGGTCCAGTCCAAGCTCTTTTTCTACTGCAAGGTATTGGGCTGCGAAAGCTTCATTCACTTCAATTATATCCATATCATCAAGACTGAGGTTCGCTTTGTTTAATGCCTGCTGAATTGCTGGTACTGGACCAATCCCCATAATATTCGGGTCGACACCAGCAACTGCCCAAGAGACAATTTCCGCCAGCGGATTTAAATTATTTTTTTGCACTGCATCCTCACCTGCAATAATTAAACTAGCCGCTCCATCATTTATTCCAGAGGCATTTGCTGCAGTTACAGTTCCATCTTTTTTGAAAGATGGACGTAATTTACTTATTTTCTCCGCAGTTGTCTCAGGCTTAAGATGTTCATCTTGATTGATAACTGTTATCTTTCGACGAGACTCCACTTCAACTGGAACGATTTCCTCAGCAAACCTTCCAGAGCTCTGTGCTTTAGCTGCACGCTGATGTGAGAGTACTGCAAATTCATCCTGCTCCTCACGAGAAATCGTATATTTCTCAGCCAAATTCTCAGCCGTAACACCCATGCCAAAACCAGTATATTCATCAAAAAGAGTTGCTTGGAGCATGTCGTGGAATTTCAATTCTCCTATCTTCGCACCACCAAATCGTTTGTCGAAGTTAGAGTATGGTGCCTGTGACATATTTTCCACCCCACCGACAAGCGCGTAATCCGCATCACTTAGCATAATTTCCTGTGCACCAGAAATAATTGCCTGCAAGCCTGATCCGCAAAGCCGATTCAGGATAAAAGCTGGCGTCCTTTGCGGCACACCTATTTCAAGTCCAATATGCCGTGCAATATATGCAGCATTTGTTTCAGAGCTGATGACATTTCCATAAACAATATGATTAATTTGAGCTGGGTCTACCTCTGCCCGTTTCAATGCTTCATTTGCGGTCACTGTTCCAAGTTTTGTTGCAGCGGTGCCAGCAAAAGAACCACCGAATGCGGTGAGGGCAGTTCTTGCACCATCTAAGATATAAACCTTTTTCATGTAAATGCCTCCATTTGTTTTTATTAAGCTTAACTTTATCCTACCATATATTTACTTCCATTCTGTTCTTAACAGCGAAAAAATCAGCGCATCATAAGATTGATCAGCTTGATAAAGATATCCCCTTAATAATCCTTCTTCTATAAAACCCAATCGATTTAACAGTTGTATTGATGAGGTGTTTTGCGGATAAGTTACTGCGCCCATTCTAAATAACCCCAACTCAGTAAATGAATAATTCAATACTTCTTTGACAGCCTCAGCAGTTAGTCCTTTATTCCAATGCAATGGGTGCAGTTCATAACCAATCTCGGCCTTTTTTCCCGGAACACTAAGATTATTTAGTCCTGCTGTGCCAATAAATTCACCAGTCTCTTTTAATACAATTCCCCATCTTATTCCTCTATTACTCTTATATGTACGTTCAAAAGAATCAATTATTTTCGAGGCGTCCTCTAAATTCTTTAAGCTCTCCATACCGTAATACTTTGTTACCTCATCCTTAGACATAATTTCGAAATAGCTATCTGTATGTTTTTCTTCAATTTGTACAAGTTGAAGCCGATCCGTTTGCAGCTCAGGAAATACCATATTATCGTTCCTCTCTATAAGATATTTTAATGTTTTCGTATAGAAGTATTTCTCGTCCCCGATTAAGGGACGAGTGTTAGATAGATCAGTAAAACGAAAAAGAATGAAAAGGTTTCAAGGTTGGTAAAATAAATGTTTTGTTTCACCCACGAAAATAGCTTCATTTGTTTTACCATCACTGTATTTAATACAATAGCCAAATAGTAAAAAATAAGGAAACTGAAAAACAGCATAATAACCGCCATAATTCTTTCATTTTGATTCCAGAATGCCAACGCTAAAAATAAAGCCCATATACATTTAAAAATGTTTACAGTCGCCTCCAATGGGTTAGAAAGAGTAAACATCATGTATTCTCCCTGTATATCGGTTATTCCTCTGTTGTCGTTTTCTTTAACAATGAACGTAATATGCCCCGCTTGAAGCGTCATTGCAGAGACCAATAAAAGCAAATAAACAATCCCAAAAATCGTTCCAATCTGCAAGTATTCTATTTTCAAAATATGATTTAATGTGAATGGCAACGGCAGCCACGTTGCATACATGATAGCCATTACGATATGTACCAAAGCAAACTCATTACTTTTAGCTAACTTTTGGTATGAAAATGAAAGAAATAAAAATAAGATAACCCCTGTCCAGCCAAAAATCATTGTCGATACCAACAATTTCATACACCCTTTACATTATCCTTTACTCATTATTCGACACTCGCTGACAGAAATCCTTTATACATAACAAGCAGGACAACGATGGTCAGTTCCCGATTTCCCAGGAAGTCAGCTTGATGAGCTGTTGGTTAAGCTGTTCTGGTGGTGTTGCATAGTTTTGTTTATGCCATTCAATAATAATGCCGATAATCGCGTTGGCATGGTAGCTGATAAGGTAATTAAAATCTACTTCCATTTGGCGGGCAGCCTTATCTCGGCTCAGCGACTCTCCCATAAATTTTCGGATTGTATCGAATACGAGATAATAATAGGTCATCGGTATTTTTTCATCAAAAACGATTTGATAAAAGGCCTGATACTTCTTCACATGAGAAAATATCTGAATCATGTCTGGTGTCATTTTATTAATCTTAAAATTTGTTTTTAAATACGGTTCCTCATATGCTTTTCGCAAATCTTCAACAATTACTTCAAAGTAGTGCCGGAATACTCCATGGACATCACGATAATGCAGGTAAAATGTCCCTCGATTAATTTGAGCAAGTCTGCACAGCTCAGAAATAGTAATTGTTTCCAAGGGCTTTGTTTTTAACAATGTTAGTAATGCTCGTCGCAAGCTTTCCTGCGTTTTAATTACTCGTAAATCTTTTTTCATTTTTTTCACACCTTATTCAACATATTACTTGATAAACGTTAATTAAACTGCAGTTTCTGCAGTTCTGTTGATTGCGCTTCATCTATCCATCTTGTATAATTTTATTGTACACATGTTCATTATTTTCATCAATATTAGGGAGGAATTAAAATGAAATTACAAGAAAAAGTAGCAGTTGTCACAGGGGCAGCTTCAGGCATGGGGAGAGAAATTGCAAAACTATATGCTAAAGAAGGTGCAAAAGTAATTGTTGCAGATTTAAATATTGATGGTGCGGAAGCGGTTGTAAAGGAGATTACAGCTGATAATGGAATTGCTAAAGCAGTTCAAGCGAATGTAGCAAAACAAGAAGATATTGATCATATGATTGACACAGCAGTAAATGAATACGGCAAATTGGATATTTTAGTTAATAATGCAGGTATTATGGATGGTTTTGAACCAGTCGCAGATATTACAGACGAGCGCTGGGACTTAATTTTTGATATCAATACAAAAGGTGTGATGCGCTCCATGCGTAAAGCAATCCCTCTATTCCTTGAGCAAGGAAATGGAGTTATTGTGAATATCGCTTCAACAGGCGGTCTAAATGGAGCACATGCCGGAGCTACTTATGGCGCATCAAAACATGCAGTTGTCGGTTTAACAAAAAATACGGGCTATATGTATGCGCAAAAGGGAATTCGTTGTAATGCGATTGCTCCAGGAGCAGTAAATACAAACATCTCTGCTTCTATGAAAAACATCAATCCATTTGGAATGGAACGAACAAAAACTGTACAAGGCGTTATTCCTAGAGTCGGTGAAGCTGAAGAAATTGCAAAAGCAGCGCTTTTCCTTGCTTCTGATGAAGCAAGCTTTGTAAATGGAACTGTACTGACAGTTGATGGCGGCTGGACTGCAGCATTTTAAAGTTTAAAAACGCAAACGACCGTTTAATGATTGACAAACTAGAGACGATGCTATGAGATAAAGGATACACAACGAATCTAGTGAGTTGATGTTGGCTTTGGACGCAGCCATTACGGACCGCATTAAAACTTAATTGATTCTTAAAAATGCAAAAGTGGGACAATCAGGATTTGCTCCTGATTGTCCCACTTAAATTTCGTTGGGAACTTTTTCTTTATTCCCTACAATTAACCTAATTTCTTCCGGTTTAATTGTCTTGATTTTATATATAAAGTAATAATGTTTAATCAACGCAAGCACAATCATAATAATCCGTACGATTAATATATCTACCAGTATAACCGATAAGATTATGAAAAAGTCAGCAATAATATTAATGCGGATTTTTTCCCATCTAGTCATACAGCGTTTAATAAAGTACCGATCGACATATTGCTTATAGAAGGACGTTGTTTTAAACCAGTTATTTAAGCGTTCTGAGCTTTTTGTAAAGCAATAGGAAGCAAATAAAAAGAATGGCCCACCTGGCAAAACAGGTAAAACTGTTCCTGCTACTCCAATACCAAAGGAAATCAGACCCAAAACTATATATATAGAACGTTTTATTTTACTAATAACATTCACCCACTTCATCACCAAAATCTATTCATTATTTTAACATAATGAAAGATGAATGTCAGATATACCGCTTGGTGTGACAACTAAAAAACTCGCTTGCTGCCCCACTTTTTAATGTTTTTTCACAAATTCTACATATGTGTCTACTACAGTTTGCAAGAAGTTAATTGTGTCTTGGTTTGTGATTTTCCCATCTTGGCCCAATAAGTCCATCACATTTGCAATATACACTTCTGGCTGCTGAACAACTGGCATATTCAAAAATGCTAATACTTGACGCAGATGATGGTTCGCTCCAAATCCACTTAAATTACTTGGAGACTGGCTGACGATCAGAGCCGGTTTACCATCCCAAACATTTGAGCCATAAGGACGTGAACCTACATCAAGTGCGTTCTTCAGCGCAGCCGGGAAGGAACGGTTATGTTCTGGCGTTACAAAAACTACTGCATCCAACGCTTTCACAGTATCACGGAAGTTTGTATACACCTCGGGAACATTTTCATCTGAATCCTGGTTATATAACGGCAGATTTGCAATTTCAATAAATTCTGCTTCAAAATCTTCAGGGAATCGTTCTATAATATTATTCGCAAGTTGTTCTGAAAATGAATTTTTTCTAATACTTCCAACTACAATACCTACTTTTGTCATACTAGATCACCCTTTTTATTTTTTAAATTATATTTACAGTAAGCTATATTTAATCATCATTCAAAGAAAAAGCTTTGAAGTTATTTGTCTTGCCTGCCTCTTTTACTATTTACAACTTCCGTTATTCTATGAACATTTTATGAGAATTTAAATCGTTCACACTTGCCCAACTCATCGCAAACGAGATTCATTATGGGTGATAACCAGTTTACAATCGTTGTAAGGAGAGCGTCTTATCTTTGTTTTAATAAGGGAAATGACAATTACAGAGGAGCTAATTTTTCCAGATATACATCAAATTTTTTTTAAAAAAAGGTTGACTTTCAGATTTAACAGCCTATAATAAAGTTTAATTGATTTTCCTTTATTTTTAAAAAATTAAATATGTATATTGTTTTCTTATCCAGAGAGATGGAGGGACTAGGCCCAATGAAATCTCGGCAACAGATTCATACGTGAATACTGTGCTAATTCCTACAAATGCTTACATGCATTTGAAAGATGAGAAAAGGCAGTTTCTATATTTTATTTAGAATCCTTTCTTTTCATCATCATGTGAAAAGAAAGGATTTTTTATTGTATAAAAGGATTACGTCCAATCCCCTGCTCACAAAAAACACTTATAAATTATTTTGGAGGTAAGCGAATTGATTGAATTTAAAAATGTCTCAAAAGTTTTCACACTCGGCAAGAGAAGCGTTCATGCGGTACAGGATGTTTCCTTGAAAATTAATCAGGGAGAAATTTTTGGAATAATTGGTTTTAGCGGAGCTGGCAAAAGCACGCTGCTTCGTCTGGTGAATATGCTTGAGCGCCCGACAGGAGGCTCCGTTTATATCCATGAGACAGATGTCAGTAAATTATCAGCAAAGGATCTTCGCAAACAGCGCAGCAATATCGGAATGATTTTTCAAAACTTTAATTTATTCCATTCGCGAAATGTCTCAGGGAATATCGCTTATCCGCTGAAAATTGCAGGCTACAGCAAAAGCAAAATAAAGGAACGTGTAGCTGAACTCTTACAGTTCGTCGGGCTTTCAGATAAAGCCGGGGATTATCCTGATCAGCTATCTGGCGGGCAAAAACAGCGGGTTGGGATTGCGAGAGCACTTGCCTCCTCACCGGATATCCTAATTTGCGATGAAGCAACCTCTGCGCTTGACCCTGATACAACACAGGATATATTAAAACTTTTAAAGAAAGTAAATCGCGAGCTTGGAATTACCATTCTGCTGATTACCCATGAAATGAACGTAATCCAAACTATTTGTGATAAAGTCGCCGTCATGGAGAATGGAAAAGTAATTGAATCCGGCGAGGTATTCGATGTTTTTACAAACCCGCAGCAGCAAACGACTGAACGCTTTATCCAATCCGTGCAACAAGATCTGCCTTCGGAATCCATATTAAAGGATTGGAATACGAACAATGGCGGCAAGCTGTACAGGGTTATTTTCAAGGGAGACGTTGCAGGAGAGCCTGTACTATCAACGGTTACCAGAAAGCATGATGTTCATTTCAATATCGTCTACGGCTCTGTTCAAGAACTGCAGGAACAGCTATTTGGAAACCTGCTGATTTCTCTCGTTGGTGAAGAGACAAATAAACAAAAGGCGCTCGACGAACTAGCCGGACTCGTAGACATGAAGGAGGTAATTTAAGATGAATGTGGATTGGTCAACATTTTGGCCTCGAATCGTTGAGGCTACTGGTGAAACACTATTCATGGTTGCAACAACGCTTGTCTTTGGTTCGATTCTTGGAATCATGCTTGGTCTTCTGCTTTATGTAACTAGAGAAAACAATATATTGGAAAATAAATTCGTTTTTCAAGTTCTGAATTTTTTAATTAATTTAATCCGTCCCGTTCCATTTATTATTTTCCTTGTGGCAATTTCACCGGTAACCCGTTCTGTTGTTGGGACAACAATTGGCACAACCGCAGCTATTTTCCCAATGACAATCGTTGCCTGCTTCTCAATTGCGAGAATCGTAGAAAATAATCTCGTCAGTATTGATCAGGGTGTAATCGAAGCAGCACAAGCAATGGGAGCAAGTCCCTCGAGAATTATTTTTACTGTATTAATCCCTGAAGCACTTGGACCTCTCGTCCTCGGTTTAACCTTTATGTCAATCAGCTTGATTGACTTTTCAGCAGTTGCCGGAACAGTTGGCGGTGGCGGACTGGGGCATATTGCAATGACATATGGCTACCAGCGTTTTGATACAAGTGTCATGGTCGTAACAGTCGTCATCCTGATTCTCATGGTACAGCTGGCACAATGGCTTGGTAATACAATTTCGAAAAAAATCATGCGTCGATAATAATCGCATGCCAAAAAAGGAGAAGACAAAATGAAAAAAACTTTTATTCTATTAAGCTCACTTATTTTATTATTTCTGGCTGCATGTGGGAGCGCCAGTGGTGAAGGAACAGAAGGCAAAGATGGAGAAACAGTCAAGGTGAAAATTGGTGTTAATGGCTCAGATGGTGCACAATGGCCAATTCTTAAAGAAAAAGCTGCAAAAGAAGGCATTGAAATCGAGCTAATCGAATTTGCTGACTATACATTACCAAATAATGCACTTGCCCAAGGGGATGTAGACATCAATGCATTTCAGCATTTCACGTTTTTGGCGCAATATGTAAAGGAAAGCGGCAATGACCTTTACCCAATTGGTTCAACAATGTTTGCCCCTTTAGGTGTCTATTCAGAGAAAATCAGTGATCCTTCTGAGATCAAAAAAGGTGATAAAATTGCCATTCCAGATGACCCATCAAACCAAGCAAGAGCACTGCGACTTTTAGAAAGTGCTGAATTGATTACATTAACGGATGATTTCGGCATGTTTGACGATCCAAGCAAGATAGCTGAAAACCCTTTAGACCTTGAAATTATCCCAATGACGGCGCAGCAAACACCTCGCGTACTGCCTGATGTTGCCGCATCCGTTATCAATAATGGTGTTGCTGGTCAAGCAGGATTTAATCCAGCGGAGGACCCCATTTTCCGAGAATCTGCAGATGATGAAAGTATTTATCCATATGTAAACCTGCTTGCTGTCAAAGCTGAAGATAAAGACAAGGAAGTATATAAAAGAATTGCAGAGCTTTATCAAGAAGCAGACATAGAAAAAGCCGTTTTAGAAGATACAAATGGCGGATCCATTCTCGTTAAATTAACAGACGAGGAAATTGAAAAAGTATTTAATAACTTAAAAAGCAGCGAATAATTTCAGTACTAGAACGGGTGCATACAGTCGTTCTAAGAAACAAGATTTTCTAAGATATTAATCATAAAATAGGAGGAATAAAAAATGTCGATAACTAAAAGTGTAAAAGAGGTACTGTTTCAATCGATTGAGGCCAACAAGGAGCTTTATATTAAAACAAGCCATGCTATTCATGAAAACCCTGAAATTGGGAACGAAGAGTTTTTTGCCAGTAAATTGCATATTGAAAACCTGACAAATGCAGGTTTTGAAGTGACAACAGCTGTGGCAGGACACGAAACCTCTTTCTATGCAGTAAAAGACAGCGGGAAACCAGGACCTGCAATTGCCTTCCTTGCAGAGTATGATGCTCTTCCAGGACTTGGTCATGCTTGTGGACATAATATTATAGGGACTTCAAGTGCAGCTGCAGGGATTGCTTTAGCACAAGTAATTGAAGATACTGGCGGCAAGGTCCTCGTCCTCGGCACCCCGGCCGAGGAAGGCGGACCAAATGGCAGCGCAAAGGGCAGCTTCGCAAAACACGGCCTGCTTCAAGATGTTGATGCAGCTTTAATGCTTCATCCCGGCGGAAGAACAGGACTTACACCACAGTCTTTAGCAGTTGACCCGCTAGATTTTAAGTTTTACGGAAAAGCTGCACATGCCTCTGGCTCCCCTCACCTAGGAGTGAACGCACTTGATGCTGTCATCCAATTATTTAATGGTATTAACGCCCTTCGTCAGCAGTTACCTGATGATGTGCGAATCCACGGTATTATCACACACGGCGGGGATGCACCAAATATTATTCCAGATTACGCCTCTGCACGTTTTTATATTCGTGCAGAATCTTGGAAAAAGACAAAAGAAACTTCAGAAAAAGTACGTGCAATCGCGGAAGGTGCAGCTCTTGCAACTGGTGCAACTGTAAAAGTTGAAAGATTCCAAAATGAAGTAAAAGATTTTGTTGTGACACCTATATTTGATGAAGTGCTGGCAGAGGAACTTACTGAAGCAGGTGAAAATGTTGTAAGGGAAGAACGTAAAGGCAAAGGCTCGACAGATGCTGGAAACATCAGTTATGAAATGCCTACTGTACATGGTCATATTAAAATTGGTCCAGATGATTTAATTGGCCATACACATGAATTCCGTGAAGCCGCTAAATCTGAACTCGGGGACAAGGCGCTCATCAGCGGAGCAAAAGCACTTGCTGCAACTGGCTATCGCATCTTGACAGATAAAGGATTATTAGATGAAATCAAGAAAGATCATAAACGCTCACTAGATGCTAAAAACACATGAATAAAAGCGGGACACCCGGGGAAAGACCCTGAGTGTCCCGCCTATTCATTCTAAGTGAATAAATCCAAGAACTTTTGCCAAAAACTCTTTTCTTCCTTTACTTCTTCCTCTTCTGCTTCGGGTTCATCATACTCAATGCTTTCCGTCTTCAGTACAAATTGTACAGAATTCACATTTTCATTTTGCTCAGAAACAAATGATACTGCTTCAAAGTCAGATTTATCAAATTCAGAGATCATTTTATCGATTTCCTCTGTCATTTGCGCTGGCATTTCACTTGTTGCTTCATTTAACTCTGATGTCCCTTCATGCAATGCATGAACGCCATTTTCCAGTTCAGCAGTCCCATCACTTAAGCCTTCAATCCCATTATCCAATTCCTGATAACCGCTTGCCAGCTCACTGACTCCATTTGTATATTCTACAAGTCCAGTGTGAAAGGCAGTATAATTATTCGCTAAAGCAGCAACACCTTCCTCCAGTGCTCCCAACCCTTCTGAATGGTCTATTTCACCTAGTGAACCGGACACTTCATTAACCATCGTATCCACATTTTCACTCATTGTCGTTAATGAATTAGTCACTGTTTTGAGTGTGCTGTCCACTGCGGCAAAGGCTTCTTTAATCTGATCATATGTCCCTTTTGCAGTTAATGCTGCCGTGTAGACGTCAACAAGCTTATTGATTGTTTCCTGATCTGCTCCACTGCGGTACAACGCTTCAATTTCTTCTTGTGTCACTTGATGGCCAGGAATGGCTCTCATCGCTTCATCAAGTGCCTTATACGCTTGTGCATAACTTTTATGCAGCTCTGCAAGCCCATTATTCGTTTCTTTCAAGCCACCTGACAGCTGTACCAAACCGTCAATTAATAATTCCAATTCACTTAAATCAATATCTTCTATTGCAGATAAAGAATCACGCATTGTCTGCAGTGCATCATTAATTTCTTTTGATCCTGAAACCAGGTCACCTGACCCGCCATTTAATGCAGTAATTCCTTTTTGGTATTCACTTGAACCATTTCTAAGCTCTGCCGTTCCGGTATTCAATTGTGCCGCACCATCTTTTAAACCAGCTACACCATTGTTAATTTCAGCAATTGCATCCGACAAAGTTACAATATCACCTGTTAACTCGTCTGTATCTGGTGCATCTACACTAATCGTTGAAGGAACTGCAGTAATATCAATCCCACTTAATTCAAAATCAACCACATCTGCTTCAGCTGCCAGTTCCCCGTCCTGCTCAGGCATTACTGTAAATGTTACTTGTTTATTTTTTCCTGCATTAGCGAGCATCCCTTCTTCTGATTTAATATTTCGCGCTTTCTCAGAATCTAGTGCAAAGGATATTTGCAGGAGATAGTTTTCATAGAATATAGAATCCACAGTTTCATTTTCGGCAGTATCAATTTTTATTTCGAAGTGCCCATCTTTTCCAGCCAGATCTTCTGGTGAAATCTCATCACCATCCAGAAAATATTTTATATCAAATTCCCAGGGAAGGAGGCTTTCTTCCATATTTCCCTGATAATAAAATTTCCCTTCCGATGCAGTCATTTCTATTTTTTCATCTGACTGTTCTATTTCTGATAGATCAGTTAGGTTCTTTAGACTTGTATAGTTGCCGTAGTCAATAACCCTGCCAGCTTCTGTAACATCAAGCGTATTTACGATATAGAGCTCCTGACTCTTCCCATTTGGATGGAGTGTTGCATAAACAACCTCATCCTTTGAAGCAAGTTCCCCTTCTGTCTCCGCTGCAGCAGCTGCAGTTAGAAATGATGGGAGAACGAGCATAAGACAGGCAGTAATCATTAAGATTTTCTTCATTATCATTTCTCCTTATAATAATTTGGTTTCCACGTTGTTTTTTCTAATACTTTATCAAAAATTACGAGCAATGCCGGAAGAAGTACGATTACTAGAATAAATGCAAGCAATGCTCCCCTTCCAAGCAATAGTCCAATAGAAGATACAATTGGGTTTGTCGAAGTTAACCATAAAATAAATCCAACACTCGATAATATCGAAGCCGAAATAACAATCGAGAAAAATTTATCATCAAGTGATTTTTTAATTGCTTGGAGTGCTGGCATTTTCTTTCGATTATGTGTATAATCTTCCGTCAGCAAAATACCATAATCAATTGTGGCAGCGAGCTGTACCGTGCTGACAATTAAATAACCGACAAAAACTAAGGAAGAATCAGTAAAGTAAGGAATCGACAGGTTAATCCATACAGAAGCCTGAATCGTTACTAAGAGTACAATTGGGAAGGTAATTGATTTTAATGAGACTAGTAAAGCAATTGCTATTGTAATAATCGTTATTGTATTTACTAGTTTATTATCTTCCTGTACTACATTTTTCATATCATACAAAGTAACACCTTCACCTAAAATATAGAAATCATCTGCATAGTAGGAGCTAACTGCTTCCTCGACATCTTCAATTAAGCCAAATGCCTCCTCTCCCTCTACATCTGTTGTTGTATTTAAAATAATCCGGCTGTAATTTTCCGAATAGAATTGATTCGTAATCGACTCATCTAAATATTCAGGCGGGATTGCCGCGCCAACTGTATTCACATATGCCATGATACTCTTTACATCATTATTTGCCGAAAGTTCATGGACAAGCTGTTCTTCCTTGCCAATATCTCCTTTAGGGACAAGCAGAACCATTTGTGTATTTTCACCAAATTCATCTTCAATTTTAACGATATCACTTCCTGCTCTTGTGCTCTCCGGCTGCTCCCCTATTCCATAAATAAAGTTTGTTTGCCCCTGTGCAAGGAATGCAGGAACAATGAGCAGCAAGACCAGGATTGTTACTGGTATTCTCAACTTCATAATGCTATTGCCAATCCGATTGAACTTCGGTATAAATGGACGATGTTTCGTCTTATCCATCCATTTATAGAATACAAGAGTTAATGCCGGCAAGAAGACCATCACACTAATAAAGCTTAGTACAATCCCTTTTACCAGGTTGAATCCAAGGTCGGAACCAATTTCAAAGTTCATAAAGCTTAATGCGATAAAACCAAAAAATGTTGTTGATGCACTCACAATGATTGCTGGAAATGAACGCTTCATCGCAAGCCGCATTGCTTCTTTTGGATCTGCAACCTTCTCACGGTAATCAGAGAAACTGTGCAGCAGGAATATCGCATAGTCCAGCGAAACTGCTAATTGGAGAATCGGTGCTACCGACTGGGTAACAAATGATATTTCTCCAATAAAAATATTCGTTCCCAGGTTTATTAAAACTGAAACACCAATCGCAGTTAGGAAAAAGACTGGCTCAATCCAAGACGTTGTTGATAAAACTAAAATAATAATAATAATTGGGACAAGCAGTGCCGCCGCATACATTGTTTCCGTAAATGCCATTTTTTGCTGTGTTGCAGTATCAAGTGCGGCACCTGCCATTGCGTTGTCTTCACCTATGACTTCGTACACTGCGTCTGTTACAGGCACCTCTTCGCCATCCGCAACCGTAAAGGAGAACAATGCATTATTATTTTGATAATAGGTTTCTACTGTATCTGAATCTGCCATTTCTATTGGTGTCTTCATGTCAATTACATCATCCAGCCACATAACATCTGATATACCCTCAATGGCCGCCAGTTCTTCTTTATACCGAAGTGCTTCCTGGACAGAAACATCATAAATCATGACATTCGTGTTTGGTATCGACCCAGAAAATTCATCCTCCATTACTTCAAGCGCTTCAGTAGATGGTGCGTTTTCAGGTAAATAATCGACCATATTATAGTTAACAGAAACAAAAGATTGTGCGACAACACTAATCACAGCTATCGCCATAAATATGAATACAATTGACTTTCTCTTTTCGATGATCTTTGCTGCAATATTTATCTTCTTTCATCCTTTCCACATCATCAACTTAAATGCTATAAAAACAACTGCTTAACTGATATTTAGACATCTATGCACTGAATGTCTTCTTGGACGTTTCTTCTATTTATCCGCCTTTCGAAAATGATGTTTACTAACATTTTTTTAATAGAATGCATGCTTTCGTATACAGATAGCTCACAAGCCACCTAAGAAAGGTGAAGTGTGATCAGGCTTGCAGGCATAGTTAGAGCCGTAAGACAGCTAAGTTATAAGTATTTTAATTGATTTTGATATTAATCGTCTGCTAACAGTTTAAGAAAACTGGACTTCTTTTTAACATCACTATATCATTATATAAAACACTGTGTTGGTTTTTCAACAGACAGTTTAACGATTCAAGTACAATAGCCAACGTATTCTTTAAATATGTTGGTTAATATATTAAAAAGGAGGAATTTCAATGAGTTCTAAAAAAATGGATCGCAGAAAAAAATATACCCGGATGGTTTTAAAAGATAGCCTGCTCCAACTATTAAAGGAAAAACAATTCTCAGCGATTACAGTAAAAGAAATATGTGAGACAGCAGACATTAACCGTTCTACTTTCTATGCTCATTATACGGATCAATATGAATTACTTGAGAAAATTGAAGAAGAAATGATTGATGATTTGAATCTTTATTTGCGTTCGTATAATTTCAAGGAAAAAAATGAAGTTTTGCAAATGACAGAGAAAATCATTGAATATTTTTCTGAAAAGAAAGATGAGGTGCAGATTCTCCTAAACACAAGCTCACATTCATCCTTTCAGTTAAAAGTAATGGAAGTTGCTCACCGGTACATTTCAAAACAATGGAAAGAATTTGAGCATATGGATGAGGATCTTGCAAAATATCTTAGTGTTTTCATTGTTAGCGGCAGTGTCCAAGTAATAAAACTGTGGTTGAATGATGATGATGGATTAGAAAAGTCACCAAAAGAGATGGCATTATTTATCAATAATTTAATTGATAAAGGGGTGTATGGGAGTGTCTAATGAAAGTCCCCTGCAATAAACAAGGGACTTTATTTGAGTTTCAGTTAATTTCTGCATGACGTATTTATAAAAATCTCACCTAAGAAAAGATGAAATCATTTTTTATCCACAAAGTATGTTACGACCATTACTAACAGGGATTTCTCCATTAATGAATCCTCCAGTATTGGAAGTCGAAATAGCAGTTCTTTCTACCGGAAAAAATCTTGCCTCATTTATTTTATCAAATTACTAAATAACTGCAGTTTCTCCATGAAACAATTTTCCGTAAAAGCATTGTATATGCTATACATAACAAGGAAACCAATCATTATACAATGGCTATACACCCTTGTCAATGATTTATTTGTGCTTTTTCATAAAATATGTTATAATAAAATTATAATAATCTTAAGATAATATTTGATTTCCGGCGCATCTTCTTTGCTGACAGAATTTGGGTGCGGTTTTTTTATCGTTGATTATCACGGAGTATTTCGATCTTTTTTACAAGTCACGCAGCTATCACTATTTTACTGCCAAGTAATCAAGTAATCGAACGGAAATGAAGTACATTGTAACTAACAAAGGGAGTGGAATAATGGATCTGATTGACAAGCAAGTAATGCACAAAAGCTTTGGTAAAGGAAATATTATCGAGCAGGATGATAAGTTCATCACGATTAGTTTCAAAACTGAAAGCAAGAAGTTTATTTATCCCGATGCCTTTGGAAAACACCTAACTTTAGAAGACAGAGACGCTGCACAATCACTGAAAAAAGTAATTACTAAAATTGAAGTGGAACAAGAAAAGCAGGAAAAACAACGCGAAGAAGAAAAAGCGCAAAAACTTCTTGAGCAGCAGCGGGTTGAGGAACATAAAAAGCTGATGAAAAATCATAAGCTGCATCCTGTCTCCCAACTGGTTTTCTGGTTGGATGAAGAAGAAAGTGACAATGTCTTTGATGAATGGCAAGTATTTACTGGTGAAATTAAAAGCGGAGATAATAAAGGACAACCTAATAAACCAGTGCGTTTGCACCAAAATAGTGCTGTTCTCATCACAGAAAGAAGTACGGATCAGGATGAAAAAGAAAGAAAAATTCTCGGCATTTATATGGTACATGAGACTTTTATTGGCAAACTCTGCGATGACGGCATTGTTCCTGCGCATAGTGAATTCAAAATTAAGCTTTCAGATGAAGAGGCAGAAAAAATGCTGTTCTGGAACTATTATATAAACGAAAAATACCCACACCGCATGACTTGGAATACAGGTAAATACCGTTATTATGATAATATCTGGACAGCACAAATCTTGAAGGATATCATCGCCCTTAAAACAGATGCAGAAGAAAAGCAATTTGCTGAAGAATTTTTGAACCACTTCTGCAAGATGAACTTGATTGAAATAGATGAGATTCCAGAACGAGCTGGAGCATTAACTATAAATTAAATTTTATTAAAACCCCTGTTTCTTTTTAGATGCAGGGGTTTTTGTTTATATTTTATTTGCGATATATTTCCTTTTAACCGTCTTTAAAACAAATCCTAGTACAATTACAATAACTGCAAGGATAACAGTTGAGTAAAACAGACCGCCATAGCCATCCTGCGCGGCGATTGTCGTAATTTGATTCACACTGGCCTCCAGCACTTCCCTCAGTCCAGGATCTTCAATATTTTGAAGCAATGCGTGGTAATCCATTTCTTCCGGATTCGCATGATGGCTCATTGCAGCTGCAGTCTGCTGCAATTCTTTCATTGCTTCTGGACTAAGATTTGCTTTCTCCGCATTTTCCCGCAATATATTGCCAAAATCTGTTTGAAACAGCTCTGGTATCTGATTAAATCCCCTTGTAATAAACCCAGCATAAAGTGTCGGCGCAATTGTCATACCGATTTGTCTCGCTAATGATAATCCAGCAATTGCTGTACCTTTATTTTTTTCCGTGCGCTCTGTTGCAAGAATATTCAGCGGGGCACCAAGCAGAATCCCCATCCCTACCCCAGCAATACTTGATGCAATTACAAATTGCCATTTAAATGCAATCCATTCTGGAAATAATACGAAGCCAAGTGCGGTGATAAACCCGGATAGGAAGACCGCAAGAATTGGTCCTTTTTTATCTACAAGCACTCCGCCAAGTGCTGCTCCAATACCTGCTGCAACTGCGAGAGGAGTCATCCAATAACCAGAGTATTCTGCGGCGACTCCTAACACTTGCTCGGTAAATGCAGGGATGAATATCATTCCTGCAAGCAAAGCACCCGACAAGGCACCAATGAGCAATGTTAATAAGTATGCTGGCTGTGATAATAAACGAATTGGCAAAATCGGATCACCGCCACGTTTATCCAGCCTCTGATTGTAAATAATCAGGATTATAAACAGCATAGCTCCTGCCAATATAAATCCATAAACATCAAGTGATGCAATACTGGCAAGGAAGGAGCTGCCTTCAATATTTGTCAGCCCATACATAACCCCGAGCACTGCCGCTGACAGAAGTATTGTTCCCATCAAGTCAAGCTTTCCAACCACCGGCTCTTTCGTTTCTTCAATTTTTAAATAGCCTAAAATTACTATTACAATTGCAATCGGCACATTGATTAAAAATAAATAATGCCAGTTCCCAGTTAAGTCAAGAATGATACTGCCAATATTAGGGCCAAGTACAGCACCGATACCATTCATTCCACCGAGAATCCCAAGGGCTTTTCCCTGCTTCTCAACAGAAAATGTACTTAAAACATGAGAGCTTCCAATAATGAAAATTCCGCCTCCGCCCATCGCCTGAATGAAACGTGCAGCTAAATAGACTCCAAAATTGGGGCTTAGAGCGACAAGTAAAGAACCAAATCCAAATAGTGCCACTTCTGCGATAAATAATTTTTTACGACCATATCGATCAGATATTTTTCCAACAATCGGAATGCTGATTGCGAGTCCTAATGTATAAATCGTAACGCCCCACGCTCCCCAGTTTGCTGATACATCAAAGGAACGATTAATTGTCGTTAAGGCAGCACTAATAATTCCATTATCCAATGCCGCCATAAATACGCCTATACAGAATAATGTAATCGCCCAAGTCGCACTAGATTTATTAGCCATTCTTCCATCTCCTCAGAAATACTCCTAACATTATATTAATATACGCTACATGTGGTCCAGGAACAAATAGGGCTTGCCCTCTCTCACAACATAAAAGCACCTCGCCCTATTTTGGACGAGGTGCTGAGATAGACAGGAACACTCCCTGTCTATTCTATCTTTATGCAATATAGTCTTCCCTATCGACATATTGATTTTCTTGTTTAACATAATATTTTCCTTTTGTTGCGATAGCCATTACAACGGTAAGGATTGCTGCAAGAATCGCTGCAAGGAATGCTGCAGTGCTTTGCAGGAACTCTCCCAAGAAACCAAGTGCCGCAATTGTTCCCAGTCCACTTGCAACAAGTAATGAAACAACACCTACTGGATTCCATTTATACAAATTGCGCTGGTCTGCTTCATAATAGCCTGGACCAATTTTCAGAATGCGTTTTACTACGACAGCATCTGTTACGAGTATGGCAGCCCAAGTCAATAAGAAGACACCCTGAAATGTCATTACAGTATCTAAATGATTTACAATACCGCCAAGCATAAGGACCATGGCACTTACACCAGTAATTACAACCCAGAAACGACGTCCTGGCTTAAATTTGAAAATGTTTTCAAAGAAATTCGCTAGTGATAAAGAGCCACTGTAAATATTCGTAATATTAATTCGTACCTGAGTAAGCATCGTAAATAATGCACCCCATATACCAAGCAGTAATACGATGTATACCCCTGGGTTCGGTTCCCCTAAACGAACACCAAACCAGATTCCTAAACCGCCCATGACACCGAAACAGAATATCTGTGGTATAAAGCCAATTGCAAAAATACCAACTTTCATATCTTTCGGTTTAAGGAATCGTGCATAGTCTGAAGCAAGTAATGGTGTTAATCCCATTATGCCATGCTGCATCCCAATACACAGCAATAGTGCTGTTCCGCCAATTTGAACTCCTTCAGGCATATAAGACCAGAAGCTTCCTTCATATAAAGAAGGCGTACGTGCAGCAACAACAATTGCTGCTATTAAAAAGATAAAGAATAGTGGCAAGGACCACTTTTGAAGTTTGTCTAATTGTTTAATTCCAAACCAGTTGAGTGGAATAACAATCGTTCCGAAGAATAAAATTAATGCCCATTGTGGGATAGCCGGGAAAAATTCGTGGACAGCAGCGACTAAAATCATGCCTTCCAATGCACAGTACATAATAAAATTCGTTGCATAAATCAATGAAGTCAGCGATGCACCAATATAACCAAATCCGCCGCCTCTGGATAATAAATTCACATTCATGCCTGACTTTGCAGATAAGTAAGCAATAAACGTTCCTAAAATACCAGCTACAACAATTGCATAAATGGCAGATATAATTGCATTAATTGCACCAAATTGGAGCGCCATTACACTCCCCATCTGAAAATAAAATATCGCTGTCGCAATACCAAAAGTGATATTGGTAATACTTAACCAGCCCATATTTCGCTTGTCACGAGGAACACTACCTAATGAATAATCATCACTTCCATTATCCTCCATTCGCTGATCTGTTACTGTTTCCACAGATCTCATAGATATCATCTCCAATTCTTTTTATTTCATTATAAATGCGTTCTGTTACACTTTGTGCTCTGCTTCACAAAATATAACAACTTGTCTAGTATAACATTAATTCGCCTGTAAAGCAAAAAACCTTTATAGACCACGATTGTTAACGCATGCACGTAGTAAGATATTGAAACCTATATTCTGCCATTGCCTCTCTCACGTACTTTTACAACAGTCCAGTTAAGTTGCTTAGAAAAGTTTAAAAAGAGATAATAAATGAAATAGTTAACTAAGTAGATTTGGCTATTTTCTAATTGTAATTTTCAGCACAGCCTATTGGCACTCGGTTGGTTTTTTATAAAAAAAGATGGACACTGGTGTCTGAACCTGTGTCCATCTTTATAATTGCTACCATACATCACCGCGTTCTTCTTTTTTCTTTTCCATGTCTTCCTTCCATTCATCTACTTGTTGCTTTATTTCATCCGCAATCGAATCAATCTCATCTATTTTTTCAGCTCTCATCTCGCTTAATTCGTCCATTCGCGCCGTATAATTTCCTGAGATTATACCATTTAATTCATTAATTGCCTCACTTGATATCATCTCGTTTTCCCGAAGTATAGAAATCGCTTCGCCATATCGCTCATCTTCTATTTGAATTAAGGCTTTTATCTTGTCACGTTCTTCATCATAAAGATTATATTCATCCAAGATTTCCCACGGCCCTGGGGCTTTTGTAAACGCCCACGCCAAGTCACCGCTCGAAGGCAACCATTCATATTGAATAGTTTCTGTAAACTCTTCTGCATTATCAGCTGCAAAATACTCTCCATTCCCCGCTTCCGAAACTGCTTTTAATTGTTCCTCAGCATCTTTATCCACATTAAAACCAATGATGTTCACTTGCCTGAACTCATTTTTTGTTACAAAGGAGTCAGCTGATTCCACAGGGTCTCCATCACATGTCTCTACACCATCACTTACAATATAGAGTGTAATTTCTCCTTCTAAATCTTTACTCATTTCAGCTGCTTTATCAATTGCACCAGCTAAAGGTGTCCATCCTTTACTTTGAAACTCATTGAGAGCTGCTCCGAATTCCTTTGCGTTATATGTATCTAGTGGATAAACTTCCTCGATTCCTTCACAGGAAAGTGTTTTATCAGACTGAGATTCTGAACCTTTATGTCCATAAACGACTAAAGACACATCATTTTCCTGGCCAATAACTTCTGCAAATTGCTGGACAGCCTCCTTGGCGATATCCATTTTTACCTTTCCATCAACTGAAAGCAGCATACTCGAGCTGGCATCTAATAATAGAATCGCCTTCCCTCTGCCCTCTGCATGCTTTCCTTCCGTATTCTTACTTTTTTCTGCACTAGGCAAATCCGGATCAGCAAAGTCCGGCTGGAAATCCTCTGCTGTTTCTATTGTCTCGGCATAATTCGGAGTCCCCAGCAGATGAGTAATTGCCTGCACTAACTCCTTTGGATTTTGCGTCTGCTCTGTTGTCTTTTGCAGATAATCGGTTATCTCCTGTTCATTTTGAGAAATAAATTCCTCGACATCCATTTCCAGCTCTTGCTCTGTAGAAAACTTCTCCATCAGAATTCCGCCAGCCTGTTTTTTCATACCACTTCTAGATGGATCAACTTCTGACAGTTCTGATAGAGTTAATGATCCCTCTCCCTCCTGTTCTTGAGCAACTTCTTCTCCTGCGGCGGATGCTTCTTTGTCTTTCTCTTTTTGAGCATCTTCCCCGCTGCATGCATATAAACTAAATAATAGAAAAATTAATACTGCGACATACTTTTTCAAGTCCAACCTCACTCCTCAAGTTAGCAATCTATCTATTATTCTAGATTGGTACTTTTTTCAAGAAGGGTCAATACCCCTTAATTACTAATTTTCTATAAGGCAGATGATTCTTTAGTAGGGTTCGTATAGGAAGTGCGGAGTTTAATTAAAGTATGGAGCTTGTCCAGCTCACTCTGAGAAAGTTGAGTTATTAGTAATTTAAGTAATGAATTGCACACTGATTGAATAGATTGGAAGTAAGGACAACCTTCATGCTAATTCACCATTGTAAATATAATCAAAGGAGAGGAATTTGATGAGGTATAAAAATCCAAATACAGACGGCGCAGTGATTACATTTAAAGAACGGTATGATAATTTTATTGGCGGGGAATATCTTTCACCAGTCAAAGGGATGTACTTTGAAAACGTCAGTCCTGTCACTGGAAAAGCTTTCTGTGAGATTGCCCGCTCTACAAAAGAAGATGTTCAATTAGCAGTTGATGCAGCAAATCAAGCAAAAGAAGCATGGGGCAAAACTTCTGTTGCCGAGCGTGCAAATATCCTCAACGAAATTGCAAATCGCATTGAAAAAAACATGGAAATGCTCGCAGTTGCGGAATCGTGGGACAATGGGAAAGCTGTCCGGGAACCTTTGGCTGCAGATCTGCCGTTAGCAGTGGATCATTTCCGATATTTTGCGGGTGCCATTCGAGCTCAAGAAGGTGGTATCAGCCAAATTGATCAAGACACGGTTGCCTATCATTTTCATGAACCTTTAGGTGTAGTTGGACAAATAATCCCTTGGAATTTCCCACTATTAATGGCTACATGGAAACTCGCTCCAGCACTTGCTGCTGGGAATTGTGTTGTTTTGAAACCAGCAGAACAAACACCAGCATCCATTCATGTTTTACTCGAATTAATTCATGACCTGCTTCCTCCAGGGGTATTGAATGTTGTAAATGGATTTGGTGTAGAGGCGGGCAAACCGCTTGCAACCAATCCAGGCATTGACAAAGTCGCTTTCACGGGTGAGACGACAACTGGCCGTCTAATTATGCAATATGCATCCGAGAATATTATCCCTGTAACTTTAGAGCTTGGCGGAAAATCTCCAAATATCTTTTTTGAGGATGTAATGGAAAAAGACGACGGCTTCCTGGACAAAGCAGTTGAAGGCTTGACGATGTTTGCTTTAAACCAAGGAGAGGTTTGTACATGCCCTTCCCGCGCATTAATCCATGAATCGATTTACGATGAGTTTATGGAGCGTGCAATTGAACGTGTGAAACAAATTAAACTTGGTCATCCCCTTGACACAACAACGATGATGGGAGCTCAAGCATCAACAGAACAATTGGAAAAAATAACTTCCTACCTTGATATCGGGAAACAAGAAGGAGCAGAATTACTGCTTGGCGGAAATGTGAATAAATTAGGTAATGAACTCGAAGGCGGCTATTATGTAGAGCCGACCATTTTCAAAGGCCATAATAAAATGCGGATTTTCCAGGAAGAAATCTTTGGTCCTGTCCTCTCTGTAACAACCTTTAAGGACAAAGAAGAAGCGTTGGAAATTGCAAATGACACACTTTATGGATTGGGTGCCGGAGTTTGGACACGAAACATCAATACAGCTTATCGCTTTGGTCGTGAAATTCAGGCTGGCAGAGTCTGGACGAACACATATCATCAATATCCTGCCCATGCGGCATTTGGCGGCTATAAGAAATCAGGAATCGGAAGAGAAAATCACCAAATGATGTTATCTCACTACCAGCAAACGAAAAACCTGCTTATCAGCTATAGTGAAGGTCCTGCTGGCTTGTTTTAAATAAAATGAAAGGAGCTAATTCAATGGATAAAATTAGCTCCTTTTTGCATACACTCATTTCAAGGAGGTAATGCAATGGTTTTAACTGTAACTGCAACAGAAGCTGCCCTGAAATTAATCGAGAAGCTGAAAAACATCCATGGTCCATTAATGTTTCATCAATCTGGCGGCTGCTGTGATGGAAGTTCACCTATGTGTTATCCGCGAGATGAATTCCTTACAGGTGAATCAGATGTATTATTAGGTGAAATTGCCGATACCCCTTTCTATATGCATAAGGATCAATACGAATACTGGAAGCATACCCAGCTCATTATCGATGTCGTTGATGGCAGAGGTGGAATGTTTTCACTTGAAGGACCAGAAGGCAAACGTTTCTTAACGAGATCACGTGTTTTTACAGAAGAGGAAAGGAAAAAGTTAACACTTTAAGGATATTCGGAATTCAGTGCAGGATTCGTGCTTCTATTTATTTTATTCGAATGGTTTGGTCGCTAATAGGGCAAATTAGCGGCCTGCTATACTAATTAAATTCATTTACAGTTAAACGCAACTCTATAAAAAAAGGGACACGGATTTACCCGTTAGCCCTTTTTCACTAATTTTGCCTGTACAACAAATCTTCCCTTATGACTATCAAGCTCATAGTCACAAGTTGATAGTGTTAGAATTCGGTCATCCGTACCGACTTCAACATCAGTAGCATACATCGACTCTTCTTTTATATCAATAAGCAGCTGTTCATATGCTTGTTCATTTTCAAAATCCGTTTGGATATAATTAAAATCTGTAGTTGTGTTATATACTGCAAAAACTTCTGCCTCATAACTTTCATATAAAGTGTCAAAGGTGAAGGTTTGATGGTTTTCAAAGAATTCTCTATCCTCATATTTCGTTAATCCCTCAAACATTGATCCATCTTTTGTGCGGTGTCCATATACAATCGTATTTAAATCATCCTGTGTGGTGATATCATTTCTAAAATCCATAAAAATACTGCCCAGAATATTATAATCTTTATAGAAATCAGCTCTTAAATAGTCGTTATTATTGTCTGCCTTTAAGATAGGGTAATCAATTGGTGTATCATCTATCGTTAGCCAGCCAACAAGCTCCTCATTTTCTTGGAGTAAAATATCGAAACCAGAACGGACAGTAAGTGAGCCATCGTCATTTATTTCCTCTAAACCGCCGGCTTCATAAAATGTGTCCTGAAGATTATTTACCAGTTTCTTATTCTTCGAGTAATCCATATACGTTGTAATAAGTCCATGAGCTGCATATACAAAGACAGCTAAACATACAACGGTTAATATTCCAGACAGAATTTTTTTCGTTTTCTTACTCATACCCTGCTCACCCCAGACTTTCATTTAAATACCTAATGGTACAATATACATTCCGACATCTGCATCGTTTTTTATTGCAACATGTACACCATAAACTTGTTGAATCAATTCTTTTGTTACAATGTTTTGTGGATTTCCTTGTGCAATGAGTTTTCCCTGCTTCATCGCAATAATTTGATGGCTGTATTGAATCGCTTGATTAATATCATGCAAAACCATCACAATCGTTAAGCCCTCTTCCTCACAAAGTTGTTTTACCAATTCAAGAACTTCATATTGATAAAAAATATCTAAATTTGAAGTTGGCTCATCTAAGAATAAATATGGTGTGTCTTGAGCAAGTGCCAGGGCAATCCATGCACGCTGCTGCTGTCCGCCTGACAATGTATCAATGGAAGCGTGCCGTTTTTCATATAAACCTGTCCGTTCCAGTGCCCACTTCACCATCTCTTCATCTTTCTCCGCGCTTGGCGAAAATGATGTTTTATGTGGTAAACGTCCATAATGAACGAGCTTTTCTACTGTAATATCAGCTGGAGCGGTATTTTGTTGATGAACTACTCCCAGCTTTTTCGCAAGTTCTTTCGGTTTATATTTATTAATCATCTTTCCATCCAAAACGACACTGCCTTCTTGTGGTTGATTATTATTCGTCAGCACACCAAGTAATGTTGACTTCCCTGAACCATTCGGTCCAAGTATGGTTGTAATTTGGCCGGCAGTTATTTCTGCCTCGACATGGTCAAGACGTTTTATTTTGTCTTGATAGGAGAAAGATATATTTTTAATTTCCATAAATACGATCACTCTTTCTTAGCAAGAAGATAAGGAATGGACCACCTATCACTGCAACAATAATCGAGGCAGGAATCTCTATCGGTGCGGCCACCGTTCGTCCCAATGTATCTGCTGTTAAGATTAATAATGCACCCGCTAGTGCGGAAAATGGGATTAATAACTTGTGATCATTCCCAACGAGCGAACGTCCAATATGCGGGACAAGTAACCCGACGAATGTAAACATCCCCGCAACTGCAGTAGCAATTGATGCTAAAAGTACAGCGATTATGGAAATGACAAACCTTGCTTTATTTACACTAAATCCAAGATTCCGCAATGTTTTATCACTTAGTCCCAAATGATTTGCCCATGCAAAAACGAGCATGCTCAGAATCAATCCAATTGATCCATAAAGAACAATAATCCCAACATCATCCCATGTTTTCATTGTTAACGTTGATGAAGTTACAGAAACACCAGACATTATACTGCTTGCATTTTGCGCTGTAAGGAATTCACTTAAGCCTGTGAAGATTGCATTAATCGCAACCCCAATTAAAATCATCCGCAATGGGTTAAGCCCTGATTTCCAAGAAAACATATAAACAAGCAAAAAGGCCATTGCTCCCCCAATAAAGGAAAATAGTGGTGTATAGAAATATAATGTCGGGAAGAATGTAATCATGATAATGGATACAAATCCCGCTCCCGACGACACACCTATAATCCCGGGTTCAGCGAGCGGGTTACGCATCACTGCTTGTAATAGCACACCAGAGACCGATAATGCCGCCCCTGCGAATAGTGCAATCACAATACGGGGCAACCGTAAGTCCTTTATTATTTCCACATTATCATTTGTGCCAGTAAAGAGACCTTTCATCAATTCCCAGACGCCAATTTCTATACTGCCAGTTATCATCGAATAAATGCTTACGCCAAGAAGTAAACCAATTACGACGATAAAACTTATTATCTTTTTATACATCATAAAAACCTCTTTCGTAATTCTTTACTCTTTTAATTCAGGATAAAAAATACCAATTAACTCTTCTAATGCTTCTGAAGCAGCTAAATTAGCTGTTGTACCAAAACGTGTTTCTTCTAAATCATAAACACGATCATTCTGTACTGCTTTAAAGTGTTTCCAAATATCATTATCCTGGAATTCTTTATTAAACATTTCTATTACTTCGTCAGGCATACCATGTGCCATACGTAAAATGATGTCTGCATCAGTTTGCTGCAAAGTCTCTGTATTTGCCTGCACATATTCCAAATCCGTATCTTCTATCGCATTAATGCCACCTGCGCGTTTCACTAAATCACCTACATATGAATTCTCTGTAGCGACAAGATAGCTGCCAGGCACTCCTAGTAAAATTAATACTTTTGGTGATTCTTTTCCTTCTACTTTTGCTTCAATTTCTGAAAGCTTAGCTTCAAAGTTTTCTACTAATTTTTCTGCCTGCTCTGTTCGATTATACTTTTCACCAAGTGACTGGATACCCTTATACATTCCTTCCACACTTTCTAAGTCCATATATGTTGCAGGTGTATCTGTTTTTGTAAAAGTTTCCTCCACATAATCAGTCAATGTCGTTACTGTTAGAACTTCTGTTGGTTTTAAGGATAAAATCATTTCCATATCTGGACTCATCGCCATACCAATCTCCGGTAATCCTTCATATCTTTCCGGTAAGTCTTTATATGTAGTTGGAACGCCAACTAAATCCAATTCCAATTCATCCATAATTTCTACTAAAGCAACCGTAGTGGCAATAATATCTCCATCTGTTTCGAGCGTTTCTTTCTCTTCGCCTGCAGCTTCTTCTGTTTCCGCGCTCGTTTCTTTTGCATCTTCTGCAGCATCCGCGGTTGAATCATTTCCGCCACAAGCAGCTAAAATGAAAAGAAGCATTACTATAAGTGAATACATAAATTTGTTTTTCATATTTCTGTGCACCTCTTTTTTATTTTTCTATGTAACTATGTAAATGATAAAGATAAATATAATGTCGCAAGTACGCCAATAGAGGCATTTCTTATATGCAGAAATTTAGAGGCGATAAAATTTGAAGTATAAAATGAAAGCAGTTTGAAGTATTATCTTTATCTTAATAAATAATATAACAACAAAACTTGGAGTCTTACTGTAAAGCACACAGTAAGACTCACAAGCCGGGACAAGAGCCAATACTTTAGCTATCCACTTTTTTTATGCAAAATGTCTTTTTGCTTTCACTGCTAACGGAATTGCTGAACCAATTAGCAGCAGTACGTATAACAGGATGTTTGTTTCTTCACCTGTTTTCGGGTTTAACCCGCCGCCGTTTCCAGCGTTACTAGCGGCTGCGCTAATATCCTCTTCACCTTCGCCAAGTTCTGGTTTGGATGGTGTGTTTGGATCTAGTTTAGACTTTGTATCCGCGTTCGACACTTTAGGCAGTGCGGAGTCATCAATTGGTTCACCTAGCTCTACACTTACTGGATCAATCTCTTCCATAGTGTCTACATCAAAGAATAAACGCGCTTTATGTTTTTCGTTTTCATATACACCAGGGACAGTGATTTTCATATCTAATAGAAGTACATTAGATAGATCATAGTTCTTAGGCAACTTCACCTGATAAACTGCGGAACCATCTTCATTGACTTTGATAACCTTCATTTCACCAAATTCAGTTCTAAGCCAATCAATATACTCAGGGCTTGTTGAGATTAGTTGAAGATACATTTCACCATCTTTTTCAATTAAAACAGCTGGTTTGTTAAAGAATTGATCTGCTGCGGAAACTTTATCTTTAGTTTCATCTTTAATTATATAATTTATTGTATATGCTTTATCCGCAGAATCTGGTATTTCTATTTTCTCCTCTTTAACTGGCTTTTCAGTAGAAGGATTTGGATTTGGTGTTGATGGTTGGTTTGAATCTTCTTTTGGCTCTTCTGGTTCATCAACTTCAATATGTGCACCTGGTTTTTCCGAAGCATTTGAATCGGATATATTTGTCTCATCTAAGACGATTCTGAAATCTGCATCACCTTCATATACCCCATCCTTAAAAGGAGCTTGGTATTCAACATAAGCACTATAAATAGATGTTAAGTTGGATAATGCAAATGTTTCATAACGGTTGTTTCCTTCAACTTTACTTTCAATTGCATTTTTACCATTCACTTGAAGTAAAGTAACTGTTTCATCTTTATTAATTGTTACCGTAAGTTCTCCCTTACCATCTTTAATAGATAAGAATACAGGGCTATCTAAATAACTACCCATTGCAGATGGTTTCTCACTATCAATATATAAATACTCTGTATCAATTAAGTAGAATCCATCTTCTAAATCGGATATCTTTTGTAATTCTATTTCTTCAGATTCATCTTCTTTTGGCTCCGTAATCTCTTCGCCTGGTTTATCTTCAGTTTCATTTTGGTCTGTTTCCTCTGCAGAATCTCCCTCTGGTTCACCTACTTCTTCAGGCTTCTGAATAGTAGGAATCCCGCTCATATCCAAATAAGCGTCCATATCATGTTCAGCTGGATAAACCATATCAATTGTAAATGGGACCGAATCTTTGAGACTACCTTCATAACTAAAGCCGATTTCATGAATTTGATTCTCTATATCTTTATTTATAGAGTCAACTTCGCCATCAGGTATGATAAGATCTTTAATAAATTCTGTTTCATAACTAAATTGAATATATTGTTTCCCATCTTCAATCTTCACTTTTGCTGTTTCTGAAAACTGACTAAACACAGTTTCTTTATATTTTACAACTAGCGGTACCTCATAATTGCCATCTTCATAGACTACAACTTCTTCAGCCAACACTGCACTGCTAAAGAATGGCAATGCTAAAATCGTAATGATTAATGTTAATAGCCATTTATTTCGCATATTATTATCTCCCTTTATAGTAATCAGAATTAATCACGTGCAGGTCGGAATTTCCAAATAGCGAATAATCCAACTAAGGCTCCAGCCATTAATAGTCCATAAAGTGCCATTGATGAATTTTCACCTGTTTTTGGATTTTCTACTGCTTCGCCTGTTCCATTGGCATTTTCAGTAGTGTCTGTTGTTCCGGCTGTTTCACTAGCAGCGGTATCTTGACTTGCTTGCGGAAGCCCACTTACGTTAAATACCGCACGCGCTGTATGCTCTTGATCATATAAATCGGGAACAATAATGTGCATGTTCATATTAAGCGGCTGTGACAGATCACCGCTTACCGTAAATTTTACAGTTCTTGTTTCGTTTGCAGTATCTTCACTCACAACAGTTACTGGTCCAGCTGGTGTAGATAGTGATTTGATCATACTGCTTCCAGTTACAGTTAACTGAATTTGTTGCACACCGTTTTCTACGGTAAGCTTAGCAGGCTTTGCGAAATAGCCGTCCGCAATGGAAGTATTTTCGCTGCTTGCCTCTTTCATTTCATAATTCAGTTCATATGTACCGTCCGCAATCTGCGCATAGGCAGGTGACGCAACGAAGAAAATAGTTAAAATCATTGCTGCTAGAACTGTAAATAATGAAATTCTCTTCTTCATCTATTTCTCCTCCTTATGATTTTTAAATAGAATTTCGAGCATCCGAAAGTTAAAACTGCACCTCTGGAAACTTGGACCAGAATAGTCTCTCATTCATCGTTTTTCAGAAAGCGTATGCAAGTACCGACTATTCAATGTTCCTCTGAAATTTCTATTTTAATTGAGAATTATTCTCACACTATTAAATGTACCAATCTAATTGAAATAGAGCAAGAGAAGTTATGTGAACAAATTATGTCTTATTTGCAAATTCTTCTTCCAAGGGCACAGTTTTAATAGCTTTTTAGTAATCCTTCCGCTAATTTGTTAAATGTTTCACATTGAAATCGTTATGAATCCAGTATATTCCTAGCTACAATAAAATATTGTGATTTAATATACATAGTTCTAAATAGAAAAGTAAAATGTGAACATTTTTTGAAATGAATACAGAAAAAATAACCACCCAAGTGAATGGATGGTTATTTTAAATCTTACTTCCAGCTCTGTTTATCATCATCTTCAATAATGCCCAGCACGACATCTGCCACTTCAGGCTGCCTGAGCAGCTGATTTTTAATTCTAAACAGAATATCATCTGCTGCATTTAGTGTAAGACCTTTTTTAAGTTCAATTGTTCCTTCTACATGGTAGAGACGCCCTTCCTGAATAATTCGGATACGCTGTATATCAACAACAGCCTCATCTTGAAGAATGACTTCAACAAGTTTGCTCTCCACTTCTGCCGGGGCAGCGACACCTATTAAACCGACCATGTTGTCATAACCAACACGATATGCAACAAAGAACATTAAAAGACCAATAATAATCGAAGCAACTCCATCGGCTTCAGCAACATGAAGAAACTGCGCTAAAAAGATTCCAGCAATCGCAAGTACTGCGCTGAATGTTGCAACGAGATCCTCATAAAAGACAAGGCGGGTTGCTGGTGAAGCGTTTCTCACATTTTTAAAAGCAGTACCTATAACATTTCCTGACTGCTTTGTACCTGTCTCACTCGCAATTTCTCTCATTGCTTTAAACAAGATGAAACCATCTACTAAAAAGGCAATCAATAGAACAATCAGGTTTAACAGAAAATTACTTGCCTCACTTGGATGCTGTACTAAATGCCAGCCCTCTTTAACTGTTTCATATGCCATTATGGTTACAACGACAACTGCAACCATACAAAAGATATTAATAACACGGCCAAATCCTGCTGGAAAACGTTTTGAAGCAGGTAATTCCGCAAGTACACTGCCAAAGAAAACAAATCCCTGATTGATGGCATCTGCCAGGGAGTGCATTGCTGAAGCAAACATCGTCCCGCTTCCACTAATTGCAGCAGCAACTGCTTTAATTCCTGCTAAGAAAGTGTTGCCAAGCGCAGCAATCCCCGATGAAGTGTTTCCTTTTTTTATTTTTGCTATTAGTCCCATATAACACTCCCCTTTTCCTTTCTTATTTCTACCCTAATAACACTAATTTATCCCAAAAAGCAGAAGAAGAAAAGCTGATAAGGAGACTGTCATTGATCCAGTTGACATGTTATACGGCCTGCCCTGCTATTCTTTTTTAGGCAAGTTTGCATTCAGGGTTTCTTCTATTCTTTTATAGTATAGATAATACCCAGTCCAAAAGACTGCATAAATCACAATAAAAAATAAACTGGTCCAAAGCATTGGAACTAGCTTAAGTGGGACCCAATCCCCCAATAAAGCAATAATAAAGTAAACAGTCAGCGACATAATAAAATGGATGCCTGTTTGTTTTAAGGTACTCATTTCGTTAAACATAAAAATAAAAGAGGACAATCCAAAGTATATGCCAATAATAAGTGAAAGAAGCATATGGATCCATATTTCTGAAACCGTTGCTTCTGTCCCTGTAAATTTCAAAACCGTAAGTGCAGCGAAGGTAATTATCCCTGCAAATGCAATACCATTCATGCTTCGTTTTATAGCTTCAACGAACATCCGATTGTCCCCCCATCTCTAATTGTTTTTTTATTTGACTCACATATTTCCGTGTTATATATTCTTTCTTTCCAGAATGAAAAAAAACACAAAGGTTGCCATTAAAAGCTAATTCAAAACGTTCAATATGGTTGAGATTGCCGATGACAGATTTGGAAAAACGTGTAAAGTTAAACGATGCTAACTTCTCCTCTAATTCATAAAGTTTCATTCGCACTTCAACTTTACGGCTTCCAGAACATGCGAATACCTTTCTCTTCTCAGCATAGACAAATTCTATATCATGCGGATCAAGCAAAACAGTTTGCTCTAAATCAATTCCAAAGATTCGCTGCTGTTTTTTCCGCTTCATAATCGCGGCAATTTCATCCAATTCAGCAGTCCATTCATTTGTCTTAATCGTAATCGATGATTCTGTATGTTTTTCATCAATATCAATATTCACCTTCACCGGCAATCCCCCTTATCGCTGCAGTACTACCCTTTTGCTCGTTTCAAGAAGTTTGGATAAAAAAATAAAGCGATGATGAAACCAACCAGACCAAACCCAAAAAGTATGCATGATGATTGAACAAAATCCATCATCCCTAGCGTGCCTGCCATCGCATCCTGAAAAGCCTGGTGTGCCCAATATTGCGGGAGAAAGCGGCTGATTGTCTGCAGGAATTCCGGCATCATATCTACCGGCATCCAAAGTCCGCCCAATACCGCCCCTCCCAATGCAACTACCTGAGTCAACGCAATTCCCATATTTGATGTTTTAACAATGACAGCAAGTGCCAGGCCTAAACCAGTTACCATGAAAGTCAGCAAGACGGACAAAACAAACAAATAGACAGGCTGCTCCAGCGGTATGTTATAAACAAGTTTACCAAACAACAGCAAGATTACAATCTGTATAAAAACAATGTACATATACGGCATCCATTTGCCCAGTAAATATAAATAAGCGGATAGTGCGGTACTTGCAATTCTGGCAACCATACCGATTTTTTGATCCTTTAGAAAGGATTCAGTCATTGTAATCATAATAAAGAATACAAACATAACTGTATATCCCGGAACAATCGACAGGATAATCTGCTGACTCTCTGTTTCACTTGCTCCTGAAGTAAAGACAGATATAAACAAAATGGTAAATACGATTGGCAGAATTAATGTCCAAAATAAAAGCCCCCGGTCCTGAAGGTTTTTCTTCAATTCCAAATTGATAACAGCATTCATTTTTTCACTCCCCCTATTTTCAATCTCTCAGTTGTTTTCCTGTAAGTGAAAAGAAAACATCCTCAAGTCTTGGTTTCACTAATTCTAAACGTTCTAATTCCCTGCCTTCCTCTTTGCACCAGTTGAGCACTGCCCCCATAGCAGTAAGCGGATTGCTGGTTGTCAGGATATAACCACCACTCTTCGCTTGAATGGAACCATATGTTTCTATCGATTGCGGCAGAAAATCCTTCCCTTTTACAAAGATGGATGGCGTTGCATACTTTTCCAATAAGTGGTCCAGTTTATCATTCTCTACAATTTTTCCTTTATCAATGAAAGCTGCTTCGTCACATAGCTGTTCTATCTCTTCCATATAATGGCTAGCGTAAATAATTGTACAGCCCTTCTCTTTAAACCGTTCAATCATTTGAAAGATATACTGGCGTGACTGTGGATCAATCCCTACAGTAGGTTCATCCATGATAATCAGATTTGGATTATGCATGATCGCACACCCAATATTTAAGCGACGTTTCATCCCACCTGAAAAAGTCAGCACTTTATCCTTTTCTCGTGCTTCGAGACCAATTGCAGTTAATACCTCAGTGCTGCGATCCTTTAATACTTTTCCAGACAAGCCGTGGATTTTTCCGAAAAACTGCAAATTATCACGTGCTGTAACGGTTTCTTCCAGAGCTATATCCTGTGGCACATAACCGAGCCTGACGTCATTTCCTGAAAACTGAATGTTGCCTGTATAATCACGAATAATGGATGAAATAATTTTGATAAGTGTGGACTTTCCAGCTCCATTCGGTCCAACCAACCCATAGCAAATGCCTTTCCTGATTTGCAAGGAAATGTTCGACAGCGCTGGAATCTTCCCATAATATTTGCTTATATCATTGATACGCAACAATTTCTCCACCTTCCCTTCCTTCTTTATTTTTCATTATTGCAAATACATGTCTTTTTGAAGTCAGAAATGGAATAACATGCAGGTTTTAATGAGTGAAGTAACAATAAATATGTATATGTTTTATACCACTATGAAGAGGCTGTCCCTATTGAAACAGCCTTTTCACGGTCACCTTGTACAGTTTCGTCTATGTTTAACTCTGTCTGATACACCGGAAAACTTCAATTAGCTATTGCCCTGAAATTTTCAATAAATGCAGCACTGAAAAAACAAAAGGAATAGAGGCTTTAATCCCCTATCCCTGTTTGTTATCCATTTACAATTGTCCCGCCATTCACATGAGTGGTTTGCCCGGTTACATAGCTGGAGTCATTACTGGCTAAATAGACATAAGCTGGAGCAAGTTCTTTCGGCTGACCAGGGCGTTTCATCGGAGCGTCGCCGCCGAAGCTTGCAACCTGTTCTTCAGAAAAGGATGCTGGAATGAGCGGAGTCCAGATTGGCCCAGGAGCTACCGCATTTACACGAATTCCTTTATCCACAAGCATCCCGGATAATGATCTTGTGAATGAAGTAATTGCACCCTTAGTAGCTGAATAGTCAATGAGGTCTACATTACCTTTATAGGCAGTAATTGAAGACGTATTAATAATTGTACTTCCCTCTTTCAAATTGGGAAGCACTGCTTTTGTAAGATAAAACATACTAAATATATTTGTCCGGAAAGTCTTTTCTAATTGTTCACTTGTAATATCCATGAAGCTGGTCTGTACATGCTGTTCTGCAGCGTTATTTACTAAAATATCGATTTTAGCAAATTGATCTAATACTTGTGTAACTGCGGACTCACAAAATGATTGAGAACCAATATCACCACTAATTAGCATACATTTTTGGCCTGCCTGTTCAATGATTCGCTTCGTCTCTTTCGCATCCTCATGTTCATCCAAATAAATAATCGCTATATCTGCACCTTCCTTAGCGAAGTAAACACTTACTGCGCGGCCAATTCCACTATCTCCGCCTGTAATGATTGCAACTTTTCCTTTGAGTTTATTGCTGCCCTCATATTTAGAATCTATATACTCTGGCTCAGGGTTCATTTTCGATTCAATACCAGGCTGTTTATCCTGCTTCTGAGCTGGTGGTGTGGTTTTTCCATTATTATGTTCCATTGACATAGTACTATCGCCTCCTGAAATATACGGTTTCTTTCTTATTCTTCCCCCTTTATCTCAGGGTCAATCGTACTTTTTTCAGTTAAAATAAACCTACACATTATCCTGCCGAATCTCTTAGAAAACCCTTAAAGATAAATGAAAAAGCACTACCGGTATTTTCACCATTTCCTTCGGGTGCCATCCTTTTTATTCCAAAATTCATATGCGTGATATTCCCAGGTCTTCTTATTCGTCATGCTTTGATTATTCATGATATTCCCCCTTCCTATACCAACCTGCCTTTAGCAAAATTTCCCGTTACTTTAAATTGGTTTTGAAAACATAACTTACTTTTTCATAATCCATTTTGTTTTCATAAAAACCGTGTGCATCCGTGCGCTGTAGCCCTGAAGATAAAGCAACAGATTCATAGTTATGTTCCTTTGCCCATTCGTGCACAAAGGTTAGCAGTTTTTCACCATAGCCTTGTGAACGCTTATTCCTATCTGTTACTAAATCACAGACCCAAACGAATCTGCCATAATACAATGTTATCATTGGTTTGAAACCTGTTACTGCAACTATTTCTCCTTCATCTATCAAAGCAAAAATCTTATAATGATTTTTTGCTTGTGCTTCTAATACTAATTCAAGAAATGTGTCTTCATTCAGGTGGGTTCGTAATTGTTTCATTACCGGAAATGCTTTCATGACTTCGCTTTCTGATTGCAGTTCTTTAATTAATGTGGGCATTCAAGTCAAGCCTCCCTATTTTAAATGTTTGCACTGATTGCTATCTATTTCCAAACCGGCCCGTTAGTAAACGGCTCTTATCTCTAGTTATTTCTGTCTGTTATTTCTAGATAGAAGCAAAAAGGGAAACTTTAGAAAGTTGCCCTTTTCATTATGTTATATTATTGATTTAATGCAAATTTCCAAGCATCATAGAATTCCTTTACTGTTGTGTATCTTTTATTACGATCTTCTTCGACTGCTTTCGCTGCAACTTCATAAAGTTCACCGCTGGCATCCCATTTGGCGAAGGAACGGTCCATTTCACCGCCCAGTAATCCAAATGCAATACCCCCAAGATTGAAGACGTTCGTAATAGCATCAATTGGCGATCCAAGTTCATATTCCTCTGGCGATTTTAAACGAGTAGAGCCCCAAAATTCCTCACCTATATCATTTATAGAAGGTGATTTTCGATAAAAGTCAATATCGCATATTTTTGTTTCATCCTTCTCGAAATTATATAATATACTTCCATCATAAAAATCGACTGCAACATGTTGTTTTGATTCTACATAAGTATGAAAAGAAAAAATGGTATCTAGGGCTTTTAGACGTTTTTCCAGCTCTAACTTTTTGAAACGGTAATAAGGTGACTTAGGGTTTGTATACTTCGCTGCGCCACCAAAAGACCAATGGGAATGTAAACATTCACCTTCAAACCATTGAAATACTAATGCATACCCATTTTCTGTATCAAAGTAATCGATTAACTTAATTAGGTGTGGATGTTCTAACGACTGGTAAACCGGTACAGCATTTTTTAATCGTTTAATAGCATCTTCTGGATTTCCTGAAAACTCAGATGGCTTGCCCCAGCATATTTAACGAAGTATCGATGCCCGTCCTTTTCTATACCAAAACTTATATTTCCTGAATCTTGTTGATCAAATACACAAAATACGGCACCTAATTGCCTTAACCAATTAAAATCTTGTTCCTCTTGCAGCTGGAATTGCACTTTATTAAGTGTTATAGTAATTAAATGATTTTTCAAATGGATGATCCTCCTATTTAATTAGCTGGAATCACGCAGTTTTTAGGGGCTTGATACGTTTCCCTTAAATTATAGGTACCCCATTTGCAATTATCCTTTTTTTCATAATACAACGCCTCCTTTCATCTTTCTAAAGAAATAACAAACGTCCTTGTATTGTAAGATCCCATTTCGTACTAATGATTTTCATTATGTATTTCTAATTATTCTTCTAAATTTAGTGATTGACTCTTCCTTTTCCTCTGCTCCCACAGTACGTGCTGCTTTCACCGCAGACGACGTCCTACGAATTCAAATCAATATCATAAGCTTGAAGTAAATCCTTAAAAGCGGGTCTTTCATTTCCATTCCGGCCAACAACATGAGTTGCGGTCACTAATGCGTTTAATACTGCTTCTTCAACAGCCTCGCCTATTGCTTGGAATGCTACATCAATATCTTCCTCATAAATTGTTTGGAAGGAAATCAGACTCGCTTGCTTCTCATGAGGCACTGTAGTAGCTGTAGAAAAACCGATGATTATCTCTCCGCTCCCATTTGCGATAATAGAACCTGTACGGGATAAGCCTGTTACAGATCTTTTAATAATCCGATTTAATTGTCTTTCAGATACAGGAAGATCTGTTGCAACGATAACAATAATGGAACCTTTATCTTTTTCTTCATCAGATTCGGGCAGGACCCTATTTAATTCCTTTCCAATTGCCCTTCCATTTACTTTGAGGTCAGTTAATGTTCCAAAATTCGTTAACACCAAAACACCTATACCATACGTTCCATGCTCCATTTTCATCATTCGTGAGGAAGTGCCAATCCCGCCTTTTAATGAATAGCAAATCATGCCTGTCCCTGCACCAACCGAGCCTTCTTCCACTACTTTTGAAGTATTATTCAATGCTTGAAGAACGTGTTCCTTCTTCACATATCCGGCACGAATATCATTTAGCACCATATCATTGCATTCACATACAACCGGATTAATCGTTCCAGTTGTTCTTCCAATTTCAGCGTTCTGCTCCAGCATGTACCCGATCAATGCGTCTGCGGCTGTTCCAATACTCAGTGTATTTGTTAAAATAATTGGCGACTCCAGTGTACCGAGCTCATTTATTTGTATCGTACCCATCGTTTTACCAAACCCATTAATGACATGACTTGAAGCAATTAGCTTTTCTTTAAAAATATTTCCCTGATGAGGCAGGATAGCTGTAACACCTGTTTGTCCACTATTTTCACTGATTGTTACGTGACCAACAGTTACCCCTTCGATATCTGTAATTGAATTGCTGGGACCCGTCTCTAATCTTCCTATTTTCACTCCGTAATCTCTTATTCTTTTTTGTTTGGGCATTTTTATACTCCTGTATGGATAAGTAATACGGTTCAATGTATGTTACGCGTCGAATGAACCCCTTTTCAATAGATTCTACAAAACATTGATTTATCCTTTTTGGGTTGGCCAAATTAATTGCAAACAGCTTCTAAGGTACTGGCCGATGTTCATTATCAAACTGTTAATATAACGGACCGAGGCCATGGTATACTCTTGCAGAAAAGTCTGCTGTTCTTGCAAAACTAAAAGCAATTGGTACAGATTTACTTGGTGGTGGTACGAAAGCGTATATGGCGAAGTTAAAATCAAACCAGGGTAAATAACAACTGCACGCTTTTCTAGCATATAAACGAAAAGTCATAGCAATCATGCTATGACTTTTTGTTACCCTTTACTGCCCTCTATCAACTTTACAATTTTTCTTTCCCTTAATTTCTTTTTCTAACACTACTTAGCTCAGCTCTAATGTATAAAGTTGCAGTTTTTCCTTTATTTTTTCAGGAAGGTTAACAGATTTCTGTTCTTTTCTATTAAAGTAAACAAGTGCCGATTCACCTTTTGCAATTAATTCTCCTGATTCCTTCTCAAACATTTCACTTGTTAATACGAGACTTTTCGTCCCAATACGAGATACGCTCGTATTGATTTTCAGCGTTTGACCGAAATAACCTTGCTGAATAAAGTCACAACTTGCAGAAGCAAGGATAAAAAAATGCTCTTCGGTATTAATTTTTAATCCAACTTCTTCAATGAAGTCAATTCTTGCTGCCTCAAGATACGTAAAATAACTTACATTATTAATATGACCAAGTAAATCTGTTTCACTAAATCGAACCTTAATCTCCATATGTAGTCCCCCTTGAACCTTATCGTTAATTCTGAATATTACTGTCAATGATAGAGTTTTTGCTGAATAATAGCAAGATATCCTATCTCCTATACCCCACTTTGCTTCGCAACAAATGAAGTGTAGGATGAAAAGCCCGCATCTAAATAATAGATACGGGCTTCTTATGTTTATTCCATTTAATTATTATAACGAATCCGAAAAAAATCTGTGATCACATTTTTTGCTTATTCTTTTGGTTCCAAATCTTCAATCGAATTAATATCCATATAAGCAGGAACAGCTAATCCAATTTTAGCACCTTCAAAACTTGGTCCAAGATCTTCAAATTCATTCTCATACTCTGCATATAAGTCACCATGGGTTGTAGGCATCCATGGGGATAGAGAAGCATCAGCATCACCTGTTGCTATTGCCTCAAACAAAATAGCTGGATCAACAGGTGTAAGTGTGACATCATACCCTTGCTGTTCCAAAATAACTTTAGCCACCGTTGCTGTGAATGTTGCTTCATCCCAAACTGTCGCAACAATTTCAATTGGTGTTCCGTCTACTTTATCTAGTCCTTCTGTCCATTCTGTTACTGTTTCCTGATTTTCTTCTACCCAATTCTCAGCAATTTCATCAAAATCTTTATCCAATGCATCTAACAATGCTATCTCTATATCTGCAATCTCCCAATGTAATCTATCAAGAATTGTATACGCTTCTGGCAATTCATCCTTCAAACCTTTTCTTACAATCACTGTGTTTGCTTCTTCCTGTCCATAGATTCCTTCAGGGTCTTCTAAAAACTTTAAGTCCCACCTTGCGAATTTATAATGTGGGGACCATGCAGTAATGATAATTGGTTCTTCATTATTAATTGCATCTCCCAATTCCGTTAACATTGCACCTGTAGAAGATACATTCTGCTTCCAACCATCAAGATTTTCATATGTAGCTATCACTTCTTCATTTAATTCCGTTTGTCCTGCCCCAGGTTCAAGACCTGTAATTGTGTAATCCATCTCATCACTCACACTGCCTTCAGCTTGTGTCTCTCCATCATCAGATCCACACCCTGCAACAACAAGTGATAAAGCTATAACTGCAGTTACTCCTAACCTCTTCCAATAAAACATACTTTCTTTTCCCCCTAATTCTCTGTTTTACTATTCTCTTTGAAAAATATAACTATTTAAGCGTATAACTCTTATCTGTTTTATTCAAACAGCATATTCAGTTATTTCTGTATGTAATAAATGTACAGTTTTCCATATAGGGGCAATTACGTCGGTTAGAGTTAGATTTAATGCAAATTCCTCTATCTAAGACCCCCACTTGATTAAAAAAGAAGATGCATGTTGCACGTACAAAGGTTTAAATGTTGTTATATCAGAGTCCAAGGAGTTCTCTTAAAAAATTTATGTAAAATATAAAAATACAGGTTTACACATAAATATCCAGGGAATAAATGTTGGCAGAGAAAACTTCATTTTCTGAAAACATCACATTTGTTAGATGAAGGGAGAATACGATGTCCACAGAACATAACAGAGAATTGGAGTCCCCCAGACGGGAGAAAATAAAGTTAGTTGATTATCTAAAGGGATTGGGTCCTGCAGCAATTGTTGTCGCCGGTATTATCGGGCCAGGTACCATTACTACGATGTCTGTAACCGGATCAACACATGGATATCAAGCTTTATGGATTGTTGTTCTATCCTGTATCTTCGCATATTACTATCAAGAACCCGCAATACGTATCACTATTATCAGGAAAATTACAATTATGGAAGGAGTCAGCAGGTATATAGGGAAACCTGCAGCAATCTTTTTATTTGCCACTGTATTAGTTGGGGCAGTTGCTTTTCAAGCTGGCAACTTTACTGGTGCGGCACTTGCATTAAATTATTTTATTCCGGATATCTCTTTAACTGTGTGGGCATTGTCCATGTCCTTAGTCGCCCTCGTCATTGCTTGGATTGGCGTATATAAAATTCTGGAAAATATCAACAAGCTGTTAATTGCTTTAATGATTATCGCTTTCGTTCTTACTGCTTTCTTCTCCGGACCGGACATTGGAGAACTTATAACGACAGGCTTTTCTTTTCAAACATTAGGAGGAGAATATTGGCTGATATTAGCATTGCTCGCCACTACAATGCCACCAAACATTGTTCTTGGCTTATCTGCATTTACAAAGTCAAAATATAAATGTACAAAAAATCTATCCAGCACACGGCAATTAAAGCTCTCGAAATTTGATTTACGACTTAATATGACGTTTACCGCCTTAATCTCTGGGGCAATCATCGTCTGTGCAGGTACAGTTATGTTTACACAGGGGATTGAAGTTACGAGTGCACAAGAAATGGCGGTTCAATTAACACCTTTACTTGGACGCTATGCAGGTATTTTATTTTCACTGGGGTTATGGGCAGCAGGTTTTTCTTCGGGACTTTACCAAATATCATTGGCATGCCTGTTGATGAATGAAGCAATTGGAAAGGAAGAAGATTTTAAAGCAGCGAGAAGCAGAATCATTATGATAATAACGAGCCTTGTCCCTATCTTTATTATTATGCTATTTGAAGCAGTGCCTATCGAACTGATTATTACAGCACAAGCATTAAACGGGTTAGCCCTTCCTATCGTCGCGGCCACCGTGCTCGTCTTGTGCAATAAAAAGGAGGTACTTGGTTCCGCAGTAAATAATACAAGACAAAATATAATCTATAGCCTTATTTTACTCGTTGTGAGTGTACTTGCAATTCGTGTCTTTTTAGATTTATTTGGACTGATATAAATAGCATGCCAGTCTTCTTTCACTATACACTTTAGCTGCAGAAAACTGGCATTTTTTTAAAATTATTTATTTAATTCAATTTCTATATCGAGTTCTTCCCCAATATCTTCAAAGTTCTCATCATGAGCAGCACTGAAGATGAGACGAATGGACTCTACATCCTCTGCTTTTGTGTTTTCAAGTACGTAAAAAGAAGTTCCAGATTTATTTACTTTCCCATAGTAATCTCCATCAATATGATCACTTAATAACATATCCGGCTCTAATTGCTCTCCAGTAGAAGTTGTCATAATCGCTTGTGAGGCATAGAACGTCACATTGTCTTCTGAAGTGTTTTCAACCTGAAGATCGACTTGGATATATTCCAGCTCTTCCGCCTCAAAGTAGTCAATATAATCATCACTGACATCCATTGAGACTCCATTCGCTTTCTTAATAGTCAGCTGGATTGGGCCTGATTCAAATGTGCCAATATCATCTGTTCTGCTAACTAAAGTGGATGCACCAGCTTCATTTGTAATCACATCGCCAACAGTTGCCTCTTTTGATTCATTTTCTTCTGAGGTCATTGTTTTTCCTTCATCTTCATTATCTGCCTTTGTTTCGGCTTTTCCATTTACTTCTTCTCCAGACTCATCCACCTTGCCGTCCGATGAATCACCACAAGCTGCGAGTACAGTTAACATGACCACAAATAAAACAATTAATAATTTCTTCATTCGTTTAAAATCCTCTCTTTAGATAAAATAAAATGTTGTTTGAATCTTCTGTTCACTAAATGATGAAGCTTTTCTATACGTAAATGAATTCCCTCCCCATCTTGCTTGCCAATCCATGAAGCAGCTGTGTAATTTTTCCCCTTAATCATTTGCGAAATATATCGTGACTTTGCTTGGAAAACAGCCAGCGATTTTTTATTTCTAACTTCACTATAGCAAGCAAGGTATACATTTTTTTGTATATGACTGCTTGATGGAAACAGGAATTTTTATTATTTATGCAAAGATGGGCACCCTAATAGTTGATTATCATGCAAAAAATCGATAATATATGTAAGGTTAGTCAAAATGAAAGAAAGAATGGTGGATTATGTTTGAAAAACTATTTAAGCTAAAAGAAAATAACACAAAGGTTCAAACAGAGTTTACGGCTGGAATAACAACGTTCCTCACCATGGCATATATTATCATTGTAAACCCGGCAATTTTATCTGGTGCAGGGGTGCCGTTTGAACAAGTATTTATGGCTACAATTATTTCTGCTGTAATTGGTACGTTAATGATGGGATTATTTGCGAATTATCCGATTGCAATTGCTCCAGGAATGGGGTTAAATGCATACTTTGCTACGGTCGTTGCAACACAGGGGTTATCTTACCAAATTGTTTTTGGCGCAGTATTTCTCGCAGGTATTTTATTTGTCCTTCTCAGTCTGACCAACTTGCGTGAAACCCTGATTAATAAAATACCGGACAGCTTAAAATTCGGTATTACCGCCGGGATTGGTTTATTTATCGCATTCGTAGGTCTTCAAAACGCTGGTATTGTCGTTCCAAATGAGGCGAACATAACTGGATTAGGGGACTTGACCGACCCGATGGTGATGCTGACAATTTTTGGATTATTTCTTACTTTGATCTTTTATGTATTAAATATTAGAGGTGCGCTATTCTGGGGTATGATGATTACAGGTATCATTGCCGCTTTTACCGGACAGCTCGAGTTTGAGGGAGTCGTTTCAGCACCACCCGCTCCTGTATTTTTTGATTTAGATATTGCAGGCGTATTTTCTCATGGACTTTATACCGTAATCATTGCATTTTTACTTGTTACTCTTTTTGATACGACAGGAACAATTATCGGTGTTGCTGAACAAGGCGGCTTTATGAAGAAAGGCAAGCTTCCGCGTTCAAAGCAAGCATTAATGGCAGATGCAACTGCAACAACTGCAGGGGCGATGTTTGGGACAAGCCCTTCTACAGCTTATATCGAGTCGACTGCTGGAGTAGCCGCTGGAGGAAGAACAGGACTTACTTCACTTATCGTGGCTGCCTTATTCGCAGTATCAATTTTCTTTACTCCTATTATTAGTGCTGTGGCAAATGTTCCAGCCATCACTTCACCTGTATTGATTATTGTTGGTTCGTTTATGATGCAAGGATTGGCAAAAGTTGACTGGAGATCCTTTGATGAAGCATTCCCTGCTTTTATTACCTTGCTGGCTATGCCATTTACAGCGAGCATTGCCACTGGGATAGCTGTTGGTTTCATTACCTATCCATTAATGAAACTAGCTAAAGGCAAAGGCAAAGAAGTTCACTGGCTGATTTATGTATTTGCTGTGCTGTTTCTATTACAATTAATTTTCTTTCCGATGAGTTAAAGTTTGCTCCCTGTTGTTTAAAATACAGCAGGGAGCTTTTTAATTGCAGTTACCTTTCCTTTAATCCCTCAATCTCCTCTCTTTTCAAGTGAGTGACCTCAGCTATTAGATTGATATCCAGACCTTTTTTCAGCATTTCCATTGCGACTTCTTTTTTTCCTATTTCTTTTCCAAGTTCTTTCCCTTTCTCCTCATAAGAGATCGGTATCTCAAGAATTCTCTCTGCTTCTGGCAGGTCTTCAATCTCTTTCATTAATTGCTCCTCCTCTTGTTTGGTTAACTTTAAATAGACTTCAAAAAATCCATATACAATACGCTGCTTCGCTGAATTCAATTCCATTCTTGTAATCATTTGCAAAAATTCTTTCTTTACTTGTATTTTTTCTTCTTCCTTATACCCCATTTCACTCATTAGCGCTGCAGCAGCCGGATTGTCAGAGTGAATATAATCACGCCAGTTCCTTTTCTTAAGATGCAATGTCAGATAGTTGAATGTAAGCACATGAAAGAAAGGAAACTCCATTGTATACTGGTTCTCTTCCCATTCTCCTTTATGAGTAAAAACAGCTATCGGTATAATTGGTTTCTGGTACTTATTATATAACATACTAAAATAATGGTACATTCGCTCATGAAAATCGTTTTATTCGTAACTTTGTGGTTCCACATGGATAATTATTGCAACATTTGTCCCTTTCAACTTGGTTTCGATGACAATATCCATTCTGCGTGTATTCCCTTGTAACATATTTGTGTACACTTCTTCAGATAGCGGTTTAATTGTGTGAAAATCAATGCTGTCATGGACTTCAGGAAAGAATGCATCGAGAAATTCCTGAAAAAATGTGCCGATGAGTTCTTTGTGCAGTTGATCATGTTTTGTGTAGGCAGAAGTTGGAGTTGTTTCTTTAATCAGTTGTGGCATGGCAGCCAATATGATCACATCCTTTGGGGAATTTGGTGTGATAACGGAGATTTTAGATTGATTTAAAATCCCCTGTTTTTTACCGTAAATATAAAGTGAAACTTCAATCAGTGGAAGTTTTTGCATTTCTTCCACTGATTTGATTGTTCGTTGAACCAATCGGGCGAATAGAGGCAGTGTATCTCCCGCCTAAAATGTTCATTTCTTCTTCACTTTTGAGGTCGGGGTTTTACTGCCGCTAAACCTGCGATAAAAATTTATGTTGATAAAGTGGAATTTCATTCAGTCAAACTGCCAAGCTTCAAACATCAATCTTTAATTTCTAATCCTAATAAGGCTGCAAATTGAATTGCCTGAAAGGACGATACCTTACAGCCTTTCAAATTATCAATAGAAACAATTAGAGATTCAAATTCGGATGAACTGATATCAATCCCATTTAATGACGTTTCATCAAAGCTGACATCATTCAGATTACAAGTGAGAAATTCAACTTTCTTCAGTTTGCAGTCATACAAATCTGCACTTTCTAAGGATACATCATCAAATATTACTTTCTCTAACTTCGAATGCCCAAACATTGTTAAGTTTAAAATTGATTTTTCAAATTTAACATTTCCTATATACGATTCAGTTAAATTGCTCCCAAGGAGTTTACAGTTGTAAAATTCGACTCGATGCATCGAAGCGTTGCTTAAAATAGTATTAGACAGATTACAATTCTCAAAGCGCACATCGGTAAGATCAATTCTGCTGAAATCGGTGTTCATAAAATCGCAGTTTTTAATCACTGTATTGTACAATCGCACTCGTTCAAGCGTTTCATTGGTAAATGCCGCGTCTTTAATCAGACTCATCTCGAATTCCGGATCTTCTTCATATAAAATGTCTGTAAAGTTTCTTTCAATTAGATTTTGAGTAATTTTAGGTGCATTTATTTTCATTTCTTGTCTTCCTTTCGATGATTAGACGATGAATCTTTTTCTTTCAAGCATATCAGAGAGTCTTGTGCGTGACTATGATTTGAGAGATTTATCATATTAAGTATTCATATTTACCGTTAAGTGGGTAAATATATCGTTATAGAGCTTATTGAAAGAGGTTTTTTTATGAAAAAAATATTTGTTTTCTTTACGGCATTATTTCTTACCTTTATGATTGCTGTTCCATCAAGTGCTTCAAATCAAACCGCCTGTGAAAGTGCATTGCTCTCTTTAATGTGGGATGATATTCAGGCGGCTCTTACTGCGCATCATTCTGAAATAAAGGACATTCAATCTTTTGATGAAAAAGTAGTCGAATTAAAAATGACAAATGGGCTTTCTTTTGAAATCACGATTCAATTAGATGCATTTGTTGGTGCACATAACACGATTGGCACCGATACACTTAAATTTATACGCGAAGTGCCAGATGGGCTTAAGTTAGTTAGCTACAAGCATAAACCCACTAAGAAGAAAAAAGAAATATTAGAATGGTATTTTAAAAATTAGTGATAAATAACTGTTGTTTGCTTTTATTTTGTGTAATCCGCCCTGATTGATTAAAAAATTGGTGTAAAGGGTATTATACCTCTATAAACTATAATTGAGGTGATAGAAATGTCTAACATGATAAAACAAGAAGAAATTGAAACTTTAAGAGAGTTAATTAAAGACGTAGACACTGCCATGCTGACTACTTTAACCCAGGAAGGACTTATTGCGCGCCCAATGAAAACGCAGGAAGTAGAGTTTGATGGTGACTTATGGTTTTTCACGAAAAAAGAAACAGATAAATATAGAGAAATATTACATGATCAGGATGTTAATGTTGCTTATGCAGGTAAATCCTATGTTTCTGTTCGCGGGAAAGCAGAAATCGTTGAGGATTTAGCGAAGAAAAAGGAATTATGGAGTAAAGCATATGAGAAAATTATGCAAACCTCTTACGATGACCCGAATCTTATCTTGATTAAAGTAAAAGCGGAAGCAGCAGAATATTGGGAAACAGGTAATTTCACAAAAAAAATTGCCTTTCTCTATAAACGCATGACTGGAAAAAATGCCGAATCGGCAGAAGTAAATGAGACGATTGAATTAGATAAATAATATAAACATGGATTGTCCGGTTACAGGGCAATCCATGTTAGCTGATTCTCTCATTCGGGAGATGAACTTTGATTAAATAAAGTGTGGAGAATTCCATCAATCTACCCAATCATAAGGTGGAATATTTCCTTGTTTATTATAATAAAGCGTTAAACCTTGTCTATCGACTTTATAAGCCAATGTACAAGTTCCCTTTTCATTCTCTTTTTTCCAGTTTTCCGTAAAGGTAACGATATAAATTTCTTTTCCGATTTCTTCTGCACTCGTTTCTCTAATTACCTGATAATCCCCGATAGCACCTTCCCATTTTCCAATATTATTAGGAAATTCATCTATTATGGATCCTTCACCAGAAGTTGCATAATCGACAGCATCTTCTATTGTAAATCGCGGCAAAGGTGGAGATGTTAATTGTAAATAACCCCAACATAGCAAAATTGAAGCTATTGGTATAATAAAAAAAGGTTTTATGCTTTTATTCTTTATACTCCTTTTATATAGCCACTTATCTACAATTCCATATAGTATTGCAGCTGCCATTCCATATAAAGCGGCGATTGCAGCTTGAAATAATATGCCATTAGCTAGTCCGAATAAACCAAGAATTAACACATAAAGCCAATCATATTGCTGGAACCATCTTCTTTGAAAATATTCTATTATAATTGATACTATGTTTCCATAAATCAGGATTATTAAACCAATATAAATGGCATAAACAACGAACCACCCAATGAAATTATTCCCCCGATTGTATATAATTTCATTTTCATTACTAAAATAGAGAAAAGCAAACAGCATCGAAAGAAACATCGTGGTAACAAAGGTTGCAGCAAGTTTTCTTAAAAGAAATCTTGTTTTCATCTGTAGGTTACTCCTAATTAAAAGTAGTTAATTTTGCATTATCTATTTACACACACTATCTGTTTTATAAAAACACATCATTTTGTTTTTTAAACTCCAATTCTCTTCGTATTAAAGTGTAAGAAAAGACATTGCATGGTTACCGTTAGTAAAATAGCTTTATCGTTAATATCGTTTCCTCTGACAAAAACCGCATAAGATAGCGTCCTTCCAGTTTCAAAAGTTATTTGGAGAAATGCTTTATCTGATGACCTCTGCAAATAATAATTTAACTTTAACGACTCCATTATAAAATAAGGGCTAATCGAAGTCAGCCCCTATTTACACTTACTTATTCACTATTAAACTTTCTATTTCAATCAGCATCTCATAAGCACTTTCTGATTTATTTGAACAAACAACGATGATAAGATCCAAATCCGGATAAAATACAGAACGGTAATTCACACCTGGATCATAACCCATTTGAATATATTTTACGACACCCTGTTCGTTTAACTCCATATATCCACCATAACCATAAAAGATATCATCTGCGACCTTCTCTCGAGGTGTCAACAAGCTCTGCGCCATTTTTTCTGACAATAGTCTGTTATTCATTAACGCATCCCAAAACATCCCGATATCCGGTGCAGTTACATATGCACCACCATCCGGCCCGCCTTTTGCCGGCAACGAGAAAACATTTGACTTCCACGTTCCATCGGGCTTTTCTATATACCCGATTGCAGCATTTCCAGGCAATTCATCCATTGAGAAATAACCAGATTCAGACATGCCAGCTGGTTGAAATATATTTTTCTCGATATACGAAGCAAAGTCCATACCACTAATAGATTCAACAATAAGTCCTAAAATAATATAACCCGTATTATTGTATTTGAACGAACCGCCAGCTTCTGCTTGCATTTTTTCATACTGAAAAAGTGGCAAAAAGTCCTTTGCAGAGCGAACCCGATACATTGGCAAGCGTTCCCAAAGCATCTCAAAATCATCCATTTCTTCTTCGTCGAAATAATCCGGAACACCTGATGTATGTGTCAGTAAATGATGAATGGTGATGTTTTCGTCAAAATAAGGAAATTTAATATTCAAGCAATCAACGATTTTAGTATCAAATGTGATTTTCTCTTCCTCCACCAACTTGCATATCGCAATAGCTGTAAAAATCTTGCTGCCGGAAGCAATCGAAAACCGCGTGTTCGTTTGATTTTCAATTTTTTCCGAATGGTTCGCATAGCCATAGCTATCCGATAATATCGTCTTACCCTTCTTACGCAGATGGATGCTCCCAGAAAATTGGAGTTCCTGTTGTTTTTCGATTAAATTATTCCAACTCAATTGTTTATTCATTTTCCGTTCCTCCTGAATGTGTTTTATAAAAACGATTAATGCTTTTTAAATAACACATTCAATTAGCCTCTTCACACTTGATAACAAATCATTTCATTCGCCTCCTTATTTTTTGAGTATAGCATTCGAATTAAATTTTCTCAATAATCTTTCACTTATAAATTGCTGTTCAAACGCTGTCATCCAAGCAACTATCAATTGGGACATCGCTTATGGATAATTGTTCCTCCAAAGTCGGGGTTTACGATTCATTTTCAACTAATCTTTTGCCTTCTTGATCAATTTGGCAACTGCCTCCACCGAAATTCCAGCCATTGCTTTCAATAAATTCAATATAAGCATCTAAAAACGCATCATGCTTCAAATCTTCACCATTGTTGGTATAAATACAACCTTCTATTTGTACGCCAATTGGTCTTTTCACTAAAATCACTCCAACTACAATTTTTAAAATTAAAAGAGATAAAATAAGCAGTAATACTTCCTATTAGCTCATAGCTTTAAAGCTAAATTAAATATGTCTAATTGAATAAGTGTTAAGATAATTATGATTGTAATAACCATGTCACTAATTGTCAGGATGGATTGTTTTGGATGCTGCGAATATTTCCATTCAAAAAAAGCAGTCATTAGATATTCAAGAACAGCAAATAAAAGGATAGTAATTAAAAAAGCATGATTTGAATAATTTTGGTAGACTATTAGATAAAGTACAAAGATAAGTGCAATCGTAGAAGTAATCCTTATTATCCAATCTATGTTTCTATGCATGTTATTAATGTGATTATAAGAAAACAAAGGCTTTTGTTTCTTCTCAATCTTAAATGTTTTCCTTAAAATAGTCTTTACTGCTGTTATAAGTACAAGCCAGGTCAATGCAAGTAATAGAAACTTTAACCAAACCATATAATATCCCCCACCTCCATTTAATTCCCAAATCATTATTTCGCCCAGTTACTTCAATAAGTCTTCTACTTTATTATCGTCTTCCAGATGATTTTGTATTAATTTTCTTAAGTCTTCCTCACTCGAATAATTACTTAAATTTGCCCCAAACCAACTTTCTAGGTTTTCTTTCGTAAATTGGTATTCCTGATTTTCAAACTTAAATGTAACCCATTCGGCATTCTGAATTAAAGCAAATATAAATGCAGCATTAAAAATTGCTGTTTCTTTATATTGCCTTTCTAATTCTTCTGCCTCTATTCCTTCATATGTTAAAGTTATTCCATAAGGTTCTTCTCCGGTGTTGAGTTCAAAACTCTTCAGATATTCTCCATTAGCTAATTGTTTAACAATACTTCCTACCGCACTGTTATCTCCGATGTACGAACCTTTAGACTCAAATATATTTTGATGCGCATTAATTGAATTGCAACCATTCAAGAAAAACACAATCAAAAACGAAAAGATGAAAAGTCTAATTGTTTTTTTCACTCTTTTATTCCCCCAGTAATTTATTATTCTCTTGTTGATCAAGGAGCAAATCCATAAAAGATTAGTGTGAAAATAAAGAACGAAACATAAGATATTGCTAATAGTACAGCTAACATAATGGTACACACACTAATTCTTACCCAAATCCCCCTAAACTTTTCTCTGGTAAATCTAACTAGCACATAGGCAACTATTAAAAACGCAGGTATAATATATAGAAATGAAAACACACCAACCCATTCACCTAATCTTTGAAAACCGCCTTCCAGAACAGGACCGTGATATAAATGATACTTAAATGAGATTCTTGTAATCCCTGACATAAATACGATGGACAGTAAAATAAAATAAACGATAATGATAAATTTCGCTGCCTTTTTTTCCTTTATCAGCACTGCATACATTATGTATATAAAGAGAAGCAAAACAATTATTTTAATCATACTTTCACTCCAATAAGAATCCAGGCTATTTCCCTACAAACATAAAATCTACTTCATATTATTAATAAAATACGTATCATATGATTCTTTAAATACATAACCCAATTTTTTAGCTAACTCAACAGATTCGGAATTCGCTCCATCCCAACTGGGGTACTTACCTCTCTCCATACAATCTAATTATTTGATTTCTCATTCACTATCTAAATATAACATCTATCTGTTCTTTCACTATACTGCCGCATTCCTTCAATAAACCCTAACTCTTACCTTTCAGCTAAGCCACCATTTTATTTTTCCATCGAAATAAATCTGGCTGTTCAACTGTCTATGTCATCTTCTTCATCTTCGCGGAACAACTCATATAGAAACCTTTCCCGTCCTGTCAGGAAATTTAATGTTAAATTATAATGTTCCGTGTCCTCATATGTTATTTCCTGAATGGAGGGACCATCAAAACTTAATATTTGTGCCTCCGGATAACCAAGAAGAATTGGTGAATGGGTGGCAATAATAAATTGTGCCTCTCCCTTGCTTGCTAAATCATTCATGACTTTGAGGAATGCTAATTGACGAGCAGGAGATAAAGCTGCCTCGGGTTCATCTAAAATATAGATTCCCTTTTCTCCAAAACGGTTCGTAAACAAGGACAGGAAGGACTCACCATGTGACTGATGGTGCAAGGATTTCCCTCCATATCCTCCATAGCTAAAAGATGGATCTTCCATAGCCAATTCATCTAAATAAGTAGCGAAATGGTAAAAGCTCTCTGCCCTTAAAAAGAAACCTCTATTTATCTTTGGGAACCAGGAAAGACGTATATGGTCACCTAAGTCAGACATCGATGCATCCACTGAATAATTATCATTCCTCCCGCCACCAGCATTATTAAAACCACATTGGTAAGAGATGGCTTCAAGTAAGGTTGATTTTCCTGAACCATTTTCACCAACAAAAAAGGTCACCGCATTTTTAAATTCTATAGAATCTGTACCTCTTAAACTTGGAATACTAAAGGGATACTTATTCTGGACTCGAATTTCTTCATTCATTATTTTTAAACTTCTTAAATACAAAATATCCTCCACCTTTTTAGACTTGCGCTAACTCGTCCTGGAATATATTACAATCAGCTAAATCTCATACGCATCTAGATATTATTACTGACGCGATACATTCACTTTACTCTCCCTCAATAATATCATAATTTTCTAATACTAAAACAAAGAGTTCTCCTTTGCACATATACTGCATAACTGTCTCGCAAGGAGCGAGCCCCATTCAAAAAAAGACTGAATGGAGCAATAATCATAGCACCATTCAGCCTTTTATAATCGCCTTTCTGAGGCAACTCATTTTTTATTAAACGGCTATATAGCCACATGTAAAAGCTATTTTACTCTTCCTTTTTCCACGGCGGGTCTCCAATGCGATGTATTTTTAAATTTAGTTTGTACATGCAGTAGGGGATAATAAAGGCAGCTGCTGTATACATGAGAACTCTCATATCAGGGATTCGTTCGCTAATCATGTTCCACATCGTTAATCACTCTTTTCTGTTATCTTTTTGTTTTATCCATTGCCCCTATCGCTTCTACTTTTGTCTTTACTGAAACATCAATTGTACTGCCAGCAAAAAGGTTATCACCAAGGTCCCAGTTGTCTTTTATTTTTTTCCATTCATTATAGTGCTTTGCGTGGATATGTTCTATGAAACCAAAGAAATCAACTTTTAAATTCTTTTGTCCTTTGTCAATAACACTCATCGCGAGTTCTTCAATCCGCTTCGTTACCTGCTTCCCGATTTCATCTAGGTATTGTTCGCCTCTCAATGTTTGACCACCAGACATTTCATTAACAGATCCCTGTACATCAATGTTAATGGAAATTTTAATGTTTTCCGGATCATTCACATTTATATGTAAATCACTATCTAAATCCGAAATTCGCAAATCCATTACCTTCTCATTATAAAGAAAATCAATGACTCCGCCTTCAGACTCACCTTTAATCAGATTCAACCCTTTTACTTCTTCCTTATCCAGCCTTCCAATCATCATGTCCGTATCTCCGCGGAATACTGCAGCCCCTTCGATTTTCCCATGATCTTCAGCAGGTTTTATCATTGGGATAGCATAGCTATAGTTATTCAATAGAAGTTCATTGATATCCCCTATTCTTGGAGCATTTAAGATTTGCAGCGTCTGGTCCATATTTTCAAAGCTGGATTGGATATAAATAATTGGAAGCAGTTCACCTTTTGGCTCTATTTCCATAATAGAGTCTGCCTTCCCATCAGCGATTACTAACTTTATTTCGCGGCGCATTTCTGCTTGCCTTAAGAAAAAGTCCATCACACTAGGGAAAAGATCGGGTGCAGAGACGAGATCCTTGGATATCACGATAAGTTTTAAATGTTCATAAAACGGTACTCTCGCTGATACAGCATCAATATTTGCAGATGCAATTGCCAGACTATTTCCAGATGCAGTTATATTCTTTGTACCACTGTTCTCAGTAGTACCTTGACCACCAGGCGTACCTAACATTGGCGGAACAACGGTCTGATTTGTCATCCTGAATTGAGGCTCTTCCGATAATTCTTCTTCCTCAAGGTCAATCCCTGTTCCAATTACAAATCCTTGACTTTCAATATCACGCTGGCCCCAGCAGCCGGAAAGGGCGACTGACAGCAATGCAATACAAACAATAATCCTTATATTCATTTGCCCATCGCTCCTCTTAGTTTAGCAACTATAAATAATACGAAAGTAACCCCTATAGAGAAAATAAATAGACCATAGATGCCATACTTCCCCATCTCTGTACTTTCCAATATATTTTCCGGGACCATGCTTATAAAAAATATGATTGGCGTCAAGATAAATATAAGCTTTATTTTCTTCGTGTTCTTAAAGATATAATTCAAGGTCAAAACAGCTAAATCAAAAACCATGGTTGTTATATTAAATATAGCCATCATCCAAATAATTAAAAATATCGATTCAAATCGCTCTAATACCCCACCTGGAATATGTACAGCCTTCCCCAGTTCGATACTCGGAGAAAGTAAATTAGCTGTCACTGTATTTCCAAACACACCTATTGCAACAAAATAAAACATCATAAATAAAATCACTGGAACTGTAGTGCCAAGGGCCGCCATCCTAGGAGTCTTTTCTTTTGTCCTCACCAAAGAGGTATAAAATAAAACAATACTTATTGCCCCAGAAATAAATAGGGCAAACATCATAGAAATCCCTTTCACATAGCTTTCGGCGCTCGTCTTTAATATTGGCTGGATATTATTCATTTCAATCAGCGGGATATTGAAAAGTGCCACAACGAGTGATACAACTAATACAAATGGCAGAAACAACATATTTAACCGAAATAATCCTGCCCTTGATCCAGCAACCGCATAGATTACAATAAATAAAAAAGATAATGATAGTGCCTCTACTGGGGTCTCGTCCAATAAATAATGTCTTGTAATATCGGTTAATTTGCGAATTTCAAACGCTGCTATGCCGATGTAAAGAAGTGAAAAAACAAAGCAAATGACTATTGCAGCAGGTTTGGTAAGAATAGATGAAGCAAAATCAAAAAATGTTCGTTTCTCAAAACCGGCTGCAAATTTAGCAATCAGCCAAATGAAAAATACGGCAGCCAGACCACCAATAAAAATTAAAAGCAATCCATCTAACGCGACCGTTATTCTAGCAAGTTCTGTTTGGAATATTAAGATGACAATCCCAATACTTATCGAAGGAATAGCGATTAAATATTGCATTAAACTAATATCTTCATCGCTGTATTCAAACGGCTTCATTGCTCTTTGCCTCCTTGATCAGACGACTTATCATCAACTGGCTGCAAGTATTGGGGTCTTTTTCTTTTTAAAACCTGGGCTGGCAAGCGTAATATAAGATCGCTCCAATCATGCAGAAAACCTGGTGAAAATGGTGTAGAATAAGGAATTCCAAAGCTTTTTAAATTGACAACATGGATATTCATCATAATATAAACAAGAATAATTCCATAAAGACCAAGAAATGAAGAGGCAAGCAGAAAGACATACATTAAAATACGATAAGAGATTGCTGTACTATACTCCGGGATTGCAAACGAAGAAATCGCATTTAAGGCAACCACAATAACCATGATTGGACTTACAATTCCGGCAGAAACTGCTGCGTCTCCAATAACGAGACCACCAACAATACCAACAGTTTGACCAATCGGCTTCGGTAACCTTGCTCCTGCCTCTCGTAATAATTCCATCGTAGTAACCATTAAAACAGCCTCAATCGTAGCGGGAAATGGAACCCCTTCTCTGGAAGCCGCAATAGAGAATGCAAGGTCCGAGGGGATGAGGCCAGTATGATAGGTAGTAAGCGCAACATATAAACCTGGCAGAAAAATAGCCATAAATGCTGCAAGATAGCGCAATAATCGAAGTAAACTAGAAATCAGCCAGCGCTCATTATAGTCTTCTGTTGATTGCAATGTATTGCCTAATACAACTGGAACAAGAAGCACAAAGGGAGTTCCATCCAGAATAATTGCGACTTTTCCTTGCATAAGAGCATTTTCAACCTTATCTGGACGCTCTGTATTGGAGACCTGTGGAAATGGAGATAAAAAGCTATCCTCAATCCATTGTTCAATCATTCCCGAGCCAGGTGCGTCATCCAAATTAATTGAATGCAACCGATTATTTATCTCTTCTAAAATCTTAGGATGAACAACACCATCTATATAAGCAACAACAAGACTCTTATTTGCGCGCTTTCCAATTTTCTGTGTCTTTAAACGCAAATTAGGGTCTTTAATACGACGCCTGATAAGAGCCGTATTAGTTTGGATGTTTTCAACAAATCCCTCTCTTGGACCACGAATGACTCCTTCAGTCACTGGCTCTTCAATCGACCGATACTCCCCGCCAATCGTATTAATCATCAACACTTCGGGAACGCCATCTAAATAAACAATCGTTTGCCCGCTTAATATTTGCTCGGAAACATCGTCTATTGTTTTTCCCCTTTCAATCTCTGTTGCGGTAATAACATCCTTTTCGATCATGTTAAGCAGTGCAGCACTTTCTTCTGGCAGTCCTTTTTTACGATCGATTACGGTTTGTAAATCTTCCATAATAAATTTATGTAAAAAGGGACTATCTACTATTCCGTCGATATAAGCTACAGCACATGCCTTCCCTGCAGCAATAAATTCGCGGATGATGAGATCATCTGGCTCACCCAATACATTTTTCAGATTATCAATATTTACTTTAATATGCTTCGATAGTTTCAGGGATACATTTTCCTTCTGATTATTTTGCTCATTGTTTGGCTGGTTTTGTTTTTTAGATTGTGTTCTAGATTGCATGGTTTACCTCTCATTTATCGTGATTATCTTCTCCTTGTTTTTCCCCAATGCTCTGTTTTTATACAACTACTATCTTCTATGCGGACAACAGCAATCATCGCCACTAAGCAGATTTCGTCCATACAATCTTCCCAATTTCTCCATAGAAACTGGATATTTATCCCTTATACTCACTATTGTAAAGTTAAATAAGAAATCAAGGAGGAAATGGATATGAAAAAAGGTTTACTTTTCAGCCTGTTATTAAGTTTAATTTTGGTGCTTGCAGCATGTGGTGGCGATGACGGTGACACAGCAAACAATGCTTCAGATAATACTGGTCCAGATACTGCGGAGGAAAGTACTGCAGATGAAACCGGCGACAGCAGTGCATCAGGTGAAGCCGCTCCAAATAATGAAGTTACAGTAATCGGTTCTAACTTTGATTTTGACCAGGATGAATATGTTGTTCAATCTGGCGAAGAAGTTACATTGACATATGTAAATGGAGAAGGAAATCATGGTATTTCTATTGATGAATTGGATGTAAATATGCAAACCGAAGGAGAAGTAACATTCATTCCTGAAGAGCCAGGTGAATATGAAATTTACTGTAATCTCTTCTGTGGCGAAGGTCACGATAAGATGGTTGCCACATTAGTTGTCCTATAAAATCAAAATAGAGCTATTCGCAAAAATAGCTCTTTTTTCATGCGATTAGTGGCAGTTATCCACCCATAAAATGTTCATTTCTTCTCCACTTTTGAGGTGGGGGTTTACTGCCACTTAACCTGCATTAAATAATTATACATTCACCCATTGATAGCCGATCCCCCAGATTGTCTTGAAATGCGCATCAATCGGAAAGCCTGATTTTCCTACCTTATCCCTGATATTCTGGACATGGGAATCCACTGTTCTTTCGTCTGTCACAGATGTATAACCCCATAACACACTGATTAATTGCTCACGTGAAAATACTTGGTTTGGATGTTTCATCAAATGCCCCAGCAGGCTAAATTCCTTTGGTGTTAATTTAATTGGCCGCTTTCCATAGGTCAGCTTAAAGCAATCCTCACTCCAGAATAAACCGTGAATTTCAATTTCTTTCTTAGGCTGTGTTCTTCTCAGCACGGCGTCCATTCTAGCAAGCAACACTTCCCTATTGAATGGCTTTGTAATATAATCATCAGCGCCAAGCCTTAGTCCTTTAACGACATCCGCATGATCAGCGTAGCCTGTCACCATAATAATTGGGATATCAGAGAAGTTTCTTATCCTCTTGCATAGACTCCATCCATTTATTTCAGGCATGTCTACGTCCAGCAGAATGAGTGAAAAACTGTCTTCCTTCATACAGTTTAAAGCCTCATCTGCACATCCGGCTTTGGTACAAAAGTAATTTTCTTTTTTTAGGAATATTTCCAGCAGGTCGAGCATCCGCTTTTCATCATCCACTAAAAGCACTCTGTCCATTGTCCTCACCCCACGTATTTTTAACAATCCATCTCATTTTATGATATAGTTCTCTGAAATTAGATTCCTTGACGCAGGTCAATTTTTTTAAGTTTTGAAGTGCCAGCTTATAATAACGTTCCTTTTTCTACTTCGGAAAGTGCTTTGTTTTCTAATGGAATACGAATGAACAGTAATAAGATGTGAAGGACGGGGAACAGAATGGCGGTGATATATGCCCCAAACAGAAGCGGAATAATGAACAGTTCCATACCTACAATGATATAATTGGGATGCTTGACATACTTATATGGCCCCCGGCTAATCAATGAGAGACCAGGCAAGATGATAATTTTTGTATTCCAAAATTTACCCAATGATTGAATACACCAGGCTCTTGCTAATTGTGTCATAACGAACAGCACAAAAAGAGTTTTGTTTAGCACGAAACTGGAGTCGTCACGAATGGAAACCTCTATAAGAATGGAAAAGAAAAATAATACATGAACAATAATAAACCATTTATAATGCTCTCCTCCCCACTCTACTCCTCCTCTATTAATCATCCACTTTTCATTTCGTCTTGCGATTGTCAATTCCACGACACGCTGCAAAATAATAAATGTAAAAATGAACCAAAGATAAGAAGGCATCAATTAATCCACTCCAATAATAGTAATTCAGAACTAAAGCCTGGACCCAGGGCAGATAGAATACCTTTTTCCCCAGTCTTTAATTCCTCCTGCATCCATGCTTTGAGGACATATAAAACAGTAGCTGACGACATATTACCATGATTCTTCAGGACGCTATAAGAATGTCTCAGTTTTTCTGTTTTATCATGTAATACTGCTTCCATTGCCTGTAACACTTTTATCCCTCCAGGATGAGCAATATAAGCGTTAATATCTTCTTTTTGAATTTGTATTTGTTTCAGAAATAGTGAAATATGCTCCTTCCAAAAGGACTCGACAAGTGAAGGAATGCTCTTTGAGAAAATTACTTCCAATCCATTATTCGTTATATCCCACCCCATAACTGAAGTACTGTCCCTTTTTATACGAGAACTGGAGCTGATCACCTTTGGGACAGATTGTTTCTTACATCGCAAGTAAGGTGAGTCCTCCCCAACTAGCAAGGCGGAACTGATTCCGTCTCCAAATAATGCCGTACCAACAATGTTGCTTTTACGATGATCCCCCTTATGGAACGTTACGCCACATAACTCACAACAAACAACAAGCGCAGTCTTTTCCGGATGTGCCTTAACCCAGTCATAGCCCCTGGATAAACCAATCGCCCCGCCAGCACAGCCTAACCCCCATAAAGGCATCCTGTTTACATCTTGACGGAAAGGTCTTTCATTAAGCAGAAAGGCATCTATTGTCGGAGCGGCTATACCCGAACTGGATACATAAATAATTAAATCTACAGCTTCATAGGGAATTGGCGATGTAAGGAAATGATCATTTTGCAAACAATCATCGATCGCTTCAATGGAGTACTTTATCGCATTTTCTTGATAGATACTATTTTTTTCTTCAAAAGAATGTTCCTTTTCAAACCAGGTCTTATCCACTGCAAATTGCCGGTTTTCAATTTGGGCATGGTCGAAAACTGGAAGCAATCGTTTAATTTCACGATTTGTATAACCAAATAACTTTTGAACTAATTCCTTTATTTCTTCTTGATTCATGTTATATTCAGGGATGCTGGTTCCTATTGAACAAATGTATGCCATAGTTTCACCTTATTCATTTTCGCGTAATTTTGCCAGAATGGCTTACTCTCTCTACTTAGGCTTTCCTACAATATAGATTGTGATACATGAATAAACATGATGACTTGGAAAACAGAATCTATATTTCCTATAAATAAACCGTGTGAAACTTTTTACAAGATTTGTTCGTATACATACTAGATGAAAGTGAGGGATTCATATGAAAAAATCAGCAGTTCTTTTTGTTATCGCACTGCTCGGAATTCTGCTTTTTCCTATAGAAGCATTCGCTGTTGACTTTGCCATTACTGAAACCAAAATTGATGCACACCTAGGGGAAGATGGTACTGTTGAAGTAACGGAATCACACACATACGAGTTTGATGGAAAATTTAATGGGATTACCCGCAGCCTCATTGCTAAAAAAGGAACTTCGATTACTGACTTCTCAGCTAGTGAAAATGGAACTAGCCTGGAAATAGAGCGGGATGACGAGACATATGATGTTTTTCGCAGCGGAAAAGACGAGACAGTTACCATCGAGCTCTCCTATTTGATTCATGATGGGGTTAAGGCTTATGAAGATATGGCAGAATTTTATTGGCCATTTTCGATTCAAATAATGAAACAGATTATGATAATCTCACGATAGCCATTCATCCGCCCAAAGCTGCCGGTGATGTTATTGCCTATGGCTTTGACGAAGCTTATGAAACAGAAACAATAGAAAGCGATGGAACAGTAGTATTTCATATGGGGCTTGTGGACAGCGGAGAAAAAGGAGATATCCGTGTGGCGTATGACAGCAGCTTATTCCCAGCCGCTGCAGTTAAAGAAAATAAAACAATTCGCGATACACTCATTCGCGAAGAACAAGAACTCGCAGAGAAACAAGCTGCCTTTCTAGAGCGACAGGAAACACTAGGTAATATTGCACCATATATCATGGGTGCATACGGATTATTTTTACTGCTGATCATTTTTTATAGTTGGAGAAGGAAGCAAACAACCAAACTGGAAGCGGAAAGTTTATTATCCTCCGTTTCATTCATTCCTAAAGAAATGATGAGTATGCCTGCAACAATCTACTATTTCCGAAATTTCATGGCAGGGTTCGGTGAATTGCTGACAGCTGGAATGATGGATTTAGTAAGAAAAGGCAATATCAAAACACGGGAAAATGAGACATCTTATCTTGTAAATGATAAGACAGATTCAGAGCATGAAGCCCTGCTTATTCAGCTCTTCTTTCAAAAAGTTGGAAAAAATAATACCTTTTCATTTGATCAGCTGGAAAGCTACACAGCAAATGAGGAAAATCAGGAGAGCTTTCACACTGATTTAGTTGCCTATCAAAAGTTATTAAAAGAGGAAGTTGATTCCCATCATTTATTAGACAGAAATGTAAAGCAGCGTTTAATTATTGGGATTCTCTCTGTACTGCTGATTCCTCTTATTATCCTTTTTGGAATCCATCAGTTGATCATATGGCTTTTATTCAGCATTATAATCATGGGCACGCTTCTGTTATTCGCCTTTCTGTACCAGCCGCGCACAATAAATGGGCAGCTCATTAAAATGCAGTGGCAGCAATTTAGGGATGATTTTAACGAGTTGCAAACCGACCGCTGGAATAATTTATCGGAGGATGACAAAGAACGCGCGCTCATCTTTTCAGCCGGGCTAAAAGATAAAAAACTGATAGAAAAAAATAAAAACTTTATTGAAAATGATACATTTTCTCAAGATCACTCTGCTTTTAATCTACTCATGTTATTATCACTTTCTGCCACTGCAAATGTAAGCTTTGGATCTGCTTCGCAAGTTGCTGCAGACTCTGTAAATACTTCTTCGGGATCTGGAACTGGCGTTGGCGGCGGAGGTGGAGGTTCAGGGGCTTTTTAAGACAAAAGGTTTTATAAGAGACGCAAGCAAATACCATAACAATTCTTCAGTAAAAGGCACAGCAATTTAAAGTGCTTTTTACATTCTTTTTATTTTAAATCGCATGTCCAAGAAACTTTTTGGACTTATTTAATAAATAGATTTTATATTAAATTAACGGGGTAGGATTGTCTAATAGCGAATCTTTAATATTTCTATTTTGTACATTAGAGACAGCTTTAATTAGTCAAAGGATGAAAGGAATGATGGTGTGAGGAAAAGTTGGTTTTCTTGGTGGATTGCTACCTTTTTTTGGATTATCCTTTTCGTAATAGGAACTGCTATTATTTGGATAAGAAAGGTCGATGGTGCTGGTGCTGTACAAACGCCTGAACTCAAATTAGTCGCATTTATAGTTTTATTGATTTCGTTTATCATTCCGCTAATTATTCAAGCTGTGTGGCTGATTATTAAATTGAGAAACAGCAATAAGAATTAGATAAACCTATGTATTGTTTCATAAAAAGATATTGAAAAGTCTCTTTCAAAGCGTAAAATTAAAATTAATGTTACAGTTAGAGTGAATATTTTATAAGTGAGCAGGTGAACAACATGATAGAGATAAAAACATCTTCACTCAGTGATGGAGAATTTAATAGAGGGGTATTTGCAACACGCGATATCAAAAAAGGCGAAATAGTACATGAAGCTCCGGTTATTTCTTATCCAAACGATCAGCATCAATACATTGAGCAAACGCTGCTGGCTGATTATGCTTTTGAATATGGAATAAATCATTCTGCAATCCTTCTTGGTTATGGAATGTTGTTTAACCATTCTTATCAGCCGAATGCAAATTATGAGATTAATTTCAGCAATCACACATTCAATTTCTATGCTTACACAGATATAAAAGCGGGAGATGAAATTTTAATCAATTATAATGGCGATGTGGATAACAATGATCCACTATGGTTTAATCAAGACTAAAAAATGAGACATAGATTGCTCCTTTGTCTTATTAAAAGTTAAAAGCTCCCTGTCTGAATACGACAGGGAGCTTTCCCACTTTTTAGAAATAAGCATCGCTGCAGATACTTACTTCTCACCACTTCATTCGACCAATATTTTAACCTCAGATTTATCTTTAGTTAAGGCCACAAAACCATCCTCAACAATAGCATCCAATGGAATATGCTTTGTAATTGCTTGTTTGACGTCAATTTCTCCTGAAGCAATTAAATCAATTGTCTTTAGGATAACATTGCTTTTGCTGTATTCGTCAATAAAAATGCACCTGTATTAGACTTTCCACTCGTTATTCTCATTTCACTGCGCAGCATGACTTGTAATTTCAATCCCCTGCAGCGCTTGTGTTGCTAGATGGTCTGCTTCCCTGTTCATTTTCCGCGAAACATTTTCATATGTTGGCGTGATGCCGAGCTGTTCTGCCTTCTGTTCAATTCGGTCCATCCATTTAGTCAATTCCGCTTCATAGCATGGCCATTCTTCGTTAAGCTGGTTAATAACTACCTTTGAGTCACCAACGAAATTAATTGGCAGATGGTGCACACCAAGTAATTCTAATTCAATTAACCCAAGATGAAGTGCAGCATATTCTGCTTCATTATTACTAATAAGCCCTTCCGTTAAAACATTTTTTCTGATTCGGTATGCTTTTTCATTCTGCTCATAATAGATTGCACAGCCTAATCCAGCTCTTCCTGTCCCATGATCAAATCCGCCATCAAAATATACGATGATGTCATGAGGCTCTGTTTTAATTTCCTCTAAGTATTTCTTTAATTGCTTGTACGTCCACGCCGTTTCATCCCGATCGAGAAATATTAATTCTTTCACACGACCAGTTTTCTCGAAGTCTTCAGCGACAACGAGCGCCATCCTCGCATCCAGCTCTTCCGAACTAAAAGCTGCTTCTAATCCCCTTTTCGTTTTATACATTGCTTCGATTCTAACCTGCAAAGGAATTCCCCCCTTTTATAGTTTATTAAAAACAGGTGATACAATATGTGTTTGGAGGTCGGTTCCCCACCTTTCATAAAAAGTGGAGAACGGACCTTCACCAACTCTTTAATCCCTCTTACAAACCATGATGCGGATTATGATTCTGCCCCGAATGATTCGCTTTTTTCACTTTCTTTGAACCTTGTAAAGGCTCCCCATAAGGCTGTACTGGGCTTTGCGGGAGATCTGGATTCTTCCTTTGTTTCGGTCCTTTCGGTCTGGTTCCCATAATTCCTGCCTCCTTCCTTTTAAGGATATCTTTTGATGAAGTCAGTGCATTTATTCGAAGGAGTCTAATTTAGGATAAGGATTCATATAATTTAAGGGTAAAATCAAACAGCACTGTAACGCTTTAACCCTTTTAAAATAAAAAACTGCCCCGTTTTAACTGTAAGAGCAGCTTTCCAGATTTTTCGTATTTTGATAAAAAGTGGCCATTGTCAATATTGCTTAAACAGGCCCTCTATTATTCTCCTGTTAAATAATCAAGAATGATTTGACGCAATAGCAGTAATTGCTTTTCAGGATCCAAATCAAGCTGAATAAAGAAAATTGACTTTTGGATTGCTAATTTTTTTGCAAAAACAGCAAATGTATTAATCAGCGTTATTAAGGATGCATCAATGTCGATGCTTGAACGGATAGAGCCATCCCGCTTCCCTTCTTCAATGATTGAAGAAAAGGTTTCCGAAACGTTGCGATACACGTTTTTGAATCGCTGAATATCCTCTAATGGCTCCTCAATGCGTGTCGAATACATATCAAAGTCCTCTAATATTCTTATATGTTCGGCTTTTTCATTTTGCAGTTCATCTATAAAATGGTCCAGCAAGGCTTCGATTTTTTCCAGGCAAGCTGCCTCCATGCTCGCTGCCTGCTGAAACACTGCAAGAACTTCTTCCAGACCTTGCGTTGCAATAGCAACTGCGATTTTTTCCTTTTTGGAAAACATCCGGAAGACTGTCGCAACTCCCAGGTTCGCTTCCGTAGCAATATCTTGCATTGTTGTATTTTCGATTCCTTTTTCTGCAAAGAGTTGTTTCGCAGCAATAAGAATGCTATCCATACGTTTTTCTCTATTTTTTTGCAGTTCATTTTCGTAGCGATCCATTGGTTTCATTGATGGTGTCCCTCTTTTGACTTTATATTTTCTAATAATAACGTTATAGAATACACGGTATTTTGTCAATTACCGATAAAATTGAAAAAGGTCTTTCATCAACATGAATTGACAGTATTTTTAGAGGGTGATATGATGACTATCATAGCGATAGCTGTTATCACATCACATTAAACTTGTAATCGTGATTTTTTTTACGATAACATGAATGCGCTTTCCATTATATTCACTTATTTAATAGCTAAGGGGGAAAGAGAAAGAATATGAATAAACTAAAGACAGATTGGAATGAGGTTGTTGATGTTATTGTGCTCGGATCTGGTGGAGCTGCTTTAACAGCTGCAACGGCTGCAAGTGACGATGGGGCAAAGGTTTTAGTTTTGGAGAAATCCGCTGAAATTGGTGGAACAACTGCAATGTCTGGTGGGGTTCCTTGGATTCCGTTAAATCACTATATGGAGGAAAAAGGAATAAAAGATTCACGCGAAGAAGCTCTAAAGTTAATTCGTCGACTATCCAATGGAAAAGAGCCTGACCCTGAATTGATTGAAGTATTTCTCGATAAAGGACCAGAAATGATTCAATATTTACATGATAATACTCCAGTGAGATTCGCTGTTCCAACTGGCTATGGGGACTATTATGCTAATTTGCCTGGCGGGTTTGTTGAAGGGCGCTCTTTAGATCCAATGCCATTCGAACTTACTGAATTGGGCGATTTAGCGGATAAAATCCGCCGCAATCCTATCTTCCCTCCTCTCACACTCGAAGAAGGCGGAGCAGATAAAGATTCCATCGATTTCAGTGTAATGGCTGAAAGAATGGAAAAAAATATTACAACAATGGGCCGAGCTTTAATTGGATCATTGGTCAAAGGCCTGCTTGACCGCGGCGTTGAAATCAGACTGGAAACTCCAGGGAAAAAGCTTTATCAAAACGAAGCTGGTGAAGTAATTGGTGTTCAAGCTGAAGTAAACGGAGAAACAGTTCATATCGGCGCCCGCAAAGGTGTCATTATTGCTACAGGTGGTTTCGAATGGAATAAAGATTTAGTAAAAGCTTTCTTGCCAGGTGAACCAACTCATCACCTGTCACCACCATATAATGAGGGCGATGGCTTAATCATGGCAATGGAGGCTGGTGCACAGCTCGCAAATATGAGTGATGCATGGTGGTACCCTGCTGCTCAAGATCCTTCCATCGAATATGAAGGCCGGACATTTAATCTGATTAATAGTCCACGTGCTTCTGCACATAGTATTATTGTGAACGACAGTGGAAAACGATTTGTTAATGAAGGCGCAACATATAAGGATATGCCAAGAAAGTTCTTCACATATGATGAAGTAACACAAAGCTATCCGAATGAAAAAAATACATGGTTAATCTTTGACAGCCAATTAAAAGATAATCATTTAGTTGTTACTGTATCTGCGGATGAACCAGCTCCTGAATGGATGCATCCCTCAGAAAGCCTGCGCGAATTGGCTGATAAAATTGGTGTAGATCCAGAAGGTTTAGAAGCAACAGTGAAGAACTTCAATGAAAATGCAAAACAAGGTGAAGATCCTGAATTCCACCGTGGAACGCTTTACTTTGAAGGAATGGGTAAAGGCGGCGGTTCACCAGAGCTCAATATTGGAACAATTGAAAAAGGACCATTTTATGCAATTCCAATTTACTTCGGAACCTTAGGAACTTCTGGTGGGCCGAGAATAGACGAAAATGGACAAGTAATTGGACTGCGCGGTGATAAGATACCTGGTTTATATGCTGCAGGTAATGCTGCAATGGCCATCTTTGGACCAGCTTATCCAGGAGCAGGTGCAACAATTGGACCAGGTATGACGTGGGGCTATCTAGCTGGAAAAGCTGCCGCAGCATCAGAAGATCATGTTAATGTTAATGAAAATAAAACTTTAATCGAATCATAAAAAAGGAGAATGAAAAAAATGCCTAATGGAGCACACAGCACAAATTTAGAATTGCCAATTGAAAAAGTTTGGGATTTTGTCAGTTCAATTAATAACTGGGCACCACTTGTACCAGGTTATATCAATCATGAGCTCATTAATGAGAATGAGTCTACTTGGGAATTTAAAGGTGATCTCGGCTTCATGAAAAAAACAGTAAAATTGAAGGTTGATATTACCGAATGGAGAGAACCAAATCTAGTTACATTCAATCTGACTGGAATGTCCGATAACTTCTCAGGTGGAGGATATTTTGAAGCTGGAAAAATAAGTGATGAAGCGACTACAATGACTGGCTATCTTGATATTACTGCTGGCGGAGCAATGGGACCGATGATCAATGCAATCCTAAAAAACTTTGTGCCAAAAACCGCTGAAGAACTAACAACAGCTGTTGCTAATAAAATTGAAGAAGTTGTCAGTGACAGAGTTTAAGTTAAATATAAAGTAAAGGTGAGGTTATACAAGATGAATCGATTAAAAGATAAAGTAGCGATTGTAACAGGAAGTGCATCAGGGATTGGGAAACAAATTGCTCTGACTTACAGCAATGAAGGAGCAAAAGTAGTTGTTGCTGATTTTAATGAAGAAGGCTTGCAAGAAACAGTTGCAGAACTAAAGTCTAAAAATATTGAAGCAATTGGTGTAAAAGTAGATGTTTCTAGTGAAGACGATATTTCTAATCTGGTTAACGAAACAGTGAATGCATTTGGAACTGTTGATATTCTTGTTAATAATGCTGGAATTATTGACCGCATGCAAGCGGCAGCTAATGTAACGGATGACGTGTGGGAAAGAGTAATGGATATTAATGTGACAGGAGTAATGCGCGGCATTCGCAAGGTCCTGCCTGTCTTCCTCGAAAAAGGACAGGGAACCATTGTCAATATGGCTTCCATTTCAGGATTAACTGGCGGGCGCGGCGGCCTTGCTTACACTGCTGCAAAACATGCTGTTGTTGGGATGACGAAAAATGTAGCTTCCCAATATGGCCCACAAAACATTCGCTGTAATGCGATTGGGCCTGCACATGTTCCAACACCTGCAACAATGAATATGGATAATGTTGATCCATTCGGTCTCGAAGTTGCTACACGCGGTACGGGATTAATGACAAAAGCTGGAACAACAGAGGATATTGCAAATATCGCATTATTCCTTGCTTCAGAAGAATCCGGATATGTTAACGGCGTCACGATTGCTGCAGACTTTGGGTGGAGTGCATATTAAGAGACGGCAATTAATCTGCCCCGTTACCTCAAGCGTATAATATGTATGAAAAATAATGCTGTTTTTTGTTGTCAGTCCCTGCTTCTATAATGAAAAAGGGCTGACAGCATTTTTATTTTCATCACTCACCGCTCCACATGACTTGTAACTATAATCAGTTTACCAATTTTAATTCGCTATGTGATCTGCCCCGCAATTATTTCCCGGGAGATATTTTGACATGCCGGTGTTATTCCAAGCCATATTAGCTTATTTGCAAGCAGCCAGTTTCTCCCAGAAATGTTTAAACTCCATCAAATAAGGTAAACAGATAATAAAAAGGAGGTAGAATTCCCATGGATAATCAATCAATTAAACCTTTGGAACAAACCTTATTTGAGGCAAGGAAGTTTGGACTGGACACAAACCATATTCAACAGCTTGAGGCAGAGCTCAACCAGCGAATCCAAAAAGATAAAGTAATCGAAGAAAGAATAAAATAAGCATTATTGAAAGCGTTTATATGTGTGATTTGATTAGAGCAGTTCATAGAAAAAGTAAACGAATAGTGATAAGAAAAGACGGGCAGTTCTATGCCTTAGGATTGCCCGTAACGAATAACTTTTGGATATTTATGATTGCTTAACAGGTTGTTTTCCCCACATTACAAGACCACTAATCGACCCAATAATCACGAGAATACACCCAATCCAATTCATCAATATCAATGCCATAATTAGTGTAATCGCTGCAAGCCCCACATATTGCTTCCAAATTGTAATGATACCAATAACAGTAATAATTCCAGCAATGGCTAAAGGAAAAATCATTAAATAACTGAACGCGAGAGTTACTTCCGCAATTGCATGAAGGAAACCGAAGCCGAAACCACTCGTTTCTTCCTCGAATTGCTGTAATTCATTTAAAAGATGATTAAGATAAAAAATAGTATATAGACCACCACTAATAATAAGCAAACTCGGAATCCAGCTAATCTTTTTATTCATTTCAGAATCCCCTTGGTCAAAAATGGACATTTAATAATATGAAAATACTAGTATACTATTTTCGGTCTTCGACATCACGTGCAGGCGCCTCGATATGGAAAATAAAATCTCCTTATCGCCTATGCAATACCAATCATAGATGTATCTCATTTTATCATAATAAACTTACTATCCCAGTTATTACTTGGGTAATGATTGCAGGGGGTTAATTTCCCAAACATAATCAAAAAATGAAAAGGAACGGCAGCAAACTGCCGTCCCTCATACTTCAAATAATTATCATGCTATAGCCAGTACTCCCCTACAAATGAAACTTCCTCGCAATCTTTTGTTTTAATCGTTCAGGCATGCCGTATTTGACGTAAATCATAATTAATAATACGGGTATAAGCTGCAGAACTGTAACAATAATCCAGTTTAGAATGCTCGTTTCATTTCGGTAACTCTGAATAAAAAAGTTAATCCACATCGTCAAAATCACAACTGCAATAAAGAAAGAGCCAATCACATTAAAGCCCCTCACAGGCAGTGCACGAATGACGCTCCAGTAACATACACTAATCACTGTCGTCCCAACGACAATTGGGAATGCCAAGGGAAAGAACCATGCGAGCGTTCCATTAAAAGCATCAAGGCCATATAATAAAAATAACGCATTCAAGCCGATGCCGATGATAACTTTATGAAAACTCCTCACATACCCAAAAGAAAAGTATAAAAGGATCCAGCCTGCAAAAACACTTAGATTACTATACCTGGACCAGGTAAACATCTCATGCAATTCATAATCAATATAAAACATGAGGCAAACAGCTACAAATACAAGCAGCGTAATGAAAATAAAAATCCGATTTAAAACCCTGCGAAAGTAAGCAGGATATGGATTCGCAGCTTTTGGAAATTTAGTAACTCTCCCAACTGCTTCTTTTTTTTCATGTATTTTTGGTATAGGAAAGCCGCACAGCGGGCAAGGACGATTATCTCCCTCTACCCCCACGCCGCATTTCGGACAATAGGCCATCTTCTTTCACCTCATCATTTGTTTCAATCATTACATCAATTCCCAGCTTCCGTATCCGGCGAAAGAATTCTCGCTCGAGTATCCGGTCCTTCGATAAATTCCCAAAAGAAAGATACATCTGCTGGTCATAAGTCATTAATAGCGCCTTCACCTTATTGCCAATGCTTGGCGGCGGATAGCATTCAAACCTTTCAATAAACGGCTTCAATTCATCAGGGACATGGACAACTCCCAAGTTGGATAAGCCGCTTGTATATTGACCTTCCCCGAAAAACGAATAAATCGATGGCGCCACAATATCCTTAATCGGTGACGGCATTAACCGCAATCCTAAATTACGTTCACTTGTAACACTGCGTTTCAGATGCTGCTTTAATTTCTTCGGTGTCAGTAATCGGCTAAACTCAATTTTCAGTTCGGTGATAATTTCCTCGAACGTATACGCTCCGAGTCTTGCATCAATCGCGGGTGTAATACTGACAAAGAAATTCCGCATCGTCTTACTCTCAAAGAAAGACCGCATATTAACGGGTACATTCATCACAATTGGCCGTCTCCGCCTTGATGTGCTTTCTTGAATGTACAGCAAACTATCAATATAGACGGCAGTAAGGAAAATAGTAATCGAGGCATCATATTCTTTCGCTTTTTTCTTCAATGCCTCCACACTCATAATGCCAGTTACAATATGGTAATGACCTTTATTATCCAAATGAAGCGGCAGCTTAAACGTCTTCCCAAATCGTGTTTTTTGTATGGGTGTTTTTTTATCATAATATTTTCGAAAAGCATTTTCCGTTTCAAGTTGGAGCTCTTCATTGCTTACTATTTCCTGTTTTATCGGCACAGATTCCTTCAAATGAAGATATTGTCTTACAAGCTCATTTAAAAACTTCAAGCCTCCAGTACCATCTGTCATACTATGCGATAATTCCAAGGCAATTCTGTTTTTAAAATATAATACCCGATATGGAAAAGATCCACGCTTCTTAATTGATAAACTCATACACGGATAATATGTTTCTTTCTCTACCCTTGGCGTTTGCTCCGTACCTTCAAAGTAATACCAAAAAAAACCTTGTTTTAATTGAACCTTAAAAAATGGAAAGCGTTCCAGTGTCGCTTCCAATGCACGCTGTAAATAGACAGATTCGACCGGGGAATTGAGTGTCGCGGATAGTCGAAATAAAGTGGTTGCCCGAGAGGAGATGATGGAGGAATAGAGTTTTCCAGCATTGTCCAGCTTGTACCATGATTTATCGTCTCGCATTTTTTCACCGCTTTCCGTGTCGTTATCAGGTAATTGTATCATAGATGAGGGAGAGGGAAAAATGTGAGGAGACTTCAATATAAAACACGGAACGAATCAGCATTTGTATATTCGTTCCGTGAGTTGTAACCCCTTCATATCGATTCAGTTGCAAAATCCAAACCACTCTGCCATGTATCAACGCCTATCATTCAAATGTTTGCAATGCCTCTCCAAGAATACCTGTCCTATCGAAATCGAATTCCCTGTAAATCATGCTGCGCATTGTCATGAATGACCTGATTGTTAAAGAGATAAAAATTCGGTATTGTAAACTTCCTCGTATCTGAAGGCATCGTTAATCTTTCCGAGACACCCGTTAATATAACCTGTTTATTTACATAGGAAACACGCGTTGATTTCTCTGTGTCAGATATGATTTGCAGGTGGCCCCCTTGCTGATCACATCCTACTACAAAGCTGCGGGCGACTTCCAAATCATTTTCGTCTTTGCCTGCCACAATTTTCGTCCATTCGCCTGCTTGATCCTGGATATTCACCCAATTCTCTTCCATATTTATTCCCGGTTTAAAAAATGCTGTTGTTTGCCAATCCTTCCCGTCTAAAAAGGTTCCTGTAGCCTGCTCTACTTCAGATACGTGACATAAAACTGGCGCACCAGGAAGGAGAAGGAAATATTGGTGATATGTTAACCCTTTAAATTCCTCGTGTCTTTCAATTGATGTGGTAAGTTTTATTCCTCGCCACTCATTCCCCCTGTTATCTGTAAGCGCAGTAAACGAAGCAAACGTTTTTTCTTTGGAAATTGAATGGGTTCTTATATTTGTTAACCTGCTGGATAAACCACCAGACCAAGGATTCCACCATAATTTTGGCAGTAAATCCGGATAAGAAGTATCCAACCATTCCTGTCCATCGTAAGTCAATGAATGCAATGCTGGATAAAAATCTGGTGCAGCTTTCATTTCGATTAAACCATTGCTCAACTTCCATACATCGAAGCCTCTTTCTTGAATAACATTCCCCATAAAATCCGTGTTGCTTTGCCTAATTACAAGTGTTTCACGTTCTTGAACGGCTGCATCTAATTTCGCTTTTAGATTAACCGTAGAAACAAGCGGAACTTCCGTCATATTTAGTTCTGCAGTCCACTCATTTTTTTGCTCTTTACGGTCAAATACATGAAGCTTTACATTTTCTTTACCAGGTAAAAGAGCCAATTCAAGTTCGCCATGGAGATAATTTGATTTATAATTTGTAACCTGACATACGAGCTTTTCACCTTGAATAAATGGATTATTATTTTCTAATGAAACACGTAAATGATTCACTTGTTTCACTTTTTCACCATTATTTGACTGTGTTGCGAATTCCCGAAAGCTTGCCACATCATGGAATGCTCCAATGGAGAAAAATACTGCATTAGACTGCAGCGAACTGTTTGCATCAATCTGTCCCAGATGGTGTTCAAAATAATGAAACCATGAGTCAAAATGGATTTTATCTGCCTTATTCCAAGTGATGCCAACCGGATGAACATCATCTTTAATAAACATCCAATTTTCACAAAGCCCCTGGTCATCCCAATATTCATACGAATTTCCGATCGAATCATTCATTTCTACAATCTCATTCCGATATGGGAGGACAGCTCGATTCAAATGTGAATAGATGGACTGGTTCACCCATACCGAGTATTCCGTTCGTTCATCTCGAATATTTTCCACTTCATAGTAATTTTCCACAAGACCCTCATTATATAGCTTGATAATGACATGCAGTCTTAGCCCTGAAAATGCTGTGAGTTGATACGTTAGTTTTACAGCGATATATCCTGTGCCCTCAAAATAGATTCTTTCCTCAATCTTTGCCCTGGCAATTTCCTCTGAATATGGCTTTCCGACTTTTGGCGTCATAATAGAGAGATGACTCTCTTTTTTCTTTCGGCCGATTTGAATCTCATTTTCTGACTTATCCAATACAGCAAAATATTGACCATTATACAATTGGAGACTTTCCTCATCTTCTCCGGAGAACTTCGAACCCACGCCTCGCAAAGGAATACCAATTTCCTTTAAAAAATGGACAACCTCGCCGTTTTCTTTTATCGCCTTCATATTCAATAGTGCATGGTAATAACCGTGTTTATTGACAACAAACGGGACAGCAACAGATTTTCTTTCCTTTGCTTTCATATCAATCTGCAGCTGCTGGTCCTTCAATTCAAGCAGGTTTGAGGAAGGCAGCTCCATTTCAAAACGTACCTTTTCAGCGTAATTATTCACCATATCTAAATAAAACACATATTCTTTTCCTATGAAAGATAAATCCTCAGGGAATTGTGCGGAAACTTTTGCAGGATACTTTGGTAAAATCCCTACTTTAAATATGGCCTGTTTACCATTAATTTGAACAATCGTCTGAACACTTGGATGTGTCCTGTCCTTATTCTGTTCCTCTTCAATAGAACCAATATAAAAGGTGCCCTCGATTTCCCTTTCATCCGTGACATCAAACGATTTATCAAATGAAAAATCGATATTTTGATCACTTTTTCCTGTTAAATCAATATGGAGAGGTCTTCCTGACTTATTTTTAATTGTATAAGTGATTTTATATTGATTTCCGAATACCAGCTGATGAGCGGGAACCTCAGCAGAAATTAAATAATCTTCTGTTTCAATTAAGCGGATCCCCCTGCCCGTTCGTTCGAATTCCATCCGCAGCATCTTATCCTCTTTTGCCCAGGCATATTCATAGTAATGAAAATCATTTTCCACTCTTCCATCCGGTTTCACTTCGATTTTCCGACTGCTGTTTTCATACCAATTTACATCTTGAAAGAAGTCTGCAACAGCTTCCGTACGTAATACGGCAGGTATGAAATTCATCAAATGTGTCGTATCATCACGCTCTTCCCAAAAGAAACCACATTTTTTATAGAGAGGTACTGCTTTTGTATTTCCTGGCCATGTATATAAATCTAACCGTGGCCATTTCAGTTGAATCGCTTCTTCCAATGCAGTAAGAAGTAATTTCTTTCCTATCTTTTTACCATGATAATCATCTCGTACATTCAAAAGAGGTATATACAATGCCCCTTCATCATCGCGATATTCACTCAGTCCACAATAGCCAACAACTTTATCTCCCTCTATGGCGAGGAACGTATGGATGTTCGTTGAGTTGCCCTCACGATGTAAAACGGATTCCTCTGTATCCACCGTATTGGCTCCTCCCCATCCATCCCGGCTATGGTTCCACATGTCCGCCACTTTCGCAGCATAACTTTCATTGTATTCCACAATTCTAATTTCCAAAATAACATCCCCTTATCTCAATTCAACAGCAAAAAAGAACCATTCATCCTGTGAATAGTTCTTTAATCTTCGTTAATATAAAAATGAATATTTTTAAAATTTCATTAAAAAACCACAGAATGGTCCATACCTCACCTGTGGCATAATTCGTATAAATAAAAAAGAATTAACGCAAATCAGCGGTTGTATGCAGCATCATCGTATTCAGTTTGGTTAACGTTTTACTTTGCTTGATCATGACACACAACCCCTTCCACTTTTCTGAATTTTAATTATAATACCATTATACAGAAGATGATAGTGGATGTAAACATATTTTTTAAAATTTTGATTAATGAATCTGGACTTTTAATATAATTAGTTAACTATACATCTTTTTTTCTTACCATTAGGAACTATTTGACAATTCATATGACACATGTTATATTTTACAAAATTCATATCATTGACAACTCATCCAGAGAGAGGGAGGGACTGACCCGATGAACTCTCGGCAACCGCTCAATTTTGAGCAAGGTGCCAATTTCAGAAGCATAGCTTATGCTATAGATGAGGAGGTCGGCGCACATATATTTGCAGCCCCTTCTCTTATTTTTTGAGAAGGGGCTTTCGTTTTATCCGAGTTGTCATGGTACGGAATAAATAATGATAAAGGGGATTCAATCATGGCAAAACAAATTTTTAAAGCAAATGCACATTTACAGGAACAGGTTTTAGTCGAAACAACAGCACGACAACATCGTGTATTCGTCGACGAGCCACAATCACTGGGAGGAACAGATACAGCAATGAACCCGGTGGAATTGCTATTATCAGCCCTTGGAGCCTGCCAATCCATTGTGGCACGTACGTATGCTGAAAAGTTCAATATTGATTTGAAAGATTTCAAAGTAGAACTGGAAGGGGATCTTGATACAGATGGTTTCCTAGGTAAGTCCGATGTCCGCCCGGGATACTCCGACATTCGTGCTACGTATCACATTGATACGGATGCCCCAGAAGAAAAAGTGGCGGCATTTATAGCATACCTTGAAGCGCACTGCCCTGTAGGTGACACAATTGTAAATACAGTAAACTTCTCGTCTTCTTACCAGGTGAGACAAAAAGCTTAATCGGCTGAGGTTAAACAGGTTTGTAGAAGATTGATAGATTGGAACTAAGCTAGCCAATGGACTTCAAAAGGGATAAGCCATAATTTGACTTATCCCTTTCTTTCTGACGTTGCAAGATTTAACTTTCCATTTTCTTCAGTAATCTACATATGGAAATATCTCTACTCTATTTTTGTGCATCTTCAACCGCTTGGTAGATTTCTTCTACTAGGTCCTCACCAATTGTCTCTGAAAATTCGTCAACTACTGGTTGTACCGCTTCACGTATTTCAGCGATTGCTTCATCCGACATCTCCGTGAACTCAGCCCCTGCATCGATTAGTCCCTGCTTGTATTCTTCATTTGCTGCACGGTTAACTTCTCTTTGGTACTGGCCAGCTTCTACTGCTCCGTTTTTCAAGATTTCCTGGTAATCTTCTGGCAAACCATCAAAAAATGGTTTACTTACTAAAAATACAAATGGCGTATAAATATGATGGGTGTCAGAGATATAATCCTGTACTTCATGGAACCCTTCTAAATAAATAGTAGATAGTGGATTCTCTTGTCCATCAACAGATCCTTGCTGTAAAGCTGTGAAAAGTTCTGTAAATGCCATTGGTGTAGGGTTTGCTCCTAATTCACGGAATGCCGCTAAGTGCAAATCGTTTTCCATTGTACGAATTTTTAGTCCTTCAAAGTCAGCTAAGGATTCGATTGGCCGAACACTATTCGACATATCACGGAAACCATTTTCCCAATATGCAAGTCCAACAAGGTTTTGTTCTTCTAACATTTTTAATAATTTCGTACCAACTTCTCCGTCAAGAACCTTGTCCGCAACTTGTTCATTCGGGAATAGAAATGGAATATCAAATATTGCAAATTCAGGAATAAAGTTTGCAACCGGGGCTGTAGAAGGACTGGTTATCTCTTGGGAACCAAGTTGTAAAGCCTCCATTGCTATACGATCATCACCTAATTGACCACTGTGGTACGTTTCTACCACAATTGCCCCATTTGTTTCTTCCTCAACGATTTCTTTAAATTTTAAAAGTCCCTTATATTGTGGATGCTCGGCGTTAAGCCCAATACTTGCACGAATTGTATATTCTGCTTCACCCGTTGTCGTATTTTGAGAAGCCTCTGTTGCTTCTCCAGCAGTTTCTTTACTATCACTATTATCGGGTGAAGAATTTCCTCCACTACATGCTGCAAGTAACAATACTAAAAATAAAGTTCCTAAAATAAATGCTGTTTTCTTCATTATATTCCTCCCTGGAAAATTATTTTTTTAAATTTATCTTTCAATAAAGTGAAACTTCAATCAGTGGGGGTCTTACTGCCAGTTACACTGCGATAAATTCCTTTTCACCAAGCTTTTCTAGAACTTCTTCATATTTTAGGACTAAATGTAACCATGGACTCGTCTATGGTAATCACATCATGTACGTTTACACCCCCTTTCAATCAACCATTCGATAGGTAATGGGAATTCACCCAGTTCTTAACCACCTTTGACCGATCAACTATAACAAGGAATTGTTCGCATTTACATCGACTATCTTTTCTCTAACTAAAGATTCACCACCGCCTTTTAGCAAATTTAGATTAAACTCTCTACTTTTACCATTCAGAACGCAGCCGTCATCTGAAACCACATTTCATTGTAAGAATGCCATTAATGCAATCGGCCTTAATAGGCAATATGGAGCAAGGACAGCATCATATATCTCTTACTTTAAAGCCTGATAATTCATATACAGGTGTTAAGGTTATTACTTCCCTATCAATATGAGAGATAGCTGCGGGATAAAGGTAATAATCAGTAAAGTAACAGTCATTACAATAATAAATGGTACAATCCTTTTTACGAGTGCTTCAAATGATACGCCAGATATACCTTGTGCAACAAAAAGGTTTACTCCAACTGGTGGTGTAATGAAACCTACTGCTAAGCCTACAACCATGATGATTCCAAAATGAATTGGGTCATAGCCTAGATTCGTAACAATTGGTAATAGAATAGGAGTTAGGATAATGATGGCCGCAAGTGTATCCATGAAACATCCAACGATTAGAAGTAATATTACAATTAATACCATGACAATGATTGGACTTTCAGAGATTGAAAGAATCCACTCTGCAATCGCATTTGGAATTTGTTCGACGGTAAGTAATCTGCCAAAAGCTGTCGCCGTACCAACAATGATTAATACTGTTGCTGTTGTTAAAGCTGAATCAATAAAAACTCGTGATAAGTCTTTCCATTTCAATCCTTTATATATGAATAATCCTGCTATAAGTCCAACAACAACCGCTATAGCAGCAGCTTCTGTCGGTGTGAAGAAGCCACCATAAATACCACCTAAAATAATAATCGGAATGGCAAGTGCCCATTTTGCATCCCAAATAGATTTAAGAACATTTATAAAGGAGAACTTTTCACCGTTCCCTTTATATCCTTTTTTCCTCGTGTAATAATATGCATAACCACTTAAAGCAGCGCCAATTATAAGACCAGGGATAATACCAGCCATAAACAGATCACCAATGGATGCAGATGCTGATGTTCCATAAATAACCATTGGAATACTAGGAGGTATGATTACACCTAGTGAACCAGCTGCAGCAACAACCGCTGCTGAAAAAGTACGATCATATCCTTGTCTTACCATAGCAGGAATCATAATACCTCCAATAGCAGCAACCGTTGCTGGAGCAGATCCTGAAATAGCAGCGAAAAACATACATGTAACGATGGTAGCAATTGCAAAACCACCAGTAATATTACCTACCATAGAGTTAGCAACTCTAAATAGCCTTTCAGAAATTCCACCTTTACCCATAATCTCTCCGGCGAGAATAAAGAACGGTACAGCCATAACGGGGAAGTTATCGACAGAAGTAGTTAAACCTTGGACCAAAAATTCAATCGGTACAGAGCCAGAATAAATAATTGTTACTAAAGTAGATATTCCTAAAGCAATACCAACCGGAACACTTAATAGTAAAAATAAAACAAAGCTTCCAAATAAAACAGCGATTGTCATATGTATAACCTCCTTTGTTTATTTTTGAGTATGATCCTCTTTTGCCTCTTCCATTACAAAGTCATGCTCCGTCTTCACTTCGAATTCCCGTTTACCCATAAGTGTTAATACTTGGAGAATGATTTGTTGGATAAGACGAATGGAAGTTAATGCAAAGCCAACCGGTGTAGCCATATAAACATATCCCATTGGGACATGTAACGCTGGAGAAGTCTGTCCCCAATTTAAAAGTTGTTTAGCGATATCATATCCATATACAATAATTAATAGAGAAAAGGCGAGGAAGATTAAGTTAGCAATAATACCGAAAACAATCTTTTGTTTATTCTTTATAAACTGCAATACAACATCAACTTTAATATGTTTTTGCATTTTTACTCCATAACTAATACCGATATAAACCAACCATATGAAACAATATCGAGCCAATTCTTCAGACCACGATAGAGAGGAATTCATCACATATCGCATAAAAACTTGTAAGGTGATGGAAGAAGTCATTACAATACTTAAAACAACTAATAACGATTCCTCTATATGTTCATCAAGCCATTTGATTATTTTCATGGTTATCCTCGCTTTCAAAAATAGTTTAATAGAATAAGCTTTTAGGGGAGGTATACATTCCTAGCATTTCTCTTTTTCTCATCTTGGGGACAAGTTTAGCTGTCTCAGGATTAAGAACAGTTTCTGCACCAATATACATTTCATCGCCAAGCTCCTTCACTGCTTCTTCAATGGCAAATGTTATGCTAGGTGTGTCTGTTGGAACTTCTACTGTCCGTATTCCTCCTTTCAAACGAGCTTCAATAATAGATACATTTTTTCACTTTGTTGTCCGCAGATAATAGCAACAATGCCATTCCCTTTACTTCTGCTTATACCTTCCATTGTTTCCCACCATAATCCCAATCATTCTAGAAATATTTTAAATAATTCGTCTTTTCTTTTTAGAGATTTACTCCATTTCAATACTTGAAGACTATACTTTTAAAAACTATGAAATACTATACTCCATCACCAACCGTCTTCATCGATTACCAACCGTTTGAAAGCGTCATCATTTTAAAACATACTATTCAAAACTGATACCCAACGCTTTTCTATAATTTAAATAAACAATAGATGGATAGTTATCATTCAATCCCAGAAAACAAAATAATTAGATAACTCAATCGTTAAATATAGTATAATTTCTTTGTAAGCGTTTTACAAGGGTTTTCTTTTACTTTTTTTCATTTTTTATCATAACGGATAAAAAATACCTATTTCCTCCCCTATTTAAAAATAAACAATAGCAAATAACAATATTAGAAGATTACAAGCACCGAAGCTTTTAGAACATAAGAACTACCTAACTTTTATACATTTGCTAGTATTGGGTATGTACTTTTTACATACCTTAATTGTTTTTCGAGGCCATTTATGAGAATAGAATGCGTAACGTAATTGGCATCTTCCGTCTCTATCCCCTTAACTAGTAAATTATCTGTTATCCCCGTTGCTACAAATGCACAATCATCTGTTGCGACCAACTGCTCATGGGTCAAAACTGAATCAACATCTGTGATCCCCATTTCTCTACATCTATTTCGCTCCTCATCATTTCGTGGTAAAAGTTTTGCTTGCATTTCACCGCCAAGACAGCGAACAGCTACTGCACCTAATACCCCTTCTGGTGCACCGCCAATTCCAAAAAACATATCAATCCCAAGTCCTTCGATACATGTCGCTGCTGAATAAATAACATCTCCTTCATTAAATAGATGCACCTTTGCTCCTGTTTGACGAATCCGATTGATGTATTCTTTATGCCTCGGTCGATCTTGAATAAGAATATGGATATCCTGAACTTTTTTACCTGTCGCTTCAGCTACCACTCTGATATTTTCTTCTATCGGCGCATCAAGATGAACTTTTCCTTTAGCCTTTGGTCCCACTGCGATTTTTTTCATGTACATGTCCGGTGCATGCAACAGTGTACCTTTTTTGGCTGCTGCTATAACCGTTATTGCATTTCCTTGTCCGTTAACAGTTGGTGTAGTTCCCTCAATGGGATCGACAGCGATGTCTACCTCATGGTTTCCTCCTATACCTAATCTTTCTCCGATGTATAGCATTGGCGCTTCGTCAATTTCACCTTCTCCAATTACAACGGTTCCATTCATTTTCATCTTATTTAAAGTCTTTCGCATTTCATTTGTGGCAGCCCCGTCAGCAGCATTTTCATCTCCACTTCCAACCCATGGTATTGCCGCAATCGCAGCTGATTCTGTTACTTTCAAAAAATTTAATAATAAGGATTGCATCGGATCACTCCTTTTAGAATTAATTCAAAGACTTTTGAACCTCGGAACCTTTAACTAACAGCAATTATTGTCTTTGACTACACTTTTAAAATTTTCGCTGACAAATTCTTTTTCCTTTTCGACAATCTTATCTATTTTTCGTTTTGAACCTTCTGCCCAGGATACATTTAGATAAGCTGCAACTACCTTTTTCGCAACTTCTGTACCAATAATTTGTGCACCCATTGTGATAATTTGCGCATTGTTACTTAATTGTGCTCTTTCTGCAGAGTAAACGTCATGAGTTAAAGCAGCACGGATACCAGGATATTTATTTGCGGCAATGGATACACCAATACCTGTTCCACAAAATAGAATCCCTCTCTCTACTTCCCCCTCGCTAATTGCTTTGGACACCTCAAAGGCTACATCCGGATAATCAATTGCATCTTTCGAATAGCATCCAAAATCAATTACATCATGTTCTGTATCCCCTAAAAATTCTTTAATCGTCTCTTTCAAATCAAATGCATTGTGATCACTACCAATAGCTACCTTCATTTTTTAAAGACTCCTTTCACTTCATTCGAAAATGTTTTCATTCCTAGCCTAATCCTATTATATACCTTCGAATATTACAAGTATTATATTCATTTACTTTCAAATCAAAAACAAATGATAAAAGGCTACAGTGTTTTACTAAGTCAAATAGCTGTTTTTCTTCAAGTTATTAAATAATACTGCTATCTATTTTTATTTATTTTCATTTACTTTTATGATATGATGAAATTATTAAACTTGATATCGGATATAAGAGGTGACAGAATGGGAAAAATGTTTGCCGAAGAGAGACGGGGATTGATTTTAACCCAACTTCAAAAAGAAAAACGTATAACAGTAAAAGGACTAGCAAAAAAATTGAACGTATCAGAAGCGACTTTACGAACCGATTTAAACATCATGGAACAAGATAGATTATTAACAAGAACCCACGGCGGGGCTGTACTAAATGAAAGTTCAACCCCGAAAAATAGTTTTTCAGAACGGGCGACGAAAAACATCGATCACAAAAGATTGATTACGAATAAAGCAATCAACTTGGTTGAAGATAAAACCAGTATTTTACTTGATGCAAGTACAACTAACTTAGAATTAGCACGCCGTCTAAAAGAAACAGATATGCGACTAACCGTCTTAACAAATGGATTAATGACAGCTATTGAGCTAAAGGAAAATCCCAATGTGAATGTTATCCTAATTGGTGGTATTGCCCGAATGGGATCCATGGCATTGGAAGGTCTTCTTAACAGCTCCATTTTAGATAAAATTAATATAGATGTTATGTTTACATCTGCCAATGGATTTACAATTGGTGATGGGCTTACTGATTTCAATGTTTACGAAGTAGAGCTAAAAAAACGGATGGTGGAAAAAGCAGACAAAGTTGTTGCACTTATAGATCATACAAAGGTCGGAAATAGCTCCATTGCATCTTTCGCAACCATCGAACAAATCGATACATTGATTACGGACAAAAAATTACCAATAGAAATAGCAGATGAGCTAGCTTCTTATGATATGAAAGTAATTGAAGGAAAATAATATAAATAATAGAGGGATAGTTAGAAACAAGTATACGTTTCAGCTATCCCTCTTTTATTTTGGACTTTGAAAGAAGAGTGTACAATTCTAGACTTAATTCTTTTAGAATAGCTGTTTTCTAGAAATACCGCTGTTTATCACATTCTCTGTTCACTGCCAAACACTTTCATATACATATTTTTACTTTCGAAACGAAAATACTTTATGTACATTTCACTATATTTGATATAGAATGAGAATATAAGAAAACAGTTTCATAGGGGGGATTATATGAAAGTCGGATTTATTGGATTGGGCATTATGGGGAAACCAATGGCAAGTCATCTTATTAAAAAGGGATATGAAACATATCTTTTTGATTTAAATACAGATGCTGTAAACGAATTAAAAGCAATAGGTGGACATGCTTGCATATCAAACAAAGAAGTTGCTGAAAATAGCGATGTTATTATTACGATGCTTCCAGCAGGAAAACATGTTTCATTCGTTTTATTCTCTGAAACAGGCATTGCATCAAATTGTAGACCAGGAACGGTTATCATTGATATGAGCTCTGTTAAACCAGAGGAATCGATAGAATTTGCTAGTAAACTAAAAGCGTATGATGTTCACTTGATAGATGCGCCTGTTAGTGGTGGGGAACCAATGGCAGTTGAGGGCACTCTATCAATCATGGCTGGTGGAGATGAAGCACATTTCAATACAATACTACCTTTATTTGAAGTGATGGGTGAACGTATTGTTCATATGGGCCCAACAGGCACTGGTTCCGCTACAAAACTAGCAAACCAGATTCTCGTAAGTACGCACCTTGCTGCATTAGCTGAGGCTACCGTGTACGCTAGTAAAGCAGGGATTGACTTGAACAAACTTTATGAAGCTATAGGGACTGGACTAGCTGGTAGTGCAGTAATGGATGCAAAAATACAGCGTATCATTGACCGTGATTTCGAACCAGGTGGTAAAATTGAAACAAACTTCAAAGATTTAGGCAACATCCAAGCATCTGCAAATACACTTGGAGTACCACTCCCAGTAACAAACTTAGTTAAAGAAATCTTCGGTTCCGAGATTGCAAACGGAAACGGAGGTAAAGACCATTCCTACATTATTGATTTCTTTGAGAAAATGGCAAATCACCAAGTAAGCGGAAAATAAGTTACGTTTATTAAAGTGCATGCATCAATATTAAGTAATTCGGTTCAGGGGTAGAAAAGTAAAAAGAATAAGTGATTGAGCAAGCAAATTAGCATAATAATTTGCTTGCTCATTTTTGATGTAATGAAAAGGATTATTGAGTTTTGACATTCATAATAGCAACAGACATAGGATTTAACAAAGAACAATAGTTATTGGCCTCACTACGAAATTTATGGTAAATGCATTGTAATAAACTGTACTGATTGTATAATCATTTATAAGATTTATGTAAGTAATTGCTTATGTTAAGCTATATTTGTAACGTTTGTGAAAAGATGTACTTATGCTAACGGGCAGTTTAGCATCTTAAGGAACAAAAAAAGGAGAGTTCACATACTCTCCTTTTGAAACAGCCAGTTAATTAAGTCTTTTCCTTGTTTAATAGTTATTTGTTTATTGGCAATGCCTTTAATTATGGAACGCCAAGATGCAATTAACACTAATTCTATAGGTAAATCGTTGATAGCATTTAGATCAGATAAGAACCGTTCAATCTTATCTTTTCTATTAGATGGATTTGGTTCACTAATTAAATGAGAGAAATCATTTTTTGTGACGAAATCCATTCCGCTAATCATTGCCGCCTTCATAGCCTCACTTGGGTTATCAAATAATGAGGCAGCACCCTCCATTCTATCCAGTATTCTTTGTTCGATTTCCGTTCTAATGACCTCATATAACTTTGCTTTAGAACCAAAATGATGATATACAGCACCAGTAGTCATATTTGCTTTTTCTGCTAATTCTGTAATGTTCACTCCTTTATATCCCTTTTTACTAAACTCCTCTAAAGCCACTGTAATCAATCTATCTTTATTTGTTCCAGGTATAGGTATCCATTCATTCATCATAAAAATAGTTTACCACATTGACATTGTATAGTAAATGTATTACTATATACATAACCTTCTTATGCTAAGCATAAATAAATTACGTATATGAAGGGAGAAAATTTATGAAATTGAGCTTTTTGTATCATCCAGTTAATGATTTAAAGGAATCCCTAACATTTTATCGAGACGTACTTGGTTTTAAAGAGGCTTGGCGCGAAGGGGATCATACGGTTGCTTTGAGCATACCTAACACTGAGCAACGAATAATGCTTGAAGCAGATGAACAGGATTTAGGAGCTGGCGGTGTGTTCTTAGTTGATAGTGTAGATGATTTTTATAAAGAGCATCAATCGAAGGTAGAATTCGTAAAGAAGCCCAGTGATATACCACCAGGTAGATACGCTATCTATTTAGATGATTCCAGGAACCCAATTCGTATAATTGATTTTTCTAAAGAAGATTAAAATAAAGAAAACAGGTAATCAAATTACCTGTTTTTTTTGTTATGTAAAGGTCTAGGTTTGTGATTAGATTCACTTAAACTAAATGGTGCTTTAACACAATAGGAGATAGTCAATAAAACGATCAGTCTTTATAGTAAAAAATGCAGGTATTTACTGTTTGAGGATAAAATAAATTAAGATGCGAAAACTAATGTAAAAGTTATAGGAGTGAGCATCTTGAAGAAAGTGATTTTATTCTTTATGATTTTAATAATATTTGCCACAAGTAACTACATAGTTAATGCTGAACCCCAAGTGCCAAAAGAAGTTAAGCCCTATGCGGAAGATTGGTATGTTACACCAGAAGATATTATTTGGGATATTATATTTCCAGCAATCGATAAAAGGGTAATAAAAGAGTATGGAGGAAAAGAGGATTTAAGTTTTGGGTGGAAGAAACAAAGGGTAGTTAATATCGTTTATAACAATAATCATTCTTATGATATTTCTATAAGGGTTCAAGTTCCTGACAATAAAAATAATCGATTTGAATATGCAGAAGACTTGGTTAAGGTAAGGGTATCTCCATCCTGTGATAGTCCTAAAATTAGTTGTAGTCACGGGTTTGATGTAGAAGTATTAGAATACAAACACTTAGAACAATAACAAAATAGATAAGGTGTTACCTATAATTGGTAGCGCCTTTTTAGATTATACGTTGCTCAACTAAAGGGTGCTTATTTGAAAAAATGGGAGGTGTTTCATGAGGACTTGGGGGAAGTACATTACAATATTCATGTGGATGTTTCTTTTTAGTTATCTTGTAGAAGTTTTTGAAGTTCCGAAAAATATTTATTATATAATTATTGGATTTCCCCTACTTTTAGGAGGGGGGCTGCTTATAAAATATTTCTTCAAGAAAGGAATTAAAAACAAGGCGTAAGTTCTTAAACTAACTGGTGCGATAGTCCAAGAAGGATTATCGCTCCTTTTGTCGAATTTATTTAAGTATAGGGGCAGGTTTGTTGATGCACTTTTATTCTTTGTATAATTTTTATTCGAAAGGACAAAGTGTATTTAAAAAAACAAAAAGAAAGCTATTCCAAAGGGGATCCATCACCTTTAGGAATAGCTTCTTTCCTATTTCTTTTATACATGTACTTTCGCAAAATTTAAGAATGCTTTTAAAATCATGTGAGCAGAAGTTGCACCAGGGTCTTGAGCACCTTTCGAGCGTTCACCAAGACGGCTCGAACGACCGATTTTCGATACTAAATCGATTGTTGATTTCATTCCCTTTTCTCCAGCTTCTACTGCTAATTCAAATGCAGGAATAAATTCTCGATCAAAATTCACTTCTAATACTTCTGAAGCTGGTATTAATGTATCCATCATTGTTTTATCCCCTACTTTTGCATTTCCGCGTTCTTTCACACCATTAATAAAAGCAAGCCAATATGCTGCTAGGTCTACATCGGTCAACTCTGATTTGCCTTTTATTGCTTTCCCTCCACGCATGAAACCAGTTGCATAAAGTGGGCCAACGGAGGAACCAACTGCATTCAAAAACGTCATTCCTACAGTTGAGCTAATTTTTCCACAGTCGGTTTCTTCTGCAAGTTTTCCGTTTAGCTGTTCGTTTACCGCTTGCCAACCAATCGACATGGTAACCCCATGATCCCCATCACCTAACTTACGGTCAAGGTCACAAAGATAATCCTTTTCCGCTTCCATTATATCTACAATTTCTTTAAAATAATTTATTAATTCTTTTGCAGTAATATTCATAGATATTCTCCTTTATTTCTGTACGAACATTGGTGTATTAACTGGATGGTCGATTAACTTTTTCATTTCATCATCAAGTTTCGTTAACGTAATGGATGCTCCACCCATTTCAAGGGAGGTGATGTAATCTCCTACATAGGAGCGATATATTTTAATGCCTTTTTCACTTAGTACCTGCTCCACACGACGGAACATTATATAAAGTTCCATATGAGGAGTGGACCCTAGACCATTGACGAGAACAGCTACCTCGTCTCCCTCATTTATTTCCATATCTTCGAAAATCGGTTCCAACAGTTGGTCTGTCACATTATCGGCCGTGTCTAATGGAGCTTTCCGTATTCCCGGTTCTCCGTGGTGCCCTAAACCAATTTCCATTTCGTTGTCACCGATTTCAAAACTCGGTTCACCTGTTTGCGGCAAGGAACACGGAGTTAAACCAACACCCATAGAACGAGTATTATCGTTTGTCTTACGTGCGACATCTGCCACTTCTTTTAATTTATATCCGAAATCAGCTGCTGCACCAGCCATTTTATAAACGAAAAATTCCCCAGCAATTCCACGACGTTTTTCTTTTTCTTCTTTTGATGCGGATGCAACATCATCAGTAGCAAGCGCCATTTCTATTTCTATATCCTCTATTTCTGCCATCTCTGCAGCCATACCGAAGTTCATGATGTCACCTGCGTAGTTTCCGTAGATGTATACGACACCCGCACCTTTATCTATCGCTTTTGTCACTTCTAAAATTGGCGCTGGGGGCGGAGATGCAAATATATTCCCAACAGCCACTCCATCAGCCATCCCTTCCCCAACATACCCCATGAATGCTGGCTCATGCCCTGAACCACCACCAATTAATATCGCAACTTTTCCTTCTGCTTTCGGTTTTGCTGAAACTAATGCACGATCATTTTCTTCCAAACGTTTTATATACTCTGGATGGGCTTTTACGTAACCATCAATCATTTCTTCTACAACATTTTTCTTATCATTAATTAGCTTTTTCATTCAGGTACACTCCCTTATGATAGTATCGATAAATTATCGGCTTCCAGTGCTTTCGCGTTTTTATTGCAAATCTGCTGCTTTTAAAATTTCTTTTAATTGTACTTTTTTTTCTGTACTCAACTCCCGGCTTGGAGCTAACACGCATGTAGAGATGTCTAAGCCTCTCAACTTCATTGCTTCTTTAACTACCCCAATAAATGGCGAGTCTAAGCTGTACATCTTTGGCAGACCTGCTATTTTACGGTGAAATTGAACAGCTGTTTCTAATTTATCTTCCCGGAATGCCTTATAAAGCCCAACGGCAATTTCCGGTGCAAAGTTTACGCTTGCACAGATTGCCCCATCCCCACCAAGGGTTAATGTGTTGAATAGGTGGTTATCAAATCCTGCGAAAACAACAAAGTCTGGGTATCTACTTTTCACAGTAGTAATCATGTTTTCAATATGACCAATAGAATCAATCGTTTCTTTAATTCCTACGATATTTTCATATTTCTCTACTAACTGCAGCACAAATTCAGGTGGTAAATCTTGGCCTGTTAAAGTAGGAAAATTATAAAGCAAAATTGGTAGTTCAACAGATTCTGCAATTTCCGCGTAATGGGCAAATAAATTCTCCTCCGTTAGTGTCCATTAATACGGATTAATCACAACGATACCGTCTGCACCAACCTTTTCTGCATGTTGGCTCAAACTTACTACTTCCTTTGTGCTTGAACTTCCCGTACCAATTAAAACTGGAACTCTTCTGGCAACATATTTGGTCGCGAATTCGGCAATTTCCTTGCGAAGTTCCACTGACATTTGGGAAAACTCTCCCCCACTCCCAAGGAAAAACAGCCCATCGACATTAGCATCGATTAAAAAGTCAATTACCGTTGCCATTCCCTTTTCATCTAGATTTCCATTCGTATCAAAAATAGTTGATACAGGTGGAATAATTCCATGTAAATTTGTTTTCCTCATTACAAACTCTCCCCATTCACCTGATAGAATTTATATTCTTCTCTCATTTCAAATGGCTTAAAATCTCGTCTTTCTTGTAAGCTTTTATTTACTAAGTATTTTGGATATTGTCCATAAATGAGTACGTCAATAATGCCAAGAGCTGTCTTTGAACGCATTTCTTCAGCAGACTCTTCGGAATACCCCGCCATATGTGGTGTCAGTATGACATTGTCCATGGATATGAAAGGATGATTACGATCAATTGGTTCGTTTTCAACGACGTCAAGTCCCGCTGCAGCTACGGTACCATTTTGCAATGCTTCTAAAAATGCTCCTTCATCTACAACAGGTCCTCTCGCAGTATTCACAATATAGACGCCTTTTTTCATCCATTTAAATTGGTCTTTACCAATCATGCCTTTCGTTGAATTTGTAAGTGGAGCATGAACAGAAATAACATCCGCACTTTCGCATAATGCTTCTAATGATACAAGCGCAACGGCATGGTCTTTTGCCACTTCTTCTGGTAAGTAGGGATCCGAAACGACAACCTTCATTCCCAGTACTTTCACCTTTTCTGCTAATCTTTTAGGTATATTACCAAACCCAACCAATCCTATTGTTAAGGTATTTAATCGTCTAATTGGTTTTGTTAAATTAACATCCCAAATATCATTTTTTACTGTTTGATTCGAAAATGGAATTTTACGTAGAAGAGTCATGATTAATGCAAGTGCATGATCCGATACTTCATCCACTCCATAATCTGGTACATTTCCAACGCAAATTCCTTTTTCCGTTGCAGCATCAAGATCAATGGTGTCTACACCAACACCGTATCTGGTGATGATTTTACATTTTTCCAATGACTCAATCACACGACGAGAAATTGGTGCATATAGATTGATGATTCCATCTGCTTCACGACAAGCCTCAATTACTTCGTCTTCCGTTTTACATTGATGGATTTCTAATTCAATCCCATCATGAGCGAGTACTTTCCTTTCGTATGTTAAATTTGGATATTCATGATCTGTAATCACAACTTTCATTGTATCCACCACCTTAAGTAATTAACTTTTCGTGTATATATAGAAAGAATATTTACTATTGAACTATCAAATCTTGTAAGGCATCTGAAAGAATATTTTTTAAATTCGTTTCGTTTTTCATACAGTTTTCTTTGTTCAATTTCCCACGAACTTCAACGGCAACGCGTAGCCCATCTTCTGCTTGAATATCAAGTTCTTGCGCCTTTTGTAAAATAGCACTGATTTTCTCCACGGTTAGAAATCCTGGTTCACCGATTTCCATATGAAAGTCACCATACAAATCACTTTTCTTATCTAAAACTGCATTGGAAAAATGAATTTGATGAATGAGGTCTTTCCCTATTTCCAAAGCTTCGAAAATATCTTCCCCATTTAATGCTGCATGGGCAGTATCAAAAGCAATTCCAACATTGTTAGATGTTTTTTGCACCCTTGTTAATAATTCTACTGTTTCATCCGTTGTTCCTATAATCCGCTTCTTATGGGCAAAACGGTCGAGTGGTTCAAGTAGTAGATTTATTTTATACACTTTCGCAGTCTCCGCAATTTCACACAAACTCTCATAGAGCGCTTCAATTCCATCAGCCCATTTTTCTGGACCAGGGTCATCACCAGTAACGATGGCTATATTTTTTGCACCAATTTCAGCAGCTAAGGGCAAGCTTTTTCTGATTGTTTTTACTGTTTCTTTTTCTAAGTACAGTATCCAAAGAAGCAACATCCAGGTTATTTTCTTCGAGTAAAAAGGTAAGCCATTGTGTAACATCAATCCCGTTTCTCTCTGTAACCGCTAAGATTCGTTTTCTTTCCTTTTCATCAAATCCATCCCCTAACTCAACAGATTTGTAAAAGTTCGTTTCTAGAATACTATCTAATAAATCAGCAGTGAAGTTCCTCTCCCTTTTAATAGGATGATAGACTTCAGGGACGAGTAAAGAAGGGATAAATACTGTCATCATTATTCTCCACTTACGATTGGGTGGAGGTATTTTTCAACATATTTACCGATTTCTGCAATAGTTTCAGTAGTTTGGGTTTGGGCTTCTGGTGTTTCTTCTTCCACGATAAGCCAGCCCTTATAGCCATTATTTTTTAGAACTTGGACACATTGCGGAATATCAATATCTCCTTCTCCCATCTTCATCCACTCTTGATTCTTAGAGGCATCTTTAAAATGAACATGTTTTATTAAAGGAAGAGCTTCTTTCATTATTTCTACTGGATTCATTCCTCCAAAAATTATATGACCAACATCCGGTGTATAACCCATATATTTAGGGTCTAATCCGTCAAATAAAACATCATAATCTTCTTTGAATCTCCAATAAGACGTCTTATAAGAAATGGGATGGAATGAAGTCACTATACCGTTTTCATAAGCACGTTTCCCTAATTCATTCGCTCCCTTAATAATCTCTTTTTGTCTATCCAAGAGATTGTCACGATTCGGACCTACCCTGGAAGGGATATTTAAAATTGCTTCTGGGAAGTGCTTTATATAATCAAAGTAATACGTTTGTAACTCTCTTTCTTTTTCTGAAGATTTTCCACCATGAAATGCATGTGGCAATGTTAACGCTGCTAGTTCCAAGCCTCTTTTATCCAATTGCTCTTTGAAAAGAGCTGGATCACTTTTATATTTCCCTAGTAGTGCAACTTGCATATCCAAGCCGGTAAATCCACCTTGCTTTACATCATCCATAATTTTATCCATTATATTAGCTTCAATATCGTAATCTAGCATCCATGTTGATCCTTGGCATCCAAATTTCATTACCATCCATTCCTCCTTCTAGATAAAGCGATTTATGAAAAATACTTTGTAATCGTTTTCATATTATTATACATTTATAGTAGCATTCTTTTTCGTTTTGTCAATAAATTCTATCAATTCTTTCTAATACTAATCTTTTTTTATTTAACTGATAGTAAACGAAAGCAAATAATAAAACGAGACGCCGTTAAAAAAACGGTGTCTCGCTTCGTCAATTACTGCTTAATCCCATACAATATAGCATTCACGAATCTGATCGTTGCCCTTAGTGTCCACATAAACTTTATATGGTCCCACCTGGTAAACATCTGCCGCGTTATTACGAATTAGCATTTCTTCAGTGAATGCCTCCTCCGTCGAACCATCAGAGTATATTTCCGTAACGACAACTGTCAGTCTGTTCTGGTTGCCCTTTAGCTTCTCTACTGTAGCCGCCGGTGTCGCGCTATCTACAGTGACTACTGGGAGTATTTTCGCACCAAGTATTTCGGAACCATCATAGACAACAACAGCATAATGCGCATCTCCGTCAACATCGCTACCTTTAACACTGATTATAGCTTCGCCGGCTACGAATGTCTCAGATGCCACTGAAACACCGTCCTTTTTCAACACGGCTTTGGAACCGTCGGGAACATTCGCCTTGACGGGGATATCGGTGTCGCGATTACTCACGATACGTTCCACTGACGAGATGTTTATTTCTACGCCGAGACTCTTTAAGTCTTCGGATAGATAGTCGGAAACGTATTCATATAGCTTAACCTTAAGGGCTTCATCGTTCTGCAGTGGGTCGACTTTCTTGGTAATGAAACCGTATTGATTTCCGAGCAACGCATAGGTGTCACCACTGGAACCGGTATGTGAAAATAGCGTCGTCTCGCCTGTATCGGCATCTATACCCGTGTTAAACCATACCGCTCGATCTAATGCACTATCTGCAATAGTTGAGTCTGCACGTAAAGCAGCCGTATCATCGCTACTCAAATCCCGATACATAATAGTCGGGGCGATAAGACCACCGTGAACGAGACTTAACATTGTGTATCCAGTATATCCGTTTTCTTTTGTGTATTGTCCCGGATCTGGGCTGGTTTGCTCATTAAAGATAAATCTCGTATTGTCCTGGATCAGCTCCGGTTCTATAATAATGTCGTCATCTATAGTGACAGGAGTACCTGCAAGTCCTCGTTTGTTAGTCGGCTTGACGGAGTCTACATTCATATTGGTCAGAGCCTGACCTGAGTTGACTGGAACAACGATATACGTATTACCAGATTCAATAGTTTTCGCTATTTTATAATAATTTTCCGGCGTATTCAAATCTGTAATACGCGTCGGAATAATCGGATTCCAGTTCTGATTCCACAGAGATTTATTCAAGGTCAATGTTTTCAAATAATCTTCGTCTATATTACTATCTGTATTAATAGTGAGCCTACCGCTTGTATGTTTTGGTAAGGACTCGAATTCCTTGCTGTTGAGCATTGCCAGTTTATCATCGTCCGTATTATAGAATGCCTGAAACAGTTTAGGTTCGGTTTCACCGTCACTGAAGCGGATATTAACGGATGAACTGTAGCCCGTATCCGGATAGTTTAAGTCTTTCTCCCATTCGGCGGTCATATGCCCGAAGTTTATTGTGTACGTCGTCAATGTATTCGGGGATTCCTTCCAGGCTATTTTTACCGTGGCCACGGCTGGATCTCCAGCTTTCACCGCGCCATTTTCTGAGTTGAGCGTAACGCTGACGTCAACATCATCGTCAGGGTATTCATGTGCAACGTTTGTAGCTGTGAAGTCAATGTTTGACACGTCCTTTGGCACGTTAACGTCAAATTCTGTTTTGCCTGCGACATTGAATTCATCACCATCGAAGTCAAACGACGTGAGCTTTGGCGGCACCTCATCAATTCCGAGATAGGCCTCCGGATTTATTATCGCCCAATATGCTTCTTTTGGTACACGATTAGAATCGAAAATCTGTGGGTAACCCGACCTGCGCCAGCTATTGTTATCATCCACGCCCCAGAATGTAACGCGTTCTATATCATTGGCGTACTTCTTATAGAGCGTGAACAGCTTGGCGTAGACTATCGCCTGCTCCTCCAATTGCGCCTCTGTAGGGGGAACACTGGTTGAAGTTCCGTTAAGTTGTACGTCGAGTTCGGTTATGCTAATCTCAGCCCCGGTTTCACTATATATTTGTAGTACTTTCTCTAGATTATCTACATTAAGTCTAGTGTTGTAATGCGCCTGTATCCCGATACCTTCAATCAGTTTCCTACCGTTTGCCTCAGGGTGTTCCTTTGCGTATTTTTCATTGAGTTCCTTGACCATTGAAGCAATCGCGATTGCTTTGTTAGGTAGTTCTTCGTCGTTAAAGTCATTGTAATACAGAGTTGTATCTGGATCAGCCTCACGTGCGAGCAAGAAGGCATCATAGACATAATCCCACCCGTTTCCACCGTTAGCATAAGCTTCATACCATCTGGCCGGTCGTTCCATTGGATTAATGCCGGAGCGAAGCGCATTTCGCCAATCTGTAGGATTTTCCGGATTATCCCTAAAAGCTTCGTTAACAACGTCCCAGGCATCGAGCTTATTATCACCCTCATTAAAGTGCCCAGCGACTGTCGAAATATATCTTTCCAAGCTTTCCTTTGCCTCTTCATAATTCAGACCACTTGGTGGCCAGCCAGCAGACTGATTATGCCATGCCAGCGCATGTCCTAACGTAAAGAAACCGTCGGCATTTACTTGAGTTAACATATTGTCGGCTGACGTGAAATTCGGTTCGCCAGTTGAATCCGGCCATAAGGAGTCCGGTTTCGTAGCGTTTTCTGGTGTCAGTGCGTTATAGTGGAACTTCATAAAATCATATTTCTCTACATTGTTTAAGTCTGACGGATTTACAACATTACCGATCATGAAATAGTCCTTGTAGACTTCTTTTAGCGGTACAACCTCTGCAGCAGATGAAGCATTAATGTCTGTCTTTGCGGTACTGGTAAACACAACCAAGATAAAAGCCAGTAACAAAGAATACCTCAATAGATTTCCAACTTTTTTCTTCAATAAAGTTCATCCCTTTCATAACTTTGATTTTTTTATGCCACTACCTACATTATTGAACGCCCTAGCACTCTCTCGAAAAAATATATTTCTGTTATTCCCCTTCGTGCGAAACACCTCCCTTTTAGCCCGTATTTTTTGTTATTCTATGTCTGTAATTGTTATATTCGATATTAAAAAGGTAAGTCCTGCTTTCAAATCAAAAATAATTGAAAGTATTTTTATTATGAAGGTAAATAAACAAAAGGATATGAAAGGTAGTAATAGACTTTTTGCGATTATCTTGACAAAGTACTATACATTAGACGAACTAGACGAGATGATAAAAAATGTATCGAGGATATACAAAACGAAGAAAAAAATAAGCATTATAAAGTGTGGTTATCTCTAAAAAAAACAGCAGAACTTTTAATATTGCATATATTGATAAATGGATACGTTTACTTTTTCATGCTTTCTTTTTGTGTAAAAAGTGGGATAAGCTAGCACCTTCCGACCGAATATGATAGGTGGAGAAAACAAAGGTGAGCACTTCTACTGTTTCAAGTTTAAATAAATGAATGAATGAAACAAGAGAACCGTCCCCATACATCTAATTGGCTTCGTAAACTAGAATACTTAACATAGTTAGCCAGCTTTTGATATATGAAAAAGGATGATAAGCAAGAACGAGGAAAAAGGCAGGCTCCTGCACACCATGACCTTATTACTGTACGATTACAGTTGTCGGGGTCTGATCCTTAAAATGAGTAAATGTTTATTTTGCTGACGTGGTGAAAAACTAATCCAATGTTAAAGTTTATTTTACAATATAAATAGGGTATACTTAATGTAGATAATCATAATATAAGAAAAGACCACCTCATGCTGTTAACATGAAGCGGTCTAGCGTGTAACAGCCCTTCAAGGGGGCAACTCGCAAAGTTTGGTACAAATATAACCACCCTATCGCTGAGCAGGCTCAAGGGTGGTTATTTCTTTTTTTCTGACAATATTGCAACGATAAGCGCCCCGAATGTGAGCATCATAATCATTGATTCAAATACTGTCATAAGACATCACCTCCTTTCCTTTAAAAAGGAAAGAAAGCGAGTCACCACCCATGAAAGCCTTATTACACTGTTTTTATTATACCACATCCGAACATTTGTTTCTATTTCGATGTGAACTTCTTGTCTAATTAAACTTTCTACTCAACCGAATAAAGACTCCAAATCAATTCGTAACATTTTTAATATATTTCTCTCTCAATTGATATTTTAATAGCTTACCTTGCAGACTCCTAGGTAGTTCATCCACAAAATCAACACTATGTGGAATCTTGTATTTAGCTAATTTCCCATTACAGAACTCTAATATATCCTCTTCATTTATATCTGCACCTTCGCGCAAAACAACTATTGCAATTGGTACCTCGCCCCACTTTTCATCTGGCACACCAATTACTGCAACATCAGCAATGTTAGTATGCTCATGTAATACTTCTTCAATTTCCGCTGGATAAACATTAATCGCACCGGAAAGAATCATATCCTGTTCACGATTAACAATATAGTAGAAGCCCTCTTCGTCCTGAACCCCTATATCACCTAAACCAAGCCACTCTCCCCGAAATGATTCAGCTGTAGCTTCAGGCTTTTTATAATACTCGTCACACAATGTAATGCCTTTTACGAAAAATGCTCCTGCTTCACCAGGTTGGACTTTATTTCCTTCGTCATCAAGAAGCTTTACCTCCATACCAAGCATTGGAACTCCGACAGACCGCTTCTTTTCGCTTTGTTTCTCTGGAAAAAGGTTTGCAGCACCGCCAAGTTCAGTTGCACCGTAAAATTCATTTAAGTCTGCAGAATCAAAATACGTTAAAACTTTCTTCTTTGTACTTGTATGCAAAGGGGCTCCTACTGAAATTATAGATTTCAATGAGGAAACATCGTACTTGTTTCTAATCTCTTCTGGCAGTGAAAAAATAGCCTCAAACATTGGCGGTGCTAAAAAAGTAGTCGTAGGCTTTTCATTTGTAATTGCCTCTAACACTTCGATTGGATGAAACCTTTCCACAATATGAACGGGATTTCCTACATAAAAGTTTGGTATTGCGATTCCAAAAGCAGCAGCACCATATAAAGGTCCAGAAGCTAACGCTTTTCCATTTCTCCCAATCGCAAATTCAATGCTGAAAAGCAAAGCGACCAAATATAAGCTCCGATGAGAACGAACAGCGCCTTTTGGACGTCCTGTCGTCCCTCCCGTGTACATAATTGATATCATATCTAGCTCATCTATAGCTTCGGATGGTGTAGGTTCCTCAACCGAAAAGTGAGAATTCCATTCTTCATATTCAAAAGCAGCAGCATCGCTCGCATTGCCAAGGCTTATAAATTCGTCTGTCGTTTTAACTTGATCCTGAATGCTAATAATATCATTAGAAAACCGACTATCAAAAATCAACACACGAGATTCTGAATCATCTAATACATGCTGAATTTCACGGCTTACAAACCGGGAATTTATAGGAACAAAAACCGCACCGATTTTGCTACATGCATACACAATTTCAAACAATTGATTACAATTCAATAACATAAAAGCTACTTTGTCACCTTTTTCAACTCCTATACTCTGTAAAGCATGACTCAATTGATTGATACGATTATTAAACTGTTGATATGTAAATCTCTTATCCTTAAAAGAAATTGCCTCTTCTTCTGCATAGCGTGTTGCATTTGATTTTATCGGATCACTAAAGATCATATGTTGCATAAATAAATCCCCCTTTAAATAACTATTTTATTTTTCTTGTTTGATACTCTTAATCAAATGAAATCGCATTCATTTTTTATGTTTGTTACAGCCTTTATCATGACACGAATGCAGGAGTCCACTTCCCTTTCTAAACAATATGATTATTTGACTATTTTGAAGATACTTATTTTACAGTCTAATACATCTCTCGCATATGTTTAAGTGTTTTGTATATGGTATTTAATTCATTTTTAACTATAATCAAAAATATTCGTCAAGCTTGTCTCTAATGATGCATAAGCATAACTATAAAGCATGAAAAATAATGGAGGTGTTTTTCCTTATGCAGATGAAAAAGTGGATTTGTTATGCGGTAGGTTATGTATTTATAACATCAGGAATAAGTAAATTAGTTGTTCATGATTTCAAAGGAATGTTTGCCAACCTCGGGTTACCTTATCCAGAATTAATATTATTTCTAGTAGCAATACTCGAGTTATCCTGTGGATTATTAATTGCTAGTAGAATGTATATCAAGCAAGCCACTCCCCCACTTATACTTATTATGATCGTCGCTATTATTCTCACAAAAGTCCCCAATATATCAAGTAACGGACTCTTATCCTTCGCTTTTGAAGCAAGACTAGATATCGTAATGCTTATTTTATTATTCCTAGTCTGGAAACATGGGGAAACACGGGGACGGCTCTCGCGTTTCATAGAAAAATGAACCATCCCCCATTTCTATAATAATGGATAAATAATGAACACTATAAATAGATATTAACTACTCATAGTGTTTTTTGATGTATGTGTATGTATTTTCGGACCAACATTAAAAACCTTGTAAGAATCTGCTTTGATAATTAAAGGACATTTTAGAATAAGAGATATATTTCATGAAAAATAGTATTATAAACTTAACACTATAAACATCCGAAAAGAACGATACCTAAGGAACTCATTTCATTAAAAACACCTTTCACCCTTCCATTCCCCTCTGTTCCTTATTATACTTATCACCAGAAGACTAAATTATCTTTTTATTGTTAATTCGATGTTATTGGAGGCTAGAATGTGAAAAATTGGACGTATATAATATTACTTATGTCAATCATTCTACTAGGAGGCTGCCAAGTGAACAATGAAGTTCAAACGAAGAAACCGTCAGAAATGAATCCAGGCGATTTGCCAGATGGCCGAGCATTTGAAGATGAATTTACGCGTGGTTTTCTACAATCGACGAACGAAACAAGGCCTGGTTACTACCCTTTTCTATCAGGTACTGGAAAGTATGAAATGGATTTCCCCTTCGATGCAACAATAGATGAACACGGCTACGCTCTAAAAGATAAAGATTATGAAGGTCTATTTATTGGAGTAGACGCTGGTGAGATTAAAAGTTCAATTAGATTAAACTTTAGTTCATTACACGAAAAGGGAAGAGAAGATACTATCTTAGATATGATTAACCATCAATTTAATGACGAACTTTTATTTGATGAATTTACTTCAAGAGGTAGCAATTTATATCTCTCTTATTTTCAAGATGACGAAACATATTTTGGTTATGCTGGATATTTACAAAATGAAGCAGAAAGCGGTGGAATAAGAATTCTATATGAGTCAGAATGTATTCTTGGTAAAGAAGAATGTGCGGGAATAATAGCTGAAGCTAAAGATATGATGAAACAGCAAATTGAGTCCATTCAATTTATTGGAGAATCCAATGAAAGCAAATGAGCATTATATAAGTGAAAATGTGATATCCACTAATGAGATGATAATACCTATGGTTGATTTGGAATATAAGAGTCTCAATGAAAAAGAGTTCGAAAAAAGGAAGAAAAATGTATATAGAAGAATATGGAAGTGGATTGAATGCGAATATAGAAATATTCCAGTCCTCGGCTTCTGTGAATCTAATTATAAAAAAGACTGGGTATGATAGGACTTCACACCAAAAGAACTATTCCTTAAGAACCCATTTCATTAAAAACCCCTTTCACCCTTCCATTCCCCTCTGGTCATTATTATACTTATCACCAGAAGACTAAATTATCTTTTTATTGTTAATTCGATGTTATTGGAGGCTAGAATGTGAAAAATTGGGCGTATGTGATTTTATTCATATCAATCATTCTATTAGGAGGCTGCCAAGTGAACAATGAAGATCAAACGAAGAAACCGTCAGAATTGAGTCCAGACGGATTACCAAACGTAAGGGCATTCGAGGATGAATTTACGCGTGAATTCTTACAATCAACGGAAGAAACAAGAACTGGTTTCTATCCTTTTTTATCTGGGACCGGGAAGTATGAAATGGATTTTCCTTTAAATGGAATGATAGATGGGCGTGGCTATGCATTAAAGGAGAAGGATTATGAAGGTATATTTATAGGAATAGATGAAGGCGAGCTGAAAAGTTCACTTAGCCTAAACTATTATTCAACAGATGGAAAAGGGCGAGAAGATTTGAAATTAGACATGATTAATGATCGAATCAATCAGGAACTTGAATATGAAAAATTACCTTCTGAAAATCAGACCTTATATCTTTCTTATTTTGAGATGGACGGACCATATCATGGCTATGCAGGCTTTTTGCAAAATGAAGCAGAGAATGGCGGGATAGAAATTATATATCAAACTGAATGTGTTGTTTCCAAGGAAGAATGTGAGGAATTGAAGACTGAAAGTAAAGCTAGAATGAAAGAACAGATTGAGTCGATTCAATTTACTTTAGAATCAAATGAAAGCGAATGAGTAATCTATGAGTGAAAATCTTATATCTACTAATGAGATTACGCATGGTTGATTTGGAATATAAGGGTCTCAATGTATAGTGCAAAATTAAAGTACACAAGATTGCAAGAGCAACTGCTCAAAATTGCAAAGAGAAAATACATAGCAAAATTACCTACTATTTGACATGGAGAGGCAAGCATGATAGCCTGCTGCGGAAGAGCCAGATCCCTTGGAGTATCTGGCTCCTTGGCTCTTGAATCATGCTTGTAGAGGCTCCTTGTCAAATATCAAAAGTGGTTATGTATTTTTCGTTGCAAAACTATGTACAGGATCTTTGCAATTTTATGTATGGTTAAAATGCAAAACACAGGTCTCAAGGAAGAAGATTTTAAAAGTAAACTAAAACAACTGTATATAGAAGAATATGGAAAGGAAATTGATGCGAATATAGAAATATTTCATACTTCGAAGTCTGAGAATCCGGATATAAAAGATACTGGATATGATGGGACAGCGGTTCATTTTTATTCTGAAAAAGGAGGGATTAATGAACTCTATGTCATTTCTCAAGGAACCCAAGATATGAAGGATTGGGAATATAATCTTAAGGCTATGTTTGCAGGTCTGGAATACCCTCAAGCTAGAGCCACTAACTTATTTACTGAGGAAGTTATTCATCGCCTTGAAACTAAAGATGAATTAAGTATCATCGGCCTATCTCATTCTTTAGCTCATAATAATAACACGACTGCACATCTACTTCATGATACTTTTGATAAAGTTTATAGTGTTAATGGTGCTCAAACTAACTATTATCAACTATATTATGCTGATAAATACTTTGCAGAAAAACTAAATAAAAGGTTCTCCATTCCTGTGACTGATGAATATGCCATCTACAACCTAGACCCCACAAAACTCGAAGCATTCGCAAAAGACTACTGCGCAGACAAAGCAGATAACATTCACCAAGTCATTTCACTCGATGATCCCCTCTATGCCGTTAGTGGAACACGTGGATTTTTTACGCTTGGTGGGGTGAAGTATATTGATATAAATCCAGATTATCCCGGTCTGCGCAGAGTCTTTGATGATATCCTGGATCACGTCATACAGGATTTCCAAACATTAGCCATTCAGTACACAACAGTCTCCCAGGAGGATTAGTCTCGTACACTTCTTACTATAAACACCCCAAAAGAACTATACCTTAAGAACCCATTTCATTAAAAACCCCTTTCACCCTTCCATTCCCCTCTGTTCCTTATTATACTTATCACCAGAAGACTAAATTGTCTTTTTATTGTTAATTCGATGTTATTGGAGGCTAGAATGTGAAAAATTGGAAGTATGTGATTTTATTCATTTCAATCATTCTACTAGGAGGCTGCCAAGTGAACAATGAAGATCAAACGAAGAAACCGTCGGAAATGAATCCAGAAGAATTGCCAGATGGCCGAGCATTTGAAGATGAATTCACTCGTGATTTTTTACAATCGACAGAAGAATCAAAACCTGGTTATTATCCATTTCTATCAGGAACCGGGAAGTATAAAATGGACTTTCCCCTGGAAGGTACAGTAGGTGAACAAGGCTATGCTCTAAAAGATAAAGATTATGAAGGTCTATTTATTGGGGTAAATGCTGGTGATATTCACAGTGCAATAAGATTAAACTATTATTCAACAGATGAAAAAGGACGTGAAGATTCGAAATTAGACATGATTAATGACCGAATAGGTCAGGAACTTGAATATGATAAATACACTTCGGAAAACAGCACATTATATCTCTCCTATTTTGAAACTGAAATGTATTATGGCTATGCAGGTTTTTTGCAAAATGAAGCAGAAAATGGCGGCATAAGAATTATATATCAAACGGAATGTGTTGCTAGTAAAGAAAAATGTGAGGCTATAAAAGCCGAGAGTATAGATGTGATGAAAAATCAGATTGAGTCAATTCAATTTACTTTAGAATCAAATGAAGGCGAATGATTAATCTATGAGTGAAAATCTTATATCTACTAATGAAACGAGAATGCGTATGGTTGATTTGGAATATGAGGGTCTCAATGAAGAGGATTTTAAAAGTAAGATAAAACAAATGTATATAGAGGAATATGGAAATGAAATGAATGCTAATATAGAAATATTTCAATCATCGGCTTTTGACGTTCCAGAAATAAAAGATTCTGGCTATGATGGAACTGCAGTTCATTTTTATTCTGAAAAGGAAGGCATTAATGAACTTTATGTCATTTCCCAAGGAACTCAAGATGTAAAGGATTGGGAATATAATATTAAGGCCATGTTTGCTGGTTTAGACTCTTCCCAAGCTGAAGCAACCAACTTATTTACTGAAGAAGTGATAAATTGCGTTGAAACGAAAAGTGAATTAAGTGTTATAGGTCTTTCCCATTCTTTAGCTCATAATAATAACACAACAGCACATCTAGCTTTTGATACTTTTGATAAAGTTTATAGTTTTAACGGTGCCCAAACGAACTATTATCAACTTTATTATGCTGATCCAGAATTCGCGGAGGAACTGAATAAAAATTTTTCCTTACCTACTTATGATGAAAATGCCATCTACAACCTAGATCCCACAAAACTCGAAGCATTCGCAAAAGACTACTACGCAGACAAAGCAGATAACATTCACCAAGTCATTTCACTCGATGATCCCCTCTATGCCGTTAGTGGAACACGTGGATTTTTTACGCTCGGTGAGGTGGATTATATTGATACAAATCCAGATTATCCTGGTCTGCGCAGAGTCTTTGATGATATTCCAGATCACGTCATACAGGATTTTCAAGCATTAGCCATCCAATATACGACAGCCTCCCAGGAGGGTGGATTAGATGCGGCGATATACGATATTCTAGGTGTTGATATGGAACTCGTTCGTCAGTTTAAGGATGAAAACGTAATTAAAGTGTATGCGACGAAACAATCTGAATGGGATACCATGATTAGAAATTTGAATGATAAAGTCCCGGAATTATTGTCACATATCCAAACGATTACAAATAATGCAGACGTTATTTTCGGCCGCCTAGAGGACGCTGGATATATCACAGGAAAGCAAAAAGAAATACTTGTCACGGAGATAACCCAAATTGAAAAGGCACTTGTAGCGATACAAACAACGATAGAAGAAAACGTAGAGATTCGAGATAACGGTAAATTTTTTGCACAATTAGGTGGAGATGCTGAATCTGTTCTGAATATTTTCATTTATATATACTCCATTCGTAAAAGTCTAGATACATTAAACGAGGAGGATTTTCTAGAAATCTTGAATAGGATAGGAGATAGTCATGGAATCTTAGAATTGTTAGAATCCCTATCTGGAGGAAAGAAATCATATATAGGACCAGATATGATTCTTACAGCAACTAGTGGAAAAAAAGAAATCAGAGTGAATATGTCTGCCGCCCTTCAAATGTATCAACAAGGCTCGAGCGTATTACAAGAAAAGGAAACCGAAATAGTGCAATTCTCCAAGACTATCGAAATGGAAATAATGGATGCTTACAAGGACGAAAGAAGAAAAGTCATTCAGAAAATAAATGATATGGAAGGAAGCCCGCGTCTGTATCATCATCTACTTGCCAAGCATGGATTGTTTCCGACATTCACGAAAAAAATTACAAGTATCCGAGTACATGAAGTACTATATCCACTCGAACAAGCAGACCTCCATCAAGAAATACATACATTAAGAGAATCGGTGGAAAAAGCACGCTTACAAATAGAAGGATATCGCAAAGCAATTGAATCGTTGTTTGATGAGGATGAGCGTATCTCTAAACAGTTTGACTTAATGAGGGGTGTGTAAAATGAGTGAGACGCATTCAATCACAGTTAAGGAAGATTTACTTCCATGGGAAGACTTTTCATATAAAAAGAAAGCTCTAAGAATATACGCAGATCGTATTGGCGAGTGTAATACCGAATTTTTCTCGCTCGTAAATAAAGTTTTTATTGACGAAGGACAAAAGGGAGAAATAGTCGATGAGATGATTCTGAAAACAAAACAGCTAGAGGTCAGGAATACGAATCTACTTTTGGACGTCAATATAAAAATTGGACAAATAGTTAATCGATTCGATGAGCAAGTAGACGAAATGAAACAACAGCGAATCACAATAACCTATGAAAATGAATTTGCTATAAAGTAATAGGAAAAATAACAATCAAACATTTCACTTTCAAAAAATCTGCAACGCGGGGACTGTTGCCCCGTGTTGCCCGTGTTGCACCCTATCGCCACTCACTAATTCTTTCTGATTTCTCCATAAAAATTGCTGACATCGATCTTGTTCTAGCTGTTAGTAAATGTTGTCTTCCTTCTCTCGTCCGGGTATAAATATATGTTGCTTTATCCATATGTTTCTCCCAGTTTTCAAGAAATATTTCTACATATTCTTTCTTTCTACCAATTTCCTCTGGTATCGAATGATAGTCTTCTTTTTTGATAAAACGTCCAGAACGGCGATATAATACATAACGCGGATTTTCAATCGGATCCATAAATTCCTGCAATGCTTCTGTAAATAGTCTCTGTTCCTTGATTGTTCCCTTTTCTAGCCAAATGTGGACTTCGCCAAAAGGACCTTCTTCAACTTGGAATATTCCATCGTCATAAGATGTTTTTATATGACCAATCGCATGCAATGTTTCATATATCACCAGAGCTACTTCTTTCATATGCCTTTCTAAAGACATATTTCGAATCAGTCCCTTGATTGCCTTATAAATATAAGGAGAAGAAATAATCATTCCCATTAGAATTCCTACTAGAATACGCATTCTGATATCTTCTGTCGTTTGTGGACGCGTACCAAATGGCATTTGGACGATTGTTATGATTGCAGTGATGATTATTGCTTTCAATGTATTTCCAAATACGAATGGACGCGGTAATTTTTGTTTATCGGTATATAAAACTTCCTTCTTTATACCCTCCTCCTTTACAGCTCCCTGCCAGCGTTCACTTAAAATTTGACGCCGACTCGCACGTTCTATAGTTTCGCCGTTTTGTGAAGTAATCGCATTTTTCGTTTGTAAAGGAAGTGTTATCTCCATTCGCTTGATTCCTGTTGTAATTATTGGCTTCGTCGTATGTAATCCCATTAAACTATCAAACCTTCGAACAAGGGAAAGATAATCATATCCGCCATCTAATTCCTCTTGATCCATACAAACAAGATGCCATATATTTGCAGTCTTCTTTTGATTGCCTAACTCCGATCGGATCGCTCGTCCACGCATCTGGTTCGACAACATATAGGAACCAACATAAGATGCAAGGATGAGAGCATTAATTGCTGGGGCATCCCAGCCTTCACCAAGCAATGCTGCTGTTCCAATAACACAATTAATTTCTCCCGACTCAAAGACTGCCGTTAATACACTCACCATCATCGCATTCGAAGTTGTCTTCCATGTTAACTGGACATACGCTTCATCATGTTCCAAAGGAGTTAAATAATATTCAAATCCTCTTTGGTCAGCCTCTTTCTCTAATGAGCAAATCGCTGATTTTGGAATAATGACAATCGATCCTGTCAGCACCGCAAGTTTCCGGTCCACTCTCTTTTCTCTCCGTAATGATTCAAAGATAGGAATGACCCCGAGACGCATTAAGGAATTTTTATCATCCTTTGTTTTAGGCAAATCTTCTTTATAAATAAAATCCGTTAAAATGACAATTCGTGCGGCTTCTTTTAAAACATCCATTTCAAATGCAACAATCTTTTCAATGCTTTTAAGTTTTGAGACACTTCTAGTCAACGTCTTTTTAATCGCACTATTCGTTTTTAACGTAACAACCCGTCTCTCAATCGCACCAATTCGCGATAAATGTTTACGAATCGAAACAATTTCCTCATGCTCTTTAAAATAATCATCTTTATAAATAATTTCTGTTAGCATCTCTTCCAGCCACTCGGCATTTAATATTGGTAATTCCGTTTTGGTTTTTGTGACTCTTTTTAAAACCGATTGCCAATCTTCCATGCCGACTTCTTTTAAATACATCATCATGCTGAAAAAATAATTTGGATTTTCAAGTATTTCTTCCATATTGTCTTCTGTATGTTGAATAAAAGGATGATTCTTCAGTAATGCTTTCAATACTTCATTATGTAAAATATTCTGTATGAATTCTGTTACATTACTATGATATGCAAGAATTGGCTCATTCTCCAATGTCGTCGGTGCGGAAAAGTAAATATAGTCCTGATGTGCGCACAACTCCCCCTCTCGCACTAATTCTGGTACATAGATTTCCGCATCAATCGGACCACATAACTGGATATATCGCTGCCATTCCTGGATGCTAGCGTCATATGGAGGTGTTGCAGTTAGAGAAACGATTGAGGGGTTCTTCATTTGCCCGATGAAAGAAAGCGTGCTCTCCCACCAAGCTGTACGTAAATGATGTGCCTCATCAAGAATCAATGTTTGAAAAGGAAACTCCTTTAAGCGCTCCCTTTCTTCACTTGATCCCTCTTCATTCCGATACACTTGGTGCAAAGCTTGATAGGTCGTCACCGTGACAAATTTAGGATGCTTGATATCCGTTGTGATCCAGTCTGGAATAGCTTCAATTTGTAAAAATAATTGAACAAACCGATCAATCCACTGATTTCTAATCGCTAGAGTAGGAGCAATGATGAGTGTCGCTTTGTTTAATTGAAGCATTACCTCAAGCCCCAACACCGTCTTCCCAGAACCAGGTGGCGCAACTAAATGGAACTTATCGTTTTGTAAATGATGATGTAGTTCATCGAGTGCCCTTTTTTGATAAGAACGCCATGGGTAGCGGAATTGGATTTCTTTATTGAATGTTTTCATAGGGGTGCCTCCTTTCTTTTAAAATAGTTGAAGAGATAACCTCCCAAAAAATGTTATTCGTTCGTAAAGCAATTATTATAAATGAGCAGAATAGCAAATTGTTACTATAATTCTTATCGTGTCCCTATTTATTTTAACTGTTTTTCCCCTTCCCTTCACGAATGCCTTGGAGCCAACGCTCATATTCTTCAACGTTCCAACTCTCTTTCTCTGCAGCCTCCACTGCCTTTTCCGCATAAAAAATAGCCTTATCCACGTTTACATTAACTGCTATGTCTGCTAACCCTCGATAAACTTGTGGATTAGCAGACATAGTCTAATCTTTTCTCCAAAACATAAAGTGCTTCTTTATATCTTCTAATTGGATATAAATATCGGCTAATATCCGAAATACCATTGGTGCTTCATTGAAAAACTCACCTTTTTCATCCAGATATTGTAAAATCATTTCCTCTGCTCGACTGAGATTACCCGAAAGTTAGTTTTAACTATTACCTTACTCATTATTTTTATTGTATATCGTGAAATTGACATATGCAGCCTTTATGCTTTATTTAACTGCAGGCCTTATAAACAACAATCCATAAAAGGACCATCTTCAACTACAACTTAATGATCCTCTTTTCCTCCTTCGATTCTAATGAAGCGAGAATCACTTCTAAGGATCGTTTTCCTTCTTCTCCCGTAATTAATGGTGGCTTATTATTCAAAATACAATCCACAAAATGATCAATGACATGGGAGTCAGTTTGTCCAGCCTCTTCATTGGTCTGAATTTTGTCCAATTCATACTTCACCACTTCTCCATTTGTGTACTGTACAATCAAAGAATAGTCTGGGTCTTCTTCTAAGCGAAGGATGGCTTTTTCTCCGTAAATAACAGTAGAATTATCACCACTCATCTTATAGGACCAGCTTGCTGTTAATGTACCAATCGCACCATTTTCCATTTTCAGTATACTTACTGCATTATCATCTACTTGACTGTGATCCTTCGCACTTGTTTCGACCATGGCACCAACTTCACTTACTTCACCAAGCAAATAACGAATAAGATCTGCTTTATGGACACCAAGGTCACCCAAAGCGCCAATAACCGCTTGTTCCCCATTAAAGAACCAGCTTTCCTTACCATCAATACTCCAGCCTTCTGGACCTCCATGGCCAAATGTCGTTCTAAAGCTATACACTTTTCCTACTTCCCCACTGTCGATTAACTGTTTTGCTTTTTGATGGGAAGAAACAAAACGCTGGTTATGACCAATCATTAGTGTTTTGTCACTTTCCTCAGCAGCTTGAATCATTTCATTCGCTTCCATTACAGTAGTTGCCATTGGCTTTTCACAAAGGACATGCTTTCCAGCTTTTAGTGAAGCAACTGAAACAGGTGCATGAAGATAGTTTGGCAGGCAAACACTGATCACATCAATCTCTTCTAATTTCAATAGTTCTTCATAATCCGTAAAGGCCTGGGCTTGATATTTCTCGCCTATTTCTTTCGCACGATTTTTTACAACATCACATACCGCCACAATTTCTGTATGCTCATTAGCATCATATTCTATTAAATGACGTTTTTGGGCAATACTTCCACAACCTATAACCCCAACTTTTAATTTCCCCATTATCCATAACCTCCATTAATTTTATTTATTTAATCAATTTCATAATAAGGATTTATCGCCATGTCGCTACACCATATAGTTAAGTTGAAGCGTTCTTAACTATATGGTGTAGCGACATGGCTGGTATAGGTAATTATGAAATTGACTCATTAACTAATTTTGCTTGTAAATAATCAAAACTGATTTGTATGCTTTCAAATGGGGAACGTTTACTTTGATCCTGTTCCACAATCCACCATTTAGTATTAGACTCACTTCCTTGACGAAGTACCCCGTCCAAATCTACTCCACCAGTTCCTAGTTCTGCAAAAAACTTTTCTCCATCTGTGGTCATGTCTTTTAAATGAATTAATGGAGTACGATTATTATACCGTTTCACCCATTCTGCTGGGTCTTCACCGGCTCTGGTTAACCAGTAAATATCAAGTTCTGTTTGCACCCATTCTGGATTCGTTTCTTCAAACAATAATTCAAGCGGTTTCTTTCCATTACTTAATGGGACTAATTCAAAATCATGGTTATGGTAAACAAAAGTAATTCCTTCTTCATAACATTTTTTTCCTATACGATTTAAGATTGGAATGAGGTCATCGTAATCTTGTTCCCTTCTTCTATTTGGAAGCAGAAATGGGCAAACGAGATGCTTACTTCCAATTTCATGTTGATATTCAATCACTTGATCTAATTCTAAGTCTAACTCTAATGTAGTAAGTGGGACATGACTGGATGCAGCTTTCAATTCAAGGTCATCTAACACTTTCTTTAATTCTTTTGCTGTTAAATCCCCGTACCCGGCAAATTCTACACCTTGATAACCAATTTCTGCTACTTTCTTCAATGTACCAACAAAATCTTTGCTGCTTTCCTCATGTAATGTAAACATCTGTAACCCTATTGGAATCGCATTCATTTTTGAACACTCCTTCTAAATTAATTCATTTTTTAGTTAAGCTTTTAAATTAGATTTGTCTTTTAATAATAGTGGCTTTTTACACATACTTTCCATAATGTAATGTTTTCCTTCTTCGGATGAGCGATGAATTCCATGCATGATTTCCAGTACATGTAATGCCTTGCTGCCATCTGCACGGGCTGTTCTGCCTTTCTCTATGGCATCTGCCATATCTACAAGACCAATTCCACGCATATTAACATCCACTTTTCCGGATGGCTGGCATTCCTTCCATGTATCTTCTCCATATTTTTTTACTAATAGTGGTTGATTGAACTGATTCGGATCAGGCAAACTGATCGTGCCATTTTCTCCATATATTTCAATAAATGGAGTACGAGTAGCTGATACATCAAAACTCGTTGTAATACTAGCAGTTGCTCCATTATGAAAATCTAATAATCCAGATACATGTGTTGGAACTTGGACTGTTATTTTTTCTCCGTGTTTCCCAGGACTTGTGATGGTACGTTCTGGAAATGAGATATGTGCAGACCCGGCAACACGGCTAACAGGGCCCATTAAACTAACAAGTGCCGTAAGATAATATGGTCCCATATCATACATTGGGCCACCGCCCTTTTGATAGAAAAATTCAGGGTTTGGATGCCATGATTCTGGGCCACGTGACATCATCAATGCCGTTGCACCAACCAGTTTTCCGATTACTCCATCCTCGATTAATTCACCAGCAAGTTGAATGCTTCCTCCTAAGAAAGTATCTGGTGCCGAGCAAACGATTACATTATTTTGTTTAGCTTTTTGAACAACCCTCTTTCCATCTTCAAACGAAATTGCAAACGGCTTTTCAGAATAAACATGTTTCCCTTTTTCAATAGCTTGAAAGGACACCTTTGCATGAGATTTTGGTATGGTTAAATTTAAGATGATATCTGCCTCATCAGAAGAAGTGATTTCTTCAACCGTCAATACTTTAGCTATACCATATGTTTTCGAAAGCTTCACTGCTTTCTCCATTTCTAAATCAGCACAAGCAACAATTTCAAACTCTTTGAAGCCAGAGCTGTTTTTTAAGTAGATGTCGCTTATGTTGCCACAACCAACTACTCCCACTTTTAGAGCCATAGTCACACCCCTTTATTACTTATTTAACTAAATAATATATGATAGCCTTATATATGAACATAAATGATATAATTAAAACATCTACTATTTTGCTATTTTTTAATGGAGGAATATATGAAAACCAATATATTTTTTTGCGGATATTCTTATCATACACAAGGATTTCACACACAACATAAGTCAGGATTTCCTGGCTATCTTTTTCGCCTGCAAACAGATGGTGAATGCGAGGCAATAGTAAATGGCAAAAAAGTCGAACTAAAGAAGGGGAATCTACTATTAATTCGACCAGGAGATTACTATGAATTACTAATAAAAGAGAACGAAAATAGTGGAGATTATTTTATAGGCTGTAAAGGGAGTTGGATTGATAACTGGTGGAGACGTTCTACTAAGCCAGCTGTCTCACGAATTGACCTTAATGAAAGAATTCTCGCATTATGGAATGGTATAATTGTAGAAACTCGTCGCCCAACCTCGAAAGAAAATGAAGAGCTTATCGACTATTTACTAAGATCACTTTGCTTAACATTAGAACGAGCTGTGAAAGAAGGCACCACCTCTTCTAATTATCCATATCCAGTCACACGGATGATGAGGTATATTGAAGAACATGCGACAACTAGCATTAAAATCGGGGAAGTTTCCGAATATGCTGGTCTTAGTATATCTAGGGCAGGGCATTTATTTAAACAGAACGTCGGTAAAACCATGATAGGATATGCACAGGAAATTCGCCTATCTATTGCTATTGAACAGATGAAGTTTACGACGTTGACACTGGAACATATCGCTGAAACTTCTGGCTTTAGTGCTTACCCTTATTTTCATAAGGTATTTAAGAAGAAGTACGGGGTGGCACCAGGAGAATATAGAAAGCGCACACAATAGACAAACAAAATGAAGAAGGAAGCCGAATAGAAAATTATTTTATCAGTTGTTACTATAGAAAATTGAGTTGGTGTTCCATGAGCGAAATTAAAATTTATGAAACAGATTTATATGAACCTATTCAACATTATTTTCATTCACAAGGATATGAGGTTCAAGCTGAAGTGAATGATTGTGATATAGTCGCATTTAAAGACGACACATTAATTATTGTTGAACTAAAATTAAACTTAAATATCACGTTGCTTATGCAAGCGGCAAAACGACAAAGATATACACCTGATGTTTACATTGCGATTCAAAGACCAAAAACGAGTTTACGAAGGCGCAAGTGGCGTGATCTAGTCCATCTTGTCCGGCGGTTAGAACTAGGGTTGATTTTAGTTTCATTTGAAGGTAAAAAGCCAAGCATTCAAATTGTACATGAGCCCGGGCCGTTTGATCGTAAACGAAGCACGCAACAAAGTAAAAAGGGCCGAGATAAGTTAATGAAAGAAGCTAGAGAGAGAAGAAGTAACTCTAATATTGGGGGAAGTAGCCAGGTACCGACGATAACCGCTTATAAGGAAACAAGTATTCAAATCGCATTTTATCTGGATTATCTAGGTCCAATGTCGGCAAATGAGTTAAAGAAGTTGAATACCGGCGAGCGAACATATGGCATTTTGTATAATAATTACTACAAATGGTTTAAGCGGATTGATCGAGGGATTTATGATTTAACAGATTTAGGAAAAAAAGAATACAAAAATTATCCGGAAATAATTAAGCTGTATGGGAAATCGGATTTGTAGGGAATGGTGGAGAACTGCACTAATGAGAACCTTCTCCATGCATCATCTTGAATAATAACCAACATACCTTCATAAGATAATTGCATCTTCTAAATATAAGGATGGATACGGATGATGAATGATAAAAGGATATATATCGTAAGTCGTTACCTTCATCGTCAGCCAGTGAACGAGAAAAATAAATTATTTAATGGTTATCATTTTCAAAAGGGAGAAAGAGTAGCTCGTCCATTCTCTTCATTCTATCCCGAACCAAGGAGCATACAAAAAGTTCCGTTGACAGTTAATCAGCGGAACTTTTTCTTATATCTTTGATTGTATAACTCATTGATGGATCTCGCCTTGCCTTTCAATTCACCAGACTGCTTTCTAATACCATATCTTTGTATAATTCTCCGTTCACGAGGAGACATTTTCTTCTGTTCATCTACGCTAATAATTTTATCTTCTTCCTTTACTCGCATAGAAACTCCTCCTTTTATAAGAATTATACCACGAATTCAAATCTGTAATCTAACGTTTAATATTTTCGAGCTGCATCCAGTATATCTTTCTCCGTTAATAGCTGAATCATGATATTCGTATCAAATAAGATCATTGCATAACCAAGAAGTTCTCAAAGGTTTCTTGGTCATAAGTATGAAATTGTTGATCATATTCTCTACGTACTACTGCGACAGCTTCATCTGTATCTATCACCGGAACAATTCCGACAAGAATATTTTCTCCTCTTATTAACCGGTTGATATAAGTAGTTTTCGATTTAACAATTTCCTGTTGACTCAGTGACCTATACAGTTTCCTTTCTTCTCTCCCCCTTAATCCAGATGGTTCTATAATATCAATGGTTAGAGCTAATTCATTACTATACTCAAGCGTGTTGGTTTTATAACTGTCAGTAAGAAATTGCAATACCTCTTTCAATTCAAAAAAGCCATTATCTAATAAATATCTAATATTTTCTGTGTGATTATGTAACATTGTCGATGTATAAAGAAATTGATTAGCTACTTCTTTCTCTCTAGTAGAACGATATTCGAATTCCATTTCCATTTTAAATAGCTTAATCCGTTTAAAGGGTAACATTGTTATAAAGTGTGCAAAAAAGGTACCAAATATTATAATAATAGTTGTTGCAAGCATACTAATAAAAATTGGTCTAGCAAAATGTTCAGAATTATTTGAAGAGTTATTGAACATTGGATTATTTGTATAGTAAATATACATGTAAATACCGAAACCAATAGCACCAGGTATTATTATAGCCATTAAAATAAAATATATCTCTTGTCTTCGATCACTAATCCAGTCGATAACGCGTAGTACAAAGTGAAAGAATCGATTTTTATGCATTATATAAACCATCCCCATGTTTTTTACGCCTAGCTTACTTTTATGCAGTTTTGCAATTTCGGATTTAAATATAAGATGATTAACCTCCTCTAGTCAGTAAAATGCCAGCTTTTGCTCATTTCAAATAATAGACTATTTAACTTGTCAGCAGACAAGATGTTTTATGTATCGACACTCCCTATGCTGGTGGCATTGCAGGTTGAAATATAGCCGAGACATACCAAGCAGAATTCGAAATTGTCGAATCCTGTATGGATGTGCAGATTTAAATAATCGGGGTAGCACACGTGATCCCACCTTCAATCCCTCTCAGCAGTACTTAAAACAATAGAACCGTCCCCATCCGTCACTCACTCGCCCTGCTAGTATAAATGAGGCGCAACCAACAGGGACCACAAAAATGCTGTTCCTCTTCACGATAACAAAGAGAAAGACCCTTCATTGAAGATTGAATGCAATAAAGGACCTTTGCGCTGTACTCATGTTATCACTCAAAGCAGATTTGCTTTGCTGGAAGAACCCCCTTACCATTTAGGGTTGGTTGCATTAAAGTCGTTGAGCCAGTTCTCTCGTTCATTCTTGATAATAAATTGTATTCTCTTTTACATGAGTTACACCATAAACGTACCTTTCAGCGCCCATTCCATTCTACTTAATAGTAAATTTCTAGTTAATTCACCTGTCACATTAAACACTTGCAAATTAAATACTGGATTTTTTTGATCTGAATAATTTTTCCATTGTTCTGCAACATACGCTAAATCTGATGCCTTGATTAAAGCAACGTCCGTATCCTCTTCGGAAAATGCCTTTAATTTTTGCGCCTGAGCTACGGCTTCCTTCGAATAATCGTGGACAATGATTAGGAATAGTGTTACTCGCATTTTCTCAGAACGTATATATCTAAGGAATTGGTTAAAATTTTTCTCAGAGAATGTGTACGGTTCTTCCGTACTTTTATTGTCCCATAATAGAACTTCCCGCTTATTGAATTGAACTTTACCGTCAGGATGTCTCGTTCCCTCCATATCCATTAAATCTAACCCAAACTTTTTTTCAAAAATATAACGTGTGGCATCCTCAAAGTAATTATCAACATTTACATCTTTTTCGATAATTTTATTTACGCGTAGAGTCTTATAGTCCCTTGCAGCCAATTCTACATCAACGATGGGTGCTGAGATTACAATTCCAAGTGTTCTAATTGATAAAATTGATCAGTAAAGTGGCTCTGTGTTATTTTACTCATTCAGTATTGTATATTTAAACCTTAAACTGAATTGAATACAACCTTACGAAAATAAAAGCTCCCTATTGTGTCTAATACGCAATAGGGAGCTTTATAATATTCGAGAATTAATTCAAAAAACATCATTTTTACTTTTTCTTTTTAAAAACTTTAAACAAGAAGTAAATGAGCACTGCTGATACAGCATAAATCAGAAATAACACAATAAATCCCCATAATCCCATAACTGCATCAGCAAACTCCATATTTCCTCTGTTCGTAATTGCTTGCTGCAACTCGATGGCAAAGACGAGGACAACCATAACTGTAAACGTATAAATAAAGGAAGTAATAGCCGTACTCCATTTCATTTTTTCAATGAGTTTAAAGAAAAAATACACGATGAAGAACGTTACCATACCAATAATACCAATTATCCAGAAATGCAGCTGCTTATCCGACATGTGTAAACCAAGCATATCGATTAATAGATCATGAATGTTATTAACAATTTCCGCTAATATAATAACTATTTCTTTCAAAGGAAACCTCCTAAACTTCAATGGTTAAATAATGAAGTTAACCACAGTTTACTATAAAGCTATGATAATAAACATAGGATGATGCTTTTGTGAAATTAATTGTATCTAAAGCCTACTATACAAAAACAATATGTGGAAGACAACCTATGAAATATTAAATCTAGTAGAACAGTTTTTTTACTAATAGCGTCTCTAGCTTGAATTATTTCAATCGTCGTTTTCCTATACAATAATAAGTAACCGCGCCCAACCAGGTTAGCGAGTACTTATTATTGTAAGATAACCATCCTTTTGCTTATTAGGATTAAGGATGCTTATTTCTTTTTTTCCGAGAATACAACGAAGATAAGTGCTCCAAATGTGAGCATTATAATCATCGGTTCAAATACTGTCATAAGACATTACAGGCTAAGCCATGGAAAAGAGAATCTACTGTCTCAGGGCCTGATATTCAGACATTTACTGGAAGTCTAGTTGGTGCTTTAACAATATTGGGGGAAGTGACAGGCACTGGGAATTCGAGTCTGAATCCATTACCGTTAGAAGAAGAAATTAATTGACTGATACTCCCCTTCAATTTGTAGACGAACTCCCCAACAAGTTCGATGTTTCGAATGCCATTTAGTCTTCGAGAAAGCAATCCACATAAACTTTCATGACTTTCTTCCCATTTCTATATCCCCGACCATTTTCGACAGTAAAGTGGTACACTGGATATAAAATTATGAAAATGGGGGAAAGGGAATTTATGAGATTTAGAAACATGATCTTATGGATATTTATTTTACTTGCGCTTACTGCTTGTAGTGATCAAGCAGCTGATGAAAAAAAACTTGATGTTCCGGATCAGTCAAATGTTAGCGACAATACGATTGAAGAAGACGATGAGCAAATGAAGGAGACTATTTCAGATGTAGAAGATGAAGAGGAAGAAATCGTAGTCGCCCCACTACCTCAAACACTAGCTGAGCTGGCTGCACTCCCTCCTGGAAAAATTGAGTATGTTGGTATTCTCAATCCCGATGAACAGAAGGAAATGGACGAATTAACAAAAGATTTACCCGATATTTCTGGCGAGCCAACACAGCAACAATTGGATGCATATTATAATGAATTATTATCTATTTTCCAGCAAGATTTCAGAGGTCCAGAAGAACTCATTTCCCAGTTAAAGTTTCAGTCAATCGGTGAGCCAGATGTGGAGGATCCGCGTAAGCAATTCAAGGAAAATCTGAATGTGCTTGTACTTCTTGATGCATCAGGAAGTATGGGAGCGTATCTTGACGGACAGACGCAAATGGATGCTGCCAAGACAGCTATCACTAATTTTATGGAAGAACTGCCAAAGGATGCAAATGTCGGACTGCGAATTTATGGTCATAAAGGAACTGGAAGCAGCGAGGATAAAGATTTATCTTGTTCGAGCAGTGAATTGGTTTATCCGCTTGCCTCTTATGACAAAAGTGCATTTCAAACTTCTTTAGATAAAACGCAGCCAGCGGGTTGGACGCCAATTCAACTTGCTTTGAATGAAGCCCAAAAGGATTTAGAGAAATTTAATGGTGAAGAAAATACGAATATCGTCTACCTTGTAAGCGATGGAATTTCTACATGTGATGATGACCCTGTGGATGCAGCTAAGTCCCTTTACAATTCCAATATTACCCCAATTGTAAACGTCATCGGCTTCAATATCGATAATGAAGGACAGAAACAATTGAAAGAAGTGGCTAAGGCGACGGAAGGAACATATCAAGATGTTCAAAATGCGGAAAGTCTCCAAAAAGAATTGGATCAAGCGGCAGAAATCGCCAAAAAATGGGAAGACTGGAAAAGGCATAAAAATACTTCATTAGAACATGACCGCCTTAAAAATTGGCAGGCCATTTGGGGATTTGATGCCCAAGAATATAGAAAACGAGTAGACGAAGGTCAACAAGTTGGTTTCGCATTGCAGTATTTGTATCAAACAAGGAAATTAATGTCCGAAGAAAGTCATGACTATTTGCGGAAGAAAAACGGGGAATATCATACGTGGATAGAGGACGAATATACGAAACTAAAAGGATCATTGTATGAATTGAATGACAAGAATATCGATGAAGCGATACAAATACTTGAAGAAAAGTATATGGAGAATACTGGTGAGTAAACAAGTATCTAGAACCATGCTAAGCTTACGAATAATTTGTTTTTCTTAATAATAGCGACTCTAACTACATAAGAGGTAACCGTCTGTCCGACATGGTTAGCGAGTACTTCTTTTTGTAAATTAATATTGATTAGCCGCTCTTTATGCAATTTGTAGTAGTCGGTACAGAGCAGTTGACTGCTACTCAATACTGTCGATGGTGGGATGCAGGCTGACTAAATAACTCTTTCATTTGATAAAGAATAATAATCCCCCTCTGTTCGTCAACAAATATTTACGATCAGAGGGGGAACTTTGTTTTAAATGAAAAACCTTAATTTTCTACTACCAAGCACTTTGACAAAATGGAAAAGTGACAGGCACCAATAACTCCCCTAAAGTATCCGCATCGCCGGTACAATCGTATCCGAGATAATCTCTTTTCCATTTTCACGAATAAAGTCCAGTTTATAATAGGCTTCAAATCGTTGACTAATTTCTGTTTTAACCAATTCAGGTGGTGTAACGATAATGAATTGGAATCTTAGTTTATCCGCTACAGCGAAGATCGGATCTAAAACATGGGCAGATGCTGCTTGACCGAATGGATTATCGACAACTAATGGAACCCAGCTTTGATCGGTTTCACTTTTCACGGATAATAGCATCATCATCATGACCATACGTGCGGATAATTTTTGTCCACCACTTCCATCTGATTTGGTTTTGGAACCTTGATTGATCGTTTGCCATGTGGAATAATGCTCCCGTTGGGCTTTGCCGTACATAAAGGCATTATCGGTTCGCATATTATAGACAAGCAGCTCCGGGTAGCGATTCCTAAGCGCCACAAAAAGAATTCTCTCATCACTGACAAGGCTTTTAATTTCTTTATCTAATGTTCGGTTTTGATCATCAATAAAGTCAAATTGCTTCGTAATTTGCTGAATTGCTGAAACAAAATGTTGACTTAACAGCGGTTCAATTTCCTCTGATCTTTTCGGTAAGATATCCTCTTTCAGCTGGACAAGCGGGAAAGTGCCTCGTTCATTTTTCAGTCTCATTTTCGCAATCATCGAGCGAATCGCTTCGGCAATACTCATCACTTTCATGCTGGCGCGGCTAGCCCAGAAGTTCTGCGCTTTTTCCGCTCTTTCTTTATCCCGCTCCAACTGTTCCAATCCACTTTGGGAGAAACGTTTCATATTTTTTACGATGCTCCCGACATGGTCGTAATGTCTCGTATCCAGGTGATCCAATGTCGTTAACACTTCATTTTTAAAGCGAATCTCCCAGTCTTTGCCTTCGATGGTCAGTTTTAAATTTCTTAGGGATTGATCAATCTTCGCATGCTTCTCTTGGCCTTTATCCTGTAAAGCTTGATGGTGATCACACCAGGAGAGGATACTTGCTTTTCCTTGACTCTTAATTTTTTCAATATCCTCTTCCGTAAAGGCGGACGATTCTTCTTTCAAAATAACAGAGAGTGTCAGCATATCGCCTTCATAACTCGTTATATTTGCTTCCGCATCTTTTTGACGTTTTTCTGTTTGCTTGATTTCCTCTTTTGTCTTTTTCGTTTGGTCCTTAATCGCCACCGCTTTTACTTCTAAATCCAAATCTTCCCAAGCCGTCACTTCCTTCTCATGCTTGGCTACCTTTTTCTCCGCTTTCGTTCGCTCTTTGACAGCATGCTCCACCGATGTTTCTGCAACCGTAACTGCCTTTTCCTGTGCGCGCTCTTCTTTTTCGGCAGCTCTTAGATCCTTACTTGCGCTCTGCTGCATCGACTCGATAATGGAAATCGGTTCATCTGGGACGGTTGCATCCTTCCAGTCCTCGTTTTGCGCAGCTAGTTTTCTCTCCAGCTTCTTTTGCTGCTTCTGTTCACTATCTTTTTTCGCTTGATTAACGAGTAACTCTTGGGCTTGCTCTTCTTTCGACTTTTGCAAATTTCGCAGCGCTTCGATACTTCCCAGCAGCTCTTCTAAAATATGTTCGGATAGTGAGGGTACTTCCTCGGTGAGTTCCCCCTTTTCCTCCTTTGGAAACGCGGCGTCTTCAATAAAGAAGGCAATCTCTTTCATGGAATGCTCGATCTGCAGTTTCCACTCTAAGTACGTGTGATTCCATTTATTCGCTGAGTCAGCGAATTCTTCATGGGTTTGACTTACCTCTTCTTGTTCTTTCGTCAATGCTTTCTTCCGTTTTTCCTTTTCGAGTTTGACCCGTTTATTCTCTTCATAGAGCTTCTTCTCTTCTTGAAATTCGATTAATCTAGCAATATTTGAAGTAAGCTCCTCTAGTTTCTGCTCGGTCTTTTCCAGCTCCTCTTTTAATTGCAATTGGATTTCCTTTTCATTCGCTTGCTTCGTAATGATTTCTTGTAATTCCGTTTTCTTGAGCTGGAGTGCACTTTTTTCAGCGTCTAATGCTTTTTCGATGGTCACGGAAAGCTCACCTGATACAAAGCGATCGATTTCCTTCAGTAACCGTCGATAGGCCGTTTCTGTTTTTTCCAATTCATCGAGTGTATGGATTTTCTCTTCAATGGCTTTCTCGATTTGAATTTTCCAATTTGAAAATTGGTTTTTATCGATTAAAAGTTCTTTTTCCGTACCGTTTAAGACAACCAACGCAGCTTGCTCCGAAGTACCTTTCATTCCCTCCCGTAAGAAAATCGGAACGGGACTATGGAATAAGCGTTGGGTAAGCAATTGTTGATTGATTTTTTCCCATTGTTGCCCATATACGACTAAACCATAGGGAAGCAGCGGGTAGTTCACTAAATGATTTGCTAATTCTTCTGGGCTTAGCGATTGAAGAAATTGACTGCCATAGAAGACATCGATTCCTGTCTTCTCATCAATCCATTCCTTTAATTCTTTGACATCTTTATTCGCAATCCAGAATTGTTCATCATTTAAGGACGCATCGAGCTGCGTTTCCCATAATCCCTTTTTGGTGCCTTCCACTTGGACTAGATTTTGTTTTAATAACTCTTCCAGCTCAAGGCCATATTTGGATAAAGCGGCATGTGTGAACGGTTCGGTTACGGAATCGAGCAGTCCATGAAGCTTGGAAGCGAGTTTTTCTTCTTTCGCTTTTTGTTCTTCATTCGAACGCTCCAACTCTTCACATCTCTCTTCAGAATACGTGATCGATTGAGTTAACGTCCCGTGTGATGCTGCGAGTTGATTTTGCCGATTGCTTGCTGCCTGACGCCCGTTCTCGATTTCTTCTACACGTTTCGTTCGATCTTCCACTTGTTTCGTCAAGCTTTCAATGACTCCCGGTAAATCATAGGTCATGCGGCTGCCAAATTCCTTCGTTACATCCGTTTCTTTCGCCTCGAAGGAACTCATATCGAGATAAAGACGATCGATTTCTGTACTTATTCTCGCAATCTCCTTCGTCTTTTGTTTATCAAGTCTTCCCAGTTCTGTGGTTCGCTTTTTCAAATACTTTTGATAACCGAAATACTGCTTCACATTGGCCTGGATTGCTTCAGAGGAAACTTCCCATTGTTTTGCAGCCTCTTCCTTGATTTCATCCATTTTCTGATTGACTTCAAGAAGCCCGCTGTTTTCTTCTAAGCGCGCAATGGCCTGAGAAAGGGATTGAATCGTTAGTTCGACCTCGTTCCACTCTTTTAATAAAAGGTCAAAGCTTAGCTGGTCTTTCCGTTCTTGTTTTTCTTTGACCACTTCTTGTAAATCCTTCTGTTTCTTCTGTTCCTCGTCTAATTTCTTTTCCCAATCTAATACTTCACGATGGGCTTCTGCAAAGATTAGATTGTCTTTTTGATAGCGCAGATCTTCTTCTTTTTCCAGTAATTTTTCCATCTCACGCTCGAGCGTTAGTAAGTTCTCTTCCTCCAGCTTTTTCAAATGCTCCAATGCACCAAGGAGCTGCTTCCCTTCCTTCACACTATCCTCGACGATTGTCTTGTGCTCGATACCTGCAGCCAAATGTTCTTCAAACGGAACAATATCTTCGAGAAATTCTTTATGGGCTTGTTCCCGTTTTAAGAGAACGGGCAAATCTTTTGCGATACTCGCCTGACTTTTAAAAATTTCAACTAAGTCGTTCTTTTGATGTTCGGTTTTATGTAAAACTTGACTAATCGTAGGAATAATCCGCTTTTGGAAAAGGGAATGATCGTCTTCCGCTCCTTCGAAATATTTCCCTACGCCACCTTCGTCTTTGTTAATCTCTTTTAAAATATCCCAGTCTTTTCGGTTGATTGCGTACGTATCGAGAATTCGATAATGCTTCTTCGTATCCTTATAGACATCAAAACCATTCCAGCGCAAGTAATCCTTCAAATTTTCATCTTCGGCAACCTCGCCATCTTCATAAAGCGGAATATGCTCGAGGTCTGCTTCTTCCTTTGTCTCAAACTCTCTTGTGTAAAACGTAATGTTGGGAATAATTTTCGCTTCTTGTTCCAGTGTTTTGCTTTCCGTTTCCTCATTCATGGATATCCGCTGGCCTGCTGAAAACATTCCACCTGTGATGAGATGACGGTCCGCACCATCCAATTCCCATTGAATGGAAACATGGAAGGTATACGGGATAAACTGCTCTTTATGATTAAAGAAAAACTGCTGATAATACCGATTGTTTTGCTTGCCCCAGGCTGTGCCCGGTTTCACGATTTGGAAAATAGCTTGCAGGAATACACCTTTTCCTCCGCCATTCATCATCGAAATCAGACCGTTTACAGAGGTCTCCTCATTATGAAAATGGAATGTCGTATCTTTATACTGTTTCTGCATGCCATCGTATTTAAGGCCAACAATTCTAATCTTGTGTATCTTCGGCATGCTCACCCTCCTCTTCGCTTACTAATTTTTTCATAAATTCATAGCGTTCATAGTCATGATATAAGTATTCAATTCGCTCAAATAATTCCTGTTTCGGTATGACCTTTGGAATATCGTCCCAGTCGAGAATGACGACAAGCCCTTCTGTTTCAAGTAGCCTCATGCTGCTGGCAATGAGACCGATTCTTGTTCGTTTATTTACTTTTCTCAATGAGGCATCCGCCCGGTCAACCTCCATATACTTCCACATGGTGACGACTTCCTTCATATCAATCCGTTCCTCATCACCGAAGTTCGGCATACTCTTTAAGCTACGATCCCAATTCATAATCAGTTCATCTACTTTTCGTTCGAGGGAGTAAAAGCTGATTCCTTCCCGCTTCGTCCTTATTTTAGCTACCTGATTTTGATCCATACTTGCTAAAAAGGACATCAAGATCACACTCATGAGGTGAAACTGTTTCTTCGTTTCCACTTGGTTATGCTTATCCCGCATATGTGTAAAATTCGTCGCAAAAACAGAGCCTGTTGGCTGCACAACTAAATGAATTCGTTTCGGTGCTTCAATAATATATGTCCCTGATTCGTCCGCCAAGAGTAATACCGTTTGACGCACTTCCGGTTCAAAATAGCTCTCGAAATGCTCGCTCGTTTCATCGATGACTCTTTCCTTTAATAGGGAAAAATAAATCGCGGATGCTTTTTTAATCGTTTCTGCGTTCATCGACTTTCCTCCTCCATACAGATTTTAAATGGAGTTATTTTCATGTCATACCATGTAATTAGCTCGGAGCGATGATCAAACTCCGTATAAATTTTGGCGCCTTCAAATACTTGAAATTGCGGATATTCCTGCATTAGTTTATAAAGCAGGATCTCCCGTTCATCACTCAATGTCTCTTCTTTCCGATGGAGAACTTGCACCCGAAGTGGCTTTTTATCAAACATCATCCATAAATCAATGGTTTCATATTCTTCAAACCACAAATCCTGCACTTCTAAAGGCAGCTCCTTTAAGTCGACTAAAGAAAACTCCTTATACGTTTGGAGATATTGGAACACATAGCTCCATGCTTTCACGACAGAATCCCAGTTCGTGATGCGCACGTGTTGACTGCGCTCTGTCTCCTCCTCGTCTTCCACGATTTCAATTTCCTCTTTTCCATCGAATTCTTGCTCGCCCCAAATCCAATCTAATGGCAAAATGAATTCATTTTTAGGGGAAAATAATGGAGAAAGAATCGTTTCAACGGTTGAAAACGACGCTACTCCCTCTTTCATCAGCCAGTCCTCGTAAATATGCTCCCTGAAGGATACCAAACTGTTTTCCCAAAATAGGGATGGATTTTCCACCTTTAATTTCATTTCATACGAGATATTTTGTATCACGAGCTTCGCAAACCGGTCATGCAGCCCGCGGGAATGACCAATCTTTTCTTGAAGCAAAACAAGTTCCCGATGAATCTGATCATCCTCGGCATTTTGACGTTTAGTTCGTTCAATCATACTCCTAATCGTCCGGAAGTGATTCTTTTCTTCTTCAAATTGCTTTTCAATTTCGATTCGATTATCAGCTCGTTGCTTTTCAGCTTCGATGATGAGGATTTTGGGATTATTGATCATTTCCTGCCCGAAGGAAAATTCCTTCGCCATTAAGCGGTTGACCCTTGAAATGAGGTGATCGAGGTTTCTTGTGGCTTTTTTAAAATTACCGTTTTTAATCAGCTGGATGCTATAGAGTTGTTCAATCGTAATGGAGAATTCTTCTGCCATTTCCCTGCTCATAAAAATCATTTCTTGTGCCACATCTGTTAGCTTATAGACGATCGACTGGCCCATTTCCAAATTCGTATACAAGTCATCCATCGTCACATAACGAAAAACCTGTGTCTCCCAAGCTTGTCTTGCTTCATCATAATAATAAGCTTCAAATGGCTGACTGTATTCTTCTTTCCCAGAATATAATAGCCCACTCGTAATTCGTTCGATTTGCTTCTCATCTGCGAGCAGCTTCATTTGTTTAATCGTATCTTCCACCATATATTTAATATCGGATTTCCGCCGCTCTTCATCATCATTTAACTCACGATAAAAGACCCTGAGCAGCACCTGCATGAGGATCGTTTGAAGATAGGGTTTTAACTCACCCACTTCCATTCCTCTTCCCAACTCAAACAGTGGATTGAGCCTGAGCATCCGTTCTGCAAAGCCTTCCCATGATTCGTTCACATTAAGTTCCTCCATGTTTCGATTGTTAATACTTCTTGGGGAATGCGTTTTTTCTCATCCCAAAGCTTACGTAAAATGTGCTGCTCCTCCTCTGTAAACCACTGGAAAAATGCATCACGATACGCTATATTCCCTGATTGACCGCTCTTTTGGTCATTGCGTTGCTCGATACACGCTAGCATTTTCCGGTAGATTTTCAATGCGGGCTGAATCGTCAGATCAGGAAATTTCTCGATTAACCGAATGAGAATTCCATACCCTGCCGCATCGATGTCACCGGCGTAATAAAAGAGATAATTCTTCGATGGAAACATCTCAAAGAAAAAAGAAAAACTGCGCTCAATTTTCGTCCCTTCCCCATAAATAATCAGTTCAGGCTCATAATCCAGTACGTTTTCTTCCAATAGTCTAACCGCAGTATGGAAGAATGCTAGATTTTCCACAATGAGAACCCGATGAACATCTACATATTCCTTTCCTTGTTTCAACCAAAAAACAAAAGGCTCCCCGTATTTTACCATTTTTAACGCTTCTTCTGAAACCCCAATTCGAGTTAAAAATCCTTTCCCCTCCGGAAACTCCTTCGCATCTTGCAGAAACTTTTCATGACCAAAAAGCTCCAAGCTTCTTTCTTCCATGGACACCACTTCTCGAACGTCTGCGGTTTGTAAGAAGGTATATAATTTCACAATCCGTTCCCACTCTTCTTTCGTTTGGTATTCCGGATGCGCTTCATAATAGGAAAAATAAAACGTGTCACTTAACCGCATCATCTCCAGCCGGTCCCACTTCGATGCTTTAGCTTTCATATTTACCCAGTAATACAGTGAAAGAGCTGGTGACTTCCCATTAAGTTGTTTATTATGTATCGGAGAAAGCACGCCCTCCTCCTGCATTGTTTCAATCGCTTCGTAAAACAGTTGATAGCCATTCATTTCAAAATAATTATCTAATAGTCTCCTAAGCTGGAGTTCTAAGTCATTGATATTGATTTTCTTTTTTTGTTTCGGGTGTTGAATGTCCGTAATAAATCCACGCACTCGTGTTTCTATAATATTGATTGTGTTCACCTGCTTTGTTTTCTGGATCTATGACAATATGTATCTCGTAATTGTCTTTCTCTATTATAAACTAAATTAGGGAGTGGTGGGGAAGGGAATGGTTGGTGGGTAGGTATAAAGGTAATTGTTCATTTGGGGCTTTTGAGTGATTAAATAATGAACTGTGCCTGGCACCTTTCATAAAGGACCTAGAACTCAGACAAAATTCGGATGATTGCTGACTTTGAATGATGACTAGACCTTCTTGATTGCACAGATAGATGAAGCAAACAGGTATTTTCAAAGGGTTTTGAGAGTTTCAGTAAAAGTGGAAAATAAATCAGTGGCTAGAATATAGACGATGTTCAGGTCAGCATAGAAAATGTGTGACAGTCTCTTCTTGCCAACTGAAATTTGACACCTTTTCTCTAACCAAAAAGAAAACATTCGTTCCATTTAATCTATTATTCAAATTAGTCCTATGCTATAATCTATACAGCAACTACATAAGTATAGTGGGCGGTTAACCATCTTCCTATAGAAGGGAGGTGGTTGGATGACGACGTATGAAGCATTAAATCTAGTAGCGCAATTTAGCTTAATCCAAATAGCGATACTAACATTAATTATTTCTATTGTCGTTTTCCTATACAAAAAGAAGTAACCGCCCCCAACCAGGTTAGCGAGTACTTCTTCTTGTAGATCATCATAATCTTGGTTAGCCGCTCTTTATGCGGTTTGTAGTTGTCGGTGCTGAGTAGTTACAGCTATTCAGCACCTTACTCTTATTATAGTATAAATTTATTTTATTATACTGTCAATTCAAATCAGATGACGATTCCTTTCCCTTAGAAGAACGGAGGGAAAAGTTGCTTATCCAAGTTTCCTTTTCAATAAGCGGACCGACCACCTGTCCCTCTGTCCTTAAGAAAAGTCACAAACATACACTAACTAATTCCTTTGGAACGAAAAAGTTTGCAGTAAAAATATTGCCGGACAAACATGATATGCCTGGTGCTTTGATAAATATGGGGAAATAACTGTACTTAAAAACTCATAAAATTACGACGCCCTTATGCTAAACTTAAGTGTTACATTTTTAGTGGTTTATTTTAAAATCAAATTAGAGTATACTTTAAGTAGAGATTCATAATAATATAAGAAAGCCACTCCATGCTGGACACATGAAGCGGCGAAGCGTGTAATAGCCCTTCAAAGGGGCTGCTCGCTTGGAGTCAAAAATAACTCCCCTTCTGCTTGCGAGGCTTCAGGGTGGTTGTTTTCTCTTTTCTGACAATATAGATACAATGAGTGCTCCAAATGTAAGCATGAGCATAATTGATTCAATATTGTCATAAGGCATCACCTCCTTTCCTTTAAATGGAAAGAAAGGTTTTTGCATTTTTAAACTTGATATAAAATTCAGTTTTTGAGTACGGGATAACCGGCTGTACCTTACATTATTTGTTTAACCATTTTCAAACAGTTTATTATAAAACTATAAAATTTTCACCTTTTCCGTTTGAATAACTGACATGTACACATGATCAATCACCAACTATATGCTCTCTGACAGACAGATCTATACCTGGTTTTAAAATTTTTTTCCTTGTTATTCACGCCACACCCGACTCTTCCATAGCTAAAGTCTGTTTATACTCTGACGCCAGCATTGTCGTTACAAACTCAACAGTAGGGTCTATGTCTTCAACTATATCTCTTAGATTCTCTATATCTATATTAAAGAACTCTTTGCGGTAATTTACTTTATTGACCCTTTGATCATTTAATTGGTTATGCAGTTCACGTTCTAAACCTACTGCATCATCACTAAAAATCATTGCATGAACGTCAAATCTGAATGGAACTGAAGCATCTCCTAGCTCATCAACGCGATCCTGCGGGTTTATTCTTCTCGTCATTCCAATTTTAAACACTTCTTGGCCAAAGGAGCCTAAGTTAGAAATCACATAAACATATCCAGCCTTACCAAGTGTAAGACTAGCGATCTCTTCTTTCTTCTCATCAATATTATTCATTTGGCCTTCAAGCTCTTTTAAACGTTCCTCTAATTGGCGGATTTTATCTTCATCTGTTTCTTCTGCCAATAACTGCTTATTTCTATTCATCTCTACTTGGAACTTCTCTTCTTCCTTCTCAAGCTTTTTACGTTCTGTTACAAGTTGTTTTCTTTCTTGTGCTTCTTGCCTCATTTGTTCTTTTATTAATTTCTGCTCTTCTTTTTCTCGTTCTCTGTATACATAATACTTATATTCAATTTCGACTAATTCGAAATACAGCGGCTCTATTTCTGTCAAAAACTTAGTTATAGTTGGCAGGATATTCTGATTTCCACCACCAGAGATTGCCAGATATTTTGTAATAATATCTTTAACTGACTGAAGTGTTTCATCTTTTTTATTATATTTTAATTGGAATAATAACAATTGCATTTCAGCCTGAAGCCCAATAATCATTAAATTATATATTGTTCTATTGGCCTTTGTCGTATATCTATCCTCATATTTACTAAGCACATTTTTAATTTCCTTTTCCGTTGCCTTAGATAGCTTCCTTAATTCCTTCGAATGGTCTGAATGCAGGTGAAGTCTAATAACCGTTCCTAATAGAGTATCTTCTGTTAATTGCTCATTCAGCTTTTCTATCTGATTTTCAAGACCTGCGAAATTAATTGTATGAGGGAATCTGGCGTCAAAATTCTTTAATCCAGTAACCTCAGATTTAAACTTCCTTGCCTGGCTTTTATATCTGTTTACCTCTTTTATTAATTTATCCCTTTCTTCAGTTAGTCCTTCAATATTCTGTGTATATTCAACCGTTTTTTCTATGACCGATTGTAAATTTGCATTTGCATCTGCAGTCAGTTGTTTTGCTTCCTTATTAACTTTCTGTAATATTTCTTCTCGTTCTTTTTTTGAAGCTTCTTCAGCTTTATCTTTAATATCTTGTATAAAGCTTTCTTTATCGTCCAATATTGAATTATTTTCCTGAATCTCTTTGTCTATTCTTTCCAATTCAGATATTTGCTTGCTCAATTTTTCATCTTTTTCTCTTATTGGCATATTCAATAATTCATCTTCTTTTATTAAATTATAAAATTCCTTTCTCTTTTTCATTTGAATAACTAGCAATATAATTGCTAGGATTCCTGGAATTATAAAGACAGTAAACATAGAGACGATACAAATCGTAATAGTAGAATACCACCACTTATCACGATGCACAGACATATAAATCCCTCCTATTTTATTTGAATTCATTTCTTGTAAATATATATACTACTAACGAACCTGCTAATGACCTTTACTATTTACCATTCCAAAACCAAGCTGGTCTTTTTTTCGAAGCTCTGCCTCCACGTGGCTTAAATCTAAAATGTACCCCTTTCTCTTTTAAAGGTTCCAAATGTGTTTCGATCCCTTGATTACCAATCACCCAAAGAGATCCTCCTTTGCTGCGATAATCTACATACTCCAAATTTTGGCTCTCTAAATAAACTAAAGTCTCATCTTGATTAGGAGTAAGTACTTTTTCGTTCTTTTCTTTAACTTGAACTGATGACTGGCTCTCTGGCACATACACATCTTCTTTGTTTTCATTCTGTTGCGAAGTATATACATTTGCAGCCGCAGTCTCAGCAACCGCTTCATACTGTTCAGGATCCTGCTTTGCTGAATCATATTTTTCCACGGAAGGTAGCTTAGATAAATCATAGTAATAGCCTAAATACATGATAAATAGTTTTTTCAGTTCTTCTTTTTCAAGCATTGGCGACATAACTACCGGGTAACTTTTGTTAAATTCGAAGATTACACGTCTTCCATACCGTTCATCATCCCCAAGATCTTCGCGACCCTTGATTTTTGCTTTCATAACCTTCGAAAGCTCTAATTCATCAATAATATCTAATATATGAATTAGAAAAATATCATTTCGGAATATCCCATACTTAATGATGTAATTATAGAGGTCCAGGTTTTCTATAATTAACTCGTAATATCTTTGGCGTTCTTCCCCACCCCCGATATTATCGTTAATATACTGTGCACCAAGTATGCTTTTATAAATGTAATTCTCCCAATCAAATTTCTTTAGGACAACAGTATTAAACTTATTTTTTCCTTCTTGAACCTCGGGATATTTATCCAAGATATATTCCCGCTTCTGTGTTACGAGCAATGAATGCCAAAATGTCTCATCAAGCAATAATTCCCGCTTTGTTTGCAAATAAGACTGGGAGATTACCCGAAAGGCTTCCAGAAAGTCTTGCTTTTTCTGTTCTTCGGTCCCTTTCGCCATATATACTGGAAAATCCGGAGCCTGACTAATATATACTTTTTCGCCAGAGAAATACTCATCATTCGAATTTATTTTATCATCTAAAAAGTCCTGGTAAAATGCTTCATTTGTCTTATAGCCTTTTGCCAATAGTCTAATTTCCATTTGTAACCATCTCCCCTAATGCGACAGTATACTTTTCAATAATCCTGTCAGAAATCATATAAATGACTTCATCAATATTATCATTATTTAATTCTGTTACCATTTTCTTTTTCATCAGATTATAGAGTTTTAGATCTAAGGCACCTTCAGGCTCATCGATACTTTCGATATCAATATCTCCATCCTCACTATTATTGAGGATAAAAGCTTGAAGTGCTTTTGATAAACCTGTATAGATATAAGGGTTATTTAATACATTACTCTTCGGTAAATGATTAAATTGAAACTCTGGCTTTTTGTAATGAATAATAATCGTTTCCTGTCCCAGCTCGACCTTTATATCTGATTTCAAGTTCTCATCCATTTTCTTCTCAAAGAGTTCAAAAGGCTTTGTAATGCTGCCATCAAATGTGATGACATTGGAATACCCTAGTAAAGTGAATTTCGGTACGGTCACTTCTCCTCTAAATTGATCATAAAATGCGCTTAAATTTTCATTATCAGCAAAATTTATATCTTCCAAAGCTTGAATATGCAGCTGAACAGATGTACGTTTATTCAATGAAATACGGGATTTATGAATTTTAATTATATTTTGTCCCTGACTCAATCTATAAAATTTATTATCCTTTGATTGAATGATAAGAAATAGTTGGGCCTTTCCCTTCCGTAATTGTTTCTTCATAAACTCTGAATCAATCTCGAAGCTGAATTCAAAATGGTAGTAATCTGCATTTTCATTTACATTGACATCAAGATCAAAGTAGTTTTCAGCATAACTATTCGAAGTATTAGATAAAACAGGATACGGGAAGTTTGCATCTTTTCGATAGATCATCTGTTACACCTCCACATAGTAAACAAATTTTAATGATCGATTGAAATTGTTTTTCAAGTTAAACTGAAGCTTAGCAATTCCATCCTTAATCTGAACATCTTTTATGACATCCTTATTATAAGAACAGAAATTTCCTGTATGGATATCTAAAATCTCCTCGTAACTGTTATGTATGTTAAATTCGTCGTCATACTCTACACCCATTCCATCAATGATTGATAGTGATATGTCACAGGTAGTTGCCCCGCCCAACTGATCACTGCCTGTAAAATCGAATTTGATCATTTCACGATCCTGTAAGATTACTCTTTCCACCATCTCTGGGTGTGCACTATAACGTTCTTTTCCTTCGTCGCTATCATTCAGAGTTTTATCTTTTGCCTTCTGCCATTTGAGAGGATCTCGTTTTCTTTTTTGCGTAACTTTTTCACCACTAGCCGCTTCACGTTTATTTTTCCTTTGGTTACGCTTTTCTTTTTTCGATTCTTTTCCAGAAGACTTAACAAGAGACTTTCCGTTCGTTACTCTGACTGTCCCCATTGTTTCCTCTAAATCTTTCTTAAATTGTGTTTCCACAATATATAGAATATCTTTGGTCTCCATTAAACCGTCTGTCTGGTTGTTCTCCCTGATTGCTTCATCAATTTCCTTCGCAATTTCTCTTGATAGATTATTTATAAATCTAGTAGCCTGTTTCTTTAGCTTTGCATCATTAATATGATCCTTCGATAGTTTTGTATGGGATTCGTTTTCCAGGGATTTTAAATATGCATCTTCTTTTGGTCCGCCAATTAGTACTGCATTAAATGGCTTTGTCGCATGACCTTGGACAATAAAATCCTCTATCTTCATTCCAATTGTCCGAACAATAGCCACTCTTCCTTTGGGAATCCGTTCATCATATCTAAAGTAAAGATTGAAATGGAAATCCTCTTCTTTATTAGAAACAACGATCTCTTTTGATGATGCATCTAAGTATGTATCTAGATATAAAGGTGTAAATTCCTTCTTTGCCTCAGTAATTTCTTGATTATAGTATTTCTCATTTTTCATATACGTAAGGATCGTATCTTTTGTAATCTTCTCCTCGTTTATATGCACTTCCAATTTATTTTTTAAGATCGAGATGAAAAAGCTGTCACAAACACTTTTAATGATTGCAACCTCATCATCGTATTCCTTCCTGAAATAAGGAATAATAATTCGTAACCCTCTCGTGTCTTTTTTAAATACCTCATGGAAGTTATTTTCATAGGGATAAAATTTCGAACGATTATTTGCACCATCATGTTTAATATCTGCAAAATATCCGGTCGACCGGTATGTTTGGCCTTCAAACTCATGCTCAATTAATTGTACAGTGCCTCCTAAGTGCTGGTCGCCGTTTGCATCGCAATTCGCAAAATACATCACATGCAGATCTGATGCCGCATTTGAAGCTATTTTACCGACTCCATGAGATCCACCTCTTGAAATCTCAACTTCATTATTTTCCTCTTCAAAATGGACCCCTTTATTGTAGGCATATATTCCCCACGTGTCTTTTCTCGACCCGCTTTGTCCATTTTTAGCACCTGTAAGCCCTCTCGTATTAATATCTTCAAATGAAATATAACGAACTTCATCCTGGTCAAGTTTATTTTTCATATGGTCAATCGTCTCTTTTGTATAACTATTACGACCTTCCAAATTTAAAATCCGTTCTTTCACATTTTCTATCCCAGGAACATCATTCTGATTTATACTGCCTGTTTTTATCTTCACAATAACTGGACCATCATAGTCCAATACGCGCCCGTCAAGTGAGTTTTGTATATTTTCTCTTGTTAACCCATTGACCCCAAGATCAAAAAAGCGCTCTAACGACCTATTAAAATTTGATTCTTCTATATTAGGAATCTCTGAGAATTTCCATTTTTGTGTTTGATCCGTTTGTAAACGCATTGCTGCACCTCTTTTGGTTGGATTTTGTTTTGGTAATTAAAAGCTCGCTCTCTTGGTTTGCTATTAGATTTATCGGTAGCCTAATAACAATACAGGAATATGGCACTAAGCTTTCAATCTTAAGTAAATATAAGCCCTCATCCCCTCATAGGTCTATATTACCATATTTTTAGCAAATACTGATTAAATTTGTGAATAAATTGATTCAAATATCATATAATTTTATTATAGCTATTATCCTATACAATTATTTGTAAGGAACTTGCATTCCCCTTTCAGCATAATCTATCCATTAATTTAGGTCGTAGTGATGATTCAACTTAACTGTGTTGAAGAATTCTTTTGCTCACTAATATATGTTGATTTATAGTACACTTCTACTTGATATTCATAAAATTCACGGCAAAAATCCAAGAGAGCATCACACCAACGATATCTGGGATTTGACAAAATTTTATATTACACTTTAAAATATAAAGTTTAGATTAGTGTAGTCGTTTCTCTTTATTCTCTCCCCCTTAAAATAATTTCATGTTAAACTAAAAGAAATAAGAACCCACTTTAGGAGGTCACAATGATGAAGAATATATATGTAGTCGGAGCAGTTATAATTAATGATGGTAAAATTCTTTGTGCGCAAAGAGGGCCAAATAAATCTCTACCTTATAAATGGGAATTCCCTGGTGGGAAAATAGAAAATGACGAAACACCCCAAGAAGCATTGCAACGGGAGATTCAGGAAGAAATGCATTGTCAAATTGAAATAGGTGAAAAAGTAGAATATACCGCCTATGAATATGATTTTGGAATTGTACACTTAACAACATATATTTGTAAACTAAATGACGGTAAGCCTCAATTAACTGAACATGTAAATATAAAATGGTTAGAGCCAAATGAACTTGAATCTCTGGATTGGGCACCAGCTGACATTCCAGCGATTAAACGTTTAGCACATGAATTAGTTTTTTAATCTTTTATTAAGCCATTCTCTTTGGAATGGCTTTTTTCTTTGCTAATATATCTTATTATTAGTAAAATAATCCCAATAAGTTATAAGGAGTGAACAATACTAACTATGGAAGATTTTATGGACAATTTGAAGGTATCATTACATCGCGGATTTATAGATAAAAAATATGCTAGCACAAATCGCTATGTTCCACAATTACTAGTAAATGATTCGAAAAAAAATAAGAATGTATTAACCTCTCTTCGCGAGGAACTAAATACATGTCATTCGTTCACTTTTTCCGTTGCATTTATAACAGAAAGTGGACTAGCAACTTTAAAATCATATCTATTAGATTTAAAAAAGAAAGGAATTTCCGGACGGATCTTGACTTCGACCTTTCTACACTTTAATCAGCCAAAGGTCTTTAAAGAATTGTTAAAGCTTACAAACGTTGAAGTAAGAGTAACAAATATAGAAGGCTTCCATTCCAAAGGCTATATCTTTCAGCACAATGACTACTATTCATTAATAGTAGGAAGTTCAAATCTCACTGCACATGCACTAAAAATTAATCATGAATGGAACGTAAAGCTTACTTCCCATGAAAATGGTGAGATTATTCATCATTTCAAAGATCAATTTGAACATATCTGGAATAACGCTATAACTTTATCAAATAATTGGATACATACATATGAACAAAGTTACAAACCACTAGACTATAAGCTAGGGGAAAAAGTAATTGAGCTACCGACGGATTATCAGGTAAATCCTTTACATGAAGCTTTACAAATAAAGCCAAATAAGATGCAACAAGCTGCGCTCAAAGAAATTCAAGCTGTTCGCGAAGCTGGAAATCATAGGGGACTAGTAATTTCAGCTACCGGTACTGGTAAAACATATCTTTCAGCATTTGATGTAAGAAGATTTGCCCCACAAAAAATGTTATTTATTGTACATCGAGAACAAATTCTTCAAAAAGCAAAGCAAGATTTTCAACGAATTTTTGGGGGAGTAGATGAGGACTTTGGTATATTGTCAGGTTCAAATAAAAATAAGGATGTAAGGTACTTGTTTGCCACAATACAAACAATCTCAAAGTTAACGACTCTTCACCAATTTGATTCTAAAGAATTTGACTATATTCTTATTGATGAGGTTCATAAAGCTGGTGCTATATCATATCTACGAGTAATTGATTATTTTAAACCTAAATTCCTAATGGGAATGACAGCTACTCCTGAGAGGACCGATGATTTTAATATCTATGAGCTATTTAATTATAATATTGCTTATGAAATCCGGCTACAAGAAGCTTTAGAAGAAGATATGCTTTGTCCTTTCCATTATTTCGGGGTAACGGATATAGAGTATAAGGGCGAATTAATTGATGATACAACTCTCTTTTCTCACTTAGTTACCGAGGAACGTATTAACCATATTATTAATAAAATAAATTATTATGGCTTCTCTGGAAATACAGTAAAAGGGCTAATGTTTTGTAGCCGTAAAGAAGAAGCTATAGAGCTCTCCAAGGCATTAAATAGAAAGGGACTCCGTACAGTAGCATTGACTGGAGATGATGCTCAAGATGAAAGAACTTATCAAGTTAATCGTCTTGAGAATGGATCTCTTGATTATATTCTAACTGTAGATATCTTTAACGAAGGAATTGATATTCCAAGCATCAACCAGGTCGTTATGTTAAGGCAAACTCAATCTAGCATTATATTTATACAACAGCTAGGACGGGGACTAAGAAAACATGAATCAAAAGAATTTGTAACAATAATTGATTTCATTGGTAATTATAAAAATAACTATTTAATCCCGATAGCCCTTTCAGGTGACAAATCACTTAATAAGGACAATATCCGTAGAAATACGGTAGAAACCAATTATATCAACGGGATATCGACTGTTAATTTTGAAGAGATTGCTAGAAAACAAATATTTAAGGCAATTAATAGTAGCAGTTTAACTTCGATGAAAATATTGAAGGAAACCTTTGTTGAATTAAAGAATAGAATTGGTAGAACTCCCTATTTTATTGATTTTATAGAAAACCATTCTATTGATCCTATCGTTATTGCAAGTAAATATAAAAATTATTATCAATTTTTATTGAAAATGAAAGAAGAAATTCCGTTAATTAGCCCTTATGAAAACAGTGTACTCAATATGCTTTCTCTAGAGATACTAAATGGAAAAAGGCAGCACGAGTTAATTTTACTTGATTTACTTTTAAATAATGAGAAGGTTGCATCAAAGTAGTATCTAGAAAAATTAGAAAAATCTAATTGTCGAATTGATGAAGAAACACTTCATTCCGTTCAACGTATTTTTGATTTATCATTTTTCTCTCAAGTAGATCGGAATAAATATGGAAACATAGCAATTATCACATTGAATAATGATGGATACTATCATTTAAATGAAATAATTCAAAAAAGTTTAAATGAAAATTCATTCTTTAAACATTTATTCACAGATATTTTATATAGTGGGTTAGAAAAAAGTAAGAAATACCAACCTGACAAGCAACTTACACTATATGAGAAGTATACTAGAAAAGACGTCTGCAAATTGTTAAACTGGCATAATGATGAAAGTTCAACTATGTATGGCTATAAAACAAAACACCTGACTTGCCCAATATTTGTTATCTACCATAAAGACGATGATGTAGACTCAAGTGTTGCTTATGGAGATGAATTTATAAGTTCAGAAACTTTTAAATGGTATACTAGAAGCAACCGCACATTACAATATGAGGAGGTTCATAAAATTATAAATGCGGTTGAGAAAAAAACCATATCCACATGTTTATAAAAAAAGATGATGACGAAGGTAGTAGTTTTTATTATCTCGGACAAGCAAGGCCAGATAAGTCCTCAGTAGAACAAGACAAAATGAAGGATAAAAAAGGAAAAGAAATACCGGTAGTTCATATGAATATGATAATGGAGAAACCTGTTGAAAATAGTTTGTATCACTATCTTATAGACTGGAATGTTAATACAGATTAAATGCCAAAGCAAAATAAAAGGGAGTGCAAAATAACTTAATAGAAGAGAGCATAAAGCTCCCACATCGTAGTTTATTTTACACTCCCAAACTTTACATTTGATTATAAATCAGTATACTTCTTACTTATTCCAACGACTTTTCCACCAGATACTTTCGTCTATTTTTTCGATATTATCCTTTATAGCTTTTTCCACATTTATCTCCAGGAAACTACAGGAATTTATGCCACAAACCTTATGTGAAACCAATCCATTGTAATTAACATTGCACCATTACAGAAGATTTGTCTCTAAGACTTAGGTTTCGCATATTCTACATTAGGGTGTACCAGTTTTGCGAACATATAAAAGTAAAACGAACTGCAGAAATAATAAAATGAATGAACATTACATTAAAAATTAAAATAGCGGAGATTAGTCAGTGCAGCATACACCAACCCATCCCCACTATCCTTAATTTCACTCACCCAAAAGCTCTATCGTATAATTCCCACGGGAAGTTTCCAAAGCCAATTTCTCCCCATCAAATTGATAAGCTGCATCCTCTTCCAATGGTATCTCAAACTCATCTGAAGGCAGCTGTTCATAGTTATCCTCTGTGGTTTCAATCATTCCTGCGCCATTTAATTGCAAGGAATGTCGGGGTTCATAATCATCGATACTAGAGCCATTTTCATAAGAAATTGCATCTAAATTGATTAATGTTTCATCACGGTCTTCCAGTTCATGCTTCACGACTTTTACTCTCTTGCCGCTCCACTCTCTTAATAATTCATTAAATTCTTCAATTGTTAACGAGCCCTTCTTCATATAATCCCTCCTGGTTTTACAATTTCCTTTTCGATAATAAACTATACCCGGATAACTGAAGGAAGAATCGTCCAATCGATGATTTTATATTATTTTTGAATAGGTTTATTTCTAAAAACACTTCAAACAAGCTCTTTCATTAACTTCTCCTGCATCGCTTCTAATTGCTGGAAAAAGCTCTCCACCCTGCCTTTACCAACCCGTTTGTATTTACCAAGGATCAGCAATTCCTTTGGCAGCTGCCGAATTTTATAAATGCCGTCCGCATTAAGCTGGTCAATTAATCCAGGCATCCCAGTGAAGTTTTCCTTATTGATATCAATATCACCTAAATCCTCTGTTACGACGATTTCACTTGATTTATGAAATAAAAACAATTCGCCGGGACGATTGATAACAAGCTTCTTTCTTCTCATTTCCTCTGCAACAAATTCCTTCAATTCATAAAAGAATGTTTCAGAATGGGATTCCGTATAACGCGTTATCCTCTCATGAAAAGCGACTAATGACTTCGGCAGCTCACTCATAATCCTCGCTTGTTCTTCGCCGCCCAAACGAACTAAGAAACGCTCTGATTCTTCAAATCGCTGTGGCAGTAAAAAAGCATCCCTTAGGAAATAAGGAATATCCACAGAATCATTGCCATAATAAATTGTTCGGACTGGGATAAAACCAGGTGCTTCCTCCATTGTCTCGATTACTGCATCCTTTTCTATCACCAATTTTTTCGTTCTCTTCTTTTTGCTTTCTTCCGGTCTCGCATCGTGCATTTCTTTTTCTGTACCCTTTGGCTTCTCGCTTTTCAGGGACTCCTTTAATAAGTCCTCGATTTGTTTAAATCGGAGCGCCATTTCTTCTAAATCATAATCATGCTCCTGTTTCATGATGGGATCAACATAATCCGGCACCACGATCACATAGGACTCATACACTTCCACAAACCATTTTACAATCGTATGGATATGTTCCCAAGCCGTGAGTGACTCGGAGAACCTGAATTGACGCGTATCATGTGCAGCCTTATTTCCTAATTTCCTTACTTCATGGAAGGCATTTTTTACTTCTTCCGTAAGCAAACCTATATCATCCAAGCCTTGAATACGTTCATTAATACTTATATATGCCCCATTTGGCATATTTTCATGTATCATTACTTTTTCAAGCAATACCTCAATAAATGTGCGACTATGTGTCAGCATCGAACGCGGACTAGTGTAAATTGCTTTTTCTAATTCATAAAGTGTCCGAGCGAATTCTTCTGAGATCTCTTCTAAAAATGCATAAAAATACTTTCCCATTTTATTCCTCCGTGTAGCAAACTAACTCTCATGTAGTTTAGCTAAATCTATGTACTATAAAAATTTGGATTTGTTGTTAAGCACCCTGTTTAATTATTAGAAGCACAAATCATATTTACTGCTTCATCCGTCCATTTTACCATATTCTTTGAGCAAGATTGATTAAGTTGGCTGAAATAGCGAATACTAAATTTTGCTATTCATTCTATTTAATTTTAAATGAAAGTCTGTAATAAAAATGGCTTTCCAAGTTTTTGAATTAGTGAGAAAATCAACCCGCAATTGGTGTACACAAAAACAAACCGTGGTATAATAACCACAGAAATTCATACAATATTAAAAACCATCCCACGATCTAACATGGAACGGTTCCAACAGACCAACCCCATCAAGAGGCTCACATTTTTAGGAATAATCTCTCAGGAGCGCCGTGCAAGCACATGAGGGTTTATTTTTTCTATCGGACACAAAAAACAATTTACGTACCCAAAGAAATTATAAAAAGCATTCTTCTTATAATTTAATATTATCTCGTGCAACTTGACGTTTCATATTGAGGTATGCAAGGTCTAAACGATTCTTATTCAACCTTTCTATCAATGCCTGTTTTGCTTTACCATCAAATTGTACACGAATAGAATCGAAATACTCTTCGTGTTTATCATAGAGGTCTACCCCTTGAAAACATTCATCAAATGACTTTTTATATTCATTTGCTTTATCCTCTAACGCTGCCCTTATATGTTCTTTAATTGCTTTCTTTTGTTCTCTTCTTTTTAATTGGTCTTTCCACCATTCCTCAAAGTCTTCCATATAGCATCACCCCTTTAGGCCTAGCCAATTTGCAAGTATCTTATCTGTATTCTCAAAATCATTAGCCATTTTTTCCATATTAAATGCTATCTCTCCGGTATCTTCTTGTATTCTTTGTAATGTAACAAGAATATCTTCCATATCATGTAGATCAAATAACATTGGTGTTCCATTCTCCATCGTTACTAGCTCTCGAAATACATCCTCCACATCTGCCGGTGTTAACCTATCATAGTTACCAGCACCTGTCGAATTCATGTACATTTTTTTAAGTTCATCCATCTCATTGAAGTGCATATCTAATAACTGTTCAATAGATCTTTTGCGAATCTTTAAAACCTCTTCACTCATTTGCATTCCTCTAGCATAAAAGCGCATTAACTCGGATTGAATTAGAACTGAAAATCCACTTATTCCAGAGTTTTTAAACTCCAATGGTGATTTGTTTACAGCTAGTGATAATTGACCTTTCAACGTTTCATCATATAATGATTGAGGATTAAAGTAACCTTCGTCGTTAAACAGTTCTGGATCTAAATAGTTGGCGATACCATGCATTTTTAAACCTAAACCACTCGTATCCGAGGGATTATTAATATAGTACATACTGCCAATAGGGACTTGATAGTATGTACTGACCAAATCTTTAGAATGAATATAGGAGATAATTTGATCTTTGAACGCACCATTTTTAACCTGTTTTTGTTCATCTTTTGTTAAAAGATTAAATACATCTGCAGCAGCGAATGTTACTGCATGAGAATCGTACTTTACGGCAAAGTACTGAGCAAGTCCCCCTCCTAAAGAGTGACCAGTAAATGTAATATTTTCCGCTCCATATTTTTTTACATATGTACTGACAACTTTATCCCCTTCCGTAAATTGATTTTTATTTATATGAGAAATAGTTCCATCGTTATTTAACTTAGCCGAACCAGAGGCAATCAAGGCATCCTGTCCGGGACTTCCAACATACGTTGTATTTCCGCGGGAATTTTTGGTATAATCAGAATTACCAAGAATAACTCCGTGGATGTCTTCCCTAATATCACCTTTGTCAAAATCACCAAGACCATTGAATTCTGTACCACGGAAGCTAATGACAAGTTCGTCTGTACCTTCTTTTTGGAGGACATAACCATCAAGACCAGTATCTTTATCTTTGATGGACTCGATTATATCAAATGTAATCCTTTGTCCATTGATATTATTGATTCTGATATTACTTTCAACGTCATCATAAGTTCTATCAGAGAGTATACCTAATTCATATTCTGTTAATGACAGAGCCATACTAAATTATACTCCTTTCATTTAATCAATGTAAAAAGAGGTGTTTATTTTTGAAATTGAATAAAAATTCATTATACTTTTCTTTTTTATTTATTATACTATTAGGAGGTTGTGTTGTGAACCCTGGAAACAGTGATTATGACGAAGAAACAGTTACAAAAGCAGAACAGACTGCTAAAAGTTATATTGAAAATAATTACCAAGATATCGATTCTATAGAATTAGAAGAACCGCACCAATCACCTATGGGAAGTTTAGTTATGGAAGGAACTGTAAATAAAATGCACGGCTTTACAATTAGCTTAAATGGTGACTTTAAAGTAACAAGTGTTGGAGAAAATGATGGGTTCCCTAAGTTAAAAGAAGAATGTAAAGACCAAGTATGTGATTATTGAATAAACGTTTCCTAAACTCAATTAAACCGCTTCAACTATATAGAAAAGCATTCCTAATCAATGTGGTTTTCAATCGATTTGGATAACCAAACAATTTTTCTACAAATTGTTAGCAACGGTAAATGTATAATCATTGAGGAAGTGCTAATAATGAAGAAATTATTCTTTACGCTAATTATAAACATGATCACAGTTATACTACTAACAGGATGCTTCTGGAATACAAATAACCAAGATTATGATGATGAAACAATCAATAAAGCGATACAATCAGCGGAAAGCTATATTAAAAACAATTTTAAAGATATCGAGAAAATAGACTTTAGCGATGATCACAGAAGTCCTATGGGAGGATTTACGGTTCGTGGTTATGTAAACGATAATAAGGATGCAAACTTTGATATGACTGTAGAGATAGAAAACAACTACAACATACCAAGTATGGGCATGGGAAAAGGTTTTCCTGAAAGAAAAGAAGAATGTAAGGAAAAAACTTGTGATTACTAATTTTACTAAAATTTTCATTGAAGCTCGAGAAACATAATTTATTAGAATGTTTTATATTTGACTTCATAACAATTCTTTTATTAAAACGGGTGGTAGCATGGACAAAAATAAAACACATTTGTTTATCATAATCGCTGCTGCTATTGCACTTAGCGCATGCATGATGAAAGATTCTTTTGATGATGAAACCATCACAAAGTTTAAAAGTGTTACCGAATATTACATCAAGAGTAACTTTGAAACAATAGAGTCTATTGAAATCGATGACCCTTATATAAGTAAAATGGGTGCAACAAAAATAGATGGTATTGTAAACGGTCAAGGAAGGTTTTCTATAACTTTAAATGATGACTATTCAGTAGCTGGTATTAGTTTAAAAGAAGGATTCCCTGAAAGAAAAGAAGAATGTAAGGACCAAGTATGTGATTATTAACTGTACATCAAAAATATGCATCAATCCGGATAACAGGTCGTATCTGACTCTTCCAATTAGAATGACTTACATATACGGTTAAATTATATCTTGATAAAATAGACTGTATTATAATGACAAAAAAGCGGGCCCTTCAGAGACAAACTCTGAAGGGCCCGCTTTTTAAGTGAAACTTCAATCAGTGGGTTTTTTTTGCATTTTTCCCACTGATTGTTAGTTGAACCAATCGGGCGATTAGGGGCAGTTTATCCCCCTCAAAAATATTTATTTTATAACTAATAAGTCAATGGTCCTCCTGGTCCTAGAGGGATACCAAGCAGCATCCAAATAATTAGCATAATTGTCCAGCCTATCAGGAAGAACATCGAATATGGAACCATTGTAGAAATCAAAGTACCAATACCCATCTTCTTATCATATTTCTGTGCGAAAGCAATAATGATTGCAAAATAGGTCATTAATGGCGAAATAATATTTGTAGAAGAGTCCGCAATACGATAAGCCATTTGTGTCAGCTCTGGAGAATATCCAAGCTGCATCATAATCGGCACAAAGACTGGTGCCATCATTGCCCATTTTGCAGAAGCACTTCCAATGAATAAGTTAATAAATGCTGTAATCAAGATGAACAGCAATATTAACGGGATACCTGTTAAGTTTACACTTGTTAATAATTCCGCACCATATACACCTAATACTAAGCCCATATTGGTTTCATTAAAGAATGCAACAAACTGTCCCGCTGTAAATGCTAGAACAATGAATGTTCCCATTGATGCCATCGTATCTGACATTTGCACTGCGACATCTTTATCACTGCGTATAGATTTCGTTACCATTCCATAAACAAGACCAGGGATAAAGAATATAATTGCAATTATTGGCACGAGTGAACTCATAAATGGCGATTGAACGATTTGGGCCATTGTATCGCCTTCTGTACCACGCAATGGTGCATTCTGAGGCAATACAAGCAGTAATGCGAGTACAACGCCAACAACTGCTGCTACACCAGCCCAGATAAGACCTTTTTTCTCAATAGCTTCAAGGCCTTCCAGTTTTTCTTTATGTTCACCTTTATACGAACCAAGACGAGGTTCTACAATTTTTTCAGTTACCCATGTACCGATAACCGCTAATACAAATACAGAAACTGCAATAAACAGCCAGTTCATTGCTATATTCATATTTTCTGCGTAGGCAGGATCAATAATTGCTGCAGCAGCAATCGTCATTTCTCCTAGCATCGCATCTGTACCAGATAGTAATAAGTTGGCGCTAAATCCTCCAGAAACCCCAGCAAATGCTGCTGCGAGCCCTGCTAATGGGTGCCTGCCAAGTGCTGCGAAAATCAATGCTCCAAGTGGAGGCAATACAACATATCCCGCATCAGAAGCCACACTGGACATAATACCAGCTGTTACTAAGCCTAAAGTTATAAACCGATTTGGGATGGATAAGACGAATCCTCTAAGCAATGCACTTATAAGTCCTGTACGTTCAGCTACTCCTATTCCCAGCATTGTCAACAGTACAACTCCTAAAGGCGCGAAGCCAATAAAGTTATCCGTCATATTTGTGAATATGTACTGAATTCCCTCTGCACTCAGCAGATTTTTAATCTCTACTGTTGTTCCCTCTTCCCCAGGATGCTCCACACTTATCCCCAATGGTTGTAAGGCTGCGGAAAGCAAGATAACAAGCAGTGCTAAAATTGCGAATAATGTTGCGGGATGTGGCAATTTATTACCAAGCCATTCGATTCTATCCAAAGATCGTATAAATAGTCCCTTTTTTTGTTTTGACATACAAAATTTCCCTCCTATACATAAAAAAATAATATTATGAAAATTATAACCGAATTAAATAAGCCATTCCTTTTCTTCCTAAATGAAGATGTACTACGATGACTTCAGGTTAATTTTCTATTCCCACAGTACTCCTGACTCTAGCTAGTCTCTATTAAACTTTCACTATTTAAGACTACTTGAAATTTTAGACACAATGAAAATAATAACAGTTTCTATCAAATATTTCAATCTAAAATCAAGTTATTATAAGATTAGATATTACATCCAATTTTTTCCGCCATTCCATGGACTTAGCGTCTATTTTCAGCTATTATTCAGACTGCTTCATGCTTATTAGATAAAGCAGTCTTTGGATAATATTTTTCAAGTGCAAGACTCGCAACGTTTGGGAATATAACTGACCTGTGCTTGTCAGGTTTTTACTTGCAATACGATGGTGATGAGCCTACAGCACAAAACAGGCCAATCCAGGAATACCCCAGAATGCCCTGCTCTGAATGCTTGAAATAACGAACAATTAATTATCCCCGTTTTCGCTTATTTTTCTTTTGATCCAAATTCAGAAATTCAGTTTCCTCGGCAAACTCTGTATCTCGCTCGTCTTTTGGTGTTGTATCATATTTATTTTGGATATTTCTTTGTCTTCCCTTATCTTTATTTCTGTTCTTATTTTCCTCTGACATGGATGAAACCTCCTGATAATTTTTTTTAATAATGACCACTTGTATATGCCTATAAATCAATTCGATATAAACTATTTATTCTTTCTGCTTACAAACTCGTTTGGTTCCTCGCCTTGTTCTTCATTATAATTTTTGAATTGGCTTTTGCGTCCATTCCGGCGCTCCCCGCTCTGGCTGTTTTCCTTAAATTGTCTTTGTTTATCTGTCATCTTCAGACCTCCTGCACCTATTTTGTATTAGCTTTTGACATGAAGGTAAATATTATTCATGCAAGTTTAACGTACGGTGGATTTGCAATAATCTTTGATAAAATGTTACGTGGTATTTATACATGTTCATCCTCGTGGTTAAATCAAAGCCAAAACAAAAGAGATGACCACAAATCCAGTCATCTCTTTATCGTTTAAAATGCCGTTTCCTATTTCGACAATCCTAAAATCAGCTCTTTATAGATATCAAAGAACACAAAGTAGTATTCTTTATAGACATATTCATCTGTTTTATGTGCCATTTTTGTTTCGCCTGGGCCAAACATCATAAATGGGAAGTTTTCATCTTTATCTCGCAATAAATTTGATGCGTCCGTCACTCCTGGCGAACCTTTAACGGAGATTTGCAAATCTAAATGTTTTTTACCAAGTTGTTTAGCAAGTTCAACCATCTCAGACTGTCCTGAAGTGAAAACGCTTGGTAATGACATGGTCACTTCAACTTGAATAGCAGCGCCTTCCTGATTGTATGTGTCAGCTGTTTGATTGAATAAATCAATCACTTCAGCGTTATCAAATTCCGGAATAGTGCGCACGTTTAGTTCAGCCACGGCTTTTTCTGGGATGGAGTTTACTTGGTTGCCTGCATTGAAAATAGTTGTACTCATAACCAATTTACCTAGAACTTCATTGTTGCGATCGTCGCCATTCAATTTTCCGTTTAGTTCCAGCAGATATTCCATCAGTGGATTAATCGCATTATAGCCTTGATCAGGCATGGAACTGTGTGCTGCTTCGCCAGCAGATGTTACACGCAAGTTAAGTGATCCTTTGTGGGAGTAAATAATCGTGTCATGCGAAGGTTCTGCTACCCACAAATAATCCGCATCATTCATATAGCCTGCTTCATATAATTTTTTAGAACCTGCGCCACCGACTTCCTCCCCTGTTGTTGCCATAAAACGGAGTGTGCCATTTTTTAATTCATTATTTTCTTTGAGCTCGATCATTACTAAAGCAAGGTTGATTAAACCTGCTTTCATGTCATTTGTTCCACGTCCATATAATTTCCCGTCCCTCTCTGTCAAGGTGAATGGATCTGATGTCCACTCGCTTTCATCACCAGGAGAAACGACATCCATATGACCAGAAACGCAAATTACCGGACTTCCGCTTCCAATTTCAGCCACTAAGTTCACACGTGTGTCCGTTACCGGGATAATTTTAGATTCCATGCCATATGAAGCAAATAAGTCTTTCAAATAATTTGCCACTTCAATTTCATTTTCATTAACGGATTTAATCGCTATGATATCTGATAAAATCTTTATCTTTTCTTCTTTTGTAAAATGTTTCATACTGCATCATTCCTCCAATATTTCATTCACCTTCAATGAGAATGTAATTGTATTATAACCAACAATCGATCCAGATAAATGCAGAGCCATTCTGCTCCTTATCCAAGAATTGTTACTTAGATATTTACCCCAAACAAATAGAATTAATTATCTGTTTCAGGATAATATTTCCAGATTACTGTGTTACTATTTGAATATAGGTTATTCAGCTTTAAGGACAGTTTAGTAAGGGGTGTTTCATACTTATACGGAGAGTATGTACTTTAACAACTGTGGATGATATAAATTGCAATAATTACATATAGAAACGCATCGCATTAAATGTGCAGGCAAATCTAAAAAGCGTACTTTCCCAAGAAGGGTGAATTTTTAAAATGAGGACATTATTAGAGCTTCTGCGTATCTTTATTATTTTTATCTTTCTCGGCGGCTTCGGCTGGCTGCTTATAGTAAATATTTACAGCCTTTTCGATGTAACCGAAAATGATACATGGATCGGTGGATTAGCAATATTCATTTTACTCTTTGTTTTGTATAGAAATAAGCTGCAATTCTCTGGCTGGTACAAGGGTAAAGGCAGAAGGAAATTGCCGAGAAATATATCCCTTCCCCTTATCCTTGTCTCTATTATATTGCTTATTGCACCAATTATTTTGGGATTACTATAAAACGAGTGAATTCATGAAGAAAGTCATCATAGAAAAGGAACAGATATCATGTTAAAACTGTTCCTTTTTTTGTACAAATATGTATGTTATAGTTACTTGCACATTCTTAATTGTTATACCTATCAATATAGATTACATCGTGAGACGGTGTTAAATAATCCTCTTCTCCTGTCGAAAGAACAGAACCTTGATGTTCAATTTCTGCATAGTGCATCGCCTTATCATCCTTAATGAAAACCAATAAGAAAATATCGTCTCTCATCACGATGTTGCTTTTGTCTCTATATTTCACACCTAATTGTTCCTCCATATCACTTCTTGAAATGTAAGGGCTAAATAAATGTGCTTCATCCCAGTCAAAAGCTGTTAATTCACTCAAACTAAATTCCTTGTTATCCTTATCTTCAATCACAGAATAAGCAGCTTCCTCTAATGCTGTATTTCGTTGTGCATTACTGCAGCCTGTTAGGAGTATAAAAACTGCAATACTCATTGCTAAAACAACTTTCTTCTTCAAAAAACCCCTCCCCCTAAATTAGTAAGATTGTTTCATTTTGCCGAATTTCAATTATTTCCCTTACAGAATTATAATAGGGCGCGTTCCGGAGAAAAAGCAACCTATATTAAAGTTTACAATTATTATAGTTAATTTGTTCGGAAGAATGTCCTATCGACATGGACTGGTTTGATACGTTAAATGAGCAGAATCGATAAGAGAAAAAGTTTCTTGCCATTTGTATAACTTTTAGTTATCACTTATTATAATTATTATCTAATTGTTTAATACCCAACTTTCTTATAAAATGAAGATAAAGTGAAACTTCAATCAGGGGGAGCTTTTGGATCTCTCCCACTGATTGTTAGTTGAACCAATCGGGCGATTAGGGGCAGTTGATCCCCACATAACATGTTCATTTCTTCTCCATTTTTTAAGTGGGGGATTACTGCCACTTAACCTGCGATAAAGTGAAACTTCTGTATATAGACCCTAAATGATATGCTGCTCTTATTATTTAGCACTGAAAGTTGAGCGACCGCGGAAACAAATTCGCGTTTATCTTTAGCGAGAAATGAGGGTATTATATGAGCTACATCAGCCTCGTCTTTATGGATGTTATCTTACCAATTTTAATATTAATGGCAGTTGGAGCAATGCTGCAAAAAAAGTTCCAATTTCAGCTGAGGCCGATAGCAAATCTTATTACCTATTGTTTCATGCCTGCAGCTGTATTTCTAAATATCTACCAAGTTGAATTCGATCAGCAATTACTTGGTCAGTTAATGTTCTATTTACTATTGTTTTCATCCAGTTTAATACTCTTAAGCACCATTTTATCAAAGGTATTTAAAATTAAGGGAGACGAGCGGACTGCTTTAAAAAACAGTATTTCACTGATGAATTCCGGAAACTACGGGCTGCCGGTCAGTCAACTTATTTTCAGCACGAATCCCTTAGGTGTTTCCGTACAAATTATTATGCTTGTCTTTCAGAACTTGCTAACCTATACATACGGGATTTACAACCTAATCTCTGCCTCAAAAACAATTACAGATATAGTGAAGTCTTTTTTCAAGCTGCCAATCATCCATGCATTGGCTTTAGGGGTTGTTTTTCAGGTTTTCAACCTTCCACTGCCGCGGTTTGTTGAGATTCCTTTAGAACAGCTTGCTGGTGGCTTTACATCCTTGGCACTCATCCTTTTAGGTGCGCAACTAGCTGTGATTCGTTTTCATTCATTTCACCGGGTGATTGGCTTAAGCTTAATTGGAAGATTAATTGCAGGTCCAGCATTTGCTCTCGCTTTTATTCTGTTGCTGGGTATTGAAGGTGTCATCGCTCAGTCATTGCTTATTGCAAGTTCATTTCCAACTTCAAGGAATACAGCTACTTTAGCGCTTGAATACGAGGTAGCACCCGAATTACATGCACAAATTGTTCTGTTTTCCACCCTTCTCAGCAGCATCACGGTAACAGTAGTTATTTATATATCGATGTTATTGTTTTAACAATATTTCCAGGTTTTGCTTA